>JAYRSJ010000004.1:41791-154584 GCA_041920215.1 Burkholderiaceae bacterium | reverse complement strand
CCGGCCCGGGGCCCGCCCCCCGCGCCGCCCCCCCACAGTGCGCCCGCCCCACCCCCCCCCCCCCCCCCCCCCCCCCCCCCCCCCCCCCACGGCCATGCCGCCGGCGACCTGGTGATCCAGCAGATGAGCGAGCGCCTGCGGCCGGCTTTCCGCGACGGCGACTACCTGGTGCGCTGGGGCGGGGAGGAGTTCCTGGTGGTGGCGCGCGGCAGCGACCGTCGCCATGCGGCCGAGATCTGCGAGCGGCTGAGGCAGGCCGTGGCCGCCGCGCCCTTCGCGCTGCCCGGCGGGCAGACCTTGTCGGTGCGCTGCTCCACCGGCTTTGCCGCCTTCCCGCTGATCCCCGCCCAGCCCCGCGCCCTGGACTGGAGCGAGACGATCAGCCTGGCCGATGCCGCGCTGTACGAGGCCAAGGGCCGCGGCCGCAATGCCTGGACCGGCGTGTTGCGGGCCGAGGCTGCGCTGGCCAACCGGCCTTCGGCGCAGGACTGGCTGGCGTCGGGCGAGCTGCAGCTGCTGCGTTCCGCCGACTGAGCCGCGGCGGCCCACAGCAGGCCGCGGGCTCGTCCACAATCGCGGCAGATTTCCCGCCCCGGCTGTAACCGCCGGCCTGGCTGCAGCGACTAGCCTCCCATGACCGCTTGCGATGCCCTTGCCTGAAACGACGCCTGGCGCCGCCGCCGCCACGGCTGCGGACCTGTTCGAGCGCCAGGCCGCACTGCTGTGGCAGCGCGGCCTGGCGGGCGATGAGGCCGCCTACCGCGAGCTGCTGGGCGCGCTGGCGCGGCGCCTGCGTGCTTTTTTCGCGCGGCGGCTGGCCGCGTCCTGTCCTGACGATGTGGAGGATCTGGTGCAGGAAACCCTGCTGGCGCTGCATCTGCAGCGCGCCACCTACGAACCCGGCGTGCCGCTGGGCGCCTGGGTGCATGCGATCGCCCGCCACAAGCTGGTCGATCTGTGGCGGCGGCGCGGCCGGCGCGAGGCCCTGCACGAGCCGCTGGACGGGCTGGAGGAGGTGCTGGCCGCCCCGGCGGCCGACGAGGCGCCGGCGCGGCGCGATCTGGAACAGTTGCTGGGCCAGCTGCCCGCGGCCCAGCAGCGCGCCATCGCGCTGACCCGCATCGAGGGCCTCAGCATGGCCGAGGCCTCGGCGCGCAGCGGCGTCTCGGTGGCGGCGCTGAAGGTGCAGGTGCACCGCGGATTGAAGAAGCTGGCCGAGCTGGTGCGGCGCGAGGGCGCCGGCATGGGCCGCAAGGAGTGAGGACGGTATGCAAACCCAGGACCTGATTGCGCTGCTGGCGCGCAGCGCTGCCCCACCGCCGGCCGCGCCGGTACTGCGCCGCCTGGGCCCGGCGGCGCTGGCCGGCGTGCTGCTGGCCGCGCTGCTGGCGCTGCAGACGGCGGCGCCGGTGCCGGTCGCGCTGCTGGCCGAGCCCGGGCTGTGGCTCAAGTTCGGCTATGCGCTGGCGATGGTGGGGGCGGCCGGCTGGCTGGCCGGCCGGCTGGCGCGGCCCGCTGCCGCGGCGCGCCAGGCGGCGCTGGTCCTGGCCCTGATCGTGGCACTGATGCTGCTGGCCGGCGGCCTGGCGCTCGGCCAGGCGCCTGCGGGCCGGCGCCTGGCCCTGGTGCTGGGCCATTCCTGGTGGGTCTGCCCCAGCACCGTGCTGGCGCTGTCGCTGCCGGCGCTGGGTGCCGGCATGCTGGCGCTGCGCCAGCTGGCCCCCACCCGCCTGCGCCTGGCCGGCCTGGCCCTGGGCCTGCTGGCCGGCGCCTGCGGCGCACTGGGCTATGCCCTGGTCTGCACCGAGATCTCGCCGGCCTTCGTCGCCGTCTGGTACAGCCTGGGCATGGGCCTGGCCGGCGGCCTGGGCGCGCTGCTGGGGCCGCGGCTGCTGCGCTGGTGATGCGGGCGGGAATTTAGGCGGCACAAGGCAGCACGAGGCAGCACCAGCGGCGGCGGGGCGCAAGGCGCATCGCTTGTGCGCTGGTGGCGCTTTGTCGACAGCGCCGGGCGGCGCGATCCGCTAATCTTGCCGACTTCAATCGCCAAAACCGCTGGCCCCGCCAGCCAACACCCATGCAATACCGTCGTCTGGGCCGCAGCGGCCTGCAGGTCTCCGAGCTCTCGCTGGGCTCCTGGGTCACTTATCACAACCAGGTCGACGTCAAGTCGGCCGCCGAGATGCTGGCCGCCGCGATGGACGCCGGCATCAACTTCTTCGACAACGCCGAGGTCTATGCCAAGGGCGAGAGCGAACGCATCATGGGCGCGGCCCTCAAGCAGCTGGGCTGGCCGCGGCTCAACTATGTGGTCTCGACCAAGTTCTTCTGGGGCCTGGAGCGCGCGCCCAACGGCAGTCCGCGCCTGCCGAACCGCCAGGACACGCTGAACCGCAAATACCTGCTGCAGTCCATCGACGCCTCGCTGGCGCGCCTGCAGCTGGACCATGTGGACCTGATCTACTGCCACCGCCCCGACCCGCACACCCCGATCGAGGAGACCGTCTGGGCGATGAGCGACATCATCCGCCAGGGCAAGGCCCTGTACTGGGGCACCAGCGAGTGGAGCGCCGACGAGATCCGCGCGGCCTGGCAGATCGCCGAGCGCCACCATCTGCACAAGCCGGTGGTCGAGCAGCCGCAGTACCACCTGTTCCACCGCCAGCGGGTCGAGCAGGAATACGCCCGGCTCTACGAGGACATCGGCCTGGGCCTGACCACCTGGAGCCCGCTGGCCTCGGGACTGCTGACCGGCAAGTACCGCCACGGCGTGCCCGACGGCAGCCGCGGCGCGCTGGAGAGCATGGCCTGGATGCGCGAGCAGCTGACCGATGCGGCCAGGAATGCCGCGGTGGCCCAGCTGCAGGACATCGCCGCCGAGCTGGGCGGCACGATGGCCCAGCTGGCCATCGCCTGGGTCAACCGGAACCCGCGGGTCTCCAGCGTGATCCTGGGCGCCAGCAAGCTGGCGCAGCTGGAGGACAACCTCGGCGCGCTGCAGCTCGCGCCGCGCCTGACGGACGAGGTGGTCGAGCGCATCGACGCGATCTGCAAGCCGCTGGCGCGCTAGCGGCGGGTGCCGGGCTCGTGCTGCGTCTGCTGAATCGCTGGCTGGCCGGCTGTCTGGCCCTGCTGATCGCAGCAGGGGCCCAGACGGCCGAGCCGCGCTTCGAGAGCATCGGCGACGCCAGCCGCATTCCCGACGGCGTGGTCACCGCACTGACCCAGGACCGCAGCGGCCTGCTGTGGATAGGCAGCAGCGCCGGCCTGCTGCGCTACGACGGCTACGAGCTGCGGGCGGTGGAGATGCCGGGCGCCGGCGGCGGCATTTCGGCCAGCGCACCCGGGCCGCGCCGCGGCACCAGCTTCGTGCGCAGCCTGCTGGCGGCCGGCGACGGCAGCCTCTGGGTAGGCACCGACAGCGCCGGCCTGGCCCGCTTCGATCCGGCCCAGGAGCGCTGGACCCAGCTGGACAGCGCCGGCGCCACCGTGCGCGCGCTGGCCCAGGACAGCAGCGGCCGGGTCTGGGTCGGCACCCTGGGCGCCGGCCTGATCGCCTACGACAGCCAGCAGCGGCAGCAGGCCCGGCTGGGCACCGCGCAGGGCCTGCCCGATGCGCGCATCCAGGCCCTGCTGGTCGATGCGCGCGGCGATCTCTGGGTCGGCAGCTGGAACGGCCTGGCGCGCTGCCGGCTGGCCGAGGCGCGCTGCGAGCCGGTGTTCTCCGCGCCCGGCGCCGAGGGCCTGGCCGGCCAGGTGGTGAGCCTGCTGGGCGAGGCCGGCGACGGCAGCCTGTGGGTGGGCACCCGCAGCGGTGACCTGGCCCGCATCGAGCTGGGTGATGGCAGCGCACGCTGGCTGGATCGCGGCGGCAGCAGCGGCCGCTCGGCCTCGGCCTACTATGCGCTGGCTCGTCTGGATAAGGGCGAGGGCGCCGAAATCTGGCTGGGCCGCACGGCGGGCATCGAGCGGCGGCGCGTCAGCGACGGGGCGCTGCTGCAGCTGCTGCGGCGCGATCCGCGCAAGCCCTGGGGCCTGGGTGCCAACAGCGTGGCCACGCTGTGGCGCGACCATGCCGGCTGGATGTGGGTGGGCACCTTCGGCGGCGGTCTGCAGCGCCACAACGCCAACGACAGCGGCCTGAGCATGCTGCGCCAGCTGGAGACGGCCGACGGCCAGCTGCTGGAGGCCGATGTGCGCAGCATGGCGGTGCTGCGCAACGGCCAGGTCTGGCTGGGCCTGCCCGAGCAGGGCGTGGCGCTGCTGGACGCGCAGCTGCGGCCGCTGGGGATGCTCAAGCCCGGCGGCCCCGGCCCGGGCGGCTTCAGCGGCGGCCTGATCGGCGCGATCGCCGAGGCCGAGGACGGCAGCGTCTGGGTGGGCAATGACGCCCGGCTGTACCGCTTCAGCGCCACCCAGCGCCTGCTGGGCAGCCAGACGGTGGGCCGCGGCCGCATCCGGCGCCTGCTGCCGGGTCCGGCCGGGCAGCTGTGGATAGGGACCGAGGACGGCCTGTTCCGGCGCGACGCCACAGGCAGCCTCCAGCGCCTGGACCTGGCCGATGCGCGCCCGCTGGGCGGCAATATCAACACCTTGCTGGGCACGCCGGACGGTGCGCTGTGGGTGGGCAGCGAGTTCGGCCTGTACCGGCTGGCGCCAGGGAGCGGTGCCCTGAGCGAGGCCGGCGCCGAGCTGCCGCGCTCCTCGGTGCTGGGCCTGCTGCTGGATGCGCGGCAGCAGCTCTGGGTCGACACCAATGCCGGCCTGTTCCGGGCCCGGGACTGGCGCCGCAGCGATGGCGGCGGCTATGAGGCGGTGGCCGAGCAGCTGGGCTTCGGCGGCCAGACCTTTGGCGCCAATCTGCTCAGCGACGCGCGCGGCCGGCTCTGGACCCAGCGCGCGATGTTCGACCCGCAGCAGCGCAGCTTCTATGCGCTGACCCCGCAGGACGGCGCCGATCTGGGCACCAGCTGGTTCCGCAGCTATGCCCAGCTGCCCGACGGGCGGCTGCTGTTCGGCGGCAGCGCCGGGCTGCTGGTGGTCGAGCCCGAGCGCTTCAGGCCCTGGACCTTCGCGCCGCCGCTGGCCCTGACCGCGCTGCGCATCGGCGGCCAGCGGGTGGCGCGCGGCAGCGCCGACGCGCCGCTGAGCCTGGCGCCCGGCCAGGCGCTGACGGCGGAGTTCGCCGCGCTGGACTTCAGCAGCCCGCTGAGCAACCGCTACCGCTACCGGCTGGAAGGCCGCGACAGCGACTGGATCGAGGTCGAGCCGGGCTACCGGGCGGTCAGCCTCAGCGGCCTGGCGCCGGGCGAGTACCGGCTGCGGGTGCAGGGCAGCAACCGCGCCGGCGCCTGGAGTCCGCAGGAGCTGAGCCTGCCCATCAGCCAGCAGCCGGCCTGGTGGCAGAGCGCCTGGGGTCAGGTCTTGACGCTGGTGGCCCTGCTGCTCGCGATGACCGCGGTGGTGCAGCTGCGCACCCGCTTTCTGCAGCGCCGCCAGCATGAGCTGGAGGCCAAGGTGCGCGAGCGCACCGAGGCGCTGGAGGCGGTGTCGGCCCAGCTGCGCGAGAAGAGCCTGGCGCTGGAGGAGGCCAGCCTCAGCGACCCGCTGACCGGCCTGCGCAACCGCCGCTTCCTGGCCCAGCAGATCGACGCCGAGGTGGCGCGGGTGCTGCGCCAGCACGAGGAGGCGCAGCGCCAGGGCCAGGCGCCGGCGCCGGACAGCGATCTGCTGTTCTTCCTGCTGGACATGGACTACTTCAAGACCATCAACGACCGCTGGGGCCATGCGGCCGGCGATGCGGTGCTGCGCCAGATGCGCGCGCGCCTGGAGGCGGTGTTCCGCGAGACCGACTATCTGGTGCGCTGGGGCGGCGAGGAGTTCCTGATCGTCGCGCGCGGCAGCACCCGCGCCCATGCGCCGGAACTGGCCGAGCGGGCCCGCCTGGCGGTCAGCGGCCAGGCCTTCGAGCTGGGCGCGGCCGGCCAGAGCCTGGCGATCAGCTGCTCGATCGGCTTCGCCGCCTTCCCGCTGCAGAGCAGCCAGCCGCGCGCGCTCGACTGGGCTGCGACGCTGGGCCTGGCCGACGCGGCGCTCTACCAGGCCAAGCAGCAGGGGCGCAACCGCTGGGTGGGCGTGCTGGCGCCGGCCCGCCCGGCCGAGGCCGAGCTGCTGCGCCAGGGCGCCCGGGCCCCGGCGCAGTGGCTGGACAGCGGCACGCTGCAGGTCGTGCGATCAGCGCCCGGGACTTGAGCGGGCGCACAACAGTGGCTTGAGGCCGAGGCTCTGCCTGGCGCTGCTGCGCTTAGCATCTGCAGCCATGCTTGTGCGCGCGCTGCTGTCCATCGTCCTGTTGCTGTGCCTCGCCGTGCCGACGGCGACGCGCAGCCAGGTCCAGGCCCTGGCTGCGGCGCTGCCCGCGGTCAATCCGCTGGCCGAGCCGCGCTTCGACACGGTGGGCGATGCGGTGACGCTGCCGCAGAGCGTGGTCTCGGCGCTGGCGCAGGACCCGGCCGGTTTTCTGTGGATAGGCACGGCGGCCGGCCTGGTGCGCTACGACGGCTACAGCTTCCGGCCCCTTTCCAGCCTCAGCGCGCCGGGCCAGAGCGTGCCCCAGCTGGGCTTTGTGCGTGCGCTGCTGCGCGCCCGCGATGGCCGGCTGTGGATAGGCACCGAATCGGACGGGCTGGCGGTGCACGATCCGCGCAGCCACCGCAGCCAGATCTTCAGCCACCGCGCCGACGACGCCCGCAGCGTGTCGCCGGGCACGCTGCGGGCGCTGGCCGAGGACCGCGACGGCGCGATCTGGGTCGGCACCATCGGCCATGGGCTGGACCGCTGGGATCCGGTCAGCGGCCGCTTCGACCATATACGCCAGGGCGAGCAGGGCCTGGCGGACGGCCGGGTGCAGGCCCTGCTGGTCGATCGCGAGGGCACGCTGTGGGTGGGCGGCTGGCAGGGCTTGAGCCGGCGCCCGGCCGGCAGCCAGCGCTTCGAACCGGTGGCACCGCAGCTGGCCGGCCAGATCATCTCGGCCCTCTACCAGGCCAGCGACGGCCGGCTGTGGGTCGGTACCCAGCAGGGCCGGCTGGCCCAGATCGAGCCCACCAGCGGCAGCGCCCGGCTGCTGGCCGCCAGCAGCGAGGTGGCCGGCTCGGTGCACAGCTTTGTCGAGCCGCGGCCGGGCCAGATCTGGGTCGGGCGTGCCGGCGGCATCGAGCAGCGCGAGCTGGCCGAGGGCCGGCTGCAGCGCCTGATCCGCCAGCAGCCGCTGGGCCGGGCCGGCCTGGCCAGCAACGAGGTGCGGGCGCTGCTGCGCGACCATGCCGGCTGGGTCTGGGCCGGCAGCTATGGCGGCGGCCTGCAGCGCCACAACCCGGCCAATACCAGCATCTGGGTGCGGCGCGAGGAGGCCGGCAGCCAGGGCGGCATCTTCGCCCAGGCCAATGCGCGCAGCCTGCTGCAGCTGGACAGCGGCGAGGTCTGGGTGGGCACGGCCGAGCGCGGCGTGGCCATCATGGACGCGCAGCTGCGCCTGACGGGCGCGCTGCCGGCCGAGGACGAGCGGGGCATAGGCCGGGGCCGGGTCAGTGCGCTGGCCCAGACCCGCGACGGCGCGGTCTGGGTCGCCAATGACAGCGGGCTGTTGCAGCTGGACCGCGAACGGCGCGTCGTGCAGCGGCTGCAGGCCGGCCAGGGCCGGGTCAGGCGCTTGCTGGCGGGCCGCCAGGGCGAGCTCTGGATAGGCACGCAGGACGGGCTCTTTGTGCACCGCCAGGGTCGTGTCGAGCGCCTGGCCTTGCTCGATGGCCGGGCACTCAGCGGCGATGTCAACGCGCTGGCCGAGGCCGCGGACGGTGCGCTATGGGTCGGCGGCGAGAGCGGCCTGCTGTGGCTGGCGCCGGGCGCGCGCGGGCTGCAGCCGGTGGCCGAGCGCCTGGGGGCCGGTCTGGCTCACTCATCGATCGTGGGTCTGCTGATCGACCGCGAGCAGCGCCTGTGGGTGGACACCGCCAGCGGCCTGCACCGCCTGCTCAGCTGGGACGGCCGGGAGGCCGCGTTCGAGCGGATCAGCGAGCGCCTGGGCCGCGCGGCCGAGGCCTTCGGCGCCAATCTGCTGGAGGACAGCCGGGGCCGCATCTGGACCCAGAGCCATGTCTACGACCGCCAGCAGGACCGCATCGACAAGCTGGGCCCGGCCGATGGCGTCGATTTCGGCACCGGCTGGTTCCGCTCCTATGTGAAGCTGGCCGACGGCCGCCTGCTGTTCGGCGGCAGCCGAGGCCTGCTGGTGGTGCAGGCCGAGGACTTTGACGGCTGGCGCTATGCGCCGCCGCTGGTGCTGTCCGAGCTGCGCATCGATGGCCGGCGCGTGACGCTGGACGCGGCAGCGCTGACGCTGCGGCCCGGGCAGCGCAGCGTCAGCGTCGAGTTCGCCGCGCTGGACTACAGCGAGCCGGGGCATTGCCTCTATGCCCATAGGCTGCAGGGCTATGACGAGGACTGGCTGCATAACCATGCGGGTCAGCGCCTGGCCAGCTACAGCAATCTGCCGCCGGGCCGCTACACGCTGCGGGTGCGTGCCACCAACCGAGCCGGTATCTGGAGCCCGCACGAGCTGAGCCTGCCCCTGGTGGTGGAGCCGGCCTGGTGGCAGCGCAGCTGGTTCCATGCCCTGCTGGCCCTGGCCGGCATCGGCCTGCTGTGGGCGGTGGTGCAGCTGCGCACCCGCTGGCTGCGCCAGCGCCAGCAGGTCCTGGAGCAGCGGGTGCGCGAGCGCACGCGGGCGCTGGAGTCGCTGTCGCAGGCGCTGGCGGAGAAGTCGGCCGCGCTGGAGCGCAGCAGCCTCAGCGATCCGCTGACCGGCCTGGCCAACCGGCGCTTCCTGACCCGCCACATCGAGGGCGATGTGGCGATGGCGCAGCGCCGCTACGACAATCTGGCGCGTGGCATGGGCCTGCCGGCCGACCCCGACCTGATCTTCTTTCTGATCGACATCGACGATTTCAAGCGCGTCAACGACGAGCATGGCCATGCGGCCGGCGACGCGGTGCTGAGCCAGATGCGCGGCCGGCTGGCGCCGGTGTTCCGCGAGACCGACTATCTGGTGCGCTGGGGTGGCGAGGAGTTCCTGATCGTGGCCCGCGGCGCTGCGCGGGCCCATGCGGCCGAGCTGGCCGAGCGCGCCCGCCAGGCTGTGGCCGAGCAGCCCTTTGTGCTGGACGATGGCAGCCGCCTGCAGCGCAGCTGCTCGCTGGGCTTTGCCTGCTTCCCGCTGAGCACCGCGCATCCGCGCGCGCTGGACTGGGCGGCCACGCTGGACCTGGCCGATGCGGCCCTCTATGCCGCCAAGCACAGCGGCCGCAACACCTGGGTGGGCGTGCTGGACGCCGGCAGCCTGGACGAAGCGGCGCTGCGCAAGCATCCGCCCAGCAAGGCCTGGCTGCAGTCGGGTGAGCTGACGGTGCTGCGGCGCGGCCACTAGGCCCGGCTGTCAGCCTGCGCTAACCGCGATTCACCTCGGCCAGACGCTCGGCCGTGCCCACATCGGTCCAGGGACCGGCATAGCGGACGGCGCTGACCCGGCCGGCGGCGATGCCGGCATCCAGCCAGGGCCGCAGCGGCGCGGACTGGCCGGCCGGCAGGCCCTCGAACAGGGCCGGCTTGAACAGGCCGATGCAGCTCCAGGTCAGGCGCGGCGAGCCCTGCGCCCGGGCCAGGCCCTGCGCGTCGATCGCGAAATCGCCCTGGGGCTTGTGGGCCGGGCTGTCGACCAGCCAGAGATGGGCCAGGCGCTGCGGGTCGGCCGCAAAGGCCTGGGCCACGGCGGCCTCGCAGCGGAACTCGGGCAGGAAGACATCGCCCGAGATCACCCAGAAGGCGGCATCGCCCTCGGCCGTCAGCCGCGGCAGCGCGTTCTTGATGCCGCCGGCGGTCTCCAGCGCGCCGCCGAAGTCGCGGCCTTCGAAGCAGTAGTGCAGGCGCAGCCCCCAGCGTCTGCCGTCGCCCAGCGCGGCCGGAAACTGCCGCTCCAGCCAGGCGCAGTTGATGACGATATCGCGCACGCCGGCCGCGGCCAGGCGCTCGATATGCCATTCGATCAGGCGCTTGCCCCGCACGGTCAGCAGGGGTTTGGGGCAGGTGTCGGTCAGCGGCCGCAGGCGCTCGCCGCGCCCGGCCGCGAGGATCAGGGCTCGCATGGGGCGGCGAGTGTACTGACTCCTGCGCCATCGCGTGGCGGTCCGCCCACCGGCACCCAGACCTTGAAGCGGGTGCCCTGGCCGGGCGCCGAGTCCAGCTCGATGCGACCGCCATGCTTCTGCACGATGGAGAAGGACAGCGACAGCCCCAGCCCGGTGCCCGAGCCCACCGGCTTGGTGGTGAAGAAGGGCTCGAAGATGCGGCGCTGCAGCTCGGGCGTCATGCCGCAGCCGTTGTCGGCCACCTCGATCCAGACCCAGTCGCCCCCGGCGCCGCTGACCAGGTCGGTGGTGATGGTGATCTGGCCCTGCTGGCCGATCGCGTGGCCGGCGTTGACGATCAGGTTCATGAAGACCTGGTTGAGCTGGCCGGACAGGCAGCGCACCAGCGGCAGCTGGCCGTAGTGGCGCCGGATCTCGGCCTTGAAGCGCAGCTCGTGGCGCACCATATTGAGCGTGGACTCGATGCCGGCATTGATGTCGGACTCCTGCCAGTCCGCATGGTCGACGCGCGAGAAGTCCTTCAGGTCCTGGACGATCTTGCGCACCCGGCTTAGGCCCTCCTCGCTTTCGTCCAGCAGGGCCGGCAGGTCCTCGGCCATGTAGTCGAGATCGGCCGCCTGCTTGAGCCGCTGCAGCTCGGCATCGGTCGCGCTGGCCTCGGTCTCGCGGGCTTGGTAGGCATGCAGCAGGCCCAGCATGCCCTCGACATAGCGGCGCAGCGAACCCAGATTGGAGTTGACGAAGCCGATCGGGTTGTTGATCTCATGGGCCACGCCGGCGGCCAACTGGCCGATGGAGGCCATCTTCTCGGACTGCAGCAGCTGGCTCTGGGCCTCAGCCAGGCGCGCATTGCTTTCGCGGATGCGGCGGTAGTTGGCCACCAGCTCCTCCTGGGCGCGCAGCACCTCCGTGCGGTCCTGCAGCAGCCACCAGACGCCGTCGTCGGGGGCCTCCGGATTGCTGGCATAGGCGATCAGCTGCACCCAGATGCGCCGGCCCCGGGCGGTTTGCAGATACATCTCGTGCACCATGGACTTGCCGGCGTGCAGCGAGTCCATCACGATGGCGCCCAGCTCGGCATAGTCCTCGCCGCTGCAGAAGAAGTGGCGAGCCGCGTAGCCATAGGGGCAGAGGTCGTCCAGCTCGAAGATGTCGGCGAACTTGCGGTTGCTGCGCAGGATGCGGTTCTTGGTGGTGGAGATGATGCCCACCGAGGCGTTCTCCAGAAAGGCCTCCAGCTCATGATTGCTGAGCAGCAGCTCTGCGGTGCGCGCCGCCACCTTCTGCTCCAGCTCGGCCTGATGGCGGCGCAGCGCCTCCTCGGCGTTGCGGCGCTGGGTCACGTCCTGCAGGGTCTCGACCGCGCCCATCACCTGGCCATTGATGTCCAGCAGCGGTGCCGCGGTGGCGAAGATCCAGCGCGCCTGCCCGTTGCCGAAGGGCACCAGTTCCTCGGTCTCGAAGCCCTGGGCGGAGAAGCGCGAGCGCTGCACCGGCTTGCCGGGAAGTGGCGCTTCGCCAGCGTCGGCGCCGAGGGCGCCGTCGACGATCAGATTGGCCATCAGCGGCCGCTTCTCGGTGTAGAAGGCGCGCCAGACCTCGGTGCTGCCCAGGGCCTGGTAGGCAGGCAGGCCGGTGAGCTTGGCGCAGGCGGCGTTCCAGTGGGTGACGCGGTGCTCGCGGTCGATCACGAAGGTGGGCACCGGCGCGTTCTCGACGATCTGGTGCATCACCCGGCCCAGCTCCAGCAGGCTGTTCTGCACATGGCGCATATCGCTGAGGTCCTGGCCGCTCAGCAGCACCAGCGGCCGGCCCTCGGCCTGCAGGCGGCGGGCGCTGAGCTCCAGATGGCGCAGCGCGCCGCTGCTGCTGAGGGCCTCGATCTCCAGCGTGGGCAGGGCGGCTGCGTCGCCGAGGCAGCGCTGGCCGTACTGGCGCAGGCTGTGGCGGCAGCCGGGGCTGGCCCAGGCGTCGACCGCCATCGCCTGCAGGGCCTCCAGCGTATGGCCGAGCAGACGCTGCATCGCGTCGTTGGCGAACAGGATGGCCTGGCCGTCATGGACCAGCACGGGGGCGGCCACCGCCTCCAGCGCGGCGCGGGTGCTGGCGTCCAGCGCGCACAGCAGGGCGCTCATGGGCCGACCCGGCCGGTATCGCGCCAGTCCAGCAGGTAGGCGCCGTCGCTGCTGCGCGGCACGAAGGTCAGGCCGGGCTCCAGCCTTTCCAGGCGCGCCAGCTCCAGCTCCTGGGCGCTCAGCTGGCCGAGCAGCAGGCGCTGCTGCTCGGCCAGTGCGCGTTCCTCCAGGCGCTCGGCACGCCGCTGCAGCTGCTGCTGCACGCTGTCCAGCAGCTCGCGCTCGGCCCAGGGCTTGGCGATGAAGCGCGCGATATGCGCCTCGTTGATGGCCTGCATCAGCCCCTGGCGGTCGGTGTCGCCGGACAGGATCAGGCGGGCGCAGTCCGGCTGCAGCCGGCGCAGCTGCCCCAGCAGGGCCGCGCCGTTCAGGCCGGGCATGCGGTAGTCCGCGATGGCCAGCGCAAAGCTGCATTCCCGGGCGCGGTCCAGGGCTGCCGCCGGATCGCTGAAGCACTCCAGCACCAGCTCGGGGCATTGGCGCAGCACGCGCCTGAGCGCCTGCAGGATGGCCGGTTCATCATCGACCAGCAGGATGCGCAGCTTGCTCATCGCGCTTCCTTTCGTGAGGGGTCAGCGGGCAGATGGACATGCAGGCTGATGTCCAGCGCCTCGCGGCGCACCAGCTCCTGTAGCTGGGTGATCACCGGCGCGTCGAACACGAAGCCGGCCGCCAGCAGCAGGCTGCCCTGGGGGCTGAGCAGATCGCGCGCGACCCGCATGCCGGGACGCAGGTCCTGCACCCGCAGCTTCAGATCGCCGGGCGCTGCCGCCGGCTGTTCGCGGCAGAGCGCGACAAAGGCCTGCACGACGGCTTCGCTGTAGCGGCTGCCGCCGGACTGGCTGAGCGCTTGCTGGGCCTGCTCGGGGCTGTGCTGGCGCTCTGCCAGGCGGCCGGACTGCAGGCCGTGGAAGGTGCAGGCCAAGCCCACCACCTGGACGGCCAGCGGCAGGGCGTTGCCGGCCAGCCCGTCGGGGAAGCCCTTGCCGTCGAGGCGCTCCTGGTGCCAACGCACCAGCCGGGCCGCGCGCTGCAGGCCGGCGAGCGGCATCAGTGCGGCCTCGCCGCTGAGCGGATAGCGGCGCCAGCGGGCTGCCTCCTCGCCATTCATCAGGGACAGCGGCTTGCGCAGCAGGCTGTCGGGCAGGCCGATCTTGCCGACCTCGTGCAGCAGGCCGGCCACATAGCAGTCCTCCTGGGTCTGCGCGGGCAGGCCCAGGCGCTCGGCCAGCTGGCGCGCGCTGCGGCCAACCCGCTCGGCATAGCCCGGCGCGCTGCCACCGCGCTGCTCCAGCAGGCCGGCGAAGACCTTGATCGCCAGCAGGTTCTGCTGGTGCAGCTCCTCATAGGCCTTGCCCAGCATGGCGTTGACCTGTTCCAGCTCGGCGGTGCGGGCCTGCACGCGGCGGTCCAGCTCGGCATTGAGCTGCTGCAACTCCTGGTTGTGCTGCTGGCTCAGCGCCAGCAGGCGGCGGTTCTCCTGCAGCAGCTGCTGGCGCTCCAGGCCCTCGCGCACCGCCAGCAGCAGGTCCTGGTCATCCCAGGGCTTGGCGATATAGCGATGGATCTCGCCGCGGTTGATGGCGGCGATGGTGGAGCCGATGTCGGCATAGCCGGTCAGCAGCAGGCGCAGCGCGTCCGGGGTGTGGCGGCGCACGGCCTCGAGAAACTGCACGCCGTCCATCTCGGGCATGCGCATGTCCGAGACGACCAGATCGACCGACTCCTGCGCCAGCAGGTCCAGGCCGGCGGCGCCGGACTCGGCCAGCAGCACGCGGTAGCCCTGGGGCCTGAACAGGCGGCGCAGGGCGGCCAGGATCGAGGGCTCGTCATCGACGAACAGAATCGTGGCGCTGCGCGGCGGCGTGGCGGTTTCCAAAGCGGCTCTCCTGGTCCGAGCGCCGCGGGTCTGGGGCCGTCGGCGGCGCTGCTGAGAGCCTTAGTTTGCTAGAAAATGATTAAAACGATACAAATGATCGGTAGTTGATTGACGGGATAGCGTGAAAATATCACTTCGCCAGGGGCTCGGCCAGGCCCAGCGGTGCGGGCAGGGCGTGGAGGATGCGCTGGAACAGCGCCTCGTAGCTCGCATCGGGCGCATGGCCGGTCAGCGGATCGCGGTTGGCGGCGAAGGCCTCGTCGAGTTCGGCCCAGTCCTCGGGCTGGAGCATGCGCTGGGCCAGCGGCAGGATCTCGCGCTCCTCCAACTCCATATGCTGCAGATAGAGATCGACATAGCGCTCGGCCTGCTGCTCGAAGCGGCTGCGCCGCGCCTCGCCCAGCATCTCGAAGGCCAGCAGGCTGTGTTCCAGCTCGCGGATCGCGCGCTCGCCGCGGCCATGGTCCTCGTCCAGCTTGTCCAGCGTGTCGCGTAGCTCGGGCGCCCTGGCGCGCAGCTTGGGGAATAGCAGCTCGCTTTCCTTGGGGTGGTGCAGGCGCTCGGGGAACTCGTCCACATAGAAGAGCATCGCGCGCAGCGCCCCGAAGTCCGGCAGGCTGGCATGGCGTCGGTGCTCGGCCAGCAGCAGCGGGATGGAGCGCAGCATGGCAGCGAGCGCGCGGTGCTCGTCGCGGATGATGCGCAGGCTCAGGGGCAGGGGGGTGTTCATGGCTTGTCTCCTGGGATGGACGCAGCGTGCCAGGGCGGGCGTCCGGCGGTCTTGCTCTGGGTCAATCCGGTGGCCCTTGCGGGCGTCGGTAAAATGCCGGGTTTACCCCGCAACTCCACCTCCTCCCACCATGGCCGATACCGCTGCTGCAAGCAACCCCACCCTGATGGCCCATGCCATCCGCGCATTGGCGATGGACGCCGTGCAGCAGGCCAATTCCGGCCATCCCGGCGCGCCCATGGGCATGGCCGAGATCGCCGTCGCGCTGTGGGGGCGCCATCTGCGCCACAACCCGGCCAATCCGCAATGGGCCGACCGCGACCGCTTCGTGCTGTCCAACGGCCATGGCTCGATGCTGATCTATGCCTTGCTGCATCTGACGGGCTACGACTTGCCGATGGCCGAGCTGAAGGCCTTCCGCCAGCTGCACAGCAAGACCCCCGGCCACCCCGAGGTGGGCATCACCCCCGGTGTCGAGACCACCACCGGCCCGCTGGGCCAGGGCATCAGCAATGCGGTGGGCCTGGCGCTGGCCGAGAAGATGTTGGCCAAGGAGTTCAACCGTGAGGGTCACGCCATCGTCGACCACCACACCTACGTCTTCCTCGGCGATGGCTGCCTGATGGAGGGCATCAGCCACGAGGCCTGCTCGCTGGCCGGTGCCTGGAAGCTCAACAAGCTGATCGCGATCTACGACGACAACGGCATCTCGATCGACGGCCAGGTGGCGCCCTGGTTCATCGACAACACCGCCCAGCGTTTCGCCGCCTATGGCTGGGACGTGATCGGCCCGGTGGACGGCCATGATGTGGACGCGGTGGACGCTGCCATCGCCCAGGCCAAGCAGAGCACGGCCAAGCCCACGCTGATCATCGCCAAGACCCATATCGGCAAGGGCTCGCCCAACCGTGCCAACACCGCCAAGGCCCATGGCGAACCGCTGGGCGGCGAGGAGATCAAGCTGACCCGTGAGGCACTGGGCTGGACGCACGAGCCCTTCCAGATCCCCGCCGAGGTCTATGCCGGCTGGGACGCCAAGGCCAAGGGCGCGGCGCTGGAGCAGGCCTGGGACGAGCGCTTTGACGCCTACGCCACCGCCTTCCCCGAGCTGGCCGCCGAGCTGGCACGCCGCATGGCCGGCGTGCTGCCGGCCAACTTCGCCCAGGTGGCCGTCGACGCGGTGGTGGCCGCCCATGGCAAGGCCGAGACCGTGGCCAGCCGCAAGGCCAGCCAGCTGGCGCTGGAGGCCTTCACCGCCGCCGTGCCCGAGCTGTTGGGCGGCTCGGCCGATTTGACCGGCTCCAACCTGACCAACACCAAGAGCACGCCGGCCTTCCGCCTGGAGGCCGATGGCTCCAGCAACGGCGGCCGCCACATCAATTACGGCGTGCGCGAGTTCGGCATGGCCGCCATCATGAACGGCATCGCGCTGCACGGCGGCTACATCCCCTACGGCGGCACCTTCCTGACCTTCAGCGACTACAGCCGCAACGCCATCCGCATGGCGGCGCTGATGAAGCAACGCGTGATCCACGTGTTCACCCACGACTCCATCGGCCTGGGCGAGGACGGCCCGACGCACCAGTCGATCGAGCATGTCAGCTCGCTGCGCCTGATCCCGGGCCTGGATGTCTGGCGCCCGGCCGACACCACCGAGACCGTGGTGGCCTGGACCATGGCCATCGCCAATGCGGCCCGCCCCAGCGTGCTGGCGCTGTCGCGCCAGAACCTGCCCTATGCGCCCAAGACCGCGGTGGACGATATCGCCAAGGGTGCCTATGTGCTGGCCGAACCCAGCGAGGTGGGCCTGAAGAAGAAGGCCCAGGCCGTGATCATGGCCAGCGGCTCCGAAGTGCAGCTGGCCCTGCATGCGCAGCAGCAGCTGGCCAAGGACGGCATCGCGGTGCGGGTGGTTTCGGTGCCCTCGACCAATGTCTTCGATCGCCAGGACGCCGCCTACAAGAAGAGCGTGCTGCCGGCCGGCCTGCCGCGCATCGCGGTGGAGATGGGCGTCAGCGACTTCTGGTGGAAGTACGGCTGCGCGGCCGTCGTCGGCATCGACAGCTACGGCGAATCGGCCCCGGCCCCGGTGCTGTTCAAGCACTTCGGCTTCACGCCCGAGAACGTGGCGGACACGGTCAAGGTGGTGCTGGGCAAGGCCCGCTTGAAAGCCCGCAAGGCCTGAGTCTGGGTGAAAGCCCGCTTGCGGGCCGGTATCGCTCGGCAATACTGCGCACGGTGGTCCGGTGCGCACGCTGAATGCGTGCCACCGGCCGACCTAGGGAGGGGCTTGCCACACCGGCACAGAGAAGCCGGGTGGTGAGATGCTTGTGGCGGCTGGCCTGGTCGGGCTTTGCCGTCGCAGCCTCGTGGATGAGGCCCCTTGCGTTCGTAACTTCAAGGGGAGCATGGGATGAACCATCCAGGGGTGAAACGATTCGGTCGCTGGCGACGCACCATGACGGCGCTGCTGCTCGGCACCGCAGGTCTCGCGCCGGCAGAAGAAGTCAGGCGCCTGCCTGATCCAGCCGCCGTCGAGGCCCTGCAATGTCTGCAGCGCCGCGCCGAGCCGCTGCAACTGCCGCCGGCGTCGGCCGAGGAGGGTGGTGGCGGTTTTGCCCGGGTCAAGCTGAGCTTTGAGCGGCCCGACCAGCCGCCCACGATCACGCCGCTGGCCTATATGGTCAGCCCGGCGCTGGACCTGGCGCTGAAAGCCTATCTGCAAAGCTACCGTCTGCCCTGTCTGACGCCCGCCATGGGTACGGTGACGGCGGTGCAGGAGTTCGAGTTCGATGCGCTGGCCGATGCCGAGGGCCGGCCCTTGCGCCTGGTCGAGTCGGATGCGCCGGCCGAGCCGGAACCAGACTGCCTGATCATGCCCGCCACGCCGCCCGAGGCTTCGTCGAGGGTGCGCGACCATCGCGTTAGCCATGTGGTGCTGCAGTTCAGCTTCGAGGGCGATGGCGCCCAGCCGCCCCAGCTCAAAATGCGCTACAGCAATGCATCCGGCGCATTCGAGAGTCTGGTGTCTGCGCATGCTGCCCAGTACCGGATGCCCTGCCGCCGGGCGAGCGACCGCCGGCAGTCCTTCGAGCAGCTGTTCCGCCTGGTGCCCACCGGTGCCGACAGCAAGGTGCTGACCAAGCGGCAATGGACGCTGCGCGAGCTACTGCCGCTGATGGAGCTGGCCCCGGCCTTTTTCGACTTCAAGACCATGGCCTGCCCCTTTCAGCTGCATATGAGCTATCGCAGGCCGGCCCTGGACAATCAGCTGGCGCAGATCGGTGCATCGGATATCAACCGCAGCGAGTTCATGGCCTGGCTGGGCCGCGCCAGCTTCAAGGCACCGGCCAGTATGCAGGCGCAGCTGATGGGCGAACGGCTGGTGATCGACGTGCCCTGCACCGTGCTGGACACCCGCCGCCGTGCGGCGGGTTCCTGAGGCGCCGGGACCTGCTTTTTGCCGGCTCTTGGAATGGCGCAAAGGATGGCTGCGCCATTGCGGGCAAAATAGCGGCCAATTCGCGCCGGCCGCCTCCCGTGCTGCCCCTGCCCGCATCGAGCTTTCCAGCAATCCTTTCCATTTCAAGGAGCTTCTCGTCATGACGATCAAGATCGGTATCAACGGCTTCGGCCGCATCGGCCGCATGGTGTTCCGCGCTGCCATCGCCAACTTCAAGGAAATCGAGGTGGTGGGCATCAACGACCTGCTGGAGCCCGACTACCTGGCCTATATGCTGAAGTACGACAGCGTGCACGGCCGCTTCGACGGCGAGGTCTCGGTCGAGGGCAACACCCTGGTCGTCAACGGCAAGAAGATCCGCCTGAGCGCCGAGCGCGACCCGGCCGCGCTGAAGTGGAACGAGGTCGGCGCCGACATCGTCGTCGAGGCCACCGGCCTGTTCCTGGACAAGGCCGGCGCCGAGAAGCACCTGGCCGCCGGTGCCAAGAAGGTCATCATGTCGGCACCCTCCAAGGACGACACGCCGATGTTCGTCTACGGCGTCAACGACAAGAGCTACGCCGGCCAGGCCATCATCTCCAATGCTTCGTGCACGACCAACTGCCTGGCGCCCGTGGCCAAGGTGCTGAACGACAAGTGGGGCATCAAGCGCGGCCTGATGACCACCGTGCATGCCGCCACCGCGACGCAGAAGACCGTGGACGGCCCCAGCAACAAGGACTGGCGCGGTGGTCGCGGCATCCTGGAGAACATCATCCCCAGCAGCACCGGTGCCGCCAAGGCCGTGGGCGTGGTCATCCCCGAGCTGAACAAGAAGCTGACCGGCATGAGCTTCCGCGTGCCGACCTCGGACGTCTCGGTGGTTGACCTGACCGTGGAGCTGAACAACGCCGCCACCTATGCCGAAATCTGCGCCGAGATGAAGGCACAGAGCCAGGGCGCGCTGCAGGGCGTGCTGGGCTATACCGAGGACAAGGTGGTGGCCACCGACTTCCGTGGCGATGCTCGCACCTCGATCTTCGACGCCGATGCCGGCATCGCTCTGGACGGCACCTTCGTCAAGGTGGTGGCCTGGTACGACAACGAGTGGGGCTACTCGAACAAGGTGCTGGAGATGGTGCGCGTCATCGCCAAGTAAGCAGACCGCGACTGCCGTGCGCTGGCCGGGCCAGCGCCTGAGCCGACCCTCGTTGCGGGGTCGGCTTTTTTTTGCGCTGCTGGGCCGGGGCGGGCCCGTCTGGGCCAGCAGGCCGCGCCGCCGCGCCCTACACTGCGGCTCAGTCCTGAGCCAGATTCATGGAGCCCGATCCCATCATGAAGCGCCTTGCCCTGTCCTCCACCGGCCTGCGCCTGACGGCGGTGGCCGCCGCCCTCTATGTCCTGGCCAGCCCGCTGGCGCTGGCCCAGGCCGAGCCTCAGGGGCGCGTCATCGTGCGCTTCAAGGCCGCCGCGCCCTCGGTGCTGGCCAAGCCGATGGCGCTGCGCTCCAGCAGCGCCGAGGTGGCCGAGCTGGCGCAGCAGCGTGCCCATGCGCTGGCGCTGCGCACCGGCCTGCAGGACGGCAGCGGCCTGCAGGCCGGCCTGAGCCTGGACACCCGCACCCAGGTCGTGCGCGCCCAGGGTCTCAGCTCGGCGGCGCTGGCCCAGCGCCTGGCGGCCGATCCCGAGGTCGAGGAGGTGGTGGTCGACCAGCTGCGCCGCCACACCCTGCTGCCCAACGACCCGGCCTATACGACGGTGGGCGGCAGCGGCCCGGCGGTGGGCCAGTGGTATCTGAAGGCACCGGCCGGCGAGGTGGTCTCCAGCATCAATGCGCCGGCGGCCTGGGACCGCACGACCGGCAGCAGCATCGTCGTGGCGGTGCTCGATACAGGCGTGCGCAAGGACCATCCGGACCTGGCCGCCAATATCGTCGGCGGCTACGACTTCGTCGCCTACAGCAGCGCCGATGCCCGCGGTCTGGCGATTGCCAACGATGGCGATGGCCACGATGCCGATGCCTCCGACCCCGGCGACTGGGTCAGCCAGGCCGATATCAGCGCGGGCACCTTCGGCAGCCAATGCACCAACGACGATGTGGGCAGCAGCTCCTGGCATGGCACCCGCGTGGCCGGCCTGGTCGCCGCGGTCAGCAACAACGGGCTGGGCATGGCTGGCGTGGCCTGGGGCGCCAAGATCCTGCCGGTGCGGGTGCTGGGCAAATGTGGCGGCTATGACTCCGACATCATCGCCGGCATGCGCTGGGCCTCGGGCGGCGCGCTGCCCGGTGTCGCGACAAACGCCCATCCGGCCCGGGTGCTGAACCTCAGCCTGGGCGGCGCCGGCACCTGCTCCAGCTTCTACAACCAGGTGATCGCCGAGGCCAATGCCCGCAACACCGTGGTGGTGGTGGCGGCCGGCAACTCGGCCGGCGAGGCGGTGGGGGTGCCCGGCAACTGCAACGGCGTGATCACGGTGGCCGGCCTGCGCCATGTGGGCTCCAAGGTGGGCTTCTCCAGCATCGGCCCGCAGGTGAGCTTGAGCGCGCCCGGCGGCAACTGCGGCGAGGCCTGGGTCAATGGCACAGGCCCCTGCCTGTATCCGATGTACAGCACCACCAACCGCGGCAGTCAGGGCCCGGTGGCCGGTGACGACAGCTACACCGGCGGCAGCGCTTCGGTGGGCACCAGCTTCTCGGCCCCCCTGGTCAGCGGCGTCGTCGCGCTGATGCTGAGCCAGCAGCCCGCGCTGACACCGACCCAGGTGAAAAGCCTGCTGGTCTCGACGGTGCGCGGCTTTCCGACCAGCGGTGCAACGGCCGGCACACCGAGCTGCCAGGCACCCAGCGCAGCCGAACAGCTGGAGTGCTACTGCACCACCAGCACCTGCGGCGCCGGCATGCTGGATGCCGCCGCGGCGGTGGCTGCGGCCACGCCCGCGCCTGCCCCATCGCCCGCTCCGGCGCCATCGCCTGCACCCGCCCCGGCCTCCGGCGGTGGCGGCGGTGCGGCCAGCCCGGCCTGGTTGCTGGGCTTGCTGGCGGCCAGCGCCTGGCTGGCGAGGCAGCGTCGCCGCGAGGCTGCGCCTGGCGCAGCAACGACGCTCAGCGGCTTGCCGCTGCTACGTCCGGCGCCGCGGCCGCGCAGGCCCTGAGCCCGGCGCTGCCCGGCAGCGCCTTGTTGCGGCTCTCGCTGATCTGGCGCTTCAGCAGGCCGTCGGCGCGCGGCAGCTGCAGGCTGAAACGCTGCTGCGGGGCCTGCAGCTGCAGCACGCGCAGATCGCGGAAGCCGCGCCGCCCCAGCTGCTCCAAGGCGGCTTTGGCGGCCGCCTCGCTGGCATGGCGGCTCAGCAGCAAGCTGGCCGCGGCGTCGCCGGACTGGCCGGCCAGCAGGCTGTAGTCCAGCTTGTTGCGCTTGTAGACCTCTTCCTTGCGCTGCAGCGCGGCACGGTCGGCGATGGGCGCGGTGGCGACGGCCCAGACGCCTGGCAGATCGACACTGCCCAACTGCCAGTCAGCGCTGCTGAGCCCCAGGCGTTCCAGCCCGCTGAGGGCCTCGCGCAGCTGCGTCTCGCCGGTCCAGGGGCCCAGCTCCAGGCAGCTGCGCTGCTGCAGATCGGTGGCGGCCTGGGGTGACAGCAGGGTCAGGCGTTCGGGCTGGCTTTGCTGCTGCAGGCGCTGCGGCTCGCGCTGCCCCACCTCGCCATCACCCCCGAGCCAGCCCCGGCTCCAGGCAAAGGCAAGCAGATTCGCAACAGCAAGCAGGACGACCAGGGCACGCAACATGGATGGGGGTTTGGCTGGCTAGCGGTTGAGCTCGGGCGGCGGCGCAGCGTTCAACGACCGCCGCCAGGTGGCGCGGCCAGGCGCACGCTGACCTCGCCGCCCACCACGGTCTGCAGGCCGGCTGCCGTCTCCAGCAGTAGTTCGCCCTGGCTGTTGACGCCGCGCGCCACGCCTTCCAGCGCGCCGGCCGTCACCGGCCTGCCGGCCAGCAGGTCACGCCGGGCATAACGCGCCGCATGGGTGGCAAAACCGTGGCGCCCGAAGGCGATCAGGGCTTCGACCAGCGGCCGGGCGATGCGGGCCAGGGCCTCGGGGGCGCTGATGCCCGGCTGCAGCTCATCCAGGCTGGCATAGCCGGTCTGGAAGGGCACATCGGCGCTGCCGCCCGGCGGGCTGCTGATATTGAGGCCGATGCCGACAATCACCATGCGCTGCTCGCCGGCCGGCACCGTCTCGATCAGGATGCCGCCCAGCTTGCGCTCGTCCAGCCAGAGGTCGTTGGGCCATTTGAGCTGCAGGCGCGGAGCATCGGCGCCGCTGGGCTCCAGCGCCTCGGCCAGGGTCTCGCCAACCGCCAGCGAGAGGCCGGACCAGTCGGAGAGCACCATAGGCATGGACAGCGAGAAGGTCAGCGAGGCGCCCGGGCTGGCATGCCAGCTGCGGCCCATGCGGCCACGGCCCTGGGTCTGGTGCTCGGCCACCAGCAGACAGGGCTGCAGATCGTGGGCGCGCCGGCCGTAGGGGCTGGGCTCGAAGCGCTGGCCCTTGTCGCCCCGCACCCGCTCGACCAGGGCGCTGTTGGTCGACTCGCAGCGCGCCAGCACCTCGATGCTCATGCCAGGCAGCAGCTGATCCAGGTCCTGCCAGAGGGCTTCGACGCCCCAGTTTTGATGTTCGGCCATGGCTTGCTTATCTCTTGGGCGAAAGCATCGTGCCACGGCAGTCCGGATTGCCGCAATGACAGGCGAACTTCTTTTTCAGCGCCGCGGTGTAGCGTTCGTCCACCACCAGGCCGTAGTCGTAAAACAGTTCCTCGCCCGGCATGATGTCGCGCAGGGCCTTGATGAAGACGCGCCCGTCGGCCTCCTCGGCCTCGCAGTTGGGCTCGCAGCTGTGGTTGATCCAGCGCGCGCTATTGCCGCCGTGCAAGGCGTCGATCACCTGGCCGGTTTCCAGATGGAAGTAGAAGGTGTGGTTGGGCTGGCTGGGGTCGTGGGGATGACGGCGCTCGGCCTCGGCCCAGTCTATGCGCTCGCCGGTGTACTCGATGACGGTGGCGCCGGCCGCGATCTCGGCCAGCGCATAGACGCCGCGGCCATGGACACCGGAGCGACGCACCTGGATACGGCGGGCGGAGGGCTTGCTGGCCTTGTCTTGCGTCATCTCTCGACTTGGGTACATTGAAATCATGGGTGCGCGCGTGCGTGCGTGCGCGCGAGGCCGGATTGTAGGCAGCACTTGAACCCGATTCAGGCGGATGCCGCAAAAGAAAGAACCATGAGCAAGTCACTGATCATTGCCGAGAAGCCCAGCGTGGCCCAGGACATCGTGCGGGCCCTGACGCCCCAGTCGGGCAAGTTCGACAAGCACGACGAGTATTTCGAGAACGAGCACTATGTCGTCAGCTCGGCCGTCGGCCATCTGGTCGAGATCAAGGCGCCGGAGGAATTCGACGTCAAGCGCGGCAAGTGGAGCTTCGCCAATCTGCCAGTGATCCCGCCGCACTTCGACTTGAACCCGATCGACAAGAGCAAGGGCCGGCTCAATGCCCTGGTCAAGCTGATCCGCCGCAAGGACGTCACCAGCCTGATCAATGCCTGCGACGCGGGCCGCGAGGGTGAGCTGATCTTCCGCCTGATCGTGCAGTACGCCGGCACGGCCAAGGCCGCGATCACGAAGCCGGTGCAGCGCCTGTGGCTGCAGAGCATGACGCCGCAGGCCATCCGCGAGGGCTTCGACAAGCTGCGCAGCGATGCCCAGATGCTGCCGCTGGCCGATGCGGCGCGCTGCCGCAGCGAGGCCGACTGGCTGGTGGGCATCAACGGCACGCG
The DNA here is from genome assembly GCA_041920215.1 of Burkholderiaceae bacterium. GTDB lineage: Bacteria > Pseudomonadota > Gammaproteobacteria > Burkholderiales > Burkholderiaceae_C > JAYRSJ01. The sequence continues at coordinate 130,361 of JAYRSJ010000004.1, read as the reverse complement.
CGCGATGACGGCCTTCAACTCGCGCGACGGCGGCTTCTTCCTGACCACGGTCGGCCGCGTGCAGACGCCCACGCTCTCTATCGTCGTCGAGCGTGAGGAAAAGATTCGCAAGCATGTCTACCGCGACTACTGGGAGGTGCGCGGCAGCTTCGACGCCCAGGCCGGGCAGTACGAGGGCAAGTGGTTCGACCCCAGGTGGAAGAAGGACGCCGACGACGCCGAGAAGCGCGCCGACCGGCTGTGGACGCTGGCCGAGGCCCAGGCCATTGCCGCCGCGGTGCAGGGCCAGCCGGCCACGGTGACCGAGGAGAGCAAGCCCAGCAGCCAGGCCAGTCCGGGGCTCTACGACCTGACCACCTTGCAGCGCGAGGCCAACTCGCGCTTCGGCTTCTCGGCCAAGACCACGCTCTCGCTGGCCCAGGCGCTGTACGAGAAGCACAAGGTGCTGACCTACCCGCGTACCGACTCGCGCTATCTGCCCGAGGACTATCTGGGCGTGGCCAAGCAGACGGCCGAGATGATTGCCTCGGAAGACCTGCCGGGTCCGCTGCAGGCCCTGGCCCAGCATGCGCGCGTGGCCCTGAACCAGGGCTATATCAAGCCGACCAAGAAGGTCTTCGACAACGCCAAGGTATCGGACCACTTCGCCATCATCCCGACCTTGCAGGCGCCGCGCAGCCTGACCGAGGCCGAGGCCAAGCTCTACGATATGGTGGTCAAGCGCTTCCTGGCGGTGTTCTTCCCGCCGGCCGAGTTCCAGGTCACGACGCGCATCTCGACGGTGACGGCCGCCGGTCAGGAGTACAAGTTCCAGACCAATGGCAAGGTGCTGGTGAAGCCGGGCTGGCAGGCCGTCTACGGCAAGGAAGCGCAGGACGAGAACGCCGAGCCGGGCACCAGCGGGGCCATGCTGGTGCCGGTGGCTCCGGGCGAGCAGGTGCGCACCGAGAGCGCCGACATCAAGGCCCTGCAGACCAAGCCGCCGGCCCGCTACACCGAAGCGACGCTGCTGTCGGCGATGGAAGGCGCGGGCAAGCTGATCGACGATGACGAGCTGCGCGAGGCCATGGCCGAGAAGGGCCTGGGCACGCCGGCCACGCGCGCCGCGACCATCGAAGGCCTGCTGACCGAGAAGTACATGCTGCGCGAGGGTCGCGAGCTGATCCCCACCGCCAAGGCCTTCCAGCTGATGACGCTGCTGCGCGGCCTGGATGTGCAGGAGCTGACCCGCCCCGAGCTGACCGGCGACTGGGAGTTCAAGCTGGCCGAGATGGAGAAGGGCCGCCTCAACCGCGACGCCTTCATGGCCGAGATCGCCGCGATGACCGAGAAGGTGGTCCAGAAGGCCAAGGAATACGACCGCGACACCATCCCCGGCGACTACGCGACGCTCAAGACCCCCTGCCCCAAATGCGGTGGCGTGGTGAAGGAGAACTACCGCCGCTTCAGCTGCAACGGGAAGTCGGGAGAGGGCGAAGGCTGCGGCTTTTCGATCGGCAAGATCCCGGGTGGCCGCAGTTTCGAGCTGCACGAGGTGGAGCAGTTCCTGCGGGACAAGAAGATCGGCCCACTGGAGGGTTTCCGCTCCAAGGCCGGCTGGCCCTTCACCGCCGAGCTGGCCCTGGTCTACGACGAGGAGATCGCCAACTGGAAGCTGGAGTTCGACTTCGGCGAGGACGCCAAGAAGGCTGCCGAGTCCGGTGAGCCGGTGGACTTCAGCGGCCAGCCCTCGCTGGGTAGCTGCCCCAAGTGCCAGGGCCATGTCTACGACCATGGTTCCAACTATGTCTGCGAGCATGCCGTCGGCGCTGCCGTCACCTGCGACTTCAAGAGCGGCAAGATCATCCTGCAGCAGCCCATCGAGGCCGAGCAGATGCGCAAGCTGCTGGCCGAGGGCAAGACCGAGCTGCTGGAGAACTTCGTCTCCAACAAGACCCGCCGCAAGTTCAAGGCCTTCCTGGCCTATGACAAGAAGGAGGGCAAGGTGATGTTCGAGTTCGAGCCGCGCGCCGCCAAGGCGCCGGCCGCCAAGAAGGGGGCCGCCCGCAAGAGCGCGGCCAAGACCTGATCGCCGCGCGGCCGGCGTGCCGCTGACCGACCTGTTCGCCCCGGTTGCCGCCCTGCGGAAGCCGGGGCGTTCTGCTTTGTGCGCCCCTCACCCCAGCCGGGCCGGATGCGGGTTTGTTCTGATGTTCTGCAAAAATGCCGTTAATATATTTATGCAGGACAAGCAAAGAACATCCACCGCAAACCCTCAGGAGCAAGGCATGAGCCAAACCCGCTGGACCGGCATCTTTCCGGCCGTCACCACCAAGTTCCACGCCGACGAATCGATAGACGCCGAAGGCACGGCCCGCCATATCGACTTCCAGATCCGCAACGGCATCCATGGCCTCGTCACCTGCGGCTCGCTGGGCGAGGCCAGCACACTGACGCTGGAGGAGAAGGTCGAGGTGGCGCGCATTGCGCTGCAGGCCGCCGACGGCCGCATCCCGGTGCTGGCCAATGTCTCCGAGACCAGCACCCGCGAGGCGCTGCGCTATATCGAGGCCTGCAACAAGGCCGGCGTGGCCGGCTTCATGGTGATGCCCTCGGTGATCTATGTGGCCGATGCCCGCGAGGCCATGCTGAATGTGCGCACGATGGCCGAGGCCGCGCAGCAGCCCATCATGGTCTACAACAACCCGGTGGCCTACCGGGTGGACCTGAAGCCAGAGCACATGCAGGAGCTGGCCGACTGCAAATGGATCGCGGCGATCAAGGAAAGCAGCGGCGACATCCGTCGCATCACCGATCTGCGCAACACCGTCGGCGACCGCTACCAGCTCTTCTGCGGCGTCGACGATCTGGCCTACGAGGCCCTGGCCCTGGGCTGCGATGGCCTGCTGGCCGGTGTGGGCTGCGCCTTCCCGCGCGAGACGGTCGCGCTGTTCGAGCTGATGAAGGCCGGCCAGTGGGACGAGGCGCTGACGCTCTACCGGTGGATGACGCCGATGCTGCATCTGGACGTGTCCAACAAGCTGGTGCAGAACCTGAAGCTGATCGATGTGCTGGCCGGCGTGGGCAGCGAACACATGCGCAAGCCCCGCCTGCCGCTGATAGGCGCCGAGCGCGAGTTCGTCACCGCGGTGGTCCGGCAGGCCCTGGCCACCCGCCCCGCCCAGTACCGCTCGGTGGCCTGACGCGATGAGCGCCGCCGCTGCAGCGCAGCGACACCGCTGGGCCCGCTGGCTGCAGCGGGCCTCCGCGGCGATCCTGCGTATCGAGCGCCTGGCCCTGATGGCGCTGATGGGCGGGCTCGCGCTGCTGATCCTGCTCAATGTGATCACCCGCTACAGCGGCATGCCGCTGTACTGGGTGGACGAGGCGGCGGTCTACACCGTGGTATGGCTGTGTTTCGTTGGCGCCTCGGCGATGACGCGGCTGCGCCTGGACTTCGCGGTGACGCTGCTGACCGAGCGGCTCGCCGAGCGCCCGGCCCGCCGTGTCAAGGCGCTGGCCGCGGCGGGCGTGCTGGGCTTCGGCCTGGCCCTGCTCGCGATGTGCTGGGTTTGGATGGACCCGCTGGGCATCGCGCGCTACGGCTTCGACGCCCGGGCCTACGCGGCCGACAGCTTCAACTTCCTCTATACCGAGCGCACCCAGACCCTGAACTGGCCCACCTGGCTGGTCCAGTCCATCCTGCCCCTGTTCGCCCTGTGCTTCAGCGTGCATGCGGCGGCCAATCTGGTCGAGGAGCTGGGCCTGCAGCCGCGCGACGAGGTGCGGGGCTTCGAGCTTCACAGCGCCGAAGAAACGGTGAACTGAGATGCTGACCGGCGCCTTCTTCCTCCTTGTGATGCTGCTGGGCGTGCCGATCGGCGTCTGCCTGTGCCTGGCCGGCATCGCCTATATCTACAGCAGCGGCAGCACCGTGCTGCTGCAGTCCTTCCCCAGCCAGCTGTTCGGCGGGGTCGACAGCTACGGCCTGATTGCGATCCCGCTGTTCATCCTGATCGGCGAGATCATGAGCAGCGGCGGCATCACCCGCCGCCTGGTCGAGCTGGCCATGGGCTTTGTCGGCGCGGTGCGCGGCGGTCTGGCCTACGTCAACATCCTGGCCAATATGATGCTGGCCTCCATCATCGGCTCGGCCACCGCCCAGGTCGCGATCATGGCCAAGATCATGGTGCCGGAGATGGAGAGGCAGGGCTACGACAAGACCTTCGCCGCCGGCATCACCGTCTACGGCGGCATGCTGGGCCCCATCATCCCGCCCTCGGTGATGTTCGTGGTCTACAGCGTGCTGGCCCAGGTCGCGGTGGGCGATATGCTGATGGCCGGCCTGCTGCCGGGCCTGCTGCTGACGGCCCTGTTCTTCGTGCTGATCGCCGGCCTGGGCCTGGTCCACCGCTATCCGCGCAGCGAGCGGCGTACGCTGGCCCAGCGGTCCCGCACCGTGCTGAGGGCCTCGCCCACGCTGCTGATCCCCATCGTCATCGTCGGCTCCATCCTGGCCGGCCTGGCCAACCCCACCGAGTCGGCCGCGGTCGGCGCCCTGGTCTCGGCCCTGGTGGGCCGCTATGTGACGCGCGAATTCCGCTGGGCCATGCTGCCCCAGGTGCTGCTGCGCGCCGCCGTGTATGCGGCCATCGTGCTCTTCCTGGTGGCCGCCGCCGCGGTGTTCTCCTGGCTGCTGATCTATGGCCGTGTGCCGCAGGCGGCGGCCGGCTGGATCCAGTCGGTGGCCAAGGACCCGATCAGCTTTTTGCTGCTGGTCAATCTGATCCTGCTGCTGATCGGCACGGTGATCGATGGCATTCCCGGCCTGATCATGACCGTGCCCATCCTGCTGCCCATCGCCACCGAGGTCTATGGCATAGACCCGCGCCATTTCGGTGTCGTCGTCGTCGTGAACCTGGTGCTGGGCCTGATGTCGCCGCCGGTGGGCCTGAGCTTCTTCGTGGCTGCCGCCGTCACCGGGGCCAAGCCGGGAAAGATGTTCCTGGTCACCTTGCCCTTCTTCCTCGTCTCCTGTCTCGCGCTGCTGCTGCTCTCGCTCTTCCCCAGCCTGTCCCTCGCCCTGCTGAACTAAACCTCGAAAGGCTCACCCCATGACTCAGCTGAACCGTCGTCACCTCGTCCAGGCCGCCGTCGCGCTGGCCGCCCCCGCCTTCATCGGCCAGGCCCGTGCCCAGGCCCGTGATCTGCGCATCGGCCTGATCACGCCGGCCGGCCATTCCTGGAACCGCGCCGCGCTGGCCTTCGGCGAGGCGCTGAAGAAGGCAACGAACGGCCGCCTCAGCGCCACCGTCTTCCACTCCGGACAGCTGGGCAACGAGGCGGCGATGATGCAGCAGCTGCAGACCGGCGCGCTGGACATGGGCTGGATACAGGCCGCCGAGCTGGGCTCGAGGGTCGCCAGCGTCGCGGCGATCAATGCGCCCTATCTGGTGCGCTCGACCACCGATGTGGCCAAGCTGGTGCGCCACGAGGCCGCGCTGAAACTGCTGGAGGTGCTGCCGCGCGAGACCGGCACGATCGGCCTGGGCTGGGGCATCACCGGCATGCGCGTGGTGTTCTCCACCAAGGAGATTGTCAGCGCCAAGGATCTCAGGGGCATGAAGCTGCGCATCAACCCGACTCCGGTCTACCGCGATTTCTACCAGCAGCTCGGCGCCGCGCCGACGCCGATCCCGACGCCGCAGGTCTTCGACGCGATGGCCAACGGCCAGGTCGACGGCCTGGAGGCCGATATCGAGTTCTCCTGGAACCAGCGCTTCGACAAGGTGGCCAAGGCCATGCTGCAGATGAATGCGCTGTTCATGCCCTTCGCGCCCCTGGTCTCGGGCCGGGTCTGGCAGGGCTTGGACGCCAAGGACAAGGAGCTGATCCGCGGCCTCGTGCGTCAGAGCCTGGACGCCCAGATCAAGGACATCGTCACCACCGAGCTGGGCCTGATCGAGAAGTTCAAGGCCCTGCCGTTCGCGATCAGGACCGAGCCGGGCCTGGACATCGCGCCGCTGATCAAGGGCTTCGATGCGCAGTGGCTGGCCAAGGCGCCGCAGATCGCGCAGCTGCGCAAGATCGGCGCCGGCTTCTGAACATGAGCGACGCAGTGATCACCGGTGCGCAGCTGATCGGCGGCGCGGAGCGCATGGGCCGCTCCGGCAGTCTGCGCGCCTGGAGCCCGCAGCAGGAGGGCTGGCTGGAGCCGGTCTTCGGCGGCGGCGACGCGGCCGATGTGGACGCCGCCTGCCGCCTCGCCGACGCGGCTTTCGACACCTTGCGCCAGCTGGCGCCCGAGCGGCGCGCGGCGCTGCTGGAGGCGATTGCCGCGGGCCTGCTGGCCCTGGGCGACGCGCTGCTGCAGCGCGCCCACCAGGAAACGGCGCTGCCGCTGGCCCGGCTGCAGGGCGAGCGCCAGCGCACCGTCAATCAGCTGCAGCTGTTTGCCGACTGGCTGCGCTGCGGGCTCTGGCAGGGGGTGGTGCTGGATACGGCCCAGCCGGAGCGCCAGCCGCCGCGGCCCGATCTGCGCGCCCAGCAGATCGCGATCGGCCCGGTGGCGGTGTTCGGTGCCAGCAACTTCCCGCTGGCCTTCTCGGTGGCCGGTGGCGATACCGCGGCAGCCCTGGCGGCCGGCTGCCCGGTGGTGGTCAAGGCCCACCCGGCCCATCCCGGCACCTCGGAGCTGGTGGGGCGGGTGATACAGCAGGCGGTGGCCGCGGCCGGCCTGCCGCCCGGCGTGTTCGCGCTGCTGCACGACAGCGGCACCGCGCTGGGCCAGGCCCTGGTCCGGCACCCGGCGATACAGGCGGTGGGTTTCACCGGCTCGCGTCGCGGCGGTCTGGCGCTGCAGGCCCTGGCCCAGGCGCGGCCCCAGCCCATCCCGGTCTATGCCGAGATGAGCGCGATCAACCCGGTGCTGCTGCTGCCGGCGGCGCTGGACGCGCGGGCCGAGTCACTGGCCCAGGGCTTTGTCGGCTCGCTGACGCTGGGGCATGGCCAGTTCTGCACCAATCCCGGTCTGCTGCTGGCCATCGAGGGTCAGGCCTTGCCTCGCTTCGAGGCGGCAGCGGCGGCGGCGTTGGCGGACCTGCCGGCCGGCACCCTGCTGAGCCCCGGCATTCTCGAGGCCTACCGCGCCGGCGTGGCCGCGCTGGCCGCCGAGCCCGGGGTGCAGCGCCTGGGCCAGGGCCAGGCCGGCCGCGGCGCGCAGGCCCTGCTGCACCGGGTGGCCGCGGCCGATTTCCTGGCCCGGCCGGCGCTGCAGCAGGAATGCTTCGGCCCCAGCGCGCTGCTGGTCGTCTGCCCCGATGCCGGCGCGCTGACCGCGGTGCTGCAGGCCTTGGAGGGACAGCTGACGGCCACGCTGCAGATGGACGATGCCGATCTGCCGCTGGCACGGCAGCTGCTGCCGCTGCTGGAGCGCCGGGTCGGCCGCATCGTCGCCAACGGCTGGCCCACCGGCGTCGAGGTCTGCCACGCGATGGTGCATGGCGGCCCCTATCCGGCCAGCAGCGATGCTCGCCACAGCGCGGTGGGCAGCCAGGCCATCGCGCGCTTTCTGCGGCCGGTCTGCTACCAGGGCCTGCCGCCGGCCCTGCTGCCAGCGGCGCTGCAGGACGGCAACCCCCTGAAGCTGTGGCGCTTGAGGGATGGCAAGCCCTGCCCCCCGGAGGGTTGAACTTCGGCGACACTTGGCGGACCGATGCCCGAAGCGCTTGCCGATAAAGGAGAGGCATGGCCTGGCTGCCAAAGACCGCCGTGAGTATTCAGACCCGTTTGATCGCCGGCATCGCCGCCACCGCCTCGCTGCTGGTGCTCCTGATTGGCTGGTACTGGACCGAGCGTGAGGAGCGTGAGCTGAGCCTGGCGCTGGAACAGCGGGCCGAGCGCACCGCCCAGATGGTGGCGCGCGGCTTTGCCGGCCCGATCTGGAACCTCGACACCCTGGCCATGGGCACGCTGCTGGACGCGGTGATGGAAGACCCCGAGGTTCATTCCATCGAACTGGTCGCCACTGGGGTCGATGCCGAGCCGATGCGGCGCAGCCGCGACAGCCAGCCGCTGCAGCCGCTGCTGCGCGAGGTGGCCATCGTCTACCAGGCCGTGCCCCAGGCGGCGGCCAGCCCGGTGGGCCAGGCCCGCCTGGTCTTCAACCGCGAGCAGGTGCTCAAGAGCGTGGCCGGCACCCGCCGCCTGGTCGCCAGCCTGCTGGCCGCGGTGCTGGCGGCGGTGATCGTCACCAGCTACTGGCTGGTGCATCGCCTGGTGGCCGGCCCGGTGCAGCGCCTGGGCAGCATGGCCCGCCAGGTGGCGGCCGGCGAGCTGGGCGTGACGCTGGCGGTGGAGCGCTCCGACGAGATCGGCGCGCTGACCGAGCAGTTCAACCGCATGAGCCAGCGCCTGCGCGAATCGTCCGAGGGCCTGCGGCGCAGCGAGGAGCGCTACCGCAGCCTGTTCGAGAACGCCACCGAGGGCATCTTCCAGGCCGATGGCCGCGGCCGCCTGCTGGGCCTGAACCGTGCGCTGGCGCAGATGCTGGGCTATGGCCGGCCCGAGCAGGCGCTGGCCGTCGGCCGCAGCCTGCGCCGCCTGGCCCGTATCGAGGTCGGCGAGTTCAAGCGCATCGCCAGCGCGCTGGCCCGCCATCGGGTGCTGCAGCAGGTGCCGATGCTGATCAGCACCCATGACGGCCGCCAGCTCTGGGTGGAGCTGAGCGTGCATATCGCCGCCGATGCCAGCGGCCAGGGCCTGCGTGTCGAGGGCATGGTGTCCGACATCACCCAGCGCCGTCTGGCCGAGCAGGAGCTGACCCAGCATCGCGACCATCTGGAGGAGCTGGTGGCCGAGCGCACGCTGGAGCTCAGCCAGGCCAAGCTGCGGGCCGAGAGCGCCAACCAGAGCAAGAGCCGCTTCCTGGCGACGATGAGTCACGAGTTCCGCACGCCGCTGAATGCGATCCTGGGCTTCGCCCAGCTGCTGCAGATGGACCAGAGCCTGGGCAGCGGCCAGCGCGGCAAGGTCGATCTGATCCGCGATTCCGGCGACCATCTGCTGAGCCTGATCTCCGATCTGCTGGACATGGCCAGCATCGAGGCCGGCAAGGTGCGGCTGATGCCGGCCGTGGTCGATCTGCGCAGCTTGGTGGAGGTCACCAGCGACTCGATACGTCACCGTGCCGAGGAGAAGGGCCTGAGCTTCAAGCTGGACCTGGACCCCGAACTGCCGATGCGGGTGCGTGCCGACGGCCAGCGCCTGCGTCAGGTGCTCTTGAACCTGCTGTCCAACGGCGTCAAGTTCACCGACCAGGGCAGCCTGGCGCTGAGCGTGCGCCAGCTGGCGCGCAGCCCGGTCTCGGCGCGGGTGCGGGTGGAGGTCAGCGATACCGGCATCGGCATGAGTGCGGCCCAGCAGCAGCGCCTCTTCGTGCCCTTCGAGCAGGTCTCGGACGACCACCGCCGCGGCGGCGGCACCGGCCTGGGCCTGTCGATCAGCCAGCAGCTGGTGCGCCTGATGGGCAGCCAGATCCAGGTGCGCAGCGAACCCGGCCAGGGCTCGGTCTTCGCCTTCGAGCTCGACCTGCCGCTGCAGTCCTGAGTTCGCACAAGGCGGCGTCGCTACGTGGCAGCCACAGCGCCGGCCGCGCTGGCGGGCGCGATACTCGGCCCCCATGTCCTGGATGGTTTTCTACAAGCTGCTGGCGATCTTCATCGCAGTGGCCATAGGCTGGTTCGTCGGGCGCATGCGCTGGCTGGGTGACCATGCGGCCGGCGGCAGCGGCGGCGATCCGGCGCGGGTGCTGTCCAGCGCCGCCTTCTACATCTTCGTGCCGGCCCTGCTGTTCCGCACCACGGCCAAGGTCGATTTCGACAGCCTGCCCTGGCTGACGCTGAGCGCCTTCTTCATCCCGGTGCTGCTGCTGATCGTGGCGGTCTACGGCCTGCAGCGCGCCCGCGGCGCAGGGCGCGCGGTGCCCGCCGTGCCCAGCGTGCAGGCCATCACCACCAGCTTCGGCAACACCCTGCAGGTGGGCGTGCCGCTGGCGGCCGGCGTTTTCGGCGATGCCGGGCTGGCCATCCACATCACCGTGGTGAGCCTGCATGCGCTGGTGATACTGACGCTGCTGACCACGCTGGTGGAGCTGGATCTGGCGCGCTCGCAGCCGGGCGACGGGCTGTGGGCCACGCTGGCGCTGACGGTGCGCAATACCGTCGTCCATCCGGTCGTGCTGCCGGTGGTGGCCGGCCTCTTGTGGAACGGGCTGGGCCTGCCCCTGCCCACCGTGGTCGACGAGGTGCTGCAGATGCTGGGCACGGCCGTGGTGCCGCTGTGCCTGGTGCTGATCGGCATGTCGCTGGCCTATTACGGCTGGCCGGCGCGCTGGCGCGGCGCGCTGGGCCTGGCCCTGCTGAAGCTGCTGGCCCTGCCGGCCCTGGTGCTGGCCATCGCCCATTGGGGCCTGGGTCTGAGCGGGCTGCCGTTGGCGGTGATCGTGATGATGGGGGCGCTGCCGGTGGGTTCCAATGCGCTGATCTTCGCGCAGCGCTACCAGACCCTGGAGGCCGAGACCACCGCCGCCATCGTGATCTCCACGCTGATGTTCGCCCTGACCGCGCCGGCCTGGCTGGCCCTGCTGACATGGTTCAACTGATTCCCACCGATGCGCTGGAGCCGGCCGCACTGCATGCCGCTTTCAGCGCCGCCTTTGCCGACTATCTGATCGGCCCCTTCCGGCTGAGCCTGGATCAATGGCCGCAGTTCCTGGCCCGCCAGGGGGCCGATCCTGGCCTGGGTCGGGCGGCCGTGGACGCCGAGGGTCGCATCCTGGCCTTTGCGCTGGTGGCGCCGCGGCCGGGACGCTGGCGCCTGGCCACCATGGGCGCGCTGCCGGCGGCGCGCGGCAGCGGTGCCGCCCCGCGCCTGCTGGACGATTTCATCGCCCGCGGCCGGGCTGCCGGTCTGGCGGCGCTGGAGCTGGAGGTCTTTGCCCAGAACGAGCGCGCGCTGCGGCTCTACCAGGGGCGCGGCTTCAGCACCCTGCACGAGCTGCACGGCTGGCAGGCCGGGCCGGAGGCGGTGCAGGCCCGGGCCTGTGCGGCGCTGCAGCGGCCCGCGCTGGACGAGGCCCTGGCCTGGATAGACGCGCTGGATCTGGCGCATCTGCCGCTGCAGGTCACGCCGGTGGCGCTGCGCGCGGCCGCGGGCCTGCAGGCCTGGCGGCACGGCGGGGCGCAGCTGATCTTCAGCCTGGGCACCGACGGCGCGCTGCAGATCGCCAGCCTGATCGACACCCAGCCGGCACAGCGCGATGCGCTGGCCCTGCTGCAGGCGCTGCGGCATGCCCATCCGGAGCGGCCGCTGCGGGTGCCGCAGCTGCAGCGCGACGATCTCGGCGGGCAGGCCCTGCGCGCCGCCGGCTTCGAGCGCCAGCCCCTGCATCAGCTGCTGATGGGCAAGGAGCTGGCAGCATGAGGGCCTGGTGCGATACGCCCCTGAGCCGCCTGCTGGGCACCGAGCTGCCGCTGATCCAGGCGCCTATGGCCGGGCCCAATCTGCATCCGCTGGCGGTGGCCGCGGCCTCGGCCGGTGCGCTGGGCTCGCTGCCCTGCGCGATGCTGAGTCCGGCGCAGATCGAGGCCGAGGTGGCGGCCTACCGGTCAAAGTGCGCGGTAGCGCTGAACCTGAACTTCTTCTGCCACTGCCCGCCGGCACCGGATGCGGCCCGCGATGCGGCCTGGCGCGCCCAGCTGCGGCCCTACTATCTCGAGCTGGGCCTGGATGCCGAGGCGTCGCTGCCACCGGCCAGCCGTCAGCCCTTTGATGCGCGCAGCTGCGAGCTGGTCGAGGCCCTGCGGCCCGCGGTCGTCAGCTTCCACTTCGGACTGCCCGAGCCGGCCCTGCTGGCGCGGGTCAAGGCCAGCGGCGCCAAGGTCCTGAGCTCGGCCACCACGGTGGCCGAGGCGCGCTGGCTGGCCGCGCGCGGCTGCGACGCCATCATCGCCCAGGGCCTGGAGGCGGGCGGCCATCGGGGCCATTTCCTCGACGATGACCTGAGCGCGCAGCTGAGCCTGTTCGCGCTGCTGCCACAGATGGTCGATGCGGTGCAGGTGCCGGTGATCGCCGCCGGCGGCATTGCCGACGGGCGCGGCATCGCCGCGGCGCTGGCGCTGGGGGCGGCCGGGGTGCAGATCGGCACGGCATATTTGCGCTGCGCCGAGGCGCAGGTGCCGGCGCCGCACCGGGCCGCGCTGGACAGCACGGCCGCCGCCCATACCGCGCTGACCAATCTGTTCAGCGGCCGGCCGGCGCGCGGCATCGTCAACCGGCTGATGCGCGAGCAGGGACCGCTGTCGCCGCTGGCCCCGGCCTTCCCGGGCGCGGGCGCGGCACTGGCGCCCTTGCGGGCCGCCAGCGAGCCGCAGGGCTCGGGCGATTTCATGCCGCTGTGGGCCGGCCAGGCCGCGCCGCTGGCGGCCGCCCAGCCGCCGCGCGATGCCGCGGCGCTGACCCGCTGGCTGGCCGAGGACACCGGCCGCTGCCTGGCGCGCCTGGCAGACGCCGGCCGCGCATAATCGCGCGCCATGCCCGAATTCGCCCTCACTCTGCAGACCGGCCTGGTGCTGGCCGTCTTCGCCATCGTCTATCTGGGCATGATCCTGGGCGGCCTGCCGCGCCTGCATCTGGACCGCACCGGCGTGGCCTTGCTGGGCGCGATCGCCATCGTTGGCACCGGCGTGATGACGCCCGAGCAGGCAGCGCAGAGCATTCACCTGCCCACCATCCTGCTGCTGTTCTCCTTCATGGTGATCTCGGCCCAGATGCGGCTGGGCGGCTTCTACAGCGCGGTGACGCGGCGCATCGCGGCCCTGCCGCTGGCCCCGCCGGGCCTGCTGGCGGTGGTGATCGCGGCGGCGGCGGCGCTGTCGGCGCTGTTCTCCAACGACATCGTCTGCCTGGCGATGGCGCCGCTGCTGACCGAGGCCTGCCTGCGCCGCCGCATCGACCCGGTGCCCTATCTGCTGGCCCTGGCCTGCGCCAGCAATATCGGCTCGGCCGCCACGCTGATCGGCAACCCGCAGAACATGCTGATCGGCGAGCTGATGCGTCTGCACTTCGCCGACTATCTGGCGGCCGCCTGGGCGCCGGTAGCCCTGAGTCTGCTGGCGCTGTGGGCGCTGATGGCCTGGCCGCTGCGCCGGCCGCAGCCGGCTGCCGAGCCCAGCGCGGCCCAGCTGCAGGCCCTGCAGGCCGAGGTGCCGCCCTATGACGGCTGGCAGACGATCAAGGGCCTGATGGTGGCCGGCGTGCTGGTGGCGGTCTTTCTGGCCACCGACTGGCCGCGCGATGTGGCGGCCCTGGTCGGGGCCGGCCTGCTGCTGCTGAGCCAGCGTTTTCACTCCAGCAAGGTGATGGCCCTGGTGGACTGGGAGCTCTTGATCCTGTTCATGGGCCTGTTCGTCGTCAACCATGCGCTGGAGCTCAGCGGCGCCACCCAGGCGGCGCTGGCCTGGCTGGGCAGCCAGGGTGTCAGCCTGCGCGAGCCGCTGATACTTTTCGTCAGCACCCTGGGTCTGTCCAATCTGGTCTCCAACGTGCCGGCGGTGATGCTCTTGATCCCGGCCGCCCGCGAGGTGGAGCAGGGCGGTCTGACCCTGGCCCTGGTCAGCACGCTGGCGGGCAATCTGCTGATCGTGGGCTCGATCGCCAACATCATCGTCGTCGATGCGGCGCGCCGCGCCGGCATCGTGATCGACTGGCGGCGGCATGCGCGCACCGGGCTGCCGGTCACCGTGGCCAGCCTGCTGATCGCGGCGCTGTTCCTGGCCTGAGGGACAATGCAGCGCATCATGAGCAAGACCTCCGCAGTTTCCGCAGCCACCGCCGCCGACCCTCTCGCCGCCGACGACATCGCGGCCTATATGGAGGGCCTGGGCCGCGCGGCCCGTGCCGCCGCGGCCCGGATGGCGGCCGCCAGCACCGCGGCCAAGAACCAGGCCCTGCTGGCCCTGGCGCGCCGCCTGCGCGAGCAGGGCACCGAGCTGGCTGCCGCCAATGCCCGCGATCTGGCCGCCGCCACCGGCTTGGACGCGGCGATGCGCGACCGCCTGAAGCTGACGCCGGCGGTGATCGCGACGGTGGCCGAGGGCTGCGAGCAGCTGGCCGCCATGCCCGACCCGATCGGCGAGATCAGCGGCGTCAAGCGCCGTCCCTCGGGCATCAGCGTGGGCCAGATGCGGGTGCCGCTGGGCGTGTTCGGCATGATTTACGAGAGCCGGCCCAATGTGACCATCGAGGCGGCCTCGCTGGCGATCAAGAGCGGCAACGCCTGCATCCTGCGCGGCGGCTCGGAGGCCATCCATTCCAATCTGGCGCTGGCGCGGCTGGTGGGCGAGGCGCTGCTGGAGGCCGGCCTGCCGGACACGGCGGTGCAGCTGGTCAATACCACCGACCGAGCGGCCGTGGGCCGGCTGATCGCGATGCCCGAGTTCGTCGATGTGATCATCCCGCGCGGCGGCAAGGGCCTGATAGCCCGCATCAGCGCCGAGGCGCGGGTGCCGGTGATCAAGCATCTGGACGGCAACTGCCACAGCTATATCGATGCCGAGGTCGATCTGGGCCTGGCGCTGCGGGTGGTCGACAACGCCAAGACGCAGAAGTACAGCCCCTGCAATGCCACCGAGTCGCTGCTGGTGCATGCCGAGCAGGCGGCCGAGTTCCTGCCGCGCATCGGCGCGATCTTCGCCGCCAAGGGCGTGGAGATGCGCGGCTGCCCGCGCACGCTGGCCCTGCTGGGTCCGTTGCAAGATGGACTGAAGGGCGCCAGGCTGGCGGCCGCCACCGAGGCCGACTGGAGCGAGGAGTACCTCGCGCCCATCATCAGCATCAAGGTGGTGGACAGCCTGGACGAGGCGATTCGCCACATCAATCGCTATGGCTCGCACCACACCGACGCGATCCTGACGACCAACCACCCGAACGCGATGCGCTTTCTGCGCGAGGTCGATTCGGCCAGCGTGATGGTCAATGCCAGCACCCGCTTCGCCGACGGTTTCGAGTATGGCCTGGGTGCCGAGATCGGCATCAGCACCGACAAGTTCCACGCCCGCGGGCCCGTGGGGCTGGAGGGCCTGACCTCGATGAAATGGATCGTGCTGGGCCAGGGCGAGGTGCGGCAATGAAGCTGGAGGCCTCCAGCCGCAAGGCCCTGGTGCTGTTCTCCGGCGGCCAGGATTCCACCGCCTGCCTGGCCTGGGCGCTGGAGCGCTATGCGGCGGTCGAGACCCTGGGCTTCGACTACGGCCAGCGCCACCGCATCGAGCTGCAATGCCGGCAGACGCTGCGCGCCGAGATCGCGCGCCAGTTTCCGCAGTGGGCGCCCAAGCTGGGCGAGGACCATCTGCTGGACCTGAGCCTGCTGGGCCAGATCTCGGACACCGCGCTGACGGCCGAGCGGGCCATCGAGATGCAGGCCAACGGCCTGCCCAACACCTTTGTGCCGGGCCGCAACCTGCTGTTCCTGAGCTTTGCCGCGACGCTGGCCTACCGCCGCGGCGCCTCGGTGCTGGTGGGCGGCATGTGCGAGACCGATTACTCGGGCTATCCGGACTGCCGTGACAACACGCTGAAGGCGCTGCAGGTGGCGCTGAGCCTGGGCCTGGACACGCCGATGACGCTGGAGACGCCGCTGATGTTCCTGAACAAGGCCCAGACCTGGGCCTTGTCGGAGCGCCTGGGCGGGGCCGCGCTGAATGCGCTGATCGTCGAGCACAGCCATACCTGCTATCTGGGCGAGCGCGGCACCCGGCACGCCTGGGGCTATGGCTGCGGCCACTGCCCGGCCTGCGCGCTGCGCGCGCGCGGCCACGCCGAGTATCTGGCCGGCGAGGCGGCCGGCGCATGAGCGCCTGGTCGGTCTTCGGCTGGGTGCTGGCCGCGCTGCTGTTCTTCTGGGGCGTGGGGGCCTACAACCGCCTGATGCGCCTGCGCAACCGCATCGCCGAGGCCTTCGGCGTGCTGGACCAGGGCCTGCAGCAGCGTGCCGAGCTGAGCAAGCGCCTGCTGGAGCAGCTGCGCCCGCTGCTGGCCAATGAGCAGGCCAGCTTCGATGCGCTGGAGAGTGCCCAGGCCGAGACCCTGCAGCTGGCCCAGGCGGCACGGGCCCGGCCGCATGCCGGCGATCCGGTGGCCAGCCTGGCGGTGGCCAGCGCAGTGCAGGCCGCCGCCCTGACCCGGGTGATGAGCATCGTCGAACATCATGGCGAGCTGCGCGAGCAGGCCGAGGGGCTGCAGGCGCTGATGGACGAGCTGCGGCTGGCCGAGCGTCAGCGCAGCTTCAGCCGCCAGCTCTTCAACCAGGCGGTGGCGCAATACAACGAGGCGCTGGCCCAGTTCCCCACCCGCATCCTGGCCAGCATCTACGGCTTTGCCGAGGCGCGTTCGCTCTGAGCCCAGGTCTGCCCCAGGCCCGCGCCGGCGGGCTCAGCTGCAGACGATGGCGCCGGTGCTGACCAGTTCCTCGAACAGGCGCATCAGCGACCTGCCGCTCATCGCATAGGGATCGAGCCGGGTGCTCTCGCCGTACTTGAGCATCAGGGCCGGGTTCAGGCGGTGCAGATTGACCTGGCCCATGCTCCAGCCGGCGAACTGCCGCTCGCCGACTTCCTCGTAGCTGAGCAGCACCACCTCGCGATGGCGCGGGTCGTCGATGATGGTCTTGTAGCGGGCATTGACCGCATTGCGGCCGCCCTCCAGCACCTGGATGAAGATGCCCTCGGTGTAGCAGAGCAGGCCGGTGATGCCCTCGGCCGGGTTGTGCTGGCGCGATTGCTTGACGATGGCCGAGAGCTGGGCCTCGCTCATGGGACTGACGGCGCGGCTGGCGTAGAGGAGGCGGACAAGCATGGGAATCTCCGGGGTCAGGTCTTGACGCTGGCGGTTTTCTTTACTTCTTGCTGAGCAGCGAGAGGAATTCGCGGCGCAGATTGGCGTCCTTCAGGAAGGCGCCGCGCATCACACTATTGGTCATCATCGAGTCGCTGTCCTTGACGCCGCGCCAATGCATGCAGAAATGGTCGGCCTCCATCACGATGGCCAGGCCGTCGGGCTGGACCCGCTCCTGCAGCTCGTTGGCCAGCATGGTGACCGCCTCTTCCTGGATCTGCGGCCGGCTCATGATCCAGTCGCACAGGCGCGCGTACTTGGACAGGCCGATCAGATTGGAGTGCTCGTTGGGCAGCAGCCCGATCCAGACCCGGCCCATGATGGGGCACAGATGGTGGGAGCAGGCGCTGCGCACCGTGATCGGGCCGACGATCATCAGCTCGTTGAGCCGGGTCACGTTGGGGAACTCGGTGACCGGCGGTGCCTCGGCATAGCGGCCCTTGAAGATCTCGCGCAGATACATCTTGGCGACGCGCTTGGCCGTCTCCTGGGTGTTGTGATCGCTGTCGGTGTCGATCACCAGTGCACGCAGCACCTCCTGCAGCTTGGCCTGCACCTCGGCCTGCAGCTCGTCCAGCTCGCCCGCGCGCATGAAGGCCGCGATATTGTCATTGGCGTGATGGCGGCAGCCGCTGGCGACGAGCCGGTAGCGGATGCGCTCGGAGGCCGGCAGCGCAGCCAGCTCTTCCTCGCTGCGGAATACGGTTGCGTTCTTGGGGTCCTCGCCGTTCATGCGCGTCCTCTTTGGGGTCAAGCGGTCTTCAGTGGGAGTGATTGTGGCCGCAACGGCAAAGCCTTGCCGTTGCCGGGCAATGGCCGGCACACCCCGGGGCCTGCACCTACACTGCGCGGGTGTCTTCCACTCCCCAATCCCCCGCGGCCGGCCAGGGCCAGCCCCTGCACCGCCTGCTGCCCGCCGTGGCCGATGCGGTGCAGGGCGTTCGCGAAGGCCGCTCGCTGACCGAGCTGCTGGCGCGCTGCCCCAAGGAACTGCGCCCCGCCACCCAGGCGCTGAGCTTCCATGTGCTGCGCCTGCTGGGTGCGGCGCTGGCCGCACGCCGCGCGCTGGCGCCCAAGCCGCCGCCGCCCAAGGTCGATGGCCTGCTGCTCAGCGCGCTGGCCCTGCTGTGGCCCGACGAGGCCGACGCTCCCTATGCGGCCCACACGGTGGTCGATCAGGCGGTGCAGGCGATGAACAAGCGCGCCCCGGCCTCGGCCGGCTTCGTCAACGCGGTGCTGCGGCGCTTTCTGCGCGAGCGCCCGGCCATCATGGCCGCGGCGCAGTGCGAGCCCGAGGGGCTGCATAACCACCCGGCCTGGTGGATAGCGCGCCTGCGCGAAGACTGGCCGCAGCAGTGGCAGGCCATCCTGGCCGCCAACAACCGCCATCCGCCGATGAGCCTGCGGGTCAATGCCCAGCGTGGCACGGCGGCCGCCTATCTGGCGCGGCTGCAGCAGGCCGGTCTGGCGGCCAGGGCCGTCGGCGCGCTGGCGCCCCAGGCTCTGCTGCTGGAACGGCCGGCGCCGGTGGGCGCGCTGCCGGGCTTCGAGCAGGGCGAGGTCTCGGTGCAGGATGTGGCGGCCCAGCTGGCTGCGCCGCTGCTGCTGGGGCAGGCGGCCGGACTGGCGGACCGTGGCGGGCAAGACTTGACCCCACTGCCAACCCAGGCCCGGGTGCTGGACGCCTGCGCGGCGCCGGGCGGCAAGACGGCCCATCTGCTGGAGCTGGCTCCGCAGCTGCGCCTGCTGGCCCTGGATGCCGATGGCGAGCGCCTGGCCCGCGTGCAGGACACGCTGAGCCGGCTTGGGCTGGCGGCCACGCTGAAGGCGGCCGACGGTCGTCAGACCGCCGCCTGGTGGGATGGCGAGCCCTTTGACGCCATCCTGCTCGACGCGCCCTGCAGCGCCTCGGGCATCGTGCGCCGCCATCCCGATGTGCGCTGGCTGCGCCGGGCCGGCGATATCGCCCAGCTGGCCCAGATCCAGGCGCAGCTGCTGGAGGCCTTGTGGCCCTTGCTGAAGCCGGGCGGGCGCCTGGTCTATGCCACCTGCTCGGTCTTCAAGGCCGAGGGCCAGGACCAGGTCGATGCATTTTTGCAACGGCACCCCGAGGCGCGCAGCCTTGCCGTGCCGGGCGTCACTGGCCACCTGCTGCCGCTGCCCGACAATGGGGCGCATCCGGGCGACGGGGCTGCGATGGTCGATGGCTTCTTCTACGCCCTGCTGATCAAGACCTGACCCTTGGCGTTGCTGCACCCCATTTTCCTTCGCCCGTTCCGGCATCTGCTGAGCCTGCTGCTCGGCTTGCTGCTGGTCGTGCCGCTGGCGCAGGCCGAGGGGGTGGAGCTCTCGCATCTGGCGGCCACCCGGGTGGACGGTGGGCTGGAGCTGAGCTTCAGCACCCGGTTCGAGCTGCCGCCCGGCGCCGCCGACGCCCTGCACAAGGGGGTGCCGATCTACTTTGTGGCGGAGGTCAGCCTGTGGCGGCCGCGCTGGTACTGGCGCGATGCCCGGGTGGCACGCGAGTCGCGCAGCTGGCGCCTGGCCTGGCAGCCGCTGACGCGGCAGTACCGGGTCAGCACCGGCGGCCTGCATCGCAGCTATGCCTCGCTGGGCGAGGCGCTGAGCAGCCTGCGTGGCGTGGCGGGCTGGCGGGTGGCCGAGTCCGGCGAGATGGAGGAGGGGCAGAGCCACTATCTGGAGTTCAGCTACCGGCTCGACACCAGCCAGCTGCCGCGCCCGATGCAGATCGGCCTGGGCTCGCCCCAGGGCTGGGCGCTGGGCGTGGAGCGCCGGCTCAGGATCGAGCCTGAGGCGGGCGGCGCCGCCGACAGCAGTCCCTCATGAGCAGGGCCGCGCGCTGGGCCTGGCTGGTCTCGCTGGTGGCAGTGACCGGCGCCTGCGGGGTGCTGGCCTTCCTGCTGTCCATAGGCGCCAGCACGCCGCGTGGCTTCTTCGAGCGCCACTATGTTTGGCTGTTCTGGCTCAATGCCGCGGTCGCCCTGGTGCTGGTGCTGGTGATCGCCGGCGCGGCCGTGCGCCTGGGCCTGCGGGTGCGGCGCGGCAAATTCGGCAGCAAGCTGCTGGCCAAGCTGGCCGGCATCTTCGCGCTGGTGGGCCTGGTGCCGGGGCTGCTGATCTACACCGTGTCCTACCAGTTCGTGAACCGCAGCATCGAGAGCTGGTTCGATGTGCGCCTGGCCTCGGCCCTGGAGGCTGGCCTGAACCTGGGGCGCGACACGCTGGACGGCCTGGTCGATGAGCTGTCCACCAAGACGCTGGACGCGGCGGGTCGGCTGGGCGAGAGCCCGGCCATAGGCCCGCTGGCGCTGGAGCGGGTGCGCGAGCAGCTGTTCGCCCGCACCGTGGCCCTGGTGGGCTCCAACGGCCAGGTGCTGCTGACGGTGGGCGGCGAAACCAGCAGCCTGACGCCCGAACGGCCGCAGGCCGGCCTGCTGCGCCAGGCCCGTGCCGCGGGCGTGATCAGCCAGCTGGAAGGGCTGGAGGACGAGTCGCGTGCGCTGCAGGGCGAGGCGCGGATACGGGCGCTGGCCCTGCTGCCCAGCAGCGGCATGAGCCTGGGCGGCGGCGACCGCTATCTGATGGTGGTGCAGCGCGTGCCGAGCCAGGTGCTTGCCAATGCGCTGGCGGTGCAGACCGCCAGCAGCGAGTACCAGCAGCGTGCGCTGGAGCGCGACGGCCTGCGCCGCATGTATCTGGGCACGCTGACCCTGGTGCTGATCCTGGCGGTGTTCGCCGCCCTGCTGCTGGCGGTGACCCTGGGCAATCAGCTGGCCCGGCCGCTGCTGCTGCTGGCCGACGGCATGCGCCAGGTGGCCAAGGGCGATCTGTCGGCCAAGCCGGTGCTGGCCTCGCGCGACGAGCTGGGCGGCCTGACCCGCAGCTTCGCCGAGATGACCGATCAGCTGGCCGATGCGCGTGCCCTGGTCGAGCTGAGCGTCAGCCAGCTGGAATCGGCGCGCAGCAATCTGCAGACCATTCTGGACAATCTGACCGCCGGCGTGATCGTGTTCGACGCGCGCGGCCTGATCGACACCGTGAATCCCGGCGCGACCCGCATCCTGCGGCTGCCGCTGTCGGCCTACCGCGGCCGCAGCCTGGAGGAGGTGTCGCAGCTGCAGGGCTTTGCGCAGGCGGTGCGACAGCGCTTCGAGCAGAGCAGCCCCGAGGCCGGCGACCGCGACCAGTGGCAGGACTCCTTCGAGCTGAAGCTGGAGGGCAGCGACGATCTGCTAACTTTGCTCGTGCGCGGTGCGCATCTGCCGCCGGATGGGCACTTGCTGGTCTTTGACGATATCTCCGAGGTGGTGTCGGCCCAGCGCTCGGCGGCCTGGAGCGAGGTGGCGCGCCGCCTGGCCCATGAGATCAAGAATCCGCTGACGCCGATACAGCTGTCGGCCGAGCGCTTGCAGCACAAGCTGGAGGCCAAGCTGGAAGGCGCCGATCAGGCCATGCTGGTGCGCGCGGTGGGCACCATCGTCAACCAGGTGCAGGCGATGAAGCAGTTGGTCAACGAGTTCCGCGATTACGCCCGCCTGCCCTCGGCCAAGCTGCAGGCCCTGGACCTCAACGCCCTGGTCAGCGAGGTGCTGACCCTGTATGCGCCGGCCCAGGAGGCTGGCCGGCTGCGTGCCGAGCTGGCGACGGCGCCACCGCTGATCATGGGCGACACCTCGCAGCTGCGTCAGGTCATACACAATCTCGTCCAGAACGCGCTGGACGCGGTCAGCGACAAGCCCGATGGCCAGGTGCTGGTGCGCACCCAGAAGGCACTCAACGAGCTGGGCGAGCTGCGCGGCCTGCGTCTGCAGGTGATCGACAATGGCCCGGGTTTCGCCGACAAGGTGCTCAAGAGAGCCTTCGAACCCTATGTGACAACCAAGAGCAAGGGCACCGGCCTGGGCCTGGCGGTGGTCAAGAAGATTGCCGACGAGCACGGCGCGCGCATACGCCTGGCCAATCTGCATCAGCAGGGCGACGAGGCTCAGGCGCTGATCGGCGCGCAAGTTTCGTTATCATTTTCAAAACTCGCGACTGCACCCAGCCCGGCCGAAACCGGCGATGCGCATAGGGCCGCGTGAACAGTAGGCATACATGGCAACCATTCTTGTAGTCGACGACGAACTGGGCATCCGGGCCCTGCTCTCGGAAATCCTCACCGACGAGGGCCACACCATCGAGCTGGCGGAGAACGCGGCGCAGGCGCGCGCGGTGCGCGAGCGCATGCGTCCTGACCTGGTGCTGCTGGACATCTGGATGCCCGATGTCGATGGCATCACGCTGCTGAAGGAGTGGGGCAGCAGCGGCCAGCTCTCGATGCCGGTGGTGATGATGAGCGGCCATGGCACCATCGATACCGCGGTGGAGGCGACCAAGTTCGGCGCGATGGCCTTTCTCGAAAAGCCCATCACCTTGCAGAAGCTGCTGCGCGCGGTCGAGCAGGCCCTGGTCAAGACCGCACCGCGTCCTGCCCCGCCGACCGGCGCGGTCAGCAGCTATGCGCTGCGCGGCCCGGGCGAGCTGGCCGGCAACCACCTGGCTTCCAGCAATCTGAGCCTGCCGGTGATGAACAGCCTGCCCAGCCCGCAGCTGGCCTCCGAGCAGCTCTTTGAGCTGGATAGGCCGCTGCGCGAGGCGCGCGATGCATTCGAGAAGAGCTACTTCGAATTTCATCTGGCCAAGGAGAGCGGCTCGATGACCCGCGTGGCCGAGAAGACCGGGCTGGAGCGCACGCATCTGTATCGCAAGCTCAAGCAGCTGGGGGTTGATCTGACTCGCAACAAGCGGGGTGGCGGCCTGTAATTTCTATGCTATAGTCGCTGTCTTCGTTGATTCGGCAAGCAAGCCGAGGCAATAAGAGCAAGGCCAAGTAGCTCAGTTGGTAGAGCAGCGGATTGAAAATCCGCGTGTCGGTGGTTCGATTCCGCCCTTGGCCACCAGATACTGGCAAAAGCTCATCCCCGGATGAGCTTTTGCTTTTATGACCC
Organism: Burkholderiaceae bacterium; assembly: GCA_041920215.1. GTDB lineage: Bacteria > Pseudomonadota > Gammaproteobacteria > Burkholderiales > Burkholderiaceae_C > JAYRSJ01. Next base: position 107,424 of record JAYRSJ010000004.1, on the reverse strand, counting down.
GATGGCTTCGTCGGGTCCATGCGGGATTAGCTCAGTTGGTAGAGCGATACCTTGCCAAGGTATAGGTCGAGAGTTCGAGTCTCTTATCCCGCTCCAGACATGCCCATGTGGCTCAGTGGTAGAGCACTCCCTTGGTAAGGGAGAGGTCACGCGTTCGATCCGCGTCATGGGCACCAGGCTTGCTCGGTGTCCCCGCTGCGAAACAACGAGGCAGCGGTGAGTGCGCTTTCCGGCGGTCGCTGGTCCGCCCATGGACCTTCGCCCCAGCCGTTCTCGTGGGCTGTCCTTGCAAGGAGCCCCGATGTCCACACCCCGCACCGCAGAAGCCGGCCAGCAGGCCGCGCTGCTGAGCCAGATCGCCGCCGTGCTCTGCACCCGCACGCTGAACCAGTTTGCCCACGAGGCGCGTCTGGATGGCGAGAGCCTCAGGGATGCGGTCGAGCGCTACGAGGTCGACTACGCCTGGCATGTGCTGGCTTCCGACCGCATGCGCGACGAAACCCTGGCAGCACTGGCCCTCAAACTCGATACCGCTGCTGCGGCGGCGCAAAGCGAACGCGTCAGCGCGCTGCTGCACGCGGCAGCGGCCCAGCAGCCGCATCAGCTGCTGATGAGCTTCGACAGCGACCTGCCCGAACAGCTGGCGGCGTTGCTGGTTCCGACTGCCGGCTGAGTAGGCCGGGGGGGCGGCGGCTCACTCCTCCGGCACGAAGATCCACAGCAGCAGATAGGCCACGATGCCGGTGCCGCCAAACAGCGCGAGCAGCGTGATCATCAGCCGCCAGATCCACGATTCCAGCCCGGTGATGCGGGCGATGCCGCCGCAGACGCCGCCGATCCAGCGATCGTCCCGGCTGCGGCGCAGCGCATTGACGGCCGCCACTGCGGGAGCCTCGCGGCGCGCACCGCTATCGCAGCCGGTGCGCGGCTGGGCATCCAGCACCCTGGCCTTGGCGCGTGCGTACTCGTCGTCGGACAGCCGGCCGCTCTGATGCAGCTCGGCAAGTCGCTGCAGTTCCTGGCTGATCTCGCTCATCGTGGGCTCCTGTTTGGATCGTCTGACAATGCGCACAGCCTAAGGCCAGGCGAGCCGGTCGCCACGGCGGATCCGATGAATTGCAGCGGCGGCGGTACAGACCGTCCGCCGCGCCGATCACCCGCCAGGACTTACCAACTGCCGGTATTGCCCATCGAGGCCCAGGGCTCGGCGGGCGCCAGTGCCGGACCGTTCTGCAGCAGCTCGACCGAGATCTGGTCGGGCGAGCGCACAAAGGCCATGCGGCCATCGCGCGGCGGGCGCAGTATGGTCACGCCCTGGTCCTGCAGGCGCTGGCAGGCGGCATAGATATCGTCCACCGCATAGGCCAGATGGCCGAAGTTGCGGCCGCCGGTATAGCTCTCGACCTTGCCCTCGGCGTCGGGCCAGTTGTAGGTCAGCTCCAGTTGGGGCTGGAAGCGTCCCTCGGGATCGCCGGGCGCTGCCAGATAGACCAGGGTGAAGCGGCCGGCCTCGTGCTCGCTGCGCCGCACCTCCTGCAGGCCCAGCGCATCGCGGTAGAACTTCAGCGAGGCTTCGAGGTCGGTGACACGCACCATGGTGTGCAGATACTTCATGGGTCCAGGACTCCTGTCGGTTCAGACAAAGGCTGCGATTGTCGCGTCAGCGCCGCTTTCGCGCTTTGCTGCAGCGCGCGCCGCAGCGCGCTGTAGTGGCGCAGTGCTTCCTCCATCACCACCATGCGCAAGCTGCCCGCTGCACCGGCCGACAGCAGCGCCGCCTTGAGCAGCTGGTACTCGTCCTCGCTGCTCTGCAGCGTGGCGGCCAGGGCCTGGCTGCCGTCATCGCCGGGCAGGCGTTCGCACAGTTCCAGCAAGACCTGACCCTGCTGGGCGAACAGGGCTGCACGCAGGCGCAGGTGCTCATCAGCCAGGGCGCCCGCGCTGCTCAGGCCGGCGGCCAGGCTGGCTTGCTCGGCGGCGGTCTCGTGATAGCGCTGCTGCCGCAGCAGCAGCGCCAGCCTGGCGCTGCTGGCCGCGCTCATGGCGCCGCGCTGCATCTGCTCGACGAAGTCCGCCACCGCGGCGTCCAGCCGCGCCAGCACCCGCTGCTCGGCCGCCAGCGCCGCAGCATCGGCCCCGGTCAGGGCGCTGGCCGTCATGCGCCGGGCCAGCTGACCGACACGCTCCACCTCGCGCGCCAGGGCATCCAGCGCCAGCGCCGGCACGGCCAGCACCGTCTGATCCAGATGGCGTGGCATGGCCTCGTCGTCCTCACGGGCGCGGAAGCGCGCCTGCAGAAAGCGGGTCAGTGTCGCAGCCAGCGGCCACATCAGCAGCACACCCAGCAGATTGAAGCTGGTGTGGAACAGGGCCAGCTTGGCGGCCGGATCCGGCGGCAGGCCCAGGGCCTCGCGGGCCAGGCCCAGCGCGCTAATCATCCAGGGCAGCAGGGCCAGCGCGACCAGGCCGGTCAGGCCGTTGAAGATCACGTGGGCCGCGGCGGCACGCCTGGCATTGGCGGTAGCACCGATGGCGGCCAGCAGCGCGGTCACCGTCGTGCCGATATTGGCGCCTATGACCACCGCCGCAGCACCCTGGGTGCTCAGCAGACCGCCCTGCGCAGCCGTCAGCGCGATGGCCATGGAAGCGCTGGATGACTGCATCAGCACCGTCATCAGCGCACCGGCCCCCACCTGGGCCAGCACCGCCAACCCGCCTTCGCCCTGCGGCAGTTCCAGCCGGGCGCTCAGGCCGGTGAAGGCCTGCTGCAGCAGGGCGATGCCCAGGAACAGCAGGCCGAAGCCGGCCAGTGCATCGCCCAGCGCGCCGCGCCGGCGTCCGGCGCCGGTCAGGCGCAGCAGCACGCCCAGGCCGATCAGCGGCAGTGCCAGGCCCTCGATCTTGAACTTCAAGCCCAGCAGCGCGACGATCCAGCCGGTCATGGTGGTGCCGACGTTGGCGCCGAACAGCACCCACAACGCCGGCCCCAGGCTCAGCAGGCCGGCATTGACGAAACCGATGGTTGCCACCGTCACCGCGCTGGAGGACTGCACCAGGGCGGTGACCAACATGCCCGAGCCCAGCGCATGCCAGCGGGTTCGGGTGGAGCGCTGCAGGATGCGCTCCAGCGCCGGGCCGGCTGCCAGCTTGAGCCCCTCGCTCATCATGCTCATGCCGAGCAGGAAAAGCCCCAGGCCGCCGGCCAGCGTGGCGAGAACGAGGTTCAGACTCATGCAGGCATTGTGGCCCCGGTGTACGGCCTGCCGGTCGGGACGATGCCGAATGCGCCGCGCAGTCCGGGCAGGCGGCGCAGGCCCAGATAGCCCAGCACACAGATCGCGAAGCTCAGCGCGACCAGCAGCAGGCCTTCCGGCAGGGCGGGCAAGGCCAGTGGCTTCAAGGCACGCGTCAGCAGCACGATCACCGTCTGGTGCAGGATGTAGACGCACAGCACGGCCGGCGCCAGCCGTCGCCGCCAGGGGCCATCGTGGTTGAGCCAGCGCCAGGCGAAGCCACAGGCTGCCACGACGGCCCACCATTGCAGGCCGCCCCAGAGCATGCGCTGGGCCTGGCGCAGCCCCTCAGGCGGCGCGCTGCTGGCGTAGTGGTTGAAGTAGCCCAGCAGCAGGGCCCAGCCCGCCAGCGCCATCAGCAGGGCCGGCCAGCGCAGCCGTGCCAGCAGGGGCCAGGCCTTGCCCCCGTGGGCCAGCAGCAGGCCCAGGCCCATCAGCAGCAGGTACTGGGCGTGGTTGTACCAGTCGCCGGTGAGGTCGTGGCTGCTGGGAAAGCGGCCGACCAACTGGCGCGCCAGTCCTAGCAGCAGGGCGGGCGCCAGCAGCAATGCCAGCGGGCCCCAGGCGGCCAGTCGGGCGGCCCAGCGATCCAGCGGCGCGGCGGCGACCCTCAGCAGCCCCCAGAGCAGGAGGCTGTAGACCCATAGATAGGCGAGAAACCACAGGTGGTTCCAGGTGGGCAGATCGAGGCAATCGCCCGGCGTCTTGCAGAAGCCCGCATCGGCACGCAGATAGGCGGCCATGAAGTCGGCGTAGCTGCCCGCATAGCCCAGCTTCTCGACCACCTCGAAGAAGGCCTGCGGCGGCACGACGACGAACATGCCGAAGATCAGCGGCCATATCAGGCGCAGGCTGCGCCGACGCACAAAGTCGCGCGGCTGGCGCGCCCATTGCTGTGCCAGCGCGGCACCGGCGATGAAGAACAGCAGGCCCAGACGCCAGGGCGAACTCAGCAGCATCAGCGGCTCCAGCAGCTCGCTGGCCTGCGGGCTTTTGACATGCCAGTCCCAGCTGACGTAGTACATGCCGACGTGGTAGGGCAGCAGCAGGCCGAAAGCCAGGATGCGCAGCCAGTCGAGAAAGAAGAGGCGCGCGGGCGCGGGGCGGTGGGTGTTCATGCCGGCAGCATGCCGGGCTTCGTCGACCGCGCCGAGCGGCCTGGGGTCAGCTGCACTCAGCGCGGGGCCAGCTGCTTGCGGTAGTGGCGCGAGACGCGCAGCTGCTTGCCACCGCTCAGGGTGAGCAGGGCCTCGCCGTGCGGCAGCGCCTGCAGGGCCTGGATGTGGGTGCCGTTGACCGCATGGCAGCGATGCACCCGCACAAAGCCGCGGGCGGCCGGATGCTGCAGGAATTCGGCCAGGCTGCGACGTTCCAGAAAGCACTGCGGCGGCGCATGCAGCTCGATGTAGTTGTCGGCCGCGGCCACCCATTGCAGCTGGCTGATCGGGAGTTTGATCATCGTGTCGCGCTGCTGCACCAGCCAGTGCGCGTCCACAGGCTGCAGCTGTTGCAGCGCGCTGATCAGGCCCCGGCGCGCCGGCGCCGGAGCGGCCAGGCGCTGCTGCAGCCGCTGCAGCGTGATGCCCAGGCGCTCCGCGGTGTAGGGCTTGAGCAGATAGTCCACCGCGTTGAGCTCGAAGGCCTGCAGCGCATGGGCCTCATGGGCGGTCGAGAAGGCGCACAGCACCTGCGCCGGCAGCTGCAAGGCCAGCTCCAAGCCGCTCTGACCGGGCATCTGTATGTCCAGCAGCACCGCGTCGACCGGCTCGCTGGCCAGCAGGCGCAGGGCCTGCGGGGCGTCGGCGGCTTCGCCCAGCCAGCTGATCTCGGGGCGGCCCTGCAGCAGGCGGCGCAGCTTGGCGCGGGCCGGTGGCTCGTCATCGACGATCAACAGCCTCATGCCATGTCCTCGCCGGGCTGCCCTGGCAGGTCCAGGCGCAGGCGGGCGCCGCCGCCGGGCAGCGGCTCCAGCTCGCAGCGGGCGGCATCGCCATAGGCGGCTTGCAGCCGTGCGCGCAGATTGGCCAGGCCCAGGGCACCGCTGCGTACTTCGCTGGACAGGCTGGCGCCGGCGCTGTTGCGCACCTGCAAGTGCAGCCGGCCCGCCGCGCAGTGCGCCTGCACGGCCAGCTCCACCGGCTCGCCGCTGAGCGCCACCCCATGCTTGACCGCGTTCTCCACCGGCGTGATCAGCAGCAGCGCCGGCACGCGGCAGCGCCGCGCCTCGGGCGAGGCCTCGATGCGTAGCTGCAGGCGCTCGCCGAAGCGCGCCTGCATGATGGCCAGAAAGGGTGCCACCAGGCGCAGCTCCTCATCCAGGCTTTGCCAGCCCTGATGCTGGGCCGCCAGGGCCTGGCGCAGCAGATCGGCAAGCTGGCAGAGGATGCGGTCCGCGCGCTCCACATCCTCATACATCACCGAGGAAATCAGGTTCAGGGTGTTGAACAGAAAGTGCGGCTGCAGCTGTTCGGCCAGACGGGCCAGCTGGGCCTCGGCCAGCGCGCCGCGCATGCGCTGCAGCTCGGCCTCGCGTTCGCGCGCGCGCAGATGCAGCCACAGGCCGTGGCTGATCAGCACGAAGATCAGGTAGCTGCCCAGGTCCTTGGCCGACTCGTAGGCCAGCACCTGCTGCACGCTGCCAGGTGCGTAGTCTAGTCCGGCCAGCGCATAGACCGCGAAGCGCAGCGCGAACATGCCGCCCACATGCCCGGCGACGAAGCCCAGCAGGCCCAGCGCATGGCGCAGCAGCTGCACACCGTGCGCCCGCCCCAGCCCACCCACATGCCAGCGATAGACCAGCGGCCCCAGCAGCCCGGCACAGACAGCCGAGCTGAGCTCCCACAGCCAGGGCTCCCAGGCATGGCGGCCGCCATCGGCCAGGTAATGCTGCAGCTCGGCGAGGGCCTGCAGGCTGCCTATGCCCAGCACCAGGGCGGCATAGGCCCAGAGCAGGCCGGGGTTGGAAATGCGCATGGGTGCGAGGCTAGCACCGGCTAAGCCCGGCGGGGCTGTGGCGGGTCTGGCGCTCGCGCTAGGCCTGCCGCGCCGGGATCTTGAGACCGCGCTGCACCGCCGGGCGCGCCAGGAACTCGGCCAGCACCCGTTGCACCGCGCCGAAATCGGCATAGCCCACCAGCTCGCCGGCGCCATAGAAGCCGATCAGATTGTTGACCCAGGGCAGTACCGCGAGATCGGCGATGCTGAGCTGATCGCCCATGATCCAGCGGCGGCCGGCCAGGCGCTGGTCCAGCACCTTCAGCAGCCGGCGCGATTCGGCCACATAGCGGTCGCGCGGGCGCTTGTCCTCATAGTCCTTGCCGGCGAACTTGTGGAAGAAGCCGAGCTGGCCGAACATCGGTCCGACCCCGCCCATCTGCCACATCAGCCATTGCAGCGTCTCGTAGCGCCGGGCCGGATCCTGGGGCAGCAGCTGCCCGGTCTTCTCGGCCAGATAGATCAGGATGGCCCCCGACTCCCACAGCGCCAGCGGCTGGCCGCCAGGCCCCTGCGGATCGATGATGGCCGGGATCTTGTTGTTCGGGTTCAGCGACAGAAACTCGGGTGTCAGCTGATCGTTGCTGTCGAAGCTCACCAGATGGGCTTCATAGGGCAGGCCCAGCTCCTCCAGCGCGATCGAGACCTTGACCCCGTTGGGCGTGGGCAGCGAGTAGAGCTGCAGGCGCTCGGGCTGCCGGGCGGGCCAGCGACGGCTGATGGCAAAGGTCTGGAGATGATCGGTCATGGCACTGCAGGCTGTTCTGAGGACAGGCATTCTCGCGCCCGTCCGGGCCGTGCGAGACTGCGGGCCGCAAAAGCCTTATTTCAGAAGCCAGGACAGCAGAGACAGGGAAGAGACGAGCGATGACGATCAGGGTTTGCATCGTGGGGGCCGGCGCCATAGGCGGCTGGTTTGCCGCCTATCTGGGACGTGCGCTGGGCCAGGGGCAGGGGAGCGGCGCGGTTCAGCTCAGCGCGCTGGCGCGCGGCGCGACGCTGGCAGCCTTGCGCCAGCATGGGCTGCGCATGGAGACCGCGACGGGCGAGCGCTGGAGCGTTCCCCTGCGCGCCAGCGATGTCCCGGCCGAGTTGGGCCCACAGGACCTGCTGGTGCTGGCCGTCAAGGGGCCGGCATTGGCGGCGGTAGCGCCGGCGGTGCAGGCCCTGCTGGGCCCGCAGACCCGGGTGCTGGTGGCGATGAACGGCGTGCCCTGGTGGTTCTTCCAGGGTCTGGGCGGGCCCTGCGAGGGCCTGCAGCTGAACTCGGTCGATCCCGGCGGCGTCATCGCGGGCCTGATACCGGCCGAGCGGGTGATCGGGGCCGTGGTCCACGCCAGCTGCAGCACGCCCGAGCCGGGCCTGGTGCGGCACCAGATGGGCATGGGCCTGATCCTCGGCGCGCCCGCGGGCGGTGTGCCGCCGTCTATCGCCGAGCTGGCCGCCCTGCTGCAGCGCGCCGGCTTCAATGCCACGGTGTCGGAGCGCATCCAGCGCGATATCTGGTTCAAGCTCTGGGGCAATATGACGATGAACCCGATCTCGGCCCTGACCGGCGCCACCTGCGACCGCATCCTGGACGATGCGCTGGTGCGTGGCTTCGTCACCCAGGTGATGCTGGAGGCGGCGGCCATCGGCGAGCGCATCGGCTGCCCGGTCGGCCAGACGCCCGAACAGCGCCACGAGATCACCCGCAAGCTGGGCGCATTCAAGACCTCGATGCTGCAGGATGCCGAGGCCGGCCGGCCGCTGGAACTGGAAGCCCTGGTGGGCTCGGTGCGCGAGATCGGCCAGCATATCGGCGTGGCCACGCCCTTCACCGATGCGATGCTGGGCCTGACCCGGCTGATGGCGCAGACCCGCGGCCTGGTCTGAGTCGCTAACCGCCGCTGCGCGATCCAGGAGCCCCCGATGCTGAAGCCGTCCCTGAGCGCCCTGCTGCTGGCTGGCCTGTTGAGCCCGGCGCTGCCGGTGCTGGCCGAGGACGCTCCGCCCGCGCCGGCCCTGATCAAGAAGCCGCTGCTGATCGCCCACCGCGGCGCCTCCGGCTACCGGCCCGAGCACACGCTGGCGGCCTATCAGCTGGCGATTCAACAAGGGGCCGACTGCATAGAGCCCGATCTGGTGATGAGCGGCGACGGCGAGTTGATCGCCCGCCACGAGCCCCTGCTGGCGCGGGTGCTGCTGGACGCGCAGGGTCAGATCCAGCGCGATGCCCAGGGCCGCCCGCTGATCCATCGCAGCGAGACCAGCACCAATGTCTGGCAACTGCCGCAGTTCGCGTCGCGCCTGCGCTTTGCCGAGCTCGACGGCAAGCGGATGGCGGGCTGGTGGGCCGAGGATTTCACGGCCGCCGAGCTGCGCCAGCATGTGCGCGCCCAGGAGCGCCTGCGCGATTTGCGCCTGGCCAATACCGCCCATGATGACCAGCAGACCATCCCGACGCTGGCCGAGGTCATCGGCCTGGCCAAGGCGGCGGGCGTCTGCCTCTACCCCGAGACCAAGCATCCCAGCCATCACCTGGCGCTGGCCCGGCGCAAAGGCCTGGCGCGCCTGGAGGACCGGCTGCTCGAGCAGCTGCATGCGGCCTGGGGCGACAAGCCCGAGGCGCCGGTCTACATCCAGTCCTTCGAGGTCGGCAATCTGCAGTATCTGAGTGGCAAGACCCGGCTGCGTCTGGTGCAGCTGCTCAGCGCCCAGGGCAGGCCGCTGGATCATGCGCTGAGCTACCAGGAGCTGGCCGGCCCGGCCGGGCTGGACTTCATCAAGGGCTATGCCCAGGGCGTGGGCGCGCATCTGGCCCTGCTGGCGCCCGAGCGCGGTCTGCTGCGTGAGGCGCATGGCCGCGGTCTCGTCGTGCATGGCTGGACGCTGCGGGCCGAGAACAGCTTTCTGCCACCGGCCTGGCGGCGCGGCAGCGCGCCGGGCGAGCTGGGCGATATGCAGGGCTTTGTGCGCAGCCTGCTCGACCAGGGCCTGGACGGCTTCTTCACCGATCAGCCGGATCTGGGCCGCGCCGCGCTGGCCCGCTGAGGGGCGAAGGGCCGGTTTGATGGCCGGCTGTCCCAGAAGTCCGCGACAGCGGTTACAGCTGCTTGCCGCCCGATGCTGCGCGCCGGCATATGTCCGGCGCTGGGTTCCTATACTGCGCCGCGCCTGCGCACCGGAGGGTGCGGGTGACGCTGTAACAGGGAGTTAGAACAATGAAGCAGATGATTCGATGCCGTCCGCGGATGGCGACTGCGCTGCTGTGTGCGGCGTTCCTGAGCGCCTGCGGCGGTGGCGACGGCGCAGCGCCCGAGCCGGACCGCTTGCCACCCATCGCCGAGGCGCCCAGCGGCAGGATTGCCGGCCAGGTGCTCAGCGCCAGCGACGGCAGCCCGCTGGCCGGGGTGCGCGTCAGTGCCGCCGGCCAGTCAGCCATCAGCGCGGCTGACGGCCGCTTCAGCCTGGCCAAGGTGGCCGTGGGCGCGGCGGTGATGCTGCGCTTCGAGGCGCCCCAGCATGCCGACAGCTACCAGTCGGTCGAGGTGCGCGCCGATCGCAGCAGCCTGGTCCAGGCGCATCTGGTGCCGGCCGGCGCCGAGCAGGCGCTGGCGATCGCCCAGGGTGGGATGGTCAGCCTGCCCGGCTCGGTGGCGGCCGTCAGCCTGCCGGCCAACAGCCTGGTGCTGGACGGCAGCAGCACCGCCGCCAGCGGCGAGGTGCGGGTGCGCATCACCGCCATCGATCCGGCGCAGCAGCCCGCCAGCATGCCCGGCAACTACCGCATCAGCGGGGGCGGCCTGATGGAGAGCTTCGGCGCGATCAAGGTCGATCTGCGCGACGCCGCCGGCCAGCGCCTGAACCTCAAGGCCGGCAGCAGCGCGACGATACGCATCCCGGTCGCCACCCGTTCGCCGGATCTGCCGGCCAGCATCCCGCTGTTCTATCTGGACGAGAAGACCGGGCTGTGGGTGCAGCAGGGCAATGCCAACCTGGCCGGCCCCGCCCAGTCGCCCTACTACGAGGGCACGGTCAGCCACTTCACCTTCTGGAACGCGGACAAGGTGCAGGACTCCATCTTCGTGCATGGCTGCCTGGTCGATGAGCAGGGCCGCCCTCTGAGCCATCTGCCGGTCAGCAGCACGGGACTGGACTACTCGGGCATGGACCAGGTGCTCAGCGACGGCCAGGGCAAGTTCAAGGTCGCGATCCGCAAGCAGGGCCGTGCCGGCATCCATGCCGAGGGCGAGGGCCTGGGCAGCGACACTGTCAAGGTCGGGCCCTCCGAAACCGATATCGTGCTGAGCGAGTGCCTGGTGCTCAAGGGGGGCATGACCCTGCCGCAATTCGTCAGCCAGCCCGAGGTCGGGTCTGTCTACGAAGGCTATCCGGCGCTGATAACGGCCCTGGTCAGCGGTCGCGAGCTGCGCTATCAGTGGCTGCGCAACGGGGTGGAGCTGCCGGGCGAGCAGGCTCCGGCCCTGTCCCTGCTTCCCAGCCTGGCCGATCAGGGCGCGCGCTACCAGCTGCGCGCCAGCAATCCGGCCGGCAGCGTGCTGAGCCAGGAGCTGGCGCTGCATGTGGCCGCCGCCAGCGCGCCGGCCGTGCTGGTGCAGCCGCTGGGCCGCCAGGCGGTGCCTGGCGAGGCGGTCAGTTTCGAGGTGGAGGCGGCGGGTGCGCCGGTGCTGCAGTACCAGTGGCAGCGCAATGGGGTGGACATCGCGGCCAACGCGCAGGGTGAGCGCTATGTCACGCCGGCGCTGAGCCTGGCCGACCATGGCGCGCGCTACCGCGTGCGCATCAGCAACCGCTTCGGCAGCGTGTTCAGTCAGGAGGTGTTGCTGAGCGTGGTGCAGCCGGTCGGCATGGCGCCGCGCATCAGCGCCCAGCCCCAATCCGGCCTGGTGCTGGCAGGGCAGCGCCAGCTGCTCAGCGTGGTGGCCGAGGCCGAGCCGGCCCCCAGCTACCAATGGCTGCGCAACGGCCAGCTGATCGCGGGGGCGAACGCGGCGGTCTACCAGACGCCCGCGCTGAGCCTGGCGGACAGCGGGGTGCAGTACAGCGTGCGCGTCAGCAATGCGCTGGGCGCGGTGGACAGCGCGGCGGCGACGCTGACGGTCACCGAATCCGCCGGCGCCGAGGCGGACAAGCTGGCCCTGCTGCGCCTGATCGGTGCTGGCTTCGGCTATCTGGAGGCCGCCCTGGTGCCGATGCAGATCTTCGACGAGGACGGCCGCATCCTGGCGGGCAGCGCGGTCTGCCAGAGCGGCACGGTCGATGCGCGCGTCAACGGCGCCCCCGCCCAGGCGGGGCAGATGGCGCCGCTGAGCGCCAGCGTCAGCACCGTGATGAATGCTTGCCGCGACGCGGACGGCACGGTCTACAACGGCCGCGCCGAGCTGGTCTACACGCTCAGCAGCCTGGAACCGCTGAACGGCAGCGCCGCGGTCACGCTCAGTGGCCTGCGGGTCAGCGATGCCAGCGGCACGACGGTGCAGAGCGATGTCAGCGCCGACGGCAGCGCGCAGGCCCGCCTGGAAGGCAGCGATGCCAACGGCCAGCGCAGCCAGAGCTTTGTCTTCGCCTTCGGCAGCGGCGCCACGCTGCGTAACGAGCTCAGCGGCCAGGTCGCCCGCTTCGGTGGCGGCGAGCTCGTGCTGCGCAGCCTCAGCCGGCTCAGCGACGATGAGCTGCTGCAAAGCGAGCTGGAGTACCGCAGCTTGGGCTTCAGCGTCGGCGACACCGCCTACAACGCCAATGGCAGGCTCAGCTACCGACTGCCGGCGGCGGGCCAGGCGTTCTCGGTCAGTGGCGAGATCGTGCTGAGCAGCGCCGGTGCCACCGTGGGGCGCATCTTCGCCAATGCCGATGGCGTGTTCATCGAGGTGGCCGGTGTGGTGCGGCCCTTTGTCGCCGCGCCGCACCGGGCGCGCTGAGGGCGAGCCCGCAGCGGGCCGCGCTCAGCCCAAGGGCCGCACGCCTAGCCAGGCGCCGTGGGCCCAGAAGGCGAAGCCGGCCCAGGCGGCCGCGCCCAGCAGCAGGGTCAGCCCCGTGCCGAGGGCGGTGCCGGCCGCCGGCGCTGTGGCGCCGGCCCGGTCGCGCTGGCGCGCGGCGCGATAGCTGAACACCCCCCAGAGCAGGAAGCTGCCGAACAGCAGCAGATCGGCCAGCGTGTTGTTGGCCAGCAGATGGGCCAGGGCCCAGGTCTTGATGCCCAGCACCATCGGATGGCGCAGCCGCGCCTTCAGATGGTTGCGCGGCACATAGGCGGCTGCCAGCAGCACGAAGGCAAGCAGCGTCAGCAGCGCGGCGGCATGGGCCATGCCCCTGGGCGTGGTCCACAGCAGCTGCGGCGCGAGCCTTGCCTGGCCCCAGCCCCAGAGGATCAGCACGAAGCCCAGCAGGGACAGTGCGCTATAGCCCAGCTTCCAGACCGTTTCGCCGCGCCGGGCGATGCAGCGCTGGCGCCAGGGCTCGGCAAAGATGCGGGCGGAGTGCACGCCGAGAAAGATCAGCAGTCCGAGGATCAACAGGCTCATGGCTTGGGCTGTGAGCGCCGCGGGGGCAATGGCCTGCTTTGTACGCGAAGCGGCCCAACCTCGCTGGACTGGGTCTAGAATGCTGTTGATATATTAGTCGACGGAGCGAGCATGATGACTCTGGGTGTGGGTGGATGCAGTGCATCCGAGGCGCTGGACGGCCTGACGCGGCTGGGCGCCACGCTGGCGCCGGTGGCGCCGATCACGGTCGCCGAGTACCGTGCCCGCATCGCCAGCGCCCAGGCGCGGCTGCGCGCGCTGGGCCTGGGGGCGCTGCTGCTGCAGGCCGGCACGAATCTGCGCTATTACACCGGCCTGGTCTGGTCACCCAGCGAGCGCATGGTGGCGGCCTTGATCCCGGCCGAGGGCGAACCCCAGCTGATCGCCCCGGCCTTCGAGGCCGGCAGCCTGCGTGACGCGATGGTGCTGCCGCTGCCGCTGCAGCTTTGGCAGGAGCATGAGAACCCTTATGCGCTGACGCGCAGGATGCTGGGCGAGCTCGGTGTGGTCAGCTCGGCGCGCCTCGCGCTCAGCGAGGACATGCCGCTCTTCGTCGTCGACGGGCTGCAGCGCCAGGGTCTGGCCTGGGTCAATGCCCAGCCCATCACCGCCGCCGACCGCATGTGCAAATCGGCGGCCGAGATCGGGCTGATCCAGCGCGCGCATGACCTGACCCTGGCGGTACAGCGTGCCGCGGCCAGCATGCTGCATGAGGGCATCACGACGCAGGAGGTCGCGGCCTTCATCGATGCGGCGCATCGCCGCGTCGGCGCGGCAGGCGGTTCCTATTTCTGCATCGTGCTGTTCGGCTCGGCCACCGCCTTCCCGCACGGGGTGCGCGAGCCGCAGACGCTGCAGCGCGGCGACATGGTGCTGATCGACACCGGCTGCCGGGTCGAGGGTTATCTGTCCGACATCACCCGCAGCTATGTGTTCGGCAGGCCCAGTGCGCGCCAGCGCCAGGTCTGGAATCTGGAGCAGGCGGCGCAGGCGGCGGCTTTCGAAGCGGCGCAGCTGGGCGCGCCCTGCCGTGAACCCGACCGGGCCGCGCGTCGCGTGCTGGAGGCGGCCGGCCTGGGGCCGGGCTACGCGCTGCCGGGGCTGCCGCACCGTACCGGCCATGGCTGCGGCCTGGACATCCACGAATGGCCCTATCTGGTCGACAACGACGAGACGCCGCTGGCCGAGGGCATGTGTTTCAGCAACGAGCCGATGATCGTGCTGCCCGGCGAGTTCGGGGTGCGCCATGAGGACCATGTCTGCATGACGGCCCAGGGCCCGCGCTGGTTCAGCCGGCCCATGGCCTCGATCGACGATCCCTTCGGCCTGGCCGCTTGAGGGCCGCCGCGGCGCGCCGTGGGCTCAGGCGCCGTGCAGCAGCTGCTCCAGGCCCCAGAGCAGGCCGGGATAGAGCAGGCCCCAGACCGCGGCCACCAGGGCGAGCGCCTTGATGGCCGTCAGCGCCTTGGCGCCGACCGGGCTGGCTTGATGATGATGGGGGCGGACGCTGCTGGCGGTGCTCATGGTGGTGCACTCCTCGTGAGGTGAGTGCAGTAACGCAAGAGTTATGCCTGCCGGTCCACCCGCAGCGCCAGCACCACCGAGCTGGTGGTCTTGATCACCCCCTCGATATCGCCGATCTCGTCCAGCAGCGCATCCAGACGCATGGTCGAGGCGGCGCGCAGCACCGCCATGTAGTCGAACTCGCCGCTGACCGAGGCCAGCTGGCGCAGCTCGGGAAAGCTGCCGAGCTTCTTGACCACCTCGCGCCCTGCGCGCGGCTGCACCGTGATGCCGACAAAGGCCTGCACCCCCGCCTCGCCCGCCGCGCTGCCCAGCCGGGTGGTGTAGCCGACGATGACCCCGCTGCTCTCCAGCCGCGCCAGCCGGGCCACCACGGTGGTGCGCGCCACGCCCAGTTTGCGTGCCAGCGTGGCGCTGCTCTCGCGCGCATTGGCCTGCAGCAGGGTGATCAGCTGGCGGTCCAGCGCGTCCTTGGGGGTGTTCTCCATACAAACCCTAGATTGATGCGAAACGTCCGCATCCTATGACGAATCGTCAGAACATGCTGGCTATTCGTCGAACTCATCCTTTATTTCGACCATCACCCTGCCTAGACTGCGCGCATTCATTGATTCGTCCCTTCGCCAGGGGCACAAGAGGAGCAAGACCATCATGATGAAGATCGCACTGCTGGGCGCCGGCCATATCGGACAAACCATCGCCCGCCTGCTGCACGGCAGCGGTGACTACCAGGTCACGGTGATGGACAAGAGCGCCGCCGCGCTGGACAAGCTCAAGGCCGAGGGCATTGGCACCCAGCAGGTCGACACCGAGAGCAAGCCCGCCCTGGCCGCGGCGCTGCGCGGCCAGACCGCTGTCGTCAACGCCCTGCCTTATCACCTGGCCATCACCGCCGCCCATATGGCGCTGGAGGCCGGCTGCCACTACTTCGATCTGACCGAGGACGTGGCCGCCACCAAGGAGATCAAGCGCATCGCCGCGGGCGCGAAGACCGCCTTCATGCCGCAGTGCGGCCTGGCGCCGGGCTTCATCGGCATCGTGGCCCACCATCTGGCCAAGGGCTTCGACGAGGTGCGCGATGTGCAGATGCGCGTCGGCGCGCTGCCGGCCTTCCCGACCAATGCGCTGAAGTACAACCTGACCTGGAGCGTGGACGGCCTGATCAACGAGTACTGCCACCCTTGCGAGGCCATTCACGGTGGCGAGCTGATCAGCGCCCTGCCGCTGGAGGGCCTGGAGCATTTCTCGCTGGACGGTACCGAGTACGAGGCCTTCAACACCTCGGGCGGCCTGGGCACGCTGTGCGAGACCTGGGCCGGCAAGGTGCGCAGCCTGGACTACAAGACGGTGCGTTATCCCGGCCACCGCGACCTGATGCAGTTCCTGCTGTCCGATCTGGGCCTGAAGAGCGATCAGGAAAAGCTCAAGGACATCATGCGCAAGAGCATGCCCGCCACCATGCAGGACGTGGTGCTGGTCTTCGTGACCGTCTCGGGCATCAAGAACGGTTCGCTGCTGCAGGAGGTGTTCGCCCGCAAGATCTTCGCCGAGCGCGACGAGGCCAACCCGCTGTCGGCCATCCAGATCACCACCGCCGCCGGCATCTGCGCAGCGGTCGATCTGTTCCGCGAGGGCAAGCTGCCGCAAAGCGGCTTCATCCGCCAGGAGCAGGTCGAGCTGCCGGCCTTCCTGGCCAACCGCTTCGGCAAGGCCTACCAGCAGTCGCGTCAGGTCGAGAGCATCGGCTGATCGTCGCAGCGCTTCAGCGGAGAATCACGGCATGAATATCCAAACCACCGACACCCTCAAGGCCCTGGGCGTGGCCGCCTCGGCCTATACCGGCGGCACGCTCGCCGTGCGTTCGCCGATCGACGGCAGCACCATAGGCGCGGTCCACGAAGCCACGCCCGCGGCCATGGCCGCGGCGGTCGAGCAGGCCCACGCGGCCTTTCTGCAATGGCGCAATGTGCCGGCGCCCAAGCGCGGCGAGCTGGTGCGCCTGTTCGGCGAGGAGCTGCGCCAGCACAAGGCCGACCTGGCCCGCCTGGTGTCCATCGAGGCCGGCAAGGTCAGCAGCGAGGGCGAGGGCGAGGTCCAGGAGATGATCGACATCTGCGACTTCGCCGTCGGCCTGTCGCGCCAGCTGCATGGCCTGACCATTGCCAGCGAGCGCCCCGGCCACCGCATGATGGAGCAGTACCTGCCGCTGGGCGTGGTGGGCATCATCTCGGCCTTCAATTTCCCCGTCGCCGTCTGGGCCTGGAATTCGGCCCTGGCCCTGGTCTGCGGCGATGCCTGCATCTGGAAGCCCAGCGAAAAGACGCCGCTGACCGCGCTGGCCACCCAGGCTCTGTTCGAGCGCGCGCTGGCGCGCTACAACGCTGCCGGCGGCCAGGCCCCGGCTGCCGTCTCGCAGCTGCTCAACGGCGGCGCGGCCGTCGGCGAGGCCATGGTCGACCATCCCAAGGTGGCCCTGGTCTCAGCCACAGGCTCGACCCGCATGGGCCGCGCGGTGGGGCCGCGGGTGGCGGCGCGCTTCGGCCGGGTTCTGCTCGAGCTCGGTGGCAACAACGCCATCATCGTCAGCCCCAGCGCCGACCTGGACCTGGCGGTGCGCGGCATCCTGTTCGGTGCCTATGGCACCGCCGGCCAGCGCTGCACCACCACCCGCCGTGTGATCGCGCATGAGAGCATTCATGACGAGCTGGTGGCGCGTCTGGACCGCGCCCGCGCCCAGCTCAAGATCGGCAATCCGATGGAGGCCGGCCATCTGATCGGCCCGCTGATCGACAAGGCCTCCTTCGACGCGATGCAGTCGGCCCTGGCCGCCGCACGCGCGCAGGGGGGGCAGGTCAGCGGCGGCGAGCGCGCGCTGGCCGAACAGTACCCGCAAGCCTTCTATGCGGTGCCGGCCCTGGTGCGCATGCCTGCCCAGACCGAGATCGTCAGGCACGAGACCTTCGCGCCCATCCTCTACACGCTGAAGTACCGCAGCCTGGACGAGGCGATCGCGCTGCAGAACGAGGTGCCCCAGGGCCTGTCCTCGGCCATCTTCACCAATGATGTGCGCGAGGCCGAGGCCTTCATGTCGGCCAGCGGCTCGGACTGCGGCATCGCCAACGTCAATATCGGCACCTCCGGCGCCGAGATCGGCGGCGCCTTCGGTGGCGAGAAGGAAACCGGCGGTGGCCGCGAGTCCGGCTCCGACGCCTGGAAGGCCTATATGCGCCGCACGACCAACACGGTCAACTACTCGCGCGAACTGCCGCTGGCCCAGGGCGTCAAGTTCGATATCTGAGTCCCAAGCGCAGGCCCGCTCAACCGCGGGGCCGGCCTGCGCCGGCTTTCAACAGGATTCCCCATGCAAGACAGTGGCGTTCACCGCCTGCTGAGCAGCGCCGTGGGCGCGGCTCAGGCCGACACCCTCTTTGCCCAGCTCCAGATCACCCCCGCGCTGCTGCAGCCGCTGACTGAAAGCGTCAGCCGCGCGGAGCTGGCCCAGGCCCTCAATATGGCCTTGTTCCTGGACGTCACCCGACGGGTGCCGGCGGCCCAGGCCTATCTGGCCGACTGCCAGCGCGTCGGCGCCAAGATCTGCTTCGACCATGGCGCTCTGCGCACCGTGGCCTGGAGCAGCGGCGCGCTGCCGCCCGGCGAGGCCGCCATCACCCGGGTGCTGCGCCCGCTGGGCTTTGCGCTGGCCGAGACCTATCCACTGCCCAAGCTGCGGATGACGGGCCGCGCCTGGCGCCACCAGGACCTGCCCGAGGACATTGCCCAGTTCTTCGTCTCCGAGCTGCACCCCGAGGCCTTCTCGCCCAGCTTCCAGGCGGCCGTCACGCGCGTGCTGGCCAGCGCCCAGGACCCGCTGGGGCCGCGCGAGCTCGGCCTGCTGGAGCAGCTGGCGCGCGACCAGCGCCTGCCCTGGGCGGCGGCCCTGGCCCTGCTGCCGCAGCTGCTGCGCTGCTTCGGCCGCCAGCATGGCCTGTTCAGCCTGGAGGACTACCAGACCCTGCTGCTGGAATCGGCCGAGATGGCCTGGATCGCGACCGAGGGCAATGTCTTCAACCATGCCACCGATCGGGTCGCCGATGTGGCGGCGGTGGCCGGCCTGCAGCGTGCACTGGGCCGCCCGATCAAGGACAGCATCGAGGTCTCGGCCTCGGGGCGCATACGCCAGACGGCCCTGCGCGCCGCCCAGGTCCGGCGCCAGTTCCTGCATGAGGGTCAGGTCGTGACCCTGGAGGTACCGGGCTCCTTCCACGAGTTCATCCAGCGCGAGCGCAGCGCCAGCGGGCTGGACCTGGGTTTCGATGCCGGCAATGCCACCGGCATCTTCAAGATGACCGCCCGCAGCGGCGAGGCCGCAACCGTCTGAGCCGCCTGCAAAAAACTTGTAGAAAAACCGGGGTTAGGCCTGGATTTCTGAAAATCACATGCTATAGTCCGGCCTCTTCATTGCGAGACAGCAGTCGGACAGCAAAGAAAAGCCCAGGTGGCGGAATTGGTAGACGCACTAGTTTCAGGTACTAGCGGGTAACTCCGTGGAGGTTCGAGTCCTCTCCTGGGCACCAGACAAGAAAGGCCAGCACGCAAGTGCTGGCCTTTTGCGTTTATGCGCTGTCGCAGGCCGGATCTCGGCCTAGCCTGGCCTGCGCAGCTGTGCTTCCAGGGCCGGGGCCGTCATCGGCTGGCCCCACAGAAAGCCCTGGCCAAAATCGCAGCCGGCCTGGCGCAGCAACATCAGCTGCTGTTCGGTCTCGACGCCCTCGGCCACCACCTCCAGCCCCAGCGCATGGGCCAGGCTGATCACCGCCTGGCACAGAGCCAGGGTCCGCGCATCGCTGCCCAGCCGGGCCACCCAGCTGGGGTCGAGCTTGAGCTGGTCCAGCGCATGCTGATGCAGCTGGCTCAGCGCGGCATGGCCGCTGCCGAAATCATCCAGGGCCACCGCGACGCCGGCCTGCCGCAGGGCTTGCAGCTGTGGGCCGGCGGCCAGCTCGGTATCGAGCAGCACACTCTCGGTGACATCGACCACCAGGCTGCTGCCCGGCAGGCCCAGCGCCTGCAAGCGCTCCGGCCAGTGCGGGGGCGCGGCGGCTTCGCCGCGGAACTGCAGCGCCGACTTGTTGATGCTGAGGCGGAACTCGGGGTCCAGCAGGCTGCGCCAGCGCTGCAGCTGGGCGGCGGCCTGGGCAAACACCCAGTCGCCTATCTCCAGGATCTGGCCGCCGCCTTCGGCCACCGCAATGAAGTCGGCCGGCCGCAGCAGACCCTGGCTGGGATGCCGCCAGCGCAGCAGGGCCTCGGCGCGGCGTATGCGGCCATCGGTCAGATCGACGATGGGCTGGTAGACCAGGCACAGCTCGCCGCGCTGCGGCGCCGTGCGCAGATCCTGCGCCAGCTGCGCACGACGCCGCGAGACCTCCTGCAGCAGCGGCGTGTAGCTGCTGTAGCGCTTGCGGCCGGCGCCCTTGGCCAGATAGAGCGCCTGGTCGGCATGTCTGAACAGGGCCTCGATCTGCGCCCCATCGTCCGGAAAGCGGCTGATGCCTATGCTGGCCGACACGAACGCGCTCTCGCCCTCCAGGTCGAAAACCGCTTCCAGCGCCGCGATGATGGCGGCGGCCACGCCTTGCACCGCTGGACTGCTCTGCGCATCCGTCAGCACCACGGTGAACTCGTCGCCGCCCATGCGGGCCACGATGTCACGCGCGCCCAGACAGGCCTGGATGCGTGCGCCCGCCTGCACCAGCAGTGCGTCGCCCATCGCATGGCCCAGGCGGTCGTTGACCTCCTTGAAATGGTCCAGATCGATGAACAGCACCGCCAGCGTACGGCCGGTCGCGGCGGCCTGGCTCAGCGCCTGCTCCAGGCGCTCGCGCAGCATGCGGCGGTTCGGCAGGCCTGTGAGGGCATCGAAATGGGCCTGGCGCCAGATCAGGGCTTCGGCGGCCTTGCGCTCGCTGATGTCGGTATGCGTGCCCACCATGCGCAGCGGTCGGCCCTGCTCGTCGCGGGCGATCACCATGCCGCGGGTCAGCACCCATTTCCAGCTACCGTCCTTGCAGCGCACCCGGTGCTCGTTGACATAGACCGGGCTGCGGCCGGCAAAGTGCGCCGCGCGGTCGCGCAGCATCTGTTCGAGATCGTCCGGGTGGGTGCGCTTGTCGAAGGTGTCTGGTCTGGCCTCCAGCTCGGCCTCGCTGAAGCCGTACATCTGCAGATAGCGGCGCGAGAAGGTCTCGACACCGCTTTGCACCCACCAGTCCCAGACGCCGTCGCCGGTGCTCTCCAGCGCCAGCTTCCAGACCTCGTCGCTGATCAGCAGGCCGCCGTCGGGCGTCCGGACCGGCGTGCTGCGGGCCAGTTCGCCGCTCTTGCGTGCATCGATCTCGGTGAAGCTGCCCAGCCAGCGCAAGACCTGGCCCTGCGCTCCATGCTGCAGCACGGCACGCGTCAGATGCCAGCGGTGGATGCCATCCGGGCCCGCCAGGCGCAGATCCAGCTCCAGGCATTGGGCGCCGGGTGCGCAGAGGGCCCGATGCAGGGCCTCGCGGTCTTCCGCATGCAGGCGTTGCGGCCAGTCGTTGAGTCCGCCGGCCAGCGGCAGCGCGCTGCCGTCGGTGGCGGCGGCAAAGAAGCGATGCGGCAGCAGGCTCAGCAGGCCGGCGGTCGCTTCATCATCGGGAAGTGCTTGGAGCAATCAGCCCTCGCGTTGAGCAAGCAGTCAATGTGCGATCTGCGCAATGTAAGACGCTTTGGACCTGCCGCGCCACAGCGGCCGACGGGCTGGCTGTCGCGCCAGACCTGCGGCACGCTCAGCGTTTTCCCTCGTGGCGATCGGCATCGTGCCGGTTTCGGCGAGAATCGCGTCCGCCCGAGATCGTCGGGCGTCACTTTGACTGAGACTTAGGAATGAACAAGACCGAACTGATTGAGCACCTGGCGAGCAAGCATGAGCTGAGCAAGGCCGAAGCCGGCCGCATCGTCGAAACCCTGCTGGACGCGGTGGTGACCACGGTCAAGAAGGGCGGCGCAGTCTCCATCCCCGGCTTTGGTTCCTTCAAGCAGCACGCCCGCGCTGCCCGCACCGGCGTGAACCCCAGCACCGGCGAGAAGATCAAGATCGCTGCGGCCAAACTGCCCAAGTTCACCCCTGGCGCCGGCTTCAAGGCCGCCGTCGACCCCAAGGCCGCCGCCCGCAAGGCCGCCAAGGCCGAGGCCAAGCCCGCCGCCAAGCCTGCCAAGAAGGCCAAGAAGTAAGCAGAGCCGCCGCTGTACACCAGCTTTGCAAAGGCGCCTGCGGGCGCCTTTGCTCTTTACGGGCGAGCCGCTAGGCGCGTCGCGGCAGAATTAGGCAGACGCGCAGCCCGCCGCCGCTGCGATTACCCAGGCTGATGCGCCCGCCATGGGCCTCGGCGATCTCGCGCGCCAGCGCCAGCCCCAGGCCGGTGCCGCTGCGCTTGGTTGAGTAGAAGGGCAGCAGGGCCTGCGCCAGCACCGCCTCGCTCATGCCAGGGCCGCGGTCGTCCACGCACAGCCACCAGTCCTCGCCCTGGCAGCTGATGCTCAGGCTGACCGCCTCGGCCGGGCCGCCGGCCTCGGCAGCATTCTTCAGCAGATTGATCAGGGCCTGCTCGATCTGCGCCGCGTCGAAGCGGCCGGGCTGCTGTGGCAGCGCGCCCTCCAGCCTGAAGCGGCAGTGCCGGCCCAGCCCTTCCAGCAGCGCGGCCCAGTCCTGCGGCGCGGGCTGCGGCGCCGGCAGCTTGGCGAACTGCGCATAGCCGGACAGGAACTGGTGCAGATGCGCGGCGCGCTGGCTGATGCTGGCGAACACCGTGCCGGCCCGCACCGCATCGCCGCGCCGCAGCAGCTCGGCGCCGCTGTGCGCCAGCGACGAGATCGGCGCCAGCGAGTTGTTCAGCTCATGGCTGATCACCCGTATCACCCGCTTCCAGCTGGCCACCTCCTGGCGCGACAGCTCGCGCGTGATGCGGCGCAGCAGGATCAGCCGGTGCGGCTGACCCTGCAGGCTCAGGCTGCGCTGGCTCAGGTGGAAGCTCTCGTCCTCGGTGGCGCTTCCCGCACCCTCAGCACCGCTCAGCCCCTCGATGCTGCCGGCGGGCACGCTGAAGAGCTGATCCTGGCCGCTGCGCAGGGCCTGGGCCAGGGCTGCGGGCAGTTGCTCCAGCAGCGGCGGCAGGCTTTGGCCCACCAGGCTGCGACCGCGCGCCAGCTGCTGGCGCGCCTGCAGGTTCGCATAGACGATGCGGCCCTGCGGCTCCTCGCACAGCAATAGCGCCAGCGGGGTGTTCTGCACCACCTGGTCCAGCAGCAGCTCGCGCTGGGCCAGCTGCTGGCGTTGGGCGCGCAGCGCCAGACCCAGCTCGCTGTGCTGGCGTGCCAGCACAGCGAGCTCGTCGTGCTGACCGGCGGCCGGCGTGGCCACCGTCATGCTGAAGTCGCCGTCGCGGTAGCTCAGCACCAGGCCCTCCAGTGCGCGCAGCAAGCGGGTCAGCGGGCTCAGCCACCAGCGGGCCAGGCCCAGCGCCAGCGGCAGCAGCAGGGCCAGGCTCAGCGCCAGGGCCGCCGGGCTGCCGGCGCCGGGTGCCGTCAGGTTCCAGCCGAAATGCCGCTGCAGCAGGGCCAGCAGACCTGGCAGCGGCCAGACGCTCAGGCCGGCATGCAGCAGCCAGGCCAGCACCGGCATGGCCAGCAGCAGCAGCAGCAGGCGCCAGCGCAGGCTCATGAGGATCGCGGGCCGGCTTCAGGACAGACCATAGCGTTCCATGCGCCGGTACAGGGCCTGGCGCGACAGGCCCAGCTGCTGGGCCGCGCGGCTCACCACGCCCTCGGCCTGGACCAGTGCCGCCTGCACCGCCTCGCGGCTGGGCTCGTCCAGGCTGCGGCTGGCGGCGGCCGCGGGGGCGGCCAGGCCGAGGTCGGCCGCCTCGATCAGGCCGTCGCGGCACAGCAGGGCGGCGCGCGCCATCACGTTCTTCAGCTCGCGCACATTGCCGGGCCAGGCATGGGCCAGCAGCAGATCGCGTGCCGGCTCGCTGAGTCGCGCCTGGCCGGCCAGAAAGGCCTGGGCCAGGGCGGGTATGTCCTCGCGGCGTTCGGCCAGCGGTGCCAGCCGCAGCTCGATCACATGCAGGCGGTAGAACAGGTCCTCGCGGAAAGTGCCGGCCGCTACCATCGTGCGCAGATCGGCATTGGTGGCGCTGAGGATGCGGGCGCTGCTGTGGCGCGAGCGGCTGGAGCCCAGGCGCTCGTAGCGGCCGGTCTCCAGCACCCGTAGCAGCTTGACCTGGCCGGCCAGCGGCAAATTGCCGATCTCGTCGAGAAAGAGGGTGCCGCCGTCGGCGGCCTCGAAGCGGCCCGCCCGCGCCTTCAGCGCGCCGGTATAGGCACCGCCCTCGGCGCCGAAGAGCTCGGCCTCGATCAGCTCGGCCGGCAGCGCGCCGCAGTTCAACGCCACGAAGGGTCCCTGGGCCACGGCCGAATTGGCATGCACAAAGGCCGCCACCCTTTCCTTGCCGCTGCCATTGGGCCCGGTGATCATCAGCGGCAGCGGCGAGCCGGCCACCTGGGCGGCCAGCTCCAGCGTGGCCAGCATGGATTCGGAGGCGAACACCAGCCCGTCGAGCCGGCAGCGCGCGCGCAGGCGCTCCTCGCGCTGGCGCCGCTGCAGCCGGTGCTGCTGCACCGCGCGGCTGGCCTCGCGCAGCTCCAGCAGGTTCTCCACCGTGGTCAGCAGCTTGAGATCGTCCCAGGGCTTGGCCAGATAGTCGGCCGCGCCGGCCTTGACCAGGGCTACCGCCTGCTCCAGCTGGGTCCAGGCGGTCAGCAGGATCACCGGCAGATCGGGCTGCAGCGCGCGGATCTGGCGGAACAGCGCGCTGCCCTCGGCGCCCGAGGTGGTGTCGGCGCTGAAGTTCATGTCCTGGATCACCAGGTCCACCGGGCGTTGCCGCAGCAGGGCCAGGCCCTGTTCGGGCGTGGCCGCCCAGCAGGTCTCGATCTCGTGCAGCGACAGCAGCAGGCTCAGGGCCTCGCCGACGCCGGGCTTGTCGTCAATGATCAGAACGGTGCGCATCGCGGGCGCGAGCATAGCCTGCCGCGCTCATCAGCCACTCAGGCACCGCGCAGCGCGGCCACCGGCTGCAGCGCCGCGGCGCGGCGGGCCGGCGCCAGCACCGCCAGCTGGCCCAGGGCCCAGACCAGCAGCGCGCCCAAGGGCAGATAGTGCCAGGGCAGGCGCGGCAGCTCGTACTGCTGCATCAGCGCCAGGCTGATGCCATAGGCGCCCAGCATGCCCAGCAGGATGCCCAGGCTGCTGAGCAGGAAGTTCTCCAGCTGGAAGTAGCGCAGGATCTGGCTGCGGCTGGCGCCCAGCGCGCGCCGCGTGCCGATCATGCGGGTGCGCTGCTGCACCCAGAAGCTGGCCAGGCCGACGATGCCGAAGGCCGTTACCGCCAGCAGGGCCAGGCAGACGCCGGCCAGCAGATAGACCATCTGGCGGTCCTGCGCGTAGTAGCGCTGGCGCATTTCCTCCAGCGTCTGCTGCTGCAGCTGGATGCGGCCCGGCCCGGCCTGGTCGAGCGCGGCCACCGCCGCCTTCAGCACCGCCTCGCGCTGCGAAGGATCCACGCGCAGCAGGTAGTTGCCGCCACGGTAGCTGGCACGCAGCGGCTGCAGCATCGCGTAGGCCTGCGCTTCGGGCTGGCCCGGATGCGGGGTGCTGAGCCGCTCCACCACCCCCACCACGGTGCTCGGACCCTCGCCCAGACCGTAGACCTGGCGGCCCACCGCCGGGCCATCGGGGAACAGGCGCTGCGCGGTGGCGCGGTTCAGTATCACCGCCGGCTGGCGGGCCCGGCCGGCGGCGAGGAAGGCCTCGTTGTCCTGGTATTCGCCGGCCTCGAAGTCACGCCCCTCGACCAGCTTCAGGCCCAGGGTCTGCAGACCGTCTTCGGCCACCACATAGTCGGCGGTGGGCACCGAGCTGCTGTTGCGGTCATCGCTGAGGCGCAGCCCGCTTTGCGAATACTGGTTGCCATAGGGCAGCTGGTTGACCACGCTGGCCGAGCGCACGCCGGGCAGCTGGCGCAGGGCCTGCAGATCGACCCGGGTCTGCGCTGCGGCGTTCTGGCTGGGGCCTACGCCGGCGATGCGCAGCGTCACCAGGCCGGCTTCGTCCAGGCCGCTGGGGGCCTGGATGCGGTCGAGGCGCTGGGCGATCAGGAACAAGGCATTGCTGACGATGGCGCAGGTCAGGGCCAGCTGCAGCACGATCAGTCCGGCGGCGGTTTTGTGGCGCCGCAGCGTGGCCAGGATTGGCATCAGATCCATCATGGTGGGCGCTCCTTTATTGGGTCTTGAGCTGCAGGGCTGGCTGCACCTGGCAGGCCCGCCAGGCCGGCAGCACGCCGGCCAGCAGGCTGGCCAGCACCGCCAGGCCCAGGGTGGTGGCCAGCATCGCCAGGTCCAGCGTGATCAGGCCGGCATAGTCGCTGCTGCCCTGGCGCACCAGCCACAGCCCGCCCTGGGTCAGGGCCAGGCCCAGCAGGCCACCCAGCAGGCCCAGGCCGGCGGCCTCGACCAGGAACTGGGCAAACACCGCCCGGCGGCTGGCGCCGAGCGCGCGGCGCACGCCGATCTCGGCGCTGCGGCGCAGGGTCTTGGCCAGCTGCAGCCCCACTGCATTGACCAGGCAGACCGCCAGGAAGCCGAAGGCCAGCCACAGCTGCAGCCGGACATCGCTAGGTACGACGGCGCGCTGGGCCAGCCAGTCATTGACCGGGCGCAGCCGCACATTGGCGGCGCGCTCGAAGCGGCCGGCGCTGCGCTGCTGCTCGGCGTAGCGCAGCAGATAGTCGCGGAAGGCCGGCGCGGCGGCCGGGCTGTCCAGCTCCACCCAGTACTGCAGCCAGGCGCAGGGCGCGGTGAGACTGCGCGGATCATTGGTGTCGTTCCAGCAATTCATATTGCCCCAGGTGCCGAAGCTCAGGGCCAGCGCGGTGCTGAAGGGCGCATAGACCTCGGCCGCCTCGGCATAGGCGCCAAGCGAGAGATCGAAGTAGTGCGGGGCGGGCCGCCAGTCGTCCAGCACGCCGATGATGCGCATCTCCTTATCGCGCAGAGTCAGCGTCCTGCCGCGGCTGTCGGCGCCGCCAAAGAGGCGCTGGTTGAGTGCCTTGCTGATCACCACCACCCGGGCCTGGGCCTGGTCGTCGGCGGCGCTCCAGCCCTGGCCGTGGACGAAGGGCACATCGAACATCGCGAAGAAGTCGCTGCTGGCCCAGCGGCCGCGCGCGATGAAGGCGCGGCCGCCGCCCTCGGGCGGGCTCAGCGCCACGCCGCCGCCGCTCATCATCACCTGGCGGCGCGCCTGGGCCTCGCGCAGCAGGGCCTCGGCGTCGAAGCGGGTCAGCTGCAGCGTGGGCTCGCCACCGGGCGTGTAGCTGCCGCCGGCACGCTCGGCGTCCAGCTGCACATTGAACAGCCGTGCGCTCTTGTGGGGGATCGGGTCGCGCGCCAGCACATGGAGGATGGTCAGCGTGCTCATGCAGGCCGCCACGCCTATGCCCAGGGTCAGCAGCATCAGCGCGGTCAGGCCGCGGCTGCTCTTGACGCTGCGCAGCGCCAGTTCGAGGTAGTAGGCCAACATCAGGATGCTCCTTGCAGCAATTGGTTCACGCGGGCGAGCTGCGCCTCGCCCAGGCCGCCCACGGCCAGCTGCAGCAGCAGCGTGGCCAGCACATAGCTGTGGCGGGCCTGGGCCTGGTTCATGCGGGCCTGGGCCTGGGTCTGCAGCGCCAGCAGCAGGTCGGTCATGCTGCGGGTGCCCAGGGCCTGGCCGGCGCGGGTGGCCGCCAGCGCCCGCTCGGCGGCCTGGGCGGCGGCGGCGCTGCTGGCCAGTTCCTCGATGCCGCTGAGCACGGCCTGGTACTGGACCTGGGTCTCGCGCAGCAGGGCGCGGCGCTGTACCTCCAGCTGCTCGCGCAGCAGCTCGCGCTGCTGCAGCGCCTGCTGCTGGCGCGCCTGCAGCGCACCGCCGGCGAACAGCGGGATGTTGAGCCGCAGGCTCAGGGTGTTGAGGCTGCGCCCGGCCATCTCCGGCGCCAGGCCGGCGCCGCTGTGGCGCTGGCCATCGAGCTGCAGGCTGAGGCTGGGCAGATGGGCGGCCGCAGCTGCAGCCAGGCCCAGCTCGCTGGCCGCCACGCCGCGCTGCAGCGCCAGCAGCTGCGGATTGCCCTGCAGTGTCTGCGCGGCCCAGGCCTGCGGGTCGGCGGGCTCGGGCGGCTGCGGCTCGAACTGCTCGCGCAGCGGCTGCAGGCGCTCGGGCCGGCGGCCAGTGATCTCGGCCAGGGCCTCGCGGGCATCCAGCAGGCGGCGGCGCGCCTGGCTGGTCTGGCCGCGGGCCAGGCCGTGGTAGGCGCGCGCCTGCTCCAGATCGACCAGGGCCGACAGCCCGGCCTCGTGGCGGGCCTGCGCCTGGGCCACCTGCTGGGCCAGGGCGGCCTCGTTGCTCTCGGCCGTCTCCAGCTGGGCCTGGGCCGAGAGCAGGCCGAAATAGGCGCTGGCCACCCGAGCGCACAGGGCCTGCTCGGCGGCGCGCAGCCGGGCCTGCTCGGCGCTCAGCGCCTGCTCGGCTGCCTCCACCCGGCGCAGCAGGCTCAGATCAAGCAGGACCTGGTTGATCTGGCTGTGGAGCTGCTGCTGGCTGCCGGCATCCTCGCGCCGCTGTTCCAGCCGGGCCGACCACTGCGGCAGCCGGGCGGCGCGGCTCTCCTGCAGCTGGGCCTGCTGCAGGCCCAGCTGGGCCCGCGCGCCGGCCAGCAGCGGATCGGCGGCGCGCGCCTGGGCATAGATGCTCAGCAGGTCCTCGCCGGCAGGCAGCGGCTGGGCCTGGGCCAGCCAGCCCGACAGGGCAGCCAGGGTCAGCAGCAGCGGGGTTCGCAAACGCGGCATGGCGATCAGGCGCCGACGGCCGCCGCAGCGACCGGATCCGCCGGCAGCAGGCCGCCCAGGCGCAGCTCGGCGGCGATATCGACCACGCGGCCGTCCATCACATGCACATTGCGCTGGGCGCGGGCGGCCAGCTGCGCATCGTGGGTGACCATCACGATGGTCGCGCCCTCGCGATGCAACTCCTCCAGCAGATCCATCACGCCGCGCGCCATCTGACTGTCCAGATTGCCGGTGGGCTCGTCGGCCAGCAGCAGGCGCGGCGAGCCGGCCAGTGCGCGGGCGATCGCCACCCGCTGCTGCTGCCCGCCCGAGAGCTCGGCCGGGTAGTGGCGCTCGCGCGCCGACATGCCCACCCGGGCCAGCGCCTCACGGGCGCGGCGACGGCGCTCCTCGCCCTTGAAGCCGCGGTAGCGCAGCGGCACCTCGATATTGTCCAGAACGTTCAGATCGGGGATCAGATTGAAGGCCTGGAAGATGAAGCCGATCTTCTCGTTGCGCAGACGCGAGCGCTGGGCATCGCTCATCTGGCTGACGTCCTGGCCGTCCAGCTCGTAGCGCCCGCCGCTGCAGGCCTCCAGCAGGCCGGCGATGGTCAGAAAGGTGGTCTTGCCCGAGCCCGAGGGACCGGTGACCGCGACGAACTCGCCGGCCCGGACCGCCAGATCGAAGTCGCGCAGCGCATAGGTCTCGACCATCTCGGTGCGGTAGACCTTGGACAGCTTTTCCATCTTCAGCATGGTTTCCTGCTCCTTGGGGATGTTGTCGTTCACTGGGCGACCAGCACGCGCTGGGCGCCGTCAAAGGCCTCGGCGCCGCCGATGACCAGGCGGTCGCCGGCGACCGCGCCCTCCAGCACCTCGACCCGGCTGAGGCTTTGTGCGCCCAGGCGCAGCGCCACCTTCTCGGCCACGCCGTCGCGCAGCCGGTAGGCCTGGCGGCCCCCGCCCTGCTCGACAAAGCTGCCGCGCGCCACGCCCAGCACCCGCTCGCGCTGCTCCAGCAGGATGCGCACCGACAGGCGCTGGTTCTGGCGCAGCTGCCCGGGGGTGCTGCCCTCGAAGCGCAGCCGCGCCGCCACCTCGTTATTGACCACCTCGGGCGAGATCGCGCTGATGCGGCCCTGCCAGCGCTGGCCGCTGCCGCCGCTGATCTCGCCGCCCATGCCCAGCTGCAGCTCGCGCGCCTGGCTCTCGGCCACCTGCACCTGCAGCTCCAGCTGGCTCAGGTCGATGACGCTGGCCAGGCGGGCGTCGCGGCCCACCTGCATGCGCTCCTCGACGAAGAGCTGGCCCACCTGGCCCTTGACCGGCGAGCGCACCGCCAGCTGCTGCTGCTGGCGCGCCAACTCGGCCACCAGCAGGCGCTGGCGCTGCCAGGCCTGCTGCTTGGCCGCCAGCTCGTGGCGGCCGGCCTCCTGCTGCAGCGCGGCCAGCTCGCGGGCCTGGCGCAGCGCGACCTCGGCACGGGCCAGGCTGTCGCGCGCCAGATCCACCTGCACGCCGGCGGTGGCGCCGGCCTCGAAGGCCTGGGTCTGGCGGCGCAGCTCCAGCTGGGCGGCCTGCTGGGCGATGCGGGCGTTCTCCAGACTGGCGGCGGCCTGGGCCTGCTGCTGGCGGGCGGCGGCCTCGGCGCGGCCCGCCTCGGCCTGCAAGGCCTGCTCGTTGGCGCGCTCCTGGGCCAGCTGGGCCTGCAGCTCGGGGCTGTCAATCGTCAGCAAGACCTGACCCGCCTCGACCGCGTCGCCGGCCCGCACCGCCAGCCTGACGATGCCGGGCTGGGCCGCGTACAGGGTGGGGCTGGCGGCGGCCACCACCTTGCCCTCGGCCGCGATATCGCGGGTCAGCGGCCCCCAGCCGACCTCGGCGATCTGCAGCCTGGCCAGGCTGACCGAGGGCCCGCTGCCCAGCCGGTGCTGCAGGGCCGGCCAGACCCACAGCAGGCCGGCGCCGGCCGCCAGGGCCAGCAGCAGCGGAGCGATCCAGCGCGGCCGGCGGGCGGCGGCGATGGGGCGGTCTTGGGCGGAGGTGTCGCGGAACATGATCACTCGGTTTGCAATCCGTGTGCCAGCCGATGCCGGCCAGGAAAATCAAGCACTTGGGCGCGTCTTGGGGGCGGCCTGACTGTCCGCGGACGGTGGCTGGACAGCGGCGGACAGACAGTGGCGGACAGCGTCCGGATCGCGCCTGCCCGGCGGTGCGCGTGCCGCCCGCCGCCAGGCCAAGGCCGGCCGGGCGCATGCAACACTGCAGGCTTTGCTGACGCCCCCGCTGTGCTGCTCGCCGCCCTCCGCCGACGCCTCGCCCCCATGGGCCGGGCCTTTCCGCTCTTGCTGCTCAGCGATGTGCTGATGCTGCTCTCGCTGATGGTGGGCCATGTGGCCGTGCCCTGGTGGATCGCCCACGAGGGTGGCGCCGCCCATCTGTCCATCTACGCGGTCAGCATGGCCCTGGCCTCCTTCATCGCGCTGCCGCTGCTGTCGCCGCTGGGCGACCGCGTCTCCAAGCGTGACCTGATCGCCGGCGGCCTGCTGCTGATGACGCTGGAGAGCCTGGTGCTGGCCGGCGTCGCGCAGGCGGGTCACTACCAGCTGGGCCTGATCCTGGCGCTGGAGCTGATCCCGGTGATCGCGATGGCGGCGGTGATGCCGGCCTCTTTCAGCATCGTGGCCGAGCTGCTGCCGGCCGAGCGCCTGACCGAGGGCCTGGGCCTGCAGAAGAGCGCGCAGGCCCTGGGGCGGCTGCTGGGCCCGGCGCTGGGCGGCCTGGTGCTGGCCGTCGCCAGCACGCCGGCGGCGCTGTGGCTGCATGCGGCGATGCTGGGCTGCGCGGCCCTGCTGGCGGGACGCATCCGCGCGCCACGGCCGCAGCCGCAGGCGGGCGGGGCGCGCCACTGGCTGCGCGATCTGCGCGCCGGGCTGGCGGCCAAATGGCAGATGCCGCTGGAGCGCGGCTGGACCTTCGTCTCCTTTCTGGTGATGGTCTTCTTCGTGCCGGGCATAGGCATCCTGGTGCCGCTGAAGGTGCAGAGCCTGCAGCTCTCGGCCCTGTGGCTGGGGGCCTGCGAGGCGGCGCTGGCCGGCGGCATGCTGCTGGGCGCGCTGGGCGGTTCGGTCTGGCTGGCCGGGCGCATCGGCCGCTTCAGCGCCAGCTTCGGCGCCATCCTCACCGAGGGTCTGGCGATGCTGGCGCTGGGTTTCAGCCACAGCCCGCTGCTGATCGTCGTGCTGTTCGGCCTGCTGGGCTTTTGCATCTCGACGGTGCAGATGGTCGGCCAGACCCACCGGATGCTGGCCATGCCCCAGGCCTTCCGCGCCCGCATGACCGCGGTCAATATGATGGTGATGCAGGTGGCCGGCATGCTGGGGCCAGGTCTTGCCGGCCTGGGCCTGACGGTCTGGTCGGTGGACTGGGTCTATGCGGCCATGGGCCTGGGCCTTTTCCTGGTGGGCCTGGGCTATCTGCGGGTGCCGGGCTACCGCGACTTCCTGAACTTCAGCCACGCGCAGGCCGACGGCTTCTACGCCCGCAGCCATCCGACGCTGTTTGGCGGCAGCGAGCCGCGCTGAGCGCGGCCCGGCCTCAGCTCAGCAGCCTGAAATGCTCGACCCGCGGCGGCGCGGCGAAGAAGGGGCCGACGATGGCGCGCCATTGCGGGAACAAGGGGCCGCCGCGGAAATGCTCGGTGTGATCCTCCAGCGTCTGCCACTGGATCTGCAGCAGATAGCGCTCGGGCGACTCGATGCCATGCTGGACCTCGGCCCGCACAAAGCCACGGGCCTGGGAGATGACGCTGGCGATGCCGTGCTGGATCGCGGCCTCGAAGGCGGCCTGCTGGCCGGGGGCGATCTGGATCTCGGCGACTTCAAGAATCATGGCTTTGGCTTTCTTTGCTGGCCGTGGGTGGTGATTGTTGGGCATAAACACCGGCGCTGCCGCCGGGCTTGCGGCTGTTGCGGGTTCTCCCGGAGTGCGCCAGGCCGCACCGAAGGGATTCCGCTAGGCAGCGGCGCAGCGCACTGCGGCGAGAATCGGCCGCCATACCGCCACCCTCGCTGCCAATCGCACACGCAATGTCCACCCTTGCCGATCTCCAGGCCGAGAATCAGGCCCTGCGTCAGCAGCTGGAGGGCCTGCTGCGCGAGGCGCGGTCCAACGAGGACAAGATGCGCCGCTTCGAGCAGCTGGAGCATCGCCTGATCGCCGCCGGCAGCCTGGCCGAGCTGGCGCGCCTGCTGCTGCGTGAGTACCAGCCGGCCTTCGGCCTGGATGCGGTGAGCCTGACCCTGCTGGACCGCGAGCTGGAGCTGGGCCGGGTGCTGGGTCCGGCGCTAAGCGACGCCGATGCCGGTCTGCAGGGCCTGAGCCTGCAGGCCTCGCCGGCGGCGCTGCAGGCGCTTTATGGCGAGACCCAGGCGCCGCGCCTGGGGCCCTACCGGGCCGAGCTGCATGCGTCGCTGTTCGGCGCCCAGGCGCCGGGCCTGGCCTCGGTGGCGCTGCTGCCGCTGAGCCGGCGCGGCCAGCTGATCGGCAGCCTGCATTTCGGCAGCCGCGATCCACAGCGCTACGAGGCCCAGGCCGGCACCAAGTTCCTGGAGCGGCTGGCGGCGATTGCGGCGGTCTGCCTGGAAAGCGTGCTGGCCCAGGAGCGGCTCAAGCTGGCCGGTCTCACCGATGCGCTGACCGGGGTGCACAACCGCCGCTACTTCGAGCACCGCTGCCCGATCGAGATCGCGCAGGCGCGGCGCTACCGCCTGCCGCTGGCCTGCCTGTTCCTCGATATCGACCATTTCAAGCAGATCAACGACCGCCACGGCCATGCCAGCGGCGATGGAGTGCTGCGCATGGTGGGCCTGATGATCCAGGGCCAGCTGCGCGCCGGCGACACCATCGCACGCTGGGGTGGCGAGGAGTTCGTGCTGTTGCTGCCGCGTGCCAGCGCCGCGGCCGCGCATGAGATCGCCGAGCGGGTGCGGCTGCGCATCGCCGGCCAGGCCTTTCCGGCCACAGCGGGCGGCGAACTGCAGGCCACCGTGTCCATAGGCCTGGCCATGCTGGATGAGCAGGACCGCCAGACCGAGCCGCGCCGGGCTGCCGAGGCGCTGGTGGCCACCGCCGACCGCGCGCTCTACCAGGCCAAGTCGGGTGGGCGCAACCGGGTCAGCACCATCGTCGCGCTGCCCGCCTGAGCCTCGCGCGTGACCGCGCATTTGGACGCCCGTCCTGATATAGTTTGGTCGTTCGTCCAAACTGAAGGGAATCACGATGCGACTTCTGCCTGGCGCGATGGCGCCGGAACTGCGCGGACCTGACTTTCTGGGGCGGCCCCAGGATCTGGCGGCCCTGCGTGGCCGCCCGGTGCTGCTGTCCTTCTACCGCTACGCGTCCTGCCCGCTGTGCAATCTGCGCATGCGCGAGCTGATCCTCGCCCATCCGCGCCTGCAGGCCCGGGGGCTGACCCTGCTGGCGGTGTTCCAGTCGCCGGCTGCCTCGATGGCGGAGTACGTGGGCCGGCAGGATGCGCCGTTCCCGCTGCTGCCCGATCCGCAACTGCAGCATTACCGTCGCTGGGGGGTGGAGTCGCGCTGGAGCGCCTTGCTGAGCCCCGCAGCCTGGGGCCTGGCGCTGCGCGCGATGGCCGCCGGCCATTGGCCCGGTCGCATCGAGGGTCCGGTGGACCGCTGCCCGGCCGATTTCCTGATCGACGCCGAGGGCCGCATCGCGCGGGCCTACTACGGGCGCGATATCGGCGATCACCTGCCGCTGGCCGAGATCGAGGCCTGGCTGCCGCCGCTGCCGGCCGTCGCTGCGGAGCTGGCGCTGTGACGGCCGCCGGCGGCAAGCGGGCGCAGATCATCGCCAGTGCCCAGAGCCTGATCGCAGCGAAGGGCTTTGCCGAGACCGCGCTGGGCGACGTGGCCCAGGCCAGCGGCATGCTCAAGGGCAATCTCAGCTACTACTTCAAGACCAAGGCGGAGCTGCTGACGGCGGTCAGCGAGGCGCGGCAGGCCGACCTGATCGCGACGCTCGATGGGGTTGCCGGGCCCGGTCTCGCCCCCGCCGCGCAAGCCAGGCTGAAGCTGCAGGGCTTTCTCGATCATGTGGAGTCGCAGGCCGAGATGCTGGCCCTGCAGGGCTGCCCGATCGGCTCGCTGTGCAGCGAGCTGGGCAAGGGCGACGCGGCCCTGCTGCCCAGCGCCAGCGCGGTGCTGAGCGGTCTGCAATCCTGGCTGGCCGGGCAGTTTGGCGCGCTGCTGGGCGAGGCGGGACCGGTGGCCGCCGCCCATGCCGAGCAGCTGCTGGCCATGATGCAGGGCGCGGCCGTGCTGGCCCAGGCCCACCGCGAGCCGGCCGTGGTGCGGCGCATGAGTGCGGCCGGCCGGCGCTGGCTGGACGGACTCGCGCCCGCCTGAGTGCCTTGCCTGCCATGACGGAAGTCAGGGCTTGAATCGTGGCCGGGCGCCGCAAAATGCGGGCCTTGCCCGACGAATCGCGGCGGGCACTTCGACAAGGAGCAAGGATGAGTGCGCAAGCGATGCTGGAGCAGCTGCTGAAGTCGGGTCTGAGCCTGCTGGATGGCAAGGCCGGCGGCCGGCCCGGCCTGAGCGAGTTCGGCAAGGGGGCCGCCGTGGGCGGCACGGTGGGCGGTGCACTGGGCCTGCTGCTGGGCAGCAAGCGCGGGCGCAGCTACGGCGGCAAGGCACTCAAGTACGGCAGCATCGCCGCGCTGGGCCTGATGGCCTACAAGGCTTACAGCAGCTGGCAAGCCCAGCAGACCCAGCAGGGCCAGCCTGCCGCGGCCGCAGCGGCTGCGCCGCGCACGGTTGACCGCCTGCCGGCACCCGAGGTGGAGCTGCACAGCCGGGCGATGCTGCAGGCCATGCTGGCCGCCGCCAAGGCCGATGGCCATCTGGATGAGCGCGAAAACGCGCTGTTGGAGGCTGAGCTGCAACGACTGGAGGCCGATCCTGCTCAGCGCGCCTGGTTCGAGCAGGCCCTGCGCCGGCCGCTGGACCCGGCCGAGGTCGCCCGCACCGCCAGCAGCCCCGAGATGGCCGCCGAGATGTATCTGGCCAGCCTGCTGGTGGTGGACGAGAGCAGCTTTATGGAGCGGGCCTATCTGGACGAGCTGGCCCGCCAGCTCAGGCTGCCGCCGGGGCTGAAGACCCAGCTGGAGGCGCAGGCGCTGGCGGCGTGAATCCGGCACGGCGGCGTGTGCTGCAAAGCGTCAAGCCGCTTGACGCATCGCCGATACTGCCCAGCCAATGATCCGGTTCCTGACAGCCCTCCTGCTCGGCACCCTGCTGAGCCTTGCCCACAGCCCGGCCGTTGCTGCGGCGCTGCGGGTCGGCTACTTTGTGCTGCCGCCCCACGCCGTGCCGGCGGCGCAGGGGGACGAGGAGGCGCCGGCACTGCGCTATTTCCGCACGCTGCTGCCGGCGATGGGGGCGCCGGAGGTGCAGTTCCAGGCCCTGCCGCTGGCCCGCCTGCTGCGCATGCTGGAGCATCAGCAGCTGGACATGGCCCTGCTGCTGGCCGAGTCGCCCGAGCGGCGCGCGCGGCTGGTGTTTGCGAGCCAGCCGCTGCTGCTGGTGCGGCCCATGCTGCTGCTGCGCGCCGAGCATGGGCTGGCTCAGGTGGCGGGCAGCGCTGATCTGCGGGCGCTGCGCATCGGTGTCTGGAGCGAGGGCTTTCTGAGCCCGCTGCTGCGTGACCCGCGCCTGCAGCTGCAGCGCCTCAGCGGCGATGTGGTGGAGCATCGCTATCTGCGCATGCTGGACCGGGGCCATCTCGACGCCTTCTACAGCCCCGATGGCTGTGCGCTGCGCCACACCCTGAACCAGCAGGCCGAGCCGGCGCGCTACCGGCTGCTGGCCCTGCCCGAGGCGCCGGTGCCGCTGTATACCGTCTTCTCCCGCGCGGCGGCCGGGCGCTGGCAGGCCGCCTACGAGCGTGCGCTGGCGGCGCGGCAGAAGCAGCAGCCCTATGAGCTGCCAGGGCTGTCAGGCTGCGCGGCGGGCGCCTTGCCACCGACCGCGCGCTAGTATCGGGGCGGACCCGCTACCGCCCCATGGACAAGCTGCCCCTTGCTGCAACGATTCGGCGCCGCCAGCTCGTGCTGGCGGGCTTGCTGGGCGGCGTGCTGGCCGGCCGGGGGCTGGCGCAGCCCGCGGCAGCGCCAGCCCTGCCGCGCCTGCGGGTGGCCGGTTTTGCGCTGGCGCCGCTGGTGGGCGGCGCGCCCGGCGAGGCGGTCGCCGGCCTGCTGCCCGGCTATCTGCGCGAGCGGGTGGAGCCGCAGGCGCCGTTTCGCTTCGACTGGCTGCCGATCATGACCTTCGCCCGGGTGATGCGCAGCCTGCGCGATGGCAGCGCCGATCTGGCGCTGACGCTCAGCAGTGGCGCCAGTGGTGGCGATGTCGGCCGCTTCGCCTGGCATTACCTCGAGGCCCATCCGGTGCTGGCGCTGCGCAGCGACAGCCCGCTGCTGCAGGGCGGGCAGGGCCTGGGCGATCTGGCGCTGCTGCAGGGCCTGGAGCTGGCCTGGGTCTCCTACAGCCGCCTGCCACCCGAGTTGGCGGCGCTGGACCGTCTGCGCTGGCAGCGCACCTCGCACAACGACTGGCAGCTGGCCAATCTGCGCATGGTGGCCGCCGGCCGGGTCGATGCGGCCTATTACGCCAACGAGTTCTCACCGGCCTGGCTGCTGCGCCAGCATCCTCCGCTGCGCCAGCGCTTGCGGCTGCTGCGCCTGCCGCTGGCGCCGCGCCGCTTCGAGATGGCCTACTCCAGGCGCAGCGAGCCAGCCCTGATCGCCAACTTCGAGCGGCTGGCGCGGCCGGCGTTCGAGGGCGCTCAGTTCGACCGTTATCTTGCCGGGCTGATGGGTTGACCGCAGAAGAAATCGGAGCGGGTATGCTGCGCGCCAGCAAAGAACTTGGCTCTTCACGCATTCTCGATCCATGCCGCCCCAGCCTGCCGACAAGCCCCGCCTGCGCCGCCGCGGGGCGCAGCGCGATGAATTGCGCGATCAGATCCTGCAGACGGTGGGGCGCCTGCATCTGGAAGGCGGCTACAGTGCCGTCACGATGCGTGGCGTGGCTCAGGCGGTGGGCATTTCCGCGATGTCGTTGTACCGCTACTTCCCCAGCAAGTCGGCGCTGCTGGAGCAGGTCTGGGCCGAGCTGCTGGAGCGCTCGCTGGTGGCGGCGCGCGCGTACAGCCAGGCCGAGGAGGCCCCGCTCCAACGCCTGCGCCAGCTCTACAAGGCCTATGTGCGCTTCTGGCTGGAGCGGCCGCAGGACTTCAAGCTGGTGTTCGATCCGTGCAACCAGATCGCGCCGAGCTTTCTGGCGGCCGGTCCGGCGTCGGGATTCCGCCGCGAGTGCGAGAACCTGATCGACGCCTGCCTCGGGCCGGCGATCGAGCCGCCGCAGCGCCAGCTGGCCTATGACCTGTGCCGGCTGAAGGTGATGGGCTATCTGTTCACCCACATCGGCATGTCCACCAAGCCCAGGCTGCCGCCCGCGCAGCTGCTGGATGCGCTGCTGGACGATCTCGAGCAGCAGCTGCTGCGCACGCACGCCGACGCGTCACGCTGAGAAGGCCGACCGGGGCGCCGCCCCGCAGAACGCACATGGCCGCGCCCATGCTCGCGCAAACCCTGAAGGTAACGTGTAGCGTACACGTTACTATAAATGCCGAAACAGCGCTGTCCGCCAAGGCGTGGGCGCTGCCTTGGCAGCTGCGGCGAAAGGATGTACCGGTGAATCAGCTGAAGATATCGACCCGTCTCCATCTCCTGATCGGCATGCTGCTGGCCTTGCTGCTGTTGGTGGGCGGCACCGGGCTGGCGGGCCTGACGCAGGCTGACGAGGGCTTGCAGCGCGTCTATGAGCGCAGCGCCGAGCCGATGGCCCTGGTGGCCGAGATCCAGGAGCGCTTGCTGCGCAACCGGCTGGCCCTGGCCGTGGCCCTGGTGACGCCCGACGCGAGCACCATTGCGCGCAGCGTGGCCGAGGTGGAGGGCAATATCCAGGCGATCAACGAGCTCTGGGCGCGCTATATGGCCCATGCCCATGAGCCGGCAGAGCGCGCCCTGGCACAGCGCTTCGCCGAACACCGGCAGCACTTCGTCACCGCGGGCCTGCTGCCAGCGCTGATGGCCCTGAAGGCCGGCGATATAGCCGCTGCCAACCGCCTGGTGGTGGAGCAGGTGCGGCCGCGCTACGTGGCGGTGGGTGACGATATTCGGGCCTTGATGCAGCTGCTGCTGCGCAGCGCACAGGCCGAGCACGCCGAGGCTTTGCAGCGCCATATCAGCGTCCGCAACATCACGATCGGCCTGGGCGTGGTGGGGCTGCTGATCGCCGTCGGCCTCGGGCGACTGCTGGTGCGCAGCATAGGCCGCTCGCTGGAACAGGCGATCGCCGCCTCCGACGCGGTCGCGCGCGGTGACCTCAGCGCGCGCGTCGAGGTGCAGGGGCGCCACGAGATCGCACGCCTGCTGGGCTCACTGGAGCGCATGCGCTCCAGCCTGGCCGAGGTGGTGGCGGGCGTGCGCCGCGACGCCGAAGGCGTGGCGACGGCCAGCAGCCAGATTGCGCAGGGCAATAGCGATCTCTCCAGTCGCACCGAGGAACAGGCGTCAGCCCTGCAGCAGACCGCCGCCTCGATGGAGCAGTTCGGCTCGACGGTTCAACAGAACTCCAGCAATGCGCGCCAGGCGGACCAACTGGCACGCGAGGCCAGTGCGGTGGCGGCGCGCGGTGGGGCGATGGTGGCCGAGGTCGTGCAGACCATGCAGGGCATCAACGAAAGCTCGCGCCGCATCGGCGAAATCACGGCGGTGATCGACAGTCTGGCCTTCCAGACCAATATCCTCGCGCTCAATGCCGCCGTCGAGGCCGCAAGGGCCGGCGAGCAGGGGCGTGGCTTCGCCGTGGTGGCCGGCGAGGTCCGCAACCTGGCCCAGCGCAGCGCGCAGGCGGCACGCGAGATCAAGGAACTGATACTGAACAGCCTGACCCGTGTTGACCAGGGCAGCGCGTTGGTCGGCAAGACCGGAGCGGCGGTGGACGAGTTGGTGCGGGCCATCCACCAGGTCAGCAGCGTGGTCGGTGGCATCAGCGCGGCCAGCCTCGAGCAGAGCGCCGGCGTTGCGCAGATCGGTGCGGCGGTCGGCCAGATGGATCGCGCCACCCAGCACAACGCAGCGCTGGTGGAGGAAACCGCCGCTGCCGCTGCCAGTCTGAGGCAGCAGGCGGCACAGCTGGTGCAATCGGTCGCGGTGTTCCGGCTGGGCGGCGACACGAACGCGAGCGGACAGGCCGACTGAATGGTCGGCGCCCACTGGACGGTCTGGCTGGGTGCTGCGCTTGCCATCGCGCTGGCTCTGGCCGGCATGCGGGCGCGGCTAAGGCGCCGAGCAAGGCGGCGGCATTCGCCGCAAGGACCCAGCTCGCGCCTGCAGGGCCTGGAGCCGGGCGCGTCGGCGCACCGGCGCGTGCGCCTGGCCATCTATGCGGTGCTGCTGGCTGTTGGCGGCCATGCCGCGCTGCTGGCCTGGCAGGCGGATGCCGCGCTGGCGCGCCGGCAGGCCGAGACCGAGGCCGCCAATCTCGCCGGCATGCAGCGCATGCACAGCCAACGCATCGGCCGCATTGCCTCGCTGCTGCGCCAGCTGCCGGGCGAGCAGGGGGCCGGCAAGGCCGAGCTGCAGGCGGTGCTGGAGCGCGCCGAGCGCGACGCGCAGGCCTTGAAGGGCTTTCTGTACACAGACGCCGACAGCCGGAGCCCAGAGCTGGCGGTTGATGCCGCGGTGCTGTCGGGCTGGGAGGCTTCACGCGTCGCGCTGTACCGGCAGGCCGAGCGGCTGCTGCAGGCCGTGCCCCATCCCGGCAATGCCGAGCTCAACACCCTGCAGCAGGCGGTGGAACCTGCGCTGCAGGCGGCGGAGCGCCTGGTGTCGGCACTGGAGCAGGCGACGCAAGCCCGGCAGCGCAACGCGGCGCTGCTGGCCAGGGCCTGGGCCCTGGCCACGGTCGGGCTGCTGATCGCGCTGGCCGTGATCGTTGCCGAGCCAACGGTCCGCGCGGTGCGTTCCCAGTACCTGAAGCTGGCGACACAGGCCCGCGAGCTGGAGCGCCTGGCCCTGGTGGCCGAGCTCACCACCAATGCGGTCATGATTGCCGATGGCCGCCAGCGACTGGTCTGGGTCAACGAGGCCTTCTCCCGTCTGACCGGCTACCGGCTGGGCGAGGCCCTGGGCCGCAGCCTGGACGGCTTGCTGCGCAGCCAGCCGGCCGAGCAGACGGCCCTGGCCCGTCTGCAGACCGATCTGCGGGCGGGACGCGGCACGCGTACCCAGGTGCTGAATCGCCGCAAGGACGGCCGCGAACTCTGGCTCGATATCGATGTGCAGCCGCTACGCGATGCGGGCGGGCAGGCCGAAGGCTTTGTGGCGGTGGCCGCCGACGTCACCGAACGCCGCCGCGTCCAGGCCGATCTGCGCATCGCGGCGATCGCCTTCGATTCCCTGGAGGCGATCGCCATCACCGACGCGGCGCAGAACATCCTGCGCGTCAATCCCGCCTTCACCCGCATCACCGGCTACAGCGCTGCCGAGGCGCATGGACAGGTGGTGGGGCGGCTGCTGCGCTCGGGACGGCATGAGCCGGCGTTCTACGAGGCGATGTGGCGCCAGCTGCGCGATGAGCGCCACTGGCAGGGCGAGGTCTGGAACCGGCGCAAGAACGGGCAGGTCTATCCGGAGTGGCTCAGCATCACCGCGGTGACCGACGAGGAGGGCGCGGTGGCCAACTATGTGGCGGTCTTCACCGACATCACGCAGAAGAAGCAGGCCGACGAGACCATCCACAACCTGGCTTTCTACGACGCGCTGACCGAGCTGCCCAACCGTCGGCTGATGCGTGATCGCCTGGGCCAGGTGCAGGCATCGAGCGAGCGCCATCAGCGACCGGCGGCGGTGCTGTTCATCGACCTCGATCACTTCAAGGAGCTCAACGACACGCGCGGCCACGACGTCGGTGATCGCCTGCTGGTGGAGGTGGCACGCCGGCTGCAGGCGGCGGTGCGGGTCAACGACACTGTGGCCCGCCAGGGTGGCGACGAGTTCGTCGTGATCCTGCCCGACCTGAGCGAGGCCCCCGCGCAGGCGGCGGTGGATGCAGAGACCGTCGCTGAAAAGCTGCGCGCGGTGCTGACCCAGCCCTATGTGCTGGACGAGCAGGAATGGCACAGCAGCGCCAGCATAGGCATCAGCATGCTGCACGGCAACGAGGTCTCGCTCGACGAGATTCTCAAGCGCGCTGACATCGCGATGTACGAGTCCAAGCGCTCGGGGCGCAACGCGATCCGCTTCTTCGACCCGGCCACCCATGCTGCGATGGAGGCCCGCATCGCCCTGGAGGCCGACCTGCGCCGGGCCCTGCCGCAGGGCGAGCTGCGCCTGCACTACCAGCTGCAGGTCGATCAATGGCGGCGACCGATAGGGGCCGAGGTGCTGCTGCGCTGGCTGCATCCACGACGCGGCATGGTGGCACCGGGCAGCTTCATCGGGCTGGCCGAAGACACCGACCTGATCTCGCCGATCGGCCATTGGGTGCTGCAGCAAGCCTGCGAACAGCTGCGGCGCTGGGCCCAGGCGCCGCTCACGCGCGGGCTGCAGCTGGCGGTGAACGTCAGCGCGCGGCAGTTCAGGCAGACAGACTTCGTCGAGCAGGTGCGCTCGGTGCTGCAAGCCAGCGGCGCCAATCCGCGTCTGCTCAAGCTGGAACTGACCGAGAGCCTGGTGCTGGTCAATCTGGAGGACACCCTGGCCAAGATGCAGGCCATCAATGCCCTGGGTGTGCGGTTCGCGATCGACGACTTCGGCACTGGCCAGAGCTCGCTGGCCTATCTGACGCGCCTCAGTCTGGATCAACTCAAGATCGACCAGACCTTTGTCGCCAGCATGCTGGCCACCCACACCGACGCGGTGATCGTCCAGACCATCATAGGCATGGCCAAGAGCCTGGGCCTGGAGGTCATTGCCGAGGGCGTGGAGACCGAGGAGCAACTGGCCTTCCTGGCGCGCCATGGCTGCCTGCGCTTCCAGGGCTATCTGCTGGGGCGGCCGGTACCTGTCGAGCAACTGGAACTGCAGCTGCTGGCCAGCGCCGTGCCGGCGCGGGCCAGCGACTAGATCGTCACCCCGCCTCCAGCCGCACCGCCGTCACCTTGAAGCCCGGGATCTTGCCGCTGGGGTCCAGCGCGCTGCCGGTCAGCCGGTTGGCGGCGGCCTCCCAGTAGCAGAAGGGCAGGAAGACCTGGCCCGGCTGCACCTCGGGGCTGATCTGCAGCCGGGCCTCGATGCGGCCATGCTGCGAGACCATGGCGACCTGCTGGCCCTCGGCCAGGCGGTAGCGCGCGGCGTCTTCCGGATGCAGGCTGATCAGGGGTTCGGGCGAGAGCGCGTCCAGCATGCCGGCGCGCCGGGTCATCGCGCCGGTGTGCCAATGCTCCAGCACCCGGCCGGTGGCCAGCACCAGCGGATAGCGGGCGTCGGGCTGTTCGGGGCCGGGCATGAAGCGGGCCGGCACCAGCTGGGCCCGACCGTCGGCGGTGGCGAAACGCGTGGTGAACACCACCGCCTCGCCGGGCCGGTCCTCATGCGGTGCCGGGGTCACGACCGCGCCCTCGCGCAGCAGCCGGGCCCAGGGCACGCCGGCCAGCGGCGCCATCACCGCGCGCATCTCCTCGTAGACCCGCGCCACCGGGGCTGCCGCCGCCTGCTGACCCATGCCGTCC
The DNA here is from genome assembly GCA_041920215.1 of Burkholderiaceae bacterium. Classification (GTDB taxonomy): domain Bacteria; phylum Pseudomonadota; class Gammaproteobacteria; order Burkholderiales; family Burkholderiaceae_C; genus JAYRSJ01. Next base: position 64,305 of record JAYRSJ010000004.1, on the reverse strand, counting down.
GCGGCCTCGTCCCAGTAGCGCCAGTCCAGCCCCAGGCGGCGCGCGATCTGCTCGATGATCCAGAGGTCCTGGCGCGCCTGGCCGGGCGGGCACAGCGCCGGCCGGCCGATCTGGATCAGGCGGTCGGTGTTGGTGAACGTGCCCCATTTCTCGGCATGGGCGGAGGCGGGCAGGATCACATCGGCCAGCAGCGCGGTTTCGGTAGCGAAGATGTCCTGCACCACCAGATGCTCCAGCCGCGCCAGGCCGGCGCGCGCATGGTCCAGGTCGGGGTCGGACATGGCCGGATTCTCGCCCTCGATGAACATGGCCTTGATGCGGCCCTCGTGGGCCGCATGGATGATCTCCACCACGGTCAGCCCCGGCTGGGCGCCGGCAGCGGCGAAGCCCGCACCCCAGAGCTGCCCGAAATGCGCGCGCACCTGCTCGTGGATGACGCGCTGGTAGTTGGGCAGCATCATCGGAATCAGGCCGGCGTCCGAGGCTCCCTGCACATTGTTCTGGCCGCGCAGCGGATGCAGGCCGGTGCCGGGGCGGCCGATCTGGCCGCTGATCAGGGCCAGCGCGATCAGGCAGCGGGCGTTGTCGGTGCCGTGCACATGCTGGCTGATGCCCATGCCCCACAGAATCATGCTGCCGCGTGAGCCGGCATAGGCGCGCGCCACCTCGCGCAGCGTCTCGGGCGCTATGCCGCAGATCTCGCTCATGCGCTCGGGCGTGCAGTCGGCTACCGCGGCCTGCAGCGCCGCGTAGCCGTCGACCCGGGCCGCGATGAAGGCCGGGTCGGTCAGGCCCTCGGCGATGATCACATGCAGCAGCGCATTCAGCAGGGCCACATCGCTGTCGGGCCGAAAGGCCAGGTGGCGCCAGGCATGGCGGGCCAGCGGCTGACGGCGCGGATCGGCCACCACCAGGCGGGCGCCGCGCTTGACCGCGTTCTTGATGAAGCTGGCCGCCACCGGGTGGTTGGAGGCCGGGTTGGCGCCGATCAGCAGGATGAAGTCGGCCTCGGCCACATCGGCCACCGGATTGCTGACCGCGCCCGAACCCAGGCCCTCGAGCAGGGCCGCCACCGAGCTGGCATGGCAGAGCCGGGTGCAGTGGTCGACGTTGTGGGTATGCAGGCCCTGGCGCACCAGCTTCTGGAACAGATAGGCCTCCTCATTGCTGCCCTTGGCCGAGCCGAAGCCGGCCAGCGGGCTGGCCTGACCGGGTGGGTGCGCGTCCCGCACCCGACGCAGGCCGGCGGCGGCAAGGTCCAGGGCCTCGTCCCAGCTGGCTGCGCGGAACAGCGCGGTCAGCGGCAGCTCGCCGCGCCGCACCCGCTCGATGTCCGCCGGGTCCTTGGCCACGCCGGGGCGGCGCAGCAGCGGTGTTGTCAGCCGCTCCGGGCTGCCGACATAGTCATAGCCATAGCGGCCCTTGACGCAGAGCCGGCCGTGGTTGGCCGGGCCGTCCAGGCCGATGGCCTCGATGATGGCGCCGTCCTTGACCCGGTAGCGCAGCTGGCAGCCCACGCCGCAATAGGGGCAGACGGTGTCGACCTCGGCATCGGCCGGCAGCAGGGCCGCGCCATTGGCCGGCACCAGGGCGCCGGTGGGGCAGGCCTGCACGCATTCGCCGCAGGCCACGCAGCTGCTGGCGCCCAGCGCGGCATCGGCATCGAAGCTGATGCGGGTGCTCTGGCCCCAGCCGGCGATGCCCAGCACATCGTTGACCTGTTCGTCACGGCAGGCGCGCACGCAGCGCATGCACTGGATGCAGGCGTCCAGATGCACCGCGATGGCCGGATGGCTCAGGTCGGCGGCCGGCGCCGGCGCCAGCGCGGCAAAGCGCGCGGGCCCGACGCCCAGGGCCTCGCACCACTGGCTCAGCTCGCTGTGGCGGCTGTGGGCCTGATCGGCCGGGGGGGCCTTGGCGGCCAGCAGTTCCAGCACCAGGCGCTGGCTCTTGCGCACCCGCTCGCTCTCCAGTGTGACCGCCATGCCGGGCTTGGGCTGGCGGCAGCAGGAGGCGGCCAGCGTGCGCTCGCCTTCGATCTCGACCACGCAGGCGCGGCAGTTGCCGGCCGGGCTGAGACCGGCCTGGTGGCAGAGATGCGGGATGGCGATGCCGGCGGCCTGGGCCGCCTGCCAGAGGGTCTGGCCCGGCAGTGCCTCCAGCGCGCGACCATCGAGCGTGAAGGGGATGGCGACCGCTTGGGCGGTCGGGTTCGGGGCAGCGGTGCTCATAGGCCGAACTCCTGCGGGAAGTAGCGCAGCGCGCAGCGCAGCGGATTGGGCGCGGCCTGGCCCAGGCCGCAGATCGAGGCCTCGGCCATCACCGTGGCCAGATCCTCCAGCAGCGGCAGATCCCATTGTGGCTGGCGCATCAGCGCCGCGGCCTGGGCCGTGCCCTCGCGGCAGGGCACGCATTGGCCGCAGCTCTCGTGGGCGAAGAAGTCCATCGCATTGAGGGCCAGCGCCCGCGCGCTGTCCTGCTGCGAGAACACGATGATCGCGGCCGAGCCGATGAAGCAGCCATGCGGCTGCAGCGTGTCGAAGTCCAGCGACAGATCGGCCAGCGCGGCCGGCAGCATGCCGCCCGAGGCGCCGCCGGGGAAATAGCCGTAGAGCTCGTGCCCCGGCAGCATGCCGCCGCCGTACTCCTGCACCAGCTCGCGCAGCGTGATGCCGGCCGGCGCCAGATGCACGCCGGGCCGGCACACCCGGCCCGACAGCGAGAAGCTGCGCAGCCCGCTGCGGCCATGGCGGCCCTGGGCGGCGAACCAGCCCGCCCCCTTGGCCAGGATCTCGGGCACCCAGTACAGCGATTCGAGGTTGTGCTCCAGCGTGGGCCGACCGAACAGGCCCTGCTCGGCCAGATAGGGCGGGCGCTGGCGCGGCCAGCCGCGCTTGCCCTCCAGCGATTCGATCATCGCCGACTCCTCGCCGCAGACATAGGCGCCGGCACCGCGGCGCAGTGCGATCGGGGGCAGGTCTTGCCCCAGATCGGCCGCATGGGCCTGCAGGGCCGCGATCTCGGCGGCCAGCATGTGGCGCAGCGCCGGGTACTCGTCGCGGATATAGAGGTAGAGCCCGGCGATGCCCACGCAGTCGGCGGCGATCAGCAGACCTTCCAGGAACTGATGCGGCCGGCGCTCCAGATAGTGGCGGTCCTTGAAGGTGCCGGGCTCGCCCTCGTCAATATTGACCGCCAGCAGGCGCGGTGCCGGCTGGCTGCGCACGATGGACCATTTGCGTCCGACCGGAAATCCGGCGCCACCCAGGCCGCGCAGGCCCGCCGCCGAGAGCGCGGCGATGCAGGACTCGGCGCCGATCTCGCCGCGCCGCAGCCGCAGCCACAGGCCGTAGCCGCCCTCGGCCAGATAGGCCGCCAGCCCCTGCGCATCGGGGGGCGGGTCTTGCGTGTCGCCGCTGGCGATCAGCGCCTGCAGCGTGGCGGCCGTGGCCTGGCCCACCGGCCTGTGGCCCAGCACCGCCACCGGCGCGTCGGCACAGCGGCCCACGCAGGGCACCTCGACGATGCGCAGGCCGCTGCCGGCCAGGGCGTCCAGGCTGCCGCGCAGCGCCTGGCTGCCGGCCATTGCGCAGCTCAGCGAGCCGCAGACCTTGAGCGTCAGTGCCGGCGGCGGGGTCTGGCCCTCGGCAACGATGTCGAAGTGGTGATAGAAGCTGGCCGTCTCATGCACCTCGGCCTGCGACAGGCCCATCCAATCGGCCAGCGCCGCCAGCATGTCCAGGCTCAGATGGCCCTGGCTGTCCTGGATGCGGTGCAGATGCTCGATCAGCAGGTCGGGTGCAGGGCTGGCGCCCTGCAGCAGCGCGGCAATCGCATCGCGTGCCGTGGCCGAGGGCTGGCGGCCGCGCAGGCCGCCGCCGCGCCGGGCCTGGGGCGTGCGGGCCGGCTCGGGCCGGATGGGGATCACGGGCTTGATGCTCACAGACAGCTCTCCAGATGGGCCAGGATGGCGCGGCGCAGCGCCTCGGGCTGGTCGCGCTGCGGCGCGTGGCCGCATTGTTCCAGCACGCAGACCGTGGTGGCGGCATGCAGCGCGGCGATGGCGTCCAGCTGGGCCAGCGTCGCGTACTCATCGTCCACCCCCTGCAGGGCCAGCACCGGGCAGGCCAGGCGGCCGCGCAGCTCGGCCTCTATGTTCCAGTCGCTGGCAAAGCCGGGCGCCAGCCAGGCGTCGTTCCAGCCGTAGAAGGCCGAGTCGGCATCGGCATGGTGGCGCTCCAGCGCGCGTCGCAGGCCGCCGTCCTCGTAGGCCGTCCGCGCCGCCCGCAGGCCGGCGAGGGTGATGGGCTCGACGAAGAGATGCGGTGCCATCGCCAGCAGGCCGCAGACTCGCTGCGGGTAGTAGGCCGCATAGAGCAGGGCCAGGCTGGCACCATCGCTATGGCCGACCAGATAGGGGCGCGCGTCGGCCTCCAGGCCCAGGGCCGCGAAGCAGGCCGGCAGCAGCGTGCGGGCCTGGCGCTGCAGATAGTCCTGCGGCCAGGGCTCGCGGCGCGGGCTGCTGCGGCCATAGCCGGGGCGCGAGAAGACCAGGCCGCGGCAGCCGGCGGCGGCGCACAGCTGCGCCGGGAAGTCCTTCCACTGCGACAGCGAGCCCAGGCCCTCGTGCAGAAAGACCAGGGTGGGGCGCTGGCGTGGCGCGTCCCCATTGAGCCAGCAGGCCTCGATCTGCAGGGCCTGGCCCTCCAGCGTCAGCGGGGCAAGAAAGGGTTCGGTGGGGCAGGACATGGCGCGATTGTGGCCCGCCATGGGCGTGGCCCAGACCGCCGCCGCGGGCTCAGGACTTGGCCAGCCGCTTCTGGCGGAACATCGCGGCGTCGGCCTCGGCCAGCAGGGCGGCCAGATCGGCATGGCGCTGCGGATCGAAGGCCACGCTGCCTATGCTGAAGCCCAGCGAGTAGCCGCGCTGGGCCTGGCGGTTGTGCTGCTCCAGCGCCTCGCCCAGCCGCTTCAGCGCGGCGGCGGTGGCCGCCGCGTCGGCGTCCATCAGCAGCACCGCGAATTCGTCGCCGCCCAGCCGGGCCAGCACATCGCTGCCGCGCAGCGCCTGGCTCATCAGCCGCGCCAGGCTGGCCAGCGCCAGATCGCCCTCGGCATGGCCGTAGCGGTCGTTGATGCGCTTGAAGTCGTCCAGGTCGATGAAGAGCAGGGCCGCCGGATGCCGCTGGCGGCGCGCCAGCCTGAGTCCATGCGCTGCCAGCGCTTCGAAGCCGCGCCGGTTGTACAGCCCGGTCAGCGGGTCCAGATGGGCCAGGTGCAGGGCCGCCAGCTCCTGCTCGGCCATGCCGGCCAGATCGGCCAGCAGCTGGCGGTCCTCGGCGTCCAGCTGGCGCGGCCGCTGGTCGATCAGGCACAGGGTGCCCAGGCTGTAGCCATGCACCCGCAGCGGATGGCCGGCATAGAAGCGTATGCCCGGCGGGCCGCTGACCAGCGGGTTGTCGGCGAAGCGCGGGTCGAGCCGGGCATCGGCCACCTCGAACAGCTGCTCGCCCAGGATGGCATGGCCGCAGAAGGAGATATCGCGCCCGGCCTCGCTGACATCGAGGCCGCCGCAGGACTTGAACCACTGGCGCTCGGCATCCACCAGGCTGAGCAGGGCGATCGGCACCTGGAAGATGCGGCGTGCCAGCCGGGTGATGCGCTCGAAGCGCTCCTCCGGCGCCGTGTCCAGAATGCCCAGCGCGCGCAGGGTCTGCAGGCGGCGTTCCTCGTCGGCGGGGCGTTCAGGGGCTTGCATGACGGTGGCGGTGGTTTGGCGCAGCATAGCGTGCCGGTGGCTGCGCCGGCCGTGGCATCCAAGCCACGGACCACTTGCTTTGTATCAAGCGGAAATGCCAGGACGCAGCGCACACTGGTTTTGTTGAAGCGGCGGGTTCGGGGCTGTGGCGGGATCGGTCCCTGGCTTCGCGTCAGTCAATCAGGAGGCGCTCGATGGATCATTGCAGCAGCGGGGCGAGCCGCCCCGGCCGGACCGAATGAGTCCGGCGCGCCTGCTCCGCGTGCTGCGCTGGCCGCTGGCCCTGCTGCTGCTGGCCACCCTGCTGGGACTGGCGGCTTCGGCCTGGCGCCAGGGTCAGGTCTTGCCGATCCGGGTCGGTGTGGTGCATGCGCTGAGCGGGGTGATGGCGCAGAGCGAGCGCGGTCTGGTCGACGCGCTGCGGCTGGCAGCCGACGAGATCAATGCCCAGGGTGGCCTGCTGGGTCGGCGGCTGGAGCTGGTGCTGGCCGACAGCCGCTCCGACCCCGACTGGGCAGCGCGGGAGGCGCGCCGCCTGATCGTCGACGAACGGGTCAGCGTGCTGTTCGCCTGCTGGACCTCCAGCTGTCGCAAGGCGCTCAAGCCGGTGGTCGAGCAGCAGCGCCATCTGCTCTTCTACGCGCTGCAGTACGAAGGCATGGAGCAGTCGCCGCACATCGTCTATCTGGGCGCGGCGCCCAATCAGCAGATCATCCCCGGCGCCTACTGGGCGATGGAGCGTTTCGGCCGGCGCGTCTTCCTGCTGGGCTCGGACTATCTGTTCCCGCGCACCGCCCATCTGCTGATCCGCGATCTGGTGCAGGCGGCCGGCGGCGAGGTGCTGGGCGAGCGCTATGCGGCGCTGGACAGCCAGGACTTCACGGCACTGGCGGCCGAGATCCGGGCGGCCCGGCCCGATGTGCTGCTCAACACCGTCAACGGCGCCGGCAACCGGCATCTGTTCGCGGCGCTGGCGGCGGCCGGGCTGCAGCAGCTGCCGGTGCTCTCCTTCAGCCTGGCCGAGCCCGAGCTGCAGGCCCTGGGCGCGGCCGGCCGTCAGCATGGCCAGCATCATGCGGTCTGGGGCTATTTCCAGAGCCTGGGCGGCGCCGGCAACCAGCGCCTGGTGACGGCCTTCCGCCGGCGCTTCGGCGCCGAGCGGGTCTTCAGCGACCCGATGCTGTCCAGCTATCTGGGCCTGCGCCTGTGGGCGGCGGCGGTGCGTGAGGTGGGCGGCACCGAGCCGAGCCGGGTCAACCGGGCGATCGGCCGCATCAGCGTGGCCGGGCCGGACGGCGTGGTGGCGCTCGATGCCCAGACCCGCCATCTGTGGCGGCGCGTCTATATCGGCCAGGCCCAGGCGGACGGCCAGTTCCTTGCCCAGGAGATTTCCGAGGCTCCGGTGCGGCCGGCGCCCTTTCCGCCCTACCGGCGGCGCGAGGAATGGCTCAGCGCGGTGGAGGCACTGGCGCGGCCCAGTCCGCCGGCCAGCGCGGCGGCCAGGGCAGCCAGTGCCGCTACGGGGCGGACCCGATGAGCGCCGCCATGGCCGGTCGCCGCGACACGGGTCTGAGCCTGGGTCTGCGCCTGGCGCTGGGCTTTCTGCTGGTGGCTCTGCTGCCGCTGGCCGGCCTGGCCTGGTTCTATCTGCACAGCGCCGAGACCGCGCTGACCAGCACGGTGCTGCAGAACATCGCCTCGATCGCCGACAAGAAGTCCGACCAGATCGACAGCTATCTGAACGAGCGCCTGGCCGATGCCCGCACCCAGGCCGGCCAGGCGCGGGTGCAGCAGGCCCTGCGCGCACTCAGCGCCGACTTCGCCCGCGGCGGCATGGCTGCCACGGTGGCCAGTGCGCAGCAGCACCGCGCCGAGCTGGCGCGTCTGGCCGAGCGCAGCGACTATCACGACCTGTTGCTGATCGACGCCGGCGGCCAGGTGCTGTTCGCGCTGCGCGGCGAGGCCGATCTGGGCAGCAATCTGCTGCACGGCCCCTACAGCGGCAGCGCGCTGGCGGCCGGCTTTCGCCAGGCGATGCGCTTTCTGCACATCGACCTGAGCCGCTTCGAGCCCTATGCGCCGTCGGCCGGCGAGGTCAGCGCCTTCGCGGTGGCGCCAGTGCTGATCGAGGGCCGGCCCATCGGCGCGCTGGCCCTGCAGATCAAGCTGGCCACGCTGGCGCCGGTGGTGATGGACCGCACCGGCCTGGGGCGAAGCGGGGAAACGGTGCTGGGCTATCCGGACGGCGAGCGCATCGTCTATGCGGTGCCGCTGCTGCGCCCGCTGCCGCAGCCCTTGCCGGGCGGGCAGGCGCTGGACCGCAGCGACCCGCGCAGCGCGCTGATGCGGCGCGCGCTGTCGGGCGAGTCCGGTCGCGGCATGGTGCTGGACTATGCCGGCGTCGAAACCGCGGCCAGCTGGCACTATCTGCCGGCGCTGGGCTGGGGCATGGTGGTGAAGATGGATGCCGCCGAGGTGCTGGCGCCCTCGCGCAGCCGTCAAGGCCTGACCCTGCTGGCCTTTGCGCTGTTCCTGCTGCTGTCGGGCCTCAGCGCGCTGCTGCTGGGGCGGCAGGTGCTGCGCAGCGAACGGGTTCTGCAGCAGTCGCTGGCGGAGCTGCGGGCCGCCCAGCGCATCGCCCGCCTGGGCAGCTGGACGCTGGACCTGCGCGACGACAGCCTGCAGTGGTCGGACGAGGTATTCCGCATCTTCGAGATCGATGCGCAGCGCTTCGGCGCCCGCTACGAGGATTTCCTGGCCGCCATCCACCCGGAGGACCGGGAGCGGGTGGAGCGCGCCTTCCGCGAGGCGCTGGCGCAGCGCCGCCCCTACGAGGTCTCGCACCGCCTGCTGTTCGCCGACGGACGCATCAAGCATGTGCATGAGCATGGCCAGACCGACTACGACGCCCAGGGTCAGGCCTTGCGCACCCGCGGCACGGTGCAGGACATCAGCGAGCTGCGCCGCACCGAGGAGGCGCTGCAGCTCTACGCCAATATCTTCCAGCACAGCGGCGAGGCCATCCTGGTGACCGATGCGGCGCAGCGCATCATCGCGGTCAACCCGGCCTTCAGCCGCCAGACCGGCTACAGCCTGGCCGAGGTGCAGGGCCGCGATCCCAGCCTGCTGGCCTCGGGGCGTACGCCGCGCAGCACCTACCAGGCCATGTGGGAGGCGCTGGGCAGCCGCGGCTACTGGCAGGGCGAGCTGTGGGACCGCGACCGCGACGGCAAGGTCTACCCCAAATGGGCGGCGATCTCGGCGATACGCGATGACGGCGGCGCCGTCAGCCACTACATCGCCAGCTTCATCGACATCAGCGAGCGCAAGGCCGCCGAGGCACGCATCGAGCATCTGGCCCATCACGATGCGCTGACCGGGCTGTTCAACCGCTACAACCTGCAGATCCGCCTGTCCCAGGCCCTGCTGTCGGCGCACCGCGAGGGCCATTGCGTGGCGGTGGTCTTCATCGATCTGGATCGCTTCAAGCTGATCAACGACACGCTGGGCCACCACACCGGCGATCTGCTGCTGGTGGAGGTGGCGCGCCGGCTGCAGGGCTGCGTGCGCGAGAGCGATATCGTGGCGCGCCTGGGCGGGGACGAGTTCGTCGTCGTGCTGGCGGGCCTGGAGCGGCCTGGTGACGCCTCGGCGGTGGCCGGCAAGATCCTGCAGGCGCTGGACCAGCCCTATCTGATCGCCGGCGAGCGCCTGCACAGCAGCGCCAGCCTGGGCATCAGCGTCTATCCGCAGGACGGCGCCGACGTGGTCGAACTGATGCGGGCGGCGGATACCGCGATGTATCACGCCAAGTCCCAGGGCCGCAACAATCTGCAGTACTTCACCGCGGCGCTGAATGCCGACGCCGACGAGCGCCTGACGCTGGAGCGCGAGCTGCGCCTGGGCCTGGAGCAGGGTCAGTTCGAGCTGCACTACCAGCCGCAGTTCGCGCCGGCCGCCGACACCACCGCGGTGCCGGTGGCGATGGAGGCCCTGCTGCGCTGGCGCCATCCGCGCATGGGCATGGTGCCGCCGCTGCGCTTCATCCCGATCGCCGAGGAGACCGGCCTGATCGAGCCCCTGGGCCTGTGGGTGCTGGAGCAGGCCTGCCGGCAGCTGGCGCAATGGCGGCGCGAGGGCGCGGCGCCGGCGCGCATCGCGGTCAATCTCTCGGCCCACCAGCTGCGCAACCCGGCCCTGGCCTTGGACATCGCGCGCATCCTGAAGGAGCAGGGCCTGGCCGGCGCCGAGCTGGAGCTGGAGATCACCGAATCGGTGGCGATGCGCGACCCGGCCGGTGCGGTGGAGCGGCTGCAGGAGCTGCGCGCGCTGGGCCTGACGCTGGCGATCGACGATTTCGGCACCGGCTATTCCTCGCTGGTGTATCTGAAGCGCCTGCCCATCCAGGTGCTGAAGCTGGACCGCGAGTTCGTGCGCGATATCGAGAACGACGACAACGACGCCGCCATCAGCGCCGCCACGCTGGCGCTGGCGCACAGCCTGGGCCTGCTGGTGGTGGCCGAGGGCATAGAGACGGTGGCGCAGCACGAGTTCCTGCTGGCCCATGGCTGCGATCTGCTGCAGGGCTATCTGCTGGGCCGGCCCGAGCCGGCCGCCTACTGGACGGCCTTGTGGGCCGGGCCGCACTGAAGCCCGGCGGCCGCTGCCGGGCTGCGATACTCCCGCGATTACCAGGAGTTTCATCGTGGAGACCTTGCATATCGCGGTCGATGGGCGCGGCGTCGCGCATCTGACCATGACCCGTCCCGAGGTGTTCAACGCCTTCAACGAGGCGATGATCGCCGAGCTGGGCCAAGCCATGGACCGGCTGGTGGCCGATCCCCATGTGCGCATCATCGTGCTGGCCGGTGCCGGCAAGGCCTTCAGCGCCGGGGCCGACATCCAGTGGATGAAGCGCGCCGCCGCGGCCAGCCATGCCGACAATCTGGCCGATGCGCGCCGCTTTGCCGAGATGCTGGCCAAGATCGCGGAGTCGGCCAAGCCGACCATCGCGCGGGTCCAGGGCCTGGCCCTGGGCGGCGGCGTGGGCCTGACGGCGGCCTGCGATATCGCGATCGCCGCCGACGATGCCCGCTTCGCGGTCAGCGAGGCCCGCTTCGGCATCCTGCCGGCGGTGATCGGCCCCTATGTGGTCAATGCGGTGGGGCCGCGCCAGGCCCGCCGTCTGGCGCTGACGGCCAGCCGTATCCCGGCCAGCGAGGCCCTGGCCCTGGGCCTGGTGCAGGAGGTGGTGCCGGCGGACGAACTGGACGCCGCGGTGGGCCGCTGGGTGCACGAGCTGCTGCAGAACGGCCCGCAGGCGCAGGGCGAGATCAAGGCCCTGATGGCCCAGCTGCAGGTGGGCCCGGTGACGCCGGCCGTGCGTGAGCTGACGGCCCAGACCATTGCCCGGGTGCGCATGGGCGAGGAGGCCCGCGAGGGCTTTGCCGCCTTCCTGGCCAAGCGGCCGGCGGCCTGGATTCCCGAAGTCGACAAGGATTGATGAGCGAGATGACGACGATGAGTGCGAGCAGCATGGCGTGGACGATCGCCGCGCAGCCGGCGGCGCAGGCCCCGGTCGGCGTGGTCGGTGCTGGTGTGATGGGGGCGGGCATCGCCCAGGTGGCGGCCCAGGCCGGCCATGCGGTGCGGCTGCTGGATCTGCGCGAGGGCGCGGCGGCGGCGGCCATCGCCGGCATCGCCAAGGGCCTGGACGGCCTGGTGGCCAAAGGCCGCATGGAACAGGCCGAACGCGATGCAGTGCTGGCGCGCATCAGCCCGGCGCTCAGCAGTTCCGAACTGGCCGACAGTGCGCTGGTGATCGAGGTGATCGTCGAGAAGCTGGAGCCCAAGCAGGCCCTGCTGCGCGAGCTGGACGCCCTGCTGCCCGAGGGCGCCATCATCGCCTCCAACACTTCGTCGATCAGCATCACCGCGCTGGCCAACGGCATGCGCCGGCCCGAGCGCCTGGTGGGCATGCACTTCTTCAATCCGGTGCCGCTGATGAAGCTGGTCGAGGTGGTCTCGGGCGCCGAGACCGAGGCCGCGGTGGCCGAGGCGATCCATGCGCTCGCGCGGCGCTGGGGCAAGACCCCGGTGCATGCCAAGAGCACGCCGGGCTTCATCGTCAACCGCATCGCCCGACCCTATTACGCCGAGACCCTGGCCCTGCTGCTGGAGCAGGCGGCCGAGCCGGCCCTGCTGGACCGCGCGCTGCGCGGCGCGGGCTTCCGCATGGGGCCTTGCGAGCTGATGGACCTGATCGGCCATGACACCAACTTCCTGGTGACCCAGTCGGTCTTCGAGGCCAATTTCGGCGACAAGCGTTTCATGCCCTCGCTGGTGCAGCGCGCCCTGGTCGACGGCGGTCGGCTGGGCCGCAAGGTCGGCAAGGGCTTCTATACCGGCAACCCGCCGGCGGCCGCGCCGGTGCCGGCGCCGCAGGGCGAGCTGCCCGCGCTGAGCCTGGTGGGCCGCGGTCCGCTGGTGGAGCGCCTGGGCAGCTGGCTGGCCCACAAGGGCCTGCACTACAGCCGCGGCGAGGCCGCGGACTGGTGCGGTTTGCAGATCGGCGAGCTGCAGGTGCATCTGAGCAGCGGCCTGAGTGCCGCCCAGCTGGCGGCCGAGCGCGCTCATGCCGAGCTGGCGGTGATGGACTGGCCGCTGGCGCCGGAGCGCTGCGACGGCCTGGCCCTGGCCTATGCGCCGCGCTGCAGCGCGCCGGCCCGCGCCCAGCTCGCCGAGCTCTGGCATGCGCTGGGCTGGGAGACCCTGCTGCTGCGCGATGTGCCGGGTCTGGTGGTGGCACGCACGGTGGCGATGCTGATCAACGAGGGTGCCGATGCGGTGTGGCAGGGCGTCTGCGACGAGGCTGCGGCCGATACCGCGATGAAGCTGGGCGTCAACTACCCCGAAGGTCCGTTCGGCTGGCTGGCCCAGCTGGGCGCCACCACGGTGGCCGAGCTGCTGGACCAGCTGTTCAAGGCCTACCGCAGCGAGCGCTACCGGGTCAGCGCGCTGCTGCAGCAGCGCCGCTGGGGGGCTTGAACCACCCCCTGCCGGCTGCGCCGGCCCCCTCAAGGGGTCGGCGGCGCCTGCTGGGGAAGAGGGGGCAGGCGCTGCGAGGGGGGTGTTTACTGGGGTGCGTTCAGGCCGAACAGCTCGGCCAGGGCGATGCGGTACTGGGCCAGGCCGACTGCATTGGTGTTGTGGTGGGAGCCGCCCTCGACCAGCAAAAAGCGCTTGGGCCCGGGGGCCCGCTCGTAAAGCTGGCGGCCGAGTTCGGGCGGGATCAGCTTGTCCTCGCTGCCATGCACGACCAGCAGCGGCACCTTGAGCTGGGCGATGCGCTCGGCGGCCTCGAAGCGCTGGGTGATCAGCGGTCCCAGCGGCAGCCAGCCCCATTTGAAGTGGCTGACCACGTCGGGGATGGAGGTGAAGCTGCCCTCGACGATCAGGCCAGCGGCGTCGCGCTCGACCTGGCGGGCCAGCTCCACCGCGATCGCGCCACCCAGCGAGTGGCCGAAGATATAGCGCCGTGCCTGCGGATGCCGGCGCGCCAGCCAGTCCCAGGCGGCGCGGGCATCCTCGTAGGCCATGGTTTCCGAGGGCAGGCTCTTGGAGCTCTGGCCGAAGCCGCGGTAGTCGATGCCCAGTACCGAAAAGCCCAGCGACTGCAGCCGGCGCATGCGCGGCGCGCTGCCGCGCACATCCCAGCGCGCGCCGTGCAGATAGAGCAGCACCGGCGCGTCGACGCGCTCGGCCGGCGCCCACAGGCCGTGCAGGCGCACCGGCGCCGCGCTGCTGGGCGCCTGGTAGTCAATCCAGACGTCGTCCATGCCCTGGGCCGCGGCCAGGCCGCCGGCCCAGCTGCGTTCGCTGGGCTGGAAGATCCATTCGCGCTGCTTCTCGTCCAGCGTGGCGCAGCCGCCCAGCAGCAGGGCGCTGAGCGTCAGCAGGGCGAGCAGATGGCGCCAGCGGCGGGCGGTGGAGGCAGGCATGGGCGCTAGCTTAGCGTCGGGCCGCTGCGCTTGCCGGATCGGGGTTTCTACGCCCTGACCATGACCGAAGGCCGGGCGGCGCGGCGCTTCCTACAATCGTGCGGCCAATCCTGGCATCTCTTGCGAGACCCCACAGATGATCATGTCTGTTCTGCGGCCGGTGGGCCGTTTCCTGGCCAAGGCCTGGTGGCTGGTGGATGCCAGCCGCCGTACCGTGCTGAACCTGCTGTGGCTGGGCCTGCTGATCGGCCTGGTCTATCTGATCGCCCAGCGTGGCCCCAAGCCGCTGCAGGACAAGACCGCCCTGGTGCTGGATCTGAAGGGGCAGCTGGTCGAGCAGTTCTCGGGCTCGCTGCGCGAGCAGGCGCTGGCCCAGGCCCGCGGCGATAGCCCGCAGGCCCAGGTGCGCCTGCGCGATCTGCTGCAGACCCTGGAGACGGCCGCGGCCGACCCCAAGATCAACCAGCTGCTGCTGGATCTGGACGGCTTCAGCGGCGGCGGCATGGTCCAGCTGCGCGAGGCCGCCGCCGCCCTGCAGCGCTTCAAGAAGCTCAGTGGCAAGCCGGTGATCGCCTACGGCAGCGGCTTCGAGCAGCGCGCCTACCTGCTGGCCGCTCAGGCCGACCAGATCTTCATCCACCCGATGGGCATGGTCGCGATCGAGGGCTTCGGCCGCTACCGCAACTACTACAAGGATGCGCTGGACCGTCTGGGCATAGACGCCAACGTGATACGGGTCGGCAAGTTCAAGAACTTCGGCGAGCCCTATTTCGCCAACGCGCCCTCGCCGGCCTCGCTGGAGTCCGAGGCCTATCTCTACGACGATCTGTGGCGGCGCTACACCGATGCCGTCGAGAGCGCGCGCAAGCTCGACAAGGGCGCGGTCGTGGCCGGCATCACGGCCCTGCCGCAGCGCCTGGCGGCCGTGGGCGGCAATACCGCCCAGCTCTCGCTGCAGGAGAAGCTGGTCGACGGGCTCAAGACCCGGGACGAGCTGCGCACGCTGATGCTGGAGCGCGGCGTGCTGGACGAGAAGAGCAAGAGCTTCCGCCAGATCGGCTATGCGGCCTACCAAGCCTATCTGAAGCCGGCCGCCGCCGATGCGCCCGTTGGCATCGTGGTGGCCGAGGGCGAGATCGTCGACGGCGAGGCCGGGCCCGGCAAGGTGGGTGGCGAATCGACCGCCCGCCTGATACGCCAGGCCCGCGAGGACGACAAGCTCAAGGCCCTGGTGCTGCGGGTCAACTCGCCGGGCGGCAGCGCCTATGCCTCCGAGCTGGTGCGGCGCGAGCTGGAGCTGACCCGTGCGGCCGGCAAGCCGGTGGTGGTGTCCATGGCCAGCGTGGCGGCCTCCGGTGGCTACTGGATTGCGATGTCCGCCGACCGGGTGCTGGCCGATCCGGCCACCATCACCGGCTCCATCGGCGTGTTCGGCATGCTGCCCACCGCCAACAAGCTGATGGACAAGCTCTCAATCCACACCGGCGGCTACACCACCACCTGGCTGGCCGGCGGCTACGACCCGCGTCGTCCGCTGGACGAGCGGCTGCGCGCCTCGGTGCAGTCGGCCATCCAGTACATCTACGACGATTTCACCGGCAAGGCCGCCAAGGCCCGCGGCAAGAGCGTGGCCGAGATCGACGCGGTGGCCCAGGGCCGGGTCTGGACCGGCGCCCAGGCCCTGGATCGCGGCCTGGTGGACGAGCTGGGCAGTCTGGACGATGCGCTGCGCCAGGCGGCCCGGCTGGCCAAGCTGGCCGATGCGGACAAGGCCGCTGCGGCCCCGCGTTATCTGGAGCGCGAGCCCGGCAAGCTGGACCAGCTGCTCAGCAGCCTGGGCGATGTGCTGGCACCCGGCGTGATTGAGCTGATGCGCGCCCAGCTGGGACTGCCGGCCGTCGTACGTCAGGCCCAGGCCGAACTGGCTTGGGCGACCGAGCTGAGCCAGGGGCGCAAGCCCTTTGCCGCGGTGGTGCACTGCCTCTGCACTGCGCCATAGTGCGCAAAACCGGCGCGGAACATGCGCGCTGCGCCGGGGCTTTGCTGGCGTCTTGATCTGAGTCATGGTCTAGTTCAGTGCTTGTGCAAAAGTGCCGCCCGCCGGGCCTGCCGGCGAGGGAAAACACCAAGCGCCGCCAAGGCGTGCAACAAGAGGAGTGCTGACCATGAATCTGACCGGCTGGATGCGCATGTTCACCATCCGCCTGCGCATGCAGGGCGCGATCGCGATGGTGCTGTCGATGTTCGCGATGGTGGGCATCACCGGCATGTTCGGCGGCCAGCAGCTCAAGCAGCTCAACGCCGAGTTCATGGACCATTCGGTGGCGGAGTTGACCCTGCTCTCCAATATCCGCGCGGCCCTGGCCGATGTGCGGCTGGCGGAGAAGGAGATGGTCATCAACTACGAGGACGGTGTCGCGGTGCTGAAGGCGCGCGAGAGCTGGGCCGCCGCCATCAAGAACACCCAGGCCGGCCTGGGCAAGCTGGTCGACGGCGAGGACGACGCCGACAATGCGCTGGCCCGGGAGGCGGTGGCGCTGATGGACGAGTACAGCAAGGCCTCGGCGCCGGTGCTGACCCAGATCCAGGACGGCGGCTTCGACACTGCCCGGGTGGCCGACAAGATGCTGGGCCGGGCCAAGGGCCATATGAGCCAGGTCGAGGACCGGGTCGGCAAGATCGCCGCGGTGATCGAGGGCGAAGCCCAGGCCACCCAGACCGAGTTCAATGCGGCGATGTGGCAGATCACGCTGATCTTCATCGGCGTGCTGGCGGTGGTGGTGGTGCTGGTGGTGCCGCTGACCCTGATCAACTCGGCGACCATCACCAGCCCGATCAGCTATGCCCGCGCGGTGGCGCAGTCCATCGCCGCCGGCGACCTGACGCGGCAGATCCGCGTCGAAGGCCGTGACGAGGCCGCCCAGCTGCTGGAGGCCTTGAACGCGATGCAGGATTCGCTGCGCCGCCTGGTGGGCCAGGTGCGCGACTCGACGCTGCAGATCGAGACCGCCAGCACCGAGGTGGCGGCCGGCAATCAGGACCTGAGCCAGCGTACCGAGCAGACGGCCTCCAATCTGCAGAGCACCGCCAGCGCGATGGAGCAGCTGACCGGCACCGTGCGCCAGAGCGCCGATGCGGCCGCCCAGGCCAACCAGCTGGCCAGCTCGGCCGCCCAGGTGGCGCAGCGCGGCGGCGCAGTGGTGGGCCAGGTGGTGGCGACCATGGACGAGATCAACAGCAGCTCGCGCCGCATCGGCGACATCATCGGCGTGATCGACGGCATTGCCTTCCAGACCAATATCCTGGCGCTGAACGCGGCGGTGGAGGCCGCCCGCGCCGGCGAACAGGGCCGCGGCTTTGCAGTGGTGGCGGGCGAGGTGCGCAGCCTGGCCCAGCGCAGCGCCGAGGCGGCGCGCGAGATCAAGGGCCTGATCGGCGCCAGCGTCGAGCGGGTGGAGACCGGCGCGCGCCTGGTGCAGGATGCCGGCAGCACCATGGACGAGATCGTCGCCTCGGTGCAGCGGGTCTCGGACATCATCGGCGAGATCGCCGCCGGCACCTCCGACCAGAGCCAGCGCATCGGCCATGTCAACACCGCGGTGACCCAGCTGGACCAGATGACCCAGCAGAACGCGGCCCTGGTGGAGCAGAGTGCGGCCGCCGCCGAGAGCCTGCGCGAGCAGTCGCAGAAGCTGGGCGGCGCGGTGGCGCAATTCCATCTGGATGCATAATCCCGGCCCATAGCGCCGATTTGTTCCGGATTGCGGGCGCTCTACAAATACCGCTAAACAGGACGCTCCGAAAGGTTCACCCAACCGGCGTCCGCATCAGCTAGCGGCGCCGGTTTTGTTTTTTGGAGTTGCCCCATGGGCTCGGTCGGAATCGTCACCCCACAGCGTCTGCGCTTTGCGCAGGCCCTGCCGTTGCGCAGCGGCGCCCGCATCGCGGACTATGAGCTGGTCTACGAGACCTATGGCAGTCTCAATGCCGACAAGAGCAATGCGGTGCTGGTCTGCCATGCGCTCAATGCCAGCCACCATGTGGCCGGCAGCTATGCCGGGCAGGACCGGAGCGAGGGCTGGTGGGACAATCTGGTGGGCCCCGGCAAGCCGCTGGACACCGAGAAGTTCTTCGTCATCGGCATCAACAATCTGGGCTCCTGCTTCGGCAGCACCGGGCCCATGCATCAGAACCCCGCCACCGGCAAGGCCTGGGGCGCGGACTTCCCGGTCGTGACGGTGCAGGACTGGGTGGATGCGCAGGCCCGCGTGCTGGACGCCTTGGGCATCACGCAGCTGGCCGCGGTGCTGGGCGGCTCGCTGGGCGGCATGCAGGCGCTGGACTGGTCGCTGCGCTATCCCGAGCGCATGCGCCACTGCATCGCGATCGCCACCGCGCCCAGCCTGTCGGCGCAGAACATCGCCTTCAACGAGGTGGCACGCCGCGCCATCATCACCGACCCGGATTTCCACGGCGGCCACTTCTACGAGCATGGCGTGGTGCCAAAGCGCGGCCTGCGCGTGGCGCGCATGATCGGCCACATCACCTACCTTAGCGACGATGTGATGGAGCAGAAGTTCGGCCGCAAGATGCGGGAAGCTCAAGGGGCCCTTCCCTTGAGCGGGGCGCTGCCCTCCGGTGACTACGCATACAGCACCCAGGACATCGAGTTCCAGATCGAGAGCTATCTGCGCTACCAGGGCGACAAGTTCAGCGAGTATTTCGACGCCAACACCTATCTGCTGATCACCCGCGCACTGGACTACTTCGACCCGGCGCGCGAGCATGGTGGCGATCTCTCGCGCACCTTCGCCGCGGCACGCGCCAAGTTCCTGCTGGCCAGCTTCACGACCGACTGGCGCTTCTCGCCGGCGCGCTCGCGGGAGATCGTCAAGGCCTTGCTGGACAACAAGCTCGATGTTTCCTACGCGGAGATCGACGCCCCGCACGGCCACGATGCCTTCCTGCTGGAAGACCCGCGCTACCACGGCGTGCTGCGGGCCTATTTCGAGCGCATCGCCAAGGAGTTCCAGGCATGAGCGATCGTGCAGTGATGGAAGCGATCGCCGCGTTGGTGCCGGCGGGCTCGCGCGTGCTGGACCTGGGCTGCGGCACCGGCGAGCTGCTGCACCACCTGCAGACGAGCAAGGGCTGCAGCGGCTACGGCGTGGAGCTGGACGACGCCAATGTGCTGGCCTGCGCACAGCGCGGCGTCAACGTGATACAGCTGAACCTGGAGGAGGGTCTGGCCATCTTCGAGGACCAGAGCTTCGACGTGGTGCTGCAGCTGGAGACCCTGCAGCATTTGCGCAATACCGAGGCCATGCTGAAGGAAACTGCGCGCGTGGGTCGCATGGGCATCGTCAGCTTCCCCAACTTCGCCCACTGGCCGAATCGCCTGCAGGTGATGCTGGGCCGCATGCCGGTGACGCGCGTGCTGCCCTACGAGTGGTACGACACGCCCAATATCCGCGTCGGCACCTATGCCGACTTCGAGGTGCTGGCGCGCAAGAACCGACTGCGCGTGCTGGACAGCTTCGGCATCCAGGCCGGCCAGGTGGTGCGTACGCTGCCGAATCTGCTGGCCAGCATGGCGGTGTTCAAGTTCGATCGGGGCTGAGCGACAGCCCTCTCGCACCTGCATCACTTCCAGGACGGTACTGCGCGGGGCAGCCGCCCGATACTTGGAATTCTTCAACTGAAGGGAGCTTCCAATGATCGGTTACACCACCCTCGGCACCAAGAACCTGTCGCGTGCCGCAGCCTTTTACGATGAGCTGTTCGGCCTCATCGGCATCAAGCGCATCATGGACTTCGGCCGCGGCTATGCCTGGGGCACGACCATGGAAAAGCCCGGCTTCGCCGTGATGCTGCCCTTCGACGGCAAGCCCGCCACGGTGGGCAACGGCGTGATGATCGCTTTGACGGTCGACAGCAAGGACAAGGTCAATGCCTTGCACGCCAAGGCGCTGGCCCTGGGCGGTGCTGACGAGGGCGCGCCGGGGCCGCGCGGCGAGGGCTTCTATGCGGGCTACTTCCGCGACCTCGACGGCAACAAGCTGAACGCGTTCTACGTTGGACCCTGAGCGCTCGCGCCCTTCCGGGCCATGAGCTTGCACAGCATCGGCGGCCTGCTGCGAATGCACCGGAGGCGCAATGTGCGGCGCGGCTTCATAGCCGCGCCCGCTGGCGGGCGGTTCAGCCGCCGCTCTGCGGCTCGCGCAGAAAGATCTCGACCCGGCGATTGCGTGCCCGGTCTTCCGCTGTTTCGTTGGAGGCCAGCGGTTCGCGCGAGCCGCGGCCAGCCACTTCGATGCGCTCGCCGCGTATACCGCGGTCCTGCAGAAAGCCGCGCACGCTCTCGGCGCGCCGCAGCGACAACGGATCGTTGATCGCATCCGAGCCGCTGCTGTCGGTGTGACCGACGATGCGTACCAGCATGCCGCGTTCCTCGGCCAGGCCATGGGCGAAGGCCTCCAGCACCGGGCGCAGGCGCGGCTCGATGGCGGCGCTGTTGAGTGCGAAGGAGATGTCGCTGGGCACCTGCAGCTTGAGCTGGTTGTCGGCGGTGCGCACCACCTCCACCCCGGTGCCGGCGGTGGCCTGCTCCATCGCGCGCTGCTTCTCCTCCATGCGGCGCGACCATTGATTGCCCACCACCGCCCCGATGGCGCCGCCGACCACCGCGCCGGTGCCGGCCTTGCCGCCGGTGGCCGAGCTGAGGATGGCACCAGCCGCCGCGCCGATGGCCGCTCCCTGGGCGGTGCCGCGCTGGCGTTCATCCATATTGGCGCAGCCGGCGCCGAGTCCGGCGCACAGCAGGCCCAGCAGCAGCCGCGTGGACAACAGTGCCGGGGCCTTGCGAATGAGGGGGACGGACATGGCAGCCCTTTCGTGGCGTACAGCGAGGATGGCGCCATCCTGCGCTTGCGGCGCCGCGATGTCCACCTCCCCCCATGTGCTGAGGATGACGAATGGAGGCGGACGCCAGACCTCGGAGAATGCGGGCGCTTGGATCCCCATCAACACTCAGGAAACACTTGAACATGAAATCCAGCTTGAAGCTCTGCGCTGGCGTCGTCGCGCTGCTCGGCACGGCTGCCGCAGCGGCGAAGGACAATGCCTGCCTGATCCAGGGCGCACTGAACTCAAACGGCATCCATCAGACGATGAATGTCTGTGTCGCGAACTAGGGCCTGAGCGAGCCGGAGTTCAGGGTCTATTGCCAGGAATTGTTCGCCGCGCATGGTGGCGGCGAGGGCGGCAAGAAGGCCGACAACACGGTGACGATGAAGTCCGCTGCCTCATGTCCTGCCAGCGCCAAGGCGTCCTGCGATGGCGTCTTCGGCCAGAAGCTGAGCCTGTTGTATAT
This sequence comes from Burkholderiaceae bacterium, assembly GCA_041920215.1. Classification (GTDB taxonomy): domain Bacteria; phylum Pseudomonadota; class Gammaproteobacteria; order Burkholderiales; family Burkholderiaceae_C; genus JAYRSJ01. Next base: position 43,175 of record JAYRSJ010000004.1, on the reverse strand, counting down.
GGCCGACGATTACGCCTTCAGGCAGGGCCATGCCAAGCAGTTCTGCGACACCAGCGAAGGCCGCTGGAAACAGTGACCTGCGCCCCTGAAGCCGGCCGCGGGCCGGGCTGAGGATGCAGGCAAGTCGGCCGGCTAGCGCGGCAGGCCTTCGCCACGTTCGTAGACCACATTGGCACGGCCCACCAGCAGCGGGTCCATCTGCGCGATCTTGTCCAGATCCTTGTTGGTATAGGGCAGTTGGTGCAGCACATAGCGCATCGCGTTCAGACGCGCGCGCTTCTTGCAGTCCGACTTGACCACGGTCCAGGGCGCCTCGGCGATGTCGGTGTGGAAGAACATCGCCTCCTTGGCCTTGGTGTAGCTGTCCCACTTGTCCAGCGAGGCCTTGTCGATCGGCGAGAGCTTCCACTGCTTGAGCGGGTGCGCCTCGCGCTCCTTGAAGCGGCGGCGCTGCTCCTCGCGGCTGACCGAGAACCAGAACTTCACCACATGCATGCCCGAGCGCACCAGGTTGCGCTCGAACTCGGGCGCCTGGCGCATGAACTCGGTGTACTCGTCGTTCGTGCAGAAGCCCATCACCCGCTCGACGCCGGCGCGGTTGTACCAGCTGCGGTCGAACAGCACGATCTCGCCCGCGGTGGGCAGGTGCTGCACATAGCGCTGGAAGTACCACTGACCGCGCTCGACCTCGCTGGGCTTTTCCAGCGCCACGACGCGCGCGCCGCGCGGGTTCAGGTGCTCCATGAAGCGCTTGATGGTGCCGCCCTTGCCGGCGGCGTCGCGGCCCTCGAACAGGATCACCACCTTCTGGCCGGTCTGCTTGACCCAGGCCTGCAGCTTCAGCAGCTCCACCTGCAGCCGGTATTTCTGCCGCTCGTAGGCCTTGCGCGACATCAGGTTCTTGTAGGGGTAGCCGCCCTTGCGCCAGCCGGGCGACAGCTCCTCGTCGGGATTGGGCACCCCGGCGCCATTCGGGCTGTGCAACTCGGCCAGCAAGGCCTGGCGCAGTGCTACGGCATCATCCGGCGCGGCACCAGCCACCACCGCACGCACCGAGCTCGCCAGACTGGCCGGGCCGCCCTGGGCGACGATGTCCTTCAGCGCCTCCAACTCGCGCGCCTGCGCCTTCTCGATCGCGTCCTTGACGCTGCGCTGCGCGATGCGCCTGGCATCGGTGCTGCCGCTGGTGTCGCCGCTACGGCTGCGGCGGGGGCGCGGCGCCGTGCTGGCGGCCGAGGCTGCGGCGGTCTTGACGGCGGGCGAAGGGGGCTTCTTCATGGCGGACGGCGAGGATTCGACAGGGCCGACCAGCATGACAGGCCGGGTCGTGCGGGGGCGGGGTGGCGGGGGAGCCCCCCGCCCGCCCCCCCCGCGGGGGGGGGCG
>JAYRSJ010000004.1:0-41781 GCA_041920215.1 Burkholderiaceae bacterium | reverse complement strand
CCGCCCAGCTTGACGGGCGGGGTGGTCCGGAGGCTTGATGCCGGTCAAGCCTCCGGACGGCCGCCCCGGGGTGATGGCTCGGTGCGACCCAGCCTGACCATGGTCTGGCCGGCCTGGCCGCGCTTCATCGAGGGCATCACCAGCACGCAATCGTCATAAGGGCTGCAGAACACGGTGTCGCCGTCCTGCGCAAAGGGCGTGCCGGCCCGGCGGATGAGGTCCAGCCCGCGCACCGGGAAGAGGAAATGAAAATCCTCGCTGCGCGCGGTGATCGCGCGGTCCACACGGATCAGGCGCTGCTCGGCCGGCAGCGGCAGCCGCAGATCCGGGGCGGCCCAGTCCGGCGCCACGCTGCCCGTCAGGCGCAGAAAGCGGATCAGCGTGTCCACCGCCACCACGGCCGATGAGCGCTCCCAGTGCTGGCCGCATTCGATCAGCAGCGCGTTCTTCGGGCTGCTGGCATCGCCGAAGCCGCCGCGGTCGCGCATGCGCAGCCCGGCGGGGTGACCGGTATCGATCAGCAGCTCGCCCGGCATGCCCAGCTGACGCGCAAAGTCAGCGCCCTTGTCCAGCAGGCCGCAGACCATCAGCGGCCGGCAGGCGTCCTGCATCGAGTGGATGTCCAGCAGCCAATCGGCGGCATCGACAAAGGGGCGCAGCGCTCGGGCGCGGCGCAGCTCGACCGAATCGCGCGGCCCCAGCAGCTGCGCATCGTCCCAGACCCGGTTCAGATCCTCGTCCACATAGCGCGAGGCAAAGGGGTCGGCCGGGTCGAAGCGGGCATAGGCGGCCACATTGGCAAAGCTGAGGATCAGGCGGCCCTGGCGCAGGGGCAGGCCGGCCTGCTGCGCCAGCAGCCAGTCCAGCGCGATCGCGCCGCAGATCTCGTTGCCATGGGTCAGGGCCTGGACCATCACCGTCGGGCCGGGCCGGCCGCTGTCCAGGCAGTGCACATGGTCCACCCCGGTATTGCCCTGGCGCCAGCGGCTGATATCCGGCGCCTGCAGCGCGACCGCCGGATCACCGGCCGCAGCCGCGTTGCCAGCATGGCCGTGCATCGCCTCAGTCCTTCTCTTTCTGCTCGTGCATCTCGCCCGCGTCGGTGCGCTGGTCGTCCTTGAACAGGCCCTTCCAGAAGCTGCCGTTGGTCCAGTTGAACCGGCCCTGGCCATGCTTCAGCCCGCGCTCCCAGGCCCCTTCGTAGCGTTCGCCCGTGGGCCAGCGGTACTGGCCCTGGCCATGGGCCTGGCCGGCCAGGAACTGGCCCTCGTAGTGGCCGCCGTCCGGATAGTGCATGCTGCCGCGGCCATGCGGCTGACCGGCCTGCACCTCGCCCTCGTAGCGGTTGCCGTTGGCAAACGCAAAGCGTCCGCGTCCCTGCGGCTTGTCGCTGACCCAATCGCCCTCGTAGACCTGGCCGTTGGCCCATTGGTAGCGGCCCTTGCCGTGCGGCAGGCCCTGCTGGATGCCGCCCTTGTAATGGTCGCCGCGCTGGAAGAACAGCTCGCCCTCGCCCTGGGGCACGCCGTCGACCACGCTGCCCGCGTAGCGGTCGCCGTTGGCCAGCCACAGCTCGCCGCGGCCGCTGGCCTTGTCCTGCTGCCACTCGCCCTTGTAGCGCTGGCCATTGGCCCAGACCAGTTCGCCCTGGCCATGGCGCCGGCTCTTCAGCAGATCGCCGGTGTAGACATCGCCATTGGCCCATTGCACCCGGCCGTTGCCGCTGACCACCTGGCCTTCCTCGCGCACGAACAAGCCGATATAGCGGGTGTCGCCGGCCACCACATCGATCTGGCGGGCTGGCGCGCTATCGGCGGCCGGCGCGCCGGGCTGGGGCGCAGCGGTCTTGGGCAGGGCCTCGGTGAGGCTGCCGATCGCGCTGCCCAGCGAGCTGAGCAGGCCGGGGCTGGCGGCCGCGGGGGCAGCGGCCGTGGTGGTGGCGGCTACGGTTGCTGCCGGTTTGGCGCCGGCTGCGGCGGACTTGGTCGCTGCAGCTGCTGCTGTCGGTGCCGCTGCGGTCTGCACCGCCGGCGCGGCGATCGGCGTCGGTGCCACCATGCCTGCCGGACGCTGGGCCTGCCAGGGCGTGCCGCGCTCGCGCGCCAGGGCCTGGGCATTGCTGAGGGCCAGCTCGCGCGCATTGCCCAGGCATTGCTGGGCGGCGTCGCGCCACAGGGTCTCGGCCTGCTGCGACTGCTGCTGGCGGGCTTCCAGCGCCGCACCGGCGGCACTGCGCTGCTTCTGGGTCTGCTCGCGGGCGCGCTCGAAGCTGGGGGCGCAGTGCTCGGCATTGTGGGCGTCGGTGGCCGACTGGTCGCGGCGCTGCACCGCGGTCTGCTGGCTGGGGCCGCTGCAATGCTCGGCGGCCAGGTCCCACAGGGTTTCGGCGCGCTGGTAGAGCGAGCCGGCCTCGGCCCAGCGGCGCTGGCCGAAGGCCTCGCGGGCCAGCTCCTGCAGCGCCGCGCCGTCGCGGAAGGACTGCTCGCATTGGGCGCCGGCGGCCTGGCGCGCGGTCAGCTCGTCACGCCGGGCCTGGCTGTCGCCCTGGTGCTTGAGTGCACGCGCGGCGGCGCGGCCCTCGCAGCGCTGCACCGCGCTGCGCCAGAGCTGCAGGGCCTGGTCCAGCAGGCGCAGTTGCTCGCTGCTGGCCTGGTTCTGCTGGCGCGCCTGGGCGGCCTGCAGGTCCAGGGTCAGCGCGCGCTGGGTCAGTTGGGCGCAGCTGGGCGGAGGGGGGGGCGCCGGAACGGCGGCGGGCTCACTGGCGGGGGGGACCGGGGCGGTGGCCGCCCCGGCCGGCGGCGCGGGCGGCGGGGGCGCCCGCGCCACGCGCCGGGGCCCGGGCGCGCCGTTCAGGCACAGCAGGCCGGCGCAGAGCAGCGTAGAAAGCAGGGCAGACCTGCGGGCGAGGGCTTGGGGCAGGAGGAGCATGGACTCAGGGCTTGCGTGCCGCCGATTCGGCGGGAATTTCCAGCATGGCGTCGATCAGGCCGCGGGCGAAACGGGCCTGGCCCGGATCGCTGGCGTCCTCGAAGGAAAACTGCTCGGGTGCCGAGGCCAGCGGCATCGCACCGATGGCAAACAGCAGCTCGTCGGGCTTGAAGCCGTTCAGTATCGCCAGCACCCGCTCCTCCAGCCCCTGGCTGCGGGCCCGCTTGTTCAGCTCGGCCAGGCGCTCGGCGTCGAACAGAAAGGCATTGCCGGTGAGGCGGCGCTCGATCATCTTCTGGTGCAGCGTGAAGGCGGCCAGCGGGTCGGCGCCCAGCCGGGAGGCACGCTCGAAGGCCCAGGCATCGGCCTGGTCGAACACGGTGGCACCGATGCGGGCGATGCCGCTCAGCGAACCGCGGTTGGCCGCCGCCGCCTGCATGGCATCCAGCACCTGGGCGCGGCCCACCTGCTGGGCGGCGTCGGCCAGGCCGTCGCGCAGATGCTGCATCGCCAGCCGACGCCCCTGCTCGATCAGCTGCTGCTTCAGCACATCGGTCGCGACCGAGGCGGCGGCATTCTTGGCGACCTTGAGCGCCGCGTCGGCGGCCAGCGCGGCACCCTTCAGGCCCGAGGCCAGCGTGGCCAGGTTGTACAGCGTGCCGGCGATCTGGCTGCCATAGTGATAGGTCTTCATGCGCGCCCCGCCTTCTTCCGACAGGCCCTGGGTCCACAGCACCACCCACAGCGCCTCGTCCTCGCTGGGCGCGGCCTCGGCCAGCTCCAGCGGGTGGAAGCTCAGCAGCCAGTGGTAGTCCTGCAGCTTGGGTGTGTTGGGCGGGGCCAGGCGCGCATAGCCGCGGCACAGCTGGAAGGGCTGCACGGTGACCCGGCGCTGCTCGGCGGTAACCACGCTGAAGGGTCTGCCGTCCTCGCGCATCTTGGCCAGGTATTCCAGCATCTGCTCGGCATTGCTGCTGCTGCCGCCGGCAATCGTCACGATGCGCTCGCCCTGGCGCAGCGGGCTGCCGGGCGCGGCGGCCACCACGGTCAGGCGTTCGTCCACGCCAAGGGCGCGCACCCAGGCCACCCGCTCGTCCTCGCTCCAGTCCTGGCTGGTGGCGACGGCAAAGGGCAACTCCCACTGTTTGTCGCAATCGGCATCGTTGAGCGCCGCGCTGCGCACGATGGCAGGCCGCAGCGCCCGCTCGCCGGCACCATAGGCCTGCATCTGGGCCAGCAGCTGCGGGTCCAGCCTGCGGCCGTCGTCCACCGTGTACTTGGTGCTGCTGCAAGCACCCAGCAGCAGAGCGAGGCTGGTGAGTATCAGGAGGCGTAGCAGTCTCATCGGCGGTGTGGCAGGGGCGGTGGTGACACGGGGCGGCGCACAGTGTAACGAGGCGTTTCGGCTGCGCCGGCCCGGCTCAGAGCCCGGCCACCGGGCTCAGCGGCGCGAAGTCGGCCGCGCTCTTGCGCTGCCAGGCGCTGATCGCCTGGGCCATCTCCTCGGTGTCGAAGACCGCGCTCTGCAGCAGGCTCATCTGGGCCAGCGAGGCCGCCACCCCATGGTCGCGCGCATGGTTCAGCGCCAGCTTGCTGGCGGCCAGGGCCAGTGGCGACTTGCCGGCGATCTCGGCCGCCAGGCTCATCACATGAGCCAGCAGGGCCTCGGCGTCGGGCAGCACCGCATTGACCAGGCCGCTCGCGAGTGAGCGCTCGGCGCTCAGGCGCTCGCCGGTATAGGCCAGCTGGCGGGCCAGGCCGGCCGGCATCAGCTGCTGCAGGCGCTGCAGCACGCCCAGGTCGGCGGCCATGCCGATATTGATCTCCTGCAGGCAGAAGAAGGCGTCGGCCGTGCAGAAGCGCATATCGCAGGCCGCCGCCAGGTCCAGCGCGCCGCCTATGCAGCCGCCCTGCACCGCGCACAGCACCGGGAAGCGGGCCTCGTCCAGCACGGTGAAGCAGTCCATCAGCCGGCGCAGCGAATCCTGGAAGGCCAGGCGGCTGCGCGGGCTGCGGGTGTCCAGAATCGCGCCCTGGCCGGCGAAGGTCGTCAGGTCCATGCCGGCGCTGAAATGCTTGCCGCTGGAGCTGATCACCAGCACCCGGGTGCTGCCGCTGTCGTGCAGCCCGCGCACCGCGTCGCGCAGCGCCGGGAAGAAGGGGGGCGCCATGGTGTTCATGCGCTCGGGGCGATTGAGCTGCAGATGGGCGATGCCCTGCGGGTTGAGGGTCAGGCTGAAGAAGTCGTTCATCGGAGGTTCTCCCGTGCAATGCCGCGTAGCTTACTCAGGGGACGCGTTTGCGCTGTCCGGCCGGCGACGCAGGCTTGCGTACTTTTACCGAGCGGGGAAGCCCTTGGACGGTCGCGCGCAGGCCCTGCCTACACTGGCCGGCATGCGTACTCTGAGAACAGATGATGGCGTGCCCCTGCACTGGCGGCAGTGGAGCAAGACCGGCATGGATCCGCCGCGCGGCACGGTGCTGCTGGTCCATGGCCTGGGCGAACATATCGGCCGCTATGAAGCGCTGGCCGGGCGCCTCAACCAATGGGGCTGGCATGTGGTGGGCCATGACCAGCGCGGCCATGGCGCCTCGGGCGGCGCACGCGGCGATGTGCCGCATGGCGAGCGCCTGCTGCAGGACCTGGCCCTGGTGATCGACGAGCTGCGCCGCGACGAGCGGCTGGGCGCCGGCCCCCTGGTGCTGCTGGGCCACAGCATGGGCGGCCTGATCGCTGCCCGCTTCGTGGCTGGCGGCCTCTCGGCCAGCAGTGGCGGCGTGCTGCCGGCCTGGTTCAGACCGGTCGATGCGCTGGTACTGAGCTCGCCGGCCCTGGACCCGGGCATGTCAGGCCTGCAGCGCCTGCTGCTGAGCCTGGCCCTGCCGCTGGCGCCCCATCTGGCCCTGGGCAACGGGCTGAAGCCGACCTGGATCTCGCGCGACGAGGCGGTGGTGCGGGCCTACAAGGCTGATCCGCTGGTGCACGACCGCATCACGCCCAGCCTGGTGCGCATGATCGTCGACAGTGGCGAGGAGGTGCTGGCCCACGCGCAGGACTGGGTCGTGCCCACGCTGCTGATGTGGGCGGGCAGCGATGAATGCGTGGACCCCTCGGGCAGCGAGGCCTTTGCCGCACAGGCGCCGGCCACCGTGGTGCAGCGGCGCTGCTACGAGGCCCTGTATCACGAGATTTTCAACGAGCCGGAGCGCGAGCAGGTCTTCGCCCAGCTGGAGAGCTGGCTGGCGGAGCGCTTCAGGCCGAAGGCATAAACTCCTGTCCCCGCCCGCCACAAGCCGGAGACCCGAGATGAATGCACGCGACCCCGCCCTGCCCCTGAAGGCCGAAGAGGCCAGCGCCCTGGGCGCATTTGCCGAACAAGTGTGGGACGAGGAAATCGTCCCCGCACTGGTCGACTACATCGCGATACCGGCCAAGAGCCCGATGTTCGACGCCGACTGGGCGAAGAACGGCCATATCGAGAAGGTGCTGCGCGATGCCGCCAGCTGGGTCGAGGGCAAGAAGGTGGCCGGGCTCAAGCTGGAGGTGCTGCGCCTGGAAGGCCGCACGCCGGTGATCTTCTTCGAGGTGCCGGCCACCAAGAGCGGCTGCGAGGACACCATCGTGCTGTACGGCCACCTGGACAAGCAGCCCGAGTTCAACGGCTGGCGCAGCGACCTCGGCCCCTGGACCCCCAAGTACGAGAACGGCCTGCTCTACGGCCGCGGCGGCGCCGACGACGGCTATGCGGTCTATGCCTCGCTGACGGCCATCATGGCGCTTGACAAGCAGGGCATTCCGCGGCCGCGCTGCGTGGGCATCATCGAGACCTGCGAGGAAAGTGGCTCCTACGATCTGCCCGCCTATATCGATGTGCTGAAAGAGCGCCTGGGCAATGTCTCCCTGGTGGTCTGCCTGGATTCCGGCGCCGGCAACTACGAGCAGCTCTGGCTCACCACCTCGCTGCGCGGCATGGTCAGCGGGGTGCTGAAGGTCGAGGTGCTGACCGAGGGTATCCACAGCGGCGATGCCTCGGGTCTGGTGCCGTCCAGCTTCCGCATCCTGCGCCAGGTGCTGGACCGCCTGGAGGACGCCAAGACCGGGCGCCTGCTGCCCGACAGCTTCCACTGCGAGATTCCGGGCAGCCGGCTCGAGCAGGCCCGTGCCACCGCCGCGATCCTGAAGGACGAGGTCTGGAAGCGCTACCCCTGGGCCTGCGGCGCCGACGGTGGCAGCGTGCTGCCGGTGACCCAGGATCCGGTCGAGGCGCTGCTGAACCGCACCTGGCGGCCCACGTTGTCGGTCACCGGCGTGGACGGCTTCCCCGAGATGAAGAGCGCCGGCAATGTGCTGCGACCCTACACCGCCTTCAAGCTCTCGCTGCGCCTGCCGCCGCTGGTGGACGGCAACGAGGCGGCGCTGAAGCTCAAGGCCCTGCTGGAGGACAACGCGCCTTACAACGCGCGCGTCAGCTTCGTGCCCGATGGCCGCGCCGGTGCCTACGGTGCCAGCGGCTGGAACACGCCCGAGCTCTCGCCCTGGCTGGAGCGTGCGCTCAACGCCGCCAGCGAGACGCATTTCGGCGCGCCGCTGGGCTATATCGGCCAGGGCGGCACAATCCCGCTGATGAGCATGCTGCAGAAGGGCTTCCCCAAGGCGCAGATGATGGTCTGCGGCGTGCTGGGCCCCAAGAGCAATGCGCATGGACCTAACGAGTTCCTGCACGTGCCCTACGGTAAGCGCCTGACCGCCGCAGTGGCCCAGGTGATGGCGGCGCACCCCTGAGCGGCGGGAGTCAAGGGATCCGGCCCATCAGAGCAGCATGCGCAGATGGGCCTGAGCCTGCAGCAGCGGCGGCAGGCATTGCTCCACCAGCTGCTCCATGCTCATGCGCGAGGCGTGGACGCTGATGTTCATCGCGGCCACCACATCGCCACGATAGTTCTTCAAGGGCACGGCCACGGTGCGCAGCCCCGGCTCCAGTTCCTGGTCGACCAGGGCATAGCCCAGCGAGCGCACCCGCGCGATCTCGCCGCGCAGCCGCTCGGGCTGGATGATGGTGTGCGGGGTCAGGGCCACCAGTTGTTGGCGGGCAATCCAGCCGTCGAGTTCCTCGGGCGGCAGGGCGGCCAGCAGGATGCGGCCATTGCCGGTGCAGCTTGCCGGCACCCGGGTGCCGGGCTGCAGGGTGGGCGAGACCACGCGGCCGGCCGTGGTGGCTGCGATGCAGATGACGTCGTTGCCGTCCAGCACGCCGGCCGAACTGGCCTCCTTCATCGCGAAGGCCAGCTTGTGCAACTCGGGCTCAACGATACGCGGCAGGCGCGCCGAATGCATATAGCTCTGGCCCAGGCGCAAGACCTTGGGCGTCAGCGCGAACATCTTGCGGTCCTGCGAGACAAAGCCCAGATGCGTCAGGGTCAGCAGGTAGCGGCGCGCGGCCGCGCGGGTCAGGCCGGTGCGTGCCGCCACCTCGCTGATCGTCAGGCGCGGCCGCTCCTGATCGAAGGCTTCGATGACGGCCAGCCCCTTTTCCAGCCCGGCCACCAGATCCCGTTTCAGCGGGGCGGTGCTGGCGGCAGCCATGGAGGGGCTGGGGGCGGCAAGGGCGGTGAGATCGTCGAGGGCGCGGGCTGCTGACATGGTTTTGTGCGATTTGCGCCCGTTCGGCAGGCGCTGTCCGGAAAACATTCACTATAGGGAGAGCCCCCGCCCCTTGTCCTGATGGACATCCGACATATGAGCGCTATTCGCACATGAATGCACAATTTCGGTGCATTCGGGCTGATCGCCCCCCCACGGCTGCTGGCGCAGCTGGTGTGCGGTGTGGCGGGGCGAGGGCTGGACTTTTTGTGCGAAAGCGCGATAAGCCTGGCGGTGCTCGGTGTGCATCGCCCTGCCTTGGAGGAAGTCCGCCGCAGGACTATGCACGCCAGCTGTATCAGATCGTTAGTTCTGGATCCAGTATCCCATGTGGGCGCTTTCCCCTGCCTGACGGGGGCTATGACGTTTTCTCACTGGGTGGTGAGCTTTTGTCATGGCTGGTGGTCGTCCAGCTCAGACCCGTTCAATGATCAGCGCGATGCCCTGGCCCACGCCTATGCACATGGTGCACAGGGCGTAGCGTCCGCCGCTGCGGCGCAGCTGGTAGGCCGCCGTCATCACCAGTCGGGCGCCGCTGGCACCCAGCGGGTGACCCAGGGCGATGGCGCCACCGTTCGGGTTGACGCGCGCATCATCGTCGGGCAGTCCGAGCTGGCGCAGCACGGCCAGTCCCTGGGCCGCGAAGGCTTCGTTCAGCTCGATGACATCCATCTGCTCCAGGCGCAGACCGGTCTGGTCCAGGACCTTCAGGCTGGCGGGCGCGGGGCCAATGCCCATGATGCGGGGCTCGACTCCAGCCGAAGCCATGCCTACCACCCGCGCCAGTGGCTTGAGTCCGTGACGCCCGGCGGCCTGCTCGGTGGCCAGCAGCAGCGCGCAGGCCCCGTCGTTGACACCCGAGGCATTGCCGGCGGTGACTGTGCCGTCGGGGCGGACCACGCCCTTGAGCTTGGCGAGGGCTTCGAGACTGGTCTGGCGCGGGTGTTCGTCACGCTCGACCAGCAGGGGCTCCCCCTTCTTCTGCGCAATCGTCACCGGGCACAGTTCGTCGGCGAAGGCGCCGGACTGCTGGGCCTGCACCGCCTTGAGCTGGCTGGCGAGCGCCATGCGGTCCTGCGCCTCCCGAGCGATGCCGAACTGGCTGGCCACGTTCTCGGCGGTCTCGGGCATGGAGTCGACGCCATAGCGTTCCTTCATCAGCTTGTTCACGAAGCGCCACCCTATGGTGGTGTCATAGACGGCGTTGGCCCGCGAGAACGCAGCCTCGGCCTTGGGCATCACAAAAGGTGCCCGGCTCATGCTTTCAACCCCGCCGGCAATCATCAGCTGTGCTTCGCCACTGCGCAGGGCGCGCGCTGCGCTGCCGACCGCATCCATGCCGGAGCCGCACAGCCGGTTGATGGTGGCGCCGGGCACGGCGATGGGCAGACCCGCCAGCAGGCCAGCCATGCGGGCGACGTTGCGGTTGTCTTCGCCGGCCTGATTGGCGCAGCCGTAGAGCAGATCGTCGAGGGCCTCCCAATCGACACCCGGATTGCGGCCCATCAGGGCTCGCAGCGGTATGGCGCCGAGATCGTCGGCGCGGACCGTGGCGAGGGCGCCACCGTAGCGGCCGAAAGGTGTGCGCTGGGCATCGCAAATAAAGGCTTGTTTCATGGGGTCTCCGAGAGAAAGGCGGGGCTGGGAGCGTGGTGTCAAATGTCGCCTTGGACGAATTAATTCACCATTTACCGATCAATTGTTCGTTTTAAGAACAACAGTTCTTATAAGAAACAACTATCGCGTCAGCTTTTGCTGAGGTCAAGTAATTGCCGTGACAATTCGCACGCAAACAATGCGCAGTTGCGTCAGAGGGCGTAATACCCTCAAGTTGCCAAGAATGCCTGCCGATGCTGGTGACGAGGGCGCCTCAAAAGAAGGGCGTAGGAAACACATGAAGGACAGGTCTTCAGATCCGTTGATCGATGTCAGCCAGTTGAAGGTGGGGATGTTCATTCATCTTGACCTGGGCTGGATGTCGCATCCCTTCCCGCTCAGCAGCTTCAAGCTCAGCTCGGAAGACCAGCTGCTGATCCTGCGCCGCCTCGGCCTCAAGCAGGTGCGCTGGAGCCCGGGCAAGAGCGATCTGCAGACCGATGCAACCCCGCCGGCGACTCCGCCGGCCGGCGCGCCGGCCGGCGGTGGCGAAACCTCCCTGTCCGCCGAGGAACAGGCGCGTGAGGCGCACCGCCGGGCGCTGGCCGCCCAGCGCGAGGCGCTGGCGCTGTGCGAGCGCCAGTACGGCGAGGCTGCCGTGGCGTTCCGCCAGGTCATGGATGTCTTGCCGCGCGAACCGCAGAATGCTCGCGACCAGTCGATCGCACTGACGGGCGCCTTGCTGGACAAGATGCTGATCGAGGGCGATCTCAATATCCGCCTGCTCAACGAAGGCGCTGGCGATCGGGGCACGGCCCATGCGCTCAATGTCTCCATCATTTCCCTGTTGCTGGGCCGCGCCTTCGGCCTGGGGCGCGATGAGCTGATGGACCTGGGCGTGGGTTCGCTGCTGCACGATATCGGCAAGACCGAGTTGCCGGCGCGGGTGCGCAACCGTGACGATAGTTTCACCGTTGCTGAGACGCAGCTCTACCAGCAGCATGTGCTCAAGGGCGTGGCGCTGGCCCAGCAGATGGGCTTGGCGGCCGGCCCCATGCTGGTGATTGCCCAGCATCACGAGAATGCCGATGGCAGCGGCTTTCCGCAGCGCATCAATGTCGACCGCATGAGTGCGGCAGCCCGTATCGTGGCCTTGGTGAACCGTTTCGACGGCCTGTGCAATCCGCTGCTGGCCTCCAAGGCGATGACGCCGCACGAGGCGCTGTCGCTGATGTTTGCTCAGGGGCGCAACCGCTTCGATGCGACCATGCTGAACGCGTTCATACGCATGATGGGTGTCTACCCGCCGGGCTCGGCGGTGCAGCTGACCGATGACCGCTATGCGCTGGTGGTGGCGGTGAATTCCTCGCGACCCCTGAAGCCCAAGGTCATGGTCCATGACGCCAAGGTGCCCCGCGAGGATGCGCTGATTCTGAACCTGGAAGAACATTCCGATCTGGGCATCAGGCGCAGTCTCAAGCCGCATCTGCTGCCCCGGGCCTCGCTGGACTACCTGAGCCCCCGCACACGGGTGGCCTACTTTTTTGAAAGCGCCGCGACTGCGCCGGCCGGGGAGATGGCTGCGTGACTGTGCCCGTGTTGCGCATCGCTGCGTCCGCGCAGCCTGCCACCCACAGCCAGGCCCTTCTCGAGGGGCTGCAGGAGGCGGTGTGGCTGATTGATGCCGCAACACTTTGCATCGTCGCCATCAACCAGACCGCGTGCCAGCTGCTGGGCATGGAGTCTGAGCAACTGCTGGGTGTGCGGGTGGATGCGCTGGCGGGCACGCCGGAGGACATGCTGTTCTGGCAGCAGGCCGCTGCCGGCGGCCGCGAGGGCCTGCACAGCGATACGTGGATGCGACGCGCGGACGGCCAGATGCTCTGGGTGTCGCGTCGCGTCAGTCATATCAGCCAGCCTGGCGCTGCCGGCCATTGGCTGCTGAGCCTGCAAGACCTGAGCGGCCAGCGCCAGCGCGAGGAAGAGCGGGAGTCGCTGCTGGCCGAGCTGCGGGCCACGCTGGAGTCCACGGTGGACGGCATCATGGTCTGTGACCTGGCTGGGCGTTTGCGCAATTGCAACCAGCGTTTTGCGACGCTCTGGGGCATCCCCGAAGACTTGCTGGAGGAACGCAATGACGAGGCGATCCAGGCCTGGATGCGCCGCAGCGTGGTAGACGGCGCCGCCTATGCCTTGCGCCTGGGGGCGATACAGGAAGCGCCGCTGCTGCAGACCAGCGACATCATCAAGCTGCTGGACGGGCGTGTGCTGGAGCGGGTTTCGCTGCCGCAATGGAGCCGCGGCCGGCCGATCGGGCGCGTGTTCGCCTTTCGCGATCTCAGCGAGAAGCTGGCGGCGAGCCAGCGCATCGAGGAGTTGTCGCACACCGATATGCTGACCGGCATGCCCAACCGCCGCGCGCTTTGCGAGCGTCTGGAGTACGCCCAGGCAATGGCGCGTCGCGAGGGCAGCCTGTTTGCGCTGCTCAATGTCGATCTCGACCGCTTCAAGCAGATCAATGACACCCTGGGACACAGCTACGGCGACCGGGTGCTGAAGGAAGTCGCACAGCGGCTCAGGGACTGTTTGCGTGAGGTGGATACCGTAGCTCGCCTCGGCGGCGATGACTATGCGCTGCTGATACATCAGGCCGATGCGCGGGGTGCCGAACATGCCGCGCGGCGCGTGCAGGAGGCCATGTCACGGCCCTTCAGCTTCGACACACTCAGCTTCACCGTCACCTGCAGCGTGGGCATTGCCTTGTTTCCGGGCGATGGCAGCAATGTCGAGGAGCTGATGGCCAGCGCCGAGCGGGCGATGCACTGGGTCAAGGAGAGTGGCCGAGGTACCTTCCGCTTTCACCAGCCGCGCAAGGATGTCGACCTGCTGTCGCGCATGCGGCTGGACCATGCGATGCGCCAGGCCCTGATCGAGTCGCAGTTCCGCCTCCACTACCAGCCGCAGATCGATCTGGCATCCGGCGAGGTCATCGGTGCCGAGGCCCTGATCCGCTGGCGCGACCCCTTGCGCGGCGAGATCTCGCCGGCCGAGTTCATTCCGGTCGCCGAAGAAAGCGGCTTCGTGGTTGCGATCGGCCAATGGGTGCTGCAGCAGGCGGTTCAGCAGGCAGCCAACTGGCTGGCCCAGGGCTGGCGCATGCCGGTGGCCGTCAATGTCTCTGCCCTGCAGTTCCAGCAGGCCCAGTTTGTCGAGACGGTGGCCCAGGCTTTGAAGTCCAGCGGCCTGCCGCCGGAGTTGCTGGAGTTGGAGCTCACCGAATCAGTGCTGCTGCGCGATGCCGAGGAAGCCCTCAAGCGCATGCAGGCCCTGGCGGAGTTGGGCATCTGCATGTCCATCGATGATTTCGGCACCGGCTACTCGAGCCTGGGCTATCTGAAGCGCTTCCCCATCCAGCGGCTCAAGATTGACCGCAGTTTCGTCCAAGGCCTGCCCAGTGACGAGAGCGACGCGGGCATCGTCAATGCCGTCATCCAGATGGGGCGGGCCCTGCATCTGCGGGTGATCGCCGAGGGCGTGGAGACCGGTGCACAGCGCGAGTTTCTGGCGGCGGCCGGCTGCCATGAGTTCCAGGGCTATCTCTACGCGGCGGCGCTTGACGCCCGTGCTTTCGAGCAGCGCGTCTGGCCACTCAACAGGCCACTTCCCCCGGGCGTGTCGCGGCTGCGCGCGATGCACGGCGCCTGAGCCCCCTTTCGCTGCCGCGCTCGCGGCACAATGCGCGCAGGCTTCAGGAGCGCGTGATGTACCGATTCCAATCGAAGGCGGCGGCCGATGTGCTGATGCTGGACCCCAGCGCCCAGCAGATCCTGGGTTTGCTGGGGCGCGAGCCGATCAGCCCCGGCATTGTTCAAGGGCCCGATTTGCCGGCCGCGATCACCCGCCTGGAGCAGGCGGTGCGCGAGGACGACGAGGCCTTTGAGCGCGCCTGCGCACAGGCCCTCGAACGGGGCGAGCCGCCGCCCCGCCGCCAGGGCATCAGCCTGCGGCAGCGCGCCTGGCCGCTGCTGGAGTTGATGCGGCACAGCGTCAAGGCGGGGCAGGATCTGATCTGGGGGCTTTGATGGGGCTGGACCAGGCGACTCGGCTGCTGCTGGTCCGGCATGGCGAGACCGACTGGAATGTGCAGAACCGCATCCAGGGGCATCAGGACACCGGCCTGAATCGCACCGGCCGTTTGCAGGCCCGGGCCTTGCATGAGGCCTTGGCCGCTGAGGCCATCGACGCGGTCTATGCCAGTGATCTGGGGCGGGCACTCGAAACCGCGCGCATCGCGATGCCCGGTCATGCGGTCCGGCGCGAGCCGGGCTTGCGCGAACGTGCTTTCGGTTGCTTCGAGGGGTCAAGCTGGGGCGAGATCGCTGCCAACTGGCCGGTCGAGAGCGAGCGCTGGCGTCGCCGCGACCCTGAGTTCGCCGCGCCGGGCGGCGAGCGACTGGCGGATTTCTACACCCGGTCGGTCGCGACGCTGGAGCGTCTGGCTCGCGCCCATGCCGGCCAGACGCTGCTGGTGGTCAGCCATGGCGGCGTATTGGACTGCTGCTATCGCGCCGCCTCCGGCCAGAGCCTTCAGGCGGCACGCAGCTGGGTGCTGGGCAATGCAGCGATCAACCGCTTGCTGTTCACCGGCGAGGGCTTCAGCCTGATCGGCTGGAACGATGACCACCATCTGGCGACCCTGAGTCTGGATGAGACAGGGGCCTGAGTGATGACTCTGCACTTGGCAAGTGCGGATACTCATGCTGACGCGGCTTAACACAGTACTGTTGCAAATCCGCGTCGCCCCACACTCGGTCAAACCCTAGGACTTCTATACTCGGCACGCTTTGCGAACATGTCCGGGCCTTAGCAGTCCGGCAGTCCCTTAACTCTCAAAGGCAAATGATGAAAAAGATTGCACTCGTTGCTGCCCTGGCAGCCATCTCCGCATCCGCTTTCGCACAAAGCTCGGTCACTCTGTATGGCCGCGTGAACACCACCGTCGAAAGCCAGAAGGAAGGCACTGGCGACCGTAAGGTCGTGGTGCAGAACAACTCGTCGCGTATCGGCTTCAAGGGTACCGAAGACCTGGGCGGCGGCCTGAAGGCTTCGTTCAACCTGGAGCATGGCTTCGGTTCTGACAACGGCGTCGCAGCTGCCACCTTCTGGGGCCGTGAGGCATGGGTGCAACTGGCCGGTGACTTCGGTGCCGTGCGCCTGGGTAACTTCACTTCTGAAGCTTACTTCGCGACTGCTGACTACATCAGCATGCACAACCACGACACCGGCACCTCGTCGGATGCTCTGTACAGCTTCGCGACCTATCGTTCAAGCAACAAGATCGGCTACTTCACCCCGACCTTCGACGGTTTCAGCGCCAGCGCATCGGTGTCTGCCGGTGAAGGCCAAGCAGGTCAGAAGCGTCTGTTCGACCTGGCTGCCAACTATGTCGGCGGCCCGCTGCACCTGGGTGCAGGCTACTCCAAGCACGACAACCGCAGCCAGTTCGCTGTGCGCGGCCTGTATGAGCTGGGTGCTTTCACCGTCGGCGCTTACTTCCAGCGCGCCGATGACGGCGCTCAGAACCGCAATGTCTACCGCCTGTCGGGCATGTACACCATGGGTGCTTCGGAGTTCCACGCGAATTTCGGCGCTACCCAAGGCAAGGGTGACTTCGCTGGCAACAAGACCACCCAGTACACCCTGGGCTACAACTACAACCTGAGCAAGCGTACCAAGGTGTACGGCTTCTACACCGCTCAGAATGCCAAGGTCAACGCGGCTGACTTCAGCTCGCTGGCAGCCGGCATCCGCCACAACTTCTGATCTTTGGATCCGATGTGAAAAAGGCGACCTTCGGGTCGCCTTTTTTATTGCCCCCAGATTTTCGCGGGGGCCACTACTCGTCGAACAACTGGCCGGCCGTCTTGGGCGGTGCGACGCCCAGGTGGCGGTAGGCGGCCAAGGTGGCAATGCGGCCACGCGGCGTACGCTGCAGAAAGCCTTGCTGGATCAGATAGGGCTCGATCACATCCTCGATCGTGCCGCTTTCCTCACCGATGGCGGCGGCCACATTGTCCAGCCCGACCGGGCCGCCGTCGAAGCGGTGCACCACCGCTTCCAGCAGCTTGCGGTCCATCAGGTCAAAGCCCTGCGGGTCCACGTCCAGCATGGCCAGGGCTTTGTCGGCGATTGCCTTGCTGATGCGTCCGTCGCTCTTGACCTCGGCGTAGTCGCGCACCCGGCGCAGCAGGCGGTTGGCGATGCGGGGCGTACCGCGCGAGCGCCGCGCCACTTCCAAAGCCCCATCGCTATCGATGGGCGCATTCAGCAGGCCGGCCGAGCGGGTGACGATGCGTTGCAGTTCCTCGGCCGTATAGAACTCCAGCCGTGCCACGATGCCGAAGCGGTCGCGCAGCGGGTTGGTCAGCATGCCGGCCCGGGTGGTGGCGCCCACCAGGGTGAAGGGCTGCAGGTCCAGCTTGATTGAGCGTGCGGCCGGGCCCTCGCCGATCATGATGTCGATCTGGTAGTCCTCCAGGGCCGGATAGAGGATCTCCTCGACCACCGGTGAGAGCCTGTGGATCTCATCGATGAAGAGCACATCATTGCGCTCCAGATTGGTCAGGATTGCCGCCAGGTCCTTGGGTTTTTCCAGCACCGGCCCCGAGGTCTGGCGCAGATTCACCCCCAGTTCGGCCGCGATGATGTGCGAGAGCGTGGTCTTGCCCAGGCCAGGCGGGCCGAACAGCAGCACATGGTCCAAGGCCTCCTCGCGCTTGCGGGCCGCACCGATGAAGATTTCCAGCTGCTCGCGGGCCTTGGCCTGGCCCACGTACTCATCCAGCAGCTTGGGTCGCAGTGCACGCTCGATCGCCTCTTCGTTGGGCGAACTTGGCGCAGCGCTGACGACGCGCGACGGCGAGGCGGATGAGGGGAACTGGTCGGTCTGTATGCTCATGACAGCTTCTTCAGTGCCAGCTTGATGCCCTCGCTGACCCCGACCTCAGCCGGCAAGGTCTTCAGTGCCGCGGCGGCTTCCTTGTCCGAATAGCCCAGGGCCACCAGGGCCTGCAGGATGTCGGCCTGGGCATCGTTGGCGACGATGCTGGCCGGCAGCGACAGATCCGGGCCCAGCTTGCCCTTGAGCTCCAGCAGCAGGCGTTCCGCCGTCTTCTTACCTATGCCCGGCACCTTGACCAGGCGGCCGGCCTCCTGTTTGGCGACGGCCTGGGCCAGTTCGCCGACCGACAGGCCGGACAGCAGTGACAGCGCCAATTTCGGACCCACGCCGCTGATCTTGATCAGCTGGCGAAAGGTGGCTCGCTCCTCGGCGCTGGCAAAGCCGAACAGGATTTGCGCGTCCTCACGGACCACGAAATGGGTTAGCAGCGTGGTGCGCTCGCCCAGGCCGGGCAGGTTGTAGAAGGTGCTCATCGGAACGTCGACCTCATAGCCGACGCCCTGCACATCAAGAAGGATTTGCGGGGGCGATTTCTCCGCGACGACGCCTGTGAGCCTGCCGATCATCGACCGATTATCGGCGCCGTTCAGTTCCTGCCGAACAGACCCAGGCGCTGCGCCTCCAAAGCGGCTTCGGCCCGCGAGCTCACATTGAGCTTGCGGTAGATCTGCTTCACGTAGTCGGCGATGGTGTGGCGGCTCAGTCCCAGCTGCACACCAATCTCGGGCAGCGTGAAGCCCTTGGCCACCCGCAGCAGCACCTCGGTCTCGCGGTCGGTCAGCGAGACCTCATGCAGCAGCGCCGCCGCCTGGGGGCGCCGCTGGGCGGTGAAATAGGCGATGACCTTGCGGGCGATCGACGGCGACAGCGGCGGCTCGCCCTGGCTGATGCGCTGCAGCTGCTCGACCAGCAGCTCGCGCGACTGCTCCTTCAGCAGATAGCCGAAGGCGCCAGCCTGAAGGGCTGGGAACAGATGCTCGTCGTCGTCATGGATGGTCACGATCACCGACTGCACCTCGGGCTGCTGCTCGCGCAGCGCGCTGACCACATCCACGCCCGAACCGTCCGGCAGGCCGAGGTCCAGCAGGGCCAGCGTGAAGCGCTGGGTCTGCACCTGCTTGAGCGCGTCCTGCACACGCGAGCATTCGGTGATCTGGGCATTGGCGAAGATCTGCTTGACCAGGGCCTTCAGCCAGGCACGGATCTCCGGGATGTCTTCCAGCAAGAGGATGTTGTTCATGGTTTTGTCTGCTTTCCCTGAGGGCGCCGGCCGGCGCATGCGTGGAGGTTCAAGGTATCCGGTATCGGTTCGTATGCCAAGCGGCGGGAGGCCGAGACGCTGTCGTTCAGAGCGGAATCGTGAGGCGAATCACGGTTCCCCAGCCGGGGCCAGACTCGACCAGGCACTGGCCGTGCATCTGCTTGGCGCGGGCCTTCATGCTGGCCATGCCATGGCCCTTGTCCAGCCGGCCATCCAGCTCCCCGCTGATGCCCTGGCCATTGTCCTGGATGATGACCAGGAAGTCGCCCTCCTGCACGGCGCAGCTGACGGTGCAATGGGTGGCGCCGCTGTGCTTGATGATGTTGCTGACCGATTCGCGCAGGATGCGGGTGGTCTGCACATAGGCGCGCGCCGGCAAGGTGTGGCTGACCTCCTCGGCCGGCGATTTCCATTCGGCCAGGATATTGGCCTGACCCAGGCGCGACACCACCTCGGCGCGCCAGTCGCCCAAGGCGTCCAGCAGGTGCACCGGCTTGCCGGTCAGGCCGCGCACCGACAGCCGCATCTCTTCCAGCGCCTCGCGCGCCAGCGTCGAGATGCGGTCCGACTCGCTGGTGTGGACGATGGTCAGCAGCTTGGCGCCCAGGTCGTCATGCAGGTCAGCGGCGATGCGCTTGCGCTCGCGTTCGGTCACCTGCTCCAGCTTCTGCTCGGCGATATCGCTGAAGCTGCGCTCGACCTCGGCCACACGCTCCTCCATCAGCCGCTCCATCTGCAGCAGCTGCAGCTCGGCAGCCCGGCGGGCGCGCACCGTGCCGGCCACCACCTGCAGGCCCAGGCCCAGCAGCAGCAGGGGGGCAGCCAGGGTCAGCAGGCCATCGCCGGCCAGCCATTGGCCATGGCGGGCGGCCAGTTCCAGCGCAGCCGCCAGCAGGCTGGCGCTGAGCAGCATCACCATGGCCGACCAGTCCTGGCGCGCTGCCAGCGACTCCTCGCGCTGCAGGGCCTTGTGCCGCAACCACATCTGCCAGCCGGCCACGCTGGCGCATTCCAGGGCCAGAACCAGTGTCCAGAGCTTGGAGAGCCAGGGCATGGTGGCGCCCAGCAAGGTGGCGCTGGCCATCATCGCGATTGTCTGGACCAGCAAGGCCGCATCCAGCCAACGCGGCATCTGCTGTATGGCGCGCAAGAGATAGCCGATCAGGCACCAGGCGAGCAGGCCGGCCAGGCCCGATTTCAGCAGCGCAATCAACGCGGACGGTTCGTCCGGCAGCAGATCGCGCAGCACCCAGACACCCATCAGGGCCACCAGCAGCCATTGCCAGCGTGGGCCCCGCTGCAGCCAGGTCAGCAGGCCCAGGGTCAGCCCCATCATCAGCAGCATGGCATGCAGCGCCAGCGGCGCCTCATGAGCCCAGAACTGACGCTCCACCGTCTGGGCAGTCACCAGGCTGGGGGCGTAAGCCAGGGTCAGGAACAGTGTCAGGGATGGGGCTGACAGCCTTGCTGGGACCAGGCGCGCCGACTGTGTTTCGCTGTGCATGGGCCGGGATTGTGCAGCAGCGACAATGGGTGGCCTATTACCGGAAACCATCGTGATCATCCGCCTGCCCTTCACCCCGATAGACAACGCCCGCCTGGCCCATCTGTGCGGCATGCTGGATGAGCATCTGCGCCAGATTGAGGCCACCCTGGGGGTGCGCCTGACGCGCCGCAACGAGCAGTTCCGCATCGAGGGCCCCAAGGCCGCGGCCGAACGTTGCGCGCAGCTGCTGCAGGCGCTCTATGAGCGTTCCAAACGTGCCATCCCGGCCGAGACCCTGCAACTGGCGCTGGCCGAGGCGCAGGTCGATCTGCAGGCCAAACCGGCACGCGGCGCACGCGCTGCTGCCCCTGTGCCCAGCGATGAACCGGTGGTGCTGCGCACCCGCCGCGCTGATCTGGCCGGTCGCACGCCCAACCAGCACCAGTACCTGGCGCAGATCCTGGCCCACGACATCACCTTCGGCATCGGCCCGGCCGGCACCGGCAAGACCTTTCTGGCGGTGGCCTGCGCGGTCGACGCGCTGGAGCGCCAGACGGTCCAGCGCATCATCCTGACCCGGCCGGCGGTGGAGGCCGGCGAGCGCCTGGGCTTTCTGCCCGGCGATCTGGCGCAGAAGGTCGACCCCTATCTGCGACCGCTCTACGACGCGCTCTACGACCTGATGGGCTTTGACCGCGTCACCAAGGCCTTCGAGAAGGGCCTGCTGGAGATCGCGCCACTGGCCTTTATGCGTGGGCGCACCCTCAATCACGCCTTCGTGATCCTGGACGAGGCGCAGAACACCACGCCCGAGCAGATGAAGATGTTCCTGACCCGCATCGGCTTTGGCAGCAAATGTGTGGTCACCGGCGATACCAGCCAGGTCGACCTGCCCAAGGGCATGAGCAGCGGGCTGATCGACGCTCAGCGGGTGCTGGCCCGGGTCAAGGGCATCGCGATGACCCAGTTCACCAGCGCCGACGTGGTGCGTCATCCGCTGGTGGCGCGCATCGTCGAGGCCTACGAGCGGCAGAGCAAGCGGCAGGAGGGCGCGCGATGAGCCGCCCCGAACTGAGCCTCTCGCTGCAGTTTGCCGACCCTCGCCACAAGGCCCTGCTGCCGCGCCACAAGGTGCAGCGCTGGGTACGGGCGGCCCTGGAACTGCCGGGCGAGATTGCGGTGCGCATCGTCGACGCGGAGGAAGGGCAGCAGCTCAACCGCGAGTACCGCGGCAAGGACTACGCGACCAATGTGCTGACCTTCGACTACAGCCATGAGCCGGTGGTGGGCGCCGACCTGGTGATCTGTGCCGAGGTGGTGGAGCGCGAGGCCCGCGAGATGGGGCTGGAACTGCTCGCGCATTACGCCCATATGCTGGTGCATGGCACCTTGCATGCCCAGGGCTATGACCATGAGGCGGATGACGAGGCCGAGGCCATGGAAGCGCGCGAAAGCGCGATCATGCAGGCGCTGGGGTTTGCCGATCCATATGCGCGGGCCTGAATCGCGCGCGGGCTAATGCGTGCCCAGATAGCGCTTGCGCCAGAAGAACAGCCCCAGCCCCAGGCCGACGGCGGCCATCAGCCCCAGTGCAATCCAGACACCGGTGGCGTTATGGATCAGCGGCAAGGCATCGAAGTTCATGCCGAAGATGCCGGTGATCAGGTTCAGCGGCAGGAAGATCGCGGTCAGCACCGTCAGCGTGCGCATGATGGCATTGGTGCGATGGCTCAGGGCCGAGAAATGCATCTGCACCGCCGATTCGGCCGATGACTCCAGGCGCCGCACATGGCTCAGAACCCGCTCCACATGTTCCAGCACATCGCGTGAGCGCACCCGCAGCAGCTCGCGCTCGCGCCGGGCGCTTTTGTCGGCAAGATCGGCCAGCTCATCCAACCCGTCTATCCACTCCTGCATCGCGCTGCGCTGATCCTCGCAGGTGTCCTCCAGCAGGTGCAGGCTGTTGCGGGCATCCAGCAGCAGCTGCCAGCTGACGAAGCGGCTGCGCGGGTCCAGCAGGGCTTGCTGCAGACCGGTCAGCTGGCGCGTCAGCAGGCGGCGCAGTTCCAGATAGCTGTCCACCATATGGTTGACCATGCGCAGCATCAGATCGGCCGGGCTGGCCGGCAGGCGGGCATTGCCGCGATGGTCAGGGCCGGACGAAAGCTTGCCCAGGCGTTCGGCGAAGTAGTCGCGCACCGCGCAGTCATCGGGATGCACGCTGAGCAGCAGGCGATCGAACAAGGCAAAACCCACCGGGCTGGTGTCGATCGCCTGCAGGGCATGCGTGCCCCCGTTACCCGCCGCCAGCCGACGGAAGACCAGCAGGTCGTACCAGGAGGTGTAGTCGTAATGCGAGGGCAGCTGCGGGTTGAGCAGGTCGGAGACATGCAGGTCCACCAGCGGCGCATGCCCCCAGCCCGACAGCAGCGCCTGCAGCTCGCCAATACAGGCCTCGAACTCGCTGCGACTGCAGCCCAGCCACACAAAGCCCTCGGCAGGCAGGGCCACAGGCGGCGCGTCGAGCTCGGCAAAACCCTCGCCGTGCAGATGGAAGATGCGCATCAGGCGCCGGCCTTGAGCAGGCGCGCCGCCTCCAACGCGAAATAGCTGAGGATGCCGTCGGCACCGGCGCGCTTGAAGGCCAGCAGCGATTCCATCATCACCGCGTCATGGTCCAGCCAGCCATTGGCGGCGGCGGCCTTGAGCATCGCGTACTCGCCGCTGACCTGGTAGGCAAAGGTGGGCACACGGAACTCGTCCTTCACCCGGCGCACGATGTCCAGATACGGCATGCCGGGCTTGACCATCACCATATCGGCGCCTTCGGCCAGGTCCAGCGCCACCTCGCGCAAGGCCTCATCGCTATTGCCCGGATCCATCTGGTAGGTCTTTTTGTCGGCCTTGCCCAGATTGGCGGCCGAGCCCACCGCGTCGCGGAAGGGACCGTAGAAGGCGCTCGCGTACTTGGCGCTGTAGGCCATGATGCGGGTGTGAATATGGCCCTGTGCCTCCAGTGCTTGGCGTATGGCGCCGATGCGACCGTCCATCATGTCGCTGGGCGCGACGATGTCCACGCCCGCCTGGGCCTGGACCAGGGCCTGCCGGGCCAGGATCTCGACGGTTGCGTCATTGATGATGTAGCCGCGCTCGTCGATCACGCCATCCTGGCCATGGCTGGTGTAGGGGTCCAGGGCCACGTCGGTCAGCACGCCGAGTCCAGGCACCTGCGCTTTCAGCGCGCGCACCGCCCGCGGTACCAGGCCGTCCGGGTTGAAGGCCTCGCGGCCGTCGGCCGTCTTGAGACCTGCGTCAATCACCGGGAACAGGGCCAGCACGGGGATGCCCAAATCCACGCATTCCTGCGCGAGGGGCAGCAGGCGGTCCAGGCTGAGGCGGGCCACGCCAGGCATCGAAGCGACCGGCTCGACCCGGTTCTCACCCTCGTGGATGAAGACCGGCAGTATCAGATCGCTGGCAGTCAGGCGGTGCTCGCGCACCAGGGCGCGGGTGAAGGCGTCGCGGCGCAGGCGGCGCGGACGGCTGGCGGGGAAGGGGGCGGGCAAGGCAGAGCGGGACAAGAGACTCTCCGAGAGCAAGGGGTTGGGGCCGTCGCTGTGTGCGGAGTTGCGCACTCTAAGCAACATCCCGTAGACACGAATATGTGACGATGCTGCTAAAATTGATCCTGAATGATAGCCGCAAGGCAATCATTCCCTGCTTTTCCTCCCTGAGCAGGAGCCTTGACGTGATGACAGCGAAAAGGCTTTCTCGCCCCAGCCCATGGCTGGGGCTTTTTTTTGCCTCGGGGCTGATTGTCTGCTGTCTTGAGGCCCGCCGCTTGCTGCTGCTGCGCCGCCGCATAATGCCCCGATGCTCTGGATCAAAGCCTTCCACATCATCTTCGTGGCCGCCTGGTTTGCCGGCCTTTTCTACATGCCCCGCATCTTTGTCAACCTGGCCATGGTGCCGGCCGACAGCCATGCCGAGCGCGAGCGCCTGCTGCTGATGGGCCACAAGCTCTACAAGTTCATGAGCCTGCTGATGATCCCGGCCCTGGTGCTGGGCCTGATCCTGTGGCTCTACTACGGCATCGGCCGCGGTCCCGGCAGTGGCTGGATGCACGCGAAGCTGGCCGTGGTGGTGCTGGCTGTGGGCTACCACCATATGTGCCGCGCCATGCTGCGCCGGTTCGAGCAGCATGCCAACCAGCGCAGTCATCGCTGGTTCCGGGTTTTCAACGAGGTGTCGGTGCTGATGTTCGCCGCCATCGTGGTGCTGGTGGTCGTCAAGCCCTTCTGATTTCCCGACATGCCGCGCCTGCCTGCGCCCCTGCCGCGCCGCCGCAGCTCGGCCTCGCTGCTGGCGCTGGCCTATGCGGCGCTGGTGGTGTATGCCAGCCTCTACCCCTTCTGGCCCTGGTCCCTACCGCCGGCCCTGGCGGGCGAAAGCTTGCTGAGCCTGCCCTGGCCGCGCTACTGGGGTGGCGTCGACCTCTGGGCCAATCTGCTGGGCTATCTGCCGCTGGGCCTGCTTCTGTTCGCGGCCTGCATGCGCAGTGGCTGGCGCCTGGGTGCTGGCCTGGCGCTGGCCCTGCTGCTGCCGCTAGGCCTGTCCTTCGGCCTTGAGTGTCTGCAGTACCTGCTGCCGCGCCGGGTGCCATCGCTGCTGGACTGGCTGCTCAACAGTGCCGGTGCCTGGCTGGGGGTGTTGCTGGGCCTGCTGCTGTACGCGCTGGGCGGGCTGACCCGCTGGCATGCGCGGCGCGAGCATTGGTTCGTGGCCGACAGTGCCGGCGCCCTGGCCTTGCTGGCCCTGTGGCCGGTGGGGCTGCTGGCGCCGCTGCCGCTGCCGCTGGGCCTGGGTCAGGTCCTGCCGCGCGTCAGCGAGGCGGTGGCCGACGCCGTGACCGGCACGCCCTGGGCGCTGCAATGGGAGCAGCGGCCTCCGCTGACCCTGGCCCTGCCGCCGGGCGTGGAGACCCTGGCGGTAGCCCTGGGGCTACTGACGCCCTGTCTGCTGGCCTTGGCCATCGCCCGGCCGGGCCGGCAGCGTCTGGTGCTGGTGCCGGGCGCGATGCTGATGGGGCTGAGCGGCATGACGCTGTCGACGGCGCTGAACTTCGGACCGCAGAATGCCTCCGCCTGGCTGACCCCCAGCAGCCTGCCCGGCCTGGGTCTGGGGGCGCTGCTGGGCCTGGCGATGTGCTTGCTGTCGCGGCGGGCTGCCGCTGCGGCGGGGCTGGTCGCGGTCTGCGCCCAGATCGCGCTGGTCAGCCAGGCACCGACCAATCCCTATCTGGCCCAGACCCTGGCGGCCTGGGAACAGGGGCGTTTCATCAACTTCTACGGCCTGGTGCAATGGCTGGCCTGGCTCTGGCCCTTTGCCGTGCTGGCCCAGCTGCTGGCCCTGCTGGTGCGGCGCGAGCCGCGCGTGATCTAGGGTTTGTCCGGCCCTGCCTACAATCGCGGCCATGAGCTATTTCCAGCGTCACATCTTCTTTTGTCTGAACCAGCGCGATAACGGCGAGAACGCCTGCGCCCAGCATGGTGCCCAGGCCGGCTTCGACCATTGCAAGGCGCGCGTCAAGGCCCTGGGTCTGGCCGGCGTGGGCGGTGTGCGGGTCAACAAGTCGGGCTGCCTGGATCGTTGTGCCGGCGGCCCGGTGGCGGTCGTCTATCCGGACGCGGTCTGGTACAGCTATGTGGACAGCAGTGACATCGACGAAATCGTCGAGCAGCATCTGCAGCATGGCCGTGTGGTCGAGCGCCTGGTGCTGCCGGACAGCGTGGGGCGCTGACGGCGTGAATCCGCGCACCGAAAAGCTGCTGATCGATGGCCCCGCCGGGCAGATCGAATGCGCCGTCGACAGACCTGCCGAGGGTCAGGTCGTGCGGGGTGTGGTGGTGATCTGCCACCCCAATCCCACCCAGGGCGGCACGATGGACAACAAGGTGGTACAGACGCTGGCGCGCGCCTTTGTGCAGCTGGGTTATGTCTGCTGGCGCTTCAACTTCCGTGGCATCGGCCGCTCCGAAGGGGCCTGGGACGAAGGCCGTGGCGAGGTCGACGATGCGCTGGCGGTGATCGCCGCCGCCCGCCAGCCGGCGCTGCCTCTGGCCCTGGCCGGCTTCTCCTTTGGCGGCTATGTGGCCTCGCAGGCGGCACGCCGGCTGCCGGCCGATCAGCCCGCCGAGCGTATCGCGCTGGTCGGGCCGGCGACCAGCCGCTTCGATACCGCGCTGGTGCCGGCCGACACCCTGGTGATCCATGGTGAGGCCGATGACGTCGTGCCGCTGGCGGCAGTGCTGGACTGGGCCCGGCCGCAGTCCCTGCCGGTCACGGTCGTGCCCGGCGTCGGTCACTTCTTCCATGGGCAGCTGCCGCTGCTCAAGGATATTGTTCTGCGCGGCTGGCATCGCTGAGCTGCCGCACTTTCCCTGAGACTCACTCGATGAAGCGTTTGATTGCCTTTGCGCTGGCTGCTGCCAGCGCCTTTTCGTCCCTGGCCCAGGCTCCCCAGCCGCCCGATATCGCCGCCCGCAACTACCTGCTGCTGGACGTGACCGCCAACAAGGTGCTGGCCGAGCGCGATGCCGACCAACCCCAGGATCCGGCCTCGCTGACCAAGCTGATGACGGCCTATGTGGTCTTCGGTGCGCTGCGCGACAAGAAACTGACGCTGGAACAGGAGCTACCCGTTTCGGTGCGCGCCTGGGATGAGCGCAAGGGTGACCCGTCGCTGATGTTCATCAACACCACGATGCGCCCAAAGGTCGATGAGCTGCTGCGCGGCATGATCATCCAGAGCGGCAACGACGCCTCGGTGGCGCTGGCCGAGGGTGTGGGCGGCACGGTGGAGCAGTTCGTCGCGATGATGAACCGCCAGGCCAAGGCCTGGGGTCTGAAGAACACCGAGTTCAAGAACGTCACCGGCATGACCGAGCCGGGCCACAAGAGCAGCGCCCGCGATCTGTCAGTGATCGCCGCCCAGCTGATCCGCGACTTCCCCGAATACTACGGCTACTACTCGCAGCGAGAGTTCACTTACAACAAGATCCGCCAGCACAACCGCAATCTGCTGCTGGGCCGCGACCCCAGCGTCGACGGCCTCAAGACCGGCTACACCGAGGCGGCCGGCTACTGCCTGATCACCAGCGCCCAGCGCGATTTCCCCAACGGCAAGCGCCGCCTGATCAGCGTGGTGATGGGCACGGCCTCCAAGGAAGCACGGGCCAACGAGACCCAGAAGCTGCTCAACTGGGGCTATGCCGACTTCGATGCGGTGCGCCTGTTCGACAAGGGCCAGTCCGTCAGCAGCGTGCCGGTCTGGAAGGGTGCCAAGCCCGAGGCCAAGCTGGGTTCGGCCGAGGCGGTGTTCGTGGCGGTGCCGCGCGGTGAGGGGGGCAAGCTGCAGACCCGCATCGAGCGCACCGATCCGCTGGTTGCGCCGCTGGCCGCCGGCCAGCGCGTGGGCGTGCTGCGGGTCACGACGGCCGGCGGTACGCCGGTGGCCGAGGTGCCGCTGGTGGTGCTGGAGGAGGTGCCGCTGGCCGGCATCTTCGGCCGGGCCTGGGACGCGATCCGGCTCTGGATCAAGTAATCTGCGCGCACTCGGGCGTAAGCTCGGGCCTTGTCCACCCGCTGATTCATCATCAAGCAGGAGAAGCGCATGACTGGCTTGCCCGAGGTGCTGTGCTATCTGAACGGTGACTACGGTCCGCTGGCCGAGGCCAAGGTTTCGGTGATGGACCGGGGCTTCATCTTCGGCGACGGGGTCTACGAGATGGTGCCGGTCTATGGCCGGCGGCTGTTCCGCTTCGAGGCCCATATGGAGCGGCTGGAGCGCAGCATGGCCAAGCTGCGCATCGAGGCGCCCATGGTCCGGGCCGAATGGCTGGCCATCGCCCGCCGGCTGGTGGCCGCGACGGACAGCGCCGACCAGTGGCTCTACCTGCAGGTGACGCGCGGCGTGGCGCCGCGCAATCACCAGATGCCCCAGGGCATAGCTCCGACCGTGTTTGCCTACAGCAGCCCGGCACGCCTGCCCAGCGCCGAGGAGCGCCACCATGGCGTGGCTTGCATCACGGCGCGCGACTTTCGCTGGGAGCGCGGCGATATCAAGAGCATCTCGCTGCTGGGCAATGTGCTGGCGCGCCAGATTTCGGCCGACCAGGGTGCGGCCGAGACCATCCTGCTGCGCGACGGCCATCTGACCGAGGCCTCGGCATCGAATGTGTGGATCGTCCGCGAGGGAGCCCTGCTGGGGCCGCCGCGCAGCGAGCATGTGCTCGAGGGCATACGCATCGAGCTGATGCGCGAACTCTGCGAGGAATGCGGCATAGGCTACAACCTGCGCCCCATCAGCGAGGCCGAGCTGAGCAGCGCCGACGAAGTCCTCCTGACCTCGGCCACCAAGGAGGTGCTGGCCGTGACCAGCCTGGACCACGAGCCGGTGGGACATGGTGCGCTGCGCGGCAAGCCTGGGCCGGTATTCGGCCGGCTGTATGAAGCCTATCAGCGCGCCAAGCTGCTCCAATCCATCTAGAAGAACGCATCCGATGAACCGAATCATTCCGCCCGAAGAATCACTGATCGAATACCCCTCGCGCTTCCCAATCAAGGTGATGGGTGCTCATGTCGAGGGCTTTGTCGATGCCATTGCTGTGGTGGCCCAGAATTTCGACCCCGGCTTCGATCCGGCCACGATAGAGCGTCGCCCTAGCAAGGCCGGCAACTATCTGGGGCTGACCATCACCATCACCGCGACCAGCCGCGAGCAGCTCGATGAGCTCTACCGCACGCTGAGCACCCACCCCATGGTCAAGGTGGTGCTCTGAGCGGGCTCAGGTGCCAGCGGCGAGACGGGCGTCCATTTCCTTGAGCTTGCCGGGCGCGGCCTCGTCGCCATTGTCGGCCGCCGCCGCGTACCAGTAGCGCGCCAGCCGCAGATCGCGAGGCACCCCCAGGCCGCGCTCATACATGGAAGCCAGCAGATACTGTGCACCGACGTCGCCGCTCTTGGCCGCTTCGCGGTACCAGTGCGCGGCCTGGCTCATATCCCGCTTGAGACCGCGTCCCAGGTAGTAGCCGGTGGCCAGCTCGACCTGGGCATCGACACTGCCTTGTGCCGCTGCCAGCGCATACCAGCGCATGGCAGCGGGCAGATCCTGGCGGCCGGCCAGGCCCTGCTCATGAAACTGGCCCAGGGCCAGTTGCGCCCTGACCAGCTTGAGCTCGGCCGCGCGCTCCAGCAGCCGGCGGGCCCCGGCCAGATCGGGCTTCTTCAACTCGCCCCGGATATGCATCATCGCCAGGTTGTACTGCGCCAGCGCCTGATCCTGGCTGGCCATCTCGGCGAAGCGGCGCGCGGCCGCCTCGGTGTCGCCGCGCTCATAGGCCTGCAGCGCCTCGTTCAAGGGGCTGGACGTCGAGAGTTGGGCCTGGACGGCCCCGGCCAGCAGCAGTGACAGCAGGCCGATCGTGGGCAGGCGCATGGGGCTTCCTTGCTGGGCTGAGGACGGGGCGCGGGGACGCCTCCGGGCTAGGCTGCGACGGTACACCAGGCGGCGGCTGGCTGCACGGGCAAGCTTGTGGCCTCGGGCGCTACCATTGCCGCATGATTGTGAAGAATCTGGGGCTCGTCGATTACGAGCCCACGCTGGCGGCGATGCGCGCTTTCACCGAGGCCCGGAGCGCGGCCACGGACGACGAACTCTGGCTCTGCGAGCATCCGCCGGTCTATACCCAGGGCCTGGCCGGCCAGGCGGGCCATGTGCTGAACCCGGCCGGCATTCCCATCGTGCAGACCAACCGCGGTGGCCAGGTGACCTATCACGGCCCCGGTCAGGTGGTGGCCTATCCCCTGGTCGACCTGCAGCGCCTGGGTATCTATGTGCGGGAGTATGTGTACCGGCTGGAGACGGCGGTGATCCAGACCCTGGACAGCTTCGGCATTACCGGCCACCGGGTGGCAGGTGCGCCCGGCATATATGTACGGCTGGACGAACCGTCGGCCCATGCGGCCCTCATCGGTCCCGCCCTGCCGGCCGACCCCTTCAGGGGCCTGGGCAAGATTGCGGCCCTGGGCATCAAGATCAGCCGCCATTGCAGCTACCACGGTGTGGCGCTGAATGTGGCGATGGACCTGCGACCCTTTGCCGGCATCAACCCTTGCGGCTACGCAGGTCTGGCGACGGTGGACCTGGCTACACTGCGGGTCTTTACCGACTGGCCCACGGTGGCCCAGCGCTTCGGCGAACGCCTGGTGGCGCAGCTGAGCCGCTGAAACCGAACAGCCCTGCGATGGCAACCGAAAACATCACCCACGAAGCCAAGTCCGGCGCCGATTACGACGCCAGCGCCAAGCAAAAAGCCCAGGCGAAGACCGCACGCATCCCGATCAAGGTCGTGCCCGCCGAGGTGCTGAAAAAGCCGGACTGGATACGCGTCAAGGCCGGTTCGCCCAGCACCCGCTTCTACGAGATCAAGCAGATTCTGCGCGAGCAGAAGCTGCACACCGTCTGCGAGGAGGCCTCCTGCCCCAATATCGGCGAGTGCTTCGGCAAGGGCACGGCCACCTTCATGATCATGGGTGACAAGTGCACCCGACGCTGCCCCTTCTGTGACGTGGGCCACGGCCGGCCGGATCCGCTGGATGCGGATGAGCCGCTCAACCTGGCCAAGACGATTGCGGCGCTGAAACTGAAGTATGTGGTGATCACCAGCGTGGATCGCGACGATCTGCGCGACGGCGGTGCCGGCCATTTCGCCGACTGCATCCGCAGGGTCCGCGAACTGAGCCCGAGCACGCAGATCGAGGTGCTGGTGCCCGATTTCCGCGGCCGCATGGACCGTGCGCTGGACATCCTGAAGGCCGCGCCGCCGGATGTGATGAACCACAATCTGGAAACCGCGCCGCGTCTGTACAAGGAAGCACGCCCGGGCTCGGATTACCTTTTTTCACTGAACCTGCTCAAGCGCTTCAAGGACGAAGTGCCGGGCGTGCCGACCAAGAGCGGCATCATGGTGGGCCTGGGCGAAACCGATGAGGAAGTGCTGCAGGTGATGCGGGATATGCGTGCCCACAATATCGACATGCTGACCATAGGCCAGTATCTCGCACCCTCGGGGCATCATCTGCCGGTGCGCCGCTATGTGCACCCGGACACCTTCAAGATGTTCGAGGCCGAGGCCTACAAGATGGGCTTCAGCCATGCGGCCGTTGGTGCGATGGTGCGCTCCAGCTACCACGCCGACCAGCAGGCTCACGCCGCCGGCGTCTGAGTCCGCTGCGCTCAAAGGGAAAGAGCCGCGGTTGCGGCTCTTTTTGCGGGGGGGTACCAGCAGTGCCTGCTTCAGCCTTCGGCCAGCAACTGCTCGATCAGCCCATGCAGGGCGGCGAAATCGGGTTCGCCCACATAGCGCTTGATGACTTCACCGCGCTTGTTGATCAGCAAAGTGGTGGGGGTCAGGCGGATCTCGCCGAACTGCTTGGCGATGTTGCCGGTGTTGTCGATCGCCACACCGAATGGCAGCTTGCGGCTCTCGGCGAAGCGTGCCACATAGGCTGGCGGGTCGTAGCTCATCGCCACTGCCAGGGTGTCGAACCCGCGCGCCTTGAACTTCTCGTGGGTGGCCACGATCTCGGGCATTTCTTTGACGCAGGTGGCGCAGCTGGTGGCCCAGAAGTTCACCAGCATCACTTTGCCCTGCCACTGGTTGGAGTCGCGCTGTTCGCCGTTGAGCAGCACATACTGGACCTGGGGCGCCATATCGCGCACGGCCAGGCTCTGATAGGCGAGCAGGCCAGCACCAGCCAGGGCGGCGAGCAGCAGGACCGGGGCGAGGAATCGGGGCAGCTTCATGGGTGGAGAGTTTAGTGCAGCCCTCCCGCTGCTGCCTGAGCAGCCTCACATCGCCCTGGACAGCTCGAACAGCAGCACTGAGGGCAGGGCATCGGCAAGATGCAGTCGCGAGATGCGGGCCATGGTGTCGGCGGTGGCGGTGGAGAGCTGGGTGAGATGCTCTTCATCCAGCACTTCGATGAAGCTGAACTCCGGCACCTCGCGGCGCAGCTCGTTGCGCAGCTCGGTCAGGGCGGGCCCGCGCAACGCAGCCTCGAAGACGATGCCGTGCGGCAAACCCTCGCGACAGAACTGCAGGGCTTCTTCGACCGTGTTGACCATATCGACGATCAGGCCCATATGGCGGATGGCCGCCTGCAGCTGGCCGCGCAGCTCGCGGCGTGGCGTGATGATCAGCAGATGGCAACCGGCCAAGGGCTTGGAGTTGCCATGCAGGCTCAGCTCGCTCTCGGCCTCGGGGCGCGCGCCTGCCGTGCTGCTGCCGGGCTCGTCGCCGGCGGTCTGGGGGAACTCCAGCGTCAGCACGGTGATGCCGGCCTCGTCCTCGCGCAGCGGCAGCACGCCCATGGTCAGGGCGGTTTGCTCCAGCAGGCGCCAAGCCAGCGAATCCAGTGCTGCGGGGGCTTCGGTCTGGCGCGCTTGCTCGATCAGATCCAGCGAGCGATGGGCGAAGCGGCACAGCAGGCGGACCTTGGCAGGCCAGGGGGTCAGGTCCAGGCGCAGATCGATGGAGGAGTGGGTGCAGGCCAGTGCCCAGTCCATCAAGGCATTGAGCAGGGCGAACATGAGCGAGGCATCGCCAATCACCTCGACCGGCTTGAGTGCCTGGCGTATCTGTATGCCACGTGCCTGGGTTTCACGGCTGCGCTGGGCCAGCACGCCGCGTAGCAATTGCGTCAGGTGCAGGCGTTCGCGCGCCAGCTTGATGCGGCCGGACGCCAGCCTAGCCAGCTGCTGGCCGACCATGCCCGCTTCGCGGGCCTGGGCCACGCTTTCGCGCAGCGCGCGCAGGCCTTGACGGTCGATCTGACCGCTGACGACCAGGTTGTGGATGCGCTCCAGCGCGGTGCTCAAGGGGCCGGCGATCTCCGCGCCCAGTTGCTGGACGATCTCCGCCCACTGGGCATGGCTGGGCCCCGGCGCCATATCGTTGGCGGCGCCACTGAGACTGGCCGGTGGAGCGGGCGGCTGAGGGGGCATGAGGGCGGCGGGCGGGCTGGGATTCGGCGGTTTTCGGAAGCGGACTCAGGGCCCGCGGCAGAGGCCAGGGCGGCCGCCATGGTCTCGGTCGGTCTGGCCAGTGTCCATCCCCCGAGTCGGGGAAAAGCTAGCGCCAGCCAGGCCGCGCGGCACTGGCCTGCGCACTATGTCACGCTGCGTCGCCTTGCTGGATGATGCCCAGGGCCATCAGTGAAGCGATCTGCGTCGGGCTGCAGCCCAACTCCTGCAGCACATCGCTGCTGTGCTGGCCCAGCAGCGGCGGTGCCCTGCGATAGCTGACCGGGGTGGCGGACAAGCGCATGGGGCTGGCCACCAGGCGCAGCTCGTCACTGAGCGGATGCGGCAGGCTGACCGTCATGCCTCGGGCCTGGGCCTGCGGGTCGGCAAAGGCCTCGGCTAGATTGTTGATGGCGCCGCAGGGTACTTTGGCGGCCTCCAGCCCGGCCAGCCAGCTGTCGCGCGTGCGGGTCTTGATCACCGCTGCGATCTCGGGCACCAGGACTTCGCGATGCTGCACACGGTCGGCATTGCGCACGAACCGTGGATCCTGCGCCCATTCTGGCCGACCGGCCAAATCGGCTAGCTTGGCGAACTGGCTGTCATTGCCGACCGCGATGATCAGATGGCCATCGCTGGCCTCGAAGACCTGGTAGGGCACGATGTTCGCATGGGCATTGCCCATGCGACGCGGTGCCTGTCCGCTGCATAGATAGTTGCTGCCCAGATTGGCCAGCATGGCCAGCTGCGTATCGAACAAGGCCATGTCTATCACCTGGCCCTGGCCGGTGGCATCGCGATGGCGCAAGGCGGCCAGGATGGCCACCGTGGCGTACAGGCCGGTGAACAGGTCCGCCACAGCGACCCCCACCTTCTGCGGCCCGCCGCCAGGCAGATCGTCGCGTTCGCCGGTGACGCTCATCAGGCCGCCCATGCCCTGCACCGCATAGTCATAGCCTGCCCTGTCCTTGTAGGGACCGGTCTGACCGAAGCCGGTGATGGAGCAGATCACCAGGCCAGGATGTTCGGCCAGCAGGCTCTGAGCATCCAGTCCATAGCGCGCCAGGTCACCGACCTTGAAGTTCTCGACCAGCACATCTACGGTGCCGGCCAGCTGTCGCACCAGGGCCTGGCCCTCGGGCGTCGCGATATCGATCGCGACCGATCGCTTGTTGCGGTTGGCCGCCAGATAGTAGGCGGCCTCGCTGCTGTTCTGGCCGTTGCGGTCCTTCAGATAGGGCGGCCCCCAGCCGCGGGTGTCGTCGCCGCTGCCGGGACGTTCCACCTTGATCACGTCAGCTCCCAGGTCGGCCAGGGTCTGGGTGCACCAGGGGCCGGCCAGCACGCGGGAGAGATCCAGGACGCGCACGCCTGCGAGGGCGCCGCCGGGGATGAGGGTCGGGTCTTGCATGGAGCGATTGTGCGTCAGGCCCCGGGGCCGCCGAGAGGCCGGCGGCCGATAATGCCGCGATGATGAAAACTCGCTGCAGCATGCTTGTTCTGGCATTGGGCCTATCGGCCTGTGCGCCGGGCCTGGACTGGCGCGAAATCAGGCCGGCGGGTGCCGAACTGGCGTTGCTGTTTCCCTGCAAGCCCGAGATCGACAGCCGTACGGGCGCGGGTCTGGCGGTCTGCAAGGCCGAGGGATTGAGCTTTTCGCTCTCCTGGGCCGAGATCCAGGATCCGGCCCTGGTCGGGCCAGCGCTGCAGGCGATGCGGGAATCGCTGGGCCGCAAGCTGCAGGCCAGCGCTGAGCCACCCTCGGCGTTGGCGATCCCGGGCATGAGCGCCTATGCGCAGGCCCAGCAGCAGCTCTGGAAGGCAGGCGCCCAGCAGGCGCGTGTGGCGGTGTTCGCCCGCGGGCTGCGCGTCTATCAGCTGGTGCTGATGGGCAAGAGCACGGACGCGGCGACCTGGGAGACTTTTCTCTCCTCCTTGCGACTGAACCGCTGAGTGCCTTGCCCGGCGCACCGCTGCGTGGTCCGGCTGCGGGGATAATGCGGGCATGACTGGATTGTTGTTGATCGCTCATGCACCGCTGGCCTCTGCGCTGAAGCAGGTGGCTGAGCACGCCTTTCCAGCCTGTACGGCCCAGCTGGATGTGCTGGATGTCACGCCGCAAATGTCGGCAGAGGATGTCGAAGCTGAGGCGCGCGCCAAACTGGCCGCCGCTGGCGACCGCGACACCCTCGTGCTGACCGATGCCTTTGGCGCCACCCCTTGCAACGGTGCTCTAAGACTGCTGGCTGGCGATGAAGGTCATCTGCGCGTGGTCAGCGGTGTCAATGTGCCCATGCTGTGGCGTTCGCTGTGCTACGCCGGCGAGCCGCTGGATGTGCTGGTACATCGCGCCAGTGAGGGCGGCGCCAAGGGCATCGTCCCGATCGAACCAGATTCGTCTGCAGACAAGCCCTCCTGACACGATGCTCAAGTCCACTCTCACTATCAGCAACAAACTGGGCCTGCATGCCCGCGCGTCGGCCAAGCTGACCAAGTTGGCAGGCAGTTTTCAATGCGAGGTCTTCCTGAGTCGCAACAGCCGGCGTGTCAATGCCAAGAGCATCATGGGCGTGATGATGTTGGCGGCCGGATTGGGCTCACAGGTCGAGCTGGAGACAGATGGTCCTGATGAACAGGCGGCCCAGCAGGCCATTACCGATCTTGTCAACGACAAGTTCGGCGAAGGTCAGTAGGTCGGACTTAGGGCAGCATTTGTCGCTTGAAGCGAGCTGGCAGATCCTGAATGCACATCAGCAAGGGGAGGTCGGCGGTGTTGAAGTCGGGATCCCAGGCCGGCGCACCCAGTACCTTGGCGCCACAGCGGAGATAGCCACGTATCAGGGCAGGCGGTTCGGCGGCTAGATCCTGGCGCAGTTCGTCAACGGGCAGGGGCAGGCGTGGACGCACCTGCTTTTCTATCGGCGCCAGATGGGCGGCCGCCAACTGTTTCCAAAGGCTTGCGGCGTAGTGGCCGCCGTCGCGCATGCTGATGCTGGCGCAACCGATCATCGTGTCGAGTTCGTTGCGGAGCATGAATTCGGCCAAGGCACCCCACAGTGCCAGGATGGCGCCGCCGTTGCGGTATTCGGGATGCACGCAAGCGCGGCCCAGTTCGACCATGCGTGAGCGCATACCACGCAGCCGGGTGAGGTCGAACTCGGTTTCGCTGTAGAAGCCGCCGGCGCGACGTGCTGCGGCTGGCGTCAGGACCCGGTAGGTGCCGATGACCGGCCCTGGTGCTTCGTTCTCGGTTTGGCGACGTACCAGCAGGTGCTCGCAGAAGGCGTCAAATGTGTCGACATCGTGGCCGGCCGGCGTGCCCGGGGGGACCGACAGTCTCGCCCCCATTTCCAAGGCAAAGACTTGGTAGCGTAGGCGCTGTGCTTCACGCACCTCCTCGCTGCAGCGCGCCCAGCTGACGTGCAGCCGCTCCGGCTGGCTGCGTACCGGACGCCCAGGTCCGTTGGGCATGCGCAGATCGGCGAAGGGCAGGGTGGGCAGCGGGATATCCCTCATGAGCGGGCCTTGTCGTGGATGGTCGCAACGAATGCTGGCGGCTGGCGATGACGGAGCCATGACCCTGCAGTGACGACTTGATGAAGGGAGGCCGCTGCTACAGTCGGCGCATGAGCTTCCAGGTCTTCGGCATCCCGGTTTCGCGCGGCGTGGCGATCGGTCGCGCAGTGCTTGTTGCGTCCAGCCGCGTCGATGTAGCGCACTACTTCATTGACCCGACCAATATCGACGGCGAGATACAGCGCTGCATGCGGGCGCGGGACGAGGTGGTGGACGAACTGGAGACGCTGAAGAACGAGCTACCCAGTGACGCGCCGCACGAGCTCGCGGCCTTGCTTGACGTACACCTGATGTTGCTGCACGACGAGGCCCTAACCGGCGCGACTAAGCAATGGATCGTGGAGCGGCATTACAACGCCGAATGGGCTTTGTCCGCTCAGCTTGAGGTGCTGGCGCGGCAGTTTGATGAGATGGAGGATGACTACCTGCGCGAGCGCAAGGCCGATCTGGAGCAGGTGGTCGAACGCATCATCGGAGCGCTGTCGCGCGAGCAGGGCTTGAATCCGAGCGGTGCGGCCGGCATCGTGCAAAGGGATTTTGCCGGCGAGGATCCGCTGTTGCTGGTCGCTGCCGACATTGCCCCGGCCGACATGCTGCAGTTCAAGCGCAGCGTCTTCCACGGGTTCGTGACCGACATCGGCGGGAAGACCTCGCATACCGCCATTGTGGCGCGGAGTCTGGACATTCCTGCGGTAGTCGGGACACGCGAAGCGAGTCGCCTGATACGCCAGGATGACTGGGTCATCATTGATGGCGATCTCGGGGCGGTGATCGTCAATCCCTCGCCCATCGTGCTGGAGGAGTACCGCTTCCGCCAGCGTCAGAGTGAGCTGGAGCGGGCGCGGCTCACCCGGCTGCGCCATACACCAGCGGTGACGCTGGACGGCGAGCGGGTGGAACTGCATGCGAATATCGAACTGCCCGCAGACGCCGTGGCCGCAGTCGATGCTGGTGCGACTGGGGTGGGGCTGTTCCGCAGCGAGTTCCTGTTCATGAATCGCGGCGGGGAGTTGCCGTCGGAAGATGAGCAGTTTGAGGCCTACCGTGCGGCGGTTGAGGCGATGCGGGGCATGCCGGTCACGATTCGCACGGTTGATGTCGGTGCAGACAAGCCGCTGGAGCGTATGAGCGCGAGCGAGCTGCGGCATGAACATGTGCTCAATCCGGCCATGGGTCTGCGGGCGATACGCTGGAGCTTGGCGGAGCCCGCCATGTTCAGGCGTCAACTGCGTGCAATCTATCGAGCCAGCGCACATGGCAAGCTCAAGCTGCTCATACCTATGGTGGCCCACCTATCGGAGATTCGGCAAATTCATGAAACGATCACTCGCGTCAAGCAGCAACTGGATGACGCGGCTCAGGCCTACACCCGGGTCGAGCTGGGGGTAATGATCGAGATTCCTGCGGCAGCCGTGATGTTGCCTTTGCTCTTGCCGCATGTTGACTTCGTCTCTATTGGCACGAACGACTTGATTCAATACACATTGGCCATCGATCGCGCAGACGAAACCGTTGCGCACCTCTACGATCCCTGGCACCCGGCCATCCTCCAACTGATTGCCAGCGTGATTTCTCAGGCGTGTGCGGCAGGCAAGGGCGTGAGCGTGTGCGGCGAAATGGCCGGCGATGCCGCATTCACTGAACTGCTGCTGGGAATGGGTTTGCGCAGCTTCTCTATGCATCCGTCTCAGATACCGCTTGTAAAACAGCGCATATTGCGTGCCGACACGCGTCGCCTGTCAGCTGCGCTGCCTGCGATCCTGAGCTCCGAAGACCCACAGCGGACGGCTGAACAGATGTTGGCCCAGCAGTAGCCCTGGCCGCTGCAAGCCAAATGCTGTGGGGTGTTGCCAAGTCAGAAAATCTTGTGCTACAGTCGAGGGCTTCGCTGCTGATGCAGCTGCTCTTAGGGGCGGCAGGGCAAGGGCCGCGAGGGTCAGGACAAGAGTCGCGATGTTGAAGAAAAAATCTTCTGCAAAGTGCTTGACGAGTTTGATAAAAACAGGTCATAATCTCGTTCTTTGCTAATCACTGGTTAGCGCGCTAAAGCGAAAGGCAGATCTTTTGTTTTGGTGATGTTCTTTAAGAATTCACAGCCGATAAGCGTGGGCGTTTGAAGGTGAGTTTTGGTGCTTGGTGACAAGTATCAGGTCTCTTGGACTTTAAACGCTCACGGAAATTAGATTTAAGCTATGTAAATGGTTTAAGTCGATTCCGTTGAGTAAATCAAGATCGAACTGTAGAGTTTGATCCTGGCTCAGATTGAACGCTGGCGGCATGCCTTACACATGCAAGTCGAACGGTAACGCGGGGCAACCTGGCGACGAGTGGCGAACGGGTGAGTAATGTATCGGAACGTGCCCAGTTGTGGGGGATAACTGCTCGAAAGAGCAGCTAATACCGCATACGACCTGAGGGTGAAAGCGGGGGATCGCAAGACCTCGCGCAATTGGAGCGGCCGATATCAGATTAGGTAGTTGGTGGGGTAAAGGCCTACCAAGCCGACGATCTGTAGCTGGTCTGAGAGGACGACCAGCCACACTGGGACTGAGACACGGCCCAGACTCCTACGGGAGGCAGCAGTGGGGAATTTTGGACAATGGACGCAAGTCTGATCCAGCCATGCCGCGTGCGGGAAGAAGGCCTTCGGGTTGTAAACCGCTTTTGTCAGGGAAGAAACGGCTTTCTCTAATACAGAGGGCTAATGACGGTACCTGAAGAATAAGCACCGGCTAACTACGTGCCAGCAGCCGCGGTAATACGTAGGGTGCAAGCGTTAATCGGAATTACTGGGCGTAAAGCGTGCGCAGGCGGTTATGCAAGACAGATGTGAAATCCCCGGGCTCAACCTGGGAACTGCATTTGTGACTGCATGGCTAGAGTACGGCAGAGGGGGATGGAATTCCGCGTGTAGCAGTGAAATGCGTAGATATGCGGAGGAACACCGATGGCGAAGGCAATCCCCTGGGCCTGTACTGACGCTCATGCACGAAAGCGTGGGGAGCAAACAGGATTAGATACCCTGGTAGTCCACGCCCTAAACGATGTCAACTGGTTGTTGGGAGGGTTTCTTCTCAGTAACGTAGCTAACGCGTGAAGTTGACCGCCTGGGGAGTACGGCCGCAAGGTTGAAACTCAAAGGAATTGACGGGGACCCGCACAAGCGG
This sequence comes from Burkholderiaceae bacterium, assembly GCA_041920215.1. Lineage (GTDB taxonomy): Bacteria > Pseudomonadota > Gammaproteobacteria > Burkholderiales > Burkholderiaceae_C > JAYRSJ01. Next base: position 2,080 of record JAYRSJ010000004.1, on the reverse strand, counting down.
TGGATGATGTGGTTTAATTCGATGCAACGCGAAAAACCTTACCTACCCTTGACATGCCAGGAATCCTGCAGAGATGTGGGAGTGCTCGAAAGAGAACCTGGACACAGGTGCTGCATGGCCGTCGTCAGCTCGTGTCGTGAGATGTTGGGTTAAGTCCCGCAACGAGCGCAACCCTTGTCATTAGTTGCTACGAAAGGGCACTCTAATGAGACTGCCGGTGACAAACCGGAGGAAGGTGGGGATGACGTCAGGTCATCATGGCCCTTATGGGTAGGGCTACACACGTCATACAATGGCCGGGACAGAGGGCTGCCAACCCGCGAGGGGGAGCTAATCCCAGAAACCCGGTCGTAGTCCGGATCGCAGTCTGCAACTCGACTGCGTGAAGTCGGAATCGCTAGTAATCGCGGATCAGCTTGCCGCGGTGAATACGTTCCCGGGTCTTGTACACACCGCCCGTCACACCATGGGAGCGGGTTCTGCCAGAAGTAGTTAGCCTAACCGCAAGGAGGGCGATTACCACGGCAGGGTTCGTGACTGGGGTGAAGTCGTAACAAGGTAGCCGTATCGGAAGGTGCGGCTGGATCACCTCCTTTCTAGATTAGATCGAGCCACGGTTCAGTCACTTGTGATTGGGCATGAGCGAGATCCATACGACTCATTTTTAAGCGCCCACACTTATCGGCTGTAACACAACAGTGAGTGAATAAAGCGTGAGCCTGGCGAGCTGGCCTAGACGGTGAGTAAGGGGCCACGAAGCTGAGACAGGCGCATGTAGAAAACACGTGGGTCTGTAGCTCAGTCGGTTAGAGCACCGTCTTGATAAGGCGGGGGTCGCTGGTTCGAATCCAGCCAGACCCACCACGGAAGTCAAGCCGCAAGGCCTGAAGAAGATCCCGGGGGATTAGCTCAGCTGGGAGAGCACCTGCTTTGCAAGCAGGGGGTCGTCGGTTCGATCCCGTCATCCTCCACCAGTTCACTCATGATAGGGTTGGCAAACCACAGCGGCTATGAGGCCATTGTGGTTTGCCAGTCTTGGACTTTTAAATAAGTCGGCTGTTGTTCTTTAACAATTTGTAGAGTCGAATCAGCGTTGTCGACGGAAAGCTAAGCGTCTCGTAAAGGGGATAGCGGCACCGTGCCGTCGGCAACATTTTGATTGCGTCAAACATAGACTTCAACTGAGCAAGAAATTGTTTAGGTATGAAGAACGGCGTAACGCGTGAATACTCAATAAACCATCCAATGAAACAAGATTGGATGGAGTCCTTGACGACAGTGCAGTCAGCGCTGTCAAAGTTATAGGGTCAAGTGACTAAGTGCATGTGGTGGATGCCTTGGCGATTACAGGCGACGAAGGACGTGATAGCCTGCGATAAGCTTCGGGGAGCTGGCAAATTAGCTTTGATCCGGAGATTTCCGAATGGGGAAACCCACCTCGCGAGAGGTATTGCATGCTGAATACATAGGCATGCAAGGCGAACCGGGTGAACTGAAACATCTCAGTAGCTCGAGGAAAAGACATCAACCGAGATTCCGAAAGTAGTGGCGAGCGAAATCGGAGTAGCCCTCGCGTTTTAGCAGTTGGCATATCAGAACGGAATGGAAAGTCCGGCCATAGCGGGTGATAGCCCCGTATGAGAAATGTCGATTGTGGAACTAGGCGCGAATAGAGTAGGGCGGGACACGTGAAATCCTGTCTGAATATGGGGGGACCATCCTCCAAGGCTAAATACTCGTAATCGACCGATAGTGAACAAGTACCGTGAGGGAAAGGCGAAAAGAACCCCGGGAGGGGAGTGAAATAGATCCTGAAACCGCATGCATACAAAAAGTAGGAGCCCGCAAGGGTGACTGCGTACCTTTTGTATAATGGGTCAGCGACTTACATTCAGTGGCGAGGTTAACCGAATAGGGAAGCCGTAGAGAAATCGAGTCCGAATAGGGCGAATTAGTCGCTGGGTGTAGACCCGAAACCAAGTGATCTATCCATGGCCAGGATGAAGGTACCGTAACAGGTGCTGGAGGTCCGAACCGACTAGTGTTGCAAAACTAGCGGATGAGCTGTGGATAGGGGTGA
>JAYRSJ010000003.1:0-266631 GCA_041920215.1 Burkholderiaceae bacterium | reverse complement strand
ATGGTGATCACTCCTCACACCCCCGCCCAGCTGTGGATATCTCGGGCAGGGTAGGTTGAACACCTGGGTCAAATTTCGGTCGGCAGAGCCCTCACGGGTGGGTCAAATTTCAGTCGGCGCCAACACCCAGCCTCCGCCCTGAGGGCATTCAGCTCCCCAAGGAACAACTGGTACTTTTCACTGTGAAGCTGGTTTCTCATCCTGCAGCGGTTGCGCACGTAACCGGACAGGATCAGAGGGAAGTTAAATTATGGGAAAACGCCATAATTTGGCGTGCAGAATGGTGTCGCCCACGGTGCCGCGATGCCCGACGAGGGCGCAAAGGCACGGTCCGATCGACTTGCCACGCAGACACTTCGCCACGGCCGGACTATCAACATTGGCCGGAATGAAGCTAACCGCATTCGTGGTCCGCTCCCGTCGGGGCGACTGCGGCAGTAGAGCCCGCAAAGGCGCGCTCGTCACGCACCGGACACGTGCATCGACTCTCACGGACCGGCCGGGCTGGTGCCGCTCGGCCTACTCCCGTGTTGATCAGCCATCGCCTTCCCGCCGCCGAGGGCGATTGCTGGGTGGTGCGACGCTTCGACAACATTTCGAATCGTTAAGATGACAGCAAGCGACGCGTTAGGTCGTAGCCACGGAAGTTCCTGTAAGCATATCGATCGGGGAGCGGCGACTTGATCTCAATATTGCATACGGCCGACTGGCAGATCGGTCGGGTAACTGACCCACATATCGGGTTGATGCTTGCGCAAACCCGATGACTTGCTCGTCTGTGAATCTGCTCTTGCGCATCGCGCTTCCTATCAGTTGCGCGGATTCTTCTCTATTGCCGTGGTAGGCGTGGCGGGTTGCAGGTCAATGACGGTTCGGTCATTCCCACTGATCGATTGAAGTCAATATTCCAGTACAGGACTAGCGACAGTCAGGACCCACGTAGTCGCGGGCTGGGCCTCTATGCGGCGCGTTCCTATTTGATTGCAATGAGATCGACAATCGCCGCAGAGAATCGAGATAATGGCGTGGCTTTTGTCATGCTGATGCCGCTCGCGTAAATCTTGACTGCCTGAGCCCCTATGGAATTGACGTCCATCGCGAGACTGATACTGGATTTGGATGACTTGCTAGGAGCGCTCGTTCTGCAAGTACAGCCAGTTAGTTCGGCTGGGAGGACCTTGAGGTTAAGTATCGATACCGCCTGCGGGCAGATGCAGATCCTGAGAATGCTGATCTCTATGGATCATTCGGTTCCGGAGCAGCTTGCAGCTGCCCGGGATTTGGCAGCCACCCTCAAGCTTGGTGATGCCGTTGCGAGTCGGTCCAGGATCGCGGGCGAGCAGCGCCAAGCGATTCAACTGGCTGCGGCCGTTGCAGGAAGAATTTCGCGAGGCCTAGACGTCACTGTCTAAGTCGCCGCAGAGGCGGGGACTGTCCATCTCCATCGGCGGCCGGCGCCGGGCGCTGGCTTCGCTACTCGAGCCTCCCCCGATGACACACACTTTTGTGCAAGTGCGTGTCCTAGATAAGGACGGGCTGCATCTACTGTTTTGCCCGGCCCACCCACAGCTATCTGAACCTCTCGCCGGGCCTGGACTTCGAAACCCGCATCGTGGCCAAGATGAACGCCGCGGAGCGGCTGCGCGAGGCCCTGGCCAGCCCGGCCTATCGCCCCAAGCTGCTGTGCCTGGGCAGCGCCACCGATGCCTATCAGCCGGTGGAGCGCCGTCTGGGGCTTACCCGGGCCCTGATCACCGTGCTCGCCGACTGCGCCCACCCGTTTTCGCTGCTCACCAAGTCGGCCGGCGTGGAGCGCGATCTCGATCTGATCGTGCCCATGGCGCAGCGTGGCCTGGCCGCGGTCTATGTCTCAATCACCACGCTGGACCCCGCGCTGGCACGCCTGATGGAGCCGCGCGCCGCCGCACCGCAACGCCGGCTGCGCACGCTGCGCTGCCTGGCCGAGGCGGGGGTGCCGGTGGGCGTCAGCGTGTCGCCGCTGATTCCGTTCCTGAATGAGCCCGAGCTGGAGCGGGTGCTGGAGGCTGCGGCCGAGGCCGGTGCGCAGCATGCGTTCAGCATCCCGTTGCGCCTGCCCTGGGAGGTCAATCCGCTGTTCCAGCAATGGCTGGAGCTGCACTGGCCCGAGCGTGCCGCCCGGGTGATGGCGCGGCTGCGCGAGATGCGCGGTGGTCGTGACAACGACCCGCGCTTCGGCAGCCGCATGCAGGGCGAGGGCTTGTGGGCCAAGCTGATACGTCAGCGACTTCACAAGGCCTGTGCCCGGCTGGGGCTGAACCGGCAGCGCATCGTGCTGGATCTGAGCCAGTTCCGGCGGCCCGCCGCAGCGGGGCAGGGCGAGCTGTTCTGACGCAGCGCCCCGGCCGCAGCCAAGGCCAGGCCTGATCAGCCGCGCAGCGCTAGCCCGCCGGCCGAGCGGGCGCTGCCGCCCAGCCGGGTGGCGCCGCCACCGAGCGGCAGCACATAGCGCTGCTGCAGCTCGACGATTTCGAGCTCGAGGGCCGCGGCATCTTCAATCTTTTCCAGATGGCGCTTGAGCACCAGACTGGCCATGTCGATCAGCTTGGCATTGCGGGTCAGCCGGCCCTGTTCGATCAGCAGGCGCACGCCCTGTTCGGCACTGCCCCGCATCGAATGGCGCATCGCCGTTTCGGCGATGCTGAAGATGCGGCTGTGGCAGTCGCGCAGGGCCGCCTGTACCGGCTCGTTGCCCTCGCACATGGCCAGCAGCACCTCGGTGGCTGCCTTGGTGGTGCAGTAGCGCAGGCCGAGTCGCTCCATCACCGGCCCCATCTCCTCCAGCTGCAGCTCCTGCCCGGCGACACGCACCCACAGCCCGATCAGCAGGCTGGCGGCCTCCAGGTCGAAATCCTCGGCCAGGGCTTGCTGGCTCAGTGCCCGAGCCACGTCCAGGGCATCGGCCACGCGGCGCTCGTTCAGGTGGCGCAGCCCCTCGAACAGCGTGGCAAAGCGCTGCAGGCGCAGCGACTTGGGCTTTCGATCCAGCTCATGGCCCATGGTTTCCTGGGCCGCGCGCAGGCCCTTGCCGTCCTTGGCGTCGAAGCGCAGCAGGCCGATCAGTACCAGGCTCAGCATGTCGAAGAGCTTGGAGCGCAGGCCCATCACCAGGGTGCGCTCCAGCAGCTTCAGCGCCTCGCCGCGCTGGCCGGCATAGAAGGCCAGCGTGCCGCAGCGCTGGCTGCGCAGCAGGCAGCCAGGCGTCAGATTGGCGGCCACGCGGTAGGTCGCCAGGGCGGCGTCGATCTCGCCCTGCTCCATCTGCACCCGCCCCATCACATCGTAGGAATCGGCATGGTTGGGCAGATCACCGATCAGTGTCTCCAGCGTGCGTCGCGCAGCGACCAGATTGCCCGAGGCCAGCTCGCTGCGGGCCACGCCGAGCCGCGCCCAGGGCACGGTCTTGGCCTCGATGATGGCCTCGTACATGCGCCGGGCATCCTCATGCCGGTTCAGGCGCAGCAGCAGCTCGGCGCCGATGCGGGCGGCGTAGAGCCAGAACTTGTCGCGCGCCTCGAAGCGGCGCATGCAATGGCCGGCCGCCGTCTCGAAATCCTGACGCTCCACCGCTTCGAAGATGTCCTTCAGCACGCGCTTGCGATAGCGCGCATGGGCCAGTCGCTCGGCCAGCGAGGCGGTGGTGTAGGGCTTGATGAGATAGGCGTCGAGCGCGGCCTCGGCGGCCTCGGCCACGATCGCATAGGAGGCTTCGCCGGTCACCATCACGAAGACGGTGGAATAGGGCAGCAGCTGCTCGCGCCGCAGCTCGTCCAGCAGGTCCTGGCCCGAGGCGCCGCTGCCCTCGAAGTGGTAGTCGCAGAGCACGATGTCGTAGGCCTTGTGCTCCAGCATGACCCGCGCATCGCGCACCCGCACAGCCTGGCGCACCGTACCCACGCCAAGGTCGCGCAGCTGGGCCGACATCAGGCTGCGCGAGTTGGCGTTGCCGTCGATGACCAGGGCGCTGGCGCTCTGGATGCTGTCATCCATGCGACGCATCGGGCCTCCGGCAGTCGGGCCGCGGGGGGAGTTCGGACCTCTTCACATCCTGTCTATCGGCTCGCGCCCGCAGGACTTGAGCGCCAGGCTTACTTGAACAGGTCCTTGACCCGGTCGGTCCAGCTCTTGGCATTGGGCGAGTGGCGCTCGCCGCCGTCCTTGAAACTCTTGTCCAGCTCCTTGAGCAGCTTGCGCTGATGCTCGGTCAGCTTGACCGGCGTCTCCACGCTGATATGGCAGTAGAGATCGCCGGGGTAGCTGGAGCGCACGCCCTTGATGCCCTTGCCGCGCAGACGGAAGGTCTTGCCATGCTGGCTGCCCTCGGGCAGTTCGATCTCTGCCTTGCCGCCCAGCGTCGGCACCTCGATCGTGCCGCCCAGCGCGGCCGTGGTCATCGCCACCGGCATCGTGCAGTGCAGATCGTCGCCGTCGCGCTCGAAGATCTCGTGCTGCTTGATGCGGATCTCGATATAGAGATCACCCGCCGGTCCGCCGTTGACGCCGGGCTCGCCATTGCCGGCCGAGCGGATGCGCATGCCCTCGTTGATGCCGGCCGGAATCTTGACTTCCAGCGTCTTGCTCTTCTTGACCTTGCCCTGGCCGTTGCAGGCGGTGCAGGGGTCGGGAATGATCTTGCCGGTACCGTGGCAGTGCGGGCAGGTCTGCTGGATCGAGAAGAAGCCCTGGCGCATATGCACCGTGCCCGAGCCATTGCAGCTGCCGCAGCTCTTGGCACTGGTACCGGGCTTGGCGCCCGTGCCCTTGCAGGTTTCACAGCCTTCCCAGCTGGGAATGCGGATCTGGCTTTCCTTGCCGCGCGCCGCCTCTTCCAGCGTGATTTCCATCGCGTAGCTGAGGTCGTTGCCGCGATACACCTGCTGGCCGCCACCGCGCCGGCCGCCGGCGCCGGCAGCGCCGCCGCCGCCGAAGATGTCGCCGAAGATGTCGCCGAAGGCCTCGGCAAAGCCACCAAAGCCTTCGGGGCCGCCGCGGAAGCCGCCGCCCGCCATATTGGGGTCGACGCCGGCATGGCCGTACTGGTCATAGGCCGCGCGCTTTTGCGCATCGGTGAGCATCTCGTAGGCCTCCTTGGCCTCCTTGAACTGCTCTTCCGCGGCCTTCGCACCCTCGCCCTGGTTGCGGTCGGGGTGGTACTTCATGGCCAGCTTGCGGTAGGCCTTCTTGATCTCGTCCTCGCTGGCGGTCTTCGCCACACCGAGAACCTCGTAATAGTCGCGCTTTGCCATGGCTGGATCCGGGCAATGAAACAAATGCGCCGCGCTGAGCTTTTCGGATGTGACCTAGGGCTCGAACGCGGCGGTGTTGGGCGGCCGGGACAGGGGCGGTCGAAACCCCTGGCCGGCGCGCCGGGGCAGGCTTACTTGCTGTCCTTAACTTCCTTGAACTCGGCGTCGACCACATTGTCGTCAACCGGCTTGGACGAGGATGCCGATGCCTGCTGCGGCTGCTCGGCGGCACCGGCCGCTGCCTGAGCCGCGGCCTGCGCACCTTGCGCGTCGGCATACATTTTCTCGCCCAGCTTCTGGCTGGCCGTCATCAGGGTCTCGGTCTTGGCTTCGATCTGGGCCTTGTCGTCGCCCTTGATGGCTTCTTCCAGGTCCTTGATCGCGGCTTCGATCTTGTCCTTCTCGTCGGCTTCCAGCTTGTCACCGTGCTCTTGGACAGACTTGCGCACGCTGTGCACCATGCCGTCGGCCTGGTTCTTGGCTTGCACCAGCTCGACCTTCTTCTTGTCCTCGGCCGCATTGGCCTCGGCGTCCTTCACCATTTTCTCGATCTCGGCTTCCGACAGACCCGAGTTGGCCTTGATGGTGATCTTGTTTTCCTTGCCGGTGCCCTTGTCCTTGGCGCCCACATGCAGGATGCCGTTGGCGTCGATGTCGAAGCTCACCTCGATCTGCGGCGTGCCGCGCGGTGCCGGCGGGATGCCTTCGAGGTTGAACTCGCCCAGGCTCTTGTTGCCCGAGGCCAGCTCGCGCTCGCCCTGGAACACCTTGATGGTCACGGCCGGCTGGTTGTCGTCGGCGGTCGAGAAGGTCTGGCTGAACTTGGTCGGGATGGTCGTGTTCTTGGCGATCATCTTGGTCATCACGCCACCCAGGGTCTCGATGCCCAGCGACAGCGGGGTCACGTCCAGCAGCAGCACGTCCTTGCGCTCGCCGCCCAGCACCTGGCCCTGGATCGCCGCGCCGACAGCCACCGCCTCATCGGGGTTGACGTCCTTGCGCGGCTCCTTGCCGAAGAACTCCTTGACCTTCTCCTGCACCTTGGGCATGCGGGTCATGCCGCCGACCAGGATCACATCGTCGATCGCGGACACGGCCACGCCGGCATCCTTGATCGCGGTGCGGCAGGGGGCGATGGTGCGCTCGATCAGCTCTTCCACCAGCGACTCCAGCTTGGCGCGGGTCAGCTTGATGTTCAGGTGCTTGGGACCCGAGGCATCGGCCGTGATGTAGGGCAGGTTGACATCGGTCTGCGAGGAATTCGACAGCTCGATCTTGGCCTTCTCGGCGGCTTCCTTCAGGCGCTGCAGGGCCAGCACATCCTTGGTCAGGTCGACGCCCTGGTCCTTTTTGAACTCGGCAATGATGTAGTCGATGATGCGCTGGTCGAAGTCTTCGCCACCCAGGAAGGTGTCGCCGTTGGTCGACAGCACTTCGAACTGCATCTCGCCGTCGACATCGGCGATCTCGATGATGGAGACGTCGAAGGTGCCGCCGCCCAGGTCATAGACGGCGATCTTGCGGTCGCCCTTGCCATGCTTGTCCAGGCCGAAGGCCAGGGCCGCGGCGGTGGGCTCGTTGATGATGCGCTTGACGTCCAGGCCGGCAATGCGGCCGGCGTCCTTGGTCGCCTGGCGCTGGGCGTCGTTGAAGTAGGCCGGCACCGTGATCACGGCCTCGGTCACTTCCTCGCCGAGATAGTCCTCGGCGGTCTTCTTCATCTTGCGCAGGATCTCGGCCGAGACCTGGGGCGGCGCCAGCTTCTTGCCACGCACTTCCACCCAGGCGTCGCCGTTGTCGGCGGCGGTGATGGTGTAGGGCATCAGGTCGATGTCCTTCTGCACTTCCTTCTCGGTGAACTTGCGGCCGATCAGGCGCTTCACCGCGTAGATGGTGTTCTTGGGGTTGGTGACGGCCTGGCGCTTGGCCGAGGCGCCCACCAGGATTTCGCCATCTTCTTGGTAGGCAATGATGGACGGCGTGGTGCGAGCGCCTTCGGCGTTCTCGATCACGCGCGTGGTATTGCCTTCCATGACGGACACGCACGAGTTGGTGGTGCCCAGGTCAATGCCGATGATCTTTCCCATTTTTTCTGACTCCTGAATGTCTATGAAGCTGATGCGTTCAATCTGTGGATAAGTCGCCGCATTTCAAGGGGCGGCGAGCTGTGAATTACTTGGGTGCGGCGACCGTGACCAGGGCAGGGCGCAGCACGCGCTCGGCGATCGAATAGCCCTTTTGCAGCACCATCACGATGGTGTTGGCCTCCTGATCGGCCGGCACCATGGAGATGGCCTGGTGCTGGTGCGGATCAAACCTGTGGCCCTGCGGCGGGTTGATCTCCAGCACCTTGTTGCGCTCCAGCGCCGCGGCCAGCTGGCGGCGGGTGGCGTGCACGCCTTCCAGCACCGCCTCGACCTTGGCGTCGGGCATGGCGATGGCCGCTTCCATGCTGTCCATCACTGGCAGCATCGCTTCGGCGAAGCCCTCGACGGCGAACTTGCGCGCCTTGCTCATCTCTTCGTCGGCGCGACGGCGGATGTTCTCGACCTCGGCCTTGGCGCGCAGATAGGCATCCGACATCTCGGCCAGCCGGTTCTCCAGCTCGGCCACACGGGCCTCGGGCGTCTGGGCGGTGTCGGCAGCGGGCTGGGCCGGGTCCTGGGCGTCTTGGGGGGTAGGGGCGTTGTCGGTAGTCATGGTGGCGGTAGAAAACAATCGCGCCCACATGGGCGCCATGTCCAGGATTTCAAGAGGGGGATTGTCGCCGGCTTCTGCGGACAAACCCCAGCGGCGTCAGGCCCTAGTCGGTATCGGCCTCGGCCGACCAGCGGTTCCAGTCCGCCAGGCGGCGCCGGTCCTGCTTGGTCGGACGGCCCTGGGCGATGGTGTCGGCCGGCTCGGGGGCCAGGCGGCGGGCTTCGGCAGCGCGTTCACGCGCGGCAACGCTGTCCGGTGTTTCCTCGTACAGGGACTGGGCCACCGTTGCCGGGCCGCGGATGGTGCTGAGCGCCAGCACCCGCACCTCGCGCAGCACCACGCCCTGGCGCAGCCGCAGCAGATCACCGGGGCGCAGTTCGCGGGCCGGCTTGACTGGCTGGCCGTTGAGCTCCACCCGTCCACGGGCGATCTCCTCGACCGCCAGCGCGCGGGTCTTGTAGAAGCGTGCTGCCCACAGCCATTTGTCCAGCCGCAGGCTCGCCAGCGTTGCGCTGCTCTTGTCGTTCATGGTAGCGATTTTATCGAGGCCGGTTCAGTCCAGCGTCATCGCTAGTGGCAGCTGCACCCGGGCGTCCAGGCCCAGGACGCGACTGCCGTCCTCCCGGTTGTTCAGCTCGATGCTGCCGCCCAGCGACTGGGCAATGCCCTGGCAGATCGCCAGGCCCAGGCCCGAACCCTGGCCGGGCCCGCCGGCGGCAAAGGGCAGAAACAGGCGCTGGCGTGCCGCCGCGCTGAGGCCGGGGCCGGTGTCCGAGACGGTCAGCACCGCCGAGCGGGCATCGACGTCCAGCCGTATCAGCAGCTGGCCGCCCGGCGGCGTGTGCTGGATCGCGTTGTGCACCAGATTGCGGGTCAGCTCGCGCAACGCCCAGGCATGGCTGCGCACCGGGGCGGGCACGCTGACCAGCTCGAAGTCCAGCTGCTGCTCGGCGATCAGCGGCGCCAGGTCCAGGGCCACGGTGCGGGTCAGCTCGGCCCAGTCCTGCAGCGGCAGTGACTCTGGTCCTTCCAACTGCTGGCGCAACTGCTCGACCTTGGCCAGGGCCAGCATCTGGTTGGCCACCTGGGTGGCGCGGTCCACGGTCTGGTCGATCTCGGCCAGGGCCTGCAGCGGGTCCACATCGCCCTGGCGGGCGCTCTGCACCTGGGTCTTGAGCACGGCCAGCGGGGTCTTGAGCTGGTGCGAGGCATCGCGCACAAAGCGCTTCTGGTGCTCCAGCAAGGCCTTCAGCCTGGCCACCACCTGGTTGGTGGCCTCCACCAGCGGCTGCCATTCGCGCGGCGCATCTGGCGCCGCCACCGGCGCCAGGTCGTCGTCGCTGCGCCCGCGCAGCTGGGCCGAGAGCCGGCGCACCGGCCGGGTGGCGCGCTGCACCACCAGCACCACGACGATCACGATCACGACGATCAGCAAGGCCTGCCGCCACAGGGTCTCGATCAGGATCTGGCGCGCCAGCGTGCGGCGCAGCTCCAGGGTCTCGGCCACCTGGATGGTGGCCATGCCCTGGCCGGCCACGCCGGCCACCGGCTGCAGCAGCACCGCCACCCGCACCGGTTCGCCGCGATAGTAGTCGTCGTAAAAGTCCACCAGGGCCGCATAGGGGCCGCGCATCGGCAGCTTGCCGCGCCAGGCGGGCAGGTCGGAAAAACCTGACACCATCTCGCCCTCGAAGCCGCTGACCCGATAGAAGATGCGGCTGCGGTTGTCGGCCTCGAAGGGCTCCAGCGCCGAGTACAGCACGGTGGCACGCAGCTGGGCGCGCTGACCGTCGCCGGTCACCTCCAGCAGCTCGCCGATGGACTTGGCCGAAGCCAGCAGCGTGCGGTCGTAGGCAGTGTCGGCGGCCCGCAGGGCCTGCTGGTACAGGCTCCAGGTATTGAAGGCGATCAGGACCACCACCGGCAGCAGAATGCCCAGCGTCAGACGGCGGCGCAGCGAGGTCTGGCGCGTCGTGCCCGCCATCACTGGGCCTTGAGCAGATAGCCCAGGCCGCGCAGCGTCACCAGCTGGGCGCCGGTCTGCGCGATGCGTTTGCGCAGACGGTAGGCCACCACCTCGATCGCCTCCAACTGCACCTCGACCTGGCCGGGGAAGACCAGCTCGAACAGCCGCTCCTTGCTGATCGCAAGGCCGGGCCGGGCCAGCAGCGCGCGCAGCAGGGCGCTCTCCCGTGGGGTTAGCTCAAGCGGCGCGCCCTGGTAGTAGACCGCGGCGCTCTCGGCGTCCACTCGCATGCCGCAGAAGCTGGCGGCGGCTGCCCCAGCCACCACCCCGGTCTCGACGCCGGCACGCCGGCCCAGGGCCTGCACCCGGGCCAGCAGCTCGTCCAGGTCGAAGGGTTTGGGCAGGTAGTCGTCAGCACCGATATTGAGTCCCAGGATTCGGTCGCCCACCGTGCCGCGGGCGGTGACGATCAGCACCGGCGTCTTCAAGCCCTGGGCGCGGGCGCGCTCCAGCACTTCCAGCCCGTCCAGCCCAGGCAAGGACAGGTCCAGCAGCACCACGTCAGGTCGCCACTGCGGCCATTGGGCCAGCGCGTCCTCGCCATTGCCGAGGGCCAGCACCTGCAGGCCGCGGCGCTCCAGATTGCGTCGCAGGCTCAGCTGCATGGCGGCATCGTCTTCGACAAGCATCAGTTTCATGGCATGCGAGCCTAGCATTTCCCCTAGTGCCGTCGACAGCGGACTGACAGCCTTGACAGCGACCATGGCGGCTCTCGCCCCATCAAACAACAGGAGACAAGCATCATGCGTCGTGACACCTTTCTGAAGTCGCTGGCCGCCCTGGCCGCTACCGGCGCGCTGCCTATGAGCGCCTCGGCCTCGGCCGGACTCAAGATGATGATTCCGGCCAATCCCGGTGGGGGCTGGGACACCACCGGCCGTGCGCTCGGCAAGGCCCTGCAGGAAACCGGCCTGGCCAGCAGCGTCACCTTCGAGAACAAGGGCGGCGCAGCCGGCGCCATCGGCTTGGCTCAGTTCGTCAATGCCAGCAAGGGCGATCCGAATGCGCTGATGGTGATGGGCGCGGTGATGCTGGGCGGCATCATCACCGGCAAGCCGCCGGTCAGCATCACCCAGGCGACCCCGATCGCGCGCCTGACCACCGAGTACAACGTCTTCGTGCTGCCCGCCAACTCGCCGTACAAGAGCATGAAGGAGGTGGTGGAGCAGATGAAGAAGGACCCGGCCAGCGTCAAATGGGGCGGCGGCTCGCGGGGCGCTACTGAACACATCGCGGCAGCCATGATCGCGCGCGCGGTGGGTGGCGATCCATCCAAGATCAACTACGTGCCCTTCCGTGGCGGTGGCGAGGCCACGGCGGCCATTCTGGGCGGCAATGTCACGATCGGCGGCAGCGGCTACAGCGAGTTCCAGCAGTACATAGAGAGCGGCAAGATGCGCGCGGTGGCGATCACCGCGCCGGCCCGCATCAAGGGCCTGGACATCCCCACGCTCAAGGAGCTGGGCATCGATGTGGCGATCGGCAACTGGCGCGGCGTCTATGCGGCGCCCGGCATCACGCCGACCCAGCACAAGGCGCTGACCGATATGGTCACCGCGGCCTTCCGCACCAAGGCCTGGATCGAGGCCCTGGAGAAGAACGGCTGGACCCCGGCCCTGCTGACCGGCAAGGCATTTGCCGACTTCGTCGACCAGGACTTTGCCTCGCTGCGCGCGGTGATGGTCAAGGCGGGCATGATTTGAGTTAGCGGCCGGGCGCTCGCCCGGCTGATACCCCGGTCGATCCCTTGTCGACGGCTGGCCTCTTTCGCGGCCGGCCGGCGCCCCTTCTTCCAATATTTCTACTTCGACTGCGCGGAGGGCCTGCCCATGACCGAGCCAAGCAAAACCACCACGACCCAGCAGACCCTGGTCGGCATCGGCGTGCTGCTGATCGGCGCACTGATCGCCTGGGGCGCCAGCTACATCCCTTCGGACGCGGGCTATGCCGGCGTGGGTCCGAACGCCTTGCCCTGGGTGGTAGCGGCAGCCCTGCTGCTATGCGGCGGCCTGCTGGTTTGGCAGGCGCGCAGCGGCGGCTTTCGCGATCTGGAGCCGCCCTCGGGCGCCGTGCGGGGTGACTGGCCCGCCCTGGCCTGGGTGGCCGGTGCCGTGCTGGCGAATGCCCTGCTGATCGAGCGCATCGGCTTCGTGCTGGCCTGCGCGCTGTGCTTCGCGCTGGCGGTGCGGGGGCTGCGGCTGTCCGAGGGCAAGCCGGCCGGCACGCTGATGCGCAGTGGCATCGACCTGCTGACCGGCCTGGCGATTGCCGCGCCGGTGTTCTGGCTGTTCACCAAGCTGCTGGCAATCAATCTGCCCAGCCTGGGCGGCCTGGGCTGGATCTGAGGGCACGACGATGGAACTCTGGACTCAACTGATGGGTGGCTTTGCCACCGCCGGCACGCCGGTCAATCTGCTGTGGGCCTTTCTCGGCTGCGCGCTGGGCACGGCGATCGGCGTGCTGCCGGGCCTGGGCCCGGCGGTGACGGTGGCGATGCTGCTGCCCATTACCGCCCAGGTGGAGCCGACCGCCTCGATGATCTTCTTCGCCGGCATTTACTACGGTGCGATGTATGGCGGTTCGACCACCTCCATCCTGCTGAACACCCCCGGCGAGACCGGCACCATGGTGACCGCGCTGGAGGGCTTCAAGATGGCCAAGAACGGCCGCGCCGGTGCGGCACTGGCGACCGCAGCGATCGGCTCCTTCGTGGCCGGCACGGTGGCGACGGTGCTGGTGACCCTGTTTGCGCCGGTGCTGGCCGAGTTCGCGGTCAAGCTGGGCCCGCCCGAGTACTTCTGCCTGATGCTGCTGGCCTTCACCACGGTCAGTGCGGTACTGGGCCAGAGCACGCTGCGCGGCCTGACCTCGCTGTTTGTGGGGCTGGCGATCGGCCTGATCGGGCTGGACCAGATCACCGCCCAGGTGCGCTTCACGATGGGCATCCCCGAGTTCATGGATGGCATCGAGGTGGTGCTGGTCGCGGTGGGCCTGTTCGCGGTGGGCGAGACGCTTTACAACGCGCTCTACGAGGGGCGCAGCCATTCGGAGATGAACAAGCTCAACCGGGTGCATATGAGCGGCGCCGAATGGCGGCGCTCCTGGCCCGCCTGGCTGCGCGGCACGGTGATCGGCTTCCCCTTTGGCACCGTTCCCGCTGGCGGTTCCGAGATCCCGACCTTCCTCAGCTATGCCACCGAGCGCAAGCTCTCCAAGAATCCCGACGAGTTCGGCAGCACCGGCGCCATCGAGGGAGTGGCCGGGCCCGAGGCGGCCAATAACTCGGCGGTGACCGCAACCCTGGTGCCGCTGCTGACGCTGGGCATTCCGACCTCGGTGACCGCGGCCATCCTGCTGTCGGCGCTGCAGAACTACGGCATACAGGCGGGGCCGCAGCTGTTCGAAACCTCGTCCACCCTGGTCTGGGCCCTGATCGCCTCGCTCTATATCGGCAATGTGATGCTGCTGGTGCTGAATCTGCCGCTGGTGGGCCTGTGGGTCAAGCTGCTGAAGATCCCCAAGCCGCAGCTCTATGCCGGCATCCTGATCTTCGCGACCGTGGGCGTCTATGGCATGCGCCAGAGCGCCTTCGATCTCTATCTGATGCTGGGCATAGGCCTGGTCGGCGTGGTGATGCGGCGCTTCGACTTTCCCACGGCGCCGGTGGTGGTGGGCATGATCCTCGGCCCCCTGGCCGAGGCGCAGATGCGCAACGCGGTGGCGATAGGGGGTGGGCAGTGGTCCGTCTTCATCGAGCGGCCGATGTCGCTGACCCTGCTGATCATCGTGATCGCGGTGCTGGTCTTCCCACGCGTGCTGGCCTGGCGCCGCCGCGCCTGAGCCGGCGGCTTGTCCGAGCTTACTGTGCCGCGCCAGCGCGGCGCGCCAGCTCGGCCTGGCGCTGCAGGGCCGCAGCGTCGGGTGCCTGCTGGGTGGGCCAGCCCTGCAGATGCCGCTCTGCCAGCTCGCCCAGCGCACGCATGCCCTCGGCTGAGTCGTTCAGGCAGGGGATGTAGCCAAAGCGCTGGCCGCCGGCATCCAGAAAGGCCTGCCGGGCCTCCTGGGCGATCTCTTCCAGGGTCTCCAGGCAGTCGGCCGCGAAGCCCGGGCAGATCAGGTCGACATGCTTCAGGCCGGCCCGGGCACGCTCGACGAGGCTTGGCTCGGTATAGGGCTCCAGCCACTTGGCCTTGCCAAAGCGGCTCTGGAATGTCACCAGGTACTGCTCGGGGCTGAGGCCCAGCGCCTCGGCCAGCAGGCGGCCAGTCTTCAGGCATTCGCAGTGGTAGGGGTCGCCCAGCAACAGCGTGCGCTGCGGCATGCCGTGAAAGCTCATCACCAGAAGCTCAGGCCGGCCCTCGCTCGCCCAGTGGCGGCGCACGCTGGCGGCCAGGGCCTCGATATAGCGCGCATCGTCGTGGTAGCGGTTGATGAAGCGCAGCTCCGGCACATGGCGGGTACTCAGGGCCCAGCGCGCCACATCGTCGATCACGCTGGCCGTCGTGGCACCGCTGTACTGCGGGTAGGCGGGCAGAACCAGCACCCGGGTCACGCCCTCGGCACGCAGGGCATCCAGCTGGCTGGCGATCGAGGGCTGGCCGTAGCGCATGGCATAGCGCACCTGCACCTGGTGCCCGCGCTCTCCGAGCCAGCCCTGCAGCAGCTTGCTCTGACGGGCTGTCCAGACCTTCAGCGGCGAGCCGTCCTTCATCCAGACGGTGGCGTACTTGGCGGCCGATTTGGCCGGGCGCACCCGCAGGATGATGCCGTGCAGGATCAGCTGCCAGACCAGCCGGGGGATCTCGACGACACGCGGGTCGCTGAGGAACTGCGCCAGGTAGCGGCGCAGCGCGGCTGCCGTGGGCGCATCGGGCGTGCCCAGATTGCACAGCAGCACGGCACAGCGCGCGGCCGTGCCGTGCCGGTAAATCGGTTCGGTTTTGAAGGCCATGGTGGTGGCTCAGAAGCGGATGCGCGACGAGCCTGAAGCTAGAGGTTCGGTATCGGCGAAATGCAGGATCTCAAAGCTGACCGTGGGCGAACCGTCGTCTTGCGGCGGGCCGCCCAGGCCGATGACGCCGCTGCCATGCAGGGTGCAGCTGCCGCGACGCAGGGCGACTGTATCGCCGCCCAGGCCGAAGCGCACATAGGTGCCGTTGTAGCTGAGGTCGGTGAGTGAGAATGAGCCTCCATGCCAGTCGATGCGGGCATGCGAACGCGACACCCGACCGTCGGTGATGCAGTAGGTGGCTTGCACGCTGCGGCCCAGCACCACCGGCATGCTGGCGATGTCGAAGACCCTATCCAGGTCTTGCCAGATCAGGCGTATGCCATCGGGCTCGACCGTGCTGTGGCGCACCTCGCCGAACTGGGTGGCTGCCACATCGCCCTGACTGGGCTTGTCCAGCACATGGACATGGACCGGTTCGACACGGCCGCGTACGGTGATCAGGTCGAGGCTGCGAAAACGCTGCTTCTGCGCCGGCGCCAGCCCCGCCAGCACCTCGGCGGTGATCAGGGTCTCGTTGTCGCCCGCGTGATCCAGCAGTCGGGCCGCCACATTGACCGCATCGCCGAAGCAGTCGCCCCCCATCTCGACCACTTCGCCGCGCGCCAACGCGACCTGCATGCGCAGCCCACGCAGGCTGGGCGAGCTGCCGTAGCTGCCGACCGGCTTGCGCGAGACCACCCGCTCGAGCAGTGCATGCATCCGTATCGCCGACTTGACCCCATCGCGGGGCGAATCGAAGACCGCCATCAACCCATCGCCAAGCGTCTTGACCAGACGCCCATCGCACTCGCTGACCGCCTGCCCGATCTGGCTGACGGTATGGGTGACCACCGCCGTCGCCTCGGCATTGCCCAGGGTCTCGAACAGCGCCGTGCTACCGCGCAAGTCGGCAAACAAAACGGTGCGATCCCGGATCTGGGGCATGAGTCTGGCGCGGGGAATGTGACGGAATGCTCAGTGTAGCCCGCATCAGTGACAGCCCGACTGCCGGAAAACACGGAGCGGGACGCAAGGAGTACGGAATGAAAAAGGCCGGATCGCTCCGGCCTTCTGGGCTGCTAAACACCACACTGCGGCGCAGTCTCTTGCGCTTGGGTGGCGTCAGAGATTGTCCAAGTACGTGCGGAGTTTGTCCGAGCGGCTCGGGTGCTTGAGCTTGCGGATGGCCTTGGCCTCGATCTGGCGTATGCGCTCGCGGGTGACGTCGAACTGCTTGCCCACTTCTTCCAGCGTGTGGTCCGTGCTCATCTCGATGCCGAAGCGCATGCGCAGCACCTTGGCCTCGCGCGGAGTCAGCGAGTCGAGGATGTCCTTCACCACATCGCGCAGACCGGCCTGCATCGCGGCCTCGATCGGTGCGGTGTTGTTGGTGTCCTCGATGAAGTCGCCCAGGTGGGAGTCGTCGTCGTCGCCGATGGGGGTTTCCATCGAGATCGGCTCCTTGGCGATCTTCATGATCTTGCGGATCTTGTCCTCGGGGATCTCCATCTTCTCGGCCAGGGTCGGCGCGTCCGGCTCGAAGCCGAATTCCTGCAGATGCTGGCGCGAGATGCGGTTCATCTTGTTGATCGTCTCGATCATGTGGACCGGGATGCGGATCGTGCGGGCCTGGTCGGCGATCGAGCGGGTGATGGCCTGACGGATCCACCAGGTGGCGTAGGTCGAGAACTTGTAGCCGCGACGGTACTCGAACTTGTCCACCGCCTTCATCAGGCCGATATTGCCTTCCTGGATCAGGTCCAGGAACTGCAGGCCGCGGTTGGTGTACTTCTTCGCGATCGATATCACCAGGCGCAGATTGGCCTCGATCATCTCCTTCTTGGCGTCGCGCGAGGCCTTCTCGCCCTCGTTCATGCGCTTGTTGATCTCCTTCAGATCGTCAAGCGGGACCACGGCGCGCGACTGGATATCGACCAGCTTTTGCTGCAGTTCCTGCACCGCGGGCAGGTTGCGGCCCAGCACCGCGCTGTAGTTCTTTCCGGTGGCGATTTCTTTCTCGGCCCACTGCAGGTTGAGCGCATTGGGCGGGAAGGTCTTGATGAAGTGCTCCTGCGGCATGCCGCATTTGTCGACCACGATCTTGCGCAACTCACGCTCGTAGCGGCGCACGTCGTCGACCTGCGAGCGCAGGATGTCGCACAGACGCTCGATGGTCTTGACGGTGAAGCGGATGGTCATCAGCTCGGCGCTGATGGCTTGCTGAGCCTTGTTGTAGGAGGCCGATTTGTAGCCGTCCTTCTCGAAGGCCTTGCGCATCTTGTCGAAATTGCCCGACAGCGAATCGAACTTGAGCAGGGCCGCGTTCTTCAGCTCTTCCAGCTTCTTGGTCAGTGCCTTGGAGCCGCCGTTGCCGTCGTCATCGTCCTCTTCGTCGAACTCGTCGAAGTCTTCCTCGGCCACATAGTCGTCGGCCTCGTCGTCTGACACGAAGCCGTCGACCACCTCTGAAATCTGCTGTTCGCCAGCGCGGATCCGGGTCGCCATCGACAGGATCTCGGCGATGGTGGTGGGCGAGGCCGAGATGGCCAGCATCATCGCCTGCAGGCCGCCTTCGATGCGCTTGGCGATTTCGATCTCGCCCTCGCGGGTCAGCAGCTCGACCGTGCCCATCTCGCGCATATACATGCGCACCGGGTCGGTGGTGCGGCCGAACTCCGAATCCACCGTGGACAGCGCCGCCTCGGCCGCTTCCTCGGCTTCCTCTTCGGTGGCGGTGCTGGTGGTGTTGCCGGAGATCAGCAGGGTGGCTGCGTCGGGTGCCTGCTCGTAGACCGCGATCCCCATGTCGTTGAGCATGGAGATGATGGCCTCGAGGATTTCCTCGCTGACCAGCTTCTCGGGCAGGTGATCATTGATTTCCTGATGGGTCAGGAAACCACGGGTCTTGCCCATCTTGATCAGGGTCTTCAGCTCCTGACGGCGCTTGGCGACTTCTTCTTCGGTCAGCGCCGTCTCGTCCAGGCCGAATTCGCGCATCAGCGCGCGTTCCTTGGCGCGGCTGACCTTCATGCGCAGCGGCTTGGCCTTGGGCTTGTCGTCGGCGACTTCCTCGACCTCGGCTTCCGGCTCGGCCTCGCCCTCCAACTCGGCATCGATGTCGGAGAAGTCCTCTTCCTCCTCCTCGGCCTTGGGCTTGGCGGTCTTCTTGCTGGTTGTCTCTGCCTTCGGCTTGCGACCGCGCTTGGGCTTGTCTTCGCCCGCAGCAGCCTCGGCCTTCGGGGCCTTGGTGGCTTTGGCTGCCTTCACTGCCTTTGCGGCCGGTTTCTTGATCTCTTCAGCCTCGGCGGCGGGGCTAGCCTTCGCGGTCTTCTTGGCAGTCATGCAAATCCTTGCGGTGGATGTTGGGCTTGGCAATGCGGCAGCCACCCGGGGTCCCGTACATTGCAACGAAGCAAAGCGTGACCCAGGCGGCTCTCAGACACGCTTCCCCGCCGGGGCGAAGTCGCATGTTGGCGCGTGCAAGCTGGCGTGAACGTTTGAAGATGCAGCTCTTAGCGGTTAAGGGTGGCCGTCATACCTCTAGGGGTGCCCAGTGTCGCTGGGTGGCCGGGACCGGAAGCAGCTGCCGTCACTCTTGACGCGCGCGAAAACCCTTAATTATCGTCATTTCTGCGCCCAAGGTCAAAGGAGCCCGCCATTTCTGGTTTCAGCTACTGGCGCCGGCCGCCTTCAGGGCCTGGATTTGTTTCTGCAATTCGCCGTAGCGTCGCAGGCCATCATTGTCCGGGCTGGCTGCCGCGAGCTGCTTGGCCTCGGCCTCCAGCCGGTTGATCCACAGCCGGCGCAGCACTTGCTGCAGATCGGACAAGCTGGGCTCTTCCTCGGCATGGACGCCGGCGGTGAGTTGCCGCGCTTTGTCGAGCAGCCCATCCTCGGCCAGGGCCGCTTCAAGCGCCGACCAGGGGCCAGGGCCGTGATTGACCAGGAAACGCTCCAGCCAGGCAATCAGATCGCCATGGCTACCGGGCAGCTCATGCAGCAGCTGATGGTCTTCATTGCTGAGCTGCTCCCACAGGCCGCTGCTGAGCAGCAGCATGCGCAGCGCGTTGTCGGCCGGACCCTGGGGCTGGCGGCGCGGCGTGCGCGGGGCTTCATCATCATCGCCGTCACGGCGGCGCTTCTTCCAGTCCTTCGCGCCGCCGCGGCCCTTCCAGTCCTGCCATTCGCGCTTGGACTGGCGCTCGCCTTGCGTCGCGCCGGGGTGGGGCGGCATGCCCGGATCTGCTTCCGCCCGGCCCAGGAGCGGGCCGGGATCATCGCTGTGGCTGCTGTCGACCTGCCACATGAGCATCAGTTCCTGATCGGGTAACTGGGCCTTGCGCGCCAGCTCTCCGAGCAGCTGGCGCTTCAACAGGCCGGCCGGCAAGGCCTGCCAGAGCGGGCGTGCATTGGCCAGCAGGCGGGCACGGCCCTCGGCCGTGCCCAGGTCACAGCCTTCGCCAGCGGCTTCCTGCAATTGGCGCGAAAGCGGCACCGCCTGCTCGACGCAGCGCTCGAAGGCC
Source organism: Burkholderiaceae bacterium (assembly GCA_041920215.1). GTDB lineage: Bacteria > Pseudomonadota > Gammaproteobacteria > Burkholderiales > Burkholderiaceae_C > JAYRSJ01. The sequence goes on along the minus strand of JAYRSJ010000003.1, from coordinate 247,107 downwards.
TCGGCCCCCAGCTCACGCACATAGGAGTCAGGGTCGTGTTCGGGGGGCAGAAAGAGGAACTTGACCGAGCGCGTGTCATTGGCATGGGGGAGGGCGGCTTCCAGCGCGCGACCTGCCGCCCGTCGGCCGGCGGCATCGCCGTCGAAGCTGAAAACCACCGTCTCGGTGAAGCGGAACAGCTTCTGCACATGCTCGGCGGTGCAGGCCGTACCCAATGTGGCGACCGCGTTGGCAAAGCCATGCTGGGCCAGCGCCACCACGTCCATATAGCCTTCAACCACCAGCGCATAGCCTCGGGCGCGCAGCCCCTGGCGCGCCTCGTACAGGCCGTAGAGTTCGCGGCCCTTCTGAAACACCGGGGTCTCTGGCGAGTTCAGGTATTTGGGCTCGCCTTTGTCCAGCACCCGTCCGCCAAAACCGATCACCTCGCCCTGGACATTGCGAATCGGGAACATCACCCGATCGCGGAAACGGTCATAGCGCTTCTGCTCACCGCCTTCCTCCCCGGCGGTGATGACCATGCCCGACTCGGCCAGCAGCGGATCGTCGTAGCTGGGGAAGGCGCTGGCCAGCGCCCGCCAGCCCTCGGGTGCATAACCCAGCGCAAAGCGGGCCGCGATCTGGCCCGTCAGGCCGCGGCGCTTCAGATAGTCGATGGCGCGCGGTGACTTCTTCAGTTGGGCGCGGTAGTGATCGCTGGCTCGCAGCAGGGTTTCTGTCAGCGTGGCCTGATGCGCTTTCTGGGCCTTGGCGCGCTCGAGCTCCTGGGGGGAGCGCTCATCCTGCGGCACCTGCATGCCGGCCTGCTGGGCCAGGTCTTCCACCGCCTCGATGAAGCCGGCCCCGGTGTGCTCCATCACGAAGCCTATGGCATTGCCGTGCACGCCGCAGCCGAAGCAGTGATAGGTCTGGCGCGAGGCGCTGACGATGAAGCTGGGCGATTTCTCGGCGTGAAAGGGGCACAGGCCCTTGTGGTTGACGCCGGCCTTCTTCAGCTCGACATGGCGGCCGACGACTTCGACGATGTCGACGCGCGCAAGAAGGTCCTGGATAAAGCCTGGTGGGATCACCGACGCGAGTCTACAAGGCCTGCAGCGCCGTCGCGGCGAGCGGCCGGCCGCTGAGCACCGGCGCCTGCTCGAAACGTGCAACCCAGACCGGCAGGTCGGCCGCCGGCATCGCCGCGGCAATACCGTTGCCCTGGCCCAGCTCACAGCCCATGGCCAGCAAGGCCTGGGCGTGGGCGGCGGTTTCAATGCCCTCCGCGACAACGCTGCAGCCGAAGTGACGGGCCAGGCCGATCACGCCTGCGACCAGGGCCTTGTCCTGGTCGTCGATCAGCATGTTCTGCACGAAGGAGCGGTCGATCTTCAGCGTGTCCACCGGCAGCTGTTTCAGATAGCTGAGGTTGGAGTAGCCGGTGCCGAAGTCATCCAGCGCAAAGCGCACGCCGAAGCCGCGGCAGCGGCGGATCAGGGCCTGGGTGGCTTCCACATCGGCCAGGGCGGCTGACTCCAGAACCTCCAGCATCAGCTGGGCCGCTACCGGGACCGGATGCCTTGCCAGCAACTCCTGCAGGCGCTGGCTGAAATCGGGCCGCTGCAGATGGCGGGCGCTGACGTTGACGCTGACGCGCAGCTTCAGGCCGGCGCTCAGCCATTGCGCATTCTGCTGCAAGGCCTGCTCCAGCACCCAGTCGCCGATCTGCACACCCAGGCCGGTGTTCTCGACCATGGGCAGGAACTGGGCCGGTGTCAGCAGGCCCCGCTCCGGATCCTGCCAGCGCAGCAGCGCCTCGGCGCCCAGCACCTTGCCGCTGCGCATATCGACCTTGGGCTGGTAGAAGAGCTGCAGCTCCTGCGAGTCCAGCGCCTGCTGCATGCGGCCCAGCGCCAGCACGCGGGCCTCGTTGCGCAGACGCTTTTCGGTGTCGAAGAACTGATAGCCGTTGCGGCCAGAGCGCTTGACCCGGTACAGCGCGTGGCTGGCATGGCGTAGCAGGGTCTCGCCGTCGGAGGGGTCTTGCGGGTAGAGGGTGGCACCCAGGCTGGCGCCTAACTCCAGCGGTTCCGCCAGGCCCTCGAGATGCATGGGGGCGCGCAGCACATTGAGCATGCGCTCGACCGCCCGACGCGCTTCCTCGGCATCGCGGCAACGCAGGATCAGGCCGAACTCGTCGCCGCCCAGGCGGCCCACCTCGTCCGACCACGCTTCGCCGCTGCGCAAGGCGGCCTGCAGACGCCGACCTAGCGAGCCGAGCAGCTGATCGGCCAAGGCCCGCCCCAGCTTTTCATTGATGCGACGGAACAGGTCCAGATCCAGGCAGGCCACACAGACCATAAATCCTTGCTGCTGGCTGGCATGCAGTGCCTGATCGAGGCGCTGGCGCAGTTCGGCCGGGTTGGGCAAGCCGGTGAGCAGGTCGTAGCGGGCCTGGTGTTCCAGCTGTGAGCGTTGCTCCAGCTGTTCGGTCAGATCGCTGACCGCGATCACATGGAAACGCACCGGTCCCTCAGGCTCGGGGATGGTCGAAACGGTCAGGCTCAGCACCAGGGGTCGACCGTCATGGCGGAGGCAGCGAACCTGGCCTTGCCAGTAGCCGGCCCGGGCCAGCGCGTCGGCCAGATCGGCCGGGGTGATGCCGGCAGGGTGCAGCACCTGGGGTTGCAGCGGCAGGGCGATCTCGCCGGCCAACGCCTCGCGCGGCCGATTCATCAGCCGGCAGTAGCTGGGGTTGGCATCCAGCAGGCGGTGCTGGGTGTCGGTTAGCAGCAGGCCCTCATGCAGGTGCTGGAACAGACTGACGGCCATGCGCTGGCGCTCCTCGGCGCTGCGCTGCCAGCTGATATCGGCCAGGGTGGCCGTCAGGCGCAGCGCGCGCCCGCGACCGTCGCGCTGCTGCACCTGCAGTCTCAGCTCGCACCAGCGCCAGGCGCCGTTGCCGTCGGCAGGGTCGCGCAGGCGCAGCGACTCGCAGCAACTGGCCTGCGCCGCCTCAGCGGGCTGGCCCGCCAGCAGCGCCGCCAGGGAGGGCAGCAGGCGACTGCGGTCCAGCGGATGGCAGGCATCCAGCCAGCCCAGCGGCTGGTCGTGCGCCACGGCCGCGTCATTCACCAGGTGCCGCCACATCTCGGAAACCTCGTGTCGGCCCTGCCTGAGATCCCAGTACGCCAAGCCCATGCCCGCCGTTTCGAGGCTGGCGCGCCAGTGCGCGCTGCCTTGCCCGGCCCTGCTGAGCGCGATCCGGCTGAGCAGCGGGATCAGGGCCAGGCCGCCGGCATAGGCCCACAACCAGATCAGGAGGTCGCCGGCCCGATCCACAGGCCCGGTGATCGACATGGGCCCAGCGCCGCTGGCCCCGGCCGCGCAGGCCGACGCGGCGAGCACTGCCGCCAGCCCGGCGGCCAGCACCGGGCTGGCACACAGGCTGAGCCAGCTCAGCAACACCAGGGGGGCAAAAAGCCAGGCGCTCTGCTCGGGGGTGCTTCGGCCGGAGCCCCAGAACAGCCATAGTCCGCCGAACAAAGTGGCCGTTGCCAACAGCGTCGTGCCCCAGGGCAGGCGTGCGTGTATGCCGCCAGAGGTGGGTGCTGCCTGGTACGCGGCCAGCACCGGCGGGACCAGCAGCAGCACGGCCAGCGCATGCGGGCCCCACGCGAGCCCGAGTGCTGGCCAGTAAGCGGACCCTGGCGCTGGAGGTCCAAGATTCAAGCCGACCGTCAGGGCCGCCGGCAACCCGGCGAGCCCTACGCCCAACAGAAGAAATCGCCTGAGATCGCTTGCCTGGCTCAGATCCAGTGCGCGACGCCTCAGCAGGGTGGCAGCCAAGGCGAGTCCGGCCAGCAGCAGGGCCTGGCCCGCCATGACTTCAAGCCATTGGTGCCGGGGCTGGTTCCAGATGGCGGCAGCCAACAGGGCCAGTGCGAGTGTCGGCAGCGGTCGCCAGCCAGCCAGCAGCAGGGCGACAAAGCCCAGGGCGCTGGCCGGCGCCAGCAGCAGGATGCTGGCGCCGCCGGGCATCGAGGCTTCAAAGCGCTGAGTTGACGCTGAGACCAGCAGCATCAGCGCAGCCAGCAGGGCGTGGCGGATCAGCGACGACCGGGTGGCGTTCGTGGTCAAGCTGACACGGCTGAGGGCTGAGGACAAGCCGTTTGGCATTCGGTGGGCTCAGGGGAGGGCGGTCGCCAAACTGCTGCGGCCTGTGCGGCTGGGTCTGCGCGATAGGGTCGGCGCCAACTGATGCTAGCAGCCTGTCAGCCCCCTGCCGTCTTGCCGCGACCCCGCCGTCAGGGGGGGGGGGCGTCGTTGCGCCAGGTCACGAAACCACGAAAAAGCCGCCCGAAGGCGGCGTGTCTAGAAAACGGCGGCGCTGCGCTTCAGACGTGGAAGTCGTCGAGTTTGGCACCTCCGGCGATCGCGGCCTTGAGCCATTTGGGCTGTAGGCCACGGCCGCTCCAGGTTTCGCCGGTGGCCTGGTTGCGATATTTTGCCGCCACTTTGGAGGTCTTGCTGACCTTGGCTTGGCGCATACTCAGGTCGGCCAGCGTCAAACCATATTCCGTCATCAGTGCCTTCACCTTGGCGATGGCGTCGGCGCGCTCGCGCTCCTTGGTTTGGGCGATCTGTTCGTCCAGTGCGGCCCGCTGGGCCAGTAGGTCTTTGAGTGACGACATGCCAATCCTCGCTAGGTTTCAAGTCCAGACAATGAGCTCGCGCGATACCGCTCAAACCCAAGCAACTTCCGTGCGTTGATTATGCGAAGTCTTCGCTGGCGCGGCAATACTCGTTTGCCGCACCCACTCAATTTAACGGGTAAATATGGGGTGCAAACGCCACAGTATTGGGTATCGGTTATGTCTACTTGAGCCCCACCCGGTCCAGCATTTGCTGCACCTTGGTTTGATTGGCGCCGACGGCCGAGATGGGGATGGTTTCGCTTTTGAAGTTGCCGAGCGCCTCCAGGGCCGGATTGCCGATCCGAACCCCCTGGGTTGCCGGCCATTCGTTGTTACCGTTGGCGAAATAGGCCTGTGCTTCCGGTGAGCTCAGGTATTCAAGGAACTTGATGGCGTTGTCGCGATTCCTGGCGTGCTTGGCGACCGCGCCACCGGCGATATTCATATGGGTGCCCCAGGACTGCTGGTTGGGGAACACCACGCCCAGCTGCTCGACCACGGCGCGATCCTCCGGCTTGTTCGATCGCATCATGCGGGCCAGGTAGTAGCTGTTGGTGATCGCGATCTGGCATTCGCCGCTGGCGGCTGCCTTGATCTGGTCGGTATCGCCACCCTTGGGCTGACGGGCCAGATTGGCGGTCAGGCCCTTGAGCCAGGCTTCGGTCTTCTCGGCGCCGAGATGCTCGTAGATGGCGCCGAACAGCGACAGGTTGTAGGGATGCGAGCCGCTGCGCAGGCAGATCTTGCCCTTGTTCTTGGGCTCGGCCAGTTCCTCATAGCTGTCCACATCCTCGCGCTTGACGTTGAGCTTGTTGAAGACCACGAGGCGGGCGCGGGTTGAGAAGCCGAACCAGGCCGAACCCTGGCCCTTGTCGGTCGCGCGCAGATGGGCCGGGATGCGCTGTTCCAGCAGGGTCGACTTGACCGGCGCAAAAAGCCCTTCGGTTTCGGCATGCCAGAGCCGGGCCGCGTCGACCAGCAGCACCGCATCCGCCGGGCTGGCCTGGCCCTCGCTCTTCAGCCGCGCGAGCAGGCTGGCGTCGTCGGTGTCCACGCGGTTGATGCGTATGCCGGTGGCCTTGGTGAAGTTGGCATACAGCGCCTCATCCGTCTGGTAGTGGCGCGCCGAGTAGAGGTTGAGCACCTGCTCTTGCGCCTGGGCGTGGCCGGCAAGGGCGAAGGTGAGTGCCAGGGCGCTGGGAAGCAAACGAGAGAGGCGCATAAAGACTCCATCCTGTGAGTGATGGGACAAGAGTTTAATACAAACAAGAATGATTCCTGTTTGATTTCTGTCATGAAAAAACCCGCCGGCGAAGTCGCCAGGCGGGCCGGTCGCCGCTTGCTGGCAGCGACTCAGGTCGTGGGAGGCACGTAGCCGGCCGGCTGCTCGGCGCCGCTGCCAAAGAAGAACTGCTCCATCTGGCGGGCCAGATACTGGCGGGCCCGCAGATCGGCCAGGTTCAGGCGGTTTTCATTGACCAGCATGGTCTGGTGCTTCATCCAGGCGGCCCAAGCCTCCTTAGAAACACCGTCGTAAATGCGCTTGCCCAGCTCGCCGGGATAGGGCGCAAAGTCCATGCCCTCGCCCTCTTTCTTCAGATAAACACATTGCACCATGCGTGCCATATCAACCTCTTGCTGTGGGTGGCGGCCGAGTCGGACCGCTTGTTTCGGGCTTGCCTTTCAGACAAGTTTGATGAAATCGATCTTCAGGCGAGTTTGACGAACCCGCTCTTCAGGCGAGTTTCTTGACCAGCACCTGCGAGCGTCGGTCCCAGTTGTACTTGCGCTTGCGTTCCTCGGGCAACCATTCCGGATCAACCGGCTGGAAACCGCGCTTGATGAACCAGTGCATGGTTCGGGTGGTTAGCACGAAAATGCTGGCCAGGCCCTGGGTCTTGGCACGCTGCTCGATGCGTTTCAGTATCCGGTCGCCATCGCCCTGTCCCTGCACATCGGGCGAGACCGTGAGGGCGGCCATTTCGGCGGTGCGCGCCTCCACATAGGGATAAAGGGCGGCGCAGCCGAATATGACACCATCGTGCTCGATCACGGTATAGAGCTCCACATCGCGTTCGATTTCGGTGCGGTCGCGCTTGACCAGGGTGCCGTCGCGTTCAAAGGGTTCGATCAGCGCGATGATGCCGCCGACATCATCAGAGCTCGCTTCGCGCAGGCTTTCCAGTTTTTCGTCGACCACCATCGTGCCTATGCCGTCGTGGGTATAGACCTCCTGCAGCAGCGCGCCATCCACCGCCAGCGGCAGGATGTGCGAGCGCTCGACACCGGCCTTGCAGGCCTTGACGCAGTGCTGCAGATAGAAGGCCACATCGGTGGGCTGGGTGGGCTTGGGTAGGCCGGCCAGCATGCGCTCCGCGTCGGCCAGGGCCAACTCGGTATCGATGGGGCTCTCGGGGTCGGCCGGGTTCTCGCGCACCCCGGCCACCTCGGTGACGAACAGCAGCTTGTCGGCCTGCAGCGCGATGGCGGTGCTGGTGGCCACCTCTTCCATGGTCAGATTGAAGGCCTCGCCCGTGGGCGAAAAGCCGAAGGGCGAGAGCAGCACGATCGCGCCACTATCGATCGCGCGCTGTATCGCCGCTGCATCCACCTTGCGGACCAGACCGCTGTGCTGGTAGTCGACACCGTCGACGATGCCCACCGGTCGGGCCGTCAGGAAGTTGCCTGACACCACCCGCACCGTGGCGTTGGCCATCGGTGTGTTGGGCAGGCCCTGGGAGAAGGCCGCCTCGATCTCGAAACGCAGCTGGCCCGCGGCCTCCTGAGCACAGTCCAGGGCCAGCGCATCGGTGATGCGTACCCCCTGGTGAAACCTGGGCTGCTGGCCCTTGGCTGCCAACTGCTCGTTGACCTGCGGACGGAAGCCATGGACCAGCACGATCTTGATGCCCATCGCATGCAGGATGGACAGATCCTGCACAAAGGCATTGAGCTTGCCCGCTGCCACCAGCTCGCCCGGCATGCCTACCACGAAGGTCTCGCCACGGTAGGCGTGTATATAGGGCGCCACCGAACGGAACCAGGGCACGAAGGTATGGGGGAAGACAAGGCTCATGGGGGTTGAATTGTGCCGCAGTATGGGTGTTTCCCCTGGGCCAGGGGGTGGCGCAGCGGCTGTTCGTCCTTGCCTGGCGGGCCGGCGATAATCCGCGCCCTGTGAATTCCAAGCCACCCCAGCCCCGCGCCCCGCGCAGCCGCCCCGCGGCCAATCCGCTGCCGCCCATCAGCTTTCCCGAATCGCTGCCGGTTTCCGGCCGCCGCGAGGAGATCGCGCGCCTGCTCGACGAGCACCAGGTCATCATCGTCTGCGGCGAGACCGGCTCGGGCAAGACCACGCAGCTACCCAAGATCGCGCTGGCGATGGGGCGGGGCCGGGCCAACGGCGGCGGCCTGATCGGCCATACGCAGCCGCGGCGCATTGCCGCCAGCAGCGTGGCCAAGCGGATCGCCGAGGAGCTGAACACGCCGCTGGGCGAGGTGGTCGGCTACAAGGTGCGCTTCCAGGACCGGCTGCAGCCGGGCGCCAGTGTCAAGCTGATGACCGACGGCATCCTGCTCGCCGAGACGCAGACCGATCCGCTGCTCAAGGCCTATGACACCTTGATCATCGACGAGGCGCATGAGCGCAGCCTCAACATCGATTTCCTGCTCGGCTATCTGCGCGAGATCCTGGCGCGGCGGCCGGACCTGAAGGTGATCGTCACCTCGGCCACGATCGACGCCGATCGCTTCGCCAATCACTTCGCGGGTGCCAAGGGCCCTGCACCAGTGGTGATGGTCTCGGGCCGCACCTTCCCGGTGGAGCAGCGCTACCGCCCCTTCGAGGAATCGCGCGAGTACGACCTCAACAACGCGATCACCGATGCGGTGGACGAACTCTGGCGCGAGGGCGGCGGCGACGTGCTGGTCTTCCTGCCTGGCGAGCGCGAGATCCGCGAAGCGGCCGAGGCGCTGCGCAAGCACCATCCGCCCGGCGTCGAGGTGCTGCCCCTGTTCGCGCGCCTGTCGCAGCAGGAACAGGACCGCGTCTTCGAGCCGCATGGCCAGCGCCGCATCGTGTTGGCCACCAATGTGGCCGAAACCTCGCTGACCGTGCCCGGCATCCGCTACGTGATCGATCCGGGCCTGGCGCGTGTGAAGCGCTACAGCTATCGCAACAAGGTTGAGCAGCTGCAGATCGAGCCCGTCAGCCAGGCCGCGGCCAACCAGCGCGCCGGCCGCTGCGGCCGCGTGGCCAACGGCATCTGCATCCGCCTGTACGACGAAAAGAGCTTCAACGAGCGGCCGCGCTTCACCGACCCGGAGATCCTGCGCAGTTCGCTGGCTGGCGTGATCCTGCGCATGAAGGCGCTGCATCTGGGCCAGGTCGAGGACTTTCCCTTCATCGAGCCGCCGCCGCGCAAGGCGGTGGCCGACGGCTACCAGCTGCTGGCCGAGCTGGGCGCGGTGGACGAGATGAACGAGCTCACGCCCATGGGCAAGGAGCTGTCCAACCTGCCGCTGGACCCGCGCGTGGGCCGCATGATCCTGGAGGCCAAGAACCGCGAGGCCCTGTCCGAGGTGCTGATCATCGCCAGCGCGCTCTCCGGCCAGGACGTGCGCGACCGGCCGATGGAGCAGCAGCAACAGGCCGACGAGAAGCACAAGAAGTTCGACGACGAACGTTCGGAGTTCATGGGCTACTTGAAGCTGTGGAAGTGGCTGGAAGAGTCCAAAGGCGGACATGGCGAGCACAAGCTCAGCAATCGCCGCCACGAACAGCTGCTGCGCGACAACTTCGTCAGCCCGCGCCGCGTGCGCGAGTGGCGCGACATCTACTCGCAGCTGCACACCGTGGTGGCCGAGCATGGCTGGCGCATGAACGGCGCGCCGGCCACCTACGAGCAGATCCACCTCTCAATGCTGGCCGGCCTGCTCGGCAATATCGGCTGCAAGGCCGACGAGGACGACTGGTACCTCGGCGCACGTGGCATCAAGTTCTGGCGCCATCCCGGCGCGCATCTGTCCAAGAAGCCTGGGCGCTGGATTGTTGCGGCCGAGCTGGTGGACACCACGCGCCTGTTCGGGCGCGGCATCGCCAATATCGAGCCGCAGTGGTTGCCGGGCATCGCCGGCCATCTGATCAAGACCCAGCTGATGGAGCCGCACTGGGAGAAGAAGGCCGCCGAGGTGATTGCGCTGGAGCGCGCCACGCTCTATGGCATCGTCATCTACTCGGGCAAGCGGGTGAACTTCGGCCGCGTGGATCCGGTGGCGGCGCGCGACATCTTCATACGCGAATGCCTGGTCAACGGCGAGTGGCCGGAGGACCTGTTCCGCAAGCTGCCCTTCCTGGCCCACAACCAGAAGCAGATCGCCAAGGTGGAGGAGCTGGAGCACAAGTCGCGCCGCCAGGACGTGCTGGTCGACGAGGAGCTGATCTACGCCTACTACGACGAGCATCTGCCCGCTGAGGTCTGCTCCGGCGTGACGCTGGAGAAGTGGTACCGCGAGGCCAGCAAGCGCGAGCCCAAGCTCTTGATGCTCAGCCGCGAGGAGCTGATGCGGCATGAGGCCGCGGGGGTCACGAGCAATGCCTTCCCCAAGACCTTGCGCATGGGGGGGGTGGACTGCAAGGTCGACTACCTGCACCAGCCCGGCGACGCCCGTGACGGACTCACCGTCACCCTACCGATTTTCGCGCTCAACCAGGTCAGCGAGGAGCGCAGCGAATGGCTGGTGCCCGGCATGCTGGCGGCCAAGGTGCTGGCCCTGGTCAAGAGCCTGCATCAGAAGCCGCGCGCCCGCCTGGTACCTCTGCCCGACTATGTGGCCGAGTTCTGTGAGCTGACGCCTTTCGCCCAGGGCGGCCTGGTCGATGCGCTGCTGAAGTCGGTGCGCGAGCGCACCCAGCTGGCGATCCAGAGGAACGACTTCAAGCTGGAGCAGCTGCCCGCCCATCTGTTCATGAACTTCCGGGTGGTCGACGAGCACGGCCGCCAGCTGGGCCTTTCGCGCAATCTGGCCACACTGAAGTCGGAGCTGGGTGGACAGGCCCGTTCCGCCTTCCAGGCGCTGGCGGCGCTCAAGCTGCCCTCTCAAGCCGCGGCGCCGGCCGCCGCACCGGCCAGGGCTGCGCTGGCCCCGGGCGGCATACGCGCCGAGATTCTGCCTGGCAAGGGTGCGCCGCCCGAGCCCGCGCGCGAGGCCGCGGCCCGCTATACGGCCTGGACCTTCGGCGAGCTGCCCGAGCTGATGGAGATCCGCAAGGGGGCGCAAAGCCTGATCGGTTTCCCGGCGTTGATCGACAAGGGGGGGCATGTCGAGATCGAGGTCTTCGATGAACCGGAGGTGGCCGCCGCCCGGCACCGGCTGGGCCTGCGTCGGCTGATGGCGCTGCAGCTCAAGGAGCCGCTGAAGTACCTGGAGAAGAACATCCCCGATCTGCAGGCCATGTCGGTGGCTTATATGAATCTCGGCACGGCCGAGGAGTTGCGCGAGCAGATCATCGGGGTTGCGGTGGACCGGGCCTTTCTGGCCGAGCCGCTGCCCAGCGACGAGTTCCAGTTCAAGGCCAGGCTGGAGCAGGGGCGCGCCCGGCTCAATCTGATCGCCCAGGAGGTGGCGCGTCTGAGCTACCAGATCCTGCTGGACTATCAGGCGGCCAGTCGCAAGCTCAAGGATGCCCGGGCCGCCAAGGAGGTGGTTGACGATATCCAGGCCCAGCTGCAGCGCCTGGTGCCCAAGCACTTCGTACACAGCACGCCCTGGAGCCAGGCCCAGCACCTGCCGCGCTATCTGAAGGCCATCGTCGCCCGGCTCGACAAGCTGCGCGCCGATCCGGCCCGCGACGCCCGGCTGCTGGCCGAGCTGCGGCCGCTGGAGCAGCGCTGGCAGCGCCGCATGGCCGAGCTCAAGGGCGCACAGGACAGCCGGCTGAACGACTTCCGCTGGCAGCTCGAAGAGCTGCGGGTGAGCCTGTTCGCGCAGGAGTTGCGCACGCCGCAGCCGGTCAGCGTCAAGCGCCTGGAGAAGGTCTGGGCCTCGATCAGCCAATGAAGCACGCATCCCGCCCCGGTTTGGCCGGAACTCGCCCGCCTGTTCGTCCTATCGGTGGGCAGCGATTGGGCGTCCAATCAGGCTGTCCAAGACTGCCCGCAACGGCCCGTCCCCTGTGGCTAACGACGATATGAAATCCGAGCAAGCGAGCGCTGGCGCGGCCGAGCGCCCGGCCGCCGGCGCTGCGCCGCTGCGCCGTTTCGGCCGCTTCGAGCTGCGCGCGCTGCTGAGCAAGACTCAGCGCAGCATGATGTGGCTGGTGTTCGACCCCCGCAATGCCCAGGAGTTCATGCTGGCCATGCCGCGTCAGGCGCCCAACCGTCCCGAGGCCCTGGCCTACTGGCAGGCCCAGGTCCAGGCCGGCGCTCGCATCCAGCACCCGAATCTGGCCCATGCGGTCGAGGTCGGGCAGGTCGAGCACTGGCCCTATATCGCCTATGACCGTGCCCTCGGCGAGACGCTGGAGGAGCGGCTGGCGCGCCAGAGCGCGCTGCTGCCGCTGGATGTGGCGGCCCTGCTGTGCCAGGCCCTGGAGGGGCTGGCTTTTGCCCACGAAGCCGGCTATGCGCACCGCGACATCCAGACCTCCACCCTGGTGATCGACGCCTCCAACCATGTGCGGCTGCTGGGCTTGGAGGTGGCGCAGGAGGTCTTTCCGGCCAGCATCGATTTCAACACCGTCACCCGGCAGGCGGTGCGCGAGGCGGCCGAGGACGATGTGCTGAGCATGGGCCTGCTGCTGCACCGCCTGCTCAGCGCCCGCCCGGTGCTGGACGAGAGCGATCTGCAGCTGGCCCGGGCACGCCTGCAGCCGCGCGGGCAGGAGCTGCTGCGCCTGGGCTGGGAGAACCCGCATCCGATTGCCGAGCCGCTGCGCGCCATCGTCAATCGCAGCACCGCCAGCCAGCCAGCCCAGCGCTACCACAGCGCCCGCAGCCTGCTGCGCGCGCTGGACGGCTGGCGCAGCGTGGCCAGCGACCAGGGCGGGGCGGTGCAGCTGCTGCTGGACCGCATGCAGCGCGTGGGCAGCCTGCCGATCGCATCGCTGCGTCTGCAAAGAGCGGCCCAGTCCACGACCATGGAGAGCACCCACACCAGCGAGGTCGCCGCCCTGGTGCTGCAGGACATCGCGCTGAGCCTGGAGCTGCTGCGTCGGGTCAACCACGCGCTGCGCCAGGAGGGCCTGGAGCCCGGTGGCGGTACGGTGCTGAACATGCAGCGTGCCATCGCGATGTTGGGGCTCAATGGCCTGCAGCAGGCCGCGCGTGCGCTCAAGCCCTGGCCGGCCGGCATGAACGATGAGCAGGCGGCACGCCTGCAGATCCTGATGCAGCGGGTGCGCCGGGCCGGCGAGGTCGCCCAGGCCTTGCGACCGGCCGGCTACGACGCCGAGGTGGTCTATCTGATCGCGGTGATGCAGAACCTCGGACGCCTGCTGCTGCAGTACCACTTCCCGGACGATGCCCAGCAGATCCGCCAGCTGATGCGGCCGCCCGAGCCCAGCGAGGACAACCCGCATCCGCAGGGCCTCAGTGAGCAGTCGGCGGCCTTCGCGGTGCTGGGCTGCGATCTGGAGGCCTTGTCGGTGGCGGTGGCGCGCCAATGGGGGCTGGGCGAGGAGCTGATGCACATGATCCGGCGCCAGGGCGCCGATGTGCCGGTGCGCAGCGCCCATGGCGACGCCGAGCTGCTGCGTCTGAGCTGCAGCCTGGCCAATGAGCTGATTGATGCGCTGGCCCTGCCGGAGGACAAGCGCCGGGCCGGCGTCGAGCTGGCCACCCGCCGCTATGCCCGGGTGCTGGGCCTGGGCCTGCGCGAGGTGCAGCAGGCCTTGCTGCCGCCAGCCCAACAGCCGCCGCAGCCGCCGGATGCGCCCAGCCTGGTACCGACGGTGACGATGCCGGTCCAGCCCTCGGCGCTGCGTGCGAAGATCGGTGCCGAGGTGCCGACGCGACCGCCCGACGAGATGCCATGACAGTGGCGCGGGGCGGCCCGCTCCTGCGCCCCCCAGAGGTCCACCATGTCCAGCCAGCCTCCTCAAGCCAGCCAGCCCCCCGCGCTTGGACGCTTCCACTTGCTGCGTCGGCTCGGCGAGGGCGCCCAGGCCACCGTCTGGCTGGCTCACGACCCGCGCCTGGATCGCGACGTGGCACTCAAGGTGCTGCATGCCGGTGCCGACGCCGCCGCGATCGACGCTCATCTGCATGAGGCCCGTGCGGTCAGCCGCCTGACCCACCCGAACATCGTGCCGGTCTTCGAGGCCGATATGCAGGGCGGACAGGCCTATCTGGTGTTCGAGTTCGTCGACGGCCCCACACTGGCTCAGCGTTTGCGCCAGGGGCCGGCGCTGAAGGCGCGGGCCGCGGTGGAGCTGATGCTGGGCATTCTGGACGGGCTGCAGGCGGCCCATGCGGCCGGCCTGGTGCATCGCGATCTCAAGCCCAGCAATGTGCTGCTCGATGCCAAGGGCCGGCCGCGGGTGATGGACTTTGGCATCGCAGCCAGGCTCAGCGATGCGGCGCACAGCCAGGGTGTGGTGGGCACACCCGGCTATATCTCGCCCGAGGCGGCACGCGGCGCGCCGCCCAGCGCCGGCATGGATGTGTTCGCGGCGGCGGTGATGCTGGCCGAGATGCTCTCCGGCCAGCGCCTCAACTACCACCCCGATCCCTGGCAGGCCATACGCCGTGTCAGCGAGCAGGAACTGCAGCTGCCGCCGGGTCTGCCCGCCGAGGTCGACGACAAGCTGCGTGCGCTGGTGCAGCGCGGCCTGGCGCGCGACCCGGCCCAGCGCTGGCCCACGGTCAAGGCCTTTCACGACGCGCTGGCCGAGTGGCTGCATCCCGAGCTCAAGCCGCTGGAGAGCCAGGTCAGCGATACCGCGGCACTGGACTTCCTGCTGCGCCGCATGCGCCACAAGAGCGACTTCCCGGCCATGTCCGATGCGGTCAGCCGCATCCAGCGCCTGACGCAGAGCGAGCATGAAAGCCTGGCCAGTCTGTCCAACGAGATCCTCAAGGATGTGGCACTGACCCACAAGCTGCTGCGCCTGGTCAATACCGCGCAGTTCAGCCATGCGGGGGGCGGCACCATCTCCACCGTTTCGCGGGCGGCCGCGCTGATCGGCTTTGCCGGCATACGTAATCTGGCCCTGTCGCTGATCCTGCTGGAGCGCATGGAGAACAAGGCCCATGCCCAGCTGCTGCGCGAGGAGTTTCTGCGTTCGCTGATGGCGGGCTCGCTGGCGCGCGAGCTGGGCTCGAACCAGCGCGACAACGAGGAGAGTTTTCTGGCCGCGATGTTCCAGAACCTGGGGCGCCTGCTGACCGAGTTCTACTTTCCCGAGGAGGCGCAGCAGGTGCGGCATCTGGTGCGTGTCGAACGGGGCAGCGGTGACCGCGCCCAGCCGCCGATCAGCGAAGCGGCGGCCTCGGCCCAGGTGCTGGGCCTGAGCTATGAGCAGCTGGGCCTGGGCGTGGCCAGGCAGTGGGGGCTGCCGGACGCGCTGCAGCGCCATATGCGCCGGCCCGACGGCGAGCCGCCGACCCGCATGCTGGACAATCCCGTGGACCGTCAGCGCTGGCTGGCGCGGGCCGCCAACGAAATCTCCGACACGATTCTGCAGACCGAGCCGGCCGAGACCCATGCCAAGCTGAAGATCCTGGCCCAGCGCTACTCGCGGGCCCTGGGCGTGCCGGTGGAGGGCTTCGAGGTGGCTGCGGACCAGGCGCGTCAGCGCCTGTCGCAGCTGGCCGAGGCGATGGACATCAAGCTGGCGCGGCATTCGCCAGCCCAGCGCCTGCTGGCACCGGTAACGCCGAGCCAGGACGACAGCCTCAGCCCGCATGAGCTGCAGGCCACCTTGATCCAGGACGCCAGCCTGATGGAGCCGCGGCTCAACCGCGAACAGACCACCGCCACGCTGGCGGCCGGCATCCAGGACATCAGCAATGCGATGGTCGAGAGCTTCAAGCTCAATGAGGTGCTGCGCATGATTCTGGAGACGGTGTACCGGGCGCTGGGCTTTCGCCGGGTGGTGTTCTGCCTGCGCGACCCCAAGACCGAGACGCTGACCGGCCGATTCGGACTGGGTGAGGGGGTCGAGGCGGTGGTGCCGACCTTCCGCGTACCGCTGCGCCACGCGCCCGGCAGCCAGCCGGATTTGTTTGCCGCGGTCTGCCTCAAGGGGGTGGACACCCTGATCGCCGACGCCACCGCACCGAACATCGCCAGCCGCCTGCCGCCCTGGTACCAGGGGGCGCCGCGGGCCGCCAGCTTCCTGATCCTGCCGATGGCGATGAAGGGCGCGCCGTTCGCGATGATCTATGCCGACAAGACCAAGCCCGGAGGCATCGACCTGGACGAGAAGGAGCTCTCGATGCTGCGCACGCTGCGCAACCAGGCGGTGATGGCCTTCAGGCAGGCGAGCTGAGGGGCGGCGATTCGGCCGCGCCTGGCGCCACCAGGCTGGCCAGCGCGGCCACCCCCACCGGCGGCTGGGGCAGCCAGGGCAGCAGATAGTGCCGGCCGCTGAACTCGGCGGCAATGCGGGCCAGCTGGCGCCGTTCGCCCTGCAGCCGCGCGCGTAGCAGTGGGTCGCGGGTGCCGGAGGCCAGCAGCGAACGGTTGGTGACCCAGGCCCAGGGCACGATGCCGGCGCGACCCAGATCGTCGCGCAGGGCCAGGGCCTGGGAGACCGGCGTGGGTTCGGGCAGGCTGACCAGGATGACCTTGGTGTAGGTGCCGTCCTGCAACCGCATCAGCGGGGTCTGCACCTGCAGGCCGGGTCGACCGGCGAACTCGCGCTGCATTTGGCGGTGGTAGGCCCCGGTGGCATCCATCAGTAGCATCGAGTGGCCGGTGGGTGCGGTATCCAGCACGACGAAGGCGCTGCGTGCCTCGGCCACGGTGCGCGAGAACGCGTGAAAGACGGCCACCTCTTCGGTGCAGGGCGATTGCAGATCCTCCAGCAGCAGGGCGCGTTCCTGCTCGCTGAGCTGCGCACCGCGCGCCGCCATGATCTTGGCGATATAGCGCTCGGTCTCGGCCTTGGGGTCGATGCGATCCAGCGCAAGACCTGGCACCGGCTCATCCAGCGTCATCGCCAGATGCGCTGCCGGGTCGGTGGTGCTGAGATGCACCGTTTTGCCGCGCTGCGCCAGGCCTAGGGCCAGCGCAGCCGCGATGGTGGTTTTGCCCACGCCGCCCTTGCCCATTACCATGATCAGGCCGCGTTCGTCCTGGGCCAGGGTATCGACCAGGGCCGCCAGCGATGCGGCGTCGTGGGCCGCCTCGGCCGACGGGTCCGACGCTGCCGGTACCGCTGCGGCGCGTGCGTCGTCGAGCAGGGCGCGCAATGCGGCCAGGCCCACGGTATCGAAGGGGCGCAGCGGCACGCGGTCCTGCGGCAGAGCGGCCAGCACCGGTGGCAGTGTGTCGAGGGCCTGACAGCCCTGCGCCTGCAGTGCAACGGCCACCGCGTCGCCGGGGTCGCTAGCCTGGAAGACGCCGTTGATCAGCAGTCGCTGCCGGGTGATGCCCAGGGCCTGCAGCTCCGAGGCGCTGCGCGCCGCTTCGCGCAGCGCACCCTGCTCGGGCCGGGCGACCAGCACCACCGTGGTGAGCGCCGGATCGCTCAGCGTCGCCAGTGCCTGCTGGAAGCGCTGCTCCAGCATCTTGAGTCCAGAATGCGGCCCCAGGCAGGAGGCGCCGCGGTCATTGTCCTGCAAGAAGCCGCTCCAGGCTTGCGGCAGACTCAGCAGACGCAAGGTGTGGCCGGTGGGGGCAGTGTCGAAGACGATGTGGTCAAAGCCCTCGGCCGCGCCGGCCAGCAGGCCCGAGAACTCGTCGAAGGCCGCGATCTCGGTGGTGCAGGCGCCTGACAGCTGCTCGCGCACCGTGCTGATTTGCTCGGCGTCGGCCTGCTGAGCCTGCAGCTGTGCAAGTACCCGCTGGCGATAAGCCTCGGCCGCGGCGTCGGGGTCGATGTTCAGCACGCTCAGCCCCGCTGCGCCGGGCACCGGCGTGGGGCTGTTGCGCAGCGGCACGCCCAGCATCTCGTCCAGATTGGAGGCGGCATCGGTGCTGACCAGTAGCACGACCTTGCCCTGATCGGCCAGAGCCAGTGCGGTGGCAGTCGAGACCGAGGTCTTGCCCACGCCGCCCTTGCCGGTGAAGAAGAGGAAACGGCTGGGGGAATCAAGCAGATGCAGCAAGGCGAACTCCTGGCGGAGAGCTGTGGATCTGCAAATTGTGCTGCAGGCGCGCGGGGCGGGAGATGGGGTTGACGAGCCTTACCCCCGGCACTGGTCGCAACGGCTAGGGCTGCTTGGTTCCCCACCTGACCCGGTTGGCCGCGCTTCCATGCGAGGAGGCCCGTCAGCGCTCATTGTATGCGATGCGCGACGACTCGCCGCCCGAGTACGCGTCGCGTTCAGAAACCTGGCAGTGCTGAACGGCTCAGGGACGTGGCCATCGCATAGCCCAGCAGCAGCAGGGCCGCCACGTAGGCCAGCGCACGGTACTCGTTCTTCACGATGGCCCAGTGCGCGCAGGGTGCGTAGGCGGCCAGGGCCAGGAGCTTGGCCAGCAGCCAGGTGTCACGCAGCGGGTTGTGATGCAGCAGGCCCCAGAGGCTCAGGCCCGAGATGGCCAGAAGGAAGTGGATGCCGAAGCTGATGGCGCGCACCCGGTCGTCGTCGGCCAGTTCCTCGCGCCACAGCAGGGCCAGGCCGCGCAGCATGAGCAGGGCGATGCTGGCCCAGCCCAGTGCGCGATGCATATCCAGCATGCCGCCGTAGAACCAGTCCATCGCAACACTCCTGCCCAGCCGTCGGCCTCGTCTCAGCGCAGCTGCAGATCGTCGTCGCTAAAGCGGATGTTCAGCGGCTCGATCAGCAGCTGCTTGGGGCCTTCTTCGAGTCGGCCGGCCACCCAGGCCTCGATGCCGCAGGCGCGTGCCACCTCGGTGGTGCGCTGGGCGTCCTCGGCCCTGACGAAGATCGCGAAGCCGGCACCCATATTGAGGGTCGAGTAGGCCTCGCGATCGTCCTGCTTGGCCTGCTGCTGGATGAACTTCAGCACCGGTGTCACCGGTGGCACCGTGTGGATGCGGTAGGTGAAGCTCGCCGGGTGGCGCAGCAGCTTGCGCCAGCCGTGGCCGGTGATGTTGGCGCAGTAGTGCGGCGTGATACCGGCCTTGTACAGGGCCTCGGTGACCGGCGAGTACAGCACGGTGGGTGCCAGCAGAGCCTCGCCATAGCTGAGGCCGGGCGCGATCTCGGTCAGATAGCCCTGCGGCAGGCGCTCCACCAGCTTGCGGGCCAAGCTCAGGCCGTTGGCATGGATGCCGCTGGAGGCCAGCAGCACGATGGCGTCGCCGGCGCCGAGCTTGTCGCCGACCGACAGCCGTTCCTTGGGATTGATCAGGCCGGTACAGGAAGCGGCCAGGTCGATGCGGCCGCCTTCGACGATGCCGGCCAGCGCCGGCGTCTCGCCGCCGCCCCAGGCCACCTGGCAGGTGTCGCAGGCCTGCTTCCAACCGTCCACCAGGGCCTTGGCGCGCAGCTTGTCGCCAAACCAATCCGAGCCGCCGGCGGCCCAGTAAGCCTGCACCACCAGCGGCGTGGCGCCGACGGTGATCAGGTCGTTGATCGCCATCGCGATCGTGTCCTGGGCGATGCCGGCGTAGAAGCTCTTGCCGGTCAGCTGGCTCATCTCGTCCGCCACCAGGGTCTTGGTGCCCAGGCACTCGACGATGGACGCCAGGTAGAAGGGGCCTACATCGACCACATAGGCCGACTCGCCGCGCGAGGCCGCCACCTCGCTGAACCCGTGCCCGCCCAGATGGGCGCCGGTGGCCGCCGCGGCACGCTGGGCGGCGATCTTGAGCGGATCGATCAGGTCGTAGTTGACCCCTGCTTGTTCGTAGCTGAGGGTGTCGGGCGAGGAGGGGGCATGGGTACTCATAGCGCGGGATTATCGTTCAGGCGATACGGGCCGGTGCGTGCCTGGGCCAGTTGCCGGGCCCCTGCCTGGGCGGGCGCACATAGAATGCCGGCCCATGAGCTACCAGGTTCTCGCCCGCAAGTACCGCCCCCACAGTTTCGAAGAGCTGCGGGGCCAAGAGCATGTGGTCCAGGCCCTGGCCAATGCCCTGACCCAGCAGCGCCTGCACCATGCCTATCTGTTCACCGGCACCCGCGGCGTGGGCAAGACCACGGTCTCGCGCATCCTGGCCAAGAGTCTCAACTGCACCGGGCCGGACGGGCAGGGCACGATCACCGCGACACCCTGCGGCGTCTGCGATGCCTGCCGCGATATCGATGCCGGCCGTTTCGTCGATTATGTAGAGCTGGATGCGGCCTCCAACCGTGGCGTCGAGGAGATCTCGCAGCTGTTGGACCAGGCCGTCTACAAACCGGTGCTCGGGCGCTTCAAGGTCTACATGATCGACGAAGTGCATATGCTTTCGAACACCGCCTTCAACGCGATGCTGAAGACGCTGGAGGAGCCGCCCGACTACCTGAAGTTCGTGCTGGCAACGACGGACCCCCAGAAGGTGCCGGTGACGGTGCTGTCGCGCTGCCTGCAGTTCAATCTGCGCCCGATGGCGCCGCAAACCGTGCTTAGCCATCTGACCGGCGTGCTGCAGACCGAGCAGGTGCAGGCCGAACCCGGTGCCCTGCGCCTGCTGGCGCGTGCGGCGCGTGGCTCCATGCGCGATGCGCTGTCGCTGACCGATCAGGCCATCGCCTTCGGCGCCGGCGCGCTCAGCGAAGCCGGCGTGCGTCAGATGCTGGGCACGGTGGACCGCGGCCATGTGGTCGCGCTACTCGATGCGCTAGTGGCCGCCAATGGCGCGGAACTGGTGGCCCAGGCCGACGGCCTGCGCAGCCTTGGCCTGTCAGCCGCCGGCACGCTGGAGGACATGGCCGGCCTGCTGCAGCAGATCGCGGTGGCCCAGGCCGCTCCCGGCGCGCTGGACGCGCAGGATCCCGATACCGCCGAGGCTGAGCGTCTGGCTGCGCTGCTGGCCGCCGACGAGGTGCAGCTGATGTACAGCATGGCCTTGCACGGGCGCCAGGAGCTGTCGCTGGCGCCGGATGAGTATGCCGGGCTCTTGATGGTGCTGCTGCGCATGCTGGCCTTCCGGCCCGCGGGAGCGGCTGCCATGCCGGCCGACAAGCCGCGCACTAGCAGCGCAGCGCTGCTGCGCAGCGGCCCGCCCAGCCTGGCCGTCAGGCCGGCGGTGCCGAGCGCCGCCGCGTTGCGAGCCGCTGAGCTACCCGCCTCAGTGCCGGCGCCTGCAACGGTCTCTGCGCCCGTCGAGCCGCCCACGGCAGCGAGTGTGCAGCCCGTGTCGGCAGCACCGGCGGCGTCGCCAGCCCGGCTGCGGGGCAAGTCCGAGGAGCCTGACTCACCCAGTGCACGTCTGCGGCCGCGGCCGGTCCAGCATGCCGGCACCAACGAAACCGAGAGCCTGCCGGCCGGCGAGCCCCCACCGTGGCTGGATCTGCCGGCCGAGGATGAGCAGGGCGCCCCGGCCGACTGGGCCAGGCAAGCCGCCGAGCTCGACGATCGTGCGGATCCCGGTCCGGCCGCCGGCGGCTATGCCTCGACCGCCGGCCAGGCTGCGGTTCTGGTGCCAACGGCCCTGGGCGAGCGCTGGTATGGCCTGGTCAAGCAGCTCAAGCTGGTGGCGATGGCACGCGAGCTGGCGCTGCAGGCCGAGTGCGTCGCGATCGACGAGCAGTCGCAGCCCTTGCGCTACACGCTGCGGGTCGAGCGCGAGTCGTTGCGCCAGTCCGGCCTCAGCGACAAGTTGCAGCTCGCTCTGGCCGAGCTGCTGGGCCAGCCGGTGCAGCTGCAGATCGAAGCAGGCGTGGCCGGCGATTCGCCGGCGCTGCGCGATCTAGCGCAGGGTCAGGCGCGCCAGCGCCGCGCCGAGGAGATCGTGCTGGGCGACCCGCTGGTGCAGCAGCTGCTGGGCCGCTACAAGACTGCACGCATCGTGCCGGGCTCGATCAAGCCCCACTGAACCCACCACCATCCACTGAAGAAGTCTTGAAGGAGTCATGAACATGATGAAGGGTCAACTCGCCGGTCTGATGAAGCAGGCCCAGGCGATGCAGGACAACCTGAAGAAGGCCCAGGACGAACTGGCGACCATCGAGGTCGAGGGCCAGTCCGGTGCCGGTCTGGTCAAGGTCACGATGAGCTGCAAGCACGATGTCAAGCGCGTGGCCATAGACGCCAGCCTGCTGGCCGATGACAAGGACATGCTGGAGGATCTGGTGGCCGCGGCCTTCAATGACGCGGTACGCCGTGCCGAAACGGTCAGCCAGGAGAAGATGGGCAAGCTGACCGCCGGCATGCCGCTGCCGCCGGGCATGAAGTTCCCGTTCTGAGTCGATCGGCTTGAGTGCGCTTGAGACGCTGATCGAGGCGCTGCGGCGCCTGCCGGGCGTGGGTCAGAAATCGGCCCAGCGCATGGCCTACCACCTGCTGCAGCATGACCGCGAGGGCGCCGCCCGGCTGGCGGATGCGCTGGGCCAGGCCCTGCAGCAGGTGCAGCACTGCGAGCGCTGCCACACCTTCAGCGAGACCCCGATCTGTCCAATTTGCAGCGACGAGACGCGCGATGCGGCCCTGCTGTGCGTGGTCGAGTCCCCGGCCGATATGGCGGCGCTGGAGCGCACCGGTTCCTATCGCGGCTATTACTTCGTGCTGGGCGGGCGCATCAGTCCGCTGGACGGCCTGGGCGCCCGCGAGGTGGGGGCCGAGCCGCTGCTGCTGCGCGCTGCCGATGCCCGCCTGCAGGAGGTGATACTGGCCACCAGCTTCACCGCCGAGGGCGAGGCGACCGCCCATGTGCTGGCTGAGGCGATGCGCGCCCGCGGCCTGCGCGCCACCCGCCTGGCGCGAGGCGTGCCGGTGGGCAGCGAGCTGGAGTATGTGGATCTGGGCACCATCGCCCATGCGCTGTCGGACCGGCGCTGACGATTTGCTAACGCGAGACTGATATGACTGTCGCCAACTACTGCATCATCGCGGCCGCCGTGCTGCCCATCGTCTGCGCCGGCCTGGCCAAGTCCAAGGGTTTCGGCAAGCCGCGCCGTGCCGGCGGCTATGACAACCACAATCCGCGCGCCGGGCTGGCGGGCCTGCGCGGCTGGCAGGCGCGCGCCAATGCGGCGCAGGCCAATAGTTTCGAGGCGCTGCCGCTGTTCATCGCCGGTGTGCTGGCGGCCCAGCAGATGGGCGCCGATCAGGCACGGGTGGACATGCTGGCCCTGTCCTTTCTCACCTTCCGCCTGATTTATATCGCGCTGTATCTGGCCGACCAGGCCAATCTGCGCTCGCTGGCCTGGTTCGCTGCCTTTGGCAGCGCGATAGCGCTGTTCTTCGCCTGATCCGGGCAGCGCTATAGCGCTGTTCTTCGCCCGAGCCCTGCGGGCGGCGGGCCTTGTGGGCCAAGGCCCGGGGGCTCAGCGCTTGGGCTTGCGTGCCGCGGCGGTGGTCTTGCGCACGCTGCCGGCCTTGGCGCTGCGGGTCGGCGCAGCCTTGTTCAGCGCCGGGGCATAGACCACGATGCGGTCACCGCGCTTGAAGCGAGTGCTGGTGCTGACCTTGTTCCATTGCGCCACCTGCGCAGCACTGACACGGTAGCGCTTGGCGATGCTGGCCACCGTGTCGGCCCTGCCGGCCTTGAGCGCAAGGCGGCGCAGGCGCGGGCCCTCGGGGCTGAGCGACAGGCTGGCGGTATCGGCCAGATGCTCGGAGACATCGTGGTCGAGCTTGCCGCTGCGCGGCACCAGCAAGGTGGAGCCCTGGCGCACCAGCATGCGCGGCGGGATGCGGTTGACCTCGCGCAGCGCGGCCTCGCTCATGCCGACCTTGGCGGCGGCGTCGGCCGGCTTCATCGTGCGCGGCACCACCCAGGCGGTCCAGCTGGCCAGCGGACCTTGATGGGCCTGCAGATTGCGGGCGAAACGCTCGGCATTGTCCCAGGGCAGCAGCAGCTGGGTGTCGGCGGCACCCAGCAGCAGCGGCTTGTTGGCCTGCGGATTGAAGGCCTTGAACTCGTCGAGCGGCATGTCGGCGAGGCGCGCGGCCAGCTCCACATCGATATCACGCTCCAGCGTCACGGTCAGGAAGTAGGGGTGGTTGGCGACCGCCGGCAGGCTCAGCGCGAAAGCTTCGGGGCGCAGCACGATGTTCTTGACCGCCTGCAGCTTGGGCACGTAGTAGCGGGTCTCGGCCGGCATGCGTAGGCTCTCGTAGTCGGTCGGCAGGCCCGCACGCTCGTTGCGCTTGATGGCACGCTGCACATTGCCCTGCCCCCAGTTGTAGGCGGCCAGTGCCAGATGCCAGTCGCCGAACATTCTGTGCAGCTGCTGCAGATAGTCAAGCGCGGCGCGGGTCGATGCCAGCACGTCGCGGCGGTCGTCGCGGAAGACGTTCTGGCGCAGGTCGAAATCGCGGCCGGTGGCGGGCATGAACTGCCAGATCCCTGAGGCCTTGGCGCTGGACATGGCCACCGGGTTGAAGGCGCTCTCGATAAAGGGCAGCAGGGCCAGCTCGCTGGGCATGCCGCGCTTCTCGACCTCTTCGACGATGTGATACAGGTAGCGGCTGCCGCGGCTGCTCATGCGCTGTACATAGTCGGGGCGGCTGCTGTACCACTGCTCGGCCTTCTCGACCAGCTCGTTGCGCAGATCGGGCATGGCGAAACCGCCACGCAGCCGCTCCCACAGATCAGCCTGCGCGAGTGGCGCATCGACATTGATCGCCACGCCGGGCTGCAGGCTGTCCTGCAGCAGCGCAGCCGGTGCGGCGGCGGGCGGCAGGCTGGGCGCCGCTTCGGTGGCCGGTGCGGCGCTGGGCAGCAAGGCGTCCGCCGTTGGTGCAGCCGCTGGCACGGCGCTGCCTATGGGAGCCTGCACCGTGCTGGCGCAGCCGCTCAGCAGCAGTGCGGCCAGGCTGAGTGGCCAAAGCAGGGTGGGCAGTCGGATGGGCTTCATCGGTAGTGGTTCTTCCATTCACGCAGCGCGGCAAACACGGCGACGATATCGGCATCGTCGGCCAGCGCGGCTTGCTGCTGCACCGCGCTACGAACCTCGGCCTGTTCGCAGCGCAGAAAAGGGTTGATGCGGAGTTCCTGCGCCAGGCTGGACGGCAGGGTCGGCAGATCCTGGGCGCGGCGGGCCTCGCACCAGGCGCGGTAGTCGCGCAAATCCTTGTTGTCGGGCGCTATGGTCTGCGCAAAGCGCAGATTCGACAAGGTGTATTCATGCGCGCAGCAAACGCGCGTGTCGCCCGGCAGGGCTGCCAGCCGCTGCAGCGAGTGCAGCATCTGGGCGGGAGTGCCTTCAAACAGGCGGCCGCAGCCGCCGGAGAACAGCGTGTCGCCGCAGAACAGCAGCGGGCTGCTGCCGTCGCCGGGTGCATCCAGCATGAAGGCGATATGGCCGCGGGTATGGCCCGGCACCTCCAGCACCCGCAGGGACTGGCCCAGCAGACCGAGGCGGTCGCCGTCGCGGCAGGCCTGTACCGCAACCGGCATGGCTTCGGTGGCCGGCGCCCAGACCGGTGCGGCGCAGGCCGCGACCAGCTGTGCCAGGCCGCCCACATGATCGCCGTGGTGATGGGTCACTAGAATGCCGGCCAGACGCAGCGCCTGGTGCTCCAGGGCCTGCAGCACCGGCGCCGCCGCACCGGGGTCGACCACCAGCGCCTGCTGGCCGTCGTCCAGCATCCAGATGTAGTTGTCATCGAAGGCGCGCAAAGGCGTCAGATTCAGCAAAGCCATGCAGCGGGGTCAGGCAGTTTCAATGACGGACGAAACTTCGATTGTAGGGTTGGCCGACTGGCTGCAGACGCCGCCGGGCCGCTATCTGCTGGACTGGGAGCAGTCCCGGCTGGACCAGGCAGTCAGCGATCTGTTCGGCTTCCACGCGCTGCAACTGGGCCTGCCCAGCCTACAGGGCCTACGGGCCAACCGCATGCCGCATCGCTGGCTGGCGGTCGAGCATGCCGACGAGATGGCGACCGCCCAGCTGGGCTGCGAGTTCGATGCCTTGCCGTTCGAGCCGGCCAGCCTGGATTTGCTGGTGCTACCCCACACGCTGGAGCTGGCGCCCGACCCGCATCTGACCCTGCGCGAGGTCGAGCGGGTGCTGCGGCCCGAGGGGCGGCTGATCATCTGCGGCATCAATCCGGCCAGCAGCTGGGGCTTGCGGCAGAATCTGGGCCGCTTGGCTGAACGGCTGCCCGGGGTGGGTGGTTCGCTCTACCTGCCGCGCGAGGGCGACTTCATCGGCTACTGGCGCTTGCGCGACTGGCTGCGCCTGCTCAGTTTCGAGGTCGAGAGCGCCAGTTTCGGCTGCTACCGTCCGCCGCTGCGCAGCGAGGTCTGGCTGCAACGTTGGCGCTGGGTCGAACGCCTGGGCAGCCATTGGTGGCCGGTGCTGGGCGCCGTCTATTTTGTGGTGGCGGTCAAGCGCGTTCATGGCATGCGTCTGGTGGGACTGGCGCGCAAGGCCAGGCGCAGTGCCCGAACGCGTGCCGCCGTGGCCTTGAACCGCCAGCATCGAACCTGAATCTCTATTACGCATGACTGCTTCCTCAGCCAAGTCTTCTTCCCCGGGCCACACCGCCTTGCCGATCAACAAGCCCGAGGTCGTGGTCTATACCGACGGCGCCTGCAAGGGCAATCCCGGCCCGGGCGGCTGGGGAGCTTGGCTGCGCTCGGGCGGCCATGAGAAAGAGCTGTTTGGCGGGGAGCCCAACACCACCAACAACCGGATGGAACTGACCGCGGTGATCGAGGCCCTGGTCTCGCTGAAGCGCAGCTGCAAGGTGGCCGTCTACACCGACAGCGAGTACGTCCGCAAGGGCATGACCGAATGGATAGGCGGCTGGCAGCGGCGCGGCTGGAAGACGGCCGATGGCAAGCCGGTCAAGAACGCGGAGCTGTGGCAGCGACTGGAGGCCTTGCGCCAGCTGCACGAGGTTCAATGGCACTGGGTCAAGGGCCATGCCGGCGACCCGGGCAACGAGCGTGCTGACGCGCTGGCGAATCGAGGTGTGGCCAGCCTCTGAGGCCGCGCCGCCCTGGGCTCAGCGCTCCAGCTGCTCGCTACCGGCGTAGTCGCGCAGGCCCTGTAGCGCGCGGACCTCGATGCCGCGCCGGCTGAGCGCCAGCAGGCCGGCAGCTTCGAGCCGCTGCAGGGCTGCGTTCGCGCGCTGGCGTGACACGCCGGCCAGCTGGGCCACCTCGGCCTGGCGCAGATCCAGGAAATTGCCCGGCTCGGGGTAGAGCGCCGGGTTGTAGAGTCCGGCCAGTGCGCGGGCGACCCGGGCGGTCGAGTCCAGCAGCCGGTCGTGGCACAGCTGGGCGATGAAACAACCCATGCGGGCACTCATCAGCTGCTGCAGATAGTGGTTGAAGGGCAGGCTGGTGGCGCGCAGCCATTCAAAGGTCTCGCGGGGCATCAGGGCGAGGCGGCAATCGCGCAGGGCCACCCCGTCGTACTGCCAATGGCTGGCGCGCTTGATCAGCGTGCCCTCGCCGAACCAGCCGCCGGGCGCGGTGCCGATCAGGCTGGTCTCGCGGCCGTCAGGCGTGCTGATGCTCATCTTGCCGAAGCCGCTGATCAGGCCCATCCAGTGCTCGGCCGGCTCGCCGGCGCGCAGCATGGCCCGGCCGGCCGGCACCTCGCGCTCGCGGCAGTCGCGCAGCACGCGTGCAAGTTCGGGGGCGGCCAGATTGCGACCCCAGATCGATTTCTCCAGCATCTCGTGCAAGCTCATGAGGGCCCATTCTAGGAATCTAGAATGGTGGACCTTAGCGCGTGGCATCACTATGAGCATCAAGAGCGATAAATGGATTCGGCGCATGGCCGAACAGCACGGCATGATCGAGCCCTTCGAGCCAGGCCAGGTGCGTGCCAATGCGCAGGGGCAGCGCATCGTCAGCTATGGCACGTCCAGCTATGGCTACGACATCCGCTGCGCCCCCGAGTTCAAGATCTTCACCAATGTGCACAGCACCGTGGTCGATCCCAAGAACTTCGACGAGAAGAGCTTTGTCGATTTCGAGGGCGATGTCTGCATCATCCCGCCCAACAGCTTTGCGCTGGCGCGCACGATGGAGTACTTCCGCATCCCACGCAATGTGCTGACCATCTGCCTGGGCAAGAGCACCTATGCGCGCTGCGGCATCATCGTCAACGTGACCCCCTTCGAGCCGGAATGGGAGGGCTATGTGACGCTGGAGTTCAGCAACACCACGCCGCTGCCGGCCAAGATCTATGCGGGCGAGGGTTGTGCCCAGGTGCTGTTCTTCGAGAGCGACGAGGTCTGCGAGACCAGCTACAAGGACCGTGGCGGCAAGTATCAAGGCCAGCGCGGCGTGACCCTGCCCAAGACCTGAGGGCCGGCGCTGCTCGGCCGTCGGCAGTGAGGCTTGAGTGCAATGAGCGGGTGATTGCGGGTCTTTTTCCGGCTTAAGTTCGGTCGCCTGCGCTCATCATCTCGGCATCGCAAGAGCTATCGCGAGGCCGGCATGAACATTCCCCAGCATCTGATTCCTGAACCAGGCGGCTCCGGTCTGGAGCTGCTGTTTCCGCAGGGTCTGGGACCTGAGCTGGGCAATCCGCTGGCCGGCGCCGTCGGCATGGAACAACTGCTGGAGTTGCAGGCACTGATGCAGCGCGAGGGGCTGGGCCTGCAGCCTACCCGCATGCTCTATGACCGCCTTTACGCGTTCGAGCGCCTGGCTCAGGCCTATGCCTCTGCTGCCAACCCGGCCCTGCGCGAACTCGCGCTGACGGTCTTTCATCGCTACCAAAGCGGCGGCGAATGGATAGGGCTGATCCACTGATCGCCCTCAGGCAGGCCCCGGGATGGTGCCTGGCCTGTGCCTTCTTTGTGCGTCGTGGGGCGAGCATCCTGAAGCTCGGTCCGGACCGGCTTGAGCGACGGCCACGCGGCTGTTGCGGCGTCACATCGGCTGTCACAGAAGTACAACAATTGGCCACGAGACTCGCCGAGTCGAACAGGCCTTGCCGAGAGCTCCGGCTCGGGGCTCGAGGTGACAGAGGCCTTGATGGCACCGTACTTGCTAAGAATGTTCCGAGGGCCTTGTTGCGGTCGGACGTTCGGTGATGGGCGGGCATTCCCGGGGTGCGTGAAGTCATGGCGTTGTCATAAATGGCGGGGCCTGGCAAGCGGTGAATCCTCGGTGTTGGGAAGCCGCGATACCAAACGTTTGCGACCTTACCGGGTGCTACATTTTTTCCAGTCAGGCCTTGGCAGGCGCCGGTCCGCTTTCCGCTTTCTCATTGAGGAGTCAACAGGATGAACAGCAATCGTTGGAGCTTTACCCGGACCGCGCTCAGTGCCGCGGTCGCCATCGTGGCCGCAGCGCCGGTGATGGCCCAGAACACCACCTCGGCCATCGGCGGCCGCGTGACCACGGCCGACGGCAAGCCTGTTGCAGGCGCAAACGTTGTCATCGTGCACCGCGAGTCGGGCTCGAGCAACAACCTCACGACCGATGCCGAAGGCCGCTACTCCGCGCGCGGTCTGCGCGTCGGCGGCCCGTACACCGTGACCGTCAGCAAGGGCACCGATCGCGAAGTGCGCGACGGCATCTACCTCGCGCTGGCTGAAAGCCTGTCGCTGGACCTGCGCCTGGGCGTGAGCCAGCTGGAGCAGGTGGTCGTCTCGGGCAGCAGCACGCAGATCGGCCGCTTCAACTCGGGCGCCACCGGCGCCGGCACCAGCATCGGTCGCCAGGAACTGGACGCCTATGCCTCGATCCAGCGCAATCTGCAGGACTATGCGCGTATCGATCCGCGCCTGTCGCAGACCGACAAGGAACGTGGCGAGATCTCGGCCATGGGCCAGAACTCGCGCTACAACTCCATCACCATCGACGGCGTCACCACCAACGACACCTTCGGCCTGGAGTCCAACAATCTGCCGACCGCCAAGCAGCCGATCTCCATCGATGCGATCCAGTCGGTGCAGGTCAATCTGTCCAACTACGATGTGACGCAGAAGGGCTACACCGGCGCCAACATCAATGCGGTCACCAAGTCCGGCACCAACGAGCTGAAGGGCAGCCTCTACTACGTCTACCGTGACGAGGGCCTGGTCGGCATGCGCTACAACCGGGCGGCGGACACCTACTTCAACTTCGGCCCCTTCAAGGAAGACACCATCGGTGCCACCCTGGGCGGCCCGATCATCAAGGACAAGCTGTTCTTCTTCGCCAGCGTCGAAGAGCTCAAGAGCAACCGTGCCCAGCCCGAGTTTGGCCCGGCCGGCGGCTCGCTGACCAATGTCGGCATCTCGCAGGACTCGATCAACAAGCTGCAGCAGATCGCCAAGGATCGCTATGGCATGGACGTTGGCAACGTCATCGGTGAAAGCCAGCTCAAGGTCCGCGACTATCTGGCCAAGTTCGACTGGAATATCAACGACAGCCACCGTGCCAATCTGCGTCTGGCCCGTACCGAGCAGACCGAGACCAACGGCGGCAGCTTCGGTGGCTACAGCCTGACCGGCCTGCAGCTGACCTCGGCCTGGTACCAGCAGAAGAAGACCATCGACACCGTCGTCGCCCAGCTCTTCTCGGACTGGACCGACAACTTCTCGACCGAGCTGAAGCTCTCCAGCCGCGACTACTACAGCGTGCCCGAGAACAACAGCAATCTGCCGGCCATCGCCCTGCGCTTTAGCGGTGGCCTGCCGGCCGGCGCGCCCGCTGGCACCAACTCGGGCAACCGATTCCTGAACTTCGGTACCGAGCGCAGCCGTCACTACAACGAGCTGGACACCAAGACCTTTGACGCCTACTTCGGCGGCAATCTGGTGATGGGCGATCACGAGCTGAAGTTCGGCGCCGATCTGCAGCGCAACCAGGTCTTCAACGCCTTCTTCCAGGACGCCAAGGGCAACTACACCTTCGCCTGCAACTCGGGCCTGAGCTATGCGGCCTGCGAGACCCAGCTGCTGGACCGTTTCAGCCGTGGCGAGGTGCTGAACTATTCCTACCAGGTGCCGGTGACCGGCACGACTCTGGCCGATGGCGCGGCGCAGTTTACGCACGCCAGCACCGGCTTGTTCCTGCAGGACACCTGGGCCGTCAACGACAAGCTGAGCGTCAACTTCGGCGTCCGCTATGACCGCCTGTCTACCTCCGACAAGCCGACGGCCAATCCGGCCGCGGCGGCGGCGGTGGTGGCCGGCAGCGTCACGGGCGCCAACACGGTCGCGCGGGCCAGCGGTGGCTTCGGCTACGACAACACGGTGACGCCGGACGGCGAAGACCTGTTCCAGCCGCGCCTGGCCTTCAACTACAGCTTCGACCCGGTCAACAAGCGCAAGTCGCAGCTGCGCGGTGGTGTCGGTCTGTTCCAGGGTGCGGCTGCCAATGTCTGGCTGTCCAACCCCTACTCGAACACCGGCATGGCGACCCGCATCATCACCTGCGGTAGCAGCTGCCCGGGCGGCAACAGCCTGTTCAATCCGGATCCGGCCCAGCAGCCGACCAATCTGACCGGCCAGCCGCCGGCCGCCAACGTCGATTTCATCGAGAAGGGCCTGGGCCAGCCCTCGGTCTGGAAGCTGAACTTCGCCTATGACACCGAGCTGCCCTGGTACGGCCTGGTGCTGGGTGCCGAATGGGTGCACACCAAGACCAATAGCGGCATCTATTACCGCAACCTGAACCTCGGCGATCCGACCCGCATCGCTGCGCAGGACGGCCGCCAGATGTTCTTCATGCCGCAGACCTATGCACCGGGCTGCTGGAATGCCGACGGCACCTTCTCCACCGGCGGCGCCTGCGCACCCGGCAGCGGCCGCGTGGCCCAGAAGGCACTCAGCAACCCGAACTTCAACAATGTGCTGATGGCTGCCGAGACCAAGAAGGGTGGCGGCAATGCACTGACGCTGTCGCTGTCCGGCCCCTCGCGCGCCGGCCTGAGCTGGCAGGTGGCCTACACCCGCACCGATGCAGAAGAGGTCAGCCCGCTGACTTCCTCGGTCTCGAGCTCGAGCTTCAACTCGCGCGCCATCCTGAACCCGAACGAGGATGTGGCCGCGAACTCGGCCTATCTGGTGCGTGACCGTATCAGCGCCTCGATCAACTGGTCCAAGGCCTTCGTTGGCAAGTACAAGACCACCGTCGGCCTGTTCTACGAAGGCCGCAAGGGCAAGCCCTATAGCTGGACCTATCTGAACGATATGAACGGCGACGGCGTCAGCGGCAATGACCTGATGTACATCCCCAGCGGCCCCGGTGCTGCCGGTGTGGTGTTCCGTCCCGGCCAGAACAGTGGTCTGGCCAATGCCGCCGCCGCTGAGGCGCAGTTCTGGGAGTTCGTCAACGCCAGCCCCGAGCTCAGCAAGGCCAAGGGTTCGGTCGTGGGCCGCTATTCCAGCTTCTCGCCCTTCGTCAACAGCTTCGACCTGCGTCTGAGCCAGGAAGTGCCGGGCTTCACCAGCAAGCACAAGGGTGTGGTGTCCTTCGACATCCTGAACGTCGGCAATCTGCTGAACAAGCGCTGGGGCCGCATCAACGAGGCCGCCTTCAACTCGGCTGGCGGCCAGCGTCGTGGCTTCGTGAACTTCGGCGGCATCGATGCCAACGGCAACTACGTCTACACGGTGAACAACCAGGTCACCGACTACACGACCCGCCAGCTCAAGGGCGAGTCGCAGTGGGCGGTGCAGGTCACGGCTCGCTACGAGTTCTGATCGCAGCGCTACGGCGCTGAGTTAGGCAAAACAAAGCGGCCCTTCCGGGCCGCTTTTCTTTTGGCGCCGCCGCCGCGGCGCTTGCTCAGCGCAGGCCCTGCTCGCGCAAGGTCTGCAGCTCCCTGTCCATCATCCGCTGGCGCAGGCCCTGGCCGCTCAGCGACAGCAGGGCGACGATGCCGTGGATGCTCAGCCCCAGGCACCAGCCCCACAGCGGGAAGAAGTGCCAGCGCTCGCCGCCACCGAGCAAACTCAGCAGGCTCAGGCCGCCGTTGACCAGCACGAAGACTGTCAGATGGACCAGAAAACCCATCTTCATGTCCACGCGCTTCTTGGCCAGGCTTTGCAGTTCTTCGTCGTTCAGCGGGGTGTTGCGCATCTCTTGCTCCATCGGGGTTGTGTTGCGATGGATGAATGATGCGCGGCGGCCGCGAACCGGGCCAGGGCCATGCGACCGATGGCGAGACGCAGGCGTGAATCGCCAGCGCAGGGCGCGAACGGTGGGCGGGCGGCCGCCCAGCGCTCAAAGCCCCTTGAAGAGATGGCTGTACATGCGGCTGACGGCGAGCCGCTCGGGGCGCTGACGCAGCTCCAGGCTCAGCTTGCCGGCCGGATCGCGCACCGCGCGGGCGATGGCATCGGCCCTCACCACCAGGCTGCGGTGCACCTGCCAGAAGCGCTGGGTGTCCAGTTGTGGCAGCAGTTCGCGCAGCGAGGCCCGCACCAGATGTTCCTTGTCAGCCGTCAGCACCCGCACATACTTGTCGGCCGCCTCGAAGAACACCACCTCGTCCACCGGCACCATCTGTATCGTGTTGCCGACGCTGACCTGCAGCAGACGCAGCGGCGCCGGCGCGGCACCGACACTCCCCACCGCCCCCAGCAAGGCGCGCAGCTGTTCGACCGCGGCCATCGCGCCGGCCTCGGCCGGCTGGGCCGCGGCGGCCGCCTTGGCCAGGGCCTGGCGCAGGCGTTCGCAGGTCTGGGCCAGGCGCTCGCGCTGCACCGGCTTGAGCAGATAGTCCAGCGCGGCGCGATCGAAGGCCTGCAAGGCGTACTGGTCATAGGCGGTGACGAAGACCAGCAGGGGGAAGGGCTGGCCCTCGGGCCAGTCCTCGGCCAGGGCCTGGGCCAGCTCGAGCCCGCTCATGCCCGGCATCCGGATGTCCAGAAAACAGATCGCCGGCCGCAGGCGCAGCGCGGCATCCAGGGCCTCCGGGCCGTTGACCGCCATGCCCACAATCTCCAGCTCGGGCCAGAGCTGGCCCAGTTCCTGGCGCAGATGTTCGGCCAGCAGCAGCTCGTCCTCGGCGATCAGTGCGGTGGCAGCGGGGCTCGTTCTCATGGCTGTTCCTTGCTCAAGGTCCTGGGGTCCGGCAGGGGGAGGCGGATGCTGGCCAGGGTGCCGCCGCGACCGTCGGTCGCCGCCCGCAGCTCAAAACTGGCCGCGCCGCCGAACTGGGTGGCCAGCCGGCTGCGCACCTGGTCCAGCCCGAAGCGCGTGCCCTCGCTGGCCGGCGCCTGGCCCAGGCCGGCACCGGTGTCGCGCACCTGCAGCAAGACCTGACCCTGTTCCAGCGCGGCGCTGACGATCAGCTCGCCGCCCTCCATATGCGGCTCCAGCCCGTGCTTGATCGCGTTCTCCACCAGAGGCTGCAGCAGCAGCGGCGGCACCGGCAGCTCGGCCAGCTCCGGCGGCAGCAGCAGCCGAGGGCGCAGCCGTGTACCCATGCGCACCTGCATCAGGGCGAGATAGTCCTGCAGCCGCGCGAACTCCTCGCTCAGCGCATGGCTGCCACTGCGCGAGGCGTTCAGCGTCGCGCGCAGAAAGGCGATCAGTTGGTCCAGCATCGCCTGGGCGCGGGCCGGATCCAGGCCGATCAGCACCCGCAGATTGGCCAGGGTGTTGAACAGCATATGCGGCTCCAGCTGCGACTCCAGCAGGCGCAGCTGGTTCTCGGCCGCCTCGCGCTGGGCGGCCTGGGCGCGTGCCTCGGCCGCATCCAAGCGGCCGCGGTTGACGAAATACAGCGTGATCAGCACGCCGGGAATCAGCGCGATGAACAGCGTGGACAGCGCGCGGCGCAGGCTGGCGTTGAGGATGCCGGGCGAGTTGTGGCCGGTGATCCAGTTGCCCAGCTCGGTGCCGGCGCTATAGCCCAGCACGGTGCCCAGCAGCAGGCTCAGCCCCATCAGCGGCCAGCCGGGCCAGCTGCCGTGCGCCGCCCTTTGCTCGGGGCTCAGGCGCCGCTGAACCAGCCAGCTCAGGCCGCGGTGCAGGGCCTGGATGCTGATCGAGCAGCACAGCGTGATCGCCGTGCAGTAGATGAAGGTGGTCAGCGGGTCCTGCCTGAAGACCAGCAGCAGGGCCGCGCTGATGGCCAGCGCGATGGCCAGTATGGTGGCCGTCTCCTTCAGCAGCCAGCGCAGGGCGGCGCCGGGCGAGGGCAGGGCGGGACGGGGCATGGGCATCTCGGTGGGGGAGGTGGGGGCGAGCGGGGGATGCAGGGCGGGCATGCCGCATCATCGCGCTGCCCGCCAAGTCGGCGGCTGACGATGCGACCATCTGCAGCGGGGCGGCGCCAGATCACCTGAGGCGGCGCCAGTGCGGCGGCCGCGCGGCGTCGTCAACCGCTTCAAGCCGGTCAGCGACGCTTGCCGCCGCCCAGCATGCTGCCCAGAACACCGCGGATGATCTCGCGTCCGACGGTCGTTCCCATGGTGCGCAGTGCCGATTTGGCAGCGGCCTCGGCCAAGCCCTCACGCCGGCCGCCGCGCGGTCCGGTCGAGCCGAAGAGCAGATCCTTGAGCCCGTCCATCATGCCGCCGCCCGCGCTTGCCGCTGCATCGCCAGCGGCAGTGCCGCCGGTCGGTCGCGCCGGCGGGGTAGCCTGCTCGGCGCGTGCCTTGAGCTGCTCATGGGCCGACTCGCGGTCCACCAGCTTCTCGTAGACACCGGCCACCAGCGAGCCCTGGATCAGGGCCTGGCGCTGCTGGGGCGTGATCGGGCCGATCTGGCTGCCCGGCGGCAGCACGAAGGCACGCTCGGTGATGCCCGGCCGGCCCTTCTCGTCCAGCAGGCTGACCAGGGCCTCGCCGACCGCCAGCTCGGTGATCGCCGCGCCGATATCCAGTCCCGGCTTGGGCCGCATGGTCTCGGCCGCCGCCTTGACCGCCTTCTGGTCGCGCGGGGTGAAGGCGCGCAGCGCATGCTGCACCCGGTTGCCCAGCTGGCCCAGCACCGTGTCCGGGATGTCCAGCGGGTTCTGGGTGACGAAGTAGACGCCCACGCCCTTGGAGCGCACCAGACGCACCACCAGCTCGATGCGCTCGACCAGGGCGGCCGGTGCGTCCTTGAACAGCAGATGGGCCTCGTCGAAAAAGAACACCAGCTTCGGCTTGTCTAGGTCGCCCACCTCGGGCAGGCTTTCGAACAACTCGGACAGCATCCACAGCAGGAAGGTGGCATAGAGCCGTGGCGCGTTGAGCAGCTTGTCGGCGGCCAGGATGTTGACCACGCCGCGGCCGCCCTCGGTCTGCATGAAGTCGGCGATATTGAGCATGGGCTCGCCGAAGAACTTGTCGCCGCCCTGTTCCTCGATCTGCAGCAGGCCGCGCTGGATCGCGCCGATGCTGGCCGCCGAGACATTGCCATAGGCGGTGGTGAACTGCGCGGCGTTGTCGCCCACATGCTGCAGCATGGCGCGCAGATCCTTCAGGTCCAGCAGCAGCATGCCCGCGTCGTCGGCGATCTTGAACACCAGCTGCAGCACGCCTTGCTGGGTCTCGTTGAGCGCCAACATGCGCGCCAGCAGCAGCGGCCCCATGTCCGACACGGTGGCGCGCACCGGATGGCCCTGCTCGCCGAACACATCCCACAGCGTGGTCGGGCAGGCCACGGGCGCGGGCGGCTCGATGCCGCGCTCCTTCAGCACCGCCAGCAGTTTCTCGCTGGGCTTGCCGGCCTGCGAGATGCCGGTCAGATCGCCCTTCACATCGGCCATGAACACCGGCACGCCTATGCCCGACAGACTCTCGGCCAGCGACTGCAGGGTGATGGTCTTGCCGGTGCCGGTGGCGCCGGTGATCAGGCCGTGGCGGTTGGCCAGGGCCGGCAGCATCAGGCATTCGGCAGCGGTGTTGCGGGCCAGCAGAATCGGTTCGGACATGCAGTCTCTCCGGGGGGGCTTGAGGGGCAAAGCTAAAATCGCAGTCTATCCAACAATATTGAGCCGACCGCGCCCTGGGCGCCGGGTACGCGCTCGCCAGGAGAAAAGTCAATGGCAGGGCATTCCAAATGGGCCAATATCCAGCACCGCAAGGGGCGGCAGGACGAGAAGCGCGGCAAGGTCTGGACCCGTCTGACGCGTGAAATCATCGTCGCGGCCCGTACCGGTGGTGGCGATATCGCGATGAATCCGCGGCTGCGGCTGGCGATAGACAAGGCCAAGGCGGCCAATATGCCGGCTGACAATATCAAGCGCAATGTCGACAAGGCCACCGGCAACCTCGATGGCGTCAGCTACGAGGAAATCCGCTACGAGGGCTACGGCATCGGTGGCGCCGCCATCATGATCGACACGATGACCGACAACCGGGTGCGCACGGTGGCCGAGGTGCGGCATGCCTTCAGCAAGTACGGTGGCAATATGGGCACCGATGGCTCGGTGGCCTTCCAGTTCAAGCATTGCGGCCAGCTGGTCTTTGCGCCCGGCACCTCGGAAGACCGGGTGATGGAAGTGGCCCTGGAGGCCGGTGCCGACGATGTGCTGACCGACGAGGACGGCGCCATCGAGGTGCTGACCGCGCCGGGCGAGTTCGAGGCGGTCAGGAACGCGCTGGAGGCTGCCGGTCTGAAGCCGGAGATCGCCGAGGTGACGATGCGGGCCGAGAACACCATCGAGCTCAGCGGCGAGGACGGCCAGCGCATGCAGAAGCTGCTGGACGTTATCGAGGATCTGGACGATGTCCAGGCCGTCTATCACAACGCCAGCATCAACGAGTGAAGGTCGGCAGATGAAAGTATTGGTGCTTGGCAACGGTGGGCGCGAACACGCGCTGGCCTGGAAGCTTGCCCAGGGCGAGCGTGTCACCCAGGTGTTCGTGGCGCCCGGCAATGGCGGCACCGCCCGCGATGCCCGCTTCAAGACCGTGGCCCTCAGCGATGTCAAGGCCCTAGCCGACTTCGCCGAGGCGCAGAAGATCAATCTGACCGTGGTCGGTCCCGAGGCCTTGCTGGCGGCCGGTGTGGTGGACGAGTTCCGCGCCCGCGGGCTGCGCATCTTCGGCCCCACCCAGGCTGCTGCGCAGCTGGAAAGCTCCAAGGCCTTCGCCAAGGCCTTCATGCAGCGCCACGGCATCCCGACCGCGGCCTACGCGACCTTCGACGACCCGGCCGCCGCGCATGCCTATGTGGACGCGCAGGGCGCGCCCATCGTGATCAAGGCCGATGGCCTGGCCGCCGGCAAGGGCGTGGTCGTCGCGATGACGTTGGACGAAGCGCATCAGGCGATCGACTGGATCCTGGCGGACAACAAGCTGGGCGTGGTGCACAACGGTGGCACGGCCCGGGTCGTGATCGAGCAGTTCATGCAGGGCGAGGAAGCCAGCTTCATCGTGCTGTGCGACGGCAGGAACGTGGTCTCGCTGGCGACCAGCCAGGACCACAAGCGCCTGCAGGACGGCGACCAGGGTCCCAACACCGGCGGTATGGGCGCCTATTCGCCGGCGCCTGTGGTCACCCCCAATGTGCATGCCAAGGTGATGCACGAGATCATCATGCCCACCATCCAGGGCATGGCCCAAGATGGCATCCCCTTCACCGGCTTCCTCTATGCCGGGCTGATGATCGACGAGCATGGGCAGCCGCGCACGGTGGAGTTCAACACCCGCATGGGCGACCCCGAGACCCAGCCCATCATGATGCGGCTCAAGAGCGATCTCTTCGAGGTGCTGATGCAGGCGACCGACGGCACGCTGGACCAGGTCGAGCTGCAATGGGACCGGCGCGTGGCGCTGGGTGTGGTGATGGCGGCCGAGGGCTATCCGCTGAATCCGCGCAAGGGCGATGCGATCAGCGGCCTGCCCGCCGACAGCGAGGACTGCATGGTCTTCCACGCCGGCACCGCGCTGCAGGGCGAGCAGTTGCAGACCGCCGGCGGCCGGGTGTTGTGCGTCACCGCGCTGGGCGAGTCGGTGCGCCTGGCCCAGCAGCGCGCCTACGAGGCCCTGTCAAGCATCCAGTTTGCCGGCAAGCAATACCGCCGCGACATCGGCCATCGGGCTGTCACGCGTTGAGTCCGCAAGACGCTCAATCCCCTGCGTACCTGCTGC
Source organism: Burkholderiaceae bacterium (assembly GCA_041920215.1). Lineage (GTDB taxonomy): Bacteria > Pseudomonadota > Gammaproteobacteria > Burkholderiales > Burkholderiaceae_C > JAYRSJ01. Next base: position 208,264 of record JAYRSJ010000003.1, on the reverse strand, counting down.
CGCGCCGCCTGGGCGATGTGGCGCTGAGTAAGCCGGCCGGCAGCGCGTTGGCGCGCGGCCTGCTGCGGCTGGCGGGCTGGCGCCTGCAGTTCGAGGGCCTGCCGGGTGCACAGGGGGTGATCCTGGTCTATCCGCACACCTCCAACTGGGACTTCGTGCTCGGCGTGCTGTCCAAGTGGGCGCTGGGCCTGGAGCTGCGTTTCTGGGGCAAGGACAGCCTGTTCCGATTGCCGCTGTTCGGCAGCTGGCTGCGCTGGCTGGGCGGGGTGGCGGTGCGGCGCGACAGCCCACGCGGGTTGGTGGGCGACACGATTGCCGAAATGCGCGAGGCGGTGGCGCGCGGCGAGCGCTTCTGGCTGGCCGCGGCGCCGGAAGGCACCCGTTCGCTGAGCAGCGGCTGGCGTTCCGGCGCCTACCAGCTGGCCCTGCAGGCCGGGGTGCCGGCCGGACTGGCGCGTTTCGACTACGGCAGCAAGACCGTCTGCCTGATGGACTTCGTACTGCTCAGCGGCGACGCTGAGGCAGATTTCGCGCTGATGGCGCAGTGCCTGGCCGGCACCCGGGGCTTGAAGCCGCAGCTGGCTAGCCCGATTGAACTGAAGAGGTGAGGGCGATGCAAACCGAAGCAGTGCGCGGCTATCTGCTGGACCTGCAGCAGCGCATCATCACGACGCTGGAGTGCCTGGACGGCCAGACCTTCCTGAGCGATGGCTGGGAGCGCGAGCCCGGCGGCCGGCTGGAGGGCGACGGCCTGACGCGCCTGATCGAGAACGGCGCCGTCTTCGAGCGCGGCGGCTGCAACTTTTCGCATGTGCGGGGCCGGGTCTTGCCACCCTCGGCCACCCAGCACCGGCCCGAGCTGGCGGGCTCGCCCTTCGAGGCCATGGGCGTGTCCCTGGTGCTGCACCCGCACAACCCCTTCGTGCCCACGGTGCACATGAACGTGCGCATGTTCGCTGCGCTGCCAGTCGGGCGCGCACCGGTCGTTTGGTTCGGCGGCGGCATGGATCTGACGCCCTACTACGGCTATGAGCGCGACGCCCAGCATTTCCACCGCAGCTGCAAGGCGGCGCTGGACCCGCATGGTGAGGCCCTTTATCCGCGCTTCAAGCAGTGGTGCGACGAGTATTTCTTCCTGAAGCACCGCAGCGAGCCGCGCGGCATCGGCGGCATCTTCTTCGACGATTTCTCGCTGCCGGAGGCCGAGGGCGGTTTCGATGCGGCCTTCGCGCTGCTGCGCTCGGTCGGCGATGCCTTCATCCCGGCCTATGCGCCGATCGTCGAGCGCCGCCAGGGCTATGCCTATGGCGAGCGCGAGCGCGACTTCCAGGCCTACCGGCGCGGCCGCTATGTCGAGTTCAACCTGGTGTTCGACCGCGGCACCCTGTTCGGTCTGCAATCGGGCGGGCGTACCGAGTCGATACTGATGTCGATGCCGCCGCTGGTCAAATGGCGCTATCAATGGGCGCCCGAGACCGGCACGCCCGAGGCCAGGCTCTACAGCGATTTCCTGCGCCCGCGCGACTGGGCCCATGAGGCGGCCAGCCCGCTATGGCTGTGAGCCGCCGCGTCGGCCTGTTCGGCGGCTCCTTCGATCCGGTCCACAAAGCCCATCTGAGCCTGGCGCGATGTGCGCTCCAACAGCTGGACCTGGACCAGCTGCTGTGGCTTCCCGCCGGCCGGCCCTGGCAGAAGCTGCAGGGCGAGGCCAGCCGTGGCCTGGCTTCGCCGGCACACCGGCGCGCGATGGTCGAGCTGATGATTGCCGGCGAACCGCGTTTCGCGGTCGACGACAGCGAGCTGGAGCGCGACGGGGCCAGCTACACGATAGACACGGTGCGTGCCCGCCAGGCCGCTCATCCGGGCGAGCAGCTGTTCCTGCTGATCGGCCAGGACCAGTACGCCCGGCTGCATACCTGGCGCGACTGGCCGGCGCTGCTGCAACGCGTCACGCTGGCGGTGGCCGCCCGTGATGCGCAGGTGGTGCAGGCGCCGCCGGAGCTGCAGGGGCAGCCTCATCAAATCCAGCTCATCGCCATGCCGGCGCTGAGCTATTCATCCACCCAGGTGCGCGCGCTGGCGTCGCGTGGCGAGGACATCCGCCCCATGGTGGGCGACGCGGTAGCGGGGTATATTGCCCAGCACCGTCTTTACGGGACCTCTGGTCCACGGAGCGATAACTGAATGGACATTCGTAAACTGCAACGCGCCATCGTCGATGGACTCGAAGATGTGAAGGCCCAGAACATTGTGGTCTTCAATACCGAGCATCTCTCGCCCCTGTTCGAGCGCGTCATCATCGCCTCGGGCACCAGCAACCGTCAGACCAAGGCGCTGGCCTCCAGCGTGCGCGAGACCGTCAAGGGCCGCGGCCTGCAAGTGATGCGCACCGAGGGCGAGGACAACGGCGAGTGGATCATCGTCGACTGCGGTGCTGCCGTGGTCCATGTGATGCAGCCGGCCATCCGCGAGTACTACCACCTGGAGGAAATCTGGGGCGGCAAGCCGGTCAAGCTGAAGATGGGCGGCGACGAGCCGCGCAAGCTGGTCAAGGCCTCGGAGGACATGGACGAGGCTGACGAGGCGCTCGCCCCCAAGAAGAAGCCGGCGACCAAGACCGTGGCCAAGAAGGCCGCGCCGGCGAAGACGGCTGCCGCCAAGCCCGCGACCAAGGCACCCGCCAAGACGACCGCCAAGAAGGGCGGGGCCAAGTCGGTCGCGACCAAGACGGTGGGCAGCAAGACCCCGGCGGCCAAGACCATCAAGGTCGGCGCGGCCAAGCCGGCGCTCAAGAAGACGGCAGCCAAGCCTGCCGCCAAGCCAAGTGCTAAGCCGGCGGTGAAGCGCGCGGCGGGCAAGACGGCCGGCAAGCCGCTTGCCACCAAGGCGGCAGCCAAGGTGGCCGTCAAGAAGATCGCGCGCGGCTGATGCGCCTGCTGCTGTTGGCGGTGGGCCAGCGCCAGCCGGCCTGGGCCGACAGTGCCTACGAGGACTTCGCCAAGCGCTTCCCGCCGGAGATGCGGCTGGAGCTCAAGGCGGTCAAGGCTGAGCCGCGCACGGCCGGCAAGACGGTGGAGCAGATGATGGCCGCCGAAGCCCTGCGTCTCGAAGCCGTCTGCCCCAAGGGTGCGCGGCGCGTCATCCTGGACGAGCGCGGCGAACGCCAGACCACGGCGCAACTGGCCGCGCGTCTGGAGCGCTGGAAGCACGATGGTCGCGACGTGGCCATCTTCATCGGCGGGCCCGACGGGCTGGCTGCCGAACTCAAGGCCACGGCGGACGACATGCTGCGCCTCTCCGACCTGACCCTGCCGCACGCCTTTGTCCGCGTGCTGCTGGCTGAAGGGCTTTATCGCGCTTGGTCGGTGCAGGCCGGCCACCCCTATCACCGCGAGTAGACTTGAGCCTAGGCGAGACATCAGCTTGCATGACGAGCGGCCGCCCGCACAGGGAGTGCTGCGATTCATACAATCCTTGCGCCATGTTGCTCAGGCGAGCCCTTGCCTACTTCCTGATCCTGCTGTGCGGCCTGCTGATGGCCCGGCCTGCGTTCGCGCAGCGCCTGGTGGTCGTCGGCGACTATGCCTTCGCGCCCTATTCATTCCTGCGTGACGGCCAGCCGGTGGGCATCGATGTGGACATCATGCGCGAGCTCTCGGCACGCACCGGCATCGCCTTCGACATCCAGTTGATGCCCTTCAAGCGGGTGGTCGAGAGCGTGCGCATGGGCACGGTCGACGCCGGCATGGCGGTGCTGCGCAACCCCGAGCGCGAGGCTTTCGCGCTGTTCACCGGCGTCTTGCACAACAGCACCTATGTGCTGTTCACCGGCCTGGGCCGGGAGTTCCGCTTCGACAGCCTGGAGCAGCTGCGCGGCAAGACCATCGGCAAGGTGCGGGGCTTCTTCATCAGCGAGGCTTTCGATGCGGAGGTGGCGGCCGGGCGCATCGCCCTGTCCGAAACCGCAGCGGCCGAGCAAAGCCTCAGAATGCTGGTGGCCGGCCGCGTCGATGCCATCTCGGGCCAGGCCGTCGTGACCCGCTATCTGGCCCGCGAGCTGGGCCTCGCCGACAAGCTGGTGGCCTTGCCGCAGGCGCTGACCCCCGATCGACCCGCCTTCCTGGTGCTGTCGCGAGCCAGCACCCTGGTCGACAAGGAGCGTCTGGCCGAGCGGCTGCGCCAGGGCCTGGAATCGCTGCACAGGGACGGCACGGTGGCCACCATCGAGGCGCGCTGGCTGCGCTAGCATCGGCCGCATGGCCCTGATCTATCTCGCTTCGCAAAGCCCGCGCCGGCGCCAGCTGCTCGAACAGCTGGGCATTGCCCATGAAACCCTGCTGCCCGGTGCCGACGAGGATGCCGAGGCGCTGGAGCAGCCGCTGGCCGGCGAGCTGCCCGATGACTATGTGCGGCGCGTCACCTGGGCCAAGCTGGCGGCCGCACGGGCGCGGCTGCAGCGCCGCGGCCTGGCGGCCTTGCCGCTGCTGTGCTCGGACACCACCGTGGCCCTGGGCCGCGAGATCCTGGGCAAGCCGGCCGATGCCGAGGAGGCACTGGCGATGCTGCGCCGGCTTTCCGGCCACAGCCACCGGGTGCTGACCGCGGTCAGCCTGGCCTGGGGCGGCGCGCAGGCGCAACGGGTGAGCGTCTCCCATGTGCGTTTTGCCGAGATTCCCGAGGCCGTCCTGCAGGCCTATGTGGCCAGCGGCGAACCCATGGGCAAGGCCGGCGCCTATGCCATCCAGGGCCGCATCGCCGCCTGGATCTCGCACATGGAAGGCTCGTATTCAGGCATCATGGGCCTGCCCCTGTACGAGACGGCCGAGCTGCTGCGCGGCGCCGGCATCGCCTGCTGAGCCGCGGCCCGGCAGGGCGGGGGCGCAAGCCCTGTCCCCGTACCGTCTGCCCAGCAGGGCAGGGCGATACGCGGAGAGTGCTTGTGGCGCAGCCGGCAGGGGCCGGCCGCCGGGAGTGAGAGCTATGGAAGACATTTTGATCAACTGGTCTCCGCAGGAGACTCGCGTGGCCGTGGTCGAGAACGGCGCCGTGCAGGAACTGCACATCGAGCGCACCCTGGAGCGCGGCCTGGTGGGCAATGTGTACTCGGGCCGCGTGGCCCGGGTGCTGCCGGGCATGCAGTCGGCCTTCATCGACATTGGCCTGGAGCGGGCGGCCTTTTTGCATGTGGCGGATCTGCATGTCAACGGCAGCACGCCGCGCAGCCATCACGTCGATGCCGGCGCGGCCACGCCTATCGAGCGCTTGGTGTTCGAGGGTCAGGCCTTGACCGTGCAGGTGATCAAGGACCCGATAGGCAGCAAGGGCGCGCGGCTGTCGACCCAGATCTCGATCGCCGGGCGCATGCTGGTCCACCTGCCGCAGGACGAGCATATCGGCATCTCGCAGAAGATCGGATCGCCCGAGACCCGCGAGCAGCTGCGTCAGCGCATGCAGGTCCTGGTCGGCAAGGCCGACGAGGGCGGCGGCGGCGGCTTCATCCTGCGCACCAATGCGGAGGACGCCAGCGACGCGGAGCTGGCGGCCGATATCGCTTATCTGCGCAAGACCTGGGCGACGATACGCGAACGCGGCTTCCGCTCGCCCCCCGGCACGCTGCTGCACCAGGATCTGAGTCTGGTCGAACGGGTGCTGCGCGATCTGGTCAGCGAGCGCACCGGCTCGATCCGCATCGACTCCAGGATGCAGTACGAGGTGCTGCACGCTTTTGGCGAGATCTATATGCCGGCGGCCACCGCCAAGCTCGAGCACTATCGCGGCGAGCGTCCGATCTTCGATCTGCACAATATCGACGCCGAGCTGGACCGCGCGCTGGCGCGGCGCGTCGACCTGAAGTCGGGCGGCTACCTGATCATCGACCAGACCGAGGCCATGACCACGGTGGACGTCAACACCGGCGGTTTCGTCGGCGCCCGCAACTTCGACGACACCATCTTCAAGACCAATCTGGAGGCGGCCGGCGCGATCGCGCGCCAGCTGCGTCTGCGCAATCTGGGCGGCATCATCATCGTCGACTTCATCGACATGACGCGCGAGGAGCACCGTGCGGCGGTGCTCAGCGAGTTCCGCAAGCAGCTCAGCCGCGACCGCACCAAGGTCACGCTGGGCGGCTTCACCCAGCTGGGCCTGGTGGAGATGACCAGGAAGCGCACCCGCGAGTCGCTGGCCCGCATGCTGTGCGAGCCCTGCCCGACCTGCGAGGGGCGCGGCCAGATCAAGACGGCACGTAGCGTCTGCTACGACATCATGCGCGAGATCCTGCGCGAGGCGCGCCAGTTCTCGCCCAAGGAATTCCGCGTCGTCGCGGCGGCCAATGTGGTGGAGATGCTGCTCGATGAGGAAAGCCAGCATCTGGCCGGCCTGTCGGACTTCATCGGCAAGCCGATCTCGCTGACCGCCGAGCCGGCCAACCAGACCGAGCATTACGACATCGTGTTGCTCTGAGCCGAGCCGGGTTCAGCCCCTGGCGCGTGGCTGGCGGCCCAGCAGGTAGAACTCGGCATTCGGCCGCAGCGAGATCGCGTTGGCGAGGCGGTTGGACAGGCCGAACAGCGCGGTGATCGACGTGATGTCCCAGATGTCCTCGTCGCTGAAGCCCTGGGCGTGCAGCGCGCTGTAGTCGCTCTCGTCGACCTCGTCGGCACGCAGGCAGACTTTGAGCGCGAAGTCCAGCATCGCTCGCTGGCGCGGCGTGATGTCCGCCTTGCGATGGTTGACCGCGATCTGGTCGGCCAGCAGCGGCGCCTTCTCGTAGACGCGCAGGATGGCGCCATGGGCCACCACGCAGTACAGGCAGCGATTGACCCCGCTGGTGGCGACGATGACCATCTCGCGCTCGCCCTTGCTCAGGCCGCTCTCGCGCAGCAGCAGCGCATCGTGGTAGGCCAGGAAGGCGCGGAACTCGTCCGGCCGGCGTGCCAGGGCCAGGAAGACATTGGGCACGAAGCCGGCCTTCTCCTGTACCGCCAGGATGCGCTCGCGCACATCGGCCGGCAGATCGCCCAGCTCGGGCACGGGGTAGCGGCAGATGGCCGCGCTGTTGGAGGGGCCGGGGGCGTCACTGGCGGGCGGACTCGTCATGCTGATCTCTTTCTTGAAGTTGCGCGCCGCAGTCGACCGCGGGGCTGTTTACCGATGATAGCCAGCGGTAACAGGAGCAAGCGGGCGGACTGAGGCAAAATGCGCGCCTTGCTTGCTGCATGCCCGTGCGCCCGGGCCACGAACCCGGCAGCGGGCTTCTCATGATCATGTCCTTCACCTCGCCGCAGCCTCCGTCAGAACCTCTGCCCATGCCTGGCCGCCGGCATCTGCTGGCCGCCTCTGCCGCGTTGATCGGCCTGCCCGCCTGGGCCCAGTTCCGGGTCGAGATCGCCGGCGTTGGCGCCAGCCAACTGCCCATCGCCATTGCCGGCTGGCGCGATGAGAGCCTGGCCGGTCAGGCCATCAGCAGCATCATCCGCGCCAATCTGGAGCGCAGCGGCCAGTTCAAGCTGGTGGACGCCGGCACGGCGCAGCTTGACGAGCGCGCCAGCCCGGTCTGGACCGATTGGCGCGGCCGCCAGGCCGATGCGCTGGCGGCCGGCTCGGTAAGCCGCCTGGCCGATGGCCGGCTGGACATACGCTACAAGCTCTGGGACACGGTCAAGGGCGAGGACCTGGGCGGTGAGGCCCATGCGGTGGCGCCCGACGATGTGCGTCTGGCCGCGCATCGCATCTCCGACGACATCTACCGCAAGCTGACCGGCGAGCGCGGTGTGTTCGCCACCCGCCTGGCCTATGTGACCAAGACCGGCGGCCGGTATGCCTTGCGCATTGCGGATGCGGACGGCGAGGGTGGGCAGGTGGCGCTAAGCAGCCCCGACCCCATCATCTCGCCGGCGTGGTCGCCGGACGGCCGCGAGCTGGCCTATGTGTCCTTCGAGTCGCGCAAGGCGGTGGTCTGGGTGCAGAGCCTGTCCACCGGCCAGCGCCGCATGGTGGCGAACTACCGCGGCAGCAATAGTGCGCCGGCCTGGTCGCCGGACGGCCAGCAGCTGGCGGTGACACTGTCGCGCGATGGCGGCTCCCAGCTTTATCTGCTGCGCCGCGACGGCAGCCTGCTGCGGCGTCTGACCCAGAGCCTGGCTATCGATACCGAGCCGGTGTTCGCGCCTGATGGCCAGACGCTTTACTTCGTCAGCGACCGTGGCGGCAGCCCGCAGATCTACCGCCTGGCGCTGGCTGCTGCGAACGGGTCTGGGGCGGCTGAGCGGGTGACCTTCACCGGTGGCTACAACATCAGCCCGGCGATCAGCCCCGATGGCCGCCATCTGGCCTACGTCAGCCGCATGGGCGGGCAGTTCAAGGTGCAGCTGATGGAGCTGGCCAGTGGCCAGCTGACCGCGATCAGCGACACCCAGGCCGATGAGAGCCCCAGCTTTGCGCCCAATGGCCGGCTGCTGGTGTACGCCAGCCGGGTGGGCGGCCGCGATGTGCTGATGACCAGCACGCTGGACGGGCGCATACGCGCCAAGCTGGTGTCCACCCTGGCCGATGTGCGTGAGCCTGCCTGGGGGCCGTTCACTCGCTAGCGGCCCGCGGGTCTTGTCTGCCTTGTTTGTATCGATTGATGTCCCCTCGTTTGTTCTTTTCCCTGGAGTGCCTGAAATGATGAAGATCCAAGCCAAGCAGCTGAGCCTGAGCTTGCTGGTGGTAGCCGCCCTGGCTGGCTGCAGCTCGACCAAGCTGGACGAGCCCGCGCCGGTCGAGACCCGCAATGTCACCCCCGCCGCCAGCACCAGCGGCGCCAACACGGCACCGGCCGCCGAGTCCAAGGTGGCCACCGTCGATCTGGCCGCGCAGCAGGCCGAGGCGGTGTCGCGCCTGCGCGTGGTCTATTTCGATTACGACAGCTATGTCGTCAAGCCCGAGTTCCAGAATGTGGTCGAGGCTCATGCCAAGCGCATGGGCGTCGATACCAAGGTGGCGCTGCGCCTGGAAGGCCATACCGACGAGCGCGGCGGCAGCGAGTACAACCTGGCCCTGGGCCAGAAGCGCGCCGAGGCTGTCGCCAAGTCGCTGACGCTGCTGGGCGTGCCCGCGGCGCGTGTCGAGCCGGTCAGCTTCGGCAAGGAGCGCCCCGCCGATACCGGCAGCGGTGAAGCCGCCTGGGCCAAGAACCGTCGTGTCGAGCTGAAGGACAAGTGAGATGAGCGCCTGGCGACTGGGCAAGCGGCCGCTGGCGATGCTGGTGCTGGCGATGGCCGGCCTGACCAGTCTGCCGGCGCAGGCGCTATTTGCCGATGACGATGCGCGCAAGGCGATTCTCGACCTGCGCGCGCAACTGACCGAACTCAAGCGCAGCCAGAGCGAGGGCAGCACGCAGCAGCAGGCCCAGCTCGACCGCGAGCTGGCCAGCCTGCGCAGCAGCCTGCTGGGGCTGAACGCGCAGCTAGAGGCGCTCAACGGCGAGCTGGCGCGTCTGCGCGGCCAGAACGAGCAGCTGAGCCGCCAGCTGGCCGACACCCAGCGCCGCCTGGCCGACCAGACCCAGAGCCTGGACGCCAGGCTGCGCCCGCTGGAGCCGCAGATCGTCAGCATCGACGGGCGTGATGTGCAGGTGGACGCGGAAGAAAAGCGTCAGCACGATGCGGCGATGGCCCTGCTGAAGCAGGGTGATTTCGACGCCGCGGCCGAGGCGATGGGTGCTTTCGCGCGGCGCTACCCGTCCAGCGGCTACGCTGAGTCGATGCGCTTCTGGCTGGGCAATGCCCTCTATGGCAAGCGTGACTACAAGGAAGCTATCGCGGTGTTCCGCGCCTTCCTGGGCGCCAACCCCGCACATCCGCGTGCACCGGAAGCCCAGCTGGCGCTGGCCAACTGCCAGCTGGAGCTGAAGGAGGTCAAGGGCGCGCGCCAGACCCTGACGGCGCTGATCAAGGCCCACCCCAGCTCGGAGGCCGCGCAGGCGGCCAAGCAGCGGCTGGCAGCGCTCAAGTGATGCAGCGGTCTGAGGATGTGATGGCTTTTATTGTTTCCCGGAGTGCTGGCCATGGATGAGCTCGTCAATCTGCAGGCGCTGGGTCAGCAGGTGCTGTGGGCCGCGTTCGCGCTCGCGGTGCTGTTTGGCGCGCTGGCCCAACGCAGCCATTTCTGCACCATGGGTGCGGTGGCCGACATCGTCAATATGGGCGACTGGGCGCGCATGCGCATGTGGGCGCTGGCCATAGGCGTGGCCATGCTGGGCTTCAATGGCATGGCGGGCCTGGGCTTGATCGACGCGAGCCAGACCATCTACACCGGCCCGCGACTGATCTGGCTGTCGAACCTGTTCGGCGGCCTGCTGTTCGGCTTCGGCATGGTGCTGGCCTCGGGCTGCGGCAGCAAGACCCTGGTGCGCATAGGCAGCGGCAATCTGAAGTCCCTGGTGGTCTTCTTGGTGATGGGCCTGGCGGCCTTTGCCACGCTGCGCGGCATCACCGCGGTGGTCCGGGTCGAGACGGTCGACAAGGTGGCGGTCGATCTGGCAAGTGGCCAGGATCTGCCGGCCCTGCTGGGCCCATTGCTGGGCCTGGGTCGGGCGCAGGCCGCACTGTGGCTCGGTGGGCTGATCGGCGGTGCGCTGGTGCTGTGGGCGCTGATCCGTGCCGAGGGGCGCAGCTTCGATGTGCTGCTGGGCGGCCTGGGCATCGGTGCCACTGTGGTCGGGGTCTGGTGGGTGTCGGGCGTGCTGGGCTATCTGCCCGAGCATCCGCAGACGCTGGAGCCGGCCTTCGTCGGCAGCAGTACCCAGCGCATGGAGTCGCTGACCTTCACCGCCCCGATGGCCTACACGCTGGACTGGCTGATCTACTTCAGCGACAAGAGCAAGGTGCTGACCCTGGCCATCGTCACCGTGCTGGGCGTGATCGTCGGTTCGGCCATCGATGCGCTGGCCAGCCGCAGCTTCCGCTGGGAAGCCTTCCGCGGCGTCGAGGACACGGCCAACCATCTGATCGGCGCCGTGCTGATGGGCATCGGCGGCGTGGTAGCCATGGGTTGCACCATCGGCCAGGGACTGTCGGGGGTCTCGACCCTGAGCCTGGGCAGCTTTATCGCGCTGGCCGGCATCGTGGGTGGCGCGGTGCTGGCCTTGCGCTACCAGATGTGGCGGCTGGAGCGCATGGCTTGAGCGCGAACGAACGGGCGGTGGCGGTGCCGGGGCCGGATGCGCTGCCCGTGATCGACGAACCGGACGCAGAGCGCCGCTTTGGCGGCCTGCGCAGGCTGTATGGCGATGCCGCCTACCAGCGGCTGCGGGGCGCTGTGTTCGCGGTGGTGGGGCTGGGTGGCGTGGGGTCGTGGGCGGTCGAGGCCCTGGCGCGCAGCGGCGTGGCCGGCCTGGTGCTGGTCGATCTGGATCATGTCGCGGAATCGAACATCAACCGACAGATCCAGGCCCTCGGCAGCACCCTGGGCCAGGCCAAGGGCGAAGCGCTGCGCCAGCGCATTGCCGACATTCATCCCGCTTGCCGGGTGACGGTGATCGACGAGTTCGTCGACGAGCAGAACTGGCCGGCCTTGCTGGCAGGGCAGCCGATTGATGGACTGATCGATGCCTGCGATCAGGTACGGGCCAAGGCGGCGCTGGCGGCCTGGGCCATTGCGAGTGGCTGCGCCTTCGTCAGCGTGGGCGCAGCGGGCGGCAAGCAGCAGCCGCAGGCGGTCGAGGTGCAAGACCTGGCCCTCAGCACCCATGACCCGCTGCTTGCCAGCCTGCGCCAGCGTCTGCGCAAGTTCCATGCGGCAGCGCGCAGCGGCCGCATCGGTGTGGACTGCGTGTTCTCGCGCGAGCCGGTGCAGGCGCCGGCCGATGCCGCGTCCTGCGAGGTGGATGGCAGCCTGAACTGCCATGGCTATGGATCCAGCGTCACCGTGACGGCCACCTTCGGCATGACGGCCGCGGCCGTTCTTCTGAAGAATTTTTTGCAGAAGCCTTGTCAGTAGCGCCTTGGCACTTCTATAATGTGAGGCTCTGCTGATCGGCATGACGCTTCGTCGGAAGCATCCATGCGGAGCAACAGCAAGGGTTGTTAGCTCAGTCGGTAGAGCAGCGGACTTTTAATCCGTTGGTCGCAGGTTCGAATCCTGCACAACCCACCATCACTGCAGGTGTACCCGGGGGCTCTTAGCTCAGTTGGTAGAGCAGCGGACTCTTAATCCGTTGGTCGTAGGTTCGAATCCTACAGGGCCCACCAAACTTGCTTGATGCGCGTCCACCGCAGCTAAAGCTGCGGCAAAAAATTCAGGGCTCTTAGCTCAGTTGGTAGAGCAGCGGACTCTTAATCCGTTGGTCGTAGGTTCGAATCCTACAGGGCCCACCAAGACAGGACGGGACCGGTCGCGAGACCGGTCCCGTTTTTGTTTGCTTTAGATTTCGCCGATGCGGCGGCCGCGCTGCCCGGAGGGTTGGCGCAATCCGGCTAGACTGCCGCCGCCAACAATCCCTGCGAGAAGATCTCATGTCTGCGATCCAAGAAGCCGCGCTGCTGCAAGCCCTGCAAACCGTCGTTGATCCCAACACCGGCCAGGACTTCGTCTCGACCAAGCAGCTCAAGCAGCTGCGCATCCAGGGTGATGCGGCCTCCTTTGAAGTCGAGCTGGGCTATCCGGCCGCCAGCCAGATCGAGGGCTTGCGCCAGGCCCTGATCGCTGCCGCCCGCACGGTGCCGGGTCTTGCCAACGTCAGCGTCAGCCTGACGAGCAAGATCGTTGCCCATGCGGTGCAGCGCGGCGTGCAGTTGCTGCCGGGGGTCAAGAACATCGTCGCGGTAGCCTCGGGCAAGGGCGGGGTGGGCAAGAGCACCACCGCTGCCAATCTGGCCCTCGCCCTGGCGGCCGAGGGCGCCAGGGTGGGCTTGCTGGACGCCGACATCTACGGTCCCAGTGTGCCGACCATGATGGGCGTCAGTGGCCAGCCCGAGAGCCTGGATGGCAAGCTGATGGAGCCCAAGCTGGCCCACGGGGTGCAGGTCAACTCGATCGGCTTCATGGTCGGCGAGGACCAGGCGATGATCTGGCGTGGACCGATGGCCACCAATGCGCTGGAGCAGTTGCTGCGCCAGACCCGCTGGCAGGAGCTCGACTATCTGGTGATCGATATGCCGCCCGGCACTGGTGACATCCAGCTGACGTTGAGCCAGCGGGTGCCGGTGACCGGCGCGCTGATCGTCACGACGCCGCAGGACATAGCGTTGATCGATGCCAAGAAGGGCTTGAAGATGTTCGAAAAGGTGGGCGTGCCCATCCTGGGCATCGTCGAGAACATGGCAGTGCATGTCTGCACGAACTGCGGCCATGCCGAGCACATCTTCGGTGCCGACGGCGGCAAGGCCATGGCCCGGCAGTATGGCGTGGCCTATCTGGGCGCGCTGCCGTTGGCGATGGCGATCCGCGAGCAGGCCGATGCCGGTCGGCCCACGGTGGTGGCCCAGCCGGACAGCGAGATTGCCGCGCTGTACAAGGGCCTGGCCCGCCAGGTGGCGGTCAAGATCGCCCAGCAGGCCAAGGACTACTCCAGCAAGTTCCCCACCATCGCCATCTCCAAGAACAGCTGAGCGCAGCAGGCCCTAGCCCCCGACCATCATGTCCATGCTTCGGAGGCCGCGTCTCAGCCGTGCCGGCGCCGCGCTGACGCAGGAGATCACGGTGCTGGACGAGGGCGGCGCTCGCCGTGCCATCCACATCCCGGTCGAGCGGTCGCTGACCGTCTATATAGACCGGCACGAGCTGATCACGCTGATGACACTGGGCGCGGCGCCCGAGCTGCTGGTGCTGGGCTGGCTACGGAACCAGGGCCTGCTGGAGAGCGTCGACGCGGTCGAGTCGATCACCGTGGATTGGGAGGTGGGTGCGGCCGCGGTGCGTACCCATGCCGGACTGCCCGAGCTGCGGGCTCGCACCGCGCAGCGCACCGTCACCACCGGCTGCGGCCAGGGTACGGTGTTCGGCGATCTGCTGGGCGGACTGGCGCGGGTGCGTTTGCCGGCCGGCCCGGCGCTGAGCCAGGCCCAGCTCTACGCGATGCTGGAGACCATGCGGGCCCAGGACAGCATCTACAAGCGCGCCGGCTCGGTGCATGGCTGCGCGCTGTTCGTCGACGGCGAGCTGCGCTACTTCATCGAGGATGTGGGCCGGCACAACGCGATCGACACGATCGCCGGCTGGCAGTGGATGCAGCCGGAGCCGTCGCCGCAGGGCCTGCCGGCTTTCTACACCACCGGCCGGCTCAGCAGCGAGATGGTGATCAAGGCCGGTTTGATGGGGGTGCCGCTGATCGTCTCGCGCAACGGCATCACCGCGATGGGCCAGCGCCTGGCCGAGCAGTTGGGCCTGTGCCTGATCGGACGGGCCAAGGGACGCCACTATCTGGTCTACAGCGGCTTCGAGCGTTTTGCCGGCCCTGCTGGCGCGCCTGTGCCAGATTGCGACAGCTGAGCTCGGGCGTTCCTGGATCAGGCCTGCGACGGGCGCTATCCGAGCACTTGCTGCGTTGCAGCGTCGGCCAGGCCCTAGGGGCTGACCGGACTGACGCCTCCCCTAGTTTGTGCGGAAATCAGTCCGAGTGTCGCGTGACGGCCTGTTGCATTCACAGCATGTTGGCGCGGGTGCAGCCCGCAGGAGGCAAGCAGAGTGGACATGAACCGGAGGCAATTCTTCCGGGTGAGTGGGGCGGGGCTGGCAGCCTCCAGCCTCGTCGCGCTGGGCTTCTCGCCCACGGCCGCCCTGGCCGAAACGCGCAACTTCAAACTCGCCCGGACCACCGAGACCCGCAGCACCTGCCCGTATTGCTCGGTCAGCTGCGGCCTGATCATGTACTCGCTGGGCGACAAGGCGAAGAACGTCAAGTCCAGCCTGATCCATGTCGAGGGCGATCCGGATCATCCGGTCAACCGCGGCACGCTGTGCCCCAAGGGCGCCGGCGTGCTGGACATGATCCAGAGTCCCAACCGCGTGCGCTACCCGCAGGTCCGCGAGGCCGGCGCCAGCGAGTGGAAGCGCATCGGCTGGGATGAGGCGCTGACCCGGGTGGCCAAGCATATGAAGGCCGACCGCGATGCCAACTTCATCAAGACCAATGACAAGGGCGTGACCGTCAACCGCTGGAACTCCACCGGTTTCCTGATCTCGTCCGCATCGTCCAATGAATCGGGTTATCTGAGCGTCAAGATCGCTCGTGGTCTGGGCATCGTCACCCTGGACACACAGGCACGCATCTGACACGCACCGACGGTGTCCAGTCTGGGCCCGACTTTCGGTCGTGGAGCGATGACCAATTCGTGGACTGATATCAAGAACACGGATCTCGTTCTGATCATGGGCGGCAATGCCGCCGAAGCGCACCCCTGCGGTTTCAAGTGGGTGACCGAGGCCATGCAGCATCGCAAGGCCAAGCTGGTCGTGGTCGATCCGCGCTTCACGCGCTCGGCTGCAGTGGCGGACTACTACGCGCCGATCCGCGTGGGCACCGACATCGCCTTCCTCGGCGGGGTGATCAACTACCTGCTGACGAACGACAAGATCCATCACGACTATGTGAAGCTCAATACCGACGCGACCTTCCTGGTCAAGGAGGGCTTCGCCTTCGACAACGGCTTCTTCAGCGGCTACAACGAGGAGAAACGCAGTTACGACAAGGCCAGCTGGGGCTACCAGCTGGGCGAGGACGGCTACGTCAAGGTGGACGATTCGATGCAGGACCCGCAATGCGTGTTCCAGCAGATGAAGAAGCACTACAGCCGCTACACGCCGGAGATGGTCTCCAAGATCACCGGCACGCCCAAGGATCAGTTCATCAAGGTCTGCGAGCTGATGGCGGCGACGGCAGCCACCAACAAGGTGATGACCATCTGCTATGCCCTGGGCTGGACCCAGCACTCGGTGGGCTCGCAGAACATCCGCACCATGGCCATGATCCAGCTGCTGCTAGGCAATATGGGCCGGCCTGGCGGTGGCATCAATGCGCTGCGCGGCCATGCCAATGTGCAGGGCATCACCGATATGTGCGCCTACTCGGAGGTGCTGTCGGGGTACTTGAGCGCGCCGACCGACGTGGATGACACGCGCGAGAAGTACCTGGCGGTGCGCACGCCCAAACCGCTGCGGCCCAACCAGATGGCCTTCCCGCAGAACTTCCCGAAGTGGCACACCAGCCTGATGAAGGCCTACTACGGCGCGGCCGCCACGCCGGAGAACGACTTCGCCTACGACTGGCTCCCCAAGCGTGACACCGGCTACGACATCCTCGCGATGTTCGAGCGCATGCACCAGGGCAAGATGAACGGCTTCCTCTGCCAGGGCTTCAACCCCCTGGCGGCGGTGCCGAACAAGAAGAAGCTGTCGGCCGCCTTCACCAAGCTGAAGTACCTGGTGATCATGGATCCGCTGGAGACCGAGACCAGCGAGTTCTGGAAGAACTACGGGCCGCTCAACGACGTCGACCCGGCCAAGATCCAGACCGAGGTGTTCCGCTTCCCGACCAGCTGCTTCGCCGAGGAGACCGGCAGCTTCACCAATTCCAGCCGCGTGATCAGCTGGAAGGAGAAGGCCGTCGATCCGCCGGGCGAGGCCAAGCCGGATTCGGAGATCATGGCCAAGCTCTTCCTGAAGCTGCGCGAGATGTATGCCAAGGAGGGCGGGGCGCTGCCGGAGCCGGTGCTGGCGCTCAGCTGGCCCTATATCAATGCCGCCGTGCCGCAGCCGACCGAGCTGCTGCGCGAGATCAATGGCCGGGCGATCGCCGACGTGCTGGCGCCGCCCGATCCCAAGGATCCCAAGGCGCCGCGGGCGGTGCTGGTCAAGGCCGGCGAGCAGATGCCCAACTTCGCGCTGCTGCAGGCCGATGGCTCCACCAGCTGCGGCAACTGGATCTATGCGGGCTGCTTCACCCAGGCCGGCAATATGACGGCGCGACGCGATAGCAGCGACCCCACCGGTCTGGGCGTCTTCCCGAACTGGGGCTTCGCCTGGCCGGCGAACCGCCGCATCCTCTACAACCGCGCCAGCGCGGACAAGGACGGCAAGCCCTGGGATCCGAGCCGCAAGTACCTGGCGTGGAACGGCAGCAGCTGGGCCGGCGGTGCGGACGTGCCGGATATGCGTCCGGATGCCGCACCGGAGCAGGGCGTCGGTGCCTTCATCATGAACCCCGAGGGTGTGGCGCGTCTGCACGCGGTCGGCATGGCCGAAGGGCCCTTCCCCGAGCATTACGAGCCCTTCGAGACGCCGGTCGGCGTCAATCTGATGTGCCCCAGCAACCCCAAGGCGGTCAGCAATCCGGCCGCTCGGGTCTACAAGGGCGATCTGGAGGCCTTCGGCAAGAAGGAGGAGTTCCCCTACGCGGCCACCACCTACCGCCTGACCGAGCATCTGCACTACTGGACCAAGCACTCGCGCAGCAATGCCATCGTGCAACCATCGCCCTTTGTCGAGATCGGCGAGGAACTGGCCAAGGAAAAGGGCATCAAGCAGGGCGACAAGGTGCGGGTGCGCAGCAACCGCGGCGAGGTGGTGGCGGCCTGCGTGGTGACTAAGCGCATCAAGGGACTGGACGTCAACGGCAAGAAGGTTCATCACGTCGGCATCCCCATCCATTGGGGCTTCAAGGGCGTGACGCACAACGGCTATCTGGCCAATTCGCTGACCCCCTTCGTCGGCGACGCGAACTCGCAGACGCCGGAGTTCAAGGCCTTCCTCGTCAACATCGAGAAAGTCTGAGGTCAACCATGTCCAGCCTACAAAGCCAAGACGTGGTCGCCCGCTCGGCCACGACCACCCCCAGCCCCTCGGTGCGTGCTACGCCCCAGGTGGCCAAGCTGATCGACGAGAGCAAGTGCATAGGCTGCAAGGCCTGTCAGGTCGCGTGCATGAACTGGAACGATCTGCGCGATGACATCGGCGAGAACATCGGCGTCTACGACAACCCCTCGGACCTGAGTCCGAGCTCGTGGACGGTGATGAAGTTCTTCGAGGTCGAACCGGAGAACGGCAGTCTCGAATGGCTGATCCGCAAGGACGGCTGCATGCACTGCGAGGACCCGGGCTGCCTGAAGGCCTGCCCCGCGCCGGGCGCCATCGTCAAGTACAGCAACGGCATCGTCGACTTCATCTCCGAGAACTGCATAGGCTGCGGCTACTGCGTCAAGGGCTGCCCCTTCGACGTGCCCCGCATCAGCGCCAAGGACAACAAGGCCTACAAGTGCACCTTGTGTTCCGACCGCGTCGGTGTGGGCCTGGAGCCGGCCTGCGTCAAGACCTGCCCCACCGGCGCCATCGGCTTCGGCACCAAGGAGGATATGGTGGCCTACGGCGAGAAGCGCGCCGGTGAGCTGCAGGAGCGCGGCTTCAAGAACGCCGGGCTCTACAACCCGCAGGGTGTCGGCGGCACGCATGTGATGTATGTGCTCAAGCATGCCGACAAGCCCGAGCTGGAAGATTTGCCTGCCAACCCCAGCATCAGCCCCATGGTGTCGCTGTGGAAGGGCATCGCCAAGCCGCTGGCGGTGGCCGGCATGGTCGGTGCGGTGGTCGCCGGCTTCTTCCATTACATGAAGGTGGGGCCGGTCGAGTCCGAAGCCGATGAGAAGGAGTCGTCATGAAATACCTGCAGCGCTATCAGGACGGCGAACGCATGAACCACTGGGCCGTGGCCCTGCTGTTCGTGCTGGCCGGGCTGTCCGGCCTGGCCTTCTTCCATCCCAGCCTGTTCTTTTTCACCCATCTCTTCGGCGGCGGTCCCTGGGCCCGCATCCTCCATCCCTTCCTGGGGCTGGCCATGGCGCTGTCCTTCCTGGGCCTGTTTGTCCGTCTCTGGCGCGACAACCTGGTCAACGAGGGGGATCGGGCCTGGCGCGCCAAGATGGGCGAGATGCTCAGGGGCAAGAAGGACGGCCTGCCGCCGGTGGGTAAGTACAACTACGGGCAGAAGCTGGTGTTCTGGGCCCTGGCCTTGAGTCTGCTGGTGCTGCTGCTCACCGGTTTCATGTTCTGGCGGCCCTGGTTCGCGCCCTTCTTCTCGATCGAACTGACGCGCGTCGCGGTGCTGCTGCATTCGATCGCGGCGGTGGTGCTGGTGCTGGCCACCATCGTGCATGTCTACGCGGCCATCTGGGTCAAGGGTACGGTGCGGGCGATGAGCCGCGGCACCGTCAGCGAGGCCTGGGCCAAGAAGAACCACCCGCTATGGCATGCTGAGGTCAGCAAGGGCAAGTGAGTGCCGGGCCGGCCGGCTCGCATTGAACAGGAGATTGCATGTCAGCAGGGGCTGCGCCTAGCCAGGCGACGATCAAGATCATGTCGCCCGAGGAGATCAGCGCCCGCGCTGGCGCTGCCCCGGTGCAGGCCCTGCGTCTGCCTGACGGTGCCACGGTGTTCGCCGAGCGCGCGCTGCGCCTGCGTCAGCTGGCCGCCGGCCATGCGATGCGCGACTTCCTGATCTTCATGGCCGATCTGGCACAGGCGCAACACCTGACCCTCAACGGCATGTCTGTCCTGCGCGATCTGCCGCTGCCCAGCGCCGCCCGTCTGGCGGCCGCCCGGGCGGTTGGCCTGCCGCCGTTGCCGGCGGTCGACTGGCCGCGCAATCCCAGCTGGCAGCGCTGCCTGCATGCGCTGGTCGAGGAGCTGTTGCCGCGCGCACCGGCACCGGCCCAGCTCACGCTGAAGTCGCTGCGCGAGGCCGCGCCCGACTGGCTTGAGCGCCAGGCCGACTGTCTGCTGACCGGTGTGATGCATGGCCTGGACATGGGCGCTGCGCCGCTGGTGGCCGCGGCCCTGCAGTGCTACTGGACCGCCCTGGTGCAGCAGACCGCCGTCCGCTACCAGCAGCCCGAGCAGCCGGCCTTCATGCCCACGGAGGACAGCACGCTCTGCCCCTGCTGTGGTAGCCGGCCGACCGCGAGCATCACCCGCCAGGTGGGTGATGTGGCCGGCCAGCGCTATCTGCATTGCTCGCTGTGCAGCGCCGAATGGCACAGGGTGCGCATCCAGTGCGCGCACTGCGGGTCAGGCCAGGGCCTGGCCTACCATCAGCTTGAGGCCGGCGAGGGCCAAGCCATGCCCGCCACTGGCGCCACCCTGGGAGCGGTGCAGGCCGAGAGCTGCGAAGCCTGCGGCCACTATCTGAAGATCTTCCACACCGAGCGCGATCCCTTCGTCGAGCCGGCCGCCGACGATCTGGCCAGCGTCACCTTGGACCTGCTGGTGTCCGACACCGGCCTGCGCCGCTACGGCGTCAACCTGATGCTCTTGTTCGGCGAGCCCGACGAGGGCAGTCCGCCACCGCCACCCGACGACAGGGGGCCCTGATGGCCGCGCCCGAAGAGTCCGTGGTTCACGGCTCGAAGGCAGCCCCGAAGGACCTGCCCTCGATCGACAAACTGTTGCGCCTGCCCCGGGTGGCCGCGCTGCTGGCCGAACACGGCCACACCCTGATAGCCAAGGAGGCGCGGGCGCTGCTCGAGAGCTTGCGCGTCCGTGCGCTGGCGCAAGACCTGGCCCTCGCCGAGGTGCAGGCCGATGCGCTGCAGCTGGCCCTGGCCGCGCATGTCGCTGCACGGCTGCGCTCGAATATGCGCGCGGTGATCAACCTCAGCGGCACGGTGATCCACACCAATCTGGGCCGCGCCTTGCTGGCCGACAGCGCGCTGCAGCAGCTGCTGGCGCTGATGGCCGGCCCCAACAATCTTGAATACGACCTGGATAGCGGTGGCCGAGGCGACCGCGATGACTTGATCGAGGGCTTGCTGTGCGAGCTGACCGGCGCCGAAGCCGCGACGGTGGTCAACAACAACGCGGCGGCCGTGCTGCTGAGCATCGCCGCGCTCGGCCGGGGCCGGGAGGTCATCGTCTCGCGCGGCGAGCTGGTCGAGATCGGTGGCGCCTTCCGCATGCCCGATGTGATGGCCAGCGCCGGCGCCACGCTGGTGGAGGTGGGCACGACCAACCGCACCCATCCGCGCGACTACGAGGCTGCGATCAACGAGCGCACCGCGATGCTGATGAAGGTGCACACCAGCAACTATGCGGTGCAGGGTTTCACCGCCGCGGTCGACGAGGCCACGCTGGCGCCTATCGCCCATGCCAAAGGCCTGCCGCTGGTGAGCGACCTGGGCAGCGGTGCGCTGGTGGACCTCTCGCAATGGGGCTTGCCCAAGGAGCCGCTGCCGCAGCAGATGCTGGCCGCCGGCTGCGATGTGGTGAGCTTCAGCGGCGACAAGCTGCTGGGCGGCCCGCAGGCCGGCCTGATCGTTGGCCGCAAGGACTATGTGCAGCGCATCCGCAAGTTCCCGATGAAGCGGGCGCTGCGCATGAGCAAGCTGCCGCTGGCCGCGCTGGAGGCCACGCTGCGCCTCTATCTGCGCCCGGAGCGCCTCACCCAGGACCTGCCCACCTTGCGCCTGCTGACGCGGCCGCTGGTGCAGATCGAACAGCTGTCCCAGACCTTGGCGCCGCAGTTCGCGCAGGCGCTGGCGCCGCGCTACACGGTGGCGGTCAGGCCCATGCTTGGCCAGATCGGCTCGGGCTCGCTGCCCGTCGAGCGTCTCCCCTCGGCAGGTCTGGCGATCGCGCCGGCCGGTACCGCGAAGAAGGGCCTGGGTAGCGCGCTGGAGCGCCTGGCCGGCGCCTTGCGCGGCCTGCCGCTGCCGGTGATCGGCCGCATCGCCGAGGACCAGCTGTGGCTTGACCTGCGCTGCCTGGAAGAGCCGCAGACCCTGCTGCGCCAGCTGCCGGCCTTGCAGGAGGCGCTGGCATGATCGTTGGCACCGCCGGTCATATCGACCATGGCAAGACCACGCTGGTGCGGGCGCTCACCGGTGTCGATACCGACCGCCTGCCCGAGGAGAAGCAGCGCGGCATCAGCATCGAGCTGGGCTACGCCTTTCTGGACACGCCCGCTGGGTCCCGCATCGGCTTCATCGACGTGCCCGGCCACGAGCGCCTGGTCCACACCATGCTGGCAGGCGCCTCGGGCATCGACTATGCGCTGCTGCTGGTGGCCGCCGACGACGGCGTGATGCCGCAGACGCGCGAGCATCTGGCGGTGCTGAGCCTGCTGGGCCTGACGCGCGGCGCGGTGCTGATCACCAAGTGCGACCGGGCTCCCACCGAGCGCATCGAGGCGCTGCGCGACGAGATTGCCGTGCTGCTGGAGGGCTCGGGCCTGGCGCAGGCGCCCGTGCTGGCCGTCAGCGCCCTCAGCGGCCAGGGTCTGGACGGCTTGCGAGCGCTGCTGTGGGCCGAGGCGGCGCGAAGCGCCAACCAGGAGCGCCGCGAGACGCTGGCCTTCCGCCTGGCGATTGACCGTGCCTTCACGCTGGACGGCGTAGGCACGGTGGTGACCGGCACGGTACACAGCGGCAGCGTGCGCCTTGGCGACGAGCTGGCGCTGACGCCGTGCTTGCGCGGCTCGGCGGTGCTGGGGCGGGTGCGCAGCCTGCATGCGCAGAACCGCAAGGTCGATCAGGCGGGGGCCGGCCAGCGCTGCGCGATCAATGTGGTGGGCCTGGATAAGGACCTGATCGAGCGCGGCCAGTGGCTCACGGCACCCGCGGTGGCGCTGGGCAGCGAGCGCCTGGACGCGCGCCTGCGCCTGTGGCCCGGCGAGGCCAGGGCGCTGCGATCGGGCACGCCGGTGCATGTGCATATGGGTGCACGCGCGGTGATGGGCTCGGTGGCAATCCTGCAGCGACTGGGCGATGTGGAGAGCGGCACTGAGTCAGCGGCGCTGCCGCCGGGCGGCGAGGCTCTGGTGCAACTGCTGCTCAAGCAGCCGATCGCTGCCTGGCGCGGCGATCGGGTGGTGCTGCGCGATGCCAGCGCCTCGCGCACGATCGCCGGCGGCGTCCTGCTCGACCCCTTCGCGCCGGCCCGCTACCGTCGCACGCCCGCGCGCCTGGCCGAGCTGGTGGCGCTGCAGCAGGCGACACCGGCCGCGCGCTTGCAGGCCTTGCTCGCTGCGGCGCCGATGGGCCTGGACCTGCGACGCTTCGCGCAGACCGAGGCGCTGCCCGCCTTGCTCGCAGCTGCGGGTGGGGCGCTGACGGCGCATGAGGCCGAGGCGGACTGGACCCTTTCGGATGCGGCCGCCACGGCGCTTAGCGCCAGGCTGCTGCAGCAGCTAGCCGATTTCCATGCCAGGCATCCGGACGAGCTGGGGCCGGATGCCGCGCGCCTGCGCCGGCTGAGCGCACCGCGCCTGCCCGAGCCGCTATGGCGCGCGCTGCTGGCCCGCCTGCGCGCCGAGGGTCAGCTGGCGCAGCGCGGCGCCTTCGTGCACCTGGCCGCGCATGGGGTGCAGCTCTCGGCCACCGAGCAGCGCATCGCGCAGAAGGTGGCGCCGCATCTGCAGCAGGCGCGCTTCGAAGGCGCCTGGGCCCGCGACCTGGCGCGCGACACGCAGGAGAGTGAGGCGCTGATGCGCACCACGCTGGCCCGGCTGGCCCAGCAAGGCGAGGTGCATCAAGTGGTGAAAGACCTGTTTTACGAACTCGGCCACATGAATACGCTGGCCGGCATCGTGCGCGAGATTGCAGCGCGGCATGGCGGTGAGGTGCTGGCGGCGGGCTTTCGCGACGCCACCGGCCTGGGCCGCAAGCGCGCGATCCAGATTCTTGAGTATTTCGACCGCGTGGGTCTGCTGCGCCGCGTCGGCGATGTGCACAAGCTGCGCAGCGACTGCCAGCTGTTCCTGGCGCAGGAGGCCGCATGACGCGGGCACCTGCGCGCAGGCCTTTTTTTTCGGAGGGGAGACGACACCGGTGTGTCGGCCGGGCTTCAAACCCGGTGGGTGGCGCCATGCGTCGCTGGGTGGGTTCGACTCCCATTCCCCTCCGCCGCTCGGCGCTTTGTCATGCTGATTGCCGGCGCTGAGATTCCCGAGGATCTGCTGTACTGGGTCGAGGACCAGACCTGGGCGCGGTTGCAGGCCGACGGCACAGCGCTGCTGGGCATCACGGCGCTGGGGCTGATGGCTTCGGGCGAGATCTATATGTGCCGGCCCAAGGCGGCCGGCTCGGCCATCGAGCAGGGGCGCTCGATGGCGGTGGTGGAGTTGGCCAAGAGCATCGTGGCGGTGAAGTCGCCGCTGTCCGGCGCGGTGCTGCGCGTCAACGACGCGCTGGCCACCACGCCGGAGCTGATCGAGCGCGATCCCTATGGCGCCGGTTGGCTGATCGAGCTGCGCCCCAGCCGCCTGGCTGCCGAGCAGGCGGTGCTGGCGGCCGGCGCGGCCATCCGGCCGGCGATGGAGCACTACGCATGGCTGAACCAGCTGCGGTGACAGGCCTTGCCATCCTGCTGTGGGCCGCCGATCCGGCGCAGCCGCAGCGCCTGGCCACCCCCTTCTTCCATGCCGCCGCGGCCGGTGCGCTGGAGCTGCAGGTGGAGATCTACTTCAGCGCGCGCGCGGTGCTGCTGCTCAAGCCCGGCGTGGCCGAGGGCCTGCATGCCTCCGAGCTGCATCCGATGAGCATTGCCCAGCATATGCAGCAGGCGCTGGACCACGGCGCGCGCTTTCTGGCCTGCAGCGATGCGCTGCAGGCCCATGGCCTGAGCCGCGCGGCGCTGATCCCCGCCTGCTCGGGCCATGGCGGGGCCCTACAGTTCATGGTGCGGCTGGCCGATCCGGCCTGGCGAACCCTGGTGTTCTGATGACGATGACAACTGCTGAAACCCTGGCGTTGCAGGCCCTGCTGAATCGCTACTCGGTAGGCCCCAAGCATCTGCTGGAGCCCGGCCCCAGCGATGCCCAGCTGGCGCTGATGGTGCAGGCGGCGCTGCGCGCGCCCGACCATGGCGAGCTGCTGCCCTGGCGCTTCAAGATCGTGCAGGGCGAGGCGCGGCAACGCATGGCCGAGCTCTTTGCGGCCGCGGCCCGCGCCGCCGGCAAGGACGAGGCCGGCGCGGCGCTGGACGCCGAGCGGGCGCTGCGGCCGCCGGTGACGGTGGCGGTGCTGGCCCGCATCGATGCCGGCCATCCCCAGGTGCCGGCGCATGAGCAATGGGCCGCCGTCGGCGGTGCGCTGGCCAACTTCCTCAATGCCGCGCATCTGCTGGGTTATGGGGGCAAGATGCTGTCGGGCGCCAAGGTGCGCGATGCCGGCATCGTGCAGGCCTTTTGCGCGCCCGGCGAGACCCTGCTGGGCTGGATCGCGCTGGGCACGCCCGCCCGCCGTGCTGCCGGGCCCTCGCGCAAGGGCGGGGTCGACGCGGCGATGAGCTACTGGGCCTGAGGCGGGCCCGCGACCACACCCTGGGCGCACAGCGCGGCGATCTCGCCTGGGCCATAGCCCAGCTCGGCCAGCAGGGCCTCGGTATCGGCGCCCAGGGCCGGCGGCCCCCGGCGCAGCGGCAGACGCTGGCCGTCCAGGCTGAGCGGCAGCAGCGGGGCCAGGGTGTCCAGCGCCTCGGCACGCGCGCTGGCATCGGCCGGCACATGCAGCGGGGCCAGTCCGCCGGTGGCACGCAGATGCGGATCCTCGAACAGATCCTGTGGCCGGGTGATCGGCGCATAGGGCAGGCCGCAGGCCTCGAAGCGCCGCCCCAGCTCGGCGGCGCCAAAAAGCGCGAAGCGCTCGCGCAGCAGCGGCAGCAGCCAGTCGCGTGCGCGCACCCGGGCATTGTTGCCGGCCAGGCGGGCATCGTCCGCCAGATCGGCAAAGCCGAACTCGCGGCAGAGCTGGCTCCACTGGCTGTCCGAGACCGCGGCCAGAAAGATCTGCTCGCTGCCCCCGGGGCCGACGCTGAAGACGTCGTACAGTCCCCAGGCTGAGATGCGGCTGGGCATGGGCGCGGCGGGGCTGCCGGTCAGCGCGTACTGCATCATGTGCTGGGCCACCAGCAGCACATTGTTCTCGAACAGGCTGCTGGCCACCGTGCCGCCCTGGCCGGTCTGGCTGCGCCGCAAGAGCGCGGCCAGCACGCCGATCGCGCCGAACATGCCGCCCATGATGTCGTTGACGCTGGCGCCGGCGCGCAGCGGCCGCCCCTCGGGCCCGGTCATATAGGCCAGGCCGCCCATCATCTGCACCACCTCGTCCAGCGCGGTGCGCTGCTCGTAGGGGCCGGGCAGAAAGCCCTTCATCGTCACATAGACCAGGCGCGGGTTCAGCCGCGTCAGCGTCGCCTCGTCCAGGCCCAGCCGGGCCATCGCGCCGGGCTTGAAGTTTTCGCTGAACACATCGGCCGTGGCCGCCAGCTTCAGCACGATCTCGCGTCCGCCAGCCTGGCCCAGATCCAGCGCCAGGCTGCGCTTGTTGCGGTTGAACATCGCGAAGAAGCCGGCGCCCGAGCCCTGCAGGCGGCGGGTGTTGTCGCCGCTCAGCGGTTCGAGCTTGATCACCTCGGCGCCCAGGTCGGCCAGGATCATGCCGCAGCTGGGCCCCATCACCATATGGCTCAGCTCGACGACGCGCAGCCCGGCCAGCGGTAGCGGCGGGGCGGGGCCTGCCGTCTTTGCTTGAGCCTGGCTGTCCGCGGGCATGCGCTACAAGCCCAGGCTGTGCAGCAGCTCCGCTGCCGTGTAGGCGCGCCCCCGCTGGGGCCAGGCCTTGACCAGCTCGCTGATGCGTTCGTTCAGCGGCGCCGTCCGGCCCAGGCTGGCCGCCAGGCGCAGCACCTCGCCGCTCAGCGCGTCGATCTCGGTCGGCCGGCCCTGCCGCAGATCGTCGGCCATGCTGGAGCGGGCCTTGGTGTCGATGCGCAGCATGCGCCGCGCCAGCAGGCGGAACAGCGGCGTGGGCAGGGCCAGCACCCGGGGCAGATGTGCGGGCTTCAGCGGAGTCAGCTGGGCGGGCACGATGCCGGCCTCGGCCATCAGGCCCAGGGCCTCGCGCTGCAGGGCGGCGAAGCAGCGCCGGTAGCCGCGCTGCAGCAGCTGGGCGCGCAGCGGCAGGCCCGACAGCGCGTTGACCGGGTTGTTCAGGTTCAGCAGCAGCTTGCCCCATTGCAGCGGGCGCAGATCGGGCAGGCGCTTCAGCGTCAGCCCCTGGGCGGCCCAGGCGGGGGCCAGCGCGTCCAGCGCGGCATCGTCCTCCACGGCCAGCACGCCGGCGGTGCCGCGGTGATAGTGGCCGGGGCCCAGCTCGGCGATATTGAAGGGCACCATGCCAGCGCGCCACTGCAGCTGCGGCGCCAGGCTGCGGCCCAGCGTGGCGTTGTTGAGCCCGTTCTGCAGGCTCACCACGAGGCTGCCGGCGCGGAGGGCGGCGGCCAACTCCTGTGCGGCGGCCGCGGTGGCGCCGCTCTTCACACACAGCAGCGTCAGCGCCGGGCGCAGCCCGGCAGGGATCTGCTCGTGCAGCCGCAGCAGCGCTGGCGCCAGATGCTGGTCGCGGCCGCTGAGATCGCTGAGCCGCAGGCCTTCGCGGCGCAAGCCGTCGATGACGCGCGCCCGGCCGACGAAGACCACATCGAGGCCGGCCAGCGCCAGCAGCCCGCCTAGATAGCAGCCCACCGAGCCGGCACCCAGCACCAGCACCGGGCCGGCCGCGGGCCGCGGCGGGCTCATGCCGCCGGCCGGGTCAGATCGCGCAGATGGGTGGGGCCGGCCTGGCGCTCGATTTCGGCCAGCAGCCCGCCGCCCCAGCCGAGCGCGAACAAGGCCTCGCCGACCACGAACATCGGTCCGACCAGCAGACCCACCAGATCGTCGACGAAGGCAGGCTTCCTGCCCTCGTAGTAATGGCCGACGAACTGGATGATCCAGCCCAGCACGAAGCTGCCCAGACCCCAGGCCAGCCAGCTGCCGGTCGAGACCGCCGCGGCGGCCAGCGGCTCGGCCAAGGCCATCAGCAGCCCATTGAGCGCCGCGGTGGCTGCGCCCAGCGCCAGATTGCCGCGGCTCAGATACCACAGCGTGCTCAGGGCCCAGAGCACCCAGGCGGCGTTGAGGGCCAGGCCGCCCAGCTGGAACTGGGCGCGGGCCAGCAGCACGCCGATCGCGAACACGATCAGCGGTATGCCGACGAAATGGGTGGCGATATTGCGGCGGTCGCGGTGGTAGCGGGCGTACTGCACCATCAACTCGGTCGCGGGGCGGAAGGGGCTGGCCATCGCGGTCTCCTGGTTAATTGTTCGATGGCAGGCATGCTAGTCCAGCGGCGGGCGAGCCGGCTGTCAGAAATGCATCATCGCGACCCTGGGGCTTACCCATGGCTCTTCCGATGGCGGCCGGACCTCAGTCTGCCGGCGTGCTGAGGACGGGGCTGTCGCGGTCGCTGGCCCGGCCGCTGCGTTCGCGCTTGCTCAGATACATGCCCTGGTCGCCGCGCTGCAGCAGGCTTTCCAGCCCGTCACCGGGCCTGGCCTGGCTCAGCCCCAGACTGATGCTCAAGCGCAGTCCGGCGGCCAGGCGCGACCAGTCGCGCTGCCTGACCGCCCCCAGCAGGCGCTCGGCCACCTGGGTCGCACTGGCCTCGCCATCGGCCCAGAAGGCCAGCACGAATTCGTCGCCGCCCCAGCGGCCGGCGATGTCCTGGCTGCGCAGATGCTGACGGAACAGCTCGGCCAGCTCGCGCAGCACCTGGTCGCCCACCGCATGCGAATGGCGGTCGTTGACCCGCTTGAACTCGTCGACGTCGACCACTGCGATGAACAGGCTCAGGCCCTCGGGGCCCTGCAGCCTGAGGGCGGCCAGCGCGCGCTCCAGGCTCTGCTCCAGGCCGCGGCGGTTGGCCAGGCCGGTCAGCGGGTCTTCCATGCTGAGGCGCTGCAGGGCCTCGGTATCGTGTTTCAGATCGGCCACTGCCTGGCGCTGCCGGCGCAGCTCCAGGCGCAGTGCGGCTACCTGGTGGCGGTGCTGCATGCTGACCTGGCGCAGCCGGTGCTCCTGCTGCTGCAGCTGGCGCAGCGCGCGCAGCGCGGCTGCGCCTTCGCCCAGCTGCTCATGGGCATCGCAGCACAGGCGCAGGGCCAGGCGCAGCAGCGGCTGCAGCTCGATGCGCTCGCACAGCGCGCTCATCTGGCGGGCGGCCAGCAGCGCGCCCTGCCAGTCGCCGCCGCACAGCGCCAGCTCGGCCTCCAGCCAATGGCGCATCGCCTGCAGCAGGCCGGCCTGGGGCATGCGCTGGGCATGCGCGGCGTAGGCCCGGCAGGCAGCCCCGGCCGCGGCAGCGTCGCCCTGCCAGGCCAGACGGACCGCGTCCAGCCACAGCCACAGGCCCTGCAATAGCAGCGAGCCCGGCTGGCGGCCGGCGGCCTGGCGCTCCAGCCCGGCCAACAGGGCCTGCAGCGGTGCCGGCTGTACCGCGCGCTGCTCCAGATGGCGCAGCGCGATCTGGCGGTAGGCCTCGTTGAAGCAGCGGTTGATCTGCGGCTGCCAGAACAGCGGCTGGGCCTGGTCCGGCGCGGCCTCCAGCGCCAGCGTCGAGGCCTGGGCCAGGATGGCGTCGGCACCGCCATGGCTGCCGTTCCACAGCAGTGCCACGCCCAGATAGTTCAGGCTGGTCAGCTGCACCAGCGGCGCAGCGCCATGCTCGGCCAGCTGGCTGGCCAGCATCGCGGTCTCGATCGCCTCCTCGTTGTGGCCCAGGCAGGCCGCGGCATAGGCCAGCTGGGCCAGCGCGCGGGCCTCGGCCTGCGCCAGACCCTGTTCATGGGCCAGCTGGCTGGCCTGCATGAAGATGGCGTAGGCTTGGCGATAGCCGGCCGCGACGATGGCCTCGCGGCCGGCGGCCAGCAAAGCCTCGACCTGCTGGGCGGCGTCCGCCGGCTGGGTGTTCGCCGCGGCGCAGCTGGCGACGCCCAGCCAGACCGCGGCGCCGGCCTCTGCAGCGGTCGGTGCTTGCCCTGGCGGATTCTGGTTCAGGTTCATGCGCGTCCACCCCGGCCTTCTTGTGGCCGTCCTCCCAGGCGGTGGGGGCAAAATGTAACGAATACTAGGGACAAGCAGAACCCGGGTTGGACCCTAGCTGCGGGCCGTTCCGGGCCAGGGCCGCCGTCGGCGGCGTGCCCCGCTGGCCCGGCCGGCGGTGCCACAATGCCGTCCATGTCCGCCGCCCCAGCCCCCGCCTCGTCACCCGCCCGCGTCCGCATCCAGATCGAGGATTTCGACCTCGGTGCCGAGGTGCGTGCGCTGTCGGCTGCCGATGGCGGGGTCGGCGCGGTGGTCAGCTTCGTCGGCACGGTGCGCGAGGCCAGCGAGGGCCAGGCCATCCACTGCATGGAGCTGGAGCATTACCCTGGCATGACCGAGGCGGCCATCGAGGCCATGGTCGACGAGGCCTTCCGGCGCTTCGACATCCGCGCCGCCCGGGTCATCCATCGGGTCGGTCCGCTGGCGCCACGGGCCCAGATCGTGCTGGTGCTGGTGGCCAGCGCACACCGCGGACAGGCCTTCCAGGCCTGCGAATTCCTGATGGACTATCTGAAGACCCAGGCCCCGTTCTGGAAGAAGGAGCATGGTCCCGATGGCGCGCGCTGGGTCGATGCCCGGCTGGCCGATGATGCGGCGCTGGCCCGCTGGGGTGTGGCCGCGGCCGGCAATGCCGGCCTGGCCGGAAGATGAGCGCGGCGCTGCAGGCCTCGGCGGTGGGCCTGGGCGCGGCGGCCGGCGCGCTGCTGCGCTGGCGCGCCGGCGTCTGGCTCAACAGCGCCTGGCCGGCCGGCTTTCCGCTGGGCACGCTGGCGGTCAATCTGCTGGGTGGGCTGCTGATCGGCATGGCCCTGTCCTGGTTCGGTCGCCAGCCGCATGAGCTGCTCAAGCTGCTGCTGGTGACTGGCTTTCTGGGCGGGCTCACCACCTTTTCGGCCTTCTCCGGCGAGGCGCTGAGCCTGCTGCAGCGCGGTGCCTTCGGCCTGGCGCTGGCGCACAGCGCGGCCCATGTGCTGGGCGCGCTGGGGGCGGCGATGCTGGGCCTGAAACTGATGGACTTGATCTGCGTCAGCTGAGCCCGCATGCCCAAGGCTTGAAATCGCCGGCAGCAGCGCCACTTGCTCGCCATTCGGAGGATTCATCCCATGCGAGTCGACAAGTTCACCACCCGTTTCCAGGAAGCGCTCAACGAGGCCTCCAGCCTCGCGATCACGCGCGACAACCCCTATATCGAGCCGGTCCATCTGCTGGCGGCCATGCTGCAGCAGGAGGAGGGCCCGCGCGCGCTGCTGGAGCGTGCCGGCGTCAAGATTGCCGCGCTGAAAACCGCGCTGGACGGCCTGCTGGCCGGCCTGCCCCAGGTGCAGGGCGAGGGCCAACAGGTGGGCGCCGGCCGCGACCTGGTGGCGCTGCTGCAGGCGGCCGAGAAGGAGGCCAGCAAGCGTGGCGACCATTTCATCGCCAGCGAGATGTTCCTGCTGGCGCTCAGCGATGCCAAGAGCGATCTGGGCGGTGTGGTGCGCGGTCATGGTCTGAGCCGCAAGGCTCTGGAGAGCGCCATCGAGGCGGTGCGTGGAGGGCAGAAAGTGGACAGCCAGGAAGCTGAGAGCCAGCGCGAGGCGCTGAAGAAGTACACCTTGGACCTGACCGAGCGCGCCCGCCAGGGCAAGCTGGATCCGGTGATCGGCCGTGACGACGAGATCCGCCGCGCCATCCAGGTGCTGCAGCGCCGCAGCAAGAACAACCCGGTGCTGATCGGCGAGCCGGGCGTGGGCAAGACTGCCATCGTCGAGGGCCTGGCCCAGCGCATCGTCAACGGCGAGGTGCCCGAGACGCTGAAGGACAAGCGCGTGCTGGTGCTGGACATGGCGGGCCTCTTGGCCGGCGCTAAGTACCGCGGCGAGTTCGAGGAACGGCTCAAGGCCGTGCTGAAGGAAGTGGCGATGGATGAGGGGCGCATCATCCTCTTCATCGACGAACTGCACACCATGGTGGGTGCCGGCAAGGCTGAGGGCGCAATGGACGCCGGCAATATGCTCAAGCCGGCGCTGGCACGCGGCGAGCTGCACTGCATAGGCGCGACCACGCTGGACGAATACCGCAAGTACGTGGAGAAGGACGCCGCGCTGGAGCGCCGCTTCCAGAAGGTGCTGGTCGACGAGCCGACGGTGGAGGCCACCATCGCCATCCTGCGCGGCCTGCAGGAGAAGTACGAGGTGCACCATGGCGTGGAGATCACCGACCCGGCCATCGTCGCCGCAGCCGAACTCTCGCACCGCTACATCACCGACCGCTTCCTGCCCGACAAGGCCATCGACCTGATCGACGAGGCGGCGGCCAAGATCAAGATCGAGATCGACTCCAAGCCCGAGGTGATGGACAAGCTGGATCGCCGCATGATCCAGCTGAAGATCGAGCGCGAGGCGGTCAAGAAGGAGAAGGACGAAGCCTCGCAGAAGCGTTTGGGCCTGATCGAGGACGAGCTGCTGAAGCTGCAGCGCGAGTACAACGACCTGGAGGAAATCTGGACCAGCGAGAAGGCCCAGGCCCAGGGCTCGGCCCATGTCAAGGAAGAGATCGAGCGCATCAAGCTGCAGATCGAGGAACTCAAGCGCAAGGGCGACTTCAACAAGGTGGCCGAGCTGCAGTACGGCCAGCTGCCGGGCCTGGAGGCCAAGCTCAAGGACGCGCAGGCCAAGGAGGCCGGCAAGGGCACGGCCGAGGGCAAGCCCAACCGGCTGCTGCGCACCCTGGTCGGCGCCGAGGAGATCGCCGAGGTGGTGTCACGCGCCACCGGCATCCCGGTGTCCAAGCTGATGCAGGGCGAGCGCGACAAGCTGCTGCAGATGGAGGACAAGCTGCACCGCCGTGTGGTGGGTCAGGACGAGGCCATCACCGCGGTGGCCGATGCGATCCGCCGCAGCCGCGCGGGCCTGAGCGACCCGAACCGGCCGCTGGGCAGCTTCCTGTTCCTGGGCCCCACCGGCGTGGGCAAGACCGAGCTGTGCAAGGCGCTGGCGGGCTTTCTGTTCGACAGCGAGGACCATATGGTGCGCATCGACATGAGCGAGTTCATGGAGAAGCACTCGGTGAGCCGCCTGATCGGCGCGCCTCCCGGCTATGTGGGCTATGACGAGGGCGGTTATCTGACCGAGGCGGTGCGGCGCAAGCCCTATAGCGTGCTGCTGCTCGACGAGGTCGAGAAGGCGCATCCGGACGTTTTCAATGTGCTCTTGCAGGTGCTGGACGATGGCCGGCTCACCGACGGCCAGGGCCGTACCGTGGACTTCAAGAACTGCGTCATCGTGATGACCAGCAATCTCGGCTCGCAGCACATCATGGCGCTGGCCGGCGAACCGCAGGAAGTGATCCGCGACGCCGTGTGGGGCGAGGTCAAGGCGCATTTCCGCCCCGAGTTCCTGAACCGCATCGACGAGACGGTGATCTTCCACGCGCTGGACAGCAAGCACATCCAGTCCATCGCCCGCATCCAGCTGCGCCAGCTGGAGGAGCGGCTGGACAAGCTGGAGATGAAGCTGGACATCAGTGAGGAAGCGCTGGATGAGCTGGCCAAGGTGGGCTTCGATCCGCTGTTCGGTGCACGGCCGCTGAAGCGCGCGATCCAGCAGCGCATCGAGAACCCGCTCTCCAAGCTGATCCTGCAGGGGCGCTTCGGTCCCAAGGACACGATACCGGTGCGGGTCGAGAACGGCGAGTTTGCCTTCGGGCGGCTGGTTCACTGAAGCCGGGCCGAGGGCAAGCCAGCGGGCTTGCCCGGCCGCCTCAGCGCAGCACCTGCCCCAGCACCATCATCGTGACGGGGAAGACCAGCACGATCAGATGGGCGCTGAGCACCAGGCCCGGCCAGGGCCGGGCCGAGCGCGCGCGCAGCCACAGCCAGAGCGTGAGCAGGGGCACGACCGCCAGGCTGAGCAGCAGCGTGGCCAGCGGCATGAAGCTGCCGCCGCCGCTGCCCGGCCCCCAGATCGCCACCGCGATCAGCAGTAGATGCAGCAGGGTGGGGACGAAGACCGCGAACAGGGTTCTCATGCGCGCCACTACCTCAGCTGTTGAGCGCCTCGAACAGCAGCACCTCGACCTCGTCGCCGGCCGCGACATCGCCCTGCTCATGGCCCAGCACCACCAGGCCATGGGCCTGGCTCATGCTGGACAGGATGCCCGAGCCCTGGTTGCCGGTGATGGCCACCTGCCAGCGCCCGTCGGCGCCCAGGCTCAGCAGGCCGCGCTGATACTCGCTGCGGCCCGGCTTCTTGCGCAGGGCCTGCAGGCTGATGGCGCGCAACCGCGGCTGGGGCTGGGCGCTGGCGCCGGCCATCTGGCGCAGCGCCTCGCGCACAAAGGCGTAGAAGGTCACCATCACCGCCACCGGGTTGCCGGGCAGGCCGAACAGCACCGCGCTGCGGCCCTGTGAACCGGCCGGCAGGCGGCGGTCAGGCGAATCGGCCGGCAGCCGGCGGTCATGAAAATCGGCCGGCAGGCGGCCGATGGCCAGCGGCCGGCCGGGCCGCATCGCGATCTTCCAGAACAGCACCTCGCCCAGCTCGGCCAT
This sequence comes from Burkholderiaceae bacterium, assembly GCA_041920215.1. Classification (GTDB taxonomy): domain Bacteria; phylum Pseudomonadota; class Gammaproteobacteria; order Burkholderiales; family Burkholderiaceae_C; genus JAYRSJ01. Next base: position 173,849 of record JAYRSJ010000003.1, on the reverse strand, counting down.
GATCTTCTTGGTGTGATCGGCCTCGCCGACACTGACTCCGCCCGAGCTGATGATGGCGTCGGCGCTGGCGGCGGCCTGGCTGAAGGCCTCGCGCAGCGCCGCCGGATCGTCGCGTACCACGCCCAGGTCCAGCACCTCGACAAAGCCCAGCTGGCTCAAGAGGGCCCACAAGGTGTAGCGGTTGCTGTCGTAGACGCAGCCGGGACGCAGCGGCTCGCCCAGCGAGCAGAGCTCATCGCCGGTGGAGAGTATGGCCACGCGCAGCTTGCGCCGCACCATCACCTCGGGCTGGCCCAGCGAGGCGATCAGGCCGATATCGGCTGGGCGCAGCAGACGGCCCGCGGCCAGCGCCACCTGGCCGCGGGCCAGGTCTTCGCCGGCCAGGCGGCGGTTGTCACCCGGGCGCACCCGGCCGGCCGGGATCACGACGCGGCCGGCCGCGTCCAGCCGGGTGAACTCCTGCGGCACCACGGTGTCCAGGCCGGCAGGCATCAGCGCGCCGGTCATGATGCGCAGGCACTGGCCGGGGGCCAGGTCTTGCGCCGCCGCAGCGCCGGCCAGGCCCAGGCCGGCCACCTGCAGCACGGTGTCACCCTCGGGGCGCAGTTCGCTGCCGCGCAGCGCATAGCCGTCCATCGCCGAGTTGTCGGCGGCCGGCACATCCAGCGGCGAGACGATATCGGCCGCCAGCACCCGACCCAGCGCGCTGCGCAGCGCCAGGCGCTCCAGCAGCGCGGGCTGGGGCAGCATGCGGGCGATGAAGTCCTGGGCCAGATCGACCCGCAGGGCCTGGGGGTCGTAACCGGCCAGGCAGGACGCGATCTCGTCGAGCGGGGGGCTGCCGGGGGCGGTGGCGTTCGGATGGGGCTTGGTCATCAGCGGGCGGGGCGCAGCAGGCAGCGCATCAGGTCCTTGTCGAGGTAGCGGCCGTCGGCCAGGCGCAGGGCCTGGCTGAGCTGGCCATAGAGTTCAAAACCATGGCGGCGGTAGAGCCGCAGCGCCGCGCCATTGCTGTGGGTGACGCTGAGCAGCACCTGCTGCAGCGTGTCGTCGGCGCGCAGCAGCTGCAGCGCGGCCTGCAGCAGCGCTGCCCCCAGGCCCAGGCGCTGGCAGTCGTCGGCCACCATCATGCCGATCAGATGGGCGATATGGGCGACCTTGGCGCGCGACTCGCGCTCGCAGGTCACTGCGCCCACCAGGCGGCCGTCGCGCCAGGCCAGCAGGGTGAACAGGGTGTGGCCGCCATTGCCCAGGGTCAGGCGGCTGCGGTAGCTGTCGGCGCTGCGCTCGCGCTCGGTGGCGGCATCGGAGGTGAAGGCGTCGTCATGACGGCCCAGCATCGCATCGCGCAAGGCCTTGTAGGCGTCCAGATCCTCGGCCTGCATCAGGCGGATCTGGCAGCCGGCGGGCAGGGCCAGCGGCAGGCCGGCGTTCATGCGGCGCCCTCCAGCTGCTGCAGCTCGGCCAGGGTGTTGGCGTTGAAGAAGGCCAGTTCATCGCCGGGCGCAGCGAAGCTTTGCTGACGATGCGGCTGCGCGCACATCCAGCTCTCCAGCTTGCGGCCACCTGCTTGCAGATACGCTTCCAGCGCTGGCGCCAGGCTGCGGTGCAGCAGGCAGAACACCGGCTGCAGGCGACCGCTCTGCAGCGGCAGGGCCAGGCGGGCTGCGCCGATGTCGGCAGACAGCCGCGCCGCCAGATCCAGCGGCAGCCGCGGCGAGTCGCAGGGCACGGCGAGCAGCCAGTCGGTCTGCATCGCCCGCAGCCCGGCCAGCATGCCGGCCAGCGGACCGCTGAAGCTGTCGTCGGCGTCGCTCAGCACCGGATGGCCGTAGGCGCTATAGGCGTCCAGGCTGCGGTTGGCATTGATCATCAGCGCGCCGACCTGGGGTGCGAGCCGCTCCAGCACATGGGCCACCAGGGGCCGGCCCTGCAGCAGCTGCAGCCCCTTGTCGACGCCGCCCATGCGGCTGCCGCGGCCGCCGGCCAGCACCAGGCCGGTGATTTGCTCAGGCCTCATCGCGCGGATCGCTGGCTGGCCCGCCCGCGGCGAAGCCGCCGGCTGCATCGGCAGGAAAGGCGTCGCCCTCGATCTGGGGACCCTTCATCACCGCGGTCACCCAGCTGCCGATCAGCCAGGTCAGCACCAGGGTCAGTGCAAAGACGATGGTGCCGATCACGATGAAATCGATCAGCAGCTGGCCGCGCTGCGCATCGTTGTGCAGGCCGGGCTGCACGAACTGCTTGGCGAACTCGCCGGCCAGCCAGGGCAGGGCAAAGCTGGCAGCCAGGGCCCAGGCCAGGCGTCGCTTGAGCCGGGCATCGAACCATTGCGTCAGCGCAGCTTGCAGCTGGGCGGGCGCTGGGCTGCCTGTTCCACCGTTTGCCACCACCATGGTCTAGCCCCCTATGTAATGCATCTCGATGCGACGTGCACCGGCCGGCGCCGGCGCGGCGCTGCTGGCGGCGCTGCGCAGCTGCGAATAGCGGTCGCTGCGCTGGCCCCAGAGCTGGCCCAGCGCGGCGCTGATCTGCCCGTCCGAATGCCCCTCGCGCAAGAGGGCGCGCAGATCGTGACCCTGGTGGGCGAACAAGCAGGTGTAGAGCTGGCCCTCGGTCGAGAGGCGGGCACGGTTGCAGTCGCCGCAGAAGGCCTGGGTGACGCTGGAGATCAGGCCGATCTCGCCGCGGCCATCGGCATAGGCCCAGCGCTCGGCCGTCTCGCCGGGGGCACTGGCCTGCAGCGGGCGCAGCTCGAACTCGCTTTGCAGCAGCGCCAGCAGCTCGCGCGAGGGCAGCACCTCGTCCATGCGCCAGCCATTGCTGGCGCCCACATCCATGTATTCGATGAAGCGCAGCACCAGGCGGCCGCCGTAGTGCTCGCGGAAATGGCAGGCCATCGGCAGGATCTGGTCCTCGTTGACGCCGCGCTTGACCACCATATTGATCTTGATCGGTCCGAGGCCGGCGTCCAGCGCGGCCTCGATGCCGGCCAGCACCTCGCCGACCGGGAAACCCACATCGTTCATGCGCTGGAACACCGCATCGTCCAGCGCGTCCAGGCTCACCGTCACCCGCTGCAGGCCCGCTGCCTTCAGGGCGCGGGCCTTCTTGGCCAGCAGCGAGCCATTGGTGGTCAGCGTGAGGTCCAGCGGCGCGCCCTCGGGTGTACGCAGGGCGGCCAGCATCTCGATCAGGCGCTCCAGATGGCGGCGCAGCAGCGGCTCGCCGCCGGTCAGGCGCAGTTTTTGCACGCCGTGGGCGACGAACAGGCGCGCCAGCCGGCTGATCTCCTCGAAGCTCAGCAGTTCGGCCTGTGGCAGGAAGGCGTGGTAGTGATCGAACTGCTCCTTGGGCATGCAGTAGCTGCAGCGGAAATTGCAGCGGTCGGTCACCGAGATGCGCAGATCGCGCAGCGGCCGCCCCAGCGCGTCGGACAGCAGGCCGCTGGGCGCCAGCGCCTCGGCGTCAGCCGGCACCAGGGGGCGCAGGCCGCGCGGGCGCGCATCGACGAGGGGAATCACACGGTCCGTCATGGTGGCCCATTGTGCCCGCTGGGTCCCGGCCTTGTGCCGGCCAGGGCGCTAGTGGTTTGCTCCATATCAAGACGCCGGGCGACGGATTGCGAGGCCTACTCGCGCTTGGCGGCCACCAGAGTCTTCAGCGCCAGCGCGGGCAGCGACGGGCGCCCGGCCTCGGCCTGCGCCAGCGGCTGGCATTCGACCAGGCTGTCCCGGCAGCGCTGCGCCAGCTGCTGATAGGTCTGCGTGCCCTCCAGCTTCCAGCGCAGCTCGTCCTCGCTGAGCGGCCGCATCACCTTGGCCGGCAGGCCGGCGATCAGCGACTTCTCGGGCAGCTTCAGGCCGGCGCGCACAAAGGCGCAGGCGGCGACGATGCTGTAGGCGCCCACCTCGGCCTCGTCCATCACCACCGCATTCATGCCCACCAGAGCGTCGTGGCGCACGACGCAGCCATGCAGCACCGCGCCATGGCCGATATGGCCGTTGCGCTCGACCCGGGTTTCCGAGCCGGGAAAGCCGTGCACGACACAGCTGTCCTGCACATTGGCGCCGGCCTCGATGACGATGCGGCCGAAGTCGGCGCGCAGCGAAGCGCAGGGGCCGATATAGCAGTCGGGACCGATCTGCACATCGCCGATCAGCACCGCCGTCGGATGCACATGGGCACTGGGGTGGACCACGGGGATCACGCCGTCGATCGCATAGCAGGGCATGGGGGAGGCCTTTCTTTCTTCCTGCCGGGCGGACAGGGCTTGGACAGAGAAGTCCGGGTTAACCCCGGTGAGTTTGTCGGGCTTTGGGCTTGCGCCAGATCAATGCGGACCTTACGATCTACCGACCGGTCGGTCAAGAGTGTTTGAGGCCGGTCAACAAACCCAGCCGGCAGCGAGGCCATGATGAGTGTTTCTCCCGAGTCCCCCCTCCAGATCAGCCAGGAAGGCGCGGTGCGCCTGCTGACGCTGAATCGTCCGGCGGCGCTCAATGCCTTCACCGCCCAACTGCTGGCGCAGCTGCGCCAGGCCCTGGAGGATGCGGGCGCCGACAGCACGGTGCGCGCGGTGCTGATCAGCGGCGCCGGGCGCGCCTTCTGTGCCGGCCAGGATCTCAGCGACCCGCTGATCAAGCCCGAGGCCGATCCGGCACTGCCGCCCAAGGACATCGGCCATCTGCTGGACAACTACTACATCCCGCTGGTCCTGCAGCTGCGCGCCATGCCGGTGCCGGTGGTCTGCGCGGTCAATGGCGTGGCGGCCGGCGCCGGCGCCAACTTCGCACTGGGTTGCGACATCGTCATCGCCGCCGAGTCGGCCAGCTTCATCCAGGCCTTTTCCAAGATCGGCCTGATCCCCGACTGTGCCGGCACCTGGCTGCTGCCGCGCCTGCTGGGCCGGGCCAAGGCGCTGCAGCTGGCGCTGCTGGGCGAGAAGCTGCCGGCGGCCGAGGCGGCGCAGCTGGGCCTGATCGCCCGCTGCGTGCCCGATGCCGAGCTGGCGCCCGCGGCGCTGCTGACCGCCCAGAAGCTGGCGGCCCTGCCCACCCGCGCGCTGGTCGAGACGCGCCGCCTGATCGACGAGGCCATGGGTCTGGAGCTGGAAGACGCGCTGAAGCTGGAATCGATGATGCAGAGCCAGCTGGGCTTTGCCGCCGACTACCGCGAGGGCGTGCAGGCCTTCATGGAAAAGCGCCCGCCGCAATTCAAGGACCGCTGAATCACGATGAATGCACAACAGATAGCCGAGGCCGTTCGCGACGGCATGTTCGCGAACGATCGCGCCTCCAAGGGCCTGGGCATGGAGATCCTGGCGATCGCGCCGGGCGCCGCGACGCTGACGATGACGGTGCGCGAGGACATGCTCAATGGCTTCGAGATCTGCCATGGCGGCCTCATCACCACGCTGGCCGACTCGGCCTTTGCTTTCGCCTGCAACTCCTACAACGAGTTGACGGTGGCCTCGGGCTTTGCGATCGACATTGTCGCGCCGGCCCGCCTGGGCGACAGGCTGACCGCCGTTGCCCAAGAGGTTTCGCTCGCCGGTCGTACCGGCGTCTACGACATCCGCATCAGCAACCAGCGCGACGAGCTGGTGGCCGTGTTCCGCGGCCGGTCCTACCGCATCAAGGGCAAGCCCGTGGTGCCAGGTCTTGCCCAGGAGTGAAACCATGACCGTGAAGACACCCGCCCCCGGCGATCTGGAGCCGATCGAGACGGCCAGCCGCGACGAGCTGCAGGCCCTGCAGCTGCAGCGCCTGCAGTGGACGCTGCAGCACGCCTACGACCATGTGCCGCATTACAAGGCCGCCTTCGATGCCAAGGGCGTGCATCCCAGCGATCTGAAGCAGCTCAGCGACCTCGCCAAGTTCCCCTTCATGACCAAGAAGGACTTGCGCGACAACTACCCCTTCGGCCTCTTTGCGGTGCCGCGTGAGCAGGTCTCGCGCATACACGCCTCCTCGGGCACCACCGGCAAGCCCACCGTGGTCGGCTACACCGCCCGCGATATCGACAACTGGGCCAATCTGGTGGCGCGCTCGATACGCGCGGCGGGCGGCCGGCGCGGCGACATCGTCCATATCGCCTATGGCTACGGCCTGTTCACAGGCGGCCTGGGCGCGCATTACGGCGCCGAGCGCCTGGGCTGCACCGTGATCCCGATGTCGGGCGGCCAGACCGAGAAGCAGGTGCAGCTGATCCAGGACTTCAAGCCCGACATCATCATGGTCACGCCCAGCTATATGCAGGTGATCATCGAGGAGTTCGCCCGCCAGGGCCTGGACGCGCGCGACAGCTCTCTGAAGGTGGGCATCTTCGGCGCCGAGCCCTGGACCGAGGCGATGCGCCGCGAGATCGAGGGCAAGGCCGGTATCGATGCGGTGGACATCTACGGCCTGTCCGAGGTGATGGGGCCGGGCGTGGCCTGCGAATGCGTGGAGAGCAAGGACGGCCCGGTGATCTGGGAGGATCATTTCTACCCCGAGATCATCGACCCCGAGACCGGCGAGGTGCTGCCCGACGGCAGCGAGGGCGAGCTGGTCTTCACCTCGCTCAGCAAGGAAGCGCTGCCGGTGATCCGCTACCGCACCCGCGACCTGACGCGGCTGCTGCCGCCCAGCTCGCGCAGCATGCGCCGCATGGGCAAGATCGTCGGCCGCTCGGACGACATGCTGATCATCCGCGGCGTCAATATGTTCCCGACCCAGATCGAGGAACTGGTGCTGCAGGAGCCCCAGCTCTCCGGCCAGTACCAGATCGTCATCAGCCGCGACGGGCCGCTGGATGCGGTGGAGGTGCGCTGCGAGCTGCAGGCCGCGGCGGTGGGTACGGCCGATGTGGGCGCCATCGCCAAGTCGCTGCAGCACCGCATCAAGACCCTGGTGGGCGTGTCCACCAAGGTCCAGATCGGCGCGCCCGATTCCATTGAACGCACCCTGGTCGGCAAGGCCCGCCGGGTGGTGGATCACAGACCCAAGTAAGGAGTTGCGAGCATGTACACCCAGGCCATGAGCGTCGGTCCGCAGGACCAGGCAGCCAAGATCCAGAGCGCCGAGGACGCGCAGCGCAACGAGGCCTTCGAGGCCCGCGTGGGCGCCGGCGAGTTCGTCGAGGCCAAGGACTGGATGCCCGAGCATTACCGCAAGACCCTGGTGCGCCAGATCAGCCAGCACGCGCATTCCGAGATCGTCGGCATGCTGCCCGAGGGCAACTGGATCACCCGGGCGCCCACGCTGAAGCGCAAGGCCATCCTCTTGGCCAAGGTGCAGGACGAGGGCGGCCATGGCCTCTATCTGTACTCGGCCGCCGAGACCCTGGGCACCAGCCGCGACCAGATGCTGGACGCGCTGCACAGTGGCAAGGCCAAGTACAGCTCGATCTTCAACTACCCGACGCTCAGCTGGGCCGATATCGGCGTGATCGGCTGGCTGGTCGATGGCGCGGCCATCATGAACCAGGTGCCGCTGTGTCGCTGCAGCTATGCGCCCTATGCGCGCGCGATGATCCGCATCTGCCGCGAGGAGAGCTTCCACCAGCGCCAGGGCTACGAGAGCCTGCTGGTGATGATGCAAAAGGGCACGGCCGAGCAGAAGGCCATGGTGCAGGACGCGGTCAACCGCTGGTGGTGGCCCTCGCTGATGATGTTCGGCCCCGAGGACAAGGATTCGCCGAACTCCGAGCAGTCGATGCGCTGGGGCATCAAGCGCATCAGCAACGACGATCTGCGCCAGAAGTTCGTTGACGCGACCATTCCGCAGGCCGAGGTGCTGGGCGTGACCGTGCCCGACCCCGATCTGAAATGGAATGCCCAGACCGAGCACTACCAGTTCGGCCGCATCGACTGGGCCGAGTTCTGGCGCGTGGTGGGCGGCGACGGCCCCTGCAACCGCGAACGCCTGGCCGCCCGCGTCAAGGCCTGGGACGAGGGTGCCTGGGTGCGCGAAGCCGCCCTGGCCCATGCCCGCAAACAAGCCACCAAGGCGCAAGCCGCCTGAGCCCCGAGGAGCCCCACACCATGAGCAACGCACAACAAGCCCCGAAGAACGAATGGCCTCTGTGGGAGGTCTTCGTGCGCAGCAAGGCCGGCCTGGACCACAAGCATTGCGGCAGCCTGCATGCGGCCGACGCCAAGATGGCGGTGCAGCTGGCGCGCGAGGTCTATACCCGTCGTCAGGAAGGCACCAGCATCTGGGTGGTGCTGTCCAGCCAGATCGTCGCCTCCGACCCGGGCGAGAAGGGCATGTATTTCGACCCGATGGAAGACAAGGTGTACCGCCACCCGACCTTCTACGAGCTGCCTGAATCCGTCAACCATATGTAAGGGCAGGGCGATGAGCACTCAATCGATCAAGGTCGGCGACAAGGCCGACGTACGCTACCTGCTGCGCATTGCCGACAGCTGCCTGATCCTCAGCCAGCGCCTGGGCGAATGGTGCGGCCATGGTCCCATCCTGGAGGAGGATCTGGCGCTGACCAATATGGCGCTGGATCTGGTGGGCCAGGCGCGCGGTCTGCTGACCCGGGCCGGACAGCTCGATGGCCAGGGCCATGACGAGGATCAGCTGGCCTTTCTGCGCGACGAGCGCCAGTACTTCAATCCGGTGCTGATGGAATTGCCGCGCGGTGATTTCGCCTTCACCACCGCGCGCAATTTCGCGGTGGCCACCTGGCTGCTGGGCCTGTGGCAGCGCCTGCAGTCGTCCAGCGATACCGAGGTGGCGGCGATTGCCGGCAAGGCGCTCAAGGAGGCGCAGTATCACCAGCAGCATGCGGCCGACTGGATGCTGCGCCTGGGTGACGGCACGGCCGAATCGAAAGCGCGCATGGAAGCGGCTCTGGCCACGCTGTGGCCCTATTTCAACGAGCTGTTCGCTGACGATGCGGTGGACGCCGCCGCGGTGCACAGCCGGCTGGGCCCGGCCTGGAGCGAGCTCAAGGCCGACTGGCAGGCCGCGATGGACGAGATCCTCGGCGAGGCCGGCCTGGCCCAGCCCAAGCCGAGCAGCTATGTGCCGGCCGGCCGGGTCGGCATCCACAGCGAGCATATGGGCCATATGCTGGCCGAGATGCAGTATCTGCAGCGCGCCTACCCCGGTGGCGTCTGGTGAGACCATGAGCGAGCGGCCGATCGCCAACAGCTGCGGGCGCCTCGAGGCTGCCTGGGAAGTGCTGCGCCAGATCCCCGACCCCGAGGTGCCGGTGATCTCGCTGGACGAGCTGGGCATCGTGCGCGACCTCAGGGAGACCGCCGGCGGCCTGGAGGTGGTGCTGACGCCCACCTACAGCGGCTGCCCGGCCACCGAGCTGATCCAGGACAATGTGCGGGCCGCGCTGGCCGCCTTCGGCGAGATCCAGATCACGATGCAGCGCGCGCCGGCCTGGACCACCGACTGGATCAGCGAGGCGGGCAAGGCCAAGCTCAAGGCCTATGGCATTGCCCCTCCGGGGCCTGCCGCTCCTGGCCAGGCCCAGCCGATACGCCTGGTGCATCGCGCCTCGCTGGCCAAGCTGGCCTGCCCGCGCTGTGGTTCCGAACAGACCGAGAAGCTCTCGGCCTTCGGCTCCACCGCCTGCAAGGCCCTGTACCGCTGCCTCAGCTGCCGCGAGCCTTTTGAACACTTCAAACCCATATAAATCATGAGCCTGCACTTCCATCCGCTGCGCGTGCGTGAGGTACGCCCCGATACCGAAGAAGCCGTGATCGTCAGCTTCGATGTGCCGCCGGCCGAGGCCGAGCTCTTCAGCTTCACCCAGGGGCAATACCTGACCCTGCGCGCCGACGTGGACGGCGAGGACCTGCGCCGCTCCTACTCGATCTGCGCCGGCGTCGACGACGGCGAGCTGCGGGTGGGTGTGCGCAAGGTCAAGGGCGGCAAGTTCAGCAACTGGGTCAACACAAAGCTCAAGGCCGGCGATGTGATCCAGGTCTTCCCGCCCCAGGGCCGCTTCTTCGTGCCGCTGGATGCCCGGGCCGAGCGCCACTATGTGGGCATTGCCGGCGGCTCCGGCATCACGCCCATCCTGTCCATCATGAAGACGGTGCTGGCCAAGGAGCCGGCCAGCCGCTTCACGCTGATCTACGGCAACCGCCGCCAGGCCTCGACCATGTTCAAGGAAGAGATCGAGGACCTGAAGAACCAGTACCTGACGCGGGTCTCGCTGCACCATGTGTTCAGCGACGAGCAGGTCGACTCGCCGCTGATGGCCGGCATGCTCAATCGCGAGAAGATCGCCGAGTTCCTCGGCGCCCTGGTGGACCCGGCCAGCATCTCCGAGGCCTTCATCTGCGGACCCTACCAGGTCAATGACGAGGCCGAGGCGGCGCTGCTGGCCGCCGGTGTACCGCAAGAGTGCATCCATATCGAGCGCTTCGGCACGGTGGAGATGCAGCAGGGCAAGCCGGCGCCGCACGAGGTGCGCGCCGAGGATGCCGACAGTGCCCGCGTCACGCTGATACGCGACGGCGTGGCGCGCGAGTTCGAGTTCAGCAAGAGCGATCCCAGCCTGCTGGACGCCGCCGCCCGGGCCGGGCTGGAGGTGCCGTTCTCCTGCAAGAGCGGGGTCTGCTCGACCTGCCGCTGCAAGCTGATCGAGGGCCAGGTACGGATGGACAAGAACTTCGCACTGGAGAAGCACGAGGTGGCGGCGGGCTACATCCTCAGCTGCCAGGCCCATGCGCTGACGCCGCGCGTGGTGATCTCCTTTGACGAACGCTGAGACGCCCTAGATGGCCCGAGGTCGAGCCCCCGGATTCGATGCCACCCGCGAGGCCATCCTCGTGCAGGCGGCGCAGCTGTTCGCCAAGCAGGGCTACCCCGGCACCTCGATGAACCAGGTCGCCGAGGCCTGCGCGGTGAGCAAGCCCACCCTCTACCACTATGTGCGCGACAAGCATGAGCTGCTGATGCAGATCTGCGAGAGCCATGTGCAGCGCCTGGCCGAGCTGGTCGAGGAGGTGCGGGCGCAAGACCTGGCGCCCGAGCCGCATCTGCGCGCGCTGATCCACCGCTTCGTCGGCGAGTACGGACAGGCCCAGTACCAGCACCGGGTGCTGACCGAGGATGTCAAGTTCCTGCAGGACGAGGACCAGGCGCGGCTGCTGGCGGTGGAGCGCCAGGTGGTGACGGCCTTCGCCGATGCGGTGGCCGCTGTGCGCCCCGAGCTGCAGGGCGTGAGGCTGCACAAGCCCCTGACCATGCTGCTCTTTGGCATGATCAACTGGACCTTCACCTGGTTGAAGCCGGACGGCGAACTGAGCTACGAGTCGGTGGCGCCCATGGTGGCCGATCTCTTCTTCGGCGGCCTGGCAGCGGTCCGGCCCGATGCAAGCCCCACGAAGGCTTGAGCGGCGAGCATCCGGGCTCCCAGGTTTTTCCATTCTTTCCTTTCATTGACCCACAGACTGACTACACACAGGAGACAAGGCATGAAGAACAAAGGCTTGATCAAGAAGACCCTGCTGGCCCTGGCCGCCGGCGCCACGCTGCTGGGCAGCGCTTTTGCCGACATCAATGTCGGCGTGACCGTCTCGGCCACCGGCCCGGCCGCCTCGCTGGGCATCCCGGAGAAGAACACCTTCACCCTGATGCCCACCACCATCGCGGGCCAGAAGGTCAACTACATCGTGCTGGACGATGCCTCCGACACCACCTCGGCCGTCTCCAACACCCGCAAGTTCATCACCGAGCACAAGGTCGATGTGGTGATCGGCTCCACCGTGACGCCCAACTCGCTGGCGATGATCGATGCGGTGGCCGAGGGCCAGACGCCGATGATCTCGATGGCCGCCTCGGCCCGCATCGTCGAGCCGGTCGACGACAAGAAGCGCTGGGTCTTCAAGACCCCGCAGAACGACATCATGATGGCCCTTGCCATTGTCCAGCACATGGTGGACAAGGGCGTCAAGACGGCCGCCTATATCGGCTTTGCCGACGCCTATGGCGAGGGCTGGTACCAGGAGTTCGCCAAGATCGCCGGCATCAAGGGCCTGAAGATCGTCGCCAACGAGCGCTACAACCGCAACGACACCTCGGTCACCGGCCAGGTGCTGAAGCTGGTGGCGGCCAAGCCGGATGCGGTGCTGATCGGCGCTTCCGGCACGCCGGCTGTGCTGCCGCAGAAGGCGCTGAAGGAGCGTGGCTTCAAGGGTCACTTCTACCAGACCCATGGCGTGGCCAATAACGACTTCCTGCGCGTCGGCGGCAAGGACGTCGAAGGCACCTTCCTGCCCTCCGGCCCGGTGCTGGTGGTGAACCAGCTGCCTGCCAACCATCCGGCCAAGAAGAGCGCGGCCGAGTATGTGGCCAAGTACGAGGCCGCCTTCGGCAAGGGCTCGGTCAGCACCTTCGGCGGTCACGCCTGGGATGCCGGCCTGCTGCTGCAGGCCGCCGTGCCGGTGGCGCTGAAGAAGGCCCAGCCGGGCACGCCGGCCTTCCGCGCCGCGCTGCGTGACGCGCTGGAGGGCGTCAAGGAGATGCCGGGCGCCCATGGCGTGTTCAGCATGTCGCCCACCGACCACCTGGGCCTGGACCAGCGCGCCCGCGTGATGGTCAAGATCGAGAACGGCGCCTGGAAGTTCGTCCAGTAAGCGCCTGAGCCCGGCGCGGAGCCTGGCTGCGGCCAGGCTCCGCGCTTTTGCCCCGTCCTTCCTCTTTCCTTCCCCCTCTGCCAAGACGAGCGCCGCCATGAGTGCACAAGCCCCTGTCCTTCAAAGCCTGATCGCCGATCGCTGGATCGGCCGCACCGCGGCCCGCGCGCTGCACAGCGCGATCAACGGCCGGGCCGTGGCCCAGACCCATGCCGAGACGCTGGACTTCGGCGAGAGTCTGGCCTTTGCCCGCGGCAAGGCCTTGCCGGCCCTGCTGCAGCTGGATTTCCAGCGCCGCGCCGCCATCCTCAAGGCCCTGGGCAACTACCTGATGGAGCGCAAGGAGCTGCTCTACACGATCTCGGCCCATACCGGTGCCACCCGGCCCGACTCCTGGATCGATATCGAGGGCGGCATCGGCACCTTGTTTGCCTATGCCAGCATGAGCCGGCGCGAGCTGCCCTCCAGCAATATCGTTCACGAGGGCCCGGCCCAGGCCCTGGGCAAGCAGGGCCAGTTCATCGGCTCGCATGTGCTGGTCCCCAAGCGCGGCGTCGCGGTGCATATCAATGCCTTCAATTTCCCGATGTGGGGCATGCTGGAGAAGTTCGCCCCCAGCTTCATCGCCGGCATGCCCTGCATCGTCAAGCCGGCCACCGCCACCGCCTATGTGGCCGAGGCCTGCGTGCGCCTGATCCAGGAGTCGGGCCTGCTGCCCGCCGGCAGCCTGCAGCTGATCGTCGGCAGCTCGGGCGATCTGCTGGACCGCCTGGAGGAGACCGATGTGGTCACCTTCACCGGCTCGGCCGATACCGCCGCGATGCTGCGGGTCAACCAGAACCTGGTGCGCCGCTCCATCCCCTTCAACGCCGAGGCCGACAGCCTCAACTGCGCCATCCTGGGCCCCGATGTGCAGGCCGGCGATCCGGAGTTCGAGCTCTTCGTCAAGGAAGTGGCGCGCGAAATGAGCGCCAAGACCGGCCAGAAGTGCACCGCGATACGCCGCGCCATCGTGCCGGCCCCGCTGATCGACGCGGTGGCTGCCGCGCTGCGTGAGCGTCTGGCCAAAATCAAGATCGGCGACCCGGCGCTGGAGGGCGTTCGCATGGGCGCGCTGGCCTCCAAGGAGCAGCAGGCCGATGTGGCGGAGCGCCTGGCGCTCTTGAGCCAGGGCAACGAGATTGTCTATGGCGAGCGCGACGGCTTCGCGCCGCAGGGCGAGGGCGTCGGTGAGGGCGCCTTCTTCGCGCCCACGCTGCTGCTGTGCCGCGACGGCTTTGCCAACGAGGTGGTGCATAACGTCGAGGCGTTCGGCCCCGTCTCCACGCTGATGCCCTACCGCGAGCTGGACGAGGCCCTGGCCCTGGCCGCCAAGGGGCGCGGCAGCCTGGTCGGCTCGGTAGTCACCAAGACGCCGGCGATCGCGGCCCAGGCCGTCTATCACGCGGCCGCCTTCCATGGCCGCATCCTGGTGCTGGACCGCGAGGCCGCGGCCGAGTCCACCGGCCATGGCTCGCCGCTGCCCATGCTCAAGCATGGCGGCCCCGGCCGCGCCGGTGGCGGCGAGGAACTGGGCGGCACCCGTGCGGTCAAGCACTATCTGCAGCGCTGCGCGGTGCAGGGCTCGCCCACCATGCTGAGCGCCATCACCGGCGAATACCAGCGCGGCGCCAAGGTGCAGGAGGATGCGGTCCATCCCTTCCGCAAGTACTTCGAGGAGATCCAGATCGGCGATTCCCTGCTGACGCACCGGCGCACCGTCAGCGAGGCCGACATCGTCAACTTCGGTGGCATCTCCGGCGATTTCTTCTATATGCACTTCGACGCGATCGCGGCCAAGGACACGCAGTTCGGCCAGCGCATCGCGCACGGCTACTTCGTGCTCTCGGCGGCGGCCGGCCTGTTTGTCTCGCCTGCGCCAGGCCCGGTGCTGGCCAACTACGGCCTGGACACGCTGCGCTTCGTCAATCCGGTGGCGATCGGCGACACCATCCAGGCACGCCTGACCTGCAAGCGCCGCATCGACCGTGGCAACCGCCCCGACCAGCCGCCCCAGGGCGTGGTGGCCTGGGATGTGCAGGTGATGAACCAGCGCGGTGAGCTGGTCGCCAGCTACGACATCCTGACCCTGGTGGCCAAGAAGAACGCCGGATAGTCGCCGGCTGCGGCAGCAGGCATGATGGCGGCCTGACGATGGCCGCCATCGTCGTTCATGCGCCTGCAACGCCACCATGCCCGAAAGCCCGCCGCCCAGCCGCGCCAAGCCGCATCCCCGCCCCGATCTGCACGCCAGCCCGCAGGGCAAGCTGATCAGCGCCGCCGAGGCGGTGGCGCTGATACGCAGCGGCGATACCGTCGCCACCGGCGGCTTCGTCGGCATCGGCTTCGCCGAAGGCCTGGCCCAGGCGCTTGAGCAGCGCTGGCTGAGCCAGCAGCAGCCGCAAGACCTGACCCTGGTCTACGCCGCCGGCCAGGGCGACGGGCGCGAGCGCGGCCTCAACCATCTGGCCTACCGGGGCCTGCTGAAGCGGGTGATAGGCGGGCACTGGGGCCTGGTGCCCAAGCTGGGCGCGCTGGCCCTGGCCGACGCGATCGAGGCCTGGAACCTGCCCCAGGGCGTGATCGCCCATCTGTATCGCGATATCGCGGCCGGCAGGAGTGCCCATCTGAGCCGGGTGGGCCTGGACACCTTCGTCGACCCGCGCCTCGAAGGTGGCGCACTGAATGCGCGCAGCCGCGCCGCCAGCGACCCGCCGCTGCGCCTGATCGATCTGCAGGACGGCAGTGGCCCGCAGCTGCTCTACCGCTGCTTTCCCATCGATGTGGCGCTGCTGCGCGGTACCACCGCCGATGCCGACGGCAATATCACGATGGAGCGCGAGGCCCTGACGCTGGAGGCGCTGGCGATCGCGATGGCCGCGCACAACAGCGGCGGACTGGTGATCGTGCAGGTCGAGCGCCTGGCCGAGCGCGGCAGCCTGAACCCGCGCCAAGTCAAGATCCCCGGCATCCTGGTCGATGCGCTGGTGCTGGCCGAAAGCCCCGAGCAGCATTGGCAGACCTTTGCCACCCCCTACAGCGCCGCCTATGCCGGCGAGCTGCGCGTGCCGCAGGCTCAGCTGCCGCTGATGGAGGCCGGCCCGCGCAAGACCATCGCCCGGCGCGCCGCGCTGGCGCTGCGCCCCGGCCAGGTGGTCAATCTGGGCATAGGCATGCCGGAGGGCGTGGCCGCGGTGGCGGCCGAGGAGGGCCTGCTGGACCTGATCACGCTGACCGCCGAGCCCGGCGTGATCGGCGGCATGCCGGCCGGCGGCCTGAACTTCGGTGCCGCCATCAACGCCGCGGCGGTCATCGACCAGCCCTACCAGTTCGATTTCTACGACGGCGGCGGCCTCGACCTGGCGGTGCTGGGCATGGCCCAGCTCGACGGCCAGGGCAATGTCAATGTCAGCCGCTTCGGCCAGCGCCTGGCCGGTGCCGGCGGCTTCATCAATATCAGCCAGAGCGCGCGCCGCCTGGTCTTCGTCGGCAGCTTTGCCGCGGCTGATGGCGTGCGCAAGTTCGTGCCGGCGGTCGAGCAGCGCACCTTCTCCGGCGAGCGGGCCCGCCGCCAGGGCCAGGAGGTGCTTTATGTGACCGAGCGCTGCGTCTTTGCGCTGCACCCCGAGCAAGGCCTGACCCTGTGCGAGATCGCGCCGGGCCTGGACCTGCAGCGCGATGTCCTGGACCATCTGGGCTTCAGCCCGCGAATCGCCGCACCGCTGGCGCGGATGGAGGCCGCGCTGTTCGAGGTGCCGGGCCGCCTGGGCCTGCGCGAACGCCTGCTGGCCCGGCCGCTGGCCGAGCGCTTCCGTCTGGAGCCCGCCGGCCCGGGCTCCGACAGCGCACTCTTTTTCATTGACTTCGAGCGCCTGCCGCTGCGCAGCCCGGCCGATCTCGAGGCGATACGCGCCGAGGTGGAGCGCCAGCTGGCGCCGCTGGGCGGTCGCAAATGCCGGGCGGTGGTCAATGTCGACCATCTGGAGCTCGCACCCGAGCTGGCCGACGCCTATGCCGAGATGGTGCGTGAGCTGATCGAGCGCTTCTATCTGAAGGTCACCCGCTATGGCAGCGCCGGCTTTGCCCGCAGCCTGCTGGGCGCCGCCCTGCGCGCCCATGGGGTGGATCCGCAGCTCTACGACAGCGAGGGCGAGGCGCGCCAGGGCCTGATGCCCTTGCGCGAGGCCTGAAGCCGGCGCGGGGCCAGGTATGCTTCGGATACAAAAAGTATCTGAATCAGGGAGTCTAATTTGCGAAGCGTTCTCGTGGGCGTGGCCCTCTTGTTCCTGCTCAGCGGTGCATGGCGCTATCGCCACGCCGTCAACGAGTGGCTGACGCCGCCGCCGCCGCCCAAGCCCATCCTCTTCGACAACGGCACGGTGCGGCAATACGCCCCGCCGGCCTCGCAGCCGGGCGGCAAGGCCGTGGTGGCAGCGCTGCCGCCCGGCGTGCTGCGCAAATGCGTGCGCGGCAGCGAGACCAGCTACACCAATCTCAGCTGCCCGCCCGGCTTCCGGGAAAAACCGGTGGACGGCAGCCGGGTGTCGGTCGTGCCGGCCGGTGAGAGGGCCGCCGTTCCCGCGGCAGCGGCTCCACCCGGGCAGGCCCGCAAGACGCTCAACGATGCGCTGGACCTCAGCAAGGACGAACAGCTGCGCCAGCGCATCATGGACCGCGCCATCGCCGGCGAGCGCCCCTGAGGCGCGCCGGCCAGGTCGCTCAGACCGGATAGCTGCCCGGCAGCAGGATGGAGCGGTCCACCTGTGTCAGCTGGGTGTGACCGCAAAAGGCCATGGTCACGTCCAGCTCCTTGTGCAGGATTTCCAGCGCGCGGGTGACGCCGGCCTCACCCATGGCGCCGAGTCCATACACCATCGCGCGGCCTATCATCGTGCCGCGAGCGCCCAGGGCCCAGGCCTTGAGAACGTCCTGGCCGCTGCGTATGCCGCCGTCCATCCAGACCTCGATGCGCGAGCCCACCGCGGCGACGATGGCGGGCAGGGCCTCGATGCTGGACGGTGCGCCGTCGAGCTGGCGGCCGCCATGGTTGCTGACGACGATGGCGTCGGCCCCGCTGGCCACGGCCAGCTCGGCGTCCTCCACATCCATGATGCCCTTGAGGATCAGCTTGCCGCCCCAGCGCTCCTTGACCCAGGCCACATCGGCCCAGGACAGGCGCGGGTCGAACTGCTCATTGGTCCAGGCCGACAGCGAGCGCATATCGCTGACCCCCTGCACATGGCCGACCAGATTGCGGAAGGTGTGGCGGCGCGTGCCGGCCATACCCAGGCACCAGCGCGGCTTGCTCGCCAGGTTGAGCAGATTGCGCAGCGTGGGCTTGGGCGGCGCGGTCAGGCCGTTCTTCAGGTCCTTGTGGCGCTGGCCTATCACCTGCAGGTCCAGGGTCAGCACCAGGGCACTGCAGCGGGCGACGCGGGCGCGCTCGATCATGCGGGCCATCGCCTCGCGGTCGCGCATCATGTAGAGCTGGAACCAGAAGGGCGCGCTGGTGTGCTCGGCGATGTCCTCGATCGAGCAGATGCTCATCGTCGACAGCGTGAAGGGGATGCCGAACTTCTCGGCCGCCTTGGCCGCCAGGATCTCGCCGTCGGCATGCTGCATGCCGGTCAGGCCCACCGGGGCGATCGCCACCGGCATCTTGCAGGGCTGGCCCACCATCGTTGTGGCGCAGCTGCGGTTCTCCATATTGACCGCCACCCGCTGGCGCAGCTTGATCTTATGGAAATCGCTCTCGTTGGCCCGGTAGGTGCCCTCGGTCCAGCTGCCCGAATCGGCATAGTCGTAGAACATGCGCGGCACCCGCTGCTTGGCCAGAACGCGCAGGTCTTCGATGCAGGTGATCACGGGCATGGTGTGGGTCTCCAGGGGAATGGCCGCGATGCTAGGGGCGCAGGGCCGGCTGTGGGCGAAACATCTTCAGCTTGCGCCTGAACTTTGTTCCTGGGCGGCTGCCGTGCCGGCTGCAGCGGCCGTCGCAAGCTCCGGCAGCGCCCGGCAATGCCCGGCCAGCCAGTCGGCGAAGGCGATGGCGCCGGCGCTCTCGCTGCGGCGCAACAGGCGGTACTGCTGGGCAGCCGGCAGCTGCAGCGCGAACAGGCGCCTGAGCGCACCGCTGCGCAGCCAGGGTGCCGCCAGGCTGGGGCGGGCCAGTGCCACGCCCTGGCCGCAGGCGGCCGCCTCCAGCGTCAGGCCCAGATCGATGAAGCGGGTGCCCTGGGCCGGTTCGGGCCAGTCCAGGCCGGCGGCGCGGAACCAGGGTTCCCAGGGCTCCAGCGGCGTGCGCAGCAGCGGGTACAGGCGCAGATCGGCCGGCTCGTGCAGCGGCGTGCCCAGGCGCTGCAGCAGGGCCGGCGCGGCCATCGGCGTGATGCAGTCGTGCATCAAGACCTGACCCTCGTCCGCGGGCCCGGCCATGCGGATCTCGATCTCGGCCTCGGGCGTGTTGTCGTCCAGAAAGGGCACGCTCAGCAGCAGCTCCAGCTCCAGCTCCGGATGGGCCGCGGTAAAGCCGGGCAGGGCGGGAACCAGGATCTGGCGGGCAAAGGTGGGCGGGGTGCTGATGCGCAGCCGGGCGCGGCGCTGGGCGCTGCGCTGGTGCAGCGGTATCGCCGCCAGCATGCTCAGCGCGGCGCGCACCTGGGGCAGGTATTCCTTGCCGGCGGCCGACAGCGCGATCGGCTTGGCCGAACGCATCAAGAGCGGCGTGCCCAGCAGCTCCTCCAGCGTGGAGATGCGCTTGCTGACCGCGCTGGGGCTGATGGCCAGGGCCTCGGCCGCGCGATCCAGGCTGCCCAGGCGGGCCGCCGCCTCGAAGGCGCGCAGGCCCTCGATGGAGGGGAAGCGTTGGTGGTCAATGGCCATGGCCGGACTGTAGCGGGGCCTACACTTGCGGCCATCCATGGCATCCCCCGAGTTTTCCTCCTCCGCCGAGCCTGCTGCGCATATCGAGCCGCCGGTGCGGCCGCTGTGGCAGCGCAGCCTGTGGCTGGCGGTTGGCGTGCTGGCGCTGCTGCTGGGCCTGGTCGGGGTCTTTCTGCCGGTGCTGCCCACCGTGCCCTTTGTGCTGCTGGCGGCCTTCTGCTTCTCGCGCTCCAGCCGCCGCGCCGAAGACTGGCTGCTGAACCACCGCGTCTTCGGCCCCATCGTGCGCGACTGGCGCGCCCGCCATGCGATTCCCTTCAAGATCAAGCTGCTGGCCTGGAGCATGATGGCCATCGGCTCGGCCTGGGCCGCCTGGCTGCTGCCGCTGCGCTGGGCCTGGCTGCCCGCCACCTGCTGCCTGGGCGTGGCGATCTGGATGGCGCGGCTGCCGAGCCGCTGAGGCCGGCCAGGGGCGCCGGGCCTGAGGGGCGCCGCGTGGCCTTGGTGCGCTGAGGCACAGACCCCGGCGCGCCCGGCCCTGAGCATAGGGCGGCCAGGGGCACGGCCCTCCACCTTCGTCCCTGCCGGTGCCCCCTCTACAAGGAACCGTCATGATGACCGAAGAAGCTGGTGTCGCCACACCGCAGAACCCGCCGCTGGCCCAGGCCCGTACCGAGTCCGCTGCCCCTCTGACTGTGGGCAGCATCGCAGCGGTGGCCCGCTCGCGCTTGCAGACGGTGGCGCCAGACAGCCCTTTGGTTGAGGTGACCGCGCGGCTGTCGAATGCGCAGATCAGTGCGGCGGTGGTCTGCGACGTCGAGGGGCGGCCGCTGGGCCTGGTGACCGAGACCATGCTGGTCCGTCGTCTGGGTCTAGGGCAGGCAGATTTCTTCGGCACCGGTGCGGCTGCAGTGATGACGCGCGAGTTCGCCAGCTGCCTGCCTGAGGACTCGCTGAGCGAGGTGCTGGCGATGATGCACGAGCGCGGGCTGATCCATCTGCTGCTGCTCGATGCCGAGGGCCAGGCGCTTGGTCTGCTGAATGCCCGCGACGGGCTGCGTGCGCTGTTGGCCGCCGGCATGCAGGAGGAGGCGCTGCTGCGCAACTATGTGATGGGCGTGGGCTATCAGTGAGGGCACCTGCAGCCCGAGCCCGGTACGGGCTGCGGTGACGGGCCGCGCGCAAGGTCTGCTGCCGCACGGACGGGGGCTTTGTGCGGGCATAGGGTGGGCCGAACGTCCACGGTGCCGGGCCTCGTGCCCGCACCATCTTCTCAGCAGGAGAGGCCTATGAACACAAGTACCCTCGCGCCATCCGTCCGGACCGGCGCTGACAAGGACCTGGCCGAGCAGGCCCATGCGGGCCACGGCATACCTTCGCAGGACCCCGATCCCCGGGCGCAAACGGCGCTGGAGCCCCAGGAGGCCGAGCGCGAGGCGCGATCCGTGCTGGTTGGTGGGGGCGTGGTGGCTGGCATGGGCACCGGCGCGGCGCTCGGCGCTGCGGTGGCCGGCCCGGTGGGGGTGTTGCTCGGGGCCACGCTGGGCGCCGTAGCTGGCGCCCTGGGCGGTGCCGCTGCCGGTGCGGGGGGCGGACCGAGCGACACCCCAAGCGACCCGGCTGACACGGTCGATCCGGTCGGCCCAGCCCCATCAGCCCGAGATTCGAGTGACCCTGGCGTGGCGATGACGGCCTCTGCCGACACGGTGCGCCTGCACATCGAAGACAGCGGCGGTGGCGGCCGGCCGCTGGTCCTGATCCATGGCTGGCCCCTGTCTGCCCAGGCCTGGGCGCCGCAGGTGTCGGCGCTGCGCGCCGCCGGCTATCGGGTGGTGGCCTATGACCGCCGGGGCTTCGGTCGCTCGGACAAACCCGCTGCTGGCTATGGCTACGACTCGCTGGCCGATGATCTGCAGCGCGTCATCGACCAATGCGGGCTGCAGGACGTGACGCTGGTGGGTTTCTCGATGGGTGGAGGCGAGGTGGCCCGCTACATCGGCCGTTGCGGCGAGTCGCGCCTGCACAGTGTCGTCTTTGCGGCGGCGGTGCCGCCCTGTCTGATGAAGACGGCCGACAACCCGGAGGGCCCGCTGCTGCCCGAGAAGGCACTGGCTAAGCAGCAGGCGCTGGCAAGCGACCGCAGCCGCTACTTCGAGCAGTTCACCCGGGACTTCTTCTCGGCCCAGGGGGTGCTGCAGGTCAGCGAATCCCAGCGCGCCGAGGCGATCGCCCTGTGTCACCAGTCGGCGCCGCATGCGGCGCTGGCCTGCATGGACTCCTTCAGCACCGCCGACTTCCGCAGCGATCTGAACAAGCTCAGCGTGCCCACGCTGGTGATCCACGGTGAGGCCGACGCGATCGTGCCCATCGAAGGCTCGGGCTTGCGCACCCACCGTGCGGTGCCGCACAGCCAGCTGCTGCGGGTGGGTGGTGCGCCGCATGGGCTGAACCTCTCGCATGCGCAGGTCTTCAACGCCGCGCTGCTGAACTTTCTGCGTGCCTGAGCGCGTCAACAGCGCGACATGGGAGGCCGCTTCGCACGCTGCGGGCGAGGCGGCCCCTCCTGGCTCAGGGCTCGGGCCTGGCGCAAGGTGCAGAGCTTGCTGTGCCTGCTGCGTCCGCGTCGCCCAGACCGCTCTGCGTCCGGTCGGTGCTTGTAGCTTGCTGCGCGCCTCGGCACCCCCGAGGTGGCCGGCTTCGCCACGGCGCGCGGGAAAATCCCCCTGCGAGAGGCACGGCCCGGCTGCCAAAAACGCCGGTCTCAGTCGGGAAAGCTTGTATCTGCTTTGGGCGATGCGGGCAACCCGAGCTTCGCCACGGTGCTGAAAGTCGCCAAGGCCTCGGGCGGCAAGCGGCACGCCTCGGAGGCGTGGTGCAACAACGCGGTCGGAGCCCACCGCACGAGCCGACTGGCGGCGGCCGCCCGTCCCCTCAGAACAAATCCAGGCTCTGCAGCTGCGCCACCTTGGCGCTAGCCTCCGCGGGCCGGTGAGCCCCCGCTGCGCCGCGCCGTGCCGGCTTTGCCGCCACCCGTTCGCCCGGATGGCTCAGATTGCCGATTCGCACGCCAAGCAGGCGCAGCCGCCTGCTGAGGTCCACCCGCTTCAAGCACAGCCCGGCGGCACGCCGTATCGCGGCGGCATCGGCGACCGGGGCGTCCAGCGTCAGGTCGCGGGTCACGGTGACGAAACCCTCGAAGCGCAGCTTGATGCCGACGGTGCGGCCCTGATAGCCCTTGCGCGCCAGGTCGCCGGCCAGCTGCTCGCACAGCCGGGTGAAGATGGCGCCGAGCTGGGCGCGGTCCTGCACCGCATGCAGATCGCGCTCGAAGGTGGTTTCGCGGCTGATGCTGACCGGCTCGCTGTGCGTCACCACCGGCCGTGAGTCGCGGCCGTGTGCGGCCTCGTGCAGCCAGGCGCCATACCTCTTGCCGAACTGCTCGATCAGCCACTGTGGATCGGCGGCGGCGATCTGGCCGACGGTCTCCAGACCCAGCGCCTGGAGCTTGGCCGCGGCCTTGGGGCCGATGCCGTTGATCTTGCGCACCGCCAGCGGCCAGATGCGGCCGGGGATGTCGTCCAGCGTCAGCACGGTCAGGCCGTCGGGCTTGTCCAGCTCGGAGGCGATCTTGGACAGCAGCTTGTTGGGGGTGACGCCGATCGAGCAGCTCAGGCCGGTGGCACGCAGCACCGAGTTCTTGATCTCGCGCGCCAGTGCCCGCACCCCGCCCAGCGGATCGTGGCCCACCGGCTCGCGTGCGCCCGGCACGGCGCTCAGGTCGATATAGATCTCGTCGATGCCGCGGTCCTCGATCACCGGCGCGATCTCGGCCACCGCGGCCTTGAACAGACGCGAGTAGTGGCGATAGGCCTCGAAGTCGGTGGGCAGCAGGATGGCGTCGGGCGCACGCAGTGCGGCCTTCATCAGGCCCATGCCGGAGAACACGCCCAGGTCGCGGGCCGCATAGGTGGAGGTGGTGATGACGCCGCGGCCGGTGTAGTGGCGCAGCCGGGCGTATTCGCGCCGGCCATCGGGCAGGGTGCGCGGCGCATGCTCGCGCCGCCCGCCTATCACCACCGGCTGCCCCTTCAGCTCGGGATAGCGCAGCAGCTCGACCGAGGCGTAGAAGGCGTCCATGTCCAGATGCGCAATCAGGCGCTCCGGCAGCGCGGCGCTGCCGGTGGACGAGGGAGGAGAGGGCGCGGCCATGGTGGCCGCATTGTCGCGCCGCCTGCTGCCAGTGCCTGTCAGCAGGCGCTGGCGCGGGCAGTCCGCCGCATCGTCAGCCGCAGGCCGCCGAGCCGCAACTGCTCAGGCCCTGCTCGGGCAGGGGCTTGCTGCACAGCCCGGTGGCGGGGTCGAAGCCGACCTGGCCCAGGTGATAGACCAGGGCGGCGTCCATCATGTCCACATGGGCGGGCAGCCAGGCCGAGAGTTCGTCCAGCAGGGTGCGCAGCGCGCCGAGGTCGGCCTCGTCGCGCACATGGTCGCGCACCTGCTCCATCACCTCCAGCACCATCGCATGCTGCTTGCTGTGGCAGTTGTCGCGGGCGAAGCCGCTGGCCGCCATCCAGTCCTCCTCAAGCGCGAAATGGGCCTCGGTGAAGGCGATCATGCCTTCGAACTGGCTCAGTACCGCGGGCAGCGCAGCCTCGGCGTCCAGCGTGGCGCGCATGGCCTGCAGCGCGTCGATGATCTCGCGGTGCTCGTCGTCCAGCCGGCTGTTGCCCAGGCGCAGCTGCTCATTCCAGGTCAGGATGCTCATGGCCGGCAGCCTAGCGGCGGCTTGGTTGCGCGGCCTTGCGCTGGCTCAAATTAGGGCCCTATGCGTAGGGGTGGGGTGGCGCGGGGGACAGGCCTATAACGGTGAGACGCTGCAGACGGCCCGGGCAGCGCACCAGCAAGGGCCAAGACCATCGACGGACGCTCACTTTATGAGATAGCGAACCGATGCGGTGTCACTGAACTCATGCCTCAAGGAGGACTTATGGCCAGGAATCTAGGCTCATGGTGGATCAAGGACGGCATAGACGGCCGTCGTATCGAGGCCCAGGGCTTTGCCTCGCTGCTCAACCCGCTGGCCGGCTTTAGCTGGACCCAGGACCACGGTGACGCGGCCGTGCTGGAGAAGGACTTTGTCGAGACCGCCAGCTATACCGAGAAGGTCGACCAGGTTGATGCGGTGATGATGTCATCGCATGGCAATCCGAACGCCTTCTCGGTTTCGAACGGCTCGGTCTCCACCTCGGACACGCTGCGCCTCGGCAAGAGCGATCTGGAGATCTTCGCCACCCATGCCTGCAAGCTGCTGGAGCACACGGCCAGCAATTCGGTGGGCCGCTGGACCGGCGCTTTCTCGCGGCTGCACTATATGTGCGGCTTTCACAACAGCTCCTACAGCGGCGGCGGGCAGAACGCGCGCGGGCAGTACTTCGCGATGTACGCGGCCTGGCTGCACGAGATCATGCCCTTCATGCCGCACTACACGCTGCGCGAGGCCTGGAAGATGGCCAATGTGGCGGTGGAGGGCTCGGACGTCGAATGGGCCTATCTCCGCGCCAGCGCACCCGGTGCTGACACCTATAACGAGCGGCTCAGCAGCGGCGAGCCCATCGATCCGGTCAGCCAGCGCTCGTTCTGGACCGCCCACGGTTCCTGCTGAAGGGGAGAAGCATCATGACTGTCCGATTGAACAATCTGACCATCAAGGCCAAGCTGCCCGAGCTGCCCAAGGCCTTGCCTGTCTTTGCGCTGGAGTCGCCGGACTGCGGCGACGCCAGGCGTGGTGCGATCAAGCGCCTGGCCGAACATTTGCAGCTGGGTGCGCTGCGCGAGGTCGAGTTCGACCATGGCCTGGTGATGGCCAGCGAACGCGGTGATATCACGCTGTTCCGCGCCAGCGGCGGGCTCTGGGCCCGCGATGCGATGGCCGGCCAGGGGGCCAAGGACGAGCTGCGCCACTGGGACGGCCTCGTCAAGGGTTGCGACGAGGGCCAGCGTCTGGCACTGAGCCCCGAGGCCTGCCGCAAGCTCTTGGGCCGTACTCGCGAGCTGCTGGAGCCCTTGGGTCTGCTGGGCAAGGAGGTGGCCGGCGAAGCGGTGCAGCTGGAGCAGGTGGCCCAGCTCGACGCCAAGGGGCGCGAGATTGCCCATGGGGCCGGCCAGGCGACGCTGAAGTTCAGCTACGCGATGGCCGGGCTGCCGGTGCGCGGCGCCGGTGCCAAGACCCTGGCCTTTGTCGAGCCGGAGCAGGGCGGCCGCCATGCAGGCATCTTCCATGCCTGGCGCCAGCCGGGCGCCGAGCGCAAGCTGCAGCTGCCGGCTTCGGTGGAGGAGGCCATGGGCGTGGGCCTGCTGATGGACCCTGAGCTGGAGCGCTACAGCGCGGCCGGCCACAAGATCCAGCTCCACAAGCTGGAGCTGGTCTATCTGGCCCTGCCGGTGTTCATGCAGCAGGCCCATCTGTTCCCGGCCCTGCAGATCGAGGGCGAGGTCTCGGAAGGCAAGCTGGGCATAGGCTTCCACTTTGGCCGTTACCACCATGTGGCAGCGCCGCGGGCCTATGCGGCGGCTGATCTGTACGGCGCCTATCTGAGCGGCAATCCGGACGGCATTGCGCCGCTGGACAAGAACCGCCAGCTGGGCTGAGGCTCAGCCGCAGGAAGAAGAACCGCAGCCGCTGGTGCCGGCGGCTGCGGGCAGCGGCTGGTTGCAGCGGCCAGTGGCGGGGTCGAAGCCCATCTGGCCCAAGTGATAGACCAGGGCCGTATCCATCATCTCGGCATGGGCCGGCAGCCACTGCGCCAGCTCGCCGACGACGATGCGCATGGGCTCCAGGTCCTTCAGCTCGGTGGCATGGCGCCGTACCTCGTGCAGCACATTCAGCACCATCTTGTGCTGGCTGCTGTGGCAGTTGTCGGGCTCGAAGCCGGTGGCGGCCATCCAGCCTTCCTCCAGCGCGAAATGTGCCTCGGTGTGCTCCAGCAGGCACTGGAACGTGGGCAGCGGGTCCTGCTCGGGGCGGCTCAACACCGTGGCCAGCGCATTGATCAGGTCCACCATCTCGTGGTGGGTCTGGTCGAGCTGCCCATGGTTGAGCTGCAGCGTGTCGGACCAGGCCAGTGCGGTCACCGCAGCCGGGGTCTGGACGGGCATCGTCGTCGTCATTGCCGGTCTCCTCAGGCGCCCAGCCGGGCGCGATGGCGGGCCACCTGGGCCCGCACCTGCTGCGGCGCGGTACCGCCCAGGATGTTGCGGGCGTTCAGCGAGCCACGCAGCGACAGCAGCTCGAACACATCGGCCTCGATGCGGGCATCGAACTTCTGCAGCTCGGCCAGCGGTAGCTGCGAGAGGTCCAGGCCCTGCTGGATCGCCATCTTGACCGCATGGGCGACGATCTCGTGCGCATCGCGGAAGGCCAGGCCCTTCTTGACCAGGTAGTCGGCCAGATCGGTGGCGGTTGCATAGCCCTTGAGCGCGGCGCGCTCCATGGCCTCGGGCTTGACGGTGATGCCGGCGGCCATCTCGGCAAAGATGCGCAGCGTGTCCTTCAAGGTGTCCACCGTGTCGAACAGCGGCTCCTTGTCTTCCTGGTTGTCCTTGTTGTAGGCCAGCGGCTGGCCCTTCATCAGCGTGATCAGGCCCATCAGATGGCCGACCACCCGGCCGGTCTTGCCGCGCGCCAGCTCGGGCACATCGGGGTTCTTCTTCTGCGGCATGATGCTGGAGCCGGTGCAGAAGCGGTCGGCCAGATCGATGAAGCCGAAGGCCTGGCTCATCCACAGGATCAGCTCCTCCGACAGGCGCGAGATGTGCACCATGACCAGCGCGGCGGCGGCACTGAACTCGATCGCGAAGTCGCGATCGCTGACCGCATCCAGGCTGTTCTGGCAAACGCCCTCCATGCCCAGCGTGCGTGCCACCCGCTCGCGGTCCAGCGGATAGCTGGTGCCGGCCAGCGCCGCCGCGCCCAGCGGCAGGCGGTTGACGCGGCGGCGCAGGTCCTGCAGGCGCTCGCCGTCGCGTGCAAACATCTCCACATAGGCCAGCAAATGGTGACCAAAGGCAACCGGCTGGGCCACCTGCAGATGGGTGAAGCCGGGCAGGATCACATCGGCGTTCTTCTCGGCCACCGCCACCAGGGCCAGCTGCAGGGCCTGCAGCAGGGCCCCGATCTCGTCGATCTCGCCGCGCAGCCAGAGGCGCACATCGGTGGCCACCTGATCGTTGCGGCTGCGGCCGGTGTGCAGGCGCTTGGCCGGAAGGCCCACCAGCTCGGTCAGGCGGGCCTCGATATTCAGGTGCACATCCTCCAGATCGAGCTTCCACTCGAAGCTGCCGGCCGCGATCTCGCTGCGGATCTGGGCCATGCCGCGCTGAATGGCCGCATGGTCCTCGGTCGCCAGGATGCCCTGTGCCGCCAGCATCTCGGCATGGGCCAGGCTGCCCTCGATGTCGGCCTGCCAGAGACGTTTGTCGAAGAAGACGCTGGCGGTGTAACGCTTCACCAGCTCGCCCATCGGCTCGGAAAAGAGCGCGGACCAGGCTTGGGATTTGTTGGCGAGTTGGTTGTCAGAAGGGGCGGACATCGTTGTGGACAGCGGGTGAGGAAGGGGCAGGATGGGCGGGGTGGCAGCGGTGCGAGGGCTGCCGGGGCTCGGGGCGACGCTTGGCAGCAGCGACAATCGCAAGCAGCGATTCTATCGAGGGGTGGCATGGGCAAGGTGCGCGAGGCGCAGGAACAGCAGCAGCGGACGCAGCAGGCCGGCGGGGCGCAGCCTACGTCCGGCGGCGCTTGGCATGACTCGCTGCAGCTGGGTGGCCCGCCGGGCCCTGGCATGGCTGCGCCCCGCCGCGAGAGCCGGGTCGAGGCGCTGCTGTCGCCGCTGTTCGATGCCGAGCGGGTCTTCGACGTCTGCCATGTGGGGCTGGTGCTGCGGGCGGTGCTGGGCGTGCAGTTACTGGTGGCCCTGGGCGCGGCGCTGTTCAGCCATGATGGCAGCCAGTGGATGCAGGCGCTCAGCAGCGCCACCGTGGTCAGCCTGACCGGCGTGCTGTCCTGGCTGCTGCTGCTGTGCTCGCTGCGGCGGCCGCTGGCGCGCCTGGGCGAGGTGCTGCAGCAGGCTTTCGTGCTGACCCTGGGCGGGCTGTGCGCGCTGGGTGGCTGGCTGCTGCTGGATGTGTTCAGCGTCGACCCCGGCCACTGGTTCCAGCGTCTTAGCGTCTTTTTGTCGGGGGCGGCGGTGGCGGGCCTGTTGCTGTACTGGCTCAGGCTGCGCGAGCGCCTGCAAAGACCGGCCGACGCACTGGCCCGGCTGGTCGAGCTGCAGTCGCGCATAAGGCCGCATTTCCTCTTCAACACCCTCAACACCGCGATGGCCCTGGTGCGCATCGACCCGGCACGCGCGGAGAGCGTGCTGGAGGATCTGAGCGAGCTCTTTCGCGCCGCGCTGGCTGAGACCGACACGGTGGTGCGCCTGGATGCCGAGATCGAGCTGGCACGGCGCTATCTGGCCATCGAACAGCTGCGTTTCGGCGCGCGCCTGCGCCTGCACTGGCAGCTGGACCCGCAGGCCGATGCGGCGCGCGTGCCGCCGTTGCTGCTGCAGCCGCTGGTGGAGAATGCGGTGCGCCATGGCGTGGAGCCCAACGACACGGGCGGCGATGTGGAGGTGATCACCCGCAGCCGCGGCACCGAGGTCGAGATCGTGGTGATCAACACCGTCGGCGCACCGGCGCGCAGCGGCGGCCACGGCCTGGCGCTGCGCAATGTGCGCCAGCGTCTGCGCCTGATGCACGATGTGGCGCTGCGTTTCGAGATCAACCCGGAGCCGGGGCGCTTTTCGGTGCGCATCGTGCTGCCGCGTTAGCATTGCCCTCCTCATGCACACACAGCCTGCTTTGCGAGTTCTGCTGGTCGACGACGAGCCCCTGGCGCGCATGCGTCTGCGCGGCCTGCTGGAGGCCTGTGTGGATCCCCATGCCGAGGTGCTGGCCGAGGCGGCCACCGCGGCCCAGGCACTGGCCTGGCTGAAGGACCATGCCTGCGATCTGCTGCTGCTGGATGTGCAGATGCCGGGGCTGGACGGATTGCAGCTGGCCGAGGCCCTGCGCGAGCGCGAGCTGCGGCCCGAGATCGTCTTCGTCACTGCACATGCCGAACATGCGCTGCAGGCCTTCGAGCTGGAGGCGCTGGACTACCTTACCAAGCCGGTGCGGCGCGAGCGCCTGCAGGCCGCGCTGCAGCGGGTGGCTCAGCGCCTGAGCGAACGCGCCGCCGCCAAGCAGCGCCGCGAGGCCCAGGACGCCGCGGCGCCGATGATCGCGATCAACGACCGTGGCCGCCTGTTGCGCATACCGCTCAGCGAGGTGCTGTACTTCAAGGCCGAGCTCAAGTACCTGACCCTGCGCACCGCCGGCCAGAGCTATGTGATGGACGGCAGCCTTTCCGATCTGGAGCAGCGCCTGGGCGATCGCTTCATGCGGGTGCACCGCAATGCCCTGGTGGCGCGCGATGCGGTGCGCGAGCTGCAGCGCCATGCCTGCGACGAGGCCGATGCCGCCGACGGCGCCGAGATCGGCTGGGCGGTGCGCATCGCCACGGTCAATGAGTGGCTGGCGGTCTCGCGCCGCCAGGTGGCGGCCGTGCGTGAGGCCCTGGCCGCCCAGACGCTCTCAGGGTAGCCAGAGCTCGAAGCGGGTGCCGCCGCCGGCGCGTGGCGCCAGGCTGGCCCGGCCCTGCACCGCGGCGCGGGCGTGGGCTCGGGCCACCGCGTTGCACAGGGCCATGCCCAGGCCGGTGGAGCTCTGCGCCTGCGGGTCCTTGCTGCCCAGGCCAGGCCCGTCGTCCTCGATGCTGAAGACCAGGCCATCCCCCGAACGCGCCGCCCCCAGCCAGACCTGGCTGCGGGCGAAGCGCCAGGCGTTGTGCAGCGCGGCCTCCAGGGCCAGACGCACCAGGCGGGCGTCGAAGTACCAGAACAGGGGCAGGTCTTGCCCCAGCTGCAGCTGCAGCGGCGCGCCCTCGGGGCGGGAGGCCATATGCTGCATGCTGGCCAGGAAGTCAGCCGGTGATTCGTCGGTCAGCTGGGCGCTAAGACCGCGCTCGTCGCTGGCATACAGGGTCAGATAGGCCACCAGGCGCTGACGCAGCTGGGCGCAATGGCGGTGGGCGTGGCGCGCGCGTTCGGCATTCACATGCAGGCTCAGCTCGGACAGCTCGGCCTCCAGCATGCCCAGCTGGTTCTTCAGGTCATGGGCCAGCAGGCCGACCAGCTCACGGTTCATGCCAGCAGATCCCTGACATCGCCGAGGCCGGCCAAGGTCTCGCGCAGATAGCGCCGCATCTGGGCCACCCGCTCATGGCCGGGCAGCAGCTTCTCCAGCCGGGCCAGGTAGTCGCGCACCTGCTGCAGCCGGGTCTCATCCAGGCGCTTGTTCAGGCGCAGCCAGAGGCAGTTCATCTGCGCGCACTCCAGCAGCACCGTGGTGTTCTCGGGATAGGCCTGCAGCTCGGCCTCGATGGCCTGCAGGGCCGTGTCGAGCTGGCCGCTGCGCAGCAGGCGCTTGGCCTCCTGCAGCCGGGTCTTGATCCCGGCGGTGGCCGCACCCAGCAGGCTCTCGACCTGCTCGCCCTGGCCCAGGTCCTGCAGCGCCCGGCTCACCAGCTGCTGCATACGCGGGTTCTCGTGATCGGCGCACAGGGCCTGGCGCATCAGGTTCAGGCCGGCCTCGGTCTGGCCGGTGGCCAGGGCCGCGCGCGCCAGCGCCAGCGTGGCAAAGCCGGGCTTGCCCGCGGCACCGGCGGCCAGCGCCTGGCTGGCGGCCTGCGCGGCCTTCTCGGGCTCGCCGCTGGCCGCCAGGGCCTGGGCCTTGATGGCCAGGGCCACCTGGTCGAAATCGGCGCCCCGGGTGCCGCGCGCATGCGATTCGGTCAGCAGCGCGAGCGCCTCCTTGGTCTCGCCCAGCTCGACCTGGGTCTGGGCCAGGGCCAGGGCGTCCTGTATCTGGCCGGTCAGCGAGCCCTGGCTGGCCTTCAAGGCCTTGGCATAGCCCTGCTTGGCGCTGGCCAGGTCGCCACCGCGGTAGGCGCCTTCGGCCATCAGGCGCTGGCGGCGCGCCGAGGGCACGATGTCGGCAGCCTGCTTCAGCGCGGCCAGCGCGCCGGGCGCATCGCCCAGGGCCTCCAGCGACTGGGCCAGAAGATCGAAGGCGGCCAGATTCTTCTCGCCCTCGCGCGATTGCAGGATCTGCTGGGCCAGCTGGCGGCAGGCCTCGAAGGCGCCGGCTGCCTTGTGAACCCGCAACAGCCCCACCTGGGCCCACATCAGGCCCGGCCGCAGCTGCAGCGCCTGCTCGTAGCTGGCGCGAGCCTCTTCCACCAAGCCAAGCTGCAGCTGCAGCTGGGCCTTGTGCTGCAGCCCGTGCATATACCAGCGATCCTTGCGGGCCAGCACCTCGTCGCAGCCGCGCAGGGCCACCGTCAGCTCATCGCGCGCCAGGGGGCGGGTGATGGGCAGCAGGGCATGGCGCTTCTCCAGCTGGGTCTTGAGCCGGTCCTCGATATCGCCTGCGGTGATGGGCTTGAGCAGATAGGCGTCGGGCACATGCTCGCTGGCCGAGGCCACCGCGCTGTAGTAGCTCTCGGCGGTGACCATGAAGAACAGGCAGTCGGGTGGCAGCAGCTTGTGCTCGCGCAGGTACTCGAAGAGCTGCTGGCCGTCGGTCTTGTGGTTGAGGTTGTAGTCGCACAGGATCAGCTGGTAGCGCTTGCTGCGTATCAGGCGCAGTGCGTCGTCGGCCGAGCCAGCGGCGTCGATCTTGGCGATGCCCAGCATGGCCAACTGCCCGCGCAGCGTGGTCTGCTGCGTGGCCATATCGTCGATCACCAAGGCCTCCAGGGCCGCGTACGGGGTCTCAACGCGCATGCTGCGCCTTCTGCGGGATCCGCCCGCCGTCAAGCTTACGCCACAAAATCCGCCGAACCAGCCCCGGGCAAACCTGCAAGCGCGGGGCCGCGCAGCGCCGCGGGCTCAGCCGGTATTGCGCAAGCCGGCGGCGATGCCGTTGATCGACAGATGAATGCCGCGCTGCACCCTCTCCAAGCTGGGGTCCTCGCTGCGGCGCTCGACCGGGATCGCGCGGTAGCGCCGCATCAGTTCGACCTGCAGATGGTTGAGCGGGTCAATATAGGGGAAGCGGTGCTCGATCGAGCGCGCCAGTGCCGGGTTGGCCGCCAGTCGCTTGGACTCGCCGGTGATCAGGGCCAGGGCGGCCTGCGTGCGCTCGAACTCGGCTTTGACCGCGGTGAAGATCTTCCTGCCCAGACGCTTGTTCTCGACCAGGTCTACATAGCGCTCGGCGATGCCGATGTCGGTCTTGGCCAGCACCATGTCCAGGTTGGACAGCAGGGTGCGGAAGAAGGGCCATTGCTTGTGCATGCGTTTGAGCAGGGCCAGGTGTTGCGCGCGCGCAGCCGGCTCGCTGCCCAGATAGGCCTCGACCCCCGAACCGAAGCCGCACCAGCCGGGCAGGGCGATGCGCGACTGGCCCCAACTGAAGCCCCAGGGGATGGCGCGCAGATCCTCGATCGCACGTGTGGCCTTGCGCGAGGCCGGACGCGAGCCGATATTGAGCTCGGCGATTTCCCGGATCGGCGTGGCGGCGAAAAAATAGTCGGCAAAGCCGGGTGTCTCGTAGACCAGGCCGCGGTAGGCCTGGAAGCTGGCGTCCGACAGTGCCTGCGCCGCCTCCAGAAAGCTCTTGGGCGCGCTCTTGGTCGGGTGCAGCAGCGTGGCCTCCAGCGTGGCGGCCACCAGGGTTTCTAGATTGCGCCGGCCGATCTCGGGGTGGGCGTACTTGGAGGCGATCACCTCGCCCTGCTCGGTCAGGCGGATCTGACCATTGACAGTGCCGGGAGGCTGGGCCAGGATGGCTTGGTAGCTGGGGCCACCGCCACGGCCCACCGTGCCGCCACGGCCATGGAAGAGGCGCAGCGTGATCGGCGTGCGCTGCTTGAGCCGCTCGAACAAGGCCACCAGCGCGATCTCGGCACGGTAGAGCTCCCAGGAACTGGTGAAGACGCCGCCGTCCTTGTTGGAGTCGGAGTAGCCCAGCATGATGTCCTGCTCGGCACCTGAGCGCTGGATCATTGCCGCGATGCCGGGCAGGGCATAGAACTCGCCCATGATGGTCGGTGCCTCGCGCAGATCTCCGATGGTCTCGAACAGCGGCACGACGATCAGATCGCTGACGGCCGCCATCGCACCCGCGCCGTCCAGCGTGCCGCGCATCAGGCCCACCTCCTTCAGCAGCAGCAGTACCTCCAGCAGATCGCTGACCGTTTCGGTGTGCGAGATGATGTAGTGGCGCAGGGCCTCGCGGCCATAGCGCTGCAGGGCTTCGCGGGCGGCCTCGAAGATGGCCAACTCGCCCAGGGTCTTGTCGCTGTAGGTCGCGCCGTGCACGCGCAGCGGGCGGGCGTCCTGCAGCAGGCGCAGCAGCAGGGCGCGGCGCGCTGACTCGTCCAGAGCGGCGTAGTCGGGCTCCAGGCGGGCGGCGGCCAGCAGCTCGGCGACCACCGCCTCATGCTGATCCGAACTCTGGCGCAGATCCAGTGTGGCCAGATGGAAGCCGAAGACCTGGACCGCGCGCAGCAGCGGCTTCAGGCGCGGCGCGATCAGCGCCTGGGCATGGTGGCTCAGCAGCGAGCTTTCGATGATGCGCAGATCCGCCAGCAGTTCCTCGGCGTTGGCATAGGGGTCTTGCGGCGCCACCGCGTGGCGCAGGGCCTCGGTGCCGGTCAGGCTGTGCAGGGTGGCGGCCAGACGCGCATACATGCCGGTGAGGGCGCGGCGGTAGGGCTCGTCCATGCGGTGCTCGTTGCGGTCCGGGCTGCGCTCGGCCAGCTGCTGCATCTCTGGGCTGATGCGTGTCAGGCGGGCGGAGATCGACAGCTCGGCGCCCAGCTCGTGCAGCTCGGTCAGGTAGTGGCGCAGGGCCACCTCGCTCTGGCGCTTCAGCGCATGGCGCAGCGTGGCGGCGCTGACGTTGGGATTGCCGTCGCGGTCGCCGCCGATCCAGTGCCCCATGCGCAGAAAGCTGCGCAGGCTGCTGCCGGGCAGCGCCTCCTCGAGGTCGGCGTATATGCGCGGGATCTGGCGCAGGAAGGTGGCGTGGTAGTAGGAGAGCGCGTTCTCGATCTCGTCCGCCACCGTCAGCTTGGAGTAGCGCAGCATGCGGGTCTGCCACAGCTGGGTGATGCGCGCGCGCAGCATCAGCTCATTGTCGCGCCGCTCGCGCTCGGTCTGCAGATGCTCGCGCTGCTCGACCAGCTCGGCGATCGAGCGCTCGGCGTCCAGGATGCTCTTGCGCTGCACCTCGGTGGGGTGGGCGGTCAGCACCGGCGAGATGAAGCCGTGCTGCAGGGTTCTGGCGATCTCGGCGGGACGCACGCCGGCCTCGTGCAGACGCTCCAGGCAATAGCCCAGCGAGCCCGGCTGAAGGCTGCCGGCGCGCTCATGCACCTCGCGACGGCGCACATGGTGACGGTCCTCGGCGATATTGGCTAGATGGGAGAAATAGCTGAACGCGCGGATCACGCTGACCGCCTGCTCGCCCGACAGGCTCTTGAGCAGCTTGTCAAAGCTTTTTCCCGCTTGCGCGTCGCGCTTCAGGCGGAAGGCGACGGAGAGCTTGCGCACCCGCTCGACCAGCTCATAGGCCTCGCGGCCCTCCTGCTCGCGTATCACCTCACCGAGGATGCGACCCAACAGGCGGATGTCGTCCATCAGCGGCTGGTTCTTGTCGACGGCCTGGGCGGCGGCGCGACGGACAGCTGGGGTGGCGGGCTTGGCGGGCATGGCGGGACTCGCGGAGTGAAGTGAACGAAGGAGGGGACGGTCTGCTGCTGTGTGTAACCGAGTTACCGAATTCTGACTTTAACAGTTTCTTTGACCGGCCCGGCCCGGGCCCTGAGCTAGCATGGGCGCATGAGTTCAACGAGCAACAAAATGAGCGAAACCAAGCCCGCGCTGGTGATCGCCACGCGGGAAAGCCGCCTGGCGCTGTGGCAGGCCGAGCATGTCAAGTCCCTGCTGGAAGCGGCTGGCGAACGGGTCGAACTGCTGGGCATGACCACCCGCGGCGACCAGATCCTGGATCGCAGTCTCTCCAAGGTGGGCGGCAAGGGCCTCTTCGTCAAGGAACTGGAGACGGCGCTGGAGCAGGGGCAGGCCCATCTGGCCGTGCACTCCTTGAAGGACGTGCCCATGGATCTGCCCGCCGGCTTCGAGCTGGCGGCCATCCTGGAGCGCGAAGACCCTCGCGACGCCTTTGTCTCCAACCGTTTTGCCGATCTGCAGGCCCTGCCGCAGGGAGCTCGTGTGGGCACCTCCAGCCTGCGCCGCGTGGTGCAGCTCAAGAGCCTGCGGCCCGATCTGCAGATCGAGCCGCTGCGCGGTAATCTGGATACCCGTCTGCGCAAGCTGGACGAGGGGGGCTACGACGCCATCGTGCTGGCCGCCGCCGGGCTCAAGCGCCTGGGCCTGGCCCAGCGCATTCGCGCCCTGTTCCCGGTCGACCAGATGATTCCCTGCGCCGGTCAGGGTGCCCTGGGCCTGGAGCTGCGTGCCGATGCGACGGCCCTGAAGTCGGTGCTGGCGACGCTGACCCACCGCGCTAGCTGGCTGGCCACGCAGGCCGAGCGGGCGGTCTCGCGCCAGCTGGGCGGCAGCTGCAGCGTGCCGCTGGCAGCCCATGCGGTCTGGCAGGGCGAGCAGTTGCAGCTCAGCGTGGCCCTGGGTCATGCCGAGCAGGCCGAGGCGCCGCTGCTGCGCGCCAGCCTGGCCGCTGCGGTGCTTCATGATGAGCAGGCTCTGGCGCTAGGCGCCGCCGCCGCCCAGGCCTTGCGCGAGCAGGGGGCTGAGCGCTATCTGGCCAGCCACTGAGCGCGGCCATGCCCCAGCAAGCCTGCTGGCTGCTGCTGACCCGGCCGCAGCCCCAGATTGCCGACTGGAGCGCGCGGTTGCAGAGTCAGGGCCTGGCGGTACTGGCCCTGCCGCTGCTGGAGATAGGCCCAGCGCGCGATGTGGCCGAGGCGCAAGCGGCCTGGGCCAGTCTGCCGCAGGCGGCGCTGGCGATGTTCGTCAGCCCGAATGCGGTGGCGCACTTCTTCGCCGTCCGACCGGCCGGGGCCGGCTGGCCTTCCGGCACCCTGGCTGCCACCGTGGGGCCGGGCAGTGCGGCTGCGCTGCTGGCGGCCGGCGTGCCGGAGGCGCAGATCATGCAGCCGCCGGCCGACGCCGCCAGTCTCGATTCCGAACATCTGTGGCCCCTGCTGGCGCCGCGGGACTGGCAGGGGCGGCTGGTGCTGATCCTTCGTGGTGAGGGCGGGCGGGACTGGCTGGGCCAGCGCCTGCGCGAACGGGGCGCCGAGGTGCGGGCGCTGAGCGTCTATCAGCGCCGTTGCCCGCAACTGGATTCGGTGCAGCAGGACTTGCTGGCGCGGGCGCTGTTCGAGCCCCAGCGCCATGTCTGGCTGTTCAGCAGCGCCGAGGCGATCGACTGTCTGGCCACCCTGGCGCCGTCGGGCAGTGACTGGTCGCGCAGCCTGGCGATTGCCACCCATGAACGCATTGCCGCCCGCGCCCAGGCCCTGGGTCTGGCCCATGTGGTTTTGGCGCGACCGGATGGCGCGGCGGTGGCGGCGGCCTTCCGAGCGCTCGTAAGCCCGCCTCTACAATCGCCCGCACTGTGAGCGACACCCCGATGACCCCCGCCGAAACCCCGACGCCGCCGGCTGCGCCGGTGCCCGCAACCAGCCCCGGCTGGATGCTGCCGGCCCTGGTGGCAATGGGCCTGCTGAGTGTGGCTGCGCTGGGCCTGGCTTGGCAAAGTCGTGGCGAAATCCAGAGCCTGGAACAGGAGTTGGTGCGGCGCCAGGACAGCAGCCGGCGCGATGCCGAGGAGGCCAGGGCACTGGCCCGACAGGCGCAGGCCATCAGCAGCGATGGCGCAGCCAAGCAGGCCTTGATGGAGGCGCGCCTGGCCGAGGTGGCCTTGCAACGCGGCCAGCTGGAGGAGCTGATCCAGTCCATGTCGCGATCGAGGGACGAAAACGTGATCGTCGATATCGAGTCGTCCATCCATGTGGCGATGCAGCAGTCGGCGATCACCGGCAGCGCTGAGCCGCTGGTGGCCACGTTGCACCAGGCCGACGAGCGCCTGCTGCGCTACAAGCAGCCGCGCATGGAAGGGGTTCGCCGCGCGGTCGCCCGCGACCTGGACCGTGTCAAGGCGGTGACCGTGGTTGATGTGGCGACGCTGGCGATCCGGCTGGATGAGGTGGTGCGTCTGATCGACGAACTGCCGCTGCTATCGACCGCCGACAAGAGCAGCGAGGCGATGGCGGCGCGGCAGGCCCGTGCTAGCAACAAGTCGCAGGCGGCAAAGCCTGGTGCCAAGCCGGTCTCCATGCCGGATGCGGCGTCGGATGCGGGCTGGGAGGGATGGTGGGCGGCCGCACGCCAGCGCATGGCCGTGCTGGGCGGGGAGATCTGGAGCGAAGCTCGCTCGCTGCTGAGGGTGACCCGCATCGACCACCCGGAAGCCATGCTGGTGGCGCCCGAGCAGACCTTCTTTCTGCGCGAGAACCTGAAGCTGCGCCTGCTCAATGCGCGCTTGGCGCTGCTGAGTCGGCAGTACGAGACCGCGCAGATTGATTTGCGTGAGTCCGCGACGGTGCTGGATCGCTATTTCGATGGTCGCGCCCGTAAGGTGGTGGTGGCGTCTGACCTGCTGCGCCAGGTGGCCGGGCAAGCCCGCCAGGTCAATGTGCCGCGTCCCGATGACACCCTGGCAGCGCTGGCCGCAGCTGGCGCCGGTCGCTGAACCCGGGACCGTAGCCATGCGCGCAGTGATCTGGTTGGTCTTGCTGTTCTCGGTGGCCGTCGTCGCTGCCCTGACTCTCGGCAACAACGATGGCTTGGCCAGTTTCTACTGGAACGGCTGGCGGCTGGATGTGTCGCTGAATTTGTTCCTGCTGGTGCTGGTGGCCAGCTGTTTTGCCTTGGTCACGGTGATCCGCGCGCTGGTGGCACTGACCGGTCTGCCGCAGCGCGCGCGCGAGTGGCGGGTGTCGCAGCGCGAGCGCAGCGCCCAGCTGGCCTTGCGCGAGGCGTTGGGTGAGCTGTTCGCGGCCCGCTATGGACGCGCCCAGAAGGCGGCCCAGAAGGCCATGCTGATACAGCAGCAGACGCCCGAGTTGCCGCAGGACAAAAATTTCGCCGCGCTGAGCTATCTGCTGGCGGCCTGGAGTGCGCACAAGCTGCAGGACAGGCGGCGCCGGGATGAACTTCTGCAGACGGCGCTGGAGCTGTCGCGCCACGACGCCCAGGCACGGGTGGCCGAGGAGGGCGCTCGTCTGCTGGCAGCCGAGTGGGCACTGGAGGACCGCGATGCCAGCCGCGCGCTGAACCTGCTGCAGGAGTTGGGGCCGGGTGTTGCCCGTCGAACCCAGGCACTGCGCCTGAAACTGCAGGCCAGCCGATTGGCCCAGCAGCCCCTGGAGGCCTTGCGTACCGCGCGCCTGCTTGCCAAGCATCAGGGCTTTTCCAAGCTGGCGGCGCAGGGGCTGCTGCGCTCGCTGGCCACCGAGGCGCTGGAGTCGGCGCGGGATGTGGATCAGCTGCGCCAGATCTGGCAGCAGTTGGACAGTGCCGACCGACGTGATGCCTTTGTGGCTGCACGTGCCTGCCATTGCGCCGCCAGCCTGGGGGCGCCGGAAGACGGCCGTGGCTGGCTGCGGCCCTTCTGGGAGCAGGTTGACGAGCTCGGCGCAGATGAGCGCGCGGTGCTGGCTGATGCGCTGGTTCTTGCCTCACCGGGGTTGGGTCCCGAGTGGCTGCAGCGGTTGGAACTGGCTGTGCAGCGTCAGCCGCGTGATGGCTACCTGGCGTATGCCCTGGGCCATGTGCTGGCCGAACGTCAGCTGTGGGGCAAGGCACGCCTGCTGTTGGAGCAGGCCGGCGCCGACCTCGGCTTGCCGGCGGCCGTACGCCGTCGTTGCTGGCTGAGTCTGGCGGAGCTGGCCGAGCGGGATGGCGATGCGGAGCGCCGTGCGCGCTGCTTCGAGGCGGCTGCGCTGCTGAAGTAATTTCCCCTGGGATCTTGTCTGCGCCTCTTAAAGCGTGTTATAGTCTGAGGCTTCGGCGGCTGTAGCTCAGTTGGATAGAGTACTTGGCTACGAACCAAGGGGTCGTGGGTTCGAATCCTGCCAGCCGCACCAGAAATGGTTGAACCAGTCTTGCCACGACGGGCCGGTTCAGTAGTAAGAAAAGTCGTGCGGCTGTAGCTCAGTTGGATAGAGTACTTGGCTACGAACCAAGGGGTCGTGGGTTCGAATCCTGCCAGCCGCACCAAATAACAAGAAGAAATGGCAAGGGCTTGCGAGCAATCGCAGGCCCTTTGTTTTTCCACTCCACTTGTTCAGCCCAGCGCCGCGTCGATTTGTTCGGCGCTCAGCCCCAGTCCTTCCAGCAGTTCGCGGCCGTGCTGGCCCGCAGCCGGGCCGGCCTGGGGTGGGCGGGCTGGTGTGCGTGACAGTCGAGGCGCTGCTGCCGGTTGCCAGCGCCCCTCAATCTCTACGAAGTTGCGGCGCGCCCGGTTGTGCGGGTGCAGCGGCGCTTCTGCCAGGCTGAGCACCGGTGCCACGCAGGCATCGCTGCCCTCCAGCAGGGTCGCCCACTCGTCGCGGGTCTTGCTGCGCAGCCGTGCGGCGATACGGCTGCGCAGCGCCGGCCAGTCTTCGCTGCGGTATTGCCGTTCCGGCTCGATGTCGTCCAGTCCCAGGCCCTGCAGCAGCTCGCGGTAGAAGGGCGGCTCGATGGCGCCCACGCTCAGGTAGCGGCCATCAGCGCATTCGAAGCAGTCGTAGAAAGGCGAATCGTGCAGAAAGAAGTTCTGCTGTGTTTCGTCGCTCCACAGGCCGCTGCCGCGCAGCGAATGGATCAGTGCGCTCAGCGTGCTGGCGCCATCCACCATGGCTGCGTCGACAACCTGCCCCTGGCCGGAGCGCTGGGCCTCTAGCAGTGCGCAGACCATGCCGAAGACCAGGAACATTGCGCCACCCGACATATCGCCTATCACGGTGGCCGGTAGACTGGGAGGTGCGCCGCTGCGGCTGGCGACGCTCATGATTCCTGTTAGAGAGACGTAGTTGATATCGTGCCCGGCTGCGTGGGCCAGCGGACCGGACTGGCCCCAGCCGGTGACGCGGCCGTAGACCAGACGGGAGTTGGCGGCCAGCAAGGTGTCAGGGCCTAGGCCCAGACGCTCCATCACGCCCGGCCGATAGCCCTCGATCAGGGCATCAGCATCCATCAGCAAGCGGCGCAGCGCGTCAATGGCGGCGGGTTTCTTCAAGTCCAGGCAGATGGAGCGCTTGCCGCGATTCATCGCCTCACCGGCGCCCAGTGTGCGCAGGGCTGCAGGACGCTCGATGACGATCACGTCGGCGCCCATATCCGCCAACAGCATGCCGGCAAAAGGCCCCGGACCAATGCCGGCCATCTCGATCACGCGCAGACCGCGCAACGGCCCCTGACTCATGGGCGCACTCATGGGCACACTCCTGTTCGTTGAAAAGCTGGCTTCGCCGACGAGACAATACACGCATGAGCAAAGCATTTACCAAGGAAAGCGATGGCGACGATGACGAGGACATCGCGCTGCCGGCGCTGCCCCAAGGCACGCGCAACTACATGACACCGGCTGGCTATGCCCGGCTGCGCGCCGAGTTCATGCAACTGCTGGATGTGGAGCGCCCCAAGATCGTCGAGACCGTGTCCTGGGCGGCCAAGAACGGCGACCGATCGGAGAACGGCGATTACCTGTACGGCAAGAAGCGCCTGCGCGAGATCGACAGGCGCCTGCGCTTTCTGACCAAGCGCCTGGACATCGCCGAGGTGGCCGACCCCAGCCTGCATCATGGCAATGAGCAGATCTTCTTCGGCGCCACCGTCACCTATGCGAACAGCAAGGGCGAAGCGCGCACGATCACGATCAAGGGCATCGACGAGGCCGACAGCCTGGCGGGCGAGGTGAGCTGGATTTCGCCGATCGCGCGTGCGCTGCTCAAGGCCCGCGAAGGGGATGAGGTACAGCTGATGACGCCGGGCGGTATCGAACGGCTGGAAATTCTCGAGGTCAGTTACCCGGCACCACCGGCAGCCGACTGAGGCTTGACCCGCCAGGCCCGCAGCACGGCCGGCGAGCGTTTTAGCGTGCGCAGCACGTCGGCCAGGTGGAGGCGGTCGCGCACCGACAGCAGTAGGCTCATCTCGGCGGTTTCGCGCTGCTGTGACTCGTCGCTCATCGAGATGTGGGTGATGTCCGCCTCGGCACTGCTGACGGCCGACGCCACCTGGGCCAGCACGCCCTTGCCGTTTCTGAGTAGCAGGCCGACGCCGGCCTCGAAGGGGCGGCTCAGTTCCTCGGCCCAGCTGACAGCGATCCAGTGCTCGCTATCGCGCTGGAACAGGCGACGACCGACCTGGCATTCGGCCGTATGGACCATCAGGCCCTCGCCCCGTCCCAGATAGCCCTTGATATCGTCGCCGGGTATGGGACGGCAGCAATTGGCCAGGCGCACCGAGGCCCCTTCGCTGCCGTCGATGACGACCTGGCCCTGGGCCGGTGTGTCCTCGCTGGCAAAGCGACCCATGGTCAGCATCACCGCGTCGGGTCGCTGGCCCTGCTCGGCCAGCATGCGGGCCAGCTTCTTGGCCACGATGGTTGCAATTTTGCGACCCAGGCCCACCTCGATCAGCAGCTCGTCGACATGACGGTTGCCGGCCCAGCGGGCCAACTGCTGCCAGAGCAGTGCAGCTTCGCCGTCGTCGTCGTCCAGGCTGGGCAGGGGCAGGCCTTCGGCTCGCAGCGCCTGGGCCAGCATCTTCTGACCCAGTTCGCGTGACTCCTCCTGCTCCAGGTTCTTCAGGAAGTGACGAATCTTGGAGCGTGCCCGGCCGGTGCGCACAAAGCTCAGCCAGGCGGGGTTGGGTCGGGCGCCGGCGGCAGTGACGATCTCGATCACATCGCCGCTGCGCAGCTCGGTACGCAGCGGCACCGGCTCGCCGTTGATCTGAGCTGCGACGCAATGGTCGCCGACGTCCGAGTGGATCGCGTAGGCGAAGTCCACCGGCGTGGCGCCGCGCGGCAGGGCCATGATCTTGGACTTGGGTGTGAACACATAGACCGCATCGGGAAAGAGGTCGATCTTGACGTGTTCCAGGAACTCGTTGGCATCGCGCGTCTCGTCCTGGATGTCGATCAGCGACTGCAGCCAGTGCGCCCCCAGCTGCTGGGCCTGCTGGCTGTCGCTGCGGCTTTTGTACATCCAGTGAGCAGCCACACCTTTCTCGGCCACCAGATGCATGGCCTCGGTGCGGATCTGGAACTCCACCGGCGTGCCCAGCGGGCTGACCAGGGTGGTGTGCAGGCTCTGATAGCCGTTGGGCTTGGGAATGGCTATGTAGTCCTTGAAGCGGCCGGGCTGGGGCTTGTAGAGCTGGTGCAGCACGCCCAGCGACAGATAGCAGCCGGGGAGGGCATCGACGACGATGCGAAAACCGAAAATGTCGCTGACCTGGGCGAAGCTGAGATGCTTGTCCTTCATCTTTTTGTAGATGGAAAACAGGGTCTTCTCGCGGCCGTGGATCTGGACCTTCAGGTCTGCGTCGGCAAAGGCCTTGACCACATCGCGCTCGATGCGTGAGACCAGGTCGCGGCGGTTGCCGCGCGCCTTCGCGACAGCCTTGGACAGCGCCGCGTGGCGCCAGGGGTTGATGTACTGGAAGGACAGCTCCTGCAACTCGCGGTAGATCTGGTTCAGGCCCAGACGGTGCGCGATCGGGGCGTAGATGTCCAAGGTCTCGCGGGCGATGCGGCGGCGTTTATCGGGCGCCATCGCCTGCATGGTCCTCATATTGTGCAGACGGTCGGCTAGCTTGATCAGGATGACCCGCACATCGCGCGCCATCGCCAGCAGCATTTTGCGGAAGGACTCCGCCTGCGACTCTTCCTTGGTCGAGAACTGCAGCTTGTCCAGCTTGGTCAGCCCGTCCACCAGCTCGGCGGTCGGCGCCTCGAAGCGTTCGATCAGCTCGGTCTTGGTGACGCCGCAGTCCTCCATGGCGTCGTGCATCAGCGCCGCCATGATGGCCTGGGCGTCGAGCCGCCAGTCGGCGCAGATGCCGGCTACCGCGATCGGATGGGTGATATAGGGCTCGCCGCTGGCGCGGAACTGGCCCAGATGCGCTTCGTCGGCGAACTTGTAGGCCTCGCGTATGCGCTTGATGTCCGACTTGGGCAGATAGGCCAGGCGGTGCACCAGGGCATCGAAGGAGGCGGCTTCAGCCTCGGTGGGCTCAGGCGTGCTGACACGCAGACCGGAGAAGCCGGTCAGGGCGGCGGGCAGGCGAGCGACGGCGAATGATCTGAAACCCATGGCTGGAATTTACCGCATGGTTAGCGACGGGTT
Source organism: Burkholderiaceae bacterium (assembly GCA_041920215.1). GTDB lineage: Bacteria > Pseudomonadota > Gammaproteobacteria > Burkholderiales > Burkholderiaceae_C > JAYRSJ01. Next base: position 129,792 of record JAYRSJ010000003.1, on the reverse strand, counting down.
GCCGAGGCGCTTGAGGCGCCAAAACAAAACGGGCGCCCGCGGGCGCCCGTTTCAGCGGCGAGACCGGGCTCAGACCGGCACTTTGCGCAGCATCTCGATGCCGACTTCGCCGGCGGCGATCTCGCGCAGCGCGGTCACACCGGGCTTGTTCTTGCTCTCGATCTTGGCGCTGTGCCCCTGGCTCAGCATGCGGGCACGGTAGGTAGCGGCGAGGACCAGCTGGAAGCGGTTCGGGATCTTGGTCAGGCAATCTTCAACGGTGATGCGGGCCATTGTGTGTTCCAGTGCTGGTAGTTCAGGGAAGGTCCAGCGCCTTGAAGACCGCGGAGCGGTTGCGGCGCTGAGCGGCGTATTTTAGCCTCTGCGCGTGGACGATGGCCTTGAGATCGAAAAGTGCGGTCTCGAAGACCGCGTTGACGACGACAAAGTCAAAGTTCTGCGCCTGGGCCACCTCGATGCGGGCATTGGCCATGCGCTGGGCAATCACCTCGGCGGCGGTATCGCCACGGCGGCTCAGGCGCTGCTGCAACTCTTCCCAACTGGGCGGCAGGATGAAGATCAGCACCGCGTGGGGGAAGAGCTGCTTGATCTGCAATGCGCCCTGGAAGTCAATCTCCAGCACCACATCCTCGCCAGCGGCCAGGCGCTGCTCGATGCCGGCGCGCGAGGTGCCGTAGAGATTGCCGTGCACCTCGGCCCATTCGAAGAAGTCCCCATGCGCCACCTTGGCGCGGAAATCCTCCGGCGTGATGAACCAATACTCGCGCCCGTGCTGCTCCTGGCCACGGGGCGCGCGCGAGGTGTGGGAGATGGAGACGACCAGCTTGGCGTCGAGTTCCAGCAAGGCCTTGACGAGGCTGGATTTGCCGGCGCCGCTGGGGGCAGCGACGACGAAGAGATTGCCTGGGTATTCCATGAGGGGCTTCGCTTATTCGATGTTCTGGACCTGTTCACGCATCTGCTCAATCGCGACCTTCATCTCCACCGAGACATTGGTCAGCTCCAGCGCTGCCGACTTGGAGCCCAGGGTATTGGCCTCGCGATGCAGTTCCTGGATCAGGAAGTCCAGGCGCTTGCCCAACTCGCCCCCCTTGCTGAGCAGTCGGGCGATTTCCTCGAGGTGGGCGCGCAGGCGGGCCAGCTCCTCGGCCACGTCGATGCGAATCGCATAGGCTGCCGCCTCGTTCAGGGCCCGTTCGCGCAAGGCCTCCTCGGGCAGGCTCTGGGCGTTGCCGGTGCTGAGCAGGGCTTCCTGCCAGCGCTCCAGAAAGCGCTGTTGCTGGCGTTGCACCACGGCCGGCACCAGGGGCTCGGCCTGAGTGGCGAGCTCGCGCAGGCGGGCAATGCGCTCCTGCAGCACCGCCACCAGCTTCTCGCCCTCGCGTTCACGGGCCTCCAGCAGGCCGGCCACGCAGCGCCGGGCCGCATCCAGCGCGGCTTCGTCCAGCCGCTCGGCGCTGCCCCCGTTCTTGCACCACTGCATGGCCTCGTGGACCGACAGGGGCTGGGCCTTGGGCAGCCAGGACTGGATATGGTTCTCAAGCCGCGCTAGACGGTTCAGCTGTTCGGGCTGTGGCTGGGGCCAGGCGCTGTCACCCTCGCGCTGGGTGTTGATGCGCAGCTCGATCTTGCCGCGCTTGATGGACCCGCTGACCAACTCGCGCAGGGCCGGCTCCAGACCCCGCAGATCCTCGGGCATGCGCAGCGAAAGGTCGAGGAACCGGCCATTGACCGAGCGCAGTTCGACGCTGACGCTGGACAGGCTGCTGGTCTGGTGAGTAGGGGTGGCGGGCTCGCCCTGCGTTGTGGGCTGCGAGCTGGCGCTGGCATAACCCGTCATGCTGTAGACTGGCATCTAGCATTCGGTGTAGCAATCAAAACGCGATTATGTCAAAGCCGAAACCGGCGCCCTTGCCTGCTGGGACCGTCGTGGGGGGGTACCAGATCATCAAGAGACTGGCGGCCGGCGGATTCGGTGTGGTTTATCTCGCCGAAGATCCCGAGCATCATCTGGTCGCCCTGAAGGAATATCTGCCGTCCTCGCTGGCCGAGCGTTCGCCCGGCGAGCTGACGCCACGCGTCAAGCCCGAGAAGCAGCCGCTCTACCGACTGGGCCTGCGCAGCTTCTTCGAGGAAGGGCGCTCGCTGGCGCAGATCTCGCACCCCAGCGTCGTCTCGGTGCTGAACTTCCTGCGCGAGAACGAAACCGTCTATATGGTGATGAACTATCTGCAGGGCGACACCCTGCAGGACTTCATCGTCACCGCCCGTGACCTGAAGCGCGACAAGGTTTTCCGCGAGTCCACCATCCGCAGCCTGTTCGACGAGATCCTGCGTGGCCTGCGCATCGTGCATCAGCACAAGATGCTGCACCTGGACATCAAGCCCGCCAATATCTTCATCACCAACGACAACAAGGCGGTGCTGCTGGATTTCGGCGCGGCGCGCGAGGTGCTCTCCAAGGAGGGTAACTTCATACGCCCCATGTACACGCCCGGCTTCGCCGCGCCCGAGATGTACCGTCGCGACGGTTCGCTAGGTCCCTGGACCGATATCTATGCCATCGGCGCCTGCATCTACGCTTGCATGCAGGGCTATCCCCCCAATGACGCACCGCAGCGCCTGGAGAAGGACAGGCTCAGCCTGAGCCTGTCGCGGCTGCGCAATGTGTATTCCGACAATCTGATCGAAGTGACCGAGTGGTGCATGTCGCTGGACCCGTTGGCGCGTCCGCAAAGTGTTTTCGCCCTGCAGAAGGAACTGGCCCGCGAGACTGAGAGGCGCTACACCAAGCTGAGCTTCAGCGAACGGCTGAAGCTGCAGCTGGAGAATCTCAAGTCAGGGGTCAAGGCGTGAAGTTCGGCGTGTATCAAGTCAGTCGCCGTGGTGGTCGCGAGAAAAATGAAGACCGCATGGGTTATTGCTTCACCCGCGATGCGGTGCTGATCGCGTTGGCCGATGGCATGGGCGGGCATCCGGAGGGCGAGGTGGCCTCGCAGATGACGCTGCAGACCATGGCGGCAATGTTCCAGCGCGACGCCCGGCCCACGCTGGCCGATCCGGCCCGCTTTCTGCAGGATGCGGTGCTGGTGGCGCATCAGCAGCTGTTGCGCTATGGCGCCGACAAGGGGCTCAACGACACGCCGCGCACCACGGTGGTGGCCGCTGTGTTGCAGCGTGGCCAGGCCCACTGGGTGCATTGCGGCGACTCACGGCTGTACGTTACCCGTGCGGGTCAGCTGATCGCCCGCACCCGCGACCATTCCTACAGCGAGCTGCAGGAGGCCCTGGGCCGGGTGGCTGCCAGCGGCGAACGTTTCAACCGCAACGTGCTGTTCACCTGCCTGGGCAGCCCCGGCAAGCCGATGGTGGACATCAGCGGACCGCTGACACTGGCGGCGGGCGACCGACTGCTGCTGTGCTCCGACGGCTTGTGGAGCAATCTGCCCGATGCGGACATCGTGGCTCAGTTGGGCGCCCACACGGTCAGCGAGGCGGTGCCCGAGCTGGTCGAGATGGCATTGCGCCATGGTGGCAGCAACTGCGACAACGTCACCGCCCTTGCCCTGGAATGGGAAGGTGAGGACGAGCCCTTGGCGGCCGAATCGCTGCAGGAGCTGGACGAGGACGGCTTTGCCTCCACCATCCAGGCGCTGCCGGGCACGGCGGCCGCGCCCGAGATGGACGAAGAAGAAATCGAGCGCTCGGTGCGCGAGGTCCAGGACGCGATCCGCCAGGCGCGCCAGGCTGCCAAGAAGAACTGAAAGGCTTTCCCGATGACAAATGATTCTGTCGCGCTGCGCGCTGACGGCCGCCTGCCCCATGCCCTGCGCCCGGTGCGCATCACCCGGCACTACACGCGTTATGCCGAGGGCTCGGTGCTGGTCGAGTTCGGCCATACCAAGGTGCTGTGCACCGCCTCGGTCGAGGAGAAAGTGCCCCCGCACAAGCGCGGATCCGGCGAAGGCTGGGTGACGGCCGAGTACGGCATGCTGCCGCGCGCCACCCACACCCGCGGCGATCGCGAGGCCGCCCGCGGCAAGCAGAGCGGCCGCACCCAGGAGATCCAGCGACTGATCGGCCGCTCGCTGCGCTGCGTGTTTGATCTCGCGCTGCTGGGCGAGCGCACGATCGCGATCGACTGCGATGTGATCCAGGCCGATGGCGGCACCCGCACCGCCGCCATCACCGGCGCCTATGTGGCAGCCCATGACGCGGTCAGCTGGCTGCTCGCTCAAGGCAAGATCAGTGCCTCGCCGATCCGCGATGCGGTCGCCGCCATCTCGGTGGGCATGCTGGACGGCCGCGCCCTGCTGGACCTGGAGTACAGCGAGGACTCCGCCTGCGACACCGATATGAATGTGGTGATGACGGGCAGCGGCGGCTTCGTCGAGTTGCAGGGCACCGCCGAGGGGCAGGCCTTCAGTCGCGCCGAGATGAATGCCTTGCTGGATCTTGCCGAGCAGGGTATCCGGGCGCTGCTGGCCGCGCAGCAACAAGCGTTGGCGGCATGAAGCTGGTCCTGGCATCCAACAACGCCAAGAAGCTCGCCGAGCTGCAAGCGCTGTTCGCGCCCCTGGGCATAGCGCTGCTCACGCAAGGCAGTCTGGGCATCGCTGAGGCTGAGGAGCCTTTTGATAGCTTTGTCGAGAACGCACTGGCCAAGGCGCGCCACGCGGCCAAGCTCAGCGGTCTGCCCGCCCTGGCCGACGATTCGGGCCTGGCGGTCGAGGCGCTGGGCGGTGCGCCGGGCGTGCTGTCGGCCCGTTACGCCACGCTGTTCGGTCGCCTGAATAGTGACGCCGAGAACAATGCGGTGCTGCTGGAACAACTGGCCGGTGTCACCGAACCCAGGGATCGCGCCGCTCGCTTCGTATGCGCCTTGGTGGCCGTGCGTTCGGCGGCCGATCCCGAGCCGCTGATCGCGATGGGGCGCTGGCAGGGTCAGGTCTTGCCGAAGCTGAGCGGCGAGGGAGGCTTTGGCTACGACCCGCTGCTGTTCATTCCCGCACTGGGCCGCAGCGTTGCACAGCTCAGTGCGGTTGAGAAGAACTCGCTCAGCCACCGCGCGCTGGCTGCAGCGGATCTGGTGCGGCAGATGCGCGAGGTCTGGCACCTTGGCTGAGCTGGCGCATCTGATGCGGCCCGGCACCTTGAGCCTGCCGGCGCTGCCGCCGCTGGCACTGTATGTGCATCTGCCCTGGTGCCTGCGCAAATGCCCCTACTGCGATTTCAACTCGCATGAATGGCGTGGCGAGGGCGACGCTGCGCGCGAGCTGCCGGCTGCCACCGCCACGGCCTATCTGGCGGCGCTGCGCGCCGATCTGGAGGCGGCGCTGCCGCTGATTTGGGGTCGGCCGGTGCTCAGTGTCTTCATAGGTGGAGGCACTCCCAGTCTGTTCGCGCCCGAGCAGATCGCCACGCTGATCTCCGATCTGCGCGCCCGCTTGCCGCTGGAGCCCGGCTGCGAGATCACGCTGGAGGCCAACCCAGGCACCTTCGAACGCGAGCGCTTCAAGGGTTTCCGCGCCGCGGGTGTGACGCGTCTGTCGGTAGGCGTGCAGAGCTTCGACGACGGGCAACTCAAGGCCCTGGGGCGGGTGCACAGCGCCGCCCAGGCCCAGGCTGCCTTGCGCGAGGCAGCGGACAGTTTCGAGACCTTTAACCTCGACCTGATGTATGCGCTGCCCGGCCAGGGCCTGGCCGATCTGGCGCGTGAGTTGGATATCGCGCTGTCCTTCGCGCCGCCGCATCTGTCGGTCTATCACCTGACGATAGAGCCCAACACCCGCTTTGCGCTGCAGCCGCCCACGGGCCTGCCCGATCCCGATCTGGCCAGCGAGATGTTGGATCTGATCACCGCCAGGACCGCTGCGGCCGGCCTGGAGCGCTATGAGGTGTCCGCCTATGGCCGCGCCGGGCATCGCTGCGTGCACAACCTCAACTACTGGCAGTTCGGTGACTATCTGGGCATAGGCGCAGGCGCGCACAGCAAGCTGTCGTTCCCGCACCGCGTGCTGCGCCAGGTGCGCTGGCGGGAGCCGGCCGCCTATATGGCCAAGGCCCAGGAGGGGCAGGCGGTGTCCAACGAGCACGAGGTCGCGCGGCGGGAGCTGCCCTTCGAGTTCATGCTCAATGCCTTGCGGCTGCGCGAGGGGGTGAGCCTGCAGCAGTTCCTGGAGCGCACCGGCCTGCCGCCCTCCAGCATTGAGGCGGCGCTGGCCCAAGGACGGTCCAAGGGCTTGCTGACCCACGATGCCGCCCGCATCTGCGCAACGCCGCAGGGCTTCGATTTTCTGAGCGATCTGCAGGGCCTGTTCCTGCCCGACTGAGTCGGCCCGGGACGGGCCGCGGCGGATTCAGACCCGGTTCAGAGACCCCCCCGAGGTGCTGCGCAGGCGCTCGATCAGGCGTGGTGCGATCTGGTTGAGCGGCAGCACCTCGTCGGCCGCGCCGGCAGCGATGGCTTCGCGCGGCATGCCGAAGACCACGCAGCTCGCCTCGTCCTGCACCAAGTTGTAGGCGCCGGCATCCTTCATCAGCTTCATGGCCTTGGCACCGTCGGCACCCATGCCGGTCAGCATGATGCCCAGGGCGTTGGGGCCGACGACGCGCGCCGCCGAACTGAAGAGCACTTCCACCGAGGGCTTGTGGCGGTTCACCGGTTCGCCGTCCTGGACCCGGGCGATGTAGTTGGCGCCCGAGCGCTCGACACTCAGATGGAAGCCGCCCGGCGCGATATAGCCATGGCCGGGCAGGATGCGCTCGCCATCCTGCGCCTCCTTGACGCGGATGCGGCACAGGCTGTCAAGCCGCGCCGCATAGCTGCGGGTGAAGCCTGGCGGCATGTGCTGGGTGATGACCACGGCCGGGCAGTCGGCCGGCAGATTGACCAGCACGTCCTTGGTGGCCTCGGTCCCGCCAGTGGATGCGCCGATGAAGATGATCTTTTCTGTCGAGAGCCGTCCCAGATTGGCCATGGTTACCGGCTTGGGCGGCGCCACCGGCGGCGCACCGGGTGCGGCCGCGGGCGGCGGGGCCGGGGCGCGGCGGATATGGGCCTTGGCGGCGATGCGGATCTTGTCGGTGATGTCCTGGGCCAGCAGGCGTATGCCGTCGGCCACGCCGATCTTTGGCTTGGCGACGAAGTCCACCGCACCCAGCTCCAGGGCCTTGAGCGTGACCTCGGCGCCGCGCTCGGTCAGCGTGGAGACCATCACCACCGGCATGGGCCGCAGGCGCATCAGGCGCGAGAGGAAGTCGATGCCGTCCATCTTGGGCATCTCCACATCGAGCGTGATCACATCGGGGTTGACGTTGCGGATCATCTCGCGCGCCAGCAGCGGATCGCTGGCCGCGCCCACGCATTCCATATCGGGTTGGCGGTTGATGATCTCGGTGAGGATGGAGCGCACCAGCGCCGAATCGTCCACCACCACCACACGGGTCTTTGCCATTGTCTGTATCTCCTGCTGCGGCGCTCAGAACAGATCGATAGAGCCGCCGCTCGCCACCACGGGCTGGGCCTTCTGGGCCGCGGCCCGATCCTGCTGAACCAGGGCCTCTGTATTGGTCGGTGCCAGGCGCTTGACCATGGCCTTGCCGCTGTGCGGCAGAAAGCAGACCTTGCGCGGATAAACGTCCAGCACGTCCTTGGACACGACCGGGATGCGCTCGGTCTTCAGATAGTCGAGCACGAAATTGGTATTGCGTTCGCCCACATTGATGGTGTTCATGCCGGCGATCACCGCGCCGCCGCCAAAGATCTTGGCCTCCATGCGGCTTTTGGCGGCGCCGCGCTTCATCATCTCGTTGATCAGCAGTTCCATCGCGAAGGAGCCGTAGCGGCCCGAGTCACCGGCCCCCTCGGGCAGCATGAAGTGATTCATCCCGCCGACCATCGCATGCCGGTCCCACAGACAGGCCGCGATGCAGGAGCCCAGCGTGGTCATCACCAGCAAGTCCTCGTTGTCGACGAAGTACTCGCCCGGCAGCACCTTGACCGCGGCATTGCGGAAATGGGCGTCATAGAAGAAGAAGGAGGCCTCACCCTGCTTGCGGGGCTGCGCCTTCAGCTGGGCGACCCGCGCCGCACCTGCACCGCCATGTATCGCGCCGCCGCTGCCGGCGTTGGGTGTGGGTGTGCTCATTTGGCTTTATTCGGCAGAAGTTGAGGGCGCTTGAGTTGCTGGGGCGCGCAGGCGTCAGACACGCTCGTAGATCGTCTTGCCGCGCAGCTTGAACAGGTCGCGCGACTCGGTGAAGTTCTCCGAATGACCGACGAACAGCAGCCCGTGTGGCTTCATCACCCGGTGAATCCGCTCCAGCACCTTGCGCTGCGTGGGGGCGTCGAAATAGATCATCACATTGCGGCAGAACACGATCTGGAAGGGATCGCCCAGCGACCACTGGCCGTCCATCAGGTTCAGCGGCCGGAAATCTATCCACCGGGCCAGTTCCGGCTTGACGCGGATGCGGCCCTCGTTGGCGCCGGTGCCCCGCATGAAGAAGTTCTTCAGCCGCGCCGGCGACAGACCGCGCGCATCGGCGCTGTAGACGCCGCGCTTGGCGGTGTTCAGCACATTGGTGTCGATATCGCTGGCAACAATCTGCACCGAGGCATTGCTGCCCAGGGCCTCGCTGCAGGTGATGGCGATCGAGTAGGGTTCCTCGCCGGTGGAGGCGGCGCAGCACCAGATGCGCAGCGGCTTGCCGGCCAGCGGCTTCAGATCCTCGGCGAGCGCGTGGAAATGGTGCTCTTCGCGGAAGAAGGAGGTGAGGTTGGTGGTCAGGCAGTTGACGAACTCCTGCCATTCCTGATCTGCCTGGGGGCCGCTGGCCGCCTCCAGCCACTGCAGGTAGCTGGCGAAGCTGCGGTGCCCGGTGTCGCGCAGGCGGCGCGACAAACGGCTGTACACCATCGCATGCTTGCCCTCGTGCAGGCTGATGCCCGCATGGCGGTAGATCAGTTGTCGCACCCGGTCGAAATCGGCGCGGCTGAAGCTGAACTCATGATCGGGGGCCTCGCCGGCCGATGTCGTCGGAAGTGCAGCGGACATGTAGGGCTCGTTGTTGTGGGCCGGATGCCCAAGCCACACGGTGCTGCGGCTTGGGCGCCTGGCCCTCATTCTGCATCGGACCTGAGTCTGCCGGCCAGCGATTGGCGCAAATTGCAGAACTGGCGGCCTATGGCTGTGCACTTCGTCCCGGACCGTGGCCCCCCCGGCTGATAGACTGCCGCGGACTTGCCGATACCACGCCCCCCACGCCTTGGACGCCAGCCTGAATCCGCCCCCGATGCTCGATGCGCGCGAGCTGAAGCTTGAGCCTGCGCTGCAGCTGCTGCAGCAGGCCGGGGCCTTGCTGCCGGAGTGCGAGCCCTATAGCGAGCCTTGGCTGCAGGGGGTGATCGACGCGCTGTGCGACCTCTCCAGCAAGGATCCACTGACCGGCCTGGCCAATCGCCGCAGCTTCGAGATGAGTCTGGCGCGCGAGGTCGATAGGGTGGCTCGCTCCGGCGAGCCCGCGCTGCTGCTGGTGCTGGACATTGATCATTTCAAGACGGTCAATGACAGCCATGGCCATGCGGCCGGGGATCTGGTGATTCAGGCGGTGGCGCGTGCGATCGCGCAAACCGTCAGGCCCATGGACACGGTGGCCCGTGTGGGCGGTGAGGAGTTCGCGATTGTGCTGCCCAACTGCGCCAGCAGCTACGGCATCACCGTGGCCGAACGCGTGCGCTCCCAGGTGGAGGCGATGGCGCTGGAGATCAGTCCCGGACAGATGCTGCGAGTCACGGTCAGCCTGGGCGGTGCCTTCGCACCGCAGTGGGTGCGCTCCTCCTCGCTGCTGTGGATGGAGCGGGCCGACCGCCAGCTCTACCGCGCCAAGGCCGAAGGACGCAATCGAACCTGCCTGGAGCCGCATGCCGACTCCCTGGTCAGCGCCGAGGAAAAAGGCATGTTGTTTGCCGTCACGCAACAGGACAAGGAATGAGCACGATACCGTCGCCTGCTGCATCCGCCGCCCCGCGCAGCCGCGCCGGCGGCGCCCGTACCCTGGCCGTCACCAGTGGCAAGGGCGGGGTGGGCAAGACTTTTGTCACCGCCAATCTGGCCGCGGCGCTGGCCGCCCAAGGCCAGAAGGTGCTGGTGCTGGATGCCGATCTCGGTCTGGCCAATCTGGACGTGGTGCTGAACCTGCACCCCAAGCTGACTCTGCACGATGTCTTCACTGACAAGGCCACGCTGGATCAGGCGATCCTGCCGGCGCCCGGCGGCTTCTCGGTGCTGTTGGCGGGCTCGGGCATGGTCGAGTACTCTCGGCTAACGCCAGAAGTGCGTGACCGATTGCTGCAGATCATCGATCTGGTCAAGCCGCGCTTTGACTGGGTGCTGCTGGACACCGGCGCCGGCATCTCGGATGTGGTGCTGTTCGCTGTCTCGCTGGCCAGCGATGTGTTGGTGGTGGCCACGCCCGAGCCGACCTCGCTGACCGATGCCTATGCAACCATCAAGGTGCTGGCCACCCAGCAGGACCGCCGCCATGTGGGTCTGGTCGTCAACCAGGCCTCGCGCCCGGGCGAGGGCAAGCTGATCTGCGGCCAGCTGCAGCAGGTGCTGCTGCGCTTTGTGGGCGCGACGCCGGGCCAGACCTTCAAGCTGGAGCTGCAGGGCGAGGTCAAGAGCGATATCGCGGTGCGCCAGGCGGTGCTGAAACGCCAGCTGCTGCTGGAGCAGTATCCTGGCAGCGAGGCGGCCCAGGGCATCAAGGCGCTGGCGGCCAAGCTGCTGGGGCGTCCTTCGTGAGCGAGGCCGATGCCGGCGCCGCCACAACCGCCTTTGACTGGGTGGGGGGCGAGGAGGCTGTGCGGCAACTGGTCGATCGCTTCTACGATCTGATGGATTTAGAGTCGGCTTACGCCGCTCTGCGTGCGGTCCATCCGCCCAGCCTGGAGGCGGCCCGCGACAAGCTGTTCTGGTTTCTGTGCGGCTGGCTGGGCGGACCGGACCATTACCAGAGTCGCTTCGGCCATCCGCGCCTGCGCGCCCGGCACCTGCCGTTTCGCATCGGCATCGTCGAGCGCGATCAATGGATGGCCTGCATGCGCCAGGCGATGCAGGAATGCGGCCTGGATCCGCAGCTGCAGCAGCGCCTAGACGCCGCGCTGATGAATACCGCGGACTGGATGCGCAACGTCGGCGCCTGAGCCGCTGGCTGGCCTCTGCTGCAGCAAGACCATCAGCGCACCGCTGCCGCCATCGCTGGCGCGTGCCTGCACAAAGGCCAGCACCTCGGCCTTCTGCACCAGCCAGCGCCGCACGCGGGCCTTCAGCACCGGTTCGCGGCCCGGCGAGCCATTGCCCTTGCCATGCACCACGCGCACGCAGCGCAGGCCGCGGCGGGCGCTGTCCTGCACGAACTGGCCCAGCGCCTCGCGCGCCTGATCGCGGCGCAGGCCGTGCAGATCGATCTGCGCCTGCAGTGCCCAGTGGCCACGCCGCAGCTTGCGCACGGTCTCGGGGCCGATCTCGGCGCGGCGGAACGAGAGGCTTTCATCGGTCTCCAGCAGCGAGTCGATATCGACCTCGTCCGACAGGGCCTGCAGCAGGGCCTGGCGCTCGTCGGCCTCGCGCTGCAGGGGTTCGGCCGGCGGTGGGCTCAGCTGATGCAGGACCCGGCCCCCGGACTTGATGGCCTCGACCGGCCCCACGCTGAGCTCGAACAGACGCCGCTCGCGCTCGGCCAGCCGGGCAGCCGCTGCCGCGCGCTCGGCCGCTTCCTCAGCCAGGCGGCGACGCAGCTGCAGCTCACGCTGCAGGCCCTTCAGATCGGCAAGCCCCAGGGCGGTCCTGGGCGGAGCGGTTGGTCTGCGGCTCATAGCAGGCCTCGCTCGGCCAGCGAGACGGCCCCGGCACCGCCGACCACCAGATGGTCCAGCACGCGCACATCGACCAGGGCCAGTGCCTGTTTCAGGGCCTGGGTCAGCAACTCGTCGGCAGGCGAGGGCTCGGCCATGCCCGAGGGGTGGTTGTGGGCCAGGATCAGCGCCGCCGCATTGAGTGCCAGCGCACGCTTGACGATCTCGCGCGGGTAGACGCTGGTCTGGGTCAAGGTGCCGCGGAACAGCTCCTCCAGCGCGATCAGGCGGTGCTGCGCATCCAGGAACAGCACCGCGAACACCTCGTGCGGCAGCGGCGCGAGCTGCAGGCGCAGGTACTGCTTGACCGCTTCGGGGGAATCGAACACCGGTCGCTGGCTGAGCTCCTGCAGCAGCGAGCGGCGGGCGATCTCCAGCACTGCGGCGATCTCGGCCTGCTTGGCCGGCCCCAAGCCCTTGACCGCGGCCAGATCGGCCACGCTGGCATGCAGCAGGCCGGTCCAGCCCTTGAAACGGTCGAGCAGCGCCTGCGCCAGCTGCAGCACCGGCTGCTCATGGGTGCCGGTGCGCAGCAACAGGGCCAGCAGCTCGGCATCGGCCAGGGCCTGGGGACCGCGGGCCAGCAGCTTTTCGCGCGGGCGGGCCTCGGGGGGCAGTTGATGCAGGGACATGGCGATGGCTGGGGCGGGAGTGCGGCGCGGGCTGGCCGTAAAATCCGCGCAGTCTATCGAAACCGGGCCCAACGTGACTCTTATCCAAGCCGGATCCTTTCTGACCCTGCACTACCGCCTTTCTGGGCCGGATGGCGGCAATCTGATCAACACCTTTGACGACAAGCCCGCCACGCTGTCGCTGGGCACGGGCGAGCTGTCGCCGGCGATCGAGGCCCGGCTGATCGGTCTGGCCGAAGGCACGCATACCCGCTTCGAGCTGGCTCCCGGCGAGGCTTTCGGCGAACGCAATAGCGAATTGCTGCAGCGGGTCAAGCTGAGCCTGCTGCGCCAGATGGGCGATCCGGACGAGCAATACAGCGTCGGCGATGTGGTGCAGTTCCCCACACCGGACGGGCAGGGCAGCTATGCCGGCCTGGTGCGCGAGGTGGGCGAGGACTGGCTGCTGTTCGACTTCAACCATCCGCTGGCGGGCCAGCCGGTCAGCTTCGAAGTGCATGTGATCGGGGTGCTTTGAGATGGCGCCTATCGAACCCCAGGAAATCGTGCTGGCCGAGCCGCGTGGCTTTTGTGCCGGTGTCGACCGTGCGATCGAGATCGTCGAGCGGGCGCTGATCAAGTTCGGCGCGCCGATCTATGTGCGCCATGAGATCGTGCACAACACCTATGTGGTCAACGATCTGAAGGCGCGCGGCGCCATCTTCATCGAGGATCTGGCCGAGGTGCCGCCCGGCGCAACCTTGGTGTTCTCCGCCCACGGCGTCAGCCAGGCGGTGCGCCAGGAGGCGGCCGCGCGCGGGTTCACCGTGTTCGACGCGACCTGCCCCCTGGTCACCAAGGTGCATGTGGAGGTGGCCAAGCTGCGCAAGGAAGGCTACGAGTTCATCATGATCGGCCACAAGGGGCATCCCGAGGTCGAAGGCACGATGGGCCAACTCAGCGACGGCATCTACCTGGTCGAGGAAGCGGCCGATGTGCCCCATGTGCGGGTCAAGGACCCGGCCAGGCTGGCGGTGGTGACGCAGACCACACTGAGCGTCGATGATGCGGCCGAGATCCTGGCGGCGGTGAAGCAGCAGTTCCCACTGGTGCGCGAGCCCAAGAAGCAGGACATCTGCTACGCCACCCAGAATCGCCAGGACGCGGTCAAGGTGCTGGCGCCCCAGGTGGATGTGGTGATCGTGGTGGGCAGTGCCACCAGCTCCAACAGCAACCGCCTGCGCGAACTGGCCGAGCGCCTGGGCACGCCGGCCTATATGGTCGACGGCGCCGAGGATCTGCGCGCCGAATGGCTGGACGGTCGCAGCCGGGTGGGCCTGACCGCCGGCGCCTCGGCACCCGATGTGCTGGTGCAGGCCGTCATCAGCCGCCTGCGCCAGCTGGGCGCCACCGCGGTGCGCAAGCTGGAGGGTGTGGAGGAGCATGTGCGCTTTCCGCTGCCCGTGGGCCTGGGCGACAAGTCCATGGCCGAGCTGACGCAGAGCCGATCTTGACGCACGACTGAGTGCCGCCAACGCCGCACCGCCCCGCTGGACGGTCGTGCGAACCTGCCGTCAAGGCATAGTGAACACCACAAGAGAACATTGCCATGCTTGATATCAATCTGCTGCGCAAGGACCTGGACGCCGTCGTCGCAGGCCTGAACAGCCGCAAGAGCCCCCAACCCTTCCTCGATGTCGAGCGCTACGGTGCGCTGGAAGCCGAGCGCAAACGGGTGCAGATACGCACCGAGGAACTGCAGGCGCGGCGCAACAGCCTGTCCAAGCAGATCGGCATGGCCAAGGGCAAGGGCGAGGATGCCTCGGCCCTGATGGCCGAGGTGGGCAGCATCGCCGACGAACTCAAGGCCAACGCCGAGCGGCTGGAACTGATCCAGCAGGAGCTGGCCACGCTGCTGATGGGTGTGCCGAATCTGCCGCACGAGAGCGTGCCGCTGGGCACCGACGAGAGCGGCAATGTGGAAGTGCGTCGTTGGGGCACGCCCCGGAGCTTCGACTTCGAGGTCAAGGACCATGTGGATCTGGGTGCGCCCCTGGGCCTGGATTTCGAGACCGGCGCCAAGCTCAGCGGTTCGCGCTTCAGCTTCCTGAAGGGTCCGATGGCCCGGCTGCACCGGGCGTTGGCGCAGTTCATGCTGGACGTGCAGACCGGCGCGCATGGCTACACCGAGTGCTACACGCCCTATATCGTCAACCGCGAGATCCTCGAGGGTACGGGCCAACTGCCTAAGTTCAAGGAAGACATGTTCTGGGTGCTGCGCGGTGGTGACGACGAGGCCGCTGAGCAGTACCTGATCTCAACCTCGGAGATCTCGCTGACCAACACCGTGCGCGAGCAGGTGCTGGACGAGGCGCAGTTGCCGATCAAGCTGACGGCCCACAGCCCCTGCTTCCGCTCGGAGGCAGGCAGCGCCGGGCGCGACACCCGCGGCATGATCCGCCAGCACCAGTTCGACAAGGTCGAGATGGTGCGCATCGAGCACCCGGAGCAGAGCATGGCGGCACTGGAGGAGATGACGTTGCATGCCGAAGCCATCCTGCAGCGGCTGGGTTTGCCCTATCGCACGGTGCTGCTGTGCACGGGCGATATGGGCTTTGGCGCCACCAAGACCTATGACCTCGAGGTCTGGCTGCCGGCGCAGAACACCTATCGCGAGATCAGCTCCTGCTCGAACATGGGGGCTTTCCAGGCGCGCCGCATGCAGGCGCGCTTCAAGAACGCCCAAGGCAAGAACGAGCTGGTGCATACGCTCAACGGCTCCGGCCTGGCCGTGGGCCGCACCCTGGTGGCGGTGCTGGAGAACTATCAGCAGGCCGACGGCAGCATCACGGTGCCCGAAGCGATGCGCCCCTATCTGGGGGGCGCTGAAGTTTTGCGCGCCTGAGTGTTAAAGATCTGGATATTTGAAAAAAGTCCGCTATACTAGCGGGCTCAACTCGCAGCAGACCACGCGAGTGCCGCATTCAGGAGAGGTGGCAGAGTGGTCGAATGTACCTGACTCGAAATCAGGCGTACCGCAAGGTACCGTGGGTTCGAATCCCACCCTCTCCGCCAGTGCAAGAGCCACCCACATCGGGTGGCTCTTTTTTTGCTTCTTCACCCCGCTCCGGGGAAGGTCGCCGGATCCTGGCGGTAGTAATTGCTCAGCAGGGCGTACAGCGCTGGCTGCTCGCGTCGCAACTCGCCCGGTGCAACGAAGAAGGCCTCGCTGGCGACGGCGAAGAACTCGTCCAGACTCTGCTCGCCATAGGGATCGATCAGCGTGGCCTCGCCCGCTTGGACCCGGTCGCAGAAAAGCGCCCATTCGGCCTCGATGACCTCCAGCCACTGCGCCCGGCCCATGCCCAGGGGCAGGGGGTGTGGCACGCCGTCGGGTTCGCCGCTGGCCATGTCCAGCACATGGGCGAACTCGTGGATCACAACGTTGTAGACGCTGTCCAGCCCGGCGCCTGGGTCGCTGCCTGCATTGAGCTCGCTCCAGGCCAGCATCAGCGGCCCGCCTTCCATGGCCTCGCCCGCCAGCACCTCCTCGTACTGGTGGACGATGCCGTCCTCGTCGATGTACTCGCGCTGGGCCACGACCTCGTCGGCGTGCATCACGATGCCGACGAAACCGGCGTAGGCGTCCAGGCCCAGTTTCAGCACCGGCAGGCAGGCCTGGGCCGCCACTGCCACCGCCACCGCGTCGCTGACGACGAAACCGGCCACGCCATGAAACTCCTTGCGCGCCAGGAATAGCGCCGCCAACTGCCGCAGCGCCTGCAGATCGTCCCGGCTGCGCGCGCACAGGAAAGGGTAGCGCGCGAGCGTCAGCTGCCACAGCTCGTCGGGAATCGCATGACGGCGCAGTTCGCGGGCTTCGCGCCCGCGCTGCCAGCGCGCCAGCAGAGCGCTCAGCATGCGGGTGGCAGGCGTTGCAGACCGGCTGCGGTCCAGCGCAGCACATCGCCACGCGCCGGCCCCAGGTGGTCGAAGTCCCAATCCGACAAGACCCAGCGCATGCAGTCCTCACCCAGCCGATGCATGGCCGGCCTGTGGGTATGGCCGTGCAGCAGGATCTGGCAGTCCGCGGCGGCCAGCCACTGAAGCGCAGCGCCTGTATCGACATCGGCCCAGAGGCTGGGGTCGTGCGGCTGGCCGCGCTTCAGTCTCTCGCTGGCGGCGCGCATCTCGCGCGCCAGCGCCCGGCGCTCGTCCAGCGGGCGGGCCAGAAAGGCCTGCTGCCAGCTGCTGCTGCGCACCTGGGCGCGAAACGCCTGGTAGGCGCAATCGTCCAAACACAGAGCGTCGCCATGGCTGATCAGCAGCCGGCTGTCGAACGCGTGCAGGCAGCAGGGGTCGGCCAGCAGTTGCAGGCCCGTATCAGCCGCCATGGCTGGGCCGAGCAGGAAGTCGCGATTGCCGGCCATGAAGAACAGCGGACGCTGGCGGCTGGCGTCGCGCAGCAGTTCCAGGCATTGATGTTCGAAGCCTTGGTAACGTGCGTCGTCGCCGATCCAGACTTCGAACACATCGCCCAGCAGCATCACCGCATCGGCCGTGGTGCCGGCCAGATGCCGCTCGAGCGCGGCCAGGGTGCGAGGCGTGTCGGGCGAGAGATGCAGGTCGGACAGGAAATCGATCGCCCGCCAGGCGAGGGGCGCCGACCAACTGGCGATCGGCAGCTCGGCCGCCTCTGCTGGATCAGACGATTTCAACCGCGCGCTCGATCACCACATCTTCCAGCGGCACATCGTCGTGGAAGCCGCTGCGGCCGGTCTTGACCTTCTCGATTGCATCGACCACCTCCTTGCCCGCCACCACCTTGCCGAAGACGGCATAGCCCCAGCCCGAGGGCGACTCGGACTTGAAGTTCAGGAAGCCGTTGTTGGTCGTGTTGATGAAGAACTGGGCCGAGGCCGAATGGGGCGCATTGGTGCGCGCCATGGCCAGCGTGTAGTGCTCGTTGGTGAGGCCGTTGTTGGCCTCATTCTGTATCGGTGCATCGGTGGGCTTTTGCTTCATGCCCGCTTCGAAGCCGCCGCCCTGGACCATAAAGCCCTTGATGACGCGGTGGAAGATCGTGCCGTCGTAGTGGCCCTTGCGCACATAGGCCAGAAAGTTCTCGACGGTGATGGGCGCCTTGGCTGCGTCGAGTTCGACACGGATCAGGCCATGGTTGGTATGCAGTTCAACGGTCTTGATGGTCATTTCTTGGGCTCCACAATGGCCTTGGTGATGAGCACGGGACCGATGGGCAGGTTCTGATGCATGCCCTGGTTGCCCGTGGGTTTGGTTCGGATCTTGTCCACCACATCCATGCCCTCGATCACCTGGCCGAAGACCGCATAGCCCAGTCCGTCGCGTGCATTGGCGGCGTCCAGGAAGGGGTTGTCGACCACGTTGATGAAGAACTGTGCGGTGGCGGAGTTGGGGTCGCCGGTACGGGCCATCGCGACGCTGCCGCGCACATTGTTGAGGCCGTTCTTGCTTTCCAGCGGAATAGGTGCGCGGGTCGGCTTCTGCTGCAGCTTGGCCGTGAAACCGCCGCCCTGGATCATGAAGCCCTCGATGACACGGTGGAAGATCGTGCCGTTGTAATGCCCGGCCTTGACGTACTTGATGAAGTTGTCGACCGACTTGGGCGCCTTCTGGGCATCCAGCTCGATGCGGATATCGCCCTCGGTGGTGCTGAGCTTGACGGTCTGAGCCAGCGCTGAAGCGCTGCACAGCAGCATGGGAAGCAGGGCCAGAGAGGCCAGATGGCCCGCAGCAGGGGAGCGTGTCTGAGTGGACATGAGCGTGGGCGCGTCGGTCGTGGGCGCGTTTTCAGGTTGCGGTGGATTAAGGGAAGGGATTTTCACTCAGCCGCCGGCAGGGCTGCGCGAGTGCGGCTCAGCTTGAGCTGCAGGGCGGGGCGCGGGCCGCTGCCGTTCTTGAGGGCAAGCTGGTAAGCGCGCTCGGCCAGGCGCAGCAGCACATCGCCTAGATTTTCGGCTGCCTGCACATGCTCGGGCTGCAGGCGCAGCGCCTGCTCCAGCATGGCGCGGGCGCGGTCGAGTTCACCGCGTCCGGCGTAGAGAACGGCCAGGTTGTTATAGGGGTCGGCGAGGTCCGGGTAGTCCTGGGTCAGGGCCAGCAACATCGGCTCGGCGGCTTCGCGCCGGCCCAGCTCCATCTGCATGGCCGCGGCGGCGAAACGCAGCCTGGCATCCTCGGGGCTGCTGCGCAGCGCCTGCAGCAGCAGATCGAGAGCCCGCTCGCGCTCGCCACCCAGCCACAGGGCCTGGGCCTGTTCCAGGGGCGGGGTCTGGGTCTGCGCTTGCGCGGCGCCGGCTAGGCCCAGCAGCAGGGCCAGGATGACTTGCCGCAGCAGCTGTCGAAGAGGGCGAGGGCAGGACGGCATGGTGGGTGCTTGAGCGTTTGGGCCGGTGGGCGGGCCGGAGGCGGCCGCTATACTGCCGGGCATTCTACGGGTCCGTCCCGGTGCTGGCCCCCAGTCTGGGCGGCTAAGCTGTCCCCAGGCAGACCCGGCGGCTGTGACGCCAGGTCTGCCGCAGTTCGCGACCGACGCCGGCCTTCCGCATATTCCATGTCTTTGCGCATCTACAACTCGCTGACCCGCGCGGTCGAGCCCTTCACGCCCATCGAAGCCGGTCATGTCCGCATGTATGTGTGCGGCATCACCGTGTACGACCTGTGCCATATGGGGCATGCACGGATGAACGTGGCCTTCGACGTGGTCTACCGCTGGCTGAAGGCTTCGGGCCTGCGCGTGACTTACGTGCGCAACATCACCGATATCGAAGACAAGATCATCAAACGCGCGGTTGAACGGGGCATCACGATCCGCGAACTGACCGACGAGATGATCGCTGCGATGCACCGCGACTTTGCAGCGCTGGGGATCAGTGCCCCCACGTACGAACCGCGGGCTACCGACTACGTTCCCCAGATGCTCGACATCATCGGCCAGTTGCAGGCCAAGGGCCTGGCCTATCAGGCCAAAGGCGGCGATGTGAACTATGCGGTGCGCAGGTTCGAGGGCTACGGCAAGCTCAGTGGCAAATCGGTGGATCAGCTGCGCGCGGGTGAACGCGTGGCCGTCCAGGATGACAAGGACGACCCTTTGGACTTCGTGCTGTGGAAGCACGCGAAGGCTGGAGAGCCCGCCGAGGCCAAATGGGCCAGCCCCTGGGGCGATGGCCGGCCGGGCTGGCATATCGAATGCTCGGCCATGAGCTGCGCGCTGCTCGGCGAGCACTTCGACATCCATGGTGGTGGCATGGACCTGCAGTTCCCCCACCACGAGAACGAGATTGCCCAGAGCGAGGGAGCCACCGGGCGCCCCTTCGTCAACACCTGGATGCACAACGGCTTCGTCAATGTCGACAACGAGAAGATGTCCAAGAGCTTGGGCAATTTCTTCACCATTGCCGACGTGCTGAAGAAGTACGACGGCGAGACGCTGCGTTTCTTCATGCTGCGTACGCAGTATCGTGGGCCGATCAACTACAGCGACGCGACGCTGGACGATGCCCGCACCGCGCTGCGCCGGCTCTACACCGCGCTGGACGGTGTCACGCCCGCTGAAGCCGGACCCATTGATTGGGGCACCGGCCCTGCGGCGGCCTTCAAGGCCGCGATGGATGAGGACTTCAACACGCCTGCGGCGCTGGCCGTACTTTTTGATCTGGCCAGCGAACTCAACCGCAGCCGATCCCCGGCCGATGCTGCACTGCTGAGGAGTCTGGGTGGGGTGCTCGGCGTGCTGCAGCAAGCGCCCCGCGAGTATCTGCAGGCCGGTAGCGGCCTGGACGAGGCCGCCATCGAGCAGCGCATTGCCGAGCGCGCGGCCGCCAAGGCGGCGCGCGATTTCGCCGCTGCCGACCGCATCCGCGCTGACCTGCTGGCGGCCGGCGTCGAGCTCAAAGACACGCCCCAGGGCACGACCTGGATAAAGGCCTGAGGTGGTGCGCGCTGCTGCCGGGGTCACCCCGGATTACTGGGACGAGGCATGCCGCCACCTGGCCAAACGTGACCGGGTGATGAAGAAGCTCATCCCGCAGTTCGGCGAGGCCAGGCTGCAGAGCCGTGGCGATGCGTTCACCACGCTGGCCCGCTCCATCGTCGGGCAGCAGATCTCGGTGAAGGCGGCCCAGTCGGTCTGGGACAAGCTGGTGCTGGCCCTGGCTGCGCCGTCGGCCAAGGTGCCGCCGGCCCTGGTGCTGAGCCGGACCACCGAGGATCTGCGTGCGGCCGGCCTGTCGGCCCGCAAGGTCGAGTATCTGCGCGATCTGGCCCAGCATTTCGAGGCAGGCCAGGTTCATGTGCGCCAATGGACGCAGATGGACGACGAAGCCATCATCGAGGAGCTGGTGGCCATTCGCGGCATCGGCCGTTGGACGGCCGAGATGTTCCTGATCTTCCACCTGATGCGACCCAATGTGATGCCCTTGGACGATCTGGGCCTGCTCAAGGGCATCAGCGAGAATTACTTCTCCGGCGAGCCGGTCTCCCGCGCCGAAGCACGCGAGGTGGGCGAGGCCTGGGCTCCATACCGCTCGGTAGCCACATGGTACATTTGGCGCAGTCTTGACCCGCTGCCCGTCGACTACTGAGGACGCCGTGGCGGGCCTGCGTGGTCTGCCCACTCAGCGGCCGTCGCCCTTCATCACTGGAACACCGACACAGGATGAGCAAGAAACACTTTCTAGAGTTCGAGCAGCCGATTGCCGAACTGGACACCAAGATCGAAGAGCTGCGCTATGTGCAGAGCGAGTCCGCCGTCGATATCTCTGAGGAGATCGACCGACTCAGCAAGAAGAGCCAGCAGCTCACCAAGGACATCTACGCCAATGTGGCGCCCTGGCAGGTCTACCAGATCGCCCGCCATCCCCAGCGCCCGCAGACGCTGGACTACTGCGCCGATGTGTTCACCGAGTTCCAGGAACTGCATGGTGATCGCCATTTCGCCGACGATGCGGCCATCGTCGGTGGCCTGGCGCGCTTCAATGGCCAGGCCTGCATGGTGATCGGTCATCAGCGCGGTTCCGATGCCAAGGAACGCACTCAGCGCAATTTCGGCATGCCGCGGCCCGAGGGCTATCGCAAGGCCTTGCGTCTGATGAAGCTGGCCGAGAAGTTCGGCCTGCCGGTCTTCACCTTCATCGACACCATGGGGGCCTACCCCGGCATCGGTGCCGAGGAGCGCGGCCAGTCCGAGGCCATCGGCCGCAACATCTTCGAGATGGCCCAGTTGGAAGTGCCCATCATCGCCACCGTGATCGGCGAGGGCGGTTCAGGCGGCGCGCTGGCTATCGGCGTGGCCGATCAGGTGCTGATGCTGCAGTTCGCCGCCTATTCGGTGATTTCGCCCGAAGGCTGCGCCTCGATTCTCTGGAAGAGCTCCGAACGTGCTGCCGAGGCGGCCGATGCATTGGGCATCACCGCCCATCGTCTGAAGGCCATGGGCCTGATTGACAAGATCGTCAACGAGCCGGTCGGTGGTGCCCATCGCGATACCAAGGCCATGGCCTCGTACCTGAAGCGTGCGCTCAACGATGCGCTGCGCCAGGTGGGTGACTTGAGCACCAAGGACTTGCTGGAGCGCCGCTATCAGCGCCTGCAGGCCTATGGCCGTTTCGGCGACACCAAGAACCGCTGAAGCCGCAGTTCCGCGCCTGATCGCGGTCGCCTACAGCGGCGGGCGCGATTCCACCGCCTTGCTCCACGCGACGGCGAGTGCCGCCCTGCTACTGGGACTGCAGGTGCTGGCCCTGCATGTGCATCATGGGCTCAGCGCGCAGGCCGACGCATGGTTGCGGCATTGCGAAACCCAGGTCGCTGCCTGGGCCGCCGGCGGCCTGCCGGTGAGCCTGTGCTGCGAGCGACTCAAGGGCGCGCCGCAGCCGGGCGAGAGCATCGAAGCCTGGGCCCGCGAGCAGCGCCATCTCGCCCTGCAGCGCCTTGCGCTGCAGGCGGGCGCCGACTTGCTGCTGCTGGCCCACCATCGGCGTGACCAAGCCGAGACCTTTGTGCTGCAGGCCTTGCGCGCTGCCGGAGTGGCCGGTCTAGCAGCCATGCCCAGCGCACAGCGGCGTGATGGCCTGGTCTGGGCAAGACCCTGGCTGGCGCAGCCGCGCGAGGCCATCGAGGCCTATGTGCATCAGCACGGGCTCAGCCATATCGAGGACGATAGCAATGGCGATCCGCGCTATGCCCGCAACCGTCTGCGCCTGCAGGTCTGGCCTGCGCTGACGGCCGGCTTTGCGCAGGCCGAGGCCAGCCTGGCCCAGGCTGCGCAATGGGCGCAGCAGGCGCTGGAGTTGCAGCGCGAGATGGCGGCAGAGGACCTGCGGGCCTGGACGGACGAGCAGGGGCTCAAGGTCGGGCTGCTGCAGGCGCTGAGCCCGGCCCGTGCCAGCAATGCGCTGCGCGCCTGGCTGGCCGATGCCCTGGGCCAGGCAGCGCCGGCCAGTCTGGTGCGGCGGCTGAGGGATGAATTGCCGCGGGCGCAGGCCGGCCATTGGCCCGCACCGGGTGGGCAGTTGCGTCTGTACCGCGGGCATCTCGGTTTTCGACCGCAGGCGTCGACGCGAGCGGCAGTGGCCGCGGCTGCAATCGCCGGACCTTGGTCCGGCCCGCTGGATCTGAGCCAGCCGGGTCTGTATCCGCTGCCTGGCTGGGGTGGCAGTCTGCTGGTTCGCGCCTTGTCGGCGGGTCAGGAGGGGGGGGTGGCGGCTTCTGTACTGCGCAAGTCCAGCTTGCGGCCACGCGAAGGATCCACCCAGTTTCAGGCGGTTATCCCCGGGTGTCCGCGAAGCCTCAAGAAGTGCTGGCAGGCCGTCGGTGTGCCGGCTGACGAGCGCACCGGCCCCCTGGTCTACACAGGGGATCGTCTGGTTTTCGTGCCGCATCTGGGCCTTGACGCCCGCATCCGTGGCGAGCCCGGCGAGCCGCGGCTCACGCTGGACTGGCTGCCGGACTCGGACTGATGGCCGCGTCAGGCCGCGCCGCCCGCCCTAGGGGTTTGCCAGCGGGTCTGTCCTAGAATCGGCTGCTGCGGTCGCGGCGCATTCCTTCATCCATCACCGCGCAGAAAAGACTTCCCATGGCATTGATCGTTCATAAGTACGGTGGCACCTCGATGGGGTCGACCGACCGTATCCGCAATGTGGCCAAGCGCGTCGCCAAATGGGCACGCGCCGGGCATCAGATGGTGGTTGTGCCCTCGGCCATGAGCGGCGAAACCAACCGCCTGCTGGGTCTGGCCAAGGAGTTGTCGCCGGCCAGCAGCAATCCGGCGCTGATGCGCGAGCTGGACATGATCGCCGCCACCGGCGAGCAGGTTTCGGTGGGCCTGCTGGCCATCGCCTTGCAGGCCGAAGGCCTGGAGGCCGTCAGCTACACCGGCTGGCAGGTGCCGGTGCAGACCGACTCCTCCCATACCAAGGCCCGCATCGAGAGCATCGACGACGCCAAGGTGCGCGCCGACCTGGCGGCCGGCCGGGTGGTCGTGATCGCCGGCTTCCAGGGCGTCGACGAGGAACAGAACATCACCACGCTGGGCCGCGGCGGCTCGGACACCTCGGCCGTGGCGATCGCCGCGGCGATGAAGGCCGACGAGTGCCTGATCTACACCGATGTGGACGGTGTCTACACCACTGATCCGCGCATCGTGCCGGAAGCGCGCCGCCTGCACACCATCAGCTTCGAAGAGATGCTGGAGATGGCCTCGCTGGGCTCCAAGATCCTGCAGATCCGCTCGGTGGAATTCGCCGGCAAGTACCGCGTGCCGCTGCGCGTGCTGTCCAGCTTCACGCCCTGGGACATCGATATCAACGAGGAAGCCAAGTCCGGCACCCTGATCAGTTTTGAAGAGGACGAAAAAATGGAACAAGCCGTCGTGTCGGGTATCGCCTTCAACCGTGATGAGGCCAAGGTGACCCTGCTGGGCGTGCCGGACAAGCCCGGCATCGCCTTCCAGATCCTGGGCCCGGTGGCCGAGGCCAATATCGACATCGACGTCATCATTCAGAACGTCTCGCAGGACGGCAAGACCGACTTCAGCTTCACCGTCCACCGCAACGACTATGCGCGCGCCATGGACCTGTTGCAGAACACCGTGGCCCCCGCCGTGCAGGCCGCCAAGGTGATGGGTGATCCGCGCATCTGCAAGGTCTCCATTGTCGGCATCGGCATGCGCTCGCATGTGGGCGTGGCCTCCAAGATGTTCCGCGCGCTCAGCGAGGAGGGCATCAACATCCAGATGATCAGCACCAGCGAGATCAAGACCTCGGTCGTGATCGACGAGAAGTACATGGAGCTGGCGGTGCGCGCGCTGCACAAGGCTTTCGACCTGGATCAGGAAGTTTCTGCCTGAATTTTCTTGAAGCCTCGAAATCTTGATATAGAATGCGAGGCTCTGCTGGAGTCGTGACCGAGTGGCCGAAGGTGCTCCCCTGCTAAGGGAGTATGTGGGCAAAACCTGCATCGAGAGTTCGAATCTCTCCGACTCCGCCAAATATGGAAACCCCTGAGCGCAAGCTCAGGGGTTTTTCCTTTTCTGCGGCAGCTTGCCGGGGGACAGGCTATGTACACACCCAAACATTTCGTGCTCGAGCGGCTGGATCTGTTGCGGCAGCTGATCGACGAGCACCCCTTTGCACTGCTGATAGGGCCGGATGCCCAAGGGCGTGTTGCTGCCACCCACCTGCCGATGTACTGGGCGGAGGGCGAAGACGGCAGCTGGTGGCTGGAGGGTCATGTGGCGCGCGCCAACAGCCAGGCGCTGGCCCTGGCCGCTGCGGCCGAGGTGCTGCTGGTCATCAACGGGCCGCAGGCCTATGTCTCGCCGCAGCACTATGAGCATGAGCGCAATGTGCCGACCTGGAACTATCTGTCGGCACATCTGCACGGCCCGCTCAGTCTGATCGACGAACCCACCGCCAAGGACGATTTGCTGAAACGCCAGATCGCCCGCCACGAACCGGCCTATGCGCAGCAATGGCGCGGCTTGCCGGCCAGCTATCAGCAGCAGCTGCTGGGTGCCATCGTCGGCCTGCGTCTGAGCGTGCGGCACTGGGAAGCCAAGACCAAGCTGAGCCAGAACCGCTCGGCCCTGGAGCGTGAACGCATACGCAGCCGCATGGCCCAGGGCACGGCCCAGGAGCAGGGGTTGGCGATCTGGATGCAACGTCTGGGGCTATGACCCGGCAGACGTCTGGGCGGAACACGCCAGGCTCAGCGCTGCCGCGGGCGTTGCCCGCGCGGGCTGGCGCTGGGGATGGTATTTAGCCCCGGTTTGCCGCGGTACATCGCCGCATCGGCTGTTTGCAGCAGCAGGGTCGGATCTTGCCCATCCTGCGGTGCCAGTGCCTGACCCAGGGCCACGCCCACCTCGACGTTCAACGCGCCAAGGCGGAAAGGGGTGGCGAAGGCGTCCAGCAGGCGCTCGCCGACGGCCTGGGCCTGGCTGCGCTCGGCCAGGCCGGGGCTGATCACCACGAACTCGTCACCGCCCAGGCGTGCCAGCGTGTCGCTGGCCGGCAGCTTGGCTTGCAGGCGCTTGGCAATCGCCACCAGCAGCGCATCACCGATATTGTGGCCATGGCTGTCGTTGACCTGCTTGAAACCGTTCAGGTCCAGCAGGAACACGGCCACCATCCGCCCGGGCGGGCACTCGTCCAGCGCGCGCTGCAGTGCCGCCTGCATGCCGCGGCGGTTGGCCAGACCGGTCAGGGCATCGCTGTGGGCCATCCGGTGCAGGGCATCGCGTTCCTGACGGTCGCGCCAGGCGGCGGCCTGCACAGCAGCCTGGCGCAGGCTCAGCACCCGCATGAACATCAACATGTCGAAGGTCGCGCCGATCTGGAAGGCGTGCAGGGTCCAGGCGGTGGCATCAAGCTGGCCCTTGATTACCGCGATGGCGACGGCGGTGCTGAGCAGATAGACGCCCCAGGCCAGCAGCAGGGTCAGGCCCACCGCATCACCTGAGCGCATGCGGCGCCAGGCCCCCGGCAGGCCCAGCGCTGCCGGTGCCAGCCCGAGCACGCTGATCAGTGCGGTGATGCGGTGGGTGTCGATCAGATCGAGGGCATAGACCGGTAGCAGGGCCATGCACAGCAGGGCACCGCCCTGCATCAGGCGCGTGAAGCGCTGCGAAGCCCCCTCGCGCAGGGCCTGCTCGATGAAGAGGAAGGAACCGCAGGCGGCCAGCAGCGCCGCGATACCGCCGGCATGGTGCTCCATCCAGGGCCAGTCGGGCCACAGATACTGGGCGCCGATGCCGAACTGCAGCAGACTGAACAGCAGGCTGCCCGAGATCATCAGGGCGTATTTGGCGAAGAAGGTCTGGCGCAACACCAGGGCCTTGACCAGGCTGTAGGCCAGCAGGGCCAGCCCCACACCGTTGAGCAGGCCTTGTAGCAGCAGCTCGCGCTGGGCCTCACGATGGAAGGCGGCCGGCTTGCTCAGCGCGATGGGCAGGGTCAGCGCCCCCTCGCTCTGCACGCGGATCAGCAGCACGGCAGCGCGCCCGGCCGGCAGCTGCAGCGGCAGGGCATGGGTGCGGCTGGCCAGCGGGCGCTCGGCCACCGGCACCTGGCTGCCCAGCCGGGCTGTCAGGGCCGGCTGGCCGTCGATCAACAGATGGATGTCGACCTGTTGCAGCACCGGGTAGGCAATGTCCAGCACCCAGGCGCCGTCGTCCCCGGCCAGCGGTGCCTGCAGAGGCAGCCGCAGCCAGACGGCCTGCTTGCGCAGGCCCAGGCTGGCACGCGCACCTTGAGGCTTGGCGAATGGCAGGGCCAGGGCCTGCGCAAGCGGCAGGGGCACCGGACCCTCATCGGCAATCTGCAGGACCGGCCAGGCCTCAATGCGGCTGGCCGACGGGTCCAGGCGCAAGCCCTGGGCCTGGGCATGCACCTGCCAGGGCAATAGCAGCAGCAACAGCCACAGCTGCGTCAGCAGCCGCCAGGGCAGGGCAGGCGAAGGCGTGAGGGGAAGGCCGGCGGGCATGGGTAGGCAGTCGAAGGTTGATCAGCGCTGCCATCCCATCAGTGGCCCCGGGCTGGCGGAACTCGATCTACATGCCGGCATAGTTGGGGCCGCCACCGCCCTCGGGCGTGACCCAGACGATGTTCTGCGTCGGATCCTTGATGTCGCAGGTCTTGCAGTGCACGCAGTTCTGCGCATTGATCTGCAGCCTGTCCTCGCCGGCGTCGGTCTTGATGAACTCGTAGACCCCGGCCGGGCAGTAGCGGCTCTCGGGCCCGGCGAACTTGGCCAGATTGACGCTCACCGGCACCTCGGCATTCTTCAGCGTCAGATGGGCCGGCTGGTTCTCCTCATGGTTGGTGTTGGAGATGAACACCGAGGAGAGACGATCAAAGCTCAGCTTGCCATCGGGCTTGGGGTAGTCGATCTTGGCGCACTCGGCCGCAGGGCGCAGATAGACGTGGTCGGGCAGCGGGCGGTGCACGGTCCAGGGCGGCGACTTCATGCCCAGCTTGGGCAGCAGCCATTGCTCGATGCCGGTCATCAGCGCGCCGACGGTATTGCCCTTCTTGAACCATTGCTTGAAGTTGCGCGACTGCTTGAGCTCGGCATGCAGCCAGCTCTGCTCGAAGGCGGCCGGATAGGCCAGCAGCTCGTCATGCTGGCGCCCGGCGGCCAGGGCGTCGAAGGCGGCTTCGGCGGCCAGCATGCCGGTCTTGATTGCGGCGTGGCTGCCCTTGATGCGGGCGGCGTTCAGATAGCCGGCATCGCAGCCCACCAGCGCCCCACCCGGGAACACGGTCTTGGGCAGGGAGAGCAGGCCGCCGGCGGTGATGGCGCGGGCGCCATAGCCGATGCGCTTGCCGCCCTCGATATGCTTGCGGATGCTGGGATGGGTCTTCCAGCGCTGCATCTCCTCGAAGGGCGAGAGCCAGGGGTTCTTGTAGTCCAGGCCGACCACATAGCCCAGCGTCACCTTGTTGCCCTCCAGGTGATAGAGGAAGCCGCCGCCATAGGTCTCGTTGTCCATCGGCCAGCCCGCGCTGTGCAGCACCAGGCCTGGCTTGGCCTGCTCGGCGGGCACTTCCCACAGCTCCTTGATGCCGATCGCATAGCTCTGCGGATCGCGGCCAGCATCGAGCTTGAAGTTGGCGATCAGCTGCTTGCCCAGATGGCCGCGTGCGCCCTCGGCAAAGATGGTGTACTTGCCCAGCAGCGCCATGCCGAGCTGGAAGCCCTCATGCGGCTGGCCGTCCTTGCCCACGCCCAGATTGCCGGTGGCCACGCCGCGCACGCTGCCGTCCTCGCCATAGACGATCTCGGCCGCGGTGAAGCCGGGGAAGATCTCGACGCCCAGGCTCTCGGCCTGCTCGCCCAGCCACTTGGTCACAGCGCCCAGCGAGATCACATAGTTGCCGTGGTTGTGGAAGCACTCCGGGATCAGCCACTGCGGCGTGCTGGTGGCGCCGGTCTCGCTGAGGAAGAGCACCTCGTCGGCGCTGACCGCCTGGTTCAGCGGTGCGCCCAGCTCCTGCCAGTTCGGGAACAGCTCGGTGATGGCCCGCGGGTCCATCACCGCGCCCGACAGGATATGGGCGCCCGGCTCCGAGCCCTTTTCCAACACCACCACCGAGAGCTCCTGGCCGCGGGCGGCAGCCAGCTGCTTCAGCCGTATCGCCGTGGCCAGGCCGCCGGGGCCTGCGCCCACCACGACCACGTCGTACTCCATGCTTTCGCGCGGTCCATATTGGGCAACAAGTTCTTCGGAGGTCATGGGGTTCCTTGAGTTTGTCTTAGCGTTGACCTTCGCCCAGCGGCGTTGGCCCTGTCCGTTCGCGGCGCATTCTACTGGTGCTGTTTGAAAATAGAACGATCGTGCTATTTTCGCCTAGGGTGGCGAGTCTAGGTCTATGGCGGATGGCGCCGCCACCAGTGCAGCGGGGTGGCCGTGCTATCGTTTCCGCCAGTCTCGCTAAGGATGTTCCATGAGCTACAGCATTGATCTTTCGGGCCGCGTGGCCCTGGTCACCGGCGCCTCCAGCGGCCTCGGTGCGCAGTTCGCCAAGACCCTGGCACGTGCCGGCGCTGGCGTGGTGCTGGCGGGCCGGCGCCTGGAGCGGCTCAAGACCCTGCGCGCCGAGATCGAGGCCGGTGGCGGCGATGCGCATGTAGTGGCGCTGGATGTCACCGACCTGGACAGCATCAAGTCGGCCGTCGCCCATGCCGAGACCGAGGTGGGCACGCTGGACATACTGATCAACAACTCCGGCGTCAGCACCACCCAGCGCCTCACCGATGTCTCGCAGGACGACTACGACTTCGTCATGGACACCAATGTGCGCGGTGCGTTCTTCGTCGCCCAGGAGGTCGGCAAGCGCATGCTGGCGCGCGCCCGCGGCGCGGCGCCGGGCACCTTCATCGGCGGCCGCATCGTCAATATCGCGTCCATGGCCGGCCTGCGGGTGCTCAGCCAGATCGGTGTCTATTCGATGAGCAAGGCGGCGGTCATCCACATGACCCGTGCGATGGCGCTGGAATGGGGCAAGCATGGCATCAATGTCAACGCGATCTGCCCGGGCTATATCGATACCGAGATCAACCACCATCACTGGGAGACCGAGCAGGGGCGAAAGCTGGTCGAACTGTTGCCGCGTAAGCGCGTCGGCCAGCCGCAGGACCTGGATACGGCTCTGCTGATGCTGTGCGCCAACGAGAGTCACTTCATCAACGGTGCGGTGATCCAGGCCGACGACGGCTTCGGGGTCTGATCCAGCATGAGACGAGACCTGACCCCCCTGGAAGCCCGCGTGCTGGCCGTGCTGGTCGAGAAGCAGCACACGGTGCCGGACAGCTACCCGATGTCGCTCAACAGCCTGACCCTGGGCTGCAACCAGAAGACCGCCCGCGACCCGGTGATGAATGCCGGCGAGAGCGAGGTGCTGCAGGCTCTGGACGAGCTCAAGAGCATGAGCCTGGTCAACGAGGTCAGCGGCAGCCGGGTCGTGCGCTTCGAGCACAACGCCGCCCGCGTGCTGGGCGTGCCCGGTGCGGCCCTGGCGATACTGACCCAACTGCTGCTGCGCGGCCCGCAGACCACGGCCGAGTTGCGCCTGAACTGCGAGCGCCTGCACCGCTTCGCCGACATCTCCTCGGTCGAGGGCTTTCTGGACGAACTCGCCACGCGCGAGCCGCCCTATGTGCAGCGCCTGGCCCGCGCGCCCGGTGCGCGCGAGTCGCGCTGGGCCCAGCTGCTGTGCGGACCGGTGGTGCAGCCCGTGGCGGCCGGCGCCAGCACCGCAGCTGCCCTGGAGCAGGACCAGGAGCTGGCCGCGCTGCGTGCCGAGCAGCAGGCCCTGCGTGGCGAGCTGGAGCAGCTCAAGGCCCAGCTGGCCCGGGTCTGCGCCGAGCTGGGCATCGCTGGCTGAGCAGCATCATGCGGCTGGAGATCCCCGAGCAGAAGAAGCTGGTCCATCAGACCCTGATCCCGATACGCTGGGGTGATATGGATGCGATGGGCCATGTCAACAATACCGTCTACTTCCGCTATCTGGAGATCGTGCGTGTCGACTGGCTGGAGAGCCTGGGCGCGGCGCCCAATCCGCAGGGCGAAGGGCCGGTGATCGTCAACGCCTTCTGCAATTTCTACAAGCAGCTGGAGTACCCCGGCGAGATCCTCGCCAAGCACTATGTCTCCACGCCCGGCCGCAGCAGCTTCGACACCTGGATCACGCTGGAGCGCAGCGACTGTCCGGGCGAGATCCATGCAGCCGGGGGCGCCACCACCGTCTGGATGGATTTTCCGGCCCAGCGCTCCGCACCGCTGCCGCCCTGGCTGCGCGAGCTGCTGAGCTAGCGGGTTTGTGTGGCGTCCTGGTGTTTGCCCGCTGCTCCGCAGTGCTTGGTCCCTGCACAATCGCGGCGGCATTTTTGCCACCAAGAACAGGGAGAGAACCATGCGAGCATTGATCCAATCCAGCCGAAACTTGCTGGGCGCCGGCGGCCTGGTGCTGCTGCTGGCGGGCTGCGCCAGCAGCCCGCCAGACACATCCAGCCCGGAGGCCGGGGCAGAGAACAGCGCAAGGGCGCCGGCCGAGGCCGTCACCGGTTCGCGTATCGCCCGGCGCGACAACAAGATGATCAACACCCAGACGCTGAACAAGGACGCCGTCCGCGAAGCCGCCGACGCGGTGCAGGGTGCCGCCACCGGCAGCAGCGGCACGCGCTGAGCCCGGCGCTCCGGGCCGCTTGCTACAGTCCGGGGCCATGAGCCTTTCCTCACCGCCCGTGCCGGGCCTTGCCGCCGCCTCCCCCTGCTGGGTGCGCGAGGCGGTGCGTCGCATCGACGCCGATTTCCAGCGTTCTGCCGATACCCACCTGATCCCGCTGGCCCTGCCGGGCTTTGCCGGCGTCGATCTGTATCTGAAGGACGAGTCCAGCCACCCCACCGGCAGCCTCAAGCACCGTCTGGCGCGCTCGCTCTTTCTGTATGCGCTGTGCAATGGCTGGCTGCATGCGGGCAGCACGGTGGTGGAGAGCAGCAGCGGCTCCACCGCGGTCTCCGAGGCCTATTTCGCCCGTCTGCTGGGCCTGCCCTTTGTCGCGGTGATGCCGACCACAGTCTCGCGCGAGAAGATACGCGCGATCGAGTTCCAGGGTGGGCGCTGCCATCTGGTGGCCGACCCGACCCAGATCTATGCCGAGTCGCAGCGTCTGGCGATCGAACTGGGCGGCCACTATATGGACCAGTTCACCTACGCCGAGCGGGCCACCGACTGGCGCAGCAACAACAATATCGCCGAATCCATCTTCCAGCAGATGCAGCGCGAGCGGCATCCGGTGCCCAGCTGGATCGTCTGCTCGGCCGGCACCGGTGGCACGCTGGCCACGATAGGCCGCTACCTGCGCTACTGCCGCCACGAGACGCGGGTCTGCGGCGCCGATGCCGAGCGTTCGGTCTTCTTCGACTACTACCGCGAGCGTGACGCGTCCCTCAGCATGGAGCTGGGCTCGCGCATCGAGGGCATCGGTCGGCCGCGGGTCGAACCCTCCTTCCTGCCGGGCGTGATCGACGCGATGGTCAAGCTGCCGGACCGCTGGTCGGTGGCGGCGATGCTGGCGCTCAGCGAGCGCCTGGACCGGCCGGTCGGACCCTCGACCGGCACCAATCTGCTCGCCGCGCTGGCCTGTGCCCGGCCCCTGCTGGCGCGCGGCGAGGGCGGCAGCATCGTCACCCTCCTGTGCGACGGCGGTGAGCGCTACCGCCACAGCTACTACGACCCCGGCTGGCGCCAGGCCCAGCAGCTGGACTGCGAGGCCGAGCTCAGCGCGGTGCGTGATCTGCTGCAGCAGGGGACTTGGCCGCCGGCCCTGCTGGCCCAGTGGCGGCTGGCCGGCGCGGCGCTGGGCTGAGGCCCGGCCGGCGACTCAGGCCAGCAGCTTGTGCACCAGCTCCGGCGTCGTCGCGGCGCCGTATTTCTTCATCAAGCGGGCGCGGTAGACATCGACGGTGCGCGGGCTGATGGCCAGGCGCTTGCCGATCAGCTTGCTGGTCAGTCCTTCGATCAGCAGCGCGGCAATCTCCCGCTCGCGGGCGGTCAGCTCGGCCTTCAGCGTGCGGCGCTTGGCCAGGTCCTCGAAGCTCCAGATGCCGCTGGCATGCGGGTCGGCCGGGTTCAGCGCCCGGCCCGAGACATGGCACCAGAACAGCTCGCCGGCGCGCGGTCCGGCCACGCGCTTCATCACCCGGTCGTCGGCATAGAAGCCCTGGGTATCGAGGCTGGCGATGATGCGTGCGCCGGTGCGCTCGAATTCGGCCGGACTGGGGTAGAGGCGTTCGAAGCTCTGGCCGATCAGCTGCTCGCGCGTGGCGCCGAAGATGGCCAGCAGCTGGCGATTGCAGTCGACGATCAGGCGCTGCTCCGACAGCACCAGCCCGATAGGCGCCAGCTCGAAGGCGGTGCGGTAGTCCAGGCCGGGCATCAGAGCAGGGCGTAGGTGGTGGTGGCCTGCACCGCCAGCCGGCCCTGGGCGTCGCGGATGTCTATGCTGCCGAAGGCCAGGCTCTTGCCGCAGCGCAGCACGCGCGCCTCCACCTCGCAGTGGCTGCCGCTCAGGGGGCGCAGAAAGCTGGTCTGCAGCTGCACCGTGGTCATGGGCCTGAACTCGCCCAGCTGGCTCATCATCGCCAGCACCATCGCGGTATCGGCAGCCGCCATCGCTGCCTGGCCGCACATGACCTGACCGACATGCACATAGTCGGGTTTGATCGGCAGCGCCAGCAGCACCCGGCCGGCGTCGGCTTGCACCACCTCCAGCTCCATCGCGACGATCCAGGGCGCGAAGATGGACGGGATGGCGGCTTGCAGGGCTTGCGGACTCACGGCTTGATGTCTCCAGCGTTGCGTTGCGGGGGCAGGGCCTGCCATGGTTGAGGCGGCACTTAGGCGATTCTACGTAACGCCTACGTAATCCCTTAAGTAGTACGCTTCGCCGGTTCCGTTTTCCTCATCCGACGCTCATGGAGACAAACAGCGCATGAACAAGATCTATCCCAGCGCCGCCGCGGCGCTCGAGGGCATCGTTGCCGACGGCCAGCTGATGGCAGTGGGCGGCTTCGGCCTGTGCGGCATTCCCGAGGCCCTGATCGCCGCGCTGCGCGATTCGGGCGTCAAAGGCCTGACGGTGATCTCCAACAATGCGGGCGTCGACGGCTTCGGCCTGGGCCAGCTGCTCGAGACCCGCCAGATCAAGAAGATGATCTCCAGCTATGTGGGCGAGAACAAGGAGTTCGAGCGCCAGTACCTGGCCGGCGAACTGGAGCTGGAGTTCACCCCGCAGGGCACGCTGGCCGAGAAGCTGCGCGCCGGCGGTGCCGGCATCCCGGCCTTCTACACCCGCACCGGCGTGGGCACCATCGTCGCCGAGGGCAAGGAGCTGCGCGAGTTCGACGGTCACAGCTATGTGATGGAGCGTGCGCTGAACCCGGATGTGGCCCTGGTCAAGGCCCATACCGCCGACAAGAGCGGCAATCTGGTCTTCCGCCGCACCGCACGCAATTTCAACCCGGCGGTGGCCATGGCCGGCAAGATCACCGTGGTGGAAGTCGAGCACATCGTCGAGACCGGCGCGATCGATCCGGACGCGGTGCATCTGCCGGGCATCTATGTGCATCGCATCGTGCACAACCCCCACCCCGAGAAGCGCATCGAGAAGCGCACTCTGTCCGAAAAGAAGGGAGCCTGATCATGGCCTGGACCCAAGACCAGATGGCCGCGCGCGCGGCGCAAGAACTCGAGGACGGCTTTTACGTCAACCTCGGCATCGGCATCCCTACCCTGGTGGCCAATTTCGTGCCGGCGGACAAGGAGGTCTGGCTGCAGAGCGAGAACGGCATGCTGGGCATAGGCCCCTTTCCGACCGAGGATGAGGTCGACGCCGACCTGATCAATGCCGGCAAGCAGACCGTCACCACGATCAAGGGCTCGTCCATCTTCGGCAGCCATGACAGCTTCGCGATGATCCGCGGCGGCAAGATCAATCTTTCCATCCTGGGTGCGATGCAGGTCAGTGCGAGCGGCGATCTGGCCAACTGGATGATCCCCGGCAAGATGGTCAAGGGCATGGGCGGCGCGATGGACCTGGTGGCCGGTGTGCCACGCGTCATCGTGCTGATGGAGCATGTGGCCAGAAAGAAGGACGGCACGGAAGATCTGAAGATCCTGCCCAAGTGCACGCTGCCCCTGACCGGCGTCGGCGTGGTCAACCGCATCATCACCGACCTGGCGGTGATGGACGTGACCCCGGCCGGGCTCAAGCTGGTCGAGCTGGCCGAGGGCGTGAGCCGCGAGTTCGTGCAGAGCAAGACCGGCGTGCCGCTGATCTGAACGTCGCCCCGACGCGATGCCAAGGCCGGTACAGCGCAAGCTGCGCCGGCTTTTTCTTTGGGCACCGGTTTGTGGCCGTAGGCAGTGCGGGTTAACCCGGGCCTGAGGCATAATCGACGCCTTCACCGCAGGGCCCAGGTGCTTGTGTACCGACCGCCTTGCCGGCCACGAGCCCGAGCGACGTCGGGAGAGTCCGCGTGCCACCCGCGCGGCGCCGAAGGAGCAACCGCCCCGGAAACTCTCAGGCAAACGGACCGATGTCGCGAATGAACTCTGCAGAGTTGCCGGCTGCCTGACGTCCGCCGGTACGCCGAAGGAGCAAGTCCGGCCCCAAGGGCCGCGCGAATCTCTCAGGTGTCAGCAACAGAGGGGGCGACGACCACCGCAGTCCGGTGGCGTCACATGAGCCACCGACGTCCAGACAAGAGATTCTCTTCATGACCAAGACCGTATCGCGCCTCGGCTGCACTGCCGTGGCCTGCCTTGCCCTGTCCGCGCAAGCCGCGGAACCCCTCACCGTCAAGATCGGCCATGTCGCCGCGCTCAGCGGCCCCGCCTCACATCTCGGACGCGACAACGAGAACGGCGTCCGCATGGCGATCGAGGAGCTCAATGCCAAGAAGCTGCTGATCGGCGGCCGCCCGGCCCGCTTCGTGCTGCTGGCCGAGGACGATGCCGGCGATCCCAAGCAGGGCACGGCCGCGGCGCAGAAGCTCGTCGACAACAAGGTCAACGGCGTTGTCGGCCATCTGAACTCGGGCACCGCGATTCCCGCGGCGCGCATCTATGCCGATGCCGGCATACCGCAGATCGCGCCCTCGGTGACGAACCCGCGCTACACCCGCCAGGGCCTCAAGACCACCTTCCGCATGGTTGCCGACGATGCGCAGCTGGGCGGCACACTCGGCCGCTATGCGGTGCAGACGCTGAAGGCCAAGACCATCGCGGTCATCGACGACCGCAGCGCCTACGGCCAGGGTGTGGCCAGCGAGTTCGAGAAGGCCGCCAAGGCCGCCGGCGCGACGATCGCGAGGCGCGAGTTCACCAACGACAAGGCCACCGATTTCACCGGCATCCTGACCGGCATCAAGGCGGCCAAGCCCGATGTGATCTTCTACGGTGGCATGGACGCGGTGGCCGGTCCGATGCTGCGGCAGATGAAGCAGCTGGGCATCCAGGCCAAGTTCATGGGGGGCGACGGTGTCTGCACCGCCGAGCTGCCCAAACTGGCCTCGGGCCAGGTGCCTGACGGCCAGGTCGTCTGCGCGATCGCCGGTGGCATCGACGTGGCACAGCGCCCGGCTTTCGACAAGTTCAGGGCCGACTTCAAGAAGAGTTTCGGCGCCGAGGTCCAGATCTACTCGCCCTATACCTATGACGCGACCCAGGTGATGGTCGAGGCGATGGTCAAGGCCGGTTCGGCCGAGCCGGCCAAGTACCTGCCGCTGCTGCAGAAGATCAGCCATGCCGGCATCACCGGCACCATCGCCTTCGACGAGAAGGGCGATATCAGGAACGGCGCATTGACGCTCTATACCTTCAAAGGCGGGCAGCGCGCGGAACTCGCCGTCGTCCGCTGAGGCGTCTCGGGTTGCAGCGCCGGGCGGCCGGCTGGCCCAAGGGCCGGCGCGCGGACCAACGCGCGGGCCATTTGCTAGGCTCGGCGCATGCGAAGCCTTTTCTTCATTCTGCTGAGTGCCGGCCTGCTGGCTGGCTGCGCGCTGCCGCCGCGCGAGCCGGTCCCGGCGTCCCTGCCACCGCCGCAGCCCGAGGCGGCCAGCGCGCTGATCACCAAGCCCGGCTGGAACTTCGAACGTCAGGCGGTCGCGGCTGCCCATCCGCTGGCGGCCGAGGCCGGGCTGGCGATGCTGCGTGCCGGCGGCACTGCGATCGACGCGGCCATCGCCGCGCAGATGGTGCTGGGCCTGGTCGAGCCGCAGTCCAGCGGCATCGGCGGCGGTGCGCTGCTGATGTACTGGGACGGGCAAAGGGTGCAGGCCTTCGACGGCCGCGAGACCGCGCCGGCCGCGGCCGACGAGGCCTTGTTCCTGCAGCCCGATGGCCGGCCCATGGGTTTTATGCAGGCAGCGGTGGGCGGTCGCGCGGTCGGCGCGCCGGGCGCGGTGGCCATGCTGGCCGCCGCCCATGCCCAGCATGGCCGCCTGCCCTGGGCGCGGCTGTTCGAGCCCGCCATCACGCTGGCCGAGCAGGGCTTTGCCATCGGTCCGCGCCTGCACCAGCTGCTCAGCCTGGAGACGGCCCTGGCGCGTGATCCGCAGGCCGGGCCGCTGTTCTATGACGCCCAGGGCCGCGCACTGGCGGTGGGCCAGACGCTGCGCAACCCGGCGCTGGCCGCGGTGCTGCGCGCGCTGGCCAGCCAGGGCCCGCAGGCCCTGCAGCAAGGGCCGGTGGCGGCCGATATCGTGCGCCGGGTGCGCGGCCATGCCGGCAATCCGGGGCGGCTGAGCCTGGACGATCTGGCCACCTACCGGCCCCTGGAGCGCGAAGCGCTGTGCACGCTGTGGCGGGCGCGCTGGCGGGTCTGCGGCTTTCCGCCGCCTTCCAGCGGTCATCTGACGCTGATGCAGACGCTGCTGCTGCTGGACGCCCACGGCGAGCCCCAGCCGGCGCTGCAGGCCGGCGTGCCGGGCGCCGACTGGCTGCATGCCTATGCCGAGGCCGCCCGGCTGGCCTTCGCCGACCGGGCCCAGTACATCGCCGACCCAGCCTTTGTCGCCGCGCCGGGCGGGCGCTGGGACAGCCTGCTGGACGCTGACTATCTGCGCCAGCGAGCCGCCCTGATCGGCCCGCGCAGCATGGGCCAGGCCGCGGCCGGGCAGCCGGCGCCCGCGCAGCCGCGGGTCCATGCGCCGCAGGCCGCGCAGCCCGAGTACGGCACCAGCCATCTCAGCGTGGTCGATGCCCAGGGCCGGGCCGTGGCACTGACCAGCAGCATCGAGGCGGCCTTCGGGGCCCGGTTGATGAGCGATGGCGGCAGTGGCCTGGCCGGCGGCTTTCTGCTCAACAACCAGCTGACCGACTTTGCGCTGGCGCCGCGCGATGCTCAGGGCCGGCCGGTGGCCAACCGGCTGGAGCCGGGCAAGCGGCCGCGCTCCTCGATGAGCCCGACCCTGGTCTTCGACGCCGCCAGCGGCGCGCTGGTCGCCAGCCTGGGCTCTCCCGGCGGCGCGGCCATCATCCATTTCACTGCCAAGGCCCTGCTGGCCAGCTTGGGCTGGGGGCTCGCGCCGCAGGCCGCGCTGGACCTGCCCAACTTCGCCAACTACAACGGGCCCACGCTGCTGGAGCGGGGCCGCTACCCGGACGCGACGCTGGCGGCCCTGCGGGCCCGTGCTCACCAGGTGCTGGAGGTCGACCTGCCCAGCGGCGCCCAGGCCCTGCTGTGGCGGGACGGCCGCTGGTGGGGCGCCGCCGACCCGCGTCGCGAGGGCGTGGTGGCAGCGGACTGATGTGATGGGCTCAGCTGTGGGCCGTCAGCTGCCGGCTGATCAGCGCCTGCAGCGGCGGCAGGCGGCGCGCCAGGTCCAGCAAGCCGCGGCGCAGCAGCAGGGCGGGGCCGCGTTCATCGGTGAAGAGCTTCACCACCGCATTGGTGCCCTGGTAGATCGGCCAGGTGGCGCGGCGGTGGCCTTGGGCATAGCGCTGCAGCGGCGTGTCGGCGCCCGGGTCGCTGCGCCAGCGCGCCAGCTCGGCCGCCAGGCGCTGCACCCCGTAGAGGCCGAAGTTGTAGCCGTGGGCGGTGACCGGATGCATGCCCACCGCCGCATCGCCGATCAGGGCCAGGCGGCGCGCGGCAAAGCGCTGCGCATAGCTGGCGACCAGCGGGTAGACATGGCGCGGGCCGGCCAGGCGCAGGCGGCCCAGGCGGTCCTGGCTGTGGGTCTGCACCCAGTCCAGCCAGCGGGCGTCGTCCCAGCCGCGCATGGCCTCGGCCTGGTCGGCGGCGAGGGTCAGCACCAGCGAGCTCAGTTGCGCCGACTGCCCGCCCAGCGGCAGCCAGGCCATGGTGTGGCCATGGTGGAAGCACTCCAGCGCCACATCGCGATGCGCCTGTTCATGTTCGATGCGCGCCAGGATCACGCTGCGGCCGAAGTCCAGCATATCGGCGCCTATGCCGGCCAGGCGGCGCAGGGCGGAGAAGCGGCTGTCGGCCGCGATCACCAGCTTCGCCCGCAGCTGCTCGCCGCCGGCCAGGCTCAGCGTGGCCTGCTGCGCGTCGGCCGCATAGGCGCAGACGCGGGCCTCGCCACGCAGCTGCACCAGCGGGCGCCGCAGCGCGCCGGCGTGGGCGACGCGGCGCAGCCAGTGGTTGGGCACCAGGGCACCCAGCTGGCTGGCTGCGGCCCTGTCGGCATGGAAGGTCAGGGCGGTCCGGCCCGTGCCGTTGAAGACCGCGGCGCTGCGCAGCGGCGAGATCTGCTCCGGGGGCAGGTCTTGCCAGGCGCCCAGCTGCTGAAGGATCGCCATGCCCTGGTGGGTCAGCGCGATCTCGCGGCCGTCCTCGGCGGGTTCGGCCAGGCTGGCCAGCGGCGCGGCCTCCAGCACGGTGCTGGCCAGGCCGATATCGGCCAGCGCGCAGGCCAGGCTCAGGCCGGCCGGGCCGGCGCCGACGATCAGGACATCAGGATTGCTCACGGTGAGGCGGCACAAGAAACAGGGCCGCCAGCCTAGCGCCTGCCCGGGCGCCACGGCTTGATCCAGCGCAGGCGCGGCTCAGTAGCGTCGGCTGCGCAGCGCCGCGATGGCCAGCAGGCCCAGGCCGGCATAGAGCAGACCGCTCCAGGCCTCGTAGGGCAGGCCCAGCAGGCGGTAGGCGGCCGCTTCGGCGCAGGAGGCGGTCACCATGAAGACCGGCGGCCACAGCTCCTCCAGATTGAGCTGGGTGATCAGCTGGTCGGCCAGGGTCATATCGCAGCTGGCCAGCTTGGCGGCCACATCATGCTGATAGTAGGCGGCGGCCAAGCCGGCCAGGGCCAGCACGATCACCAAGCCCAGCGCGGTGCTGCGCAGGGCCTGCACCGAGCGCAGCAGCCAGCCCAGGCCGGCCACCGCGCCGATCAGCAGGAAGATGCCGCGCTGCATCACGCACCAGGGGCAGGGCTTGACGTTGAAGCCATGCTGGGCCACCAGGGCCAGGCCCACAGCCGCGAAGCTGGCCAGGCAGATCAGGGCCAGCGCACGGGCCGGCAGCTTGGAGACGGGCAGGAACATCGATCAGCCCGCGTCCACTTCAGCGATCAGATCGATCTCCACGCAGGCACCCATGGGCACCTGGGCCACGCCGAAGGCGCTGCGCGCATGGGCACCGGCCTCGCCGAACACCTCGGCCAGCAGCTCGGATGCGCCGTTGGTCACCAGATGCTGCTCGGTGTAGTCGGCCGTGCTGTTGACCAGGCTCATCAGCTTGACGATGCGCCGGATCTTGCCCAGATCGCCGACGGCCGCCTGCAGCGTGCCCATCAGGTCGATCGCGATCGCGCGGGCCGCCGCCTTGCCGGTGGCGGTGTCGGTGTCGCGGCCCAGCTGGCCCACCCAGGGCTTGCCGTCCTTCTTCGCGATATGGCCCGAGAGGAAGAGCAGGTTGCCGCTGCGCACAAAAGGCACATAGGCCGCAACCGGCACGGCTACCGGCGGCAGCGTGATGCCCAGGGCTTGCAGACGTTGGTAGACGGGGTGGCTCGATGCGCTCATGGCAGGGCTACTCACAAAGGATGAAAAGGGATAGAAAGTTGGCGCGCATCCTACACCTTGAAACGCGCTCGCCAGGGAGGTGATATGCCAGGGGCGGCGACGCTGCAAGCTCATCACTGGGCCGGCCTGGGCCTGGCCTGGCTGCTGGGCCATGGGCTGGTGCAGCAGCAGGCGCAGCTGGCGGGGCCGGGCGTCTATCTGGGCCTTGCGCCCCTGGCCGTGGGCTTGTGGTTGCTGCGCACACGGCGCGGGCCCCGGCTCGGGCTGCTGCAGATGCTGCTGGCCCTGACGCTGCTGGCCTATGCCCATGCCGGCCTGCGTGCCGAGCTGCGCCTGGCCGAGCGCCTGGACCCGGCCTGGGAGGGCCGCGATCTGCAGCTGCGCGGCCGCATCGCCTCGCTGCCCCAGCCGCTGCTGGGCCATGGGGGCGTGCCGGGCTGGCGTTTCGAGTTCGAGCTGGAGGCGGCGCGGGACCCGGTCCCGGGTGCGCTGGCGCCGCGTCTGGGCCAGGCCCTGCCGCGCCGGTTGCTGCTGAGCTGGTATGCGCAGCCCGGCCATGCGCTGGCGGCGTTTCGCGCCGGCGAACGTTGGCAGCTGCTGGCCCGGCTGCGCCAGCCCAGCGGACTGCTGAATCCGCAGGGGCAGGACTACGAGCTGCAGCTCTTCGAGCAGGGTCTGCGCGCCACCGGCCTGGTGCGCCCCCAGGGCCTGCAGCGCCTGGCAGCCGGCCCGGACTGGCTGATCGATGGCTGGCGCCAGGACTTGCGCGACGCCATCCACGCGCGGGTGCCCGATGCCAGCGCGGCCGGTGTGATCGCCGGCCTTAGCCTGGGCGACCAGGCGGCGATACGGGCCGAGGACTGGGCGCTGTTCCGTGCCACCGGGGTGATCCATCTGATGAGCATCAGCGGCCTGCACATCACGATGTTTGCCTGGGCCGCCGCCGCGCTGCTGGGCGGGCTGTGGCGGCGCTGGCCGGCCGCCTGCCTGCGCCTGCCGGCTCCCAGCGTGGCGCTGTGGGGCGGCGCGGCGGCGGCCCTGGTCTATGCGCTGTTCTCCGGCTGGGGGGTGCCGGCGCAGCGCACCGTCTGGATGCTGCTGGCCCTGGCGCTGCTGCGCCATAGCGGGCTGCGCTGGCCCTGGCCGCTCACCCTGCTGGCCTGTGCCTGTCTGGTGGTGACGCTGGACCCGTGGGCGCTGCTGCAGCCGGGCTTCTGGCTCTCGTTCGCCGCGGTGGCGCTGCTGTTCGCCGGCGACCCGCAGCCCCGCGCCGGCCTGCCGGATCAGGCCCTGGCCCTGCTGCGCCATCAATGGGCGCTGGGCCTGGGCCTGGCACCGCTGAGCCTGCTGTTCTTCCAGCAGTTCTCGGCCATCGGCCTGCTGGCCAATCTGCTGGCCATTCCCTGGGTCAGCTGGCTGCTGACGCCGCTGGCGCTGCTGGGCGCGCTGCTGCCCTGGGCCTGGGATCTGGCGGCCTGGGCGCTGCAGGGCCTGATGGCCGTGCTGCGCGTCTTTGCGGCCTGGCCCGGCGGGCTGTGGCAGCTGCCGGCGACGCCCTTGTGGCTGCTGCCGCTGGGCCTGCTGGGCGCGCTGCTGGCGGCACTGCCCTGGCCCTGGCTGCTGCGCGCCGGTGGCCTGCTGATGCTGCTGCCGCTGCTGTGGCCGGCGCCCGCGCGTCTGCCGCCGGGGGTGCTGGCGGTGCTGGTGGCCGATGTGGGACAGGGCGGCGCGGTGCTCTTGCGCACCCGCCACCACAGCCTGTTGTACGACGCCGGACCGCGCTACACCCCGCTGGCCGACGCCGGCAGCCGGGTGCTGCTGCCCTTGCTGCGCGCCCAGGGCGTGCAGCGGTTGGACCGGCTGCTGCTGAGCCATCGCGACCAGGACCATGTGGGCGGCGCCGCCAGCCTGCTGAAAGGCCTGCCGGTCGCCGTGCTGCAGGGCTCGCTGGAGCCCGGCCATGCGCTGTGGGCACCGGGCCGACCGCTGCAGCGTTGCGAGCGCGGCCGGTCCTGGGTCTGGGACGGGGTGCGCTTCGAGCTGTTGCACCCGGATGCGCAGGACTACGGCAGCGCGGCCCGTCCCAACGCCCTGTCCTGCGTGCTGCGGGTCGAGGCCCAGGGCCGGGTGCTGCTGCTGACCGGCGATATCGAGGCCGCCCAGGAGGCCTTGCTGCTGCAGCGCCTGAGCGCAGCGGCCCTGCGCGCCGAATGGCTGCTGCTGCCCCACCATGGCAGCCAGAGCTCGTCCAGCCCGGCCTTTCTCGCGGCGGTGCAGCCGCGCCTGGCGCTGGCCCAGGCCGGTTATCGCAATCGCTTCGGCCACCCGGCACTGCCGGTGCGCCAGCGCCTGCAGGCCCAGGGCATTGCGCTGCTCAGCAGCGCCGACTGCGGGGCCTGGGCCTGGCGCAGCGACCGCGCCGAGGGTGTCTGCGAGCGCGTGCAGTCACGGCGTTACTGGCATCGGGCGCCCCCGCCGCTGGAACCGCCGCTGGCTGGCCCGCCGCTGCCGGATCAGGATGCCGGCGAGGCGCCGCGGTAGCGCAGCAGTTCGCGCCCCAGCTCGATCACCGCCAGTGCGTAGTAGCTGGACCAGTTGTAGCGTGTCAGCGCATAGAAGTTGGCGGTGCCGGCGATATAAACCGGCGCGGCGGCGCCCATCTGCAGCTCGACCAGGGCCAGTGGCCCCGGGTGGATCTGGCCGGCC
Organism: Burkholderiaceae bacterium; assembly: GCA_041920215.1. Classification (GTDB taxonomy): domain Bacteria; phylum Pseudomonadota; class Gammaproteobacteria; order Burkholderiales; family Burkholderiaceae_C; genus JAYRSJ01. The sequence continues at coordinate 85,960 of JAYRSJ010000003.1, read as the reverse complement.
TCGCTGAGCCAGGCACCGGCCTGGGCGAACTCGGCGGCACTGAAGCTGGGCAGGATGTCGGGCAGCAGCAGCCGGGCGCGCTCGGCGCTGTCGACCGGGGCAGCCACCTGGTAATGGGTGGGCATGCCGGGCTGCCAGCCATGGGCGGCCAGGAAGGCGGCCACCGAGCCGATCGCGTCGGCGGGGCTGTTGATCAGGTCGACGCGGCCATCGCCGTCGAAATCCAGCGCATGCTTGCGCCAGCTGCTGGGCATGAACTGCGGCCAGCCCAGCGCGCCGGCGTAGGAGGCTTTCAGCGTGCGCAGGTCCAGGCCTTGCTCGCGGCTCAGCCGTATCAGCTCGGTCAGCTCGGCGCGGAAGAATTCGCTGCGGTCGCGCCGGCCCGGCGGGAAGTCGAAGCTGAGCGTGGCCAGCGCGTCCAGCGCGCGGAAGCCGCCGGTGATGCGGCCGTAGAAGGTCTCCACACCGATGATGCCGGCCACCAGCTCGGCGGGCACGCCGAAGCGGGCCTCGGCGCGCTGCAGCGCGGCCTCGTTGGCGGCCCAGAAGGCCAGGCCGGCCTGCAGGCGCCGGGGCTCGACGAAGCGGGCGCGGTAGGCGGCCCAGTCCTTGGCGGTGCCGGCGGGCGGCGGCATGATCAGGCGCTGCACCGCCGGCACGCGGCGCGCCTCGCTCATCAGCGCCTGCAGCTCGGCCTCGGGCCAGCCCTCGGCGGCGGCCAGGGTGGCGACGAACTGCCGGGCGGCCTCATGCTGGCCGTAGCTGCTTGGGCCAGGCTGAGCCGCCGCCTGTGCTTGCTGGGCCGTCGGGTTTTTTTTCTTGGTGCTTGCCGCCTGCGCGACGGGCAGGGCCTGCAGCAGGTACAGCAGCAGGCATAACGGCAGAAACTTCGGGCGTCGCAGCATCAGCAGGGTCAGGTCTTGAGGGAGGGGGGCAGGGGCCGCAGCATACGCGCCTGGCGCCGCAGCTCGCGCCGCCATTGCCAGCGCGCCAGCAGCGTGGGCGGGGCTGCCGCCAGCTGGTAGCGCTGGCGCTCAAGCTGCAGCAGGCTGCCGGCCAGCGCGGTCTCGCCGCCATAGGCGCTGTCCACCAGGGCGGCCCAGTGGCGGGGCGCCTGGTGTTCGGCGGCCGCCAGGCCGAGGCGGCGCAGCTCGGCCACCACCAGCGCGCGCTGACGGCTCCAGGGGTCGTGCGGGCGGGCGCTCCAGCCGGCCCAGGCAGCGCCGGCGGCGGCCAGGGCCGCCAGCACGGCGGCCGCCAGCTGGGCCAGGGCCTGCCAGTCGGGCGAGCGCCAGCCCAGCTGCTTGAGCAGGTCGAACTGGTCGCCCCGCGAGTAGTTCAGCACATGCTGCTGCCAGCGGTTGTTGAGCTGCTCCCAGGCCCGGCCCACCGCGCGCAGGCCGCGCCACAGCGTCGGATTGAACTCGCCCAGCGCGCCGGCCAGCACACCGGGGGCGGGCTGCAGGGTGTTGCCGAGATTGACCCGGTCCGGCGCGACCGCTGCGGTGGGATCGACGCGGCGCCAGCCCTGGCCGCTGATCCAGACCTCGGCCCAGGCATGGGCCTGGCTGTTGCGCACCACCAGATAACCGTCCTGCAGCTCGGCATCCGCACCCTGGAAGCCGGTGACGATGCGGGCCGGCACGCCCAGGGCTCGCATCACGACGACGAAGCCTGCCGAAAAATGTTCGCAAAAGCCCAGGCGCCTGTCCATCCAGAACTCGTCGATCAGATGGGGGCTGTCCTCGCCATAGCGGCCCGGCGCCAGCGTGTAGATGTAGTCCTGGCTGCGCAGATGCTCCAGCACCGCCTGCACCAGGGACTGCGCATAGGTGCCGTCATCGCGCTCGTCCTGGGGCAGCCGGCGGCGCAGCTCGGCCGCCCAGCCCAGGGTGCGCGGGTTCAGACCCGGCGGCAGCGCCAGATAGGGCTCCAGCGCCAGCGGGCTCAACGCGGCGCCGCTGCGGTAGTCCAGCCAGGCCTGCTGGCGCAGGCGCAGGCGTTCGGTGATCGGCCGCAGCGCATGCCATTGCAGCTCGCTGTCGCGCATCAGGCGCAGGCCGTCGATGTCCAGCAGGGTGCCCGGCGTCTCGTTGCCGGTCTCCAGCAGCGGCAGCACGCTGATGCGCAGCGGCTCCAGCGTCAGCTCGTAGTGCCAGGGCTGGCCCAGCGGCACGGGCCGGCTGGCCCGGGCTTCGGCGGCGTCGGGCAGGCGCCACATCTGGCGGCTCGCCTGGTAGCGGCTGCGCCACTGGCGGCCGTCGAAACGGCTCAGCACCGGACCGCGGAAGTACAGGGCCTGGCGCGGCGGCGGCGGCCCGTCGAAACGCAGGCGCATCGCGATGCTGTCGTCGTTGGCGATCTCGCTGAGTGCGCCCAGCTGCATCTCGTTGGACAGACCGGTGCGGCCCACCGCGTCGGAGGGCACGCCCCACAGCGGCCCTATGCGCGGGAACAGCAGGAAGAGCAGGACCATCAGCGGCAGCCCGATCAGCGTGTTGCGGGCGGCCTGGCCGGCCGCCAGCTTGAGACTGGGCTGGCCCACCGGCATCTGGGCCAGCACCACCGCCGTCAGCAGCGCCCAGACCGAGAGCAGGCTCAGGAGTGCGGTCAGCAGGCTTTGCGAATACAGGTACTGGGTCAGCACCAGGAAGAAGCCGAGAAAGAAGACGATGAAGGCGTCGCGGCGTGCGCGCAGCTCCAGGGTCTTCATCGCCATTAGCATCACCAGCATCGTGATGCCAGGCTCGCGGCCGATCAGCGTGCGATGGCTGAGCCAGGTCAGCGTGCCCACCAGCAGCAGCATCAGGCCCAGACTCCAGCGCCCGGGCAAGGCCTGGCCCCGCCAGGCCAGCAGGCCGCGCCACAGCAGGATGACTGCGGTGAGCACGCTGCACCAGACCGGCAGGTGGGCACCATGCGGCGCCGCGGTGGCGGCGATCACCGCCAGCAGGAAGAAGGTGTCGCGGGTCTCGCGCGGCAGATGCGCGAGGCGCTGGCGCCAGCCGGGGCCGGCCATGCGCGCGGGCTGGCTGCTGGGCGATGTGCTCATGCGTCGGAGGGCGGCGCGGCGGCCAGCAGTTGCAGGGCCGCCTGGCGCTGGGCGGGCCCCTGGTCGGGGTCCAGGCTCTGGGCGCCCAGGCGCAGCCCATAGGGCAGGCCCAGCCGGTCCGCCTGTAGCACCCAGGCGGCCAGGCGCGACAGCGCCAGCTCGGTGTCGGCGGCTGCGGTGTCGCGCCGGTCCAGCCACAGCTTGCGGCCGGCCGCTGCGGCGCTGTCGCGCACCATCAGCGCACTGCTGTCGGTCTGCGCCGCCTTCTTCCACAGCACCTGGCGCAGCGAATCGCCGACCCGGTAGGGCCGCACGCCCTCGAAGTCCACGCCGGGCAGCCGCAGACCCGGAGCCGGCGCATCGCCATCGGCGGCCGTGCCGGCCATGGGCAGCGGCGGCGCCCCGGCCTCGGGCTGCGGATAGATCCAGACCTCCGCCGCCGGCCGCCACAGGCTCCAGGCACGGAACAGGCCCAGCGGGAAGCGGGTCTCGATGCGCAGCGTCGGCAGGGTCTGCAGGCCGCGCCGCGGCATCGGGCAGCGCAGCTGCAGCAGGCTGTGGCCCTGGGCCGGCACATCGCACCAGGCCGGCTCGGCCGCGCCCGGCTGCTGCAGCGCGATGCCCACGCCGTAGCGCGCCGCGCCGGGGTTGTGCAGGCGTACCTCCAGCAGCAGCTCGTCGCCGGCGAAGCCGGGCGCCGGGGCGCGCAGATCCAGGCTCAGCCCGCGCAGATTGCCGTGCGTGCTGTGCATGGAGGCAAAACCTGCCCCCGCCAGCAGAAAGGTCAGGCCGTAGCCCAGGCTCAGCTGGTCGTTGATCGAGGCCAGCAGCAGCACGGCCAGCGTGGCGCAGAAGAACAGCCCCGGCCGGCTGGGCAGGATGTAGATATTGCGCTGGCCCATCGCATGGGTGTCGGCGCGCGGGTGGCGTGCCAGCCACCAGGCGTCCCAACGTTGGCGCGGTGTCATGGCGAAATCAGGGCAGGGGGATGGCTTCGATCATCGCGCGCACCTGCTCGCGCGCGCCGCGGCCGGCACCGGCGCGCGGCCGCAGCCGGTGGGCGATGGTCTGCGGCAGTATGGCCTGCACATCGTCGGGCGAGACATAGTCGCGCTGGTCCAGCAGCGCGCGGGCGCGGGCCGCGCGCAGCACCGCCAGCCCGGCGCGCGGGCTCAGGCCCTCGGCAAACCACTGGCCGGAGCGGGTCGCGGTCAGCAGGGCCTGCAGATAGTCCAGCAGGGCGGGGGCGGCCTTGATTGCGCGCACCGCGGCCTGGGCCTGCAGCAGCTCGGCCGGACGCATCACCGGCTGCAGCGCGCGTATCGCGTCGCGGCTGTCCTGGCCCAGCAGCAGCTCGCGCTCGGCGCGCTCGTCCGGATAGCCCAGCGAGATGCGCATCAGGAAGCGGTCCAGCTGGCTCTCGGGCAGCGGGTAGGTGCCTAGCTGCTCGCTGGGGTTCTGGGTGGCGATCACGAAGAAGGGCTGGGGCAGGGCATGCGACTGGCCGTCGACGCTGACCTGGTTTTCCTCCATCGCCTCCAGCAGCGCGCTCTGGGTCTTGGGGCCGGCACGGTTGATCTCGTCGGCCAGCAAGACCTGTGCGAATACCGGACCGGGGTGGAAGGCGAAACCAGCCCGTTCGCGCTCATAGATGCTGACGCCCAGCAGGTCGGAGGGCATCAGATCGGCGGTGAACTGCACGCGCGAGAACTTCAGCCCCAGGCAAACCGACAAGGTGTGGGCCAGCGTGGTCTTGCCCACGCCCGGCAGGTCCTCGATCAGCAGATGGCCGCCGGCGATCAGGCAGGCGATGCAGTCGCGGATTTGTGCGGGTTTGCCCTTGATGATCGTGCTAATCTGGGCCTGCAGTGCTTGCAGTTTCGCGGCCAGGGCCAGGGGGTCAAGGTCGGTGGCTTCTTGCATCATGTGAAGAACCTTAACCGAAATCAGAACGCCTAGAGACAAGCCGGGCAAGGCAAGCGCCGCCCGGCGCGAATCGGAACCGTGCATGTCCACCGCCTACCTCAGCCACCCCGACTGCCGCCGCCACGATATGGGCGCCGGCCACCCCGAATGCCCGCAACGTCTGGACGCGATCGAGGACTGGCTGCTGGCCTCCGGCATCGACCTGGCCCTGCAGCGCCATGAGGCGCGCAGCGCCCGGCTCAGCGATGTGGAGCTGGCCCACACCCACGGCTATGTCGCCGAGATCCGCGATGTGCTGGAGGCGGTGGCCGCCAGTGGCGAGACCCGGCAGATCGACCCCGACACCATCGCCTGCCCCCATACCTGGTCGGCCGCGCTGCGCGCCGCCGGCGCCGCGGTGCAGGCCACCGACCTGGTGCTGGACGGCGAGGCCGAGAACGCCTTCTGTGCGGTGCGGCCGCCTGGCCACCATGCGACGCGCGACCAGAGCATGGGCTTTTGCTTCTTCAACAATGTCGCGATCGCGGCCCGCCATGCGCTGGATGTGCGCGGCCTGAAGCGGGTGGCGGTGGTGGACTTCGATGTGCACCACGGCAATGGCACCGAGGACATCCTGGCCGGCGACGAGCGGGTGCTGATGGTCAGCATTTTCCAGCATCCGCTCTACCCCTATAGCGGCGCGGTGCCCAAGGGCGAGAACATGGTCAATGTGCCAATACCGCCCTACACCCGCGGCGCCGAGGTGCGCGAGATGATCGAGGCGATGTGGATGCCGGCGCTGGAGCGCTTCAAGCCCGAGATGGTCTTCATCTCGGCCGGCTTCGATGCCCACCGCGAGGACGACCTGGGCCAGCTGGGCCTGGTGGAGGCCGACTACGAATGGATCACCGGCCGCATCAAGCAGATGGCCGAGCGCCATGCGCGGGGTCGCATCGTCTCCTGCCTGGAAGGCGGCTACCACCTGGGCGCGCTGGCGCGCAGCGTGGGCGTGCACCTGCGTGTGCTGGCTGGCATCTGAGAGTCCTGAATCGAGCGCCACGCGGCGACCCTGAGGTCGCGGCGGCCTTGCTCCCGTGAAGCATGAATCCGACCCTGAGCATTGAAGAACTGACGGCGCTGGGCGCCTCGCTGCTGAAACCCGCGGCACTGACGGAGCTGGCCCTGGTGGCGGCCTGCCTGGGCCTGGCCTGGCTGATCGTCTGGCGCCTGGCCAAGCGCCAGCAGACGCCGCATTCGGTGCTGTTCGGCCACCATGTGGTGGACGGCGTGCTATTCCCGGTGCTGGCCCTGGGGCTGGCCTGGGTGGCCAGGAAGGGCCTGCCGCTGCTGGGCGTGCCGCCGGCGGTGTTCAAGGTGGTGCTGCCGGTGCTGATCTCGCTGCTGGTGATACGGCTGACCGTGCGGGTGCTCGGTGCCGCGCTGCCGAGCTCGGCCTGGGTGCGGCTGGTGGAGCGCAGCGTGTCCTGGCTTGCCTGGGGGGGCTCGGTGCTGTGGATCACCGGCCTGCTGCCGGTGCTGCTGAGCGAGATGGAGGGGCTGCGCTGGAAGATGGGCGGCAGCCAGGTGAGCCTGCGCGACCTGATCGAAGGCGGGCTGACCGCCATCCTGGTGATGATGCTGGCGCTGTGGATCTCGTCCGCCATCGAGGCTCGGCTGCTGCGCAACACCCATGTGGACCTGTCGCTGCGCAAGATCGCGGTCAATTTGACCCGCGCGCTGCTGCTCTTCATCGGCCTGCTGCTGGCCCTGTCGGCGGCCGGCATCGATCTGACTGCGCTGGGCGTGCTGGGCGGCGCGGTGGGCGTGGGCATAGGCTTCGGCCTGCAGAAACTGGCGGCCAACTATGTGAGCGGCTTCGTGATCCTGGCCGAGCGCTCGCTGCGCATCGGCGATATGGTGATGGTGGACGGCTTCGAAGGGCGCATCAGCGACATTACCACCCGCTACACGGTGATACGCGCGCTCAACGGCCGCGAGTCCATCGTGCCCAACGAGCTGCTGATCACGCAGCGGGTCGAGAACTCCTCGCTGGCCGACCCGCAGGTCTCGGTCACCACCACGGTGCAGGTGGCCTATGGCACCGATGTCGAGGCCCTGATGCCGCGCATGGTCGAGGCAATCAAGCAGGTGCCGCGGGTGCTGCACGAGCCGGGGCCGGGCGTGCTGCTGAGCGGCTTTGGCGCCGACGGCCTGAATCTGTCCGTTGGCTTCTGGATCGAGGACCCGGAGAACGGCCAGGCGGGCGTCAGATCGCAGGTGCATCTGGCGATATTGCGGCTCTTCAATGAGCTGGGCGTGGAGATTCCGTTCCCGCAGCGGGTGCTGCATCAGGCGCCGCAGGCGCCTCAGAACCTGCCGCCGGCTCTGCCGGTCGGCGAAGCCCGGTAGCTGCGCCGCCAGTACCAGGTCAGGGCGCCGGCTGCCATCAGCAGCGCGGCGCTCAGGGCCGCCGGCTTGCCGAATGCCGGCATGACGGCTGCGCCGCTAACGATATAAATGGCTGGCAGCTTCTCGTACCAGAATTGCGAGATCCACATGGTTCCCATCCCTCCCTGCTGTTTCTTGTTGACGCCCTGTTCTAGGGGGCTTGGCGGCGGGATGATGCCGGGGATGGGGGTTTGTCTCTATCCCTCCTAAGGGGGTGGAATTGCTTGCTGTGGCGGGACGGGCTCAGCTGAAGTCGGCATCCAGCACGATGCGGTAGCGGGCCTGGCCGCTGCGCAGATGATCCAGTGCGCGGTTGACATCGCGCATCGCGAAGCGCTCCACCTGCGGCAGGATCTGGTGGCGGGCCGCGAAGTCCAGCATGCGGGCGAGCATGCGCGGCGAGGGCGTGGGCGAGGCCGACAGGCTTTTCTGCCAGCTCAGCAGCGAGCCGCTCCTGAGCGTCATCTTGTCGGTCACCACGCCCACCAGATGGAGACGGCCCTTGGGCGCCAGCGTGGCCACCAGGGCATCCCAGTCCAGGCTGGCGCCGGCGCAGACGAGCAGAATATCCAGGCTGCCCGCGTTGGCCTTGAGCTCGGCCCTGTCGGTGCTGGAGACGCAGCGGTGCGCACCCAGCTGCAGGGCCTCCGCGTGCTTGGCCGGCGAGGAGCTGAAGGCGGTGACCTCGCAACCCCAGGCGCGCGCGAACTTCAGCGCCAGATGGCCCAGTCCGCCTATGCCCACCACGCCCACCCGCTCGGTGGGCTGCACCGAATTCAGCACGAAGGGCAGGAAGACCGTGCCGCCGCCACACATCAGCGGGCCGGCGGCAGCGGGATCCAGTGCCGCCGGTATCGGCACGGCCCAGCTCCAGTGGGCGCGCAGCCGCTCGGCGAAACCGCCGTGGCGGCCGACGATGGTGGGCTGGCGCTGGCCGCAGAGGTTTTGCTCGCCGCCCAGGCAGAACTGGCAGTGGCTGCAGCTGCCGGCATGCCAGCCTATGCCCACTCGCTGGCCGATCTGACGGCCCTTGGCCTGCGCGCCCAGCGCGGTGATCACGCCCACCACCTCGTGGCCCGGCACCACCGGATAGCTGCTGGCGAACCACTCGCTGTCGATCAGGGCCAGGTCGGAGTGGCAGATGCCGCAGTGTTCGACACGGATCTCCACCTCTTCATCGCCCAGGGGGCCGGGGTCGAAGCTGAAGGGCTGCAGCGGGCCACCCTGCTGCAGCGCGGCATAGGCGCGGATCGGCTCGTTCGTCATCAGTTTTTGTCTCCTTGCGCCCGGATGCTAGGGCCTCGCGACGCGGGCGGCTGTCACCAGCGGAGCAGACGTCAAGGGTAGTAGCCAACAAAAGCGCAGTACGCGATTGGTGATGGTTTGTCGCCTGGGGAGCCAGGTAGGATGCGCAGTGGCCGCGATGGTCCCGAAGGTCGGGGCAACAGGAGCCACAGATGCTCAGTCGAGAACTTGAGAGGATTCGGGATCAGGCGTTTAAGTTGACGCAACCGTAAAGGTGGGAGCTGACCTGCGCCTCGGGCTGGACGCCGAGGCAGCGCAGGATGTGCAGACGCTGGAGTCACATCCGGCGGACACGGGTGGATCGTAACGGCCAGGGCAGCTATCACCGACCAGCATATTTGAGCCCCGATGCCATTTGTCAGCGCCGATGGGAGAAGAGTCGTGTTTCATCAAGTATTTGGTGGTCTATCACCAGCCACGCAAACATGAAGACTGTTCAGGTTCCTCGGGGGACGTTCTCTGGCCCTTCGGGCAATGAACATACGAACCGCTACGCGGTAGGCCAATCCGAGTCTGCGCGGACACAAGGCGACCTCGAAACACAGTTTCTGGAGATCGCAGCGGCAACTGACTTTCCATCACACTCCGGCGTGAGCCACAAGACTCTGTCTGGAGGAAGCCACTCGCTGTGTTTCAGCAGAGGCCCCGATGATCTACAGCGCTGGCGGGAGATTGCGAAATACACCACCTCTATTCACTCAGCTGAGCATGAAGCGCCAATTCATTCCGGACCGCCTGAATTTGTGCCAGCGTTTCGAGGCTTCAGCGTATCTGCGTTCACCGAGTGGCTTATGGAGTGTCATGGCGTTCAGCCGAATTGGAAACGGCAACTGCGGGGGCGGGCTGCTGAGAGCAGTGTGCGCTGGTCACGAGTACCTGTTCCACGAAGTGACCGATGGGAGCTCATCCACGACGGAATGCACCGGGCTGACGCTCCTGGCGAGGCAGTGAATCACTTCCGCATATCGGCATTGAAGATCAATGGACGCGCACTGTCTGCCAGCCCAGATTTGGTGTTTCGCAGGAGCGCAGACTATTCCGAGGACGACGTCCAGTTGCGCGAGATCGTCATTGTCGAGGTCAAGTGCACTGACGCAGATGTCCCAGTGCGGACTTGGGCAAACGTAAGGGCTCAGCTATGGGCGTACTCGTTGATCGATGAGTTTCGCTCCGCTGCAGAGGTGAGCCTCATTGCCGAAGTGTGGAACGCGTCCGGAACCGAGCGGAGGTGCACCACTGGATGGCGGCGCTCATCTCAATTGCTTGAGGCCGAGTTTCGACCATGGTTTCAGCGATACGCTTCGCTCCCACATCGAAGTTGGGGACCGAGAGATACCTAGCCGCTCGATTGAGGCAGGATGCGATGCTTCAAGAGAGTGGCCGCGGCCAGTTCTTAACTTGCGAGCTAGTTAGGCCGGTTTCGCGCCTTGGGCCGGTTGACACATACTCACTACGAACTCAAGCCGTGACCCACTTTGGCTGTCGGTGCCTGAAGCCGTTACGAACCAATTTACAGATCCATAAAGAAAAGCCGCCCGGAGGCGGCTGGCTGGGCTGGGCAAGGCCCCAAGCTGGCTCGGTACTCAGGCCACGGCGACCGGAATCTTGCCGATCTTGGCCTGCCATTCCCGGGGGCCGGTGATGTGGGCGCTGGTGCCGCCGCTGTCGACCGCCACCGTCACCGGCATATCGACCACATCGAACTCGTAGATGGCTTCCATGCCGAGGTCCTCGAAGCCGACCACCTTGGCCGCCTTGATCGCCTTGGAGACCAGATAGGCGGAGCCGCCGACCGCCATCAGATAGGCGCTCTTGTGCTGCTTGATCGCCTCGATCGCCACCGGGCCGCGCTCGGCCTTGCCGATCATCGCGATCAGGCCGGTCTGGGCCAGCATCATCTCGGTGAACTTGTCCATGCGAGTGGCGGTGGTGGGGCCGGCCGGGCCGACCACCTCGTCGCGCACCGGGTCCACCGGGCCCACGTAGTAGATCACCCGGTTGGTGAAGTCCACCGGCAGCTTCTCGCCCTTGGCCAGCATGTCGGCGATGCGCTTGTGGGCGGCGTCGCGGCCGGTCAGCATCTTGCCGTTGAGCAGCAGGGTCTGGCCCGGCGTCCAGCTGGCCACCTCGGCGGGCGTCAGCGTGTTCAGGTCCACCCGCTTGCTCTTGTTGTAATCCGGCGCCCAGTGGACATCGGGCCAGAGGTCCAGGCTGGGCGGGGTCAGATAGCTGGGGCCCGAGCCGTCCAGCACGAAATGCGCATGGCGGGTGGCCGCGCAGTTGGGGATCATCGCGATCGGCTTGGACGCTGCATGGGTGGGGTAGGTCTTGATCTTGACGTCCAGCACCGTGGTCAGGCCGCCCAGGCCCTGGGCGCCTATGCCCAGCGCATTGACCTTCTCGTAGAGCTCGATGCGCAACTCCTCAAGCTTGTTCTGCGGGCCGCGCTGCAGCAGCTCGTACATATCGATATCGTCCATCAGCGACTCTTTGGCCAGCAGGGCCGCCTTCTCGGCGGTGCCGCCCACGCCAATGCCCAGCATGCCCGGCGGGCACCAGCCGGCGCCCATGGTAGGCACGGTCTTGAGCACCCAGTCGACGATGGAATCGCTGGGGTTGAGCATATAGACCTTGCTCTTGTTCTCCGAGCCGCCGCCCTTGGCCGCGACGGTGACATCGACCGTGTTGCCCGGCACCACATCCATGAAGACCACGGCCGGCGTGTTGTCGCGGGTGTTCTTGCGCTCGAAGATAGGGTCGGACAGCACCGAGGCACGCAGCTTGTTGTCCGGATGGTTGTAGGCGCGGCGCACGCCCTCGTCGACGGCCTCCTGGATCGAACCCTTGAAGCCCTCCCAGCGCACATCCATGCCGATCTTCAGGAAGACGTTGACGATGCCGGTGTCCTGGCAGATCGGGCGGCGGCCCTCGGCGCACATACGGCTGTTCGTCAGGATCTGCGCGATCGCGTCCTTGGCCGCGGCGCTCTGCTCGCGCTCATAGGCGCGGGCCAGATGGGCGATGTAGTCGGCCGGGTGGTAGTAGCTGATGTACTGCAGGGCGGCAGCCACGCTTTCGACGAGGTCGTCGTACTTGATCGTGGTGGTGTTCATGGGGTCTGAACCTTGGAGGGGTTGGGGGATGCTGGCCGCAGTTTATCGGAGCTGTCTGGCGCGGGCCTTGCAGCCAGGGCGCGGCCCAGCTCGGCCTCCAGCCAGGGCAGCAGCGCATCGAAGCTGCGTCCCAGCGCGATCGACAGGGCCTGGGCGGCGCCGGCCGCATCGCCGCTGGGCGCGGCCGCGGCCAGCTCGAAGTGCTGCTGCGCCAGGCGCGCTCGGCTGCGCCGGTCCAGCAGCTCGGCCCGCAGCAGCAGCCGGCCCTGGCCGGGCGGGCGGGCAAAGTCGTGGTGCAGGCCCTCCAGGCTCAGCGTCAGCAGCCAGTCGGCGCGCAGCGGCTCGCCGAGCCGAGCCACCGCGCGGGCCACGCCGCGCGCCTCCAGGCGCCGCTGCGCCAGCGTGCTCAGCAGCCGCGAGGGACGCTCCAGCCATTGCGATTGCTGGTAGAAGGCGAACTGCTGGGGTGCCCGGGTGTAGGCGATGGAATGGCTGTCGGCCAGCGCGTCGCCGGCCAGGGTCTGGATCAGCAGGGCCTCCACCAGGGGCTGGGGCAGGCGCGGCGGCAGGCTGCCGGCGTCGTGCAGGCGATGGTGGATCTGCAGCGCCGCCTCGTTGCCGACCGAGACGCAGCCGGCCAGGCCCAGCAGCAGCAGAAGCCCCGCCGCGCGGCGTGATTGGGTGCGTGAACGGAGGCCAGCTTGTCGGCTCATGGTTGCTTCTCCCCCGGCCCCAGCTGGGCCTTGCCGGCGCCCAGCAGGGCGGATTGCGGTTCGCGCAGGCGGTCGAACACGCGGTTGGCGCCGTCTATCGCCACCCGCAGCTCGCTCACCGCGACGCTGAGCTGCTCGTCGACGCTGAGCGCCGCGTCCTCCAGCCGGCGTGCGGTGCTGCCGCCCTGGGTCTGCAGCGTGGCCACCGCCTGGCTGGCCTGCTGCAGGGCCTGGCGGGCCTCGGCCACCAAGGTCTGGGTCTCGGCCAGCGTGTTGTCCAGGCTGGCAGCGCTGCGCTCGGCACTGCCGGCGATGCGGCTGCCGGCATCGCCCAGCTGCGCGGCGGCGGTCCCTATCTGCTCGGCGGCGCGTCCGGCCTGGGTCAGCGTGCGGTCCAGTGTCACGAGGCGCTTGTTCAGGCCCTGGGCCAGCTCGCGCAGGCTGCGCACCGCCAGCAGGGCCTCGGCACGGTTCTCGCTGGACAGCAGCTGGTTCAGATTGGCCAGCGTGGTCGAGGCCATCTCGCCCACCTTGTTGACCCGGCCGGCGATCTCGTCCAGATCGGAGCGGCCCTCCTTGATCAGCGGATAGCGCTCGCCCTCGGCCACATCGACCAGCGGCGGCCCGGGCGGCTCGGGCGTCACCAGCGTGATCGCGGCGATGCCGGTGACGAAGTTGCGGGTGACCACCGCCACCGTGTTGCTGAGCACCGGCGCGCGCCGGTCCACCCGCACCTCGACCCGCACCCGGTTGAACTTGTCGGCCGCCAGCGAGTAGTCTTCCACCCGGCCTATCTTGATGCCGCGCAGGCTCACATCGGCGCCTATCTCCAACCCGTCCAGCGCCTGCTGCTCGAAGTGGATCGCATAGCGGTGAAAGTCGCCCTGGCCGCCCACCCTGGCGAGCCAGAGCATGCCGGCCACCAGGGCCGCCAGCAGCAGCAGGACGGCGAGGCCGACCCGGGTATAGCGTGCTTCAGCTTCCATGTGCGGATGCTCCCTTGCTTGTTGCCGCCAGCTGGGCGCGCACCGAGAAATAGCTGCGCAGCCAGTCGTTGTCCACCGCCATCACCTCGGCCACCGTGCCATCGGCCAGCACCCGGCCCTCGGCCAGCGCGATCAGCCGGTCCACCGTGCCGAGCAGGGTGTCCAGATCATGGGTCACCAGAAAGACGGTCAGGCCCAGATCGTCGACCAGGCTGCGCACCAGGCGGTCAAAGCCGCGCGCGGTGATCGGGTCCAGGCCGGAGGTGGGCTCGTCCAGAAACAGCAGCTCGGGCTCCAGCGCGATCGCGCGGGCGATGGCCGCGCGCTTGCGCATGCCGCCCGAGAGCTCGCTGGGCAGCTTGTGGGTGGCGCTGCGCGGCAGGCCGGCCTGGTGCAGGCGCAGCTGCACCAGCTCGGCAATCAGGCCCTCGTCCAGCGCCGTGTGCTCGCGCAGCGGCACCGCGATGTTCTGCGCCACCGTCAGCGAAGAGAACAGCGCGCCGTCCTGGAACATCATGCCGAAGCGCCGCCGCACCGCGGCCAGCCGGGCCGCCTGGGCCTGCGAATCCGCGGCCCACATCTCGCAGCCCAGCAGTTCCACCCGGCCGCTGCTAGGGCGCTGCAGGCCGATGATCTCGCGCAGCAGCACCGACTTGCCGGTGCCGCTGGCACCGATCAGGCCCACCAGGCTGCCGCGCTGCACGGCAAAGCTCAGGCCTGCGTGCACCGTCTGCGTACCGAAGCGGGTGACGATGTCCTGCACCTCGATCACGGTGTCTGTTGTGCCGGACATGGCCTCCATCCTCACCAGCCCAGGGCCTGCAGCAGCACGGCGAAGCCGGCGTCCGCCAGGATCACCGCGACGATGCTCTGCACCACGGTGGAGGTGGTGGCCGCACCCACGGCCCGGGTGTCGCGGCCCACCGTCATGCCCATGCGCACGCCGATGATGGCGATGAAGAGGGCGAACACCGGCGCCTTGATCAGCCCCACCCAGACATGGCGCAGCGCCAGCGATTCGCGCAGCCGGGCCAGAAAACCGGCCGGCGTGATGTCCAGCATCGGTTCGGCAATCGCCATCGCGCCAAGGATGCTCATCACATCGCCGACGAAGACCAGCAGGGGCAGCGTCAGCATCAGGGCTAGCACCCGCGGCAGCACCAGCACCTGCATGGGCGCCAGGCCCAGGGTCTTGATCGCGTCGATCTCCTCGGTCAGGCGCATCGCGCCGAGCTGGGCGGTGAAGGCCGCGCCGGAGCGGCCGGCCACGATGACCGCGACGATGATGGGCGCGAACTCGCGGGTGGCGCCGATCGCGACCCCGTCGACGACGAAGATGTTGGCGCCGTACTTCTCGGCCTGCAGGCCCAGCAGATAGGCGATCACCACGCCGATCAGGAGCGTCACCAGGGCCACCACCGGTATCGCCATCAGGCCGGTCTGCTCGATCTGCACCGTCAGCTCGCGCAGGCGCAGGCGCTGGCGGCCGCGCAGCAGGTCCAGCCCGGCCAGCAGGCTGGCACCCAGAAAGTTCAGATGGCCCAGCAGCAGCTGGGCCAGCGCGCTGCTGTGCTGGCCAAGCCGGGCCAGCGCCGACCAGGGTGCCGGTGGCGCCACCGGGGGGCCGCCGGCCAGATGCTGGCGCACGCCCTCGACGATGCGGGCCTGCGCAGGGGCCAGGTCTTGCCAGGGCAGCTCGCCCAGGCCGGCGGCCTGCAGATGGCGCAGCAGCAGCAGCGCGGCGGCCGAGTCGATCTCGCGCAGCTCGGCGGCCGCGATGCCCGCGACCCCCAGCGGGGGGGCAGCTCGCAGCGCGGCGGCGATCGCGGCCAGATGGGCCATGCGCCAGGCGCCCAGCAGGCGCAGCACCGGCCGGCCGTCGGCGGCGGTGTCGGTGCGGAACCAGGGCTGGGCCGGGACAGGGTCCGGCTGCTCGCTTGTGGGGGCTTGCATGCTGCCGGCGAGCATAAGCGAAGCCCGCCCTACAATCCGCGCCGTCGCCCACCGGGCGGCAGCTTCACCAGCCGCTTGCCTCCAGCTTGCTTTCACACTGAGACAAGGACTCGATGACCCTGCTTGCCACGGTTGTGCTTCTCCCCCTCTTGCTGGGCTGCGGCCTGTGTTTCTGGCTGGGCCGCAGCCTGGCCTGGCGCCAGGCGCCGGCCCTGGCCGCTGGCGCGGTCACCGCGGCGGTGCTGGGCCTGCTGCTGTACGCGGCGCCTCAGGTGTTTGCGGGTCAGGTCTTGCTGGCCCGGGCCGACTGGGTGCCGGCGATAGGCCTCAATATCGGCTTCAGGCTCGACGGCCTGGCCTGGCTGTTCGCCGCGCTGATCAGCGGCATCGGCCTGCTGATCGTGCTGTATGCGGCCTTCTATCTGCATGCCGAGGATCCGGCCGGCAAGTTCTTCAGCCTGCTGATGCTGTTCATGGCGGCGATGCTGGGCATCGCGCTGTCGGACAATCTGCTGCTGCTGGTGGTGTTCTGGGAGCTGACCAGCATCTCCTCCTTCCTGCTGGTGGGCTACTGGGGTCACAAGGAGGAGGCGCGCAGCGGCGCACGCATGGCGCTGGCGGTGACCGGTGGCGGCGGCCTGGCCCTGCTGGCCGGCGTGATCGTGCTGGGTCAGATCGCCGGCACTTACGAGCTCTCGCAGATGCTGGAGCAGGGCGCACGGGTGCAGGCCGACCCCCGCTATCCGCTGGCCCTGGGCCTGATCCTGCTGGGCTGCTTCAGCAAGAGCGCGCAGCTGCCCTTCCATTTCTGGCTGCCGCAGGCCATGGCCGCGCCCACGCCGGTCTCGGCCTATCTGCACTCGGCGACCATGGTCAAGGCTGGGCTGTTCCTGATGATGCGGCTCTATCCGGTGATCGGCGGGCCGGGCCTGTTCGAGACCGTGGTGGCCACGGTGGGCCTGCTGACGATGGTGTTCGCCGCCTTCGTCGCGATCTTCAAGCACGATCTGAAGGGGCTGCTGGCCTATTCGACGATCAGCCATCTGGGCTTCATCACCTTCCTGATCGGCCTGGCCAGTCCGCTGTCGGCGGTGGTGGCGGTGTTTCATATCCTTAACCATGCCAGCTTCAAGGCCGCGCTGTTCATGAGCGCCGGCATCGTGGACCATGAGACCGGCAGCCGCGATATGCGGCGCCTGGGCGGGCTGTACGGCCTGATGCCCTGGGTCGGCAGCCTGGCCCTGATCGCCTCGGCCGCGATGGCCGGCCTGCCGCCCTTCAACGGCTTCATCTCCAAGGAGATGATGCTGGAGCAGGCCCTGGGTGCCGGCTTCTGGGGCAGCCAGTCCTGGGCGATCGCGGTGCTGGCCACGCTGGGCGGGCTGTGCTCGATGGCCTACTCGCTGCGCCTGGTGCACGACACCTTCTTCAACGGCGCGCCGCGCGATCTGCCGCAGCCGCATCCGCACGAGCCGCCCTGGGGCATGAAGGCGCCGGTGCTGTTGCTGGTGCTGGTCTGCATCGCGGTGGGCCTGGCGCCCATGGCGATCGCCGGGCCGCTGGTGCAACTGGCCGCCTCCAGCATGCTGGGCGCGCCCGCCCCGGCCTTTTCGCTGGGGCTGTGGCATGGGTTGAACCTGCCGCTGCTGATGAGCGCGCTCGCGGTCGGCGGTGGTGCGCTGCTCTATCTGGCGCTACAGGCGCGCGGGCGGCTGCACCGCCACGAACCTGGCCGCTTCAGCGGCAAGGCGGTGTTCGAGACCCTGATCGATCGCCTGATCGGTACGGCCGGCCGCTGCACCGCGGCGCTGGAGAACGGCTCGCTGCAACGCTATGCGGCCTGGATGCTGCTGCTGGCGCTGGCGCTGGCGGCCTGGCCGCTGCTGCAGTCCGAGGGCCTGGTGGCCGGCGCGCGCCCGCTGATGCCGGCACCGCCGCTGGCCATCGGCCTGTGGCTGCTGCTGCTCGCGCTGGTGCTGGCCCTGCTGGCGCTGCAGCGCCAGCGTTTCGTGGCGGTGATACTGGCCGGCGGCATTGGCCTGCTGTGCTCGCTGGCTTTTCTGGGCCTGTCGGCGCCGGACCTGGCGCTGACTCAGCTCTCGGTCGATGTGGTGTCCACCGCGCTGCTGCTGATGGGCCTGGCCCTGCTGCCGCAGAGCAGCCCGGTGGAGAGCTCGGCGCTGCGGCGCGGGCGCGATGCGCTGATCGCGCTGGCCGGTGGCGGCGGCGTGGCCTGGTTGGCCTGGCTGATGCTGACCCGCGACCATGATTCGATCGCCTGGTACTTTCTGCAGAACTCGCTGCCGCTGGGCGGCGGCACGAATGCGGTCAATGTGATCCTGGTGGACTTCCGCGGCTACGACACCTTCGGCGAGATCACCGTGCTGGGCATCGCCGCGGTCGGCGTGCTGGCCCTGCTGGACGGCCTGCGGGTGCGCAAGCCGGCACTGGACCCGGCCGGGCGGCCCTGGAGCTTCGCGCGTCAGCCGCTGATGCTGCGGGTGGTGGCCCGTCTGGTGCTGCCGCTGGCGCTGCTGGTCTCGGCCTATATCTTCTGGCGCGGCCACAACCTGCCGGGCGGCGGCTTCATCGCCGGCCTGATCACCGGCGTGGCCCTGGTGCTGCAGTACATGGCCCAGGGCCAGCAGCGCGTCGAGGCCCTGCTGCGGGCCGGCGCCGGCCGGCGCTATGTGCGCTGGATAGGCCTGGGCCTGGGCATCGCCTGGCTAACCGGCGCGGGCGCCTGGCTGTTCGGCAAGCCCTTCCTGACCAGCGCCCATGGCCATCCCAGCGTGCCCCTGCTGGGCGAGCTGCCGCTGGCCAGCGCCGCGCTGTTCGATCTGGGGGTCTATATCACCGTGGTGGGGGCGACGATGCTGATGCTGTCCGTGCTGGGTTCGGCGAGCAAGGAAGGGGCTAGGGCATGATGATCTCGATGGAGTTCCTGCTGGCCAGCGGCATTGGCCTGGTCACCGCCTGCGGCCTGTACCTGCTGCTGCGCGGCCGCAGCTTCACCGTGGTGCTGGGCCTGTCGTTGTTGGGCTATGCGGTCAATGTCTTCATCTTCGCGATGGGCCGGCTCTGGTCGGCGGCGCCGCCCATTCTGCAGCCGGGCAGGGCGGTCGCCGACCCGCTGCCGCAGGCCCTGGTGTTGACGGCCATCGTGATCGGCTTTGCCACCACCGGCTTCGTCATCGAGCTGGCGCTGCGCAGCCGGGCCGACAACGGCAGCGACCATGTGGATGGCGCCGAGCCGGACGAGGCGCGACCATGAGCGGCTGGCTCAACGACCATCTGCCCATCCTGCCGGTGCTGCTGCCGGCGCTGACCGCGCTCTTGCTGCTGCTGATCGGCGACCATGGCGGCGAGGCCCATGGCGGCCATGGTCACCGCAAGCTGTTGTGGGCGCGGCGCCTGGCGCTGGGCTCGGCGGGCCTGGGCCTGCTGATCGCGGGGCTGCTGCTGCAGCGGGCCGCGAGCGGCGAGCTGATCGCCTACCGGGTCGGTGACTGGCCCGCGCCCTTCGGCATCATGGTGCTGGTGGACCGGCTGGGGGCGCTGATGCTGCTGCTCTCGTCCTGCGTGGCGCTGCCGGTGCTGTGGTATGCCAGCGGTGGCTGGGATGCCCATGGCCGCTACTTCCATGCCTTGTTCCAGTTCCAGCTGATGGGGCTGGCCGGCGCTTTCGTCACCGGCGATCTGTTCAATCTCTTCGTGTTCTTCGAGGTGCTGCTGATCGCCAGCTATGTGCTGATGGTGCATGGGCAGGGCGGCGCGCGTTTCAAGGCGGGTCTGCACTATGTGGTGCTGAACCTGCTGGCCTCGGCGCTATTCCTGATCGGCGTGGCGCTGATCTATGCGAAGACCGGAACGCTGAACCTGGCCGATCTGGCGCTGCGCGTGCGCGAGGCGGCGGCCCCCGATGCGGCGGTACTGCAGGTCGGGGCGCTGCTGTTGCTGGTGGTGTTCGGCTTCAAGGCGGCGCTGATGCCCATGGCCATGTGGCTACCCAACACCTATGCAGCGGCCAGCGCGCCGGTGGCGGCGCTGTTCGCCATCATGACCAAGGTGGGGGTCTACGCGATCCTGCGGGTGCATGGCGTGGTGTTCGGCGCCGAGGCCGGGCCCAGTGCGCTGACGGCGGCCCCGGTGCTGCTGCCGCTGGCGCTGGCGACCAGCGTGATCGGCGTGCTGGGTGCGCTGGCGGCCCGCACGCTGGCGCGGCTGGTGGCCTGGCTGACGGTCGCCTCGGTGGGCACGGTGCTGGCGGGCATAGGCCTGTTCGGCAGCGCGGCCTGGGGGGCGGCGCTCTACTACATGCTCAACAGCACGCTGGTGATCGCCGCACTGTTCCTGCTGGCCGAGCTGGTAGCGGCCCAGCGCGGCGATGCCGCCGGCCAGCTGGTGCCGGCCTCGCCGGTGGCCCAGCCGACGCTGCTGGGCCTGATGCTGCTGCTGGCCGCGGCCTCGACCGCCGGTCTGCCGCCGCTGCCGGGCTTCATCGGCAAGCTGATGCTGCTGGAGGCGGCCAGCGCGCATGGCTGGGCGGTGGCGGTCTGGGCGGTGGTGCTGGGCGTGGGCTTTCTGACCCTGGTGGGCCTGGCGCGTGCCGGCAGTATTCTGTTCTGGCATGTGCGCAGCGATCTGCCCGCGCAGCAGGGGTCGGGCGGTTCCGGCGGCAGCCTCAAGCTGCTGGGCGCGACCGGCGCGCTGCTGCTGGCCAGCGTGCTGATGAGCGTGGCCGCAGCGCCGATACAGCGCTATACCGAGGCGGCCGCGTTGCAGCTGCAGGACCGCGCCGCCTATGCCGAGGCGGTGCTGGCCGAGCAGGGCGGCGCGGCGGCGCGCAGCACCCGGCCCTATGACGGCCGGCTGCCGGCCGGCGTGGGCAAGGGTGCCGTATCGGAAGGGCATTGAGCATGGTGAAAAAGAAACCCGCGCATCGGCAGGCGCCGGCCGGCTGGCTGGCGCATCCGGTGCTGTCGCTGCTGCTGGCCCTGGTGTGGCTGCTGCTGCAGCGCAGCCTGGCCCCGGCGCATCTGCTCAGCGCGGCGCTGCTGGGGCTGCTGCTGCCGCGCCTGGTGCAGGGCTTTCTGGGGCCGGCACTGCGGCCGCGGCGGCTGGGCCTGGCGCTGCGCTTTGTCTTCATCGTGCTGTGGGACATCGTGCTGTCGAATCTGACGGTGGCGCGCCTGGTGCTGTCGCCCAGCGCGCGCCCGCAGCCGGCCTGGGTGCGGGTGCCGCTGGCGCTGCAGCAGCCCGGCGCGATCACGCTGCTGGCCACCATCATCACCACCACGCCGGGCACGGTGTCCTGCGTGGTCGACGAGGCAGCGGGCGAGATCCTGGTGCATGCGTTGGATTGCGCCGATGCGCCGGCCTTGGCTGCACAGATCAAGGCGCGCTACGAGCAGCCGCTGCTGGAGATCTTCGAATGAGTGAGACCCCAATGAACCTGCTGGGCTGGGCGCTGGACTTCGCCACCGGCGCGGTGGGCCTGGCCCTGCTGCTGTGCGGCTGGCGCCTGCTGCGCGGCCCCGAGCTGCCCGACCGGGTGCTGGCGCTGGACACCATGTACATCAATGCGCTGGCCCTGGTCATCCTGCTGGGCATGCGCTGGCAGATGGATCTGCTGTTCGAGGCGGCGCTGATCATCGCGCTGCTGGGTTTTGCTTCGACGGTGGCGCTGGCGCGCTATCTGAGTCGCGGTGATGTGATGGAGTGAATGGCATGCAGGACTTGCACTGGGTGGTTCAGGCGCTGATCGCGGCGCTGCTGTTCATCGGCGGGCTGTTCGCGCTGATCGGCGCGATTGGCATGCTGCGCTTTGCCGATTTCTTCATGCGCCTGCATGCGCCGACCAAGGCCAGCACGCTGGGGGTGGGCGGGGTGCTGCTGGCCAGCCTGCTGCTGCACTGGGCCCAGGGCGACCATGGGCTGCACGAGCTGCTGATCACGCTGTTCGTCTTCGTCACCGCGCCGGTCTCGGCCAATCTGCTGGCCAAGGCGGCCCTGCATCTGCGCCTGCGCTCGCAGGCCCCGCTGCCCGAGGATCAGCCGCGGGCCTGAGGCCCCGGCCGGGGCGCTGAGTTCAGCCCGGGCGCCGGCCGCGCATCAGCGAGGCCACCAGCGCGATGATGGTCAGCGGCAGCACAAAGCTCAGCATCGCGCCGCTGAAGGCCGGCAGCGCATCGTGCTGCTGGGCGCGCAGGATCAGGAAGGCGCAGTAGGCCGCGTAGTAGCCGAGGAAGACGGCGCCCTCCCAGCGGGCGATCTCGCGGCCGCTGAGCATCACCGGCAGGCAGGCCAGGGCGGTGGCCAGCATCACCCAGTAGTCGAAGTTCAGGGCCGCGGCCGCCACCGGCATGCCGCCCGGCGCCACGCTGGCGACCAGGCCCAGGCAGCCCAGGATGTTGAAGATATTGCTGCCCACCACATTGCCGATGGCGATGTCGCGCTGGCCGCGCAGGGCGGCCATCACCGAGGTCGCCACCTCGGGCGCCGAGGTGCCGGCGGCGACGATGGTCAGGCCGATCACCAGTTCGCTGACGCCCAGGCCGCGGGCGATCTCCACCGCCGCCTCCACCAGCCAGCGGGCGCCCAGGATCAGCAGCGCAAGCCCGCCGAGGATCAGCAGCAGCTGCACGCTCCAGTGGCGGTCCCAGCGGGAGTCCGGTGGTAGCTCGCTGCTCAGCTCCTGCTGCACCTCGGCGCTTTCCTGCGCGGGACTGCGCAGCAGGTGCACGGTATAGCCCACCATGGCCAGCAGCATCAATACGCCCTCGAGGCGGCTGATCTGGCCGTCCAGCATCATGGGCAGCATCAGCAGGCTGGCACCGATCATCACCGGGATTTCCTGGCGCACGATCTGGGCATGGACGCTGAGCGGCAGGATCGCGGCCGACAGGCCCAGGATGAACAGCACGTTGAAGATATTGCTGCCCAGCACATTGCCCAGGGCCAGATCGGCCTGTCCCTGTAGCGCGGAGCCCAGCGACACCGCCACTTCGGGCGCACTGGTGCCGATCGACACGATGGTCAGGCCGACCACCAGCGGCGTGACGCCCAGGCTCAGGGCCAGCTTGCCGGCTCCGCGCACCAGCAACTCGGCGCCGGCCACCAGCAGGACCAGACCGACAAGGAGCAGCGCCGCGCTGGCCATGGCCTCAGTGCTTGTCGCCGCTGGGGTGCATCAGGCGGTCGGCCGCGGCAATCGCCAGCGCCGAGAACAGGAAGGCGATGTGGATCACCGTCTGCCACAGCAGCACCTTCTCGCTGTAGTTGTCGGCGTTGATGAAGGTCTTCAGCAGGTGAATCGACGAGATGCCGATGATGGCGGTGGCCAGCTTGACCTTGAGCACCGAGGCATTGACATGGCTGAGCCATTCGGGCTGGTCGGGGTGCTCTTCGAGGTGCATGCGCGAGACAAAGGTCTCGTAGCCGCCGACGATCACCATGATCAGCAGATTGGAGATCATCACGACGTCGATCAGGCCCAGCACCACCAGCATCAGGATGGTTTCATTGAGCTTGGCAATGGGTTCATAGCCGATGACTGCGCCGGCGGCGTCCTTGATCGGGGTGGCCTTGTAGCCGATGCTCTTGACCAGCATGGCCAGCGCATCCTGGTTGCCGAAGGCCGCTTCCACCAGATGCACGAGTTCGGTCCAGAACTGGAACACATAGACGCATTGCGCCAGTATCAGTCCCAGGTAGAGGGGCAGCTGCAGCCAGCGGCTGGCGAAGATGAGGTTGGGCAGCGGGGGCAGACGACGGGGGGAGGAGTTCATGGAAGCAGGCAGGGCCGGGCATGGAGCTCGCGATTCTAGGGCTTGGGTGTTTGCCCTTGGCAAGCTCGGGGCAGATGGCATCTGAAGGTTAGAGTAAGCGCTTCGTCAGAGACAGCACGCACAGTGCGAGCGACGGTTTTTCCACGATCTTGTTCGCCCGAGGAGACAAAGCGATGACTCAGAGCAAGCAGTACCTGCCGAGCGCCGAATGGCAGGCAAGCGCCCATGTCAAAGGCATGGCCGGTTACCAGGCCCTGGTGGCCGAGGCCGAGGCCGATTACCAGGGCTTCTGGGCGCGCCAGGCGCGCGAGCTGATCAGCTGGCAGACGCCGTTCAGCACGGTGCTCAATGACAGCGAGGCGCCGTTCTTCAAGTGGTTCGAGGACGGCCGGCTCAATGTCTCCTACAACTGCCTGGACCGCAATGTGGAGGCGGGCCTGGGCGACAAGACCGCCATCATCTTCGAGGCCGACGACGGCACGGTGACGCGGGTCTCCTACCGTGAGCTGCTGGGCAAGGTCAGCCAACTGGCCAACGCGCTGAAGGCCCGCGGCGTCCGCAAGGGCGACCGGGTCGTGATCTATATGCCGATGTCGGTGGAGGGCGTGGCCGCGATGCAGGCCTGCGCCCGCATCGGTGCCACCCATTCGGTGGTGTTCGGCGGCTTCTCGGCCCAGAGCCTGCGCGACCGCGTCCAGGATGCCGGCGCGGTGATGGTGATCACCGCCGACGAGCAGCAGCGTGGCGGCAAGTCGCTGCCGCTGAAGGCCATCGTCGACGAGGCGCTGGCCGACAACAGCTGCCCGACGCTGAGGGATGTGATCGTCTACCAGCGCACCGGCGGCAAGATCGCCTGGGTGGCGGGCCGCGATCTGTGGCTGCACGAGCTGCTGGCCGGCCAGAGCGCCGAGTGCGAACCCGAGTGGGTGGAGGCCGAGCATCCGCTGTTCCTGCTCTACACCTCGGGCTCCACCGGCAAGCCCAAGGGTGTGCAGCACAGCACCGGCGGCTATCTGCTGCATGCGGCGCTGACCACGAAGTGGACCTTCGATCTCAAGCCCGACGATGTGTTCTGGTGCACCGCCGATATCGGCTGGGTGACCGGCCACACCTATATCACCTACGGGCCGCTGGCCCTGGGCGGCACCGAGATCGTCTTCGAGGGCATCCCCACCTATCCGGATGCCGGCCGCTTCTGGCAGATGGTCGAGAAGCACAAGGTCACGATCTTCTACACGGCGCCGACCGCGATCCGCTCGCTGATCAAGGCGGCCGAGAGCAACGAGGCGGTGCATCCCAAGCGCTATGACCTGAGCTCGCTGCGCCTGCTGGGCTCGGTGGGCGAGCCGATCAACCCGGCCGCCTGGGAGTGGTACCA
The DNA here is from genome assembly GCA_041920215.1 of Burkholderiaceae bacterium. Classification (GTDB taxonomy): domain Bacteria; phylum Pseudomonadota; class Gammaproteobacteria; order Burkholderiales; family Burkholderiaceae_C; genus JAYRSJ01. Next base: position 61,317 of record JAYRSJ010000003.1, on the reverse strand, counting down.
CCTGCATGTGGGCGGCGGCCGCTGCCCCATCGTCGACACCTTCTGGCAGACCGAGACCGGCGGCCACATGATCACGCCGCTGCCGGGCGCGACACCGCTGGTGCCGGGCTCCTGCACCTTGCCCTTCCCGGGCATCACGACGGCCATCGTCGACGAGACCGGCAACGACGTGCCCAACGGGCAGGGCGGCATCCTGGTGGTCAAGAAGCCCTGGCCCTCGATGATCCGCACGATCTGGGGCGATCCGGAGCGCTTCAAGAAAAGCTACTACCCGCCCGAGCTGAAGGGCTATTACCTGGCGGGCGATGGCGCGATCCGCGACCCCGAGACCGGCTATTTCACGATCACCGGCCGCATCGACGATGTGCTGAACGTGTCCGGCCACCGCATGGGCACGATGGAGATCGAGTCGGCCCTGGTCAGCTGCACCGAGCTGGTGGCCGAGGCGGCGGTGGTGGGTCGACCCGACGACACCACCGGCGAGGCGATCTGTGCCTTCGTCGTGCTGAAGCGTCCGCGTCCCAGCGGCGACGAGGCCAAGAAGATCGCGGCCGAGCTGCGCAACTGGGTGGCCAAGGAGATCGGTCCGATCGCCAAGCCCAAGGACATACGCTTCGGCGACAACCTGCCCAAGACCCGCAGCGGCAAGATCATGCGCCGCCTGCTGCGCTCGGTGGCCAAGGGCGAGAGCGTGACCCAGGACACCAGCACGCTGGAGAACCCGGCCATCCTCGAGCAGCTCGGCCAGGCTTACTGAGCCCGGGCCCGAAACCCAAAGAAAAGGCCCGCGGTTCGCGGGCCTTGACACATCCAGCGACGCCCGAGGATCCGGCTATGCCGGGCCTGCGGGCGTGCCCCCTTTGAGGAGGCGCGAGCAGCGCGTAGGGGGTGGTCTTTACTTGACCGTCATCACCCACTTGGCCAGTTGCTCGGCCTCGGCCGGGCTCACCTGAGCATTGGCCGGCATGGGCACGGGGCCCCAGACGCCAGAACCGCCCTTGATGATCTTCTCGGCCAGCTTCTTGGTGGCGTCCTTGTCCTTGGCGTACTTGGCAGCCACATCCTTGTAGGCGGGGCCGACCAGCTTCTTGTCGGTGGCATGGCAGGCCATGCAGTTCTTCTTCTGGGCCAGCTCAGCGCTGGCGAAGGCGGCCGGAGCGGCGAGGGCGGCTGCGGTGGCGGCCAGGGCAAAGATTGCGGACTTCATGGCTTCCTTTCGGCAATTGGAACAAGAGGGTTCTCTAACGCGGATCGCGGCGCTTCGGTTGTCGTCTACAGTCGAGATACCGTCGATGCGCGTCATTGTACGGGCCAGGCTTGACGGGCGCTGACGGCGAGCGAGTCCTGAAAACAAGAGGTGTTCCAGATGTGGTTTGTCCTGATCGGCGTGGTTCTGCTCCTGCTCAAGTTCCTGGAGATCGAGCCGGTGGTGCAGTGGAGTTGGCTGCTCGTGCTCTCGCCTTTTGGCCTGGCCATGCTCTGGTGGGCCTGGGCCGACAAGAGCGGCCATACCCAGCGCAAGGCCATGCAGCGCATGGACGAGCGCAAGGAAGACCGGCGTCAGAAGGCCTTGGAAGCCCTGGGCCGCGGCGACAAGCAGAAGAAGCGCTGAGGCGGCGACCGCATGTCGCCCCTCAGTTGCTAGCTCAAGGCCTGATCCGGCTTACTCGAAACGGTCCAGCACCGCGCCAGAGCTGGCGCTGGAGGCGTTCTTGGCGAACTTGGCCAGCACCCCGCGGGTGTAGCGCGGTGCTGGCTTGACCCAGGCAGCGCGGCGCTCGGCCAGTTCCGCATCGCTCACGTGCAGCTGCAGCAGCAGCTGGTGGGCGTCAATCGTGATGGTGTCGCCCTCGCGCACCAGCGCGATCGTACCGCCCTCATAGGCCTCGGGCGCCACATGGCCGACCACCATGCCCCAGGTGCCGCCGGAGAAGCGGCCGTCGGTGATCAGGCCCACGCTCTCGCCCAGGCCCTGGCCGATCAGGGCGCCGGTGGGCGCCAGCATCTCGGGCATGCCGGGCCCGCCCTTGGGGCCCAGATAGCGCAGCACCATCACATCGCCGGCGACGATCTTGCCGGCCATGATGGCGGCCAGCGCCGACTGCTCATCGTCGAACACCCGCGCCGGGCCGGTGATCACCGGATTCTTCAGGCCGGTAATCTTGGCCACGCAGCCCTCGGGCGAGAGATTGCCCTTCAGGATGGCCAGATGCCCTTCGGCATAGATGGGCTTGGTGACCGGGCGGATCACGTCCTGGTCGGCGCGCAGATCGGGCACCTCGGCCAGGTTCTCGGCCACGGTCTTGCCTGTGATGGTCATGCAGTCGCCGTGCAGCAGCCCTGCTTTGAGCAACTCCTTCATCACCGCCGGGATGCCGCCGGCATGGTGCAGATCGATGGCCAGGTACTTGCCGCTGGGTTTCAGATCGCACAGCACCGGCGTGCGGCGGCGCACCCGCTCGAAGTCGTCGATGCTCCACTCCACCCCGGCCGCATGGGCGATGGCCAGGAAGTGCAGCACCGCATTGGTGGAGCCGCCGGTGGCCATGATCACCGCTACCGCGTTCTCGATCGCCTGCTTGCTCACGATGTCGCGCGGCTTCAGATCCCGCTTGACCGCCTCGACCAGCAGGGCCGCCGCGCGCTTGACGTTGGCGACGACCTCGTCCTCCACATTGGCCATCGTGGACGAGTAGGGCAGCGAAAGCCCCAGCGCCTCGAAGGAGGAGCTCATGGTGTTGGCGGTATACATGCCCCCGCAGGAGCCGCTGCCAGGAATGGCGCGGCGCTCGATCTGGCAGAAGTCTTCCTCGCTCATCTTGCCGGCGCTGAACTGGCCCACGGCCTCGAAGACCGAGACGATGTTGAGATCCTGGCCCTTGTACTTGCCGGGCAGGATGGTGCCGCCATAGACATAGAGCGAGGGCACATTGGCGCGCAGCATGCCCATCATGCCGCCAGGCATGTTCTTGTCGCAGCCGCCGATGACGATGACGCCGTCCATCCATTGGCCGCCGACACAGGTCTCGACGCAGTCGGCGATCACCTCGCGCGAGACCAGGCTGTATTTCATGCCCTCGGTGCCCATGGCCATGCCATCGGAGATGGTGGGCGTGCCGAAGATCTGCGGGTTGGCACCGGCTTCCTTCAGTCCGATCACCGCCGCGTCGGCGAGCTTCTGCAGGCCTGAGTTGCAGGGGGTGATGGTCGAGTGCCCGTTGGCCACACCGATCATGGGCTTGCCGAAATCGCTCTCCTGGTAGCCCATGCCGTAGTACATGGAGCGGTTCGGCGCGCGGGCGACACCCTCGGTGATGTTCTTCGAGCGGCGGTTGGCGCCGCCCTTGTCTTGGCTGTCCTGGCTCATCGTGACTCCTGCTGGGCTTGGGTTTGCGCCGCAGTATGCGTGGCGGGTAGCGGGCTTTCAAATATATTATTGAATCAGAATTGATATGAAAGACCGATATGATCGAGTTGCGCAGCCTGCGCCAGTTCGTCGCCGTGGCCGAGGAGCTGCACTTCGGCCGCGCCGCCCAGCGTCTGCACATGACCCAGCCGCCGCTGACCCAGGCCATCCAGAAGCTGGAGGCCGAGCTCGGCGCGCCGTTGTTCGAGCGCAGCAGCCGTTCGGTGGCGCTCAGCCCGGCCGGTGCGGCCCTGCTGCCGCAGGCCCAGCGCCTGCTGCTGGAGGCCGAGGGCCTGGGCGCTCTGGTGCGTGCCGCCGCGCTGGGGCAGAGCGGTCAGCTGCGCCTGGGCTTCGTCTCGACCGTGGGTTTTGGTGAACTACCGCGTTGGTTGCGCGTCTTCAGGGAGCGTAATCCCGATATCGGCCTGAGCCTGCGCGAGGCCACGCTGGATGTGCAGCTGCAGGCCTTTGCCGAGGGGCAGCTCGATGCCGGCTTCATCCTGCATGCGCCGGGCGTGCTGCCGGCCGGTTTCGAACGGCTCAGCGTCAGCCTGGAGCCGCTGGTGCTGGCCCTGCCCGGCAGCGAGCCGCTGGCGCTGAAACCGCGGCCCGAGCTGCGCGCTGCGCTGGCCCTGCCTCTGGTGATCTTCCCGCGCGAGATCGCGCCCTCGCTGTTCGATGCGGTGCTGGCCTTCTATCGCGATCACCAGGCGACGCCGCGCATCGCCCAGGAGGCGATACAGATGCAGACCATCGTCAACCTGGTCTCGGCTGGCATGGGCGCGGCCTGGGTGCCGGCGGCCCTGATGGGCTTGCAGCGCGCCGGCGTGGTCTACAAGCAGTTGCGCGTCGAGGTGCCGCAGGCCGAGACCAGCCTGATCTGGCGGGCTGACGCAGCGCCGGCCGTGCGTCGCTTTGTCGAGCATGTGCGCGCGCAGCTGGGCTGATGCCGCGCCGGGACCGGTCGGGCTGCCGCGCGCAATCACTATGATTCGCGCCTCGATCAGCAGCGCAGGACTCCCGCCATGTGGGTGCACCCCCAGTTCAATCCCATTGCCCTCCAGCTCGGGCCCCTGGCCATCCACTGGTACGGCCTGACCTATCTGGCCGCCTTCGGCCTCTTCCTGTATCTGGCGGGGCGTCGGGTGCAGCAGCCCCAGTTCGCGCAGGCGGGCTGGAGCAAGCGCGATGTCGACGATCTGCTCTTCTTCGGCGTGGTCGGCGTGGTGTTGGGCGGGCGTCTGGGCTATGTGCTGTTCTACAAGCCGGACTACTACCTGCACAATCTGAGCGAGGTGCTGGCGGTCTGGAAGGGCGGCATGGCCTTCCACGGCGGGCTGCTGGGTGTTGTCGCGGCCATGGCCTTGTTCGCGCGCCTGCGCGGCCGGCGCTTCTTCGAGGTGACCGACCTGATCGCGCCCTGCGTGCCCACCGGCCTGGCGGCCGGCCGGGTCGGCAACTTCATCAATGGCGAGCTGTGGGGGCGGGCCGCAACGGCCGATCTGCCCTGGTCCATGATCTTCCCGCAGGCGCATGACGGCGGTATCGCACGACACCCTTCGCAGATTTACCAGTTTCTTGGCGAAGGCCTGCTGCTCTTTGTGCTCCTGTGGCTCTACGCCAGGAAACCGCGTGCCACCGGCCAGGTCTCCGGGGCTTTTCTGAGCGGCTATGGCTTGCTGCGCTTTGCCGCCGAGTATTTCCGCGAGCCGGATGACTTTCTCGGCCTGAGGGCCCTGAACCTCAGTCAGGGACAATGGCTGTCGCTGCCCATGATCGCGGCGGGTCTGGCCGTCTGGGTCTGGGCCTCCCGCAAGCCCAAGCACTGATATGCGCCAAATTTTCTTCGATACCGAAACCACCGGCCTGCATGCCGAGGGCGGCGACCGCCTGGTCGAGATCGGCTGTGTGGAGATGGTCAACCGCCAGCTCACCGGCAACAATCTGCACCTCTACATCAATCCCGAACGCGCCAGCCATGAGGATGCGCTGCGGGTGCACGGGCTGACCGAGGAGTTCCTCTCCACCAAGCCCAAGTTCGCCGAGATCGCCGGCGAGCTGCTCGACTTCGTGGCAGGCGCCCAGTTGGTGATCCACAACGCGCCCTTCGATCTGGGCTTCGTCAATGCCGAGCTGAAGCGCCTGGGCAAGGCGCCGGTCAACGATGTGGTGGACGGCGTGCTGGACACGTTGCTGATGGCACGCGAGATGTTCCCCGGCAAGGCCAACTCGCTGGACGCGCTGTGCCGCCGCCTGGAGGTCGACAACTCCAATCGCACGCTGCATGGCGCCTTGCTGGATGCCGAGCTGCTGGCCCAGGTCTATATCCACATGACCCGGGGTCAGGACTCGCTGGTGATCGAGGAGGGCGAGGGGCAGGGCAAGGGGCAAGTCGGCGATGGCGAAGCCCTGGTCGAGCCGGTGGACCTGAGCCGTTTTAGCCTGCCGGTGCTGCAGGCCAGCGAGGCCGAGCTGCAGGCCCATGCCAAGGCCCTGGCCGATCTGGACAAGGCCTGCGGCGGCAAGAAGATTTGGCAAGAATCTGCAGCGGCCTTGTGAAAGCAAAAAAAGCCGTGGCATAATCGCTGGCTTCCCGGTTGACGAAATCGAGGCGGGCTTGAAAAAGCCGGTTGCCGATCCAGTCATCGACCAGACCGGGCGGTTAGCTCAGCGGTAGAGCACTGCCTTCACACGGCAGGGGTCGCAGGTTCGAACCCTGCACCGCCCACCAGACCATGGCCTCGGCAATCGTATCGGGGCCCATACTGGACACAGGTCGTTGCCGCCAGACAACCGGGCGGTTAGCTCAGCGGTAGAGCACTGCCTTCACACGGCAGGGGTCGCAGGTTCGAACCCTGCACCGCCCACCAGATCAACCCCGTCATGCGCAGGCATGGCGGGGTTTTTTCTTGCTCGCTTGCCGGTGGACGGCATCGCGCTTGGCGCAGAATGGCCGGCACATGCTGCATCTGCTCAATCTCCTGGCTGCCATCGCCCTGCTGGTCTGGGGCACCTATATCGTCCGTACCGGCGTGCTGCGCGTCTTCGGCGCGAACCTGCGCGAGTTGCTGGCCAAGAGCGTCAGCACCCGCCCGTTCGCGATGCTGGCCGGCCTGGGTGTCACCGGCTTGCTGCAGTCCAGCACCGCCACCTGCCTGATCGTGGCCTCCTTCGTCGGCCAGGGTCTGGTCTCCACCGCGGCGGCGCTGGCGGTGATGCTGGGCGCCGATATGGGCACGGCGTTGATGGCGGTGGTGTTCAGCTTCGATCTCTCGTGGCTCTCGCCGGCGCTGATCTTCACCGGCGTGGTGCTCTTCATCTCGCAGGAAAAGACCACCGCCGGTCGGCTGGGGCGAGTCTGCATCGGTCTGGGCCTGATCACGCTGGCGCTGAAGCTGATCGTCGCCAGCACCGAGCCGCTGACCCAGAGCCCGGCAGTCCGCGCGCTGCTGGTGGCACTGCCCAACGAGGTGCTGCTCGAGATCCTGGTCGGCGCCGCGCTGACGGTCATGTCCTATTCCAGCCTGGCGGTGGTGCTGCTGACCGCCACGCTGGCGGGCTCGGGCATGGTGCCGGCTGGCGTGGCGCTGGGGCTGGTGATGGGCGCGAATGTCGGCAGCGGCGTGCTCGCGGTGTTGTCCACCTCCAAGGCTGATGTGTCGACCCGCCGTCTGCCGCTGGGCAATCTGCTCTTCAAGCTGGCCACCTGCGCGGTCGTGGTGCCGCTGCTGCCTTGGATCCACATCGAGCTGCAGCAATGGTTCGGCAGCGTGCCCGAGCAGGTGATCGCGCTGCATCTGGGCTTCAATGTACTGATGGCCCTGCTGTTCAGCCCCTTCGTGACCCCGATGGCCAGGCTGCTGGAGCGCTTCATGGTGATGCCGGCGCCGCCGGCCGGCTCGGCGCGGCCGCGCCATCTGGACCCCATGGTGCTGGGCACGCCCTCGCTGGCCATCTCCGGCGCGGCCCGCGAGGCCCTGCACCAGGCCGATGTGGTGGAGACCATGCTGCGCGGCATCCTGCCGGTGATCAAGAACAGCGATGTGCAGCTCTCCGCCGAGCTGCGCAAGCTCGATGACACGGTCGACGAGCTCTACTCGGCGATCAAGTTCTATTTGACCCAGATCTCGCGCGAGGCGCTGTCCGAACGCGAGGCCAGGCGCTGGACCGATATCGTCAGCTTCACCATCAATATGGAGCAGATCGGCGACACGATAGAGCGCATCCTGGAGGACATCGAGGACAAGAAGATCCGCAAGGGTCGCAATTTCTCCGAGGCGGGCATGGCAGAGATCTGCCATCTGCATGAACGCCTGCTGGCCAATCTGCGCCTGGGCATGAGCGTCTTCCTCGATGGCCATCTGCGCGATGCCCAGAAGCTGCTGGAGGAGAAGGCGCGCTTCCGCGATCTGGAGCTGGAGTACGCCGCCACCCATATCGCCCGGCTGCAGGACAATACCGCCCAGAGCATAGAGACCAGCTCGCTGCATCTGGACCTGATCAGTGAGCTGAAGCGCATCAACGGCCATATCTGCTCGATCGCCTATCCCATCCTCGATTCGGCCGGCGCGCTGAGTCAGACCCGGTTGCGCGGTACCGGCCGTGACTGAGCCCCATCCGCCCGCGGGCTGGCTGGGCCTGGAGATCGACGGCTTCATGCTGGGCTGTCTATCGGCCGTCAGGGCGGGGCAGCTGGCACCGCTGCTGCCGGGTGCGCTGCTGCTACCTGCGCTACTGCGCTGGCAGCCCGGGCCGGCGCGGCGCGAGACCGGGCTGCGCCTGGCCGCCCAGCGCCTGCGCGAGCAGGGCCTGATCCGCGGCTGGCGCGACGAGCTGTACGCCTGCGAGCGGCCGGTCGATGATCCCTGCCGCGAGCAGGGCGACGAGCTGTTCCGGCTGGAGCGTGCCGCCTTTCGCTGCCTGGGCCTGATGAGCCGCGCGGTGCATATCAATGCCTGGCTGCCCGATGGCCGCATGGTCTGCGGTCGGCGCGCGCTGCACAAGGCCACCGATCCAGCGCGGCTAGACAATCTGGCCGCCGGCGGCCTCTGCGCCGGCGAGGCGCCGGTCGCCTGCGCGCGGCGCGAGCTGTGGGAGGAGGCCGGCGTGGCGCCGCTGCTTTCAGCGGGCTTGCAGGCGGTTGGCGCGCTGCGCAGCCGGCGCATCGAGGCCGAGGGTCTGCACGACGAGGTGCTGCACATCTATGAGCTGGCGCTGCCGGCAGGCTTTGTGCCGCACAACCGTGATGGCGAGGTCAGCGAGTTCCTGTTGCTGGCAGCTGACGAACTCCATCAGCGTCTCGAAGCCGGCGACTTCAGCCCTGACGCGGCCCTGGTGGTTCGCCACAGCTTGGCCAGGCGGACGCGCTGAGCCCAGGCACAGGCGGCGGGCACTTCAGGGCCGGGCCTGGCGCTCGGCGGCATCCAACACCAGCAGCCGCTCTTCGATGAAGTCCTTCTCGACCAGGCTGCGGCGCAGCCGGTCGCGCATCTCGTCCAGCTGTTTTTCAAGTTTGTCGAGCTGTTCGGGGCGGCCGTGGTCGCGCGGGGTGCCGCGCGTCTGGCGTTCGGTGGCCTGGCGCTGCGCGGCTTCCAGGGCTTGCAGCAGATGACGGCGCTGCTGCAGCAGCCTGTCAATCTCCACCTGCTGCAGACGCTGCCATTCGGCAAAGTCCTGCGGCGCCATGGACTGGGCTGACTCGGGCGTGGCCAGCCGGCTCATATCCGGGTCCTGGCCGAAGGACTGGGCATTGAAGGGCTGCGGCGCGGGTTCCACGGCTTCGGCGCGTCGCCAGGCCAGGCTGCGTTCGGCGCGGTCCAGCATATGCTGCAGCTCGCGGGCCACGCTCTTGAGCTGCAGGCCGGCCTCGCGCGATTCCTGCAGTGCATGGTGCAGATACTGCTGGCGGCGCTGCTCATGGCTGTTCATGCGCAGATAGCCGGCCACCGCAATCACGATGAAGATGCCGTTGGCGATCAGCACGCCCAGGCTGGCCAGACTCTCCAGCGCTATCGCCATGGCCCTGCGCGCCTCAGACCAGCAGCAGGCACAGCCTGCCGGTGGTGATGCCGTTGATGCGCAGCGTCAGATCACTGCGCCCGAGGTTCTCGTTCAGCAGCGCGGGCAGCTTGTCGAAGGGCTGCTGGGTCAGGCGGGCCGCGCTCAGCGCGGGTGCGTCGGCCGGGCTGCGCTTCTTCAGCTGGGCGGCCAGGGCCCGCATGAAGCGGCTGGCATGCTCGATCTGCTTGGGTGCGGGCTTCTCGGCCTGGATGGCCTGCTGGATCTCGGCCGGGCTGCAGCCCGCCGCCATGCCGCCGATCAGGCAGCAGGCCTGCAGGTCCAGCAGGCCCAGCGCATAGGCGCCCTTGCGGCCGGCGCTGCCGTACAGCGCGATCAGCTGCGGCACCTGATGGGCCAGCTCCGGGCCGTGTTCGGCGCGTAGCAGATCGAAGCTGCGCGTGCCCAGATGGGTGAAGAGCAGCTGCTGCAGCTGGGCCAGGGATTCGAGTGCACCGGCAGCGGCGGGCCTGGGCGGCGCCATCTCCGCAGTGCTTGGCCGGGGCGTGAGCAGGCTGGGACGCGAGGGCTGGCCGAAGCTGTGGCGGACCGCCTGGCGCAGGGCGCGGTCGTCAAAAGGCTTGGGCAGCACGAAGACCGCGCCATTGCTGCGTGCCTGGTCCAGGCGCTCGGCCCGGTTCTCGGTGGTGACGAAGCCCACCGGCACATGGCCGTGGCCGGTCTGGCGCAGGGTCTGCAGCATTTCGATGCCGGAGACGCCGGGCATATGCCAGTCCGACAGCACCAGATCGGGTCTGAAGCTCTCGACCTTGTCCAGCGCCTCGGCGCCGTCGCAGGCGGTCTGTATCTGCATCGGCCCCAGTTCCTCGCATTCGAGGGCACGCCGGATGATGGCCTGTATGGCCCGGCTGTCGTCAACGATCAGGACGCGGCGTGCGGTCTGGCTGCTCATGGGACTTCCCTCGCGATGGCTGGTCCTCCCAGCTTGTTGCCGCCCAGCCAGACAGGAGCTGCCGTGCGACTATCGCCCTCTGCGGGGCTTGATGGCTGCGCAGTGTGCGTGCCCGGCTGGCGGCTGTTCTAGGTGAAAGCCCGGGGCTCGCCGCGTCAGTCCGGTGTCAGCGTGATTTTGTGAACGGATGTTGCGGCCGGCCCTGTGGGGATTGTCACAATCGCTGCCATGGACAAGATAGCAGCAGTGGTGATCGGCGCCGGCGTGGTGGGCCTGGCTGTGGGACGGGCCCTGGCCCGGCAAGGTCTGGAGACCCTGGTACTGGAGCGCGAGACGCTGATCGGCAGCGGCGTCAGCTCGCGCAACAGCGAGGTCATCCATGCCGGGCTCTACTATCCCGAGGGCTCGTTGAAGGCCAGGCTCTGCGTGCGTGGCAAGCAGCTGCTCTATGACTTCGCTGACAGCCATGGCGTGGCGCACAGCCGCTGCGGCAAGCTGGTGGTGGCCACCGAGCCCGAGCAGCTGGCCGGTCTTGAGCAGCTGGCCGCCAAGGCGGCCCGCAACGGGGTCGACGATCTGCGCTGGCTGAGCCAGCGCGAGGCCCAGGCCTTGGAGCCGGCGCTGCGCTGCGAGGCCGCGCTGCTCTCGCCCTCGACCGGCATCGTCGACAGCCATGGCCTGATGCTGGCGCTGCAGGGCGATCTGGAGCGGGCCGGTGGCATGGTGGCGCTGGAGTCGCGCCTGCTGTCCATAGAGCCGACGGCCGGGGGCCATGTGCTGCGCGTGGCCAGCCCCGAGGGGGAGATGGAGCTGGCCGCCGGCATCGTCGTCAATGCCGCCGGCCTGTGGGCGCCGGCCGTGGCGGCAGCCACCGCTGGCCTGGCCGCCGTCTGGCAGCCGCCGGCCCACTACAGCAAGGGCTGCTATTTCGCGCTGGCCGGCCGGGCGCCGTTTGGGCGCCTGGTCTATCCGCTGCCGCAGGACGCCTGGCTGGGCGTGCACCTGACCCTGGACCTGGGCGGCCAGGCTCGCTTCGGCCCCGACGCGCAGTGGCTGGACGATGTTCCCGATCCGGCAGGCATCGATTACCGCGTCGATCCGGCGCGGGCCGAAGTCTTCTATGCCGATGTGCGGCGCTACTGGCCGGCGCTGCCGGACGGCGCGCTGCAGCCGGCCTACAGCGGCGTGCGGCCCAAGATCCATGGGCCGGGCGAACCGGCGCCGGACTTCCGCATCGACGGCCCGGCCCAGCATGGGCTGGCGGGCCTGGTCAATCTGCTGGGCATCGAGTCGCCGGGCCTGACCAGCAGCTTGGCACTGGCCGAGGAGGTGCTGTTTCGGCTGGACCTGTCGCCCGCCCGGCCCTAGGCCTATGCCTGCTGCCCCGATTCCCGCCCCGGTTCCGCCTGCCGCCAGCGCCCCTCGCGCAGCAGCTCATGCGGCCTGAAGCGGGCCTTGTAGGCCATCTTGGGGCTTTCGGCGATCCAGTAGCCCAGATAGAGATGGGAGAGGCCCAGCTGGCGCGTCTGGGCGATCTGCCACAGCACGTTGTAGCTGCCGTAGCTGCTGCCTTCCTCGGGCTCGAAAAAGGTGTAGACGGCCGACAGGCCGTCGCTGAGCACATCGAGGATGGAGACCATCGTCAGCCGGCCCGGTGCGCCGTCGGCCGTCGGCTCGCGGAACTCCACCAGACGGGAGTTGATGCGGCTTTGCAGCAGGAACTGGGTGTACTGGTCCACGCTGTCGTGGTCCATGCCGCCGCCGCTGTGGCGGCCGGCCTGGTAGCGCAGATAGAGCTGGTAGTGCTCCTCGCTGAAGCCCAGGCGCATCACCCGCGCCTGCAGGGCCTGGTGCTGGCGCCAGGCACGGCGCTGGCTGCGGCTGGGCTGGAACCGTTCCACCGGGATGCGCATTGGCACGCAGGCCTTGCAGCCATCGCAGTAGGGCCGGTAGGTGAACAGGCCGCTGCGCCGAAAGCCGGCCTCCACCAGGCCGGAATAGGCATCGGCGTGGATCAGGTGGCTGGGCGTGGCCACCTGCGAGCGCGCCTGCCGGTCGGGCAGGTAGCTGCAGGGGTAGGGCGCGGTGGCATAGAACTGCAGCTGGGAAAGCGGTAGCTCTTTGGGATGCGTCACGGCAGGGGCTCGGGCAGATGCGGGAGGGTGGCAGAGTCGGATCCGGGGGCGGCCGGCTCAGCGGCGGATTCTCCGTCGAGATGGCGCCACAGGTCCGCATGGTAGGCCCAAGGCCTGGGGCTGGGCTCCTTGATAACCCGCGCCAGATGCGCCTCGAAGTCCTGGCGGGGCAGCTCGGCGGCCCCCAGCGAGGCCAGGTGGCCGGTGTTCTGCTGACAGTCTATCCATGGGATGCCGAACTCGCGGCACAGACAGACCAGGGCGGCCAGCGCGATCTTGGAGGCGTCGCGGCGCCGCATGAACATCGATTCGCCGAAAAACATGCGGCCCAGATTGACACCATAGAGTCCACCCACCAACTCGCCGTCCATCCAGGTCTCGACGCTGTGCACCGCGCCCAGGCTGGCCCAGCGCGCATAGGCGGCCTGCATCTCGGGCAGTATCCAGGTGCCGTTCTGCCCCTCGCGCGGCGATTCGGCGCAGGCGCGCAGCACGGCGGGGGTGGCGCTGTCGATGCGGATCGCACAGCCGGGCGTCTGGCGGAAGCGGGCGATGGTCTTGCGCAGCGAGCGGCTCAGCTTGAAGTGCCGGGTCTGCAGCACCATGCGCGGATCGGGCGACCACCACAGAATGGGCTGGCCGGGGCCGTACCAGGGAAAGATGCCGCGCGCATAGGCGGCCGCCAGGCGCGCGGGGCTCAGATCGCCGCCCGCGGCCAGCAGGCCCGCTGCCTCCGAGCCCGGCCCCAGGGCCTGGCTGCTGGGCGGGAAGTCAAGGGTTTGCTCGTCTAGCCAGTCAATCATCGGTGCTCATGGTAGCGTGGCAGACTGTTTGAATCTGTTCGATGAAGCCATCCATGATCACCGTCTACGGCATCCCCAACTGCGACACCGTCAAGCGTGCGCGCGCCTGGCTGGAGGCGCAAGGCCTGGCCTACCAGTTCCACGACTACAAGAAGGCCGGCGTACCGGTCGAGCCGCTGCAGCGCTGGATGGCCGAGTTCGGCTGGGAGCAGCTGATCAACCGCGCCGGCACCACCTGGCGCAAGCTCGACGAAGCGCACAAGGCCGGTGTGGTCGACGCGGCGACGGCTGCGGCACTGGCCCAGCAGCAGCCCAGCGTGATCAAGCGCCCGGTCGTGCAATGGGCCGACCAGCGCCTGAGCCTGGGCTTCAGCCCCGACCTGTTCAAGGAGCATGCCTGATGTTCACCGGCATTGTGCAAGGCATCGCCAGCGTGGCGGCCATCAGCGAGAAGCCCGGCCTGAGCAGCCTCACGCTGCAGTTCCCCGAGGGCTTCTGCAGCGGCCTGGAGATCGGCGCCAGCGTGGCCTGCGATGGCGTCTGCCTGACGGTGACGGCGTTGCCCGGCCCCGACCAGGCCGAGTTCGATGTGATGCAGCAGAGCCTCAGACTGACCACCTTGGCCGAACTGAAGCCCGGCAGCCGTCTCAATGTGGAGCGCGCTGCCAGGGACGGTGCCGAGATCGGCGGCCACCCGCTGTCCGGCCATGTGGACTTCCAGGCCAGCATCGCGCAGATCCGTCGGCCCGAGAACAACCATGTGCTGCGCATCGCAGTGCCCGCGCCGTGGATGCGTTATGTCTTCGCCAAGGGCTATATCGCGATCAACGGAGCCAGCCTGACCGTGGCCGAAGCCCAGCGCGAACCCGGCGGTGCCGGCTGGTTCGAGGTCTGGCTGATTCCCGAGACCCTGCGCATGACCAGCTTTGGCGAGAAGGATGTGGGCGCTGCTCTGAACATCGAGATCGAGCGGCAGACGCAGGTATTCGTCGACACGGTGCGCGATGCGATCGAGGAGCGGCTGGGGCCGCTGCTGCCGGCGCTGGAGAAGCTGCTGGCGGAGCGGGGCATGCCCCTGGAATGAGGCTCATACCGCCAGCAGTTGCCGCAGCACAAAGGGCAGGATGCCGCCGTGGCGGTAGTAATCGACCTCGATCGGCGTGTCGATGCGCAGCGTCAGCGTTACTTGCCGGCGGCTGCCATCGGCGCTGGTGATCACCAGCGTGGCCTCACGCTGCGGGGCCAGAACGCCGGGGATCTGGATGTCGATCAGTTCGTCGCCTTTCAGGCCCAGGGTCTCCCAGCTGTCGCCTGGCTTGAACTGCAGCGGCAGCACGCCCATGCCGACCAGATTGGAGCGGTGGATGCGCTCGAAGCTGCGCGCGATCACCGCCTTGATGCCCAGCAGCTGGGTGCCCTTGGCGGCCCAGTCGCGGCTGGAACCGGTGCCGTATTCCTCGCCGGCAAAGATCACCGTCGGCGTGCCGGCGGCCTGGTAGTGCATCGCGGCGTCATAGATGGGCAGCTTGGCGCCGCCAGGCTGGACCAGGGTCAGGCCGCCTTCCTCCTGGCTGCCGTCGGGCCGGGCCGGCAGCATCAGGTTCTTGATTCGCACATTGGCGAAGGTGCCGCGCATCATCACCTCGTGATGGCCGCGGCGTGAGCCGTAGCTGTTGAAGTCGGCCGGCTTGATGCCCTGGGCCTGCAGGTACAGGCCCGCTGGCGAGCTGGGCTTGATCGCGCCGGCCGGGGAGATGTGGTCGGTGGTGATCGAGTCGCCGAACAGGGCCATGATGCGGGCTCCGCTCACACCTGCCGCGGTGAACACCGGCTCCTGTGTGAAGCCCTGGAAGAAGGGCGGCTGCGCGATGTAGCTGCTCTTGGGCCAGTCGTAGGCCTGGCCGTTCACCCCCTTGATGGCCTGCCAGAGCTTGCCCGGCTTCTTGTCCACCTGCTCATAGTTCTGCTTGAAGGCCTTGGGGTTCATCGCGTACTTCATCAGCGCGTAGACCTCCTCGCTGCTGGGCCAGATGTCGCCCAGGAATACCGGCTTGCCCTTCCTGCCCAGACCCACCGGCTGGGTCATCAGGTCCACCGTCACATTGCCGGCGATCGCGTAGGCCACGACCAGCGGCGGCGAGGCCAGGAAGTTGGCCTTCAGATTGGGGTGGATGCGGGCCTCGAAATTGCGATTGCCCGAGAGCACGGCGGCGCAGACCAGATCGTTGCTGGTGATCACCTCGTTGAGCTCGGCCGCCAGGTCGCCGGCATTGCCGATGCAGGTGGTGCAGCCATAGGCCGCCAGGTTGAAGCCCAGCTTCTCCAGATAGGGCAGCAGGCCGGCCTTCTGCAGGTACTCGGTAACGATGCGCGAGCCCGGCGCCAGCGAGGTCTTGATATGGGGGCGTACCCGCAAGCCCGCCTCGACCGCCTTCTTGGCCAGCAGGCCGGCGGCCAGCAGAACGCTGGGGTTGGAGGTGTTGGTGCAGGAGGTGATCGCGGCGATCAGCACATCGCCGTTCCTGATCTCCAAGCCGCTGCTGGTCTTGAATACCTGGTCGAGCTTGGCGGCGGGCTGGCCAAAGCCGTTCTCGGCGGCGGGCTTGCTGAACAGGCTCGTGAAGCCGCTGGACAGATCGCTGATGGTGATGCGGTCCTGCGGCCGCTTGGGGCCAGCCAGCGAGGGCACGACCTGGCCCAGGTCCAGGCTGATCACGCTGCTGTAGTCGATTTCCCCCAGCTGAGGAACGCCAAACATCTGCTGCGCCTTGAAATAGGCCTCGAAGGCTTCGATCTCGGCCTTGCTGCGGCCGGTACCACGGAAGTACTCCAGCGTCTTGTCGTCCACCGGGAAGAAGCCCATCGTCGCGCCATACTCGGGCGCCATATTGGCGATGGTGGCGCGGTCCGGCACGCTGAGACTGGCCGTGCCCGCGCCAAAGAACTCGACGAACTTGCCGACCACCTTGTGCTGGCGCAGGATCTCGGTCACGGTGAGCACCAGATCGGTGGCGGTGCAGCCCTCGCGCAGCCGGCCCTTGAGTTCGAAGCCCACCACATCGGGGGTCAGCAGATAGACCGGCTGGCCCAGCATCGCCGCCTCGGCCTCGATGCCGCCCACCCCCCAGCCCACCACGCCGATGCCATTGATCATCGTCGTGTGGCTGTCGGTGCCGACCAGACTGTCGGGGTAATAGATCTTCTCGCCCTTGTTGCCGGTCTTGTGCACCCCGCGCGCCAGGTACTCCAGGTTCACCTGGTGCACGATGCCGAAGCCCGGGGGCACGACGCCGAAGGTGTCAAAGGCCTGCATGCCCCACTTCATGAACTCGTAGCGCTCGCGGTTGCGCTCGAACTCGAGTTTCATGTTCAGGTCCAGCGACTGCTTCGTGCCGTAGTGGTCGATCATCACCGAGTGGTCGACGACCAGGTCCACCGGCACCAGGGGCTCGATGGCCTTGGGATTCTTGCCGGCCGCGGCCGCGACATTGCGCATCGCGGCCAGGTCGGCCAGCAGGGGCACGCCGGTGAAGTCCTGCAGCACCACGCGGGCTACCACAAAGGGGATCTCGTCCTTGCGCTCGGCCCGGGGCTGCCAGTTCGCCAGCTGGGCCACATGCTCGGCACTGATCTTCTTGCCGTCGCAGTTGCGCAGCACCGACTCCAGCACCACCCGCAGCGACAGCGGCAGGCGCCGCACATTCGGGAACTGGCGCGCCAGCTGCGGCAAGGCGTAGTAGCGGCCGCTGCGGCCTGAGGCGGTGCTGAAGCTGGCGACCGTGCTGGCGAAGGCGTGCGGTTGGGTCTGGGTCTGGCTCATGGGCATCTCCGGTTGGGCGGCTGGGCGCATTCTGTGCCCAAGGGTCCGACCCTCCAAGCGCCACGGCGATTGTTAAGCACCGGCAATGCTGTAAACATTGGTTTCGTGCGTCATCGGCGCCGCTCTTGATGCGTTGACAATTCGCATCCAGGAGAATCGTGATGATCAAGAAAGTGCTTCTATCCCTGGGTCTGGCCCTCAGCGGCCTGATGGCCCAGGCCAGCGATATCGGGGTTTCGGTCCATATTGGCCAGCCCGGTTTCTACGGTCGCATCGATATCGGCGATGTGCCGCGGCCACGGCTGGTGTATGCCGAGCCGATGATCGTGCACCGTGCGCCCCGCGTGGTCTATGAGCCGGTCTATCTGCGCGTGCCGCCCGGTCACCAGAAGAAATGGCGCCATTACTGCGGCCGCTACGATGCCTGCGGGCGCCCGGTCTACTTTGTGCGCGACGACTGGTACCGCGACGTCTATGTGCCGCATTACCAGCGCCGTCATGGCGATCGTTACGATCGGGACGGGCGCCATGAGCGTCGTCACGATCGCGATGATCGCAGCAATGACTGGCGCGACGATGACCGACGCGGCCCCGGGCGTGGTCACGGCCATGGCCACGGACGCCACGGCCGCGACTGAAGCGGCCGGCCCTGTCCGTCCATGACCCTCAGTCGCCGCGGGCGGCGGCGACGCCGGCCGAGCTCAACATCGCATGCAGCAGCACATTGCAGCCGGCGCTGATGTGCTCGGGCTTGGCGTCCTCAATCTCGTTGTGGCTGATGCCGTCCTTGCAGGGGATGAAGATCATCCCGGCCGGCGCCAGCCGCGCCATATAGACGGCGTCATGGCCGGCGCCCGAGACGGCCGGCATGTTTGAATAGCCCAACGCCTCGGCCGCCTTGGCCACGGCCGCCACGCAGTCCGGGTGGAAGGGCGCGGCCGGGTAGTGCGAGACCAGCTCGATTTGGATCGCTAAGCCGGTCTTGGCGCTCAGCGCGGCCGCGAACCGGCGGATGTCGGCGTCCATCGCATCAACCAGCGCGTCGGTGCTGTTGCGCATGTCCATGCTGAACTTGACGCGGCCGGGAATCACATTGCGGCTGTTCGGGTGCACCTGCACCATGCCCACCGTGCCCCGGCCGTGCGGTCCGTAGCGCAGCGCGGTGGCCACCACCTCCTGCATCAGCACCGTCGCCACCTGCAGCGCATCCTTGCGCAGCGCCATCGGTGTTGGTCCTGCATGGGCCTCCATGCCGGTGACGGTGCAGTCATACCATTTGATGCCCAGCACGCCGGTGACCACGCCTATGGTCTTGTCGTGGTCCTCCAGCACCGGACCCTGCTCGATATGGGTCTCGAAATAGCTGCCGATCGCGTGGTCGCCCGGTTCCTCGGGGCCGATATAGCCGATGCGTTCCAGCTCGTCCTTGACGCTCTTGCCCTCCGTGTCGGTGGCCGCATAAGCATGCTCCAGCGTGAAGGCCTTGGCGAACACGCCCGAGCCCATCATCACCGGCACGAAGCGCGAGCCCTCTTCATTGGTCCAGAAAGCCACTTCGATCGGCGCCTCGGTCGCTATGCCATGGTCGTTGAGCGTGCGTACCACCTCGATGCCGGCCAGCACGCCGTAATTGCCGTCGAACTTGCCGCCGGTCGGTTGCGTGTCGATATGGCTGCCGGTCATCACCGGGGGCAGGGCCATGTTGCGGCCGGCTCGGCGCATGAAGACATTGCCGATCTTGTCCACCGTCACCGTCATGCCGGCCTCCCTGGCCCAGCCGATCACGAGATCACGGCCCTGCTTGTCCAGTTCGGTCAGCGCCAGACGGCAGACGCCGCCTTTCTCGGTGGCGCCGATCCGGGCCAGTTCCATCAGCGAAGCCCACAGGCGCTCGCCATTGACGCGCAGCTGGCTCAGATCGGTCTTGGTCTTCATGTCCATGATGTACTGCTCCTTAACGGACAACGGCCGTCGGGGCCAGGTCTTGCGCCCGCGCCTTGGCGGCCTGGAAATTCGGGCCGAAGGCGGGACGTTTCAGATAGCGGCCGGCGCCCGGCGTGGCGCGCAACTCGCCGTTCGCATAGACCAGCTTGCCCTGGCTGATCGTGTGACTCGGGATGCCGCGCACCGTGCGGCCCTCGAAGATATTGAAGTCGCCCTTGCTGTGCTGGGTCTTGGCCGAAATCGTCTTCGTGCCCTGCGGGTCCCACAGCACCAGGTCGGCATCGGCGCCTTCGCTGATCGTGCCCTTGCGCGGGTAGAGGTTGAAGAGCTTGGCGGTGTTGCTGGAGGTGATCGCGACGAACTCGCTGGGCGTCAGCCGGCCGGTGTTGACGCCGGCATCCCAGATCACCGCCATGCGCTCCTCGATGCCACCGCAGCCGTTCGGGATCTTCGCGAAGTTCTCCAGGCCGGCGGCCTTCTGCTGGGGGCAGAAGGTGCAGTGGTCGGTGGCCGTGGTGTGCAGCTGGCCGCTTTGCAGACCGCGCCACAGAAAGTCCTGGTGGATCTTGGGGCGGAAGGGCGGGCTCATCACATGGGCCGCGGCGGTGGCGAAATCGGGATGGCGGTAGACGCTGTCGTCGATCAAGAGGTGCCCGGCCAGCACCTCGCCATAGACACGCTGGCCGCGTGCGCGGGCCCGGGCGATCGCCTCGGCCGCCTCGATGCAGGACACATGCACGATGTAGATAGGCACGCCCAGCACATCGGCAATCGCGATGGCGCGGTTGGCCGCCTCGCCCTCGACCATCGGCGGGCGCGAGAGCGGGTGGCCCTCGGGGCCGGTGATGCCCATCTTCGCGACCTCCTGCTGCAGCAGGAAGACCAACTCGCCGTTCTCGGCATGGACCGTCGGCATCGCGCCCAGTTCGAGTGAGCGCTTGAAGCTGTTCACCAGGGTCTCGTCGTCGCACATGATGGCGTTCTTGTAGGCCATGAAGTGCTTGAAGCTGTTGATGCCTTCGTCCTTGACGAGCCGGCCCATCTCGGCATGGACCGATTCGCTCCACCAGGTGATGGCCACATGGAAGCTGTAGTCGGCCGCCGATTTCTCGGCCCAGCCGCGCCACTGCTGGTAGGCCTCCATCAGCGGCTGCTGCGGATTGGGGATCACGAAATCGATGATGGACGTCGTGCCGCCGGCCAGGCCGGCGGCCGTGCCGGTGAAGAAGTCATCCATCGTCACCGTGCCCATAAAGGGCAGCTGCATATGGGTGTGCGGGTCGATGCCGCCGGGCAGGATGTACTGGCCGGTGGCATCCAGCTGCTCGCAGCCCATCGGGGCTTGGGCCTGCGCGCGCGGGCCGACGGCGGCGATCTGGCCGTCAATGCAGAGCACATCGGCGGCGAACTCGCGGTCGGCGTTGACCACCGTGCCGCCCCGTATCAACAGGCTGCTGCTCATGTCTTGTCTCCTAGCGCTGCTTGGGCGCCGTCAGATAGTAGTAGGCACCGGCCACGGCCAGGCTGAAGAACCAGCCGAAGTCGAACAGGGCGAGCAGCAGGGGCGGCAGGCTGTCTTTCGCAATCACGCCCGACACCGCCAGATAGCCCGGCAGGCAGGGCAGCACGCCCAGCGCGAAGGCGATCAGGGCCTGGATATTCCAGCCGCCGCTGTACTCGTAGGCACCGCCGCGGGCATAGAGATCGCCGATCTTCAGCTCGGTCTTGCGGATCAGGTAGTAGTCCACCAGCAGGATGCCGGCGATCGCGCCCAGCAAGGTGCCGTAGCCGCCCAGCCAGGTGAAGAGATAGCCGCCCGAGGTGGCCAGCAGCTTCCAGGGCATGAAGATCAGGCCGATCAGGGCCGCGATGATGCCGCCCATGCGGAAGCTGATCCTGCTGGGCGCGACCTGGCTGAAGTCATAGGAGGGCGAGACCAGATTGGCCGCCACATTGGTGGTCAGATTGGCCAGCAGGATCACCAACAGGCCGACGCCGGCGGCCAGCGGGCCCATCTGTGTCAAGAGACCATCGGGGAAGAGCTGGGCCTTGCCGTAGAGGATGCTTGATGCCGAGAAGCCGATGATGCCCACCATGGAGAACAGTGCCATCGGAATGGGCAGGCCGATGGCCTGGCCCAGGGTCTGGTCCTTCTGGCTCTTGGCAAAACGGGTGAAGTCGGGGATGTTCAGCGCCAGCGTGGCCCAGAAGCCCACCAGGCCGGTCAACGCGGCCCAGGTCTTGGGCCCGCCCTCGACCACCTTGGCCGGCAGCGAGAAGAGCTGGGCTGCCGAGACCTGCATCATCAATACCACCACCAGCAGCAGCGAGGCCGCAATCATCAGCGGTGCGGCGATCACCTCCAGCTTGCGTATCGACTCCGGGCCCCTCCAGATGAACCAGATGTGCAGGGCCCAGAAGGCCAGGAAGCAGGCGAACTGCGAGCTGCTGATGGTCTCGCCGGCGGCGGGTCCGGCCAGATTCATGCCCAGCACGTTCAGGAAGCCGTGCAGGGCCAGTGCGCCGAAATAGCAGTTGATCGAGAACCAGCCACAGGCCACCAGGCCGCGCAGAATGGCCGGCAGGTTGGCACCCTTGACGCCGAAGGAGGCGCGCGCCAGCACCGGGAAGGGGATGCCGTGCTTGGGCCCGACGCGGCCGATCAGCACCATCGGGATCAGCACGATCAGATTGGCCAGAAAGACCAGCCAGACCGCCATCTGCCAGGAGAAGCCCTGATCCAGCATCGAGCTGGCCATGGTGTAGGTCGGCACGCAGACGACCATGCCCACCCACAGGGCGGCATAGTCCTTCCAGTTCCAGTGGCGCTGCGCCGGGCTGGTGGGCAAGAGATCGTCATTGGCCAGCGGGTTGCCGGTCGAGCTGGGCGCAGCGGATGTGGCGCTGCTGGCGCTGATGCTCATGCGTTCTTCTCCTCGGTGTTGGGGTTCCGGTAGCCGCAGCAATCTTTGTGCCTGTGGCGCCCATGCGCCAGGCGGTAAACCCGGTCAGGCGCCGACCCGCATCGGGTTGTTGGCGTGGGTGCTCCAGTTGGCGTACTCGCCCTTGACCGCCTGGCCGGTGCGCGCATCGATCTCGCCAGGCTTCAGGGCGCGCATCGTGATGGTGTCCGGCACCGGGCAGATCGAGACGCAGAGATTGCAGCCCACGCACTCGGCCTCGTTGACCTCGAAATGACGGCGTCCGTCCTTGCTGGCAAAGATGGCCTGGTGCGAGGTGTCCTCGCACACCACATGGCAGCGGCCGCACTGTATGCAGCTGTCCTGCTTGATGACCGCCTTCTCGACATGGTTGAGATTCAGCTGATTCCAGTTCTTCACCGAGGGCACGGCCAGGCCCTGCATCGCGGCGATGTTCGGATAGCCCTTCTCGTCCATATAGTTCGACAGGCCCGAGCACATGTCCTGCACGATCTTGAAGCCGTAGACCATGGCCGCGGTGCAGACTTGCACCGTGCCGCAGCCCAAGGCGATGTACTCGGCCGCGTCGCGCCAGGTCGTGATGCCGCCGATACCCGAGATCGGCAGCCCGGCGGTGGCGGGGTCGCGGGCGATCTCGGCCACCATGTTCTGCGCGATGGGCTTGACCGCCGGTCCGCAGTAGCCGCCGTGCGAGCCCCAGCCGTCGGTGCTGGGATGCATGGTCATGCGGTCCAGGTCCACCCCCATGATGGAATTGATCGTGTTGATCAGGCTCACCGCATCGGCGCCGCCAGCCTTGGCCGCGCGGGCCGGCTGACGCACATCGGTGATGTTAGGCGTCAGCTTCACGATCACCGGCAGCTTCGAGTACTGCTTGCACCAGGCCGTCACCATCTGGATGTACTCGGGCACCTGGCCTACCGCCGAGCCCATGCCGCGCTCGCTCATGCCGTGCGGACAGCCGAAGTTCAGCTCGATGCCATCGGCCCCGCTGTCCTCGACCATGGGCAAGATGGCCTTCCAGCTCGCCTCGGTGCAAGGCACCATCAGCGAGACGATCATGGCCCGGTCCGGCCAGGCGCGCTTGACTCTTGCAATCTCCTCCAGATTGGTGCGCAGCGGCCGGTCGGTGATCAGCTCGATATTGTTCAGGCCGATCACGCGGCGGTCCTGGCTCATCAGGGTGCTGTAGCGCGGGCCGGACACATTGACCACCGGCGGGTCCTCGCCCAGGGTCTTCCAGACCACGCCACCCCAGCCGGCCTCGAAGGCGCGGGTGACGTTGATCTCCTTGTCGGTTGGCGGGGCCGAGGCCAGCCAGAAGGGATTCGGGCTGTGGATGCCCAGAAAATTGCTGCTGATGTCGGCCATGGTTCAGCTCCGCAGAAAAGAGTCGATGGAGATCGCGGCTTGTTTGCCGTGCTCGACGGCCTCGACCGTCAGGTCGCGCCCGCCAAAGCGGCAGTCGCCGCCGGCCCAGACCTTGGGATGGCTGGTTCTGCCGCTGGCGTCGGTGGCGATGCGGCCGCCCTTGAGCACCAGATCGACACCGGCCGCCACGAAGCTCTGGCCTATGGCCTTCAGCACCATATCGGCGGCGAGTGTGAACTGCTCGCCGGTCTCGACCAGCTGTCCATCCCGCAGCGCCGTCACCGCAAACTGCACACCCGTCAACCGGCCGTTCTCGGACAGGATCTGCCTGGGTGCGGCCCAGGTCCGTAGCAGCACGCCGTTCTTCTGTGCCCACTCTTGCTCATAGCCCGAGGCGCTCAGGCTCTCGGCGCCGCGCCGGTAGACCATGGTCACCTCGCGCGCGCCGAGCTTCTTGCTCTGCACCGCGGCATCCACCGCCGTCATGCCGCCGCCGATCACGAGCACCTTCTGGCCGACCTCGACCTCGGCCGGCTTCGATTGGCGCAGCTCGGCGATGAAGTCCACCGCCGCGCGCAGGCCTTGGCATTGCGGCTCCGCGATGCCCAGCGCATTGACGCCGGCCAGGCCCAGGCCCAGGAAGACCGCATCGAACTCGGCCGCCAGCTGGTTCAGCGTGATGTCACGGCCCAGCTGCAGGCCGGTCTTGACCGTGATGCCGCCGATGGAAAGCAGCCAGTCCACTTCCTGCTGTGCGAAGCCGTCGTTGGTCTTGTAAGTGGCCAGGCCGTACTCGTTGAGGCCGCCCAGCTTGGGGCGGGACTCGTACAGCGTCACCTCGTGGCCGCGCCTTGCCAGGCCATGGGCTGCAGCCAGCCCGGCCGGCCCGGCACCGACGACGGCCACCCTCTTGCCGGTGGCCGGCGCCCGCGTGAACAGCGGCTTCGCATCGGGCCTGGCGGAGAAAAAAGCGTCGGTGGCGAAGCGCTGCAGCAGGCCGATTTCGACCGGCTTGCTTTCGTTCGTGTTGCGCACGCAGGCCTGCTCGCACAGCATCTCGGTGGGGCAGACCCGGGCGCATATGCCGCCCAGCGGATTGGCCTCCAGGATGGCCTGGGCTGCACCGCGGTGGTTCTCCTGCGCGATGCGCTGGATGAAGCTGGGGATGTCGATGCCGGTAGGGCAGGCGGTGATGCAGGGCGCGTCATGGCAGTAGTAGCAGCGCTCGGCTTCGATCAACGCTTGCCTGCGGTTCAGCGGAGGGTGAGCGTCGCTGAAGTTGTGCCGCAGTTCCACCTCGCTGAGGCGGCCGGCGACTAGGCCTGGCGTGTTGGTATCCATAGGGCGCTCCGGTGAGGGCCAGACCGCATGGCTTGTCGGCGGTGCTGGCTGGACGATGGCTCGGGCTGGCAACGGTGCTGCTGGTCGAATGTTTTACCAATAGGTAAAAATAAACCAGTTGGTGGATTCCCTTGGATGCTGCGGGGGGCCGCGCGCGGCTCCGATAATTCGCCCATGCCCCCGCGTACCCCTCCCCGCACCAAGACCGTCAGCGATCGCCCCGCGCGCCGCACCGTGATGGCGCCTGCTGTCACGACCGTCGATGCCGATGCACCAGCGTGTGGCGCGACCCGGCCCCAGCCGCGTGCCGCGCGCCTGCGCAAGGAAGCCGCCATCTGTGCCGAAGCGGAACGCCAGTTCGCGCAGTACGGCTTCGAAGGTGCCTCGCTGGAGATGATCGCCTCGGCCGTGGGCATCAGCCGCCACAGCCTGCTGTACTACTACCCCAGCAAGGAGGCGCTCTACCGCAAGGTGCTGGACGATGTGCTGGACGAGTGGCTGGCCCGCATGGCCGGCATCGTTTCGGGCGCCGACCCGCAGGGTGCGATGCGCGACTACATCGCCGCCAAGCTGCGCTACTCGCGCGAGCGCCCGGCCGGCTCCCAGGTTTTTGCCCGTGAGGTGATGGCCGGCGCACCGCGCTTTCGCGACGCAATCGAAACCCGGGTGCTGCCTGCGCTAACGGCCGATGTGCAGACCTTCGAGCGCTGGGCGCGCGAGCGCCGCATCCAGAAGCTGGACTACCGGCATCTGATGTTCACGATCTGGGCCAGCACCCAGGCCTATGCCGACCTGGCGCCGCAGTTTGCGCTCCTGCTGGGCAAGGCACAGCTGGAGGAGGCCGACTATGCCGCCGCCGAGCGGCTGATCACCCAGCTGGTGCTGGCGGGGCTGGCGCACCCCCAAGCATGACCTTGTCCTATGAAACTGTGACGCGCAGATTTTCCAGCTGTGCCCCAATGGGCGCGCAGCGGAAGATCCGACAGCCTGCAGTCTGAGAAAGGGAGGTTTGCGATGCCTGATGTCTTGTTGCTGGGCGCTGGACGTGGGCAGCTGGCCGCCTTTCAGGCCGCGCAGCGCCTGGGTTTGGGCGTCATCGCCATCGATCCGAATCCGCAGGCTCCCGGCCTGAGACAGGCCCGGCGGGGCTACAGCTTCGACCTCGCCGACCAGCAGCAGGTGCAGGCGGTGGCGCGCGAACACCGGGTCGAAGCCGTCTTCACGATGGCCGCCGATTATCCAATGCCGGCGCTGGCCGCTACCTGCGCCGCGCTGGGTCTGCGCGGCCCGAGCGTCGACGCTACCCTGAGGGCCACGCACAAGGGGCATATGCGCGCCGCCTTTGCCGCCCACGGCGTTCCCGGTCCGCGCTCTTTGCCGGCCGGCACAGCGGCCCAGGCCTTCGACATCGCCCAGGCCCTGGCCGGCGATGTGGTCATCAAGCCTGCCATGAGCCATGGGGGGCGGGGCGTCAGCCTTGTGCCCGCCGGTGCTGATCGCGAAACTGTCTCCGGAGCCTTTGCCCATGCCCTGCGGCAGACCCGGGCGGACGCCGTGCTGGTGGAGGACTGCGTCGACGGGCCGGAGTTTTCGGTCGAGACACTCAGCTGGCGTGGGCAGACACGGGTGTTGGCCATTACCGAAAAACTCACCAGCGGCGCGCCTCACTTTGTCGAGCTGGGGCATAGGCAACCCTGCCAGCGCAGCGCTGCCGAGCAGGCCCTGCTGGCGGCCACCGCCGAGGCCGCCGTGCGAGCACTGGGTTTCGATGATGCGGCCGGCCATCATGAAATCAGGCTCAGCCCGCAGGGGCCGATGATGATGGAGACAGGGGCCAGGCTGGGCGGCGGCTTCATCACCAGCGATCTGGTGCCGCTGTCCACGGGCGTCGATCTGGTGGAGGCGGCGCTGCTGGTGGCCCTGGGGCAGGAACCCGATCTGCGCCCACGTCGGCCGCCCGGGGGCGCGGCGATACGCTTTGTGACGGCAGCGCCGGGCCGGGTGCGCAGCATCCAGGGTGTCGAACCGGCGCGTCGCACGCCGGGTGTTCAGGCTTTGGAGATCTATTGCCAGCCCGGCGATCGGGTAAGCCGGCTGACGGACGCCTCGGCCCGCTGCGGCCATGTGATCTGCCGCGGCGCCAGCGCGCAGCTGGCGGCTGCGGCGGCCGCTGCGGCGCTGGCGGCGCTGCAGGTTCAGACCGAGGAAGGGCCCGACGATGGCGGTTGACGACGCCCTGCTCGATTGCCTGGCCCATCCCACGCTCAGCGGCGGCTGGCTGGGGCAGGGGCGGGACGCCGGCTTTGCCACGCTGGTGGCTGAGCTGCGCACGCAAGGCTGGCTGGGGGCCTGTGCCATCGGACTGGCGGGCATCGAGGGCTACCAACACGAGGCCTTTGCCGCGGCCTGCCGGCCCTATCCTGAGCTGATCCCCATCGCTGGCTGCGATCCGCAGCGCGACCATACGCCGGCAGCCCTGCACGGCCTGCGTCGCCTGGGCTTTCGTGGCATCAAGATCCACCCGCGCTTCTCCGGCTGGAGCCGCAGGCTCGATGAGCTGGCGCCGCTGTTGTGCGCCGCGGCCGAGGCTGAACTGGTGGTGTTCTTTTGCACCTACCAGCATTGCCATGTGGAGCATTACCCGGATGCGGACCCGCTGCACAGCCTGGTGCGTCTGCTGCGCGAGGCGCCGCAGTGCCGTATGGTGCTGGTGCATGGTGGCGATGTCTCGCTGCTGCGCTATGCCCAGCTGGTGCGCCACAACCCGCAGCTGCTGCTGGACCTGTCGATGACGCTGATGAAGTTTCCCGGCAGCTCGCTGGACGCCGATCTGCGTTTTCTGTTCCAGCACTTTGATCGCCGCATCTGCATAGGCACGGACTGGCCCGAGTACAGCATGGCGGCCGTACGGCAGCGCTACGAGTTCTTCGCCCAGGGCCTCGCACCCGAGAAGCGTCGCAATATCGCCAGCGCCAATCTGCTGGCCTTTCTGGGTCTAGGGCCCGAGTCGCTGGCCGGGCAGGGGCCGGGGGGCGGTTGACGCATGCGCCATGCGTCCGCGGCCTGAGACAATGCCGCCATGGACGAAACCGTGAATCAAGCCGGCGACCAAGCCGGCAATCAAGCCGGCAGCGCCCGGCCCGAGGGCTTTGTGCGCGTCGCGGCGGCGCTGACCGCCCGGCAGCACCCGCAGGTGCCGCTGTGGCTGGACGTGGCGGCGCGCACCTCGCAGGAGGCGGCCGACGCGCTGGGCGTCAGTCTGGGCCAGATCGCCAAGTCGGTGGTGTTCCGCCGCAAGCTGGACGAGCAGGCGGTGCTGGTGATCGCCTCGGGCGACCGGCGCGTCGACGAGAAGAAGCTGCAGCAGCACTGCGGCGCGCTGGGCCGGGCCGATGCCGACTACGTCAAGGCGCGCACCGGTTTCTCGATCGGCGGTGTCTCGCCGCTGGGCTTTGCGCCGGCCGACGGCGCTGCGCCGCCGCTGCTCTTCATCGACCGCGAACTGTTCCGCTTCGATGTGATCTGGGCCGCCGCCGGCCATCCCAACGGTGTGTTCTGCCTGCGTCCCGAGGAGCTGAGGGCCCTGACCGGTGCGCCGGTGATCGATGTGGTGAAGGACCCGGTATGAGCACGACGCTGCCGCCGATCAACAGCGCCAGCACGGTCAAGTCGCCCTGCAGCAATGTCTGCCATATGCATGCGGCGACCGGCTGGTGCGAGGGCTGCGCGCGCACCATCGCCGAGATCGCCGCCTGGTCGCGCGCCGACGATGCCAGCCGGCTCGAGATCCTGGCCCGCCTGCCGGCCCGCCGCGAGCAGCTGCTGAGCCTGGGCATCTTCAGCGCCGCCGATACCTCGACCTCTCCCTGAGCGCCACGCCGAGCACCGCCGCCATGATGAAAAAGCTGACTTTCTATTTCGACCCGGTCTCGCCCTATGCGGCACTGGCCTTCGAGCGCCTGCCCGAGGCGCTGGCCGGCTGCAGCTACGAGGTCGAGTACCGGCCCATCCTGTTCGCGGCCCTGCTGCATGCGTTGGGCCAGAAAGGGCCGGCCGAGATCGAGCCTAAGCGCCAGTGGACCTTCCGCCAGATCAGCTGGCTGGCCTACCAGCTGCAGATTCCCATGGATGTGCCGGCCCAGCATCCCTTCAATCCGCTGCCGCTGCTGCGCCTGGGCTGGGCCTGCGCCAGCCCGGATGCCGCGGGCACGCCGAACCGGCGCGTGGTGGAGGCTTTGTTCCACCATGTCTGGCGCGGTGCCGGTGCCGATGCGCTGGAGCCCGCACGCCTGGCCCGGCTGACGCAAGACCTGGCCCCGGTCCAGGACCCCGGCAGCGAGGCCGTCAAGCAGCGTCTGCGCGACGAGACCGAGGCGGCCTTGAAGCTGGGGGTGTTCGGCGTGCCGACCGTGGCGGTCGACGACCGCCTGTTCTGGGGTCTGGACGCGCTGCCCATGCTGGCCGCCTATCTGCGCGACGAGCCCTGGTTCGCCAGCGGTGCCTGGGCAGGCGCGGCGGCCAAGCGGCCGGGCGTGCTGCGCAAGCACTGAGCGAGGCGCGCATGGCGCCGGGGGCCGGACCGGGCGGCGAGCTGCTGCTGATCGGCGAGCTGCTGGTCGACGAGTTCGCCGACGGCGCCGTGCCCGGCGGCGCACCGCTCAATGTCGCCTGTGCGCTGGCAGCGCTGGGCGAGCGGCCGCTGCTGCTGGGCCGGCTGGGCCATGGGCAGGGCGCCGATGCGGCGGCGGCCACGCTGCTGCGCCAGCAGATCGCGCGCTTCGGCCTGGATACCGCCGGCCTGCAGCGCGACACGCGGCGGCCCACCGGCCGGGTGCTTTTCGAGCAGCCGGAGGGCGGCGGCGAACATCGCTTCGTGATCGCGCCTGATGCCGCCTGGGATGCGCTGGCGTTTTCGCCCATCGTCCGCCTGCTGGCGACCCGACCGCCGCCGCGCCTGCTGTATTTCGGCACCCTGGCACAGCGCAGTGCCGGCGGCCGCGCCACGCTGCAGGGCCTGCTGCGGCAACTGCCGCGGCCCGGCTGCCTGCGCTATCTGGACCTGAACCTGCGCGCCGGCGTCGACGATCTGCGGGCGCTGAGCCTGGCCAGCCTGGTCGAGGCCGACTGGCTCAAGCTCAACGAGGCCGAGCTGGCCGCCGTGCTGGACTGGTGCGGCCTGCAGACCCCGGCCGCGCTGATCGCGCGCTTCGGCCTGCAGCGCCTGGTGCTGACGCGCGGCGACCGGGGCTATGCGGTCTACGAGGCGACGGGGCAGCGCGCCATCGGCGCCGCCGTCGACCCGGCGCAACCGCTGGTCGATACCGTGGGGGCCGGCGATGCCTTCAGCGCGATGCTGCTGGCGGCCAGTCTGCGCGGCTGGGCCATAGCGGCGGCGGCCGATCTGGCGAATCGCTTCGCGGCGGCCATCTGCGGCCAGCGCGGTGCGCTGGCGCCCGATCCGGGCTTTTATGCGCCATGGCGGGCCGCGCTGCAACAGCCGCAGCCAGTATGCGGCTGAACCTCAGGCCAGCAGGCCTTCGTCGCCGGGCGCGCGCTGCGGCGCCACCGTCGGGATGCGGATCACCGTCAGCGTGCCATGGCCGGTGCTGCTGCTGACCTCGATGCTGCCGCCCAGCACATTGCTGACGATGTTGTGCACGATGTGCATGCCCAGGCCCGAGCCGCCGGTGCCGAGCTTGGTGGTGAAGAAGGGGTCGAAGATGCGGCGGCGTACCGACTCGTCCATGCCACGGCCATCGTCCTGCACCCGCAGCTCGACCTGGCCGCCGTCCATCGGCTTGCAGCTGATGCGCACCGTGCCGGTCTCGCGACCCTCGAAACCATGCACCAGCGCGTTCATCAGCAGATTGGTCAGCACCTGGCCCAGCGCGCCGGGGTAGGAGTTCATCGCGATGCCCGGCACCAGCTCGGTCAGTATGGAGTAGGGCGTGTGCTTGAAGCTGGGCTCCACCATCACCAGCACGTTCTCGACCTCATGGGCCAGCTCGAAGTCGCGCCGCGTGTCGTTGGTCTGGTCGATCGCCACCTGCTTGAAGTCGCGCACCAGATCGGCCGCCTTCTTGACATTGCGCTGCAGGATGTCCTGGCCGCGCCGGGTGTCCTTGGCCAGGTCTTCCAGCAGACTCTTGCGCATCGGCGTGTTGCTGGCGAGCATCTGCTCCAGCTTGCCCCAGCGGTCTTCCAGCGCCGAGACCACCGTCAGCGCATTGCCCAGCGGGGTGTTCAGCTCATGGGCCACGCCGGCCACCAGCCGGCCCAGCGAGGCCAGCTTCTCCGACTCGACCAGCTCCCGCTGCGCGGTCTTCAGATGGGCCAGGGCCTGGGTCAGCTCGGCATTGGCCGAGGTCAGCTCGGCGGTGCGCTGATCGACCTGGCTTTCCAGCGTGCTGGCATGTTGCTTGAGCTCGTCGAAAGCGGCCAGCAGGGCCTGGCGCATGCGTTCCATCGCCGAGCCGACGCGGGCGATCTCGTCGTCGCCGGTGATGGCCAGCGGCTCGTCCAGCTTGCCGGCGGCCAGCCGCGCGGCCGCCTCGCTGAGCTTGTCCATGGGCTGCAGCACGCGGCGGCGCATCACCAGCAGGATCAGTGCCAGCGACAGGGTCAGCGTCAGGCCGCTGCGCCACAGCGTTCGCAGCATGTCGGCACGCTTGCGCTCCAGCAGCGGCGCGGCGCTCATCGTGACGGTCAGCTGGGCGATCTCGCGGCCGTCGCGCAGCACCGGACGGGTCAGGCTCAGCGTCAGATCGCGGTCCTCGACCTCGCGCTTGAACTCCGAGAAGGGTTTGGGCGTAGAGGGTTCGATCACCAGCACCGAGACAAAGCGCGGGTCGTCGACCTGGGCCTTGATCATCGGTTCGGCCAGATCGGGCGACACCTGCCAGATCGGCTCGGACAGCGACAGCGCCAGCACCTCGACCACCCGGGTCAGGTCGCGGCGCAGATCCTCCATCGCCTCGCGGCGGGTCAGATTGCTTTCATAAAGCAGCACCGCGCCGGTGGGCACCAGCAGGCCCGCGACCAGGGCCGCCATCACCGCGGTGCGCAGCGAGGATTGGCGCAGCCTCAGCATGCCGACGGCACCCCGGCGTTCGGGGCGGGCGGGAGGCGGTACCGCAGCAGGTGCTTGTCAACCATGGGCGCGATTATGTGGCGCTTTTGGCCCCTGCCAAGTTAGGGAAGGCTTGGGGTCAGGTCTTGATTCGATCAGGCCGCCAGCACCGCCACCTGGTTGCGGCCGCCGCGCTTGGCGCTGTAGAGCGCCTGGTCGGCGCGGCCGAAGAAGTCGTTGGCGCTGTCGGCGCGGGCCAGCTGCGTCACGCCCAGCGAGATGGTGATGGTCGGGCGCTGGCCGCCGGCAGGCGGCAGCGGCAGGGCGGCCACCTGCTCGCGCAGGGTCTCGGCCAGCATCATGGCCTCGTGCAGGCCGGCGCTGGGCATCAGCAGCGCGAACTCCTCGCCGCCCACCCGTGCCGCCAGATGGTGGCTGTGGGCCACCTTGCGCAGCGAGCCGGCGACCTCGCGCAGCACCTTGTCGCCATAGGCATGGCCCAGGCTGTCGTTGACTGTCTTGAACCAGTCGATATCGCCCAACACCAGGCAGGGGCCGGTGGGCGTGCCGGCCTCGCTGCTGACCAGGCATTGGCCCAGCTCGCGGTCGAAGGCGCGCCGGTTGGCCAGGCCGGTCAGCGCATCGATCATGGCCTCGCTGCGCGCCTGGCGCGCTTCGGCGCGCAGGGCCTCGATCTCCTGCTGATTGGCCGCCAGGCGCTCGCGCAGGCGGCGCACCTGGGCCTGCATCTCGCGGGTGCCGCCCAGCAGCTCGGCCACCACGCCGCGGTAGGGCGAGGGCGCCAGCGCGTCCAGCTGCGCGGCCCAGCCGCTCAGGGCCTGGTCGAAGCGCTGGCTGGCATCGTCGGCCTCCAGCGCGGAGTCCTGCAGCGCCATCAGCACCTGGCCCAGGCCCTCGGTGATGCGGCGGGCCTGCTGCTCGTCCAGCGCGTCCCCGCCAGCGCTGCCTATATGGCGGCTGTGCAGGGCCCGCACCTCGGCTTCGTCCAGCGTCAGGCCGCAGTTGCCGATGCGCTGC
This sequence comes from Burkholderiaceae bacterium, assembly GCA_041920215.1. Lineage (GTDB taxonomy): Bacteria > Pseudomonadota > Gammaproteobacteria > Burkholderiales > Burkholderiaceae_C > JAYRSJ01. The sequence continues at coordinate 28,478 of JAYRSJ010000003.1, read as the reverse complement.
AGCTCGGCGCTGAGCGCCGGATTGCAGCCGCTGATGTGTTCGTACCAGACCGCATAGCTGATCGGGTGCAGGGCGGCCCGCTGGCGCGACATCTGCGGCAAGGCCTGCCGCAGGATGTCGGCGCTGCGCGTGACCGATTCCGGATATCGCATGCCCAACTCCTTGTTGTTCTTTTTGCGCCATCGCTGCGCCCGCCGGGGCGCGCGTCGTCCATCTACCTAGCGGGCTATCGGCCTGTTACATCTTGGCTTCAGCGCTTTTTTGCCCCTTGTCTAGATGCGAGCTGATTTGTGTCAACTATTCACGCGGGCAGGCGGACTAGGGTTGCGACTTCGCCATTCCGAGCCGTCCGATGAGCCCGTCAGCCCTGCCGCATATTGCTCCCGATCTCCACCAAAGCCTGGCACGCAGCGGCCTGGTCCCGTTGAGTCTGGGCGGGCGCACCCTGCTGCCCATCGTGCAGGGTGGCATGGGCGTGGGCATCAGCGCCCAGCGTCTGGCCGGCGCGGTGGCTTCCGAGGGTGGCATGGGCACGCTCAGCTCGGTGGACCTGCGTCGCCATCACCCCGACCTGATGGCCCGCACCGAGGGACAGAACCACGGCGAGGCGGCCAAGCGAGCGATCGATGCGGCCAATCTGGAAGCGCTGGACCGCGAAATCGCTGGCGCCCGCGAGCGCTCCGAGGGCCGCGGCCTGGTGGCGCTCAATGTGATGCGGGCGGTGAGCGAGTACGCGGCCTCGGTCAAGCGGGCGCTGGAGGCCGGCATCGATGCGCTGGTGGTGGGCGCCGGCCTGCCGCTGGACCTGCCCGATCTGGCGCAGGACCATCCCAGGACCCTGCTGATTCCCATCCTCAGCGATGCGCGCGGCGTGCAGCTGATCTACAAGAAGTGGGAGCGCAAGAAGCGCCTGCCCGATGCGGTGGTGATCGAGCACCCGCGCCTGGCCGGCGGCCATCTGGGGGCGGCGCGCATCGCCGATCTGGACGACCCGCGCTTCGATTTCGAGCGCGTCATTCCCGAATGCCTGGAGTTCTTCGAGCGTGCCGGCGTCGGCGGCCGCATCCCGCTGATCGCGGCCGGCGGCGTGCGCAGCCATGCCGACATCCAGCGCCTGCAGGGCCTGGGTGCGGCCGGTGTGCAGCTGGGCACACCCTTCGCGGTGACCACCGAGGGCGACGCCCACCCCGAGTTCAAGCGGGTGCTGGCCGAGGGCCGCGACGAGGACATGGTGGAGTTCACCAGCGTCGCCGGCCTGCCGGCCCGCGCGCTGGGCACGCCCTGGCTCAAGACCTATCTGAAGCTGGAGCCCAAGCTGCAGGCGGTGGCCCAGGTCAAGAGCCGCTGCACCAAGGCCTTCGACTGCCTGGCCCAGTGCGGGCTGCGCGACGGGCTCAAGGGCTGGGGCCAGTTCTGCATCGACAACCAGCTGGCCGCCGCGCTGCGCGGCGATGTCAAGAAGGGCCTGTTCTTCCGCGGCCGCGGCGCCCTGCCTTTCGGCGGCGAGATCCGCTCGGTGCGCGAGCTGATGCAGCGCCTGCTGGACGGCGGCGCACCGGCGCCCTTGGCCGCCTGAGCGGGGGGCCGGACCTCTGAGCCCGGTCACGCCGCGCAAGTCCGGCTAAATTGGGGGCTTTGCTGCACGGAGCTTGGTCCATGTACACGCTTTACGGCAGCCCGGGCTCGGGTTCGGCCATGGTGGAGCTGGCGCTGGAGCGCATCGGCCAGCCCTGGCGGCTGGTGCGTGCCTCGTCCTGGGAACCTGACTCTGCGCAGGAGGCGCTGCGCGCGCTGAATCCCTTGCTGCAGATTCCGACGCTGCAGTTGCCCGAGGGTGGGGTCATCAGCGAGAGCGCGGCCATCCTGATCCATCTGGGCCTGGGCCATCCCGAGGCGCGGCTGCTGCCGCAGGAACCGCTGGCGCGTGCGGCGCAGCTGCGCGGCCTGGTCTTCATCGCGGCCAACTGCTATGGCGCAATCGGCCTGATCGACTATCCGCAGCGGGTGCTGGCGCCCGACAGCCCCGCGGCGCGCGCTGCGGTGCAGGCCGGCGCCCGCCTGCGCCTGCATCAGCTCTGGGAGCAGTTCGCCGATCTGGCCGCACCCAGCCCCTGGCTGGGCGGTGCCGAGCCCGGGGCGCTGGACTTCATGGCCCTGGTGGTTTCGCGCTGGTGCGGCGCCCGCGCCCATCTGGCGCAGGCCCGGCCGGCCTTCGCCGCACTGCTGCAGCGCCTGGAGGCGCGGCCCGAGATCGCTGCGGTGCTGGCCCGACACTGGCCGGCCGGCGCCTGAGCCGAGGGCGGGCGGGTAAACACAAACGCTTACCGCCGGCGGCTGCAATACCGCACAAATGCGTAGCGGCAGTGGCGCGGGGCTGGCCACAATGCCGCACGGCCGGCCCCACGGCCGGAATCAAGGAAGAAGGAGCGAGACATGAAGCGTTTGCTGCTGGCGGTGCTGCCCGCCCTGGCCTTGCTGGCCGTGCCGGCCTGGGCCCAGATCAAGATCGGCCAGACGGCGGGTTTCAGCGGCCCGGTTGCGGCCGGGGTCAAGGAGATCACCGACGGGGCCAAGCTCTATTTCGACGCGATCAATGCCGAGGGCGGGGTACAGGGCCAGAAGATCGAGCTGATCTCGCTGGACGACCAGTTCGACCCCAAGCTGGCGGCCACCAATGCCGAGCAGCTGATCAAGCAGGGGGTGCAGGCCCTGTTCCTGACCCGCGGCACCCCGCACAGCCAGGCCGTGCTGCCGCTGCTGGCCCAGCACAGGCTCGCGCTGGTGGCGCCTTCCACCGGCGCGATGCTGCTGCATCAGCCGGTCAACCCCTTCGTGTTCAATGTGCGCGCCACCTACCAGCGCGAAGCCGAGCGCGCGATCCAGCATGTGATGGGCATGGGCGTCAGCCGCATCGCGCTGCTCCAGGTCAACGACAGCTTTGGCGATGACGCTGTGATCGGTGCGCTGAAGGGGCTGGCGGCGGCCAAATCCCAGCCGACGCTGCATCTGAAGTTCCCGCGCGACAAGCCCGATCTGGATCCGCTGGTCGCCCAGCTGGTCAAGGCCGAGATCCAGGCCCTGGTCTTCATCGCCTCGGCCGATGTGGTGGTCGAGGGTTTGAAGAAGCTGCGTGCCGCCGGCTCCAATGCCCAGCTGGTGACTCTGTCCAACAATGCCTCCTCGGGCTTCATCAAGCGGCTGGAGAACCAGTCGCGCGGCGTCATCGTCAGCCAGGTCTTCCCCTCGGAGCGTTCGCTGAACAATCCCTTTGTGCGCGAGGCCCATGAGCTGGCCAAGGCGGCTGGCAAGCCGGCGCCCACACCGGCCAATCTGGAGGGCTTCGCGGCCGCCAAGGTGCTGGTGGCCGGGCTGCGCAAGGCCGCCAAGGACAGCAAGGACGTCAACCGCGCCAGCCTGTTGCGGGCACTGGACTCGCTGGGCCGCTACGATCTGGGCGGGCTGGAACTGAGCTACTCGTCCAGCGATCACACCGGCCTGGACTATGCGGACCTGTCCATCATCGGCGCGGACGGCAAGTTCTGGCGCTGATCCGGGCCACCCGAGGCAAGTCTGCATAGCGCCCTGGCGAAGGCTGGCCAGGGGCGGCAGCACCCTGCGCTTCCTAGAATGGCCGCCGATGTCTTCCGAACCCCAGCCCCTCTGGCCCGGTCTGGCCCTGGCCGCGATGGGCGCGATCGCCTTCTCCGGCAAGGCCATCATCGTCAAGCTGGCCTACCGTCACGGGGTCGATGCGGTGACCCTGCTGATGCTGCGCATGCTGCTGGCGCTGCCGCTCTTCCTGCTGCTGTCCTGGTGGGCCGGGCGGGGGCGGCCGGCGCTGACGCGGCGGGACTGGATCGCGGTGCTGGGCCTGGGTTTTTCCGGCTACTACCTGGCGAGTTTTCTGGACTTTGCCGGCCTGGCCTATATCTCGGCCAGCTTCGAGCGCCTGATCCTCTATCTGAACCCCACGCTGGTGCTGCTGCTGGGCTGGGTGTTCTTCAAGCGCCGCATCAGCGCCCGCCAACTGCTGGCGCTGGCGATCAGCTATGGCGGCGTGCTGCTGGTCTTCGGCCAGGAGTTGCGCCTGCAGGGCGAGCATGCCGGCTTGGGGGCAGCCCTGGTGTTCGGCAGTGCGCTCAGCTACGCCCTGTACCTGCTGTTCAGCGGCGAGGAGGTCAAGCGCCTGGGCGCGCTGCGCCTGACCGGGCTGGCCAGTTCGGTGGCCTGCGGCCTGTGCATCGCGCAGTTCCTGCTGCTGAGGCCCCCGGGCCTGCTGGCCGAGCTGGTGCCGGCGGTCTGGTGGCTGTCCTTGCTCAATGCCACCGCCTGCACCTTTGCGCCGGTGCTGATGGTGATGCTGGCCATCGAACGCCTGGGCGCCACGCTGGCGGCGCAGACAGGCATGATCGGCCCCATGTCCACCATCCTGATGGGGGCGCTGATACTGGATGAGCCCTTCACCGCCTGGGTGGCGGCCGGCACGGTGCTGGTGCTGATGGGGGTGTGGCTGTTGACACGTTGGCGCTGAGGCCGGCGCAAGAAAGCAAAGAGGCAAGCAATGGATCTGGGACTGTCGGGCCGCTGGGCCCTGGTATGCGCGGCCAGCAAGGGCCTGGGGCGCGGTTGCGCCGAGGCCCTGGTGGCCGAGGGTGTCCATGTGGTGATCACCGCCCGGGGCGCCGATGCGCTGGAGGCCACCGCCGCGGCGCTGCGCGTGCTCAACCCGGCGGTGCAGGTGCGCACCGTGGCCGGCGACATCACGACCGCGGCCGGCCGCGCCGCGGCGCTGGCCGCCTGCCCGCAGGTGGACATCCTGGTCAACAACGCCGGCGGGCCGCCGCCCGGCGACTTCCGTGACTGGGAGCGCGAGCAGTGGATCGCCGCGCTGGATGCCAATATGCTGAGCCCGATCGAGCTGATCAAGGCGACCGTCGATGCGATGGCCGAGCGCGGATTCGGCCGCATCGTCAACATCACCTCGGGTGCGGTCAAGGCGCCGATCGATGTGCTGGGCCTCAGCAACGGCGCGCGCTCCGGCCTGACCGGTTTTGTCGCCGGCATCGCCCGCCAGAGCCGCATCGCCGGCCGCAATGTGACGATCAACAATCTGCTGCCCGGCGCCTTCGATACCGAGCGCCTGCAAAAGACCCTGGCCGCCGGCGCGGCCAAAAGCGGGAACAGCGCCGAGGAGCTGGCGGCCAGGCGCCGCGCCGGCATACCGGCCCAGCGCTTCGGCAGCGCGGCCGAGTTCGGCGCGATCTGCGCGATGCTGTGCAGCGCCCAGGCCGGCTATCTGACCGGCCAGAACATCCTGCTGGACGGCGGCGCCTACCCGGGAACCTTCTGAGGCGGGCCGGCCGGTCGGGCGCCGACAATGGGCGCAGCCCTGCAACCGGACCCCGCCCATGAAATGGCTGCGCCGCCTCCTTCTGACCCTGCTGCTGCTGGCCCTGCTGGCGGCCGGCCTGATCTGGGGCGCGCTGCGCGCTAGCCTGCCGGTCTACGAGGGTCAGGTCTTGCTGCCTGGGCTGGCGGCCCCGGTGCAGCTGAGCCGCGATGAGCGAGGCTATCTGAGCCTCAGCGCCGCCAACCGCCTCGATGCCGCCCGCGCGCTGGGCTTCAGCCATGCGCAGGAGCGCTTCTTCCAGATGGACCTGCTGCGCCGCAATGCGGCCGGCGAGCTGGCCGCCCTGGTCGGCGCCAAGGCCCTGCCGCTGGACAAGGCCCGCCGCCTGCACCGTTTCCGCCACCGCGCCGAGAGCGCGCTGGCCGCGCTGCCGGCGGCCGAGCGCGAGCTGCTGCAGGCCTATGCCGCCGGCGCCAATGCCGGGCTGCAGGGCCTCGCGCTGCGACCCTTCGAATACCTGCTGCTGCGCCAGCCCCCCCGGCCCTGGCAGGCCAGCGACTCGTTGCTGGTGATCCTGAGCATGTACCTGGACCTGCAGGGTCGCCAGGGCAAGGACGATCTGGCGATGGAGGTTCTGCTGGAGACGGTGGGGCCGGACTGGTACCGCTTCTTCCGCCAGCACAGTGCCGATTGGCAGGCCGCGCTGGATGGCAGCGAAATGCAGGCGCTGCCCCTGCCGCCGCAGCCCTGGCCCGAGCCGCTGCGCGGCAGCGCCGCGCTCGACCGCAGCGCCTGCGCCGGCCGCTGCCTTGGCGCGGTGGGTGTCGACGCGGAAAGCCACCGCGACCGCGGCAGCAACAACTTCGCCGTCAGCGGCGCGTTGAGCCCGCATGGCGCGGCCATCGTGGCCGACGATATGCATCTGGGCCTGCGGGTGCCGGCGATCTGGTTCAAGGCCCAGTTGCGCTGGACCGATGCGCAGGGCCAGGTCCACCAGGTCGCAGGGGTCAGCCTGCCGGGCACGCCAGCGGTGGTGGCCGGCAGCAATGGTCGCATCGCCTGGGGCTTCACCAACACCACGGCCGACTGGGCCGATGTGGTCAAGCTCAGGCTCAATGCCGCCGGCAGCCATTACCTCAGCCCGCAGGGCGAGCTGCCGCTGCAGCGCCATATCGAGCGCATCGAGGTGGCGGGTGGCGATGCCGTGGAGCACGAGGTGCGCGAGACGATCTGGGGCCCGTTGATGGAGGCGCCTTTCGAGCGCTATGCGCTGCGCTGGGTGGCACATGCGCCCGAGGGCTTGAACCTGCGCCTGCTGGGCCTGGAGACGGCCGCCAGCACCGCGCAGGCGCTGGCACTGGCGCCCGGCGTGGGCATGCCGGCACAGAACCTGGTGGTGGGCGACGCGCAGGGGCATATAGGCTGGACGGTGGCCGGGGCGATACCGCGCCGCCAGCTCGCCAGCCTGGACCTGCCGCAGGACTGGAGCGACGGCAGCCAGGGCTGGCGCGGCTGGCTGGCCGCCGACGACCCGGCCTGGCCGCGCCTGCTGGATCCGGCCGACGGCCGGCTCTGGACCGCCAATGCCCGCAGCGTGGGCGGTCAGGCCCTGGCCCTGATCGGCGATGGCGGCTATGACGTCGGTGCCCGCGGCCAGCAGATCCGCGATGGCCTGCGTGCCCGGCCGCAGCTGGCCGAGGCCGATCTGCATGCCATCCAGCTGGACCATCGCGCGCTGTTCCTGCAGCGCTGGCGCCGCCTGCTGCTGGACGAGGTGCTGACGCCGGCCTTTGTGCAGCAGCATGGCCTGGCCGATTACCGCGCCGCCATCGAGTCCAGCGCCGAGGCGGCGCGGCCCGATGCGGTGGGCTACCGGCTGCTGCGCGCCTGGCGCGAGCAGGTGCTGGAGCGGCTGTTCGCGCCGCTGGCGGCGCGGCTGGAGGCGCGGCAGCTCAAGCTCGCTGATCTGAAGCTGGCCACCGAAACGCCGGCCTGGGCCCTGCTGCAGGCGCGCCGGCCCGATACCCTGCCGGCCGGCGCCAGCGACTGGACCGGCCTGCTGCAGCAGGCCCTGCTGGACAGCCGCAGCGCGCTGCTCAAGAGCGTTGCGCCGGGCGCCGGCCTGGCCGCGCTGAGCTGGGGCGAGCACAACCGCGCCGCGATCAAGCATCCGCTGAGCCAGGCCCTGCCGCCGCTGCTGGGCCGCTGGCTGGACATGCCGGACACGCCGCTGGCCGGTGACCGCCATATGCCGCGGGTGCAGCTCAATGTGCACGGCCAGTCGCAGCGCATGGTGGTGGCACCGGGCCGCGAGGCCCAGGGCATCCTGAGCCTGCCGGGCGGGCAGAGCGGCCATCCGCTGTCGCCCTATTACCGCGCCGACCACCCGGCCTGGCTGGAGGGTCAGGCCTTGTCCTTCCTGCCCGGTGCGCCGCAGCGCCGGCTGGAGCTGCGGCCCTGAGCCCCCCCGACCGATGAGCAGCTCCCCGCCACCCACCGCACTGCCAGCCGGCCTGCCCGCCCCGTGGATGGACCTGCTGCTGGATGCCGTCTGCGTGGTCGATGCGCAGGGCCGCTTCCTCTTCGTCAGCGGCGCCTTCGAGCGCATCTTCGGCTACCGGCCCGACGAGGTGCTGGGCCGGCCGATGATCGAGCTGGTCCATCCCGAGGACCGCGCCCGCACGCTGGCCATCGTCGACGAGCTGATGGCGGGTGAGCCCAAGCCGCTGATCGAGAACCGCTATCTGCGCAAGGACGGCCGGGTGGTCCACATCCTGTGGTCGGCGCGCTGGTCCGAGGCCGATCAGGTGCGGGTGGCGGTGGCGCGCGACATCAGCGAGCGCAAGCGGGCCGAGTGCAAGCAGGCCGCTGTCTACGCGATCTCGGAAGCGGCCTTTGCCAGTGCCGATCTGGGCCTGCTGTACGAGCGCATCCACCAGATCATCGCCGGCCTGCTGCCGGCCGGCAGCCTGGCGGTGGCGCTCTACGACCGCGGCAGCGACACGCTGAGCTTTCCCTATTTCGTCGATGAAGCCGGGCTGACGGCGCCGCCGCCCGGCACGCTGCAGCGCGAGCTGCTCAGCGCCGAGGTGATACGCAGCGCCAGCCCGGTGCTGCTCAGCCAGGACCGGCAAGCTGGCGGCCGGCCGCAGGCCGATGTGGGCGGTGGCGGCGCAGCGCTGCGGGTGCTGGGCCTGCCGCTGATCAGCCCGCAGGGCGTGATCGGGGCTCTGCTGGTCAAGCAGTACGGCGAGGCGGGCGCCGGCTACAGCGCTGCCGACGTCGAGCTGCTGCAGTATGTGTCGACCCAGATCGCCGCGGTGATCCTGCGCAAGCAGATGGAATCGTGGCTGCAGCACATCGCGCGGCATGACACGCTGACCGGCCTGCCCAACCGGGCCTTGTTCCAGGACCGGCTGGACACCGCGCTGGCGCGGGCGCGCCGCGATGGCGGCCGGATCGCCCTGCTGTACCTGGACCTGGACCGCTTCAAGCAGGTCAACGACAGCTGGGGCCATGCCTGTGGCGACCAGCTGCTGCAGGCGGTGGCGGCGCGGCTGCGTGACTGCGTGCGCGAATCCGATACGGTCGGCCGCCTGGGCGGCGACGAGTTCGTCGTGCTGCTGCATGCGGTCGAGACGCTGGACCAGGTGGTGCGTCTGGCCGAGAAGATACGCCAGGCCCTGGGCCTGCCTTTCGAGCTGGGTGCGCTGCGACTCAGCATCAGCCCCAGTGTCGGCATTGCCCACCATCCCGAGCATGGCGACGAGCCGGGCCAGCTGCTGCGTCTCGCCGATGCAGCCATGTATGCGGCCAAGCGGGCCGGCGGCAACCACTACCGGGTGGCTGAGCTGCCCGACGATTCCTGACTGGCCTGAGCGCCGCTAGCCGCGCCTGACCGAGACCGCGATGCCTGCGGCGATCAGCACAAAGGCCAGGCCGTGATACCACTGCGGCCACTCGCCCAGCAAGGCGGTGCTCATCAGCGCGGCGAACACCGGCGTCAGATTGCCGAAGAAGGCGGCCACCGAGGGGCCGGCCTGCGCCACGCCCAGGCCCCAGCAGCGGTAGGCGATCAGCGAGGGGCCGATCGCCACATAGAGCAGGGTCAGCACAAGACCTGGCCCCCAGACCAGGGGCTGGGTGGTGTAGACCTGCTCGACGCCGGCCATGCCGCCGGCGAAGACCAGGCCGAACAGCAGCTGGGCCATCAGCATCTCGGCCCAGTCCCAATGGGGCCGGGCGCTGCCCTGCATATGGGCCGGCGGCCGGGCCAGCAGCCAGCTGTACAGGGCCCAGCTGAAGATGGCCAGCAGCATCAGCAGATCGCCCGGCACGAACTGCACCTGGGCCAAGAGGGCCGGGTCGCCGCGCGCGATCACGCAGGCCACGCCCAAGAGCGAGAGCAGCGCGCCCAGCAGCTGGCGCCGGGTCGGATGCACCCGGTAGACCAGGGCGCCCACCGCCAGCATCCAGACCGGCAGGCTGGCCGCGATCAGCGTGACATTGAGCGCGCTGGAGCTCCTCAGGGCCTGGTACTGCAGCGCGTTGTAGCAGCCCATGCCCAGCAGCCCGGTGAGGGCGAAATAGGGCCAGCGCTGGCGCAGCGCGCCCAGGTCGCTGAACAGGCGCCGGGCCAGCGGCAGCAGCAGCGCGAAGGCCAGGGTCCAGCGCATCGCATTGAGCAGCAGCGGCGGCACGCTGCCGGCCATCAGTCGGCCCACCACCGCATTGCCGGCCCACAGCAGCGGGGGCAGGGTCAGCAGCACGGCAAGACGGGGGCTCAGCATGGCACTCTCGGGAGCACGGGGGGCAGGGCGGCGCCGGCTCGGGGCCAGCGCGCGATCGCAAAGGCTGGCACGATAGCGGACTTGAAGCAGCAGCGCAGGAGGGAGGCAGCATGAACCGTCGCGAGAAAGCCATACGCATCGCCCAGCCGGGCGGCCCCGAGATGATGCAGATGCAGGAGGTCGAGCTGACCGCGCCAGGCCCCGGCGAGGTGCTGATACGGCATCAGGCCTGCGGTCTCAACTACATCGACGTCTACCACCGCAGCGGCGCCTACCCGCTGCCGCTGCCGGCCGGCCTGGGCATGGAGGGGGCCGGCATCATCGAGGCCGTGGGCGAGGGCGTCAGCCATCTGCAGGTGGGCGACCGTGCCGCCTATGCCAGCCAGCCGCCGGGCGCCTACTGCACGGCCCGGGTGATGCCGGCACGCTGCGTCGTGCGATTGCCGGATGGCATAGACACGGTGGCGGCGGCCGGCATGATGCTCAAGGGCCTGACCGTGCAATACCTGCTGCGCCGCACACTGCCCCAGGGCGGGCTGCAGCCCGGCGATTTCGTGCTCTTCCATGCCGCCGCCGGTGGCGTGGGCCTGATCGCCTGCCAATGGGCCCGTGCCCTGGGTCTGCGCCTGATCGCCACCGCCGGCTCAGACGAGAAATGCCAGCTGGCCCTGCAGGCCGGCGCCACCCATGCGATCAACTACCGGCGCGAGGCCTTCGCGCCCAAGGTGCGCGAGATCACCGGCGGGGCCGGGGTCAAGGTGGTCTACGACTCGGTGGGCCTGGATACCTTCGAGGGCTCGCTGGACAGCCTGGCCCCCTTCGGCCTGCTGGTCAGCTTCGGCAATGCCTCGGGCTTCGCGCCGCCGGTGCCGCTGGGCACGCTGGCGGCCAAGGGCTCGCTCTATGTGACCCGGCCGACGCTGTTCACCCACCTGGCCACGCGCGAGAACTGCCAGGCCATGGCCGACGATCTGTTCGAACGGGTGCTGTCGGGCGAGATCAGGATCCAGGTGCAACGCCGCTATGCGCTGGCCGATGTGGTGCAGGCCCACCGCGATCTGGAGGCCCGGCTGATCACCGGCTCGGCGGTGCTGCTGGTGGACGACTAGGGCTCGCGCGAACCATCGCCGGCCAGCTCGGCCGGCGGTAGATAGGCGGTGGGTGCGAAATCGTCATCGCCGGCGGTGGTGTGCTCTGGCTGGGCGGCCGGTCCCGGCGAGGCGGAGGCGCTGGCCGCCACCATCTCCTCGGCCGAGGGCGCGCGCGCCAGCGTCAGCTCGAAGCTGAAGCAGCTGCCGGTGCCGGGCTGGCTCTCGACCTCGACCCGGCCGCCCATCAGGGCCACCAGGCGCTGCACGATGGTCAGGCCCAGGCCGGTGCCGCCATAGCGGCGGGTAATGCTGCCATCGGCCTGGGTGAAGGGGTCGAAGATCTGGGCGATCTGCTCGCGGGTCATGCCGATGCCGGTGTCGTGCACCGAGAAGAGCAGCTGCACCGTCCCGCCGGGCTGCGACTCGGCCTCGTCCAGGCGCAGCAGCTCCAGCCGTACCTCGCCGCGCTCGGTGAACTTCAGCGCATTGCCGACCAGATTGACCAGCACCTGGCGCAGGCGCAGCGCATCGCCCAGCACCCGCTGCGGCACGCCGGGCTGGACCCGCGCGTGCAGCTGTATGCCCTTCTCATGCGCATGCAGCAGCAGCGGCTGCAGGGCCTCGCGCAGACAGTCGTGCAGCGAGAACGGGGCCTGCTCGATGACGACCCGCCCGGCCTCGATCTTGGCCACGTCCAGCAGGTCGTTGATGATGACCATCAGGCCCTTGGCCGAGCTGTGGGCCAGCTCGATGAACTTGCGCTGGCGCTCGCTGAGCTCGGTCTGCAGCACCAGCTCGGTCAGGCCCAGCACCCCGTTCATCGGCGTGCGGATCTCGTGGCTCATATTGGCCAGGAAGCTGCTCTTGGCCTGGCTGGCGGTTTCGGCGGCCTCGCGGGCGGCCTCCAGCGCGGCTTGGGTGGCTTTCAGATCGGCGATGTCGCGGGCATTGAACTGCATCACCATCTCGCCGGTCACCGGGTCGCGCATGGGCCGGGCATCGACCCCGTGCCAGCGCCGGCCGGCGGCGGTGTTGAGCTCCAGATCGGCGCTGAAGGTCTGGCCGCGCTGCACCTGGCCGAAGATGCGGCGCGCCAGATCGGTATCGGTAAACAGGCCCAGGAAGGCCTTGCCGCCGCGCTGCTCGATCAGGGCGCCGAAGCAGGCGGCCGCGGCCGGATTGCGCATCAGCAGGCTGCCGTCCTTGAGGCTGTACATCGCGATGCGCACCGAGGTGTGCTGCAGCGCCTCGACACCGCGCAGCATGCTCTTGTCCACGCCCTCGGGCAGGGCGTCGGCGGCAAACAGCATGACCTGGCGCCGGTCGGGTGTGCGGATGCCGCGCGAGACCAGCAGCACCGTGGTGGGGTGGCCCTTGGGGTAGAGGGTCCACTGCTCGCGCACGATCTTTTCCTGCGCATGGTCGGCCGCGGTGACGGCCAGGCGCTCGCGCACCATCTCGCTCATGTCTGAGAAATTGCGCGACAGAAACTCCTCCGCGCTCTCGGCCCGCCAGAAGGACAGGGCGGCGGCATTGGCCCAGAGATTGCGCTGGCGCTGCTGGTCGAACACCCACATCGGGACGTCGAGCCAGTCGTAATGCGTCAAGCTGGAAAAGTCGAGCATGGGGCGGCGAAAGGGCGGTGCCTGCGGCGGCGGGACCGACGGATCACAGGCAGCAGCGCATTGTGCCCTGAGCCCCGTCATTCAGCGACCGCCGCCCGGTAACAATGCCAGCTGGCATGGCCGATCACCGGGCCTATCACCAGCAGGCCGGCAAACCAGGGCAGCAGGGCCAGCACCACCAGCACGGTGATCAGAAAGCCCCACCACAGCATCACCGGGGTCTGGGTCAGCACCAGGCGCAGGCTGGTGAGGCCGGCGGTGACGGCGTCGACCTGACGGTCCAGCATCATCGGCATCGCGACGACGCTGACTGCGTAGATCAGGCCGGCGAAGACCGCGCCCACGCCCAGATAGGTGAGGATGAAGCCCAGGTTCTCGGGGTCCAGCAGCTTGCTCAGCGAGCCGGCGAAATCGGGCATGCCGTCGAAGCTCACCGCGAAGATCACCAGCGAGGCGCGGCCCCACAGCATCTCCAGGATCAGCAACACGCCGCCGAAGATCGCCAGCTGGGACAGATGCTGGTCCCAGGCGGTCAGCGCGTCGCCCAGATCGGGCGCCTCGCCGCGCTCCAGCCGCATGCTGACCTGGTAGAGGCCCAGGCACATGAAGGGCCCCATCAGCAAGAAGCCGGCCGACAGCGCCAGCGTGTAGGCCGGTGCATGCTCGTAGACCTTCAGCAGACCCCAGCCCATGGCCATGAAGCACAGGCCGAAGAACAGACCGATGCCGGGGGCGCGCAGGAAATCGCGCCAGCCGGCGGCCAGCCAGCGCAGCGGATCGGCGAAGCCCAGCGGGCGCAGCTGGATGTCGAAGACGCCCGGGCTGGCCGCCTCGGCGCTGGCCGGGGTGGGCGCGGGCGTCGGCGCGGGTTCTGCGGGCAGCTCGGGCTTGATCTCACTCATGCGCGGCTAGCCTAGGGTAGCCGCGTGCCGCCGGCCAGCGGAAAAACCAGAAGCCGGGCAGAAAGCCGGCCCGGTTCTAGCCCCCGTTCAGCCGCCTGCTCAGCTGCCCTTGCGCACGCGGCGCAGCTCGTCCCAGATCAGCAGCACGGCGCCGATGCTGATCGCACTGTCGGCCACATTGAAGCTGGGAAAGTACCAGCCGGCCCAGTGCAGCTGGATGAAGTCCACCACATAGCCGTGCAGCAGGCGGTCGACCACATTGCCGATGGCACCGCCCAGGATCAGGCTCAGCGCCCAGGCGAACAGGGTCTGGCCGCCGTGGCGGCGCAGCATCACGATGATGAAGACCGTGGCCGCCACACCCAGCGCGACGAAGAACCAGCGCTGCCAGCCCGAGGCACCGGCCAGGAAGCTGAAGGCGGCGCCGCTGTTGTGCACCCGCACCACATTGAAAAAGTCGGTGACGTAGCGGCTGTCGCCGAGCTGGAAGTGCCCCAGGATCAGCACCTTGCTGAACTGGTCCAGCACGATGATCACCAGGGCGATGGCCAGCCATTGCAGCAGGCGCGGGGAGCTGCCGGTGTGCTTGCTCAGGGTCATGGCGATCAGGCGATCAGGCGGGTTTCACCGCTGCCGTGCAGATTGCTGTCGCAGCGGCCGCAGATCGTCGGGTGGTCCGGATTGGCGCCGACATCGCTGCGGTAGTGCCAGCAGCGCTCGCACTTCTGCTCGGTCGATGGCCTGACGGCGATCGTCAGCGTCTCGGCTGGCGCCAGGCGGGCGGCCGAGGTGATGAAGACGAACTTCAGGTCCTCGCCCAGGCTTTGCAGCAGGGCCAGGTCCTGCGGGTTCAGGCCCAGGTCCAGCTCGGCCTGCAGCGAGGCGCCGACGCTGCCGGCAGCGCGCAGCTCCTCGATGGCCTTGTTGGCGGCGTCGCGGATCTCGCGGATGCGGGCCCACTTGGCCAGCAGCGCGGCATCGGGCGCGTCGAACTGCCAATAGGTTTCGCAGAACAGGCTGCGGCCGGCGTGGCCGCCGTCGAAGACCTGCCAGGCCTCCTCGGCGGTGAAGCTCAGAAAGGGCGCCATCCAGCGCAGCATCGCATGGGTGATCTGCCACAGCGCGGTCTGGGCCGAGCGCCTTGCCAGGCTGCCGGGCGCGCTGGTGTAGAGCCGGTCCTTCAGCACATCCAGATAGAAGGCGCCCAGGTCTTCCGAGCAGAAGACCTGCAGCTTGGCCACCACCGGATGAAACTCGTAGCGCTCGTAATGCGCCAGCACCTCGGCCTGGAACTCGGCGGCGCGCGCCAGCGCGTAGCGGTCGATCTCCAGCAGCTCTGCGGCGGGCACGCTGTCGGTGGCGGCATTGAAGTCGCTGGTATTGGCCAGCAGGAAGCGCAAGGTGTTGCGGATGCGGCGGTAGGCGTCGACCACCCGGGCCAGGATCTTGTCGTCGATACCCAGATCGCCGGAATAGTCGGTCGAGGCGGTCCACAGGCGCAGGATCTCGGCACCCATCTTGTCGCTGACCGTCTGCGGCAGCACCACATTGCCGACCGACTTGCTCATCTTGCGGCCCTGGCCGTCCACCGCGAAGCCATGGGTCAGCAGGCCCTTGTAGGGCGCGCGGCCCTTGAGCGCGCAGGAGATCAGCAGCGAGCTGTGGAACCAGCCGCGATGCTGGTCATGGCCCTCCAGATAAAGGTCGGCCTCGGGGCCTTCGGCGTGAGCGGCGCCGGCATGGCTGCCCTTGAGCACATGCTCGAAGGTGGAGCCGGAGTCGAACCAGACATCCAGGATGTCGCTGCTCTTGCTGTAGTGCGCGGCCTCCTCGCCCAGCCAGTCGGCAGCGTCCAGCGTGGACCAGGCCTCGATGCCGCCGGCCTCGACCAGGGCGGCCGCCCGCTCCATGAAGTCCAGCGTGCGCGGATGTGCCTGGCCCGTGTCCTTGTGCAGGAAGATGGGCAGCGGCACGCCCCAGCTGCGCTGGCGCGAGATGCACCAGTCGGGCCGGCCGGCGATCATGTCGCGCAGCCGGGCGCGGCCGTTCTCCGGATAGAAGCCGGTCGCGTCGATGGCCTCCAGCGCGGTCTGGCGCAGGGTCTTGGCGGGCGCTTCGGTCGCGAACAGGCCTTCGGTGCCGGCCTCGGCCGCGTCCATGCGCACGAACCACTGGGCCGCGGCGCGGTAGATCACCGGCGTCTTGTGGCGCCAGCAATGCGGGTAGCTGTGCGTGATCTTGCCGTGCGCCAGCAGACGGCCGGCCTGGGCCAGCGCCTCGGTGATCACCGGATTGGCCTTCCAGATGTGCAGGCCGCCGAACAGCGGCAGGGCAGCCTCGTAGCAGCCATTGCCCTGCACCGGGTTCAGGATGTCCTTGAAGGCCAGGCCATGGGCCACGCAGCTCTGGAAGTCGTCCAGGCCGTAGGCGGGTGCCGAGTGGACCACACCGGTGCCGTCGTCGGCGGTGGCGTAGTCGGCCAGATAGACCGGGCTCTCGCGGTCGTAGCCGGGATCGACATGGGCCAGCGGATGCTTGAACCTGAGCTGCTCCAGCTGGCGGCCCGGCGTGACGGCCACGGTCTGGCCCTCCAGCTGCCAGCGCGCCAGGCATTTCTCCACCAAGGCTTCGGCCACCACGAAGTAGCCGCGCGCGGTCTTGACCAGGGCGTAGGGCAGCTCGGGGTTGAGGTTGAGGGCCTGGTTGGCGGGAATCGTCCAGGGCGTGGTGGTCCAGATCACCGTGAAGGCGTCCTGGTCCAGCGGGGCCAGGCCAAAGGCCGCCGCCAGCTTGGCCGGCTCGGCGCACAGAAAGGCCACGTCGACCGCGGGCGACTGCTTGTCCGCATACTCGATCTCGAACTCGGCCAGCGAGCTGCCGCAGTCGAAGCACCAGTAGACGGGTTTGAGGCCGCGGTAGACGAAGCCGCGCTCGAACAGGCGCTTCAGGACGCGGATCTCGCCGGCCTCGTTCTTGAAGTCCATCGTGCGGTAGGGGCGGTCCCAGTCGCCCAGCACGCCCAGGCGCTTGAAGTCCTGGCGCTGCAGATCGATCTGCTCGCCGGCATAGGCGCGGCTCTTGGCCTGCACCTCGTCGCGCGGCAGGCCGCGGCCGTGGGTCTTCTCGATCTGGTTCTCGATCGGCAGGCCGTGGCAGTCCCAGCCGGGGATGTAGGCCGCGTCGAAGCCGGCCAGCTGGCGGGCCTTGACGATCATGTCCTTCAGCACCTTGTTGGTCGCATGGCCGATATGGATCTGGCCATTGGCATAGGGCGGGCCATCGTGCAGCACGAACTTCGGCGCACCGCAGCGCGCGGCGCGCAACTGCTGGTAGATGCCCTGTTCCTCCCAGGCCTTGACCCAGCCCGGCTCGCGCTTGGGCAGGTCGCCGCGCATCGGGAAGGGGGTGTCGGGCAGGTTCAGCGTGGCGCGGTAGTCCGGTTGGGTGGCGTCGGTCATGGCTGGCAGCAATCAGGGGCAGGCGTAGGCCTGCAGATCGGAGGTGTGCCCTGCGGGCACAGGCTGAGGTGTGGGGAGGGTGCCCAGCGCTTCAAATTCGGTCGCGCGTGGTCTGGCGGCGCAGCGAGGCATGGGTAGCCCCATGGCTGTCCAGGTAGGCGCGGGCGTTGGCCACGTCCTGACGGATCGCGGCCGTCAAGGCGTCCAGCCCCTCGTAGCGGGCTTCGTCACGCAGTTTGTGCAGGAGTTCCACCCGCACGAGTTTACCGTAGGCCCCGTCGGCGCCCAGCTCGGCCGGCCAGTCCAGGCAGTGCACCTCGAGCAGCACCCGGCCGGCATGCTCGATGGTGGGACGCACGCCCAGCGAGGCCACGCCGTCCAGCGGCTGCTCGGTCAGGCCATGGGTGCGCACCGCATAGATGCCTGTGGCAGCCGGCTTGGCGTGGGCGAAGCGCAGGTTCAGCGTGCGAAAACCGTCGGCCGCGCCGGCGCTGCTCTCGCCCAGTTGGCGGCCCAGCTTGCGGCCATGGACCACATGGCCGGAGATGCTGTAGGGCCGGCCCAGCAGGGCGGCAGCCTGCTGCATCTGGCCGGCGGCCAGGGCCTCGCGCACCGCCGAACTGCTGACCCGCAGGCCATGCACCTCATAGCTCATCATGCGGGCCACATCGAAACCGTGCTGACGCCCGGCGGCGTCCAGCGTCGCATAGTCGCCCTGGCGCTGGGCGCCGAAGCGGAAGTCGTCGCCCACCAGCACATAGCGCGCGCCCAGGCCGCCCACCAGCACTTCGCCGATGAACTGCTGGGCCGTCAGCGCGGCGAACCGGGCGTCGAAGCGCAGCACGATCACCTGATCGATGCCGCAGCGCTCCAGCTCGCCGAGCTTGTCGCGCAGCGTGGCGATGCGCGCCGGCGCCAGCTCGGGCCGGCCCAGGCGCGCGGCGAAGAAGTCACGCGGATGCGGCTCGAAGCTCAGCACGCAGGAGGGCAGGCCGCGGTGCTGGGCCTCGGAGCGCAGCAGGGCCAGCATGGCCTGGTGGCCGCGATGGACGCCGTCGAAATTGCCTATGGTCAGCGCGCAAGCGGGCGCGATGCCGGGATGGTGAAAGCCGCGAAATACCTGCATGGCGCGGATTATCCGCGCCACTCAGGCCGTTGCCGTCGCCAGATGGCGCTGCAGCAGTGCGATCAGCTCCGGCAGCTCGAAGGGCTTGAGCAGGTAGTCGTCCATGCCGGCGCGCAGGCAATGCGCGCGGTCGCCGTTGACGCTGCTGGCGGTCAGCGCCACGATGGGCGTGGGCGACAGGCCACGCTGGCGTTCGGCGTCGCGCCAGCGCCGGGTGGTCTCGAAGCCGTCGAGCTGCGGCATCTGGCAGTCCATCAGCACCAGATCGAAACCCTCGCCCTGTCGCTGCAGCGCCTCGGCGCCGCCCTCGACGGCGGAGACGGTCAGGCCACAGTGTTCCAGCATGCTGGTGGCCACCAGCAGATTGACCGGGTTGTCATCCACCAGCAAGACCCGACCCCGGAGCCGGGGCAGGGCAGGCTGCTCGTCCAGCGGCGCCACCTGGGTCTCGGCGCAGGCCTGCAGCGGCAGGGTGAACTCGAAGACCGAGCCCTGGCCGGGGGCCGACTCGCAGCGCAGGTCGCCACCCATGGCCCGGGCCAGCTCGCGCGAGATCGTCAGACCCAGGCCGCTGCCCTCGATCTGGCGGCCGCGCGCGGCGCGCGCCTGCTCGAAGGGGGCGAAGACGCGGTCCATCTGGTCGGCGGCGATGCCCTCGCCGGTGTCGCGCACCGCGAAACGCAAGAGGGTGCCGGCACGCATGTCCAGCACCGTCCCCACCTCCACGCTGACCTGGCCGCGCTCGGTAAACTTGATCGCATTGCCGACCAGGTTGTGCAGCACCTGCTTGATGCGGGCGGCGTCGCCGATGGCGCAGCCAGGCAGGGCCGGGCTGATGCGCAGCTCGAACTGCAGACCCTTCTCGCGCGCGCTCTGGGCCTGCAGGCGGCAGACATCGTCCACCGCCTCGCGCACATTGACCGGGCCGGCATCGACTGCCAGCTTGCCCGATTCGATGCGTGCCAGGTCCAGCATGTCGTTGACCAGGGTCAGCAGATGGCGGCCCGAGCGGTGCACGATATCGACCTGTTCGCGCTGCTGCGCGTCCAGGCTGCTCCGCTCCAGCAGCTGGGTCATGCCCAGGATGCCGTTCAGCGGGGTGCGGATCTCGTGGCTCATCACCGCGACGAAGCGGCTCTTGCTAACGCTGAGCTGCTGCGCGCTGTGCAACTGCTCGGCCCTTTGCTCGGCGACCCAGGCCATCTCGAAGCGCAGGCGCAGCAGCTCGATGCAGCGTGCCTCGGCCCGTCGCGATTCGTATAGCGAGATCGCGATGAACAGCAGCAGACCGACGGCGCAGTAGGCCCCGGCCGCCGTGCCCTGGCCCAGCAGATGTGCCAGCAGCGGCGCAAACAGCAGGCCGCTGAACAGCAGATGGGCCTGGAACAGGCTGCCCAGCGTCAGCAGACCGACCGCCGCCACCCCCACCATGGAGGCCAGCACCACGCCGCTGAGCATGGGCAGCGCGGGCACATCGAAGACCCAGGCCATCGCGCCCCAGCTGAGCGCGTCCACGGCCAGCAGGGCCAGATAGCGCTGGCGCCAGTAGTCGGTTTGTGCAGCATCTGGCGCGGCGCGGCGATAGCGCTGCACATCGAGGCAGCGCAGCAGCGTGATCAGGCCGCGCAGACCCAGCCAGGCCAGCGGCAGCGCGACCGGCAGCCGGCCCCAGAAATAGATCACCGGCAGCGTGCTGAAGAGCAGGCCGGCCAGCGTCGGGGTGAGGGTCATCGCATAAAGCGCGGCAACCCGCTCAGCGTCGACCTGGCGGTCGATCGCAAAGGTCTCCCGCTTTGCCCCCGTCACTGCTGGCGGCGCGATAGGCACCGCGCCCGCGCTGATTGTGCTGTTCATGCCCGACGATCGTGCCGGCGGCATGAGGCCGGCTGTACTTATTCTTGATGGCCCGAGTCGCGACGCAACTCGTTACCACTCGATTTGTACTGTTACGGCACAGCCGCTCGGCCTAGGATCAACCCTCAAGCGTCGCGCTCGCGCTGCAGCACTGCGGGCAAACCCCGGCCATGCAGCGCCGGCATGGGGCGCGCCCCTCAGTCGCTGATCAGGGCGGGGCTGGCCACCCAGGTCCAGCCGCCCGGCGGCAGATCGGGCGGCAGTCGCAGCGCGCCGAACTGCGGGCGGTGCAGGGCTTCGACCCGGTTGCCCACCGCCGCCACCATGCGCTTGACCTGGTGGTACTTGCCCTCGGTGAGGGTCAGGCGCAGCAGATGCTCGTCCACCCGCTCGGCGCCTTCGGCGCGCACCAGCTCGGGCGGACGCCTGGCCAGCGGGCTACCCTCGGGTTCGCGCAGCTCGACTCCGGCCAGCAGGGCGGCGATCTGGGCCTCGCTCAGCGCATGCTTGCAGCGCGCCTCGTAGACCTTGGGCACATGGTGCTTGGGCGAGGTCAGCTTGTGGATCAGCGTGCCGTCGTCGGTCAACAGCAGCAGGCCGGTGGTGTCCTCGTCCAGCCGGCCCACCGGCTGCACATTGCGCTCGCGCAAGGGGGCGGGGAGCAGGCTCATCACGCTGGGGTGGTGCTTGGGCTTTTGCGAGCACTCGTAGCCGGCCGGCTTGTTGAGCAGGATCAGGGCCTTCTCGTAGTAGGGCCAGGTCTTGCCCGAGACCTCGAAGACCAGGCCCTCGGTCTCGAACTCGGCGTCGGGGTCGTCGACGACGACGCCGCCCACCTTGACCTCCTCGTTGTAGATCAGGCCGGCGCAGAGGCGGCGGGTGCCGAAGCCTTGGGAAAATAGAATTTGTGACAGACGCATGGGCCGATTATCCGGCCAGCTCGGCCACAGCCGGCAGGCCGGGCAGGCCGGTGGCGGCGCGCACCGCATTCAGCACCGCGCGGGCGCTCAGCTCGGCTACCAGCGGGCCCAGCCGGGCCAGGTCGGCCTGCGCCTCGCTGTGGCCGGTGGCCAGCGCGAACATCACATCGCCATCGCTGACCGTGTGCACCGGATTGATGGTGCGGGCCAGGCCGTCGTGAGACATCTGGGCCAGTTTCTTGCACTGGGCCTTGCTGAGCCTTGCATCGGTGGCCACCACGCCCAGCGTCGTGGCGGCGCCGGGCAGCGCGGAGGCGGTGGCCCCTCCCTCACGCAGACTGCCGATGATGCCCAGCGGACGGCCGTCGTCGCCGCGCGCACCGGCCACCAGCTGGCCGTCCGCCGGGTTGTAGATGTCGCCGGCCGCATTGACCACCACCAGGGCCGCCAGCGTGAGGCCATCGATGCGCAGCGAAGCCATGCCCAGGCCGCCCTTCATCGCGTGCGTGCTGCCGCGCAGCTTGCCGAGGCTGGCGCCGCAGCCAGCGCCCAGCGAGCCCTGCGCGCTGGCGTCCGCGCGGGCCGCTTCACAGGCGCGGTAGCCGGCGTCGGCATCGGGATGAATGCCCGGATCGCCCAGCCACAGATCGAACAGCACGGCCGCCGGCACGATGGGCACCAGGGCCTGGCCCACCCGCAGGCCGTGGCCGCGCTCGCGCAGCCAGCGCATCACGCCGCCGGCCGCGTCCAGACCGTAGGCGCTGCCGCCCGAGAGCAGCAGGCCGTGGATCTGCTGCACCGTGTTCTCCGGCGCCAGCAGCTCGGTCTCGCGGGTGCCGGGCGCCGCGCCGCGCACATCGACACCGGCGGTGGCGCCCTGCTCGCACAGCAGCACGGTGCAGCCGGTGGGGCGGCGCGGATCGCTGTCGTGGCCTAGCTTCAGCCCCGCCACATCGCAGAGGCTGCCCGGGTACAGCATGGCTGCCATCGAGGCAGCGGCTCAGGCGAAGACGCCGGCCTGATCCTGCATGCGCTCGCTGACCTCGGCCAGATGGTGCAGGCTGTCGCCCCACTGCATCTCCATGGCGGTCAGGCGCTTGAAGTAGTGGCTGCTGATGTACTCGTCGGTGACGCCGATGCCACCGTGCAGCTGGGTGCACTGCTGGCCGACGAAGCGCAGGGCCTGACCCAGCTGCAGCTTGGCCTGAGACAGCGCGCGGCGGCGCGCACTGGCCGGTTCGGCCAGCTTCAGCGTGGCGTAGTAGCTCATCGAGCGTGCCAGCTCCAGCTGCATCTTCACATCGGCGATGCGGTGGCGCAGGGCCTGGAAGCTGGCGATCGCGACGCCGAACTGCTTGCGGGTGTTGAGGTAGTCGGCGGTGATGGCCAGCAACTTGTCCATCGCGCCCACGCCCTCGGCGCATAGCGCGGCAATGCCGATGTCGGCCGCCTGCTCCAGCACCGCCAGGCCCTGCCCGGCGCCGACCAGCAGGGTGGCCGGGCTGTGCTGCAGCCGCAGATCGCCGGACTGCGAACCGTCCTGCAGGCTGTAGCCGCGGCTGCTGAGGCCGCTGGCCTGGCGCTCGACCAGGTACAGGGCCAGGCCCTGGGCGGTCTGGGCCGGCACGATGAAAGCAGCGGCGACGCCCGCGGCCGGCACCAGATTCTTGCTGCCGCTCAGCAGCAGGCCCTCGGCCCGGGTCTGGCAGCGGTCCAGGCGGTAGCGCGCACCCGGTTCCTGATGCGCCATCACGATCAGGGCCTCGCCGCTGGCGATGCGGGGCAGCCATTGCGCCTGCACCGGGGTCGGCGCATGGGCCAGCACCGCGGGCGCGATCAGTGCGGCCTGGGCATAGGGTTCCAGCACCAGGCCGCGGCCCAGTTCTTCCATCACCACCATCGCGTCCACCGCACCCAGCCCCATGCCGCCCTGGGCCTCGGGCACCGCCAGCGCGGCGAGGCCCAGGCCAGCCAGGCCCTCCCAGGCTGCCTGCGAGAAGCCGCCGGCCTTGACGATGGCGCGGCGCTGCTCGAAGCCGTAGTCCCGGTCCACCCAGCGCCGCACCGCGTCGCGCAGCGACTCCTGGTCTTCGTTGAAGTCGAAATCCATGCTCTGCTCCCTTCAGCCCAGCACCGTCTGGGCGACGATATTGCGCTGCACTTCGTTGGAACCGCCGTAGATGGTGGTCTTGCGGTAGTTGAAATAATGGCTGGCCAGCGGCGCGCAATGTGCTGCCCCGACATGGTCACCCTGCCAGCCGGCCTCCATGGCCTCGTAGACATAGGGCAGGGCATAGGGGCCGGCGGCCAGCATCATCAGCTCGGTATAGCGCTGCTGGATCTCGCTGCCGCGTATCTTCAGGAGGCCGGCCACGTCCAGCGACTGCTTGCCCGATGTCTCGGCCGACAGCACGCGCAGCACCATCATCTCCAGCGCCACGATGTCGACCTCCAGCAGCGCGATCTGGTCGCGGAAGCGCAGATCCTCGTAGACCCCTTCGGCACGGGCGATGCGCTTGAGCCGCTCCAGCTCGCGCTTGGCCCGGTTCACATCGGCGATATTGGTGCGCTCGTGGGCCAGCAGGTATTTGGCGTAGGTCCAGCCCTTGTTCTCTTCGCCGACCAGGTTCTCGGCCGGCACCTCGACATTGTCGAAGAACACCTCGTTCACCTCGTGCTCGCCATCCAGCATGATGATGGGGCGCACGGTGACGCCGGGCGACTTCATATCGATCAGCAGGAAGCTGATGCCGGCCTGGGGCTTGCAGTTCACATCGGTGCGCACCAGGCAGAAGATCCAGTCACCGTACTGGCCCAGCGTGGTCCAGGTCTTCTGGCCATTGACGATGTATTTGTCACCCTGACGTTCGGCGCGACATTTGACCGAGGCCAGGTCCGAACCGGAGCCGGGCTCGCTATAGCCCTGGCTCCACCAGACCTCGCCGCTCATGATGCCGGGCAGATGGCGCCGTTGCTGTTCGGGCGAGCCGAAGGCCATGATCACCGGCGCGACCATCACCGGGCCGAAGGGCACGACCCGCGGCGCACCGGCCAGCGCGCACTCTTCCTCGAAGAGATGGCGCTGGACCGCATTCCAGCCTGGCCCGCCAAACTGCTTGGGCCAGGCCCAGCCATGCCAGCCCTTCTTGCCGAGGATCTTGGCCCAGCGCTGCAGATCCTCCTTGCTCAGGCGCAGCGCATTGTGCACCTTGTGGCTGATGTCCTGGGGCAGGTTCTCGGCCACCCATTGCCGGATCTCGGCGCGAAAAGCCAGTTCCTCGTCGGTGAAATTCAGGTCCATCGCTGCGTCTCCTCGAATGGGTGCTGTTTTTAGCACGATCGTTCGGTGAGTGGCTGTCGCCGGGCGGACAGCCGGGCGCGGCAGGCGCCAGCAATGAAAAAGCGGCCCGGAGGCCGCTACATCAGATGGGTCTGGAGGGGATTCAGTGCGTGCGGCGGCGACGCGAGAAAGCCAGGCCAAACAGACCCAAGCCGGCCAGCGCCAGCGAGCCGGGCGTGGAGACCTCGTTGGGTGTGCCATTGCCCGTCTTGGGGGTTACGCGCAGGAAGGTCTGCGAGCCGCCGAGAGGGTTGGAGGCGTACACGGTGAAGGTGTAGTTGGTTGTCGTCGTCAGATTGACGCCGTTGACATTGGACCAATTGCCCGAGGTCAGCGCGGTGAGGTAGGCGTCAGCCTGGTTCCGGAAGGTTCCGCTGCCGCCGGTGTAGCGCAGTCCGCCGGCCGTGGTGGACAGGCTGCTCTCTCCCTCGATTTCCCAGACAGCATACTGGAACGCTGCAGACTTGAGGCTGCTGGTCAGGCTGTCTGAATAGGCGTGCTCGTAGAGCGCGCTGAGTCGGTTCAGCACGGTGCCAGTGTTCTGGTTGTCGTAGTAGGGCTGGATGGTGCTCTTGGTGTAAGCCGGCTTGTTGAACAGGCTTTCGTAGGCGCCACCGGTCACGAAGTTGGAGAGGCTGGTCGTGGTGTAGGAACCCGGCAGGTTGGTCGCGGTCAGCGGGTCCAGGCAATAGACCCAGAAGTTGCTGTTGCCGTCCGACATGCCCAGGGCGCCCATCGTGACCTGCTTGGAGGACTCGCTGCCGAACTTCACCGTGTAGCCGCTGGTGATTGATTGGCCGCTGTTGCTCAGGGTCACATTGTTGGCCAGCGCTTGCCCGGTCACACCAAGCGCCAGAACGGCGGTGGTGACTCCAGCGGCAAAAGCGTTGCGAAAGAGGCTGTGCATGGTGGTTCCAGACATGTTTGGGATCGGGCCGGCGAACAGTGCGTGCGCAAGCCGGAAACTGCGAATGAACTGTAACAGTCCCCCGTAGCGGGTGAACCCCGCAACCCGGGGGCGCGCACCGGCGGCGCCAATGGCGTGAATTAGGGCATGCCGAGGTCACGCTTGAGTTGTTTGACGATGGGACGTTCCGCCAAGGCGGGGTGGGTGCTCAGGGCCGCGCCCAACTCGCCGCGCGCCTCATCCGCACGCCCCGTCAGATGCAAGGCATAGGCGAGGTGGAAGCGCATTTCCGGGTCCTGCGGGCGACGCAGTCGCGCATCTCGCAGGTAGCGCAGGCCCGCATCGAGCTGCCGTTGCTGCACCAGTATCCAGCCCAGCGTGTCCAGCGCGAAGGGATCTTGCGGGGCAAGGGAGAGCGCTTTCTCGGCGGTGGCGACGGCACTGGGGTCGCCGAGTTGCTGCAACAGCTGTGCATAGGACGCGTGAATGCCTGCATCGGAGGGCGCGCGCCGGACGAGCTCGGCATAGCTCTTCTTGGCGGCAGCGAGCTCACCGGCTTGCAGCTGGACCTCGGCCAGCGCACGCAGCGCCACCATGTCCTGCGGAGCCTTGCGCTGCCAGCTTTGCAGCTCTTTCAGCGCGGCGGCATTGTTGCCGCTGGCAATCAAGGCGCGGCTGAGAAGCAAGGCGATGCCGGTATCCGGCGCCTTGGCCATGGCACTGCGATAGTGTCCCGCCGCCGCTGCATAGTTGCCTCGTCCCATGGCGGCGTTCCCCTGGGTCAGCAATGTGGGCAGAGCGCCCGGATGCTTGCTGCTCAGACGTCGCAGCGCAGCATCGGCACGAGCCGGGTCACGTCGCCGGAACTCGACCTCCACGTCGAGAACCATTGCGCCGATATGGTCGGCGCGAGCCTGCAGCGCCTTCTGCACGTTGTAGGCGGCGTCATCGATACCGCCGGCCATCAGCTGCAAGCGTCCGATCATGACCTGGTGCTCGCTGTCGAACTCGGCGACCCGAGTCGCATCCTTGAAGGTGGCGCGTGCGCGCAGCGGGTCACCGGCGGCCAGGTGCGTACGGCCCAGTGCCAGCATCACATTGAGGTTGCCCGGGTACACGGCCATGAGCTCCTTGGCGGTCTGCAGCGCCTTGGCGCTGTCCTGCTGAGCAAGATGCAGTTCGACGATGGCCAAACCGGCGCGGGGATCGCTGCGTTGCGAGCTGTTGGCGCTGCTCCAGTGCCTCAGGGCCTCGCTGTGACGGCCGGCACGCTGCTCGAGGACGCCCAGCTGGAACAACACGTCCGGATCGTTCTTGACCCGCTCCAGCATCTTGGTGAGCCGCAGTCGGGCAGGCTCGAAGCGTTGTTCCTCGATGTCCAGCCAGCTCAGGTTGATTCCAGCGGGTCGAAACTCCGTGGACTTTTTCAGCACCGACTCGAAGGCCTCCCGGGCACCGCGTTTGTCGCCGCTGCGTCCCTTGATGTTGCCCAGAAAGTTGAGCATCGCCAGATTGTCGGGATCGCGCTTGACGATGTCCTGCGCGATCTGCAGGGCCCTGGCATGCTGACCAGAGCGTGCCAGGGTCATGGACAGCTGTACGGCGGCCATGAGGTCGCCCGGATTGCGCGCCAGGGCCTTCTCCAGGCTGGCAATCCCACTCGAACCCTCTCCCAACCCCAGCTGCGCCAGCCCCAGCTCTCTGAGCGCATCACTGCCGACGGAACTGCTGGCGGCGCGCTCGAAGTATTCGCTGGCCTGCAGGAACTGCTTGCGAGCCATGTGCAAACTGCCCAGGCGATACAGCACATCCGGATGATTCGGGTGGGCGCGGCGCAGGTTGTCGAGCAACGGTTGCGCGGTGGCGTAGTCCCGGGCTTCCAGCGCGATGCCTGACAGCAGCAGACCGCCGGCCAGGTGGCGCGGGTTGAGGATGAGCAGATGCTTGAGATAGTCGCGGGCCTTCTCGGTATTGCCCAAGGCCTGATGCGACATGGCGGCTGCCATCATCAGGGGCTCGTCGGACCGCACGATGCCGACCGGCAGGGCGTCGACCAAGTTGACCGCTTCCGTGAAACTCTTCGTCGCTGCCTGCGCCTGGCCGCGCTCGGCGGCCAGGCGCCCGCGCAAGAAGCTGGCGCGCGCGTCGCTCAGCTTCATGCCGTTGAGCAGCGCGAGTTCCTTGTCGGCCTCGTCGCCACGACCCAAGCCGATCAGCAGCGCGGACTTGGCGATACGCGCGTTCACATGCCCGGTTTCTGCGGCAAGCGCGCGGTCAAAGCTTGCCAGCGCAGCGGCTGTCTCGCCCGCCGCTTGTTGCAGCGTGCCCAGTGTGTGCCAGGCCGATCCCATGGTGGGCGCCAGCGTGGTGGCTTGCTGGGCCAGCGCGCGCGCCTGTGCCAGCTCACCGCCGCGCATCAGCAGCAGTGCTTCGCCGATCAGGGGCGCAGCCAAGCTAGGCGCCAACCGTCTGGCCTCGGCGAAACTGGTTTGCGCCTGCGTGGTGGATCCCAGCATGGCGAAAGCAGTCCCACGCAGCGACAGCAGTTCCGCCTGCAGCGCAGGCGCGAGTCCGGCACTCGGCAGCTTGTCGAGCAGCTTCCGATACTCGCCGAGCGAGAGGTAGGTCTGCGCAAGTGGCAGCGCGATCTCGCTCAGGCTGACACCCTGGCGCAGGGCCTCGTCGAATGCGGCCTCCGCCGCCTTGATCTCCCCGCTGGCCAGCAGCGCCTTGCCCAGCAAGACCTGCGCAGCAAGCATCTTGGGGTCACGTTGGATCGTGTTTTTGAGCTGGATGACCGCGCCGGGCAAATCACCGCGCTCATAGCGCTGCAAGGCATCCTCGTAATAGCGTGCCGCTTGCTCGCCAGCTGCCCAGGCCGTCGAGACCGAGAAGGAAATGCTGAGGGTCAGCGCCAGTAGCGCGGGCTTGGAAACAGGACGGAGCATGGGCATGGGACAGGGTCCGGTGAGAGAGGGCAGCGAATCGCCGCTCGTTCGAGGCGACTCAGTAGCGCAGGTCCAGGGTCAGCAGTTCGTTCTCGCGGCGCATCTGGAAACGCGACAGAAAGCTGTTGCCCAGCAACACATGGCTCATCTGGCCGGGCAGCACGATG
>JAYRSJ010000002.1:0-267416 GCA_041920215.1 Burkholderiaceae bacterium | reverse complement strand
AGCTGCGGGCCGAGCTGAGCAATGCCATGGCCGGCCCCTGGGACCAGGACAGACTGCCGCTGCGCGAGCTGCAGCTGGACCTGAGCCTGCGGCCCGACCGCCTGAAGCAGCCCGAGCAGATCCTGCTGCACGAGCTGCGGCTGGCCCTGGGCAGCGCCAGCGCGCCGGCTGGCACCCTGCAGGCCAGCGGCAGCCTGGCCGCGCTGCAGGCCCAGCTGCGCGAGCTGCAAACGGCCCGGCTGGACAGCCGCCTGCCTCAGCTGCGTCTGGAGGGCGGCCTGACCCTGGCGGGTGAAGCTGCGGCCGCCGCGGGCGAGCTGCCCCGACTACAGCTGCAGGCCGAGCTGAAGGGTGGCTGGCAGCCGGATGCGAAAGCGGCCGGCCGGCCGGTGCAGCTGAGCCTGCGCGCCGACAGTGCCGGTCAGCGCATCAGGCTGGAGAAAGCCGAGCTGATATCGGGCGACGCCCGCCTGCTGGCTGAGGGTCAGGTCTTGCGCTCTGCGCCGGCAGCCGCCAACGCCGGCTCCTGGTCGGCCCGGCTGGACGCCAAGCTGGCGCGCTTCGATCCCCGTCTGCTCTGGGCCGGCGACGACAAGGCCGGCGCCTGGCAGCGCGGCCGCCACGAACTCAATGCCAGCCTCACCGCCCAGCTGCAGGACGCCGGCAGCGCGCCCAACCACCGGTCCTGGCCCGCCGGCAGCGCCACGCTGACGCTGCAGCCCAGCCTGCTCAACGGCCTGCCGCTGAACGGCAGCGTCAGCTATCGCGCCGAGGCCGGCAGCCCGGCCAGTCTCAAGGCCCAGCTGGCCAGCAACGCCAGCACGCTGCAGCTGCAGGCCCTGCTGCCCCGGCAGTCCGGCGGCCAGAGCCTGGCCGGCAGCGAGCTCGTGGCCGAGCTGCAGGCCCCGGAGCTGAGCGCTCTGGAGCCGCTGCTGGCGCTGTGGTCGCCACAGGCGCGCGCCAGCGGCGTGCTGAGCGGACAGCTGAGCCTCAAGGCCCTGCCGGCCGCCGGCGCGGCGCAGACAGGCGCCGCCGCAGTGCAGCATTGGCAGCTCGACGGCCAGCTGCAGGCCCGGGATCTGCGCCTGCAGGGCGCGCAGCCGATCCAGCGCCTGCAGCTGCGCTCCGGCCAGCTGAATCTGGCGGCCGACACCCGCGCCGACGGCCCGCTGGCACTCAGCGCCAAGCTCGAGCAGCTGCAGCTGCCAGATGCGCGCCTGGCCGAGGCCAGGCTGAGCCTGGACGGCAGTTGGGCGCGCCACCGCCTGAGCCTGGACAGCCGCGGCCGCATCGCCCTGCCCGCCTGGGCCGAGCGCGCTGCCGGCTTCGATGCCGGGGCACTCAGCGGCCGCCTGCAGCTGCAGGGCAGCTTTGAGCGCTCGCCCTGGCTGGCGCTGCAGACAGACCAGGGCTGGCGCTGGCAGGCCAGTCAGACCCTGTTGCAGCTGCAGGCTCAGCAGCCCGGCCGGCCGGCCTGGCTTGCGACCGAGGGCCTGGCGCTGAGCGCCCGCTTCGGCCGCGGCGGCACGCTGCTGGCCCTGCAGCTGGCGCCGGGTCGCGCCGAGCTGGCCGGCGCCGGCCTGCGCTGGCAGCAGCTCGGCTGGAGCGCCGCCGACGATGCGCTCAAGGGCGGCGCAGGCGCTGCGCTGACCGAGGTTCAGCTGGAGCTGGAACCGCTGAAGCTGGCGCCGCTGCTGGAGCGCTGGCAGCCGGATTTCGGCTGGGGTGGCGATCTGCTGATGAGCGGCCGACTGCGCTGGCGCAGCGCGCCGACGGTGGCGCTGGATCTGGAGATCAGCCGTAGCAGTGGCGATTTGACGGTCACCGACGAGGCCGGCACCACCGCCCTGGGGCTGAGCGATTTGCGCCTGGGCTTGCAGGCCCAGGACGGCACCTGGCACATCACCCAGGCCCTGGCCGGTCGCGACCTCGGCGCGCTGGGCGGCGCACTGACGCTGCGCACCTCGCCGCAGGCGCTGTGGCCGGCACCCGACACGCCGCTGGAGGGGGTGGTGCAGGCCCATGTGGCCAATCTGGGCAACTGGGGCGCCTGGGTGCCCGCGGGCTGGCGGCTGGGCGGGCGCATCGACGCCAGCCTGAGCCTGGCCGGCCGCTTCGGCGCGCCGGAGCTGCTGGGCCAGGCTCGCGGCGAGGCGCTGGTGCTGCGCAACCCGCTGGAGGGCATCGCGCTGCAGCAGGGTGAATTCGAGCTGAAGCTCAATGGCAGCAGCGCCAAGCTGGAGCGCTTCAGCGTGAGGGCCGACGAGGGGCTGCTGAGCGCCGAGGGCGAGGCTCAGCTGGGCGCCCGGCCGCAGGCTGCGCTGCGTCTGGAGGCGCAGCGCTTCGCGGTGCTGAACCGGGTGGACCGCCGGCTGCTGCTCAGCGGCAAGGCCACGCTGGGCTTCAACGAGCGCCAGCTGAAGCTGGACGGCGATCTGGCGGTCGACGAGGGCCTGTTCGATTTCTCGCGCGGCGACGCGCCCGCGCTGGACGAAGACGTGCAGGTCATCCGGGCCGGTGACGCCGGGTCGGCACAGGGCCAGGCACAAGGGTCGGCGGCCGCCGCCGGCAACACCGGCAGCGCAGCGGCCCTGGCGGTCGAGGCGCGCGTGGCCATCGATCTGGGCCGCCAGCTGCGCCTGCGCGGCCGCGGCCTCGATACCCGCCTGCGCGGCGAGCTGCTGCTGAGTCATGCCCGCGGTCGGCCCCAACTCAATGGCGTGGTCCGTACCGTGGGCGGCACCTATGACGCCTACGGGCAGAAGCTCAGCATCGAGCGTGGCGAGATCAGCTTCAGCGGGCTGATCGACAACCCACGCCTGGATGTGCTGGCGATACGACCCAACACCGATGTGCGGGTGGGGGTGGTTCTGGGCGGCACGGCGCAAAACCCGCGCGTCAAGCTCTATGCCGATCCGGACATGCCCGATACCGACAAGCTCTCCTGGCTGGTGCTGGGACGCGCACCCGATCAGCTAGGCAGGACCGATACCGCGCTGCTGCAGCGTGCGGCACTGGCCCTGCTCAGCGGCGAGGGCGAGAGCGCCTCGGGCCGTCTGATGCGCAACCTCGGTCTGGACGAGTTCTCGGTCAGCCAGAGCGGCGATGAGACGCGCGGCACGGTGGTGCGGCTGGGCAAGCAGCTGTCGCGCCGGCTCTATCTGGGCTACGAGCGCGGCCTCAACGCCGCCACCGGCAGCTGGCAGCTGATCTACCGCATCGCCCGACGCTTCACGCTGCGGGCCCAGGCCGGCGAACAGAATGCGCTGGACCTGATCTGGCAGTGGAAGTTCGACTGAGCCGGCCTCGGGTCCGGTGCCGCTCTCATGCGACAATTCGCGCCGCCCAGACCGTCGAGGTCGCTGTACAGCACCGGGCCAAAAGCTCTCCGTAGTTCAATGGATAGAACGGCCGCCTCCTAAGCGGCAAATGTGGGTTCGATTCCCGCCGGAGGGACCACCCCAGGCAAAAAAAAAGCCGGCGCATGCGCCGGCTTTTGTTTGCTTCGGGCCGCGCCCGTCTGACCGTCCTCAGACCGAGACCGCAGCCTTGGTCTGGCGACGGCGCCGGCCGGCCAGACCGGCAGCAAGCAGGGCCACGCCAGCCAGCCCGTAGCTCGCAGGCTCGGGCACGCGGTTGTCACAGCTGCCCGTGCCAACGGCGATGCAAGTGCCCTCCACCGTCACGTCCAGGGTCTGGAAGCGGCGGCCGACGAAGTTACGCTCGAAGTCCGGGTCGGTGCCCAGATTGATCGTGCTGTAGCCATCGGCCACGCCGGTGAAGCCAAAGGTCAGCACGGTGAAGGCGTCCAGCTGTGACGCCGCCAGTTCGTCATCGTCCAGCAGCGAGTAGCCGTAGACGTCGTTATTGCCGGCGCCGAAGTCGGTACCCCACACGGCGTTGGCCAAGCCTCCGAATTGAGGCTCCACATTGAATGTCACAAGGCCGTTGAACAAGGCCGAGGCATTGAACAGCATATTGACGTCAAAGGCCGACAGGATCTCGTCGCCCAAGCCACTGATGCGCATCTCCACCGTGGTGGATTCACCCACCGCGATCTGGGTCGCGGCCGGCACGAAGCTGACCACAATGGAGGCCTGTGCGGCAGCGGCCACCGCCGTCAGGGCCAGACCGGCAAGCAATTTCTTCAGCATGATGTGTACCCCTTTGGATTGGTCGCTCAGTTGGTGGCGCAGCTAGGACGGGTGCAACGCAGCGTGCAGGCACGCACATCGTTGATCGTGATCTTGCCATCGCCGGTGGCATCACGGGCATCCCCCGGAGCGGGGGTCTGGCCAATGCCGGCGCGGATCAGCGCCAGATCCACCGTGTCGATATCGCCATCGGCGTCCACATCGCAGGACAGGTTCTTGGAGGCGACGGTCAGGTCATAGAGGATGGGCGATTCCTCGGTCGAAGCCGCGTTGAGACGGGTCAGGATCTGGATATAGCGGCCGCTGGCGGTGAAGGACACCCCATTGCTCACCGGCACATAGGGCAACGAGGCCAGCGTGGCTTGCACATCGCTGCTGCGCACCTGTACCTGCACGCTGCTGCCCGCCGGCGAGGTGGCATTCCAGCTCACCTTGTCCCAGGGTGTTCCAGCACTGCCGCTGTCGTAGACCACGGTCCATGTGCCTGTCGGTGTGGTGGTGTTGCGGGCCGCAAAGCCAGCTGCGTCGCTATAGGTGTAGGGCACGTCGCCGACCGGGAAGGTACCCAGCGGCGCGCCGTCGCTGCCGCGGTACTTGTGGACGCGGTTGGACGAGTAGCCGATCTGGAACACGTCGTTGTTGGCGTCAACCTGTATGCCCACCGAGTAGGCACCACCCGCTTGCAAGGGCACGGTCCATAGCACGACGCCGGCAGGCGAGACCTTCTGCACGGTGCCGGTACCGGCGATGATGTTGCCCGCGCCGTCGGCCACGATGCCGGCGCTGCTGACCGTCAGGCCGTTGTTACCGACGGTGTTGGCCACCGGGTCATGGACGCGATTGCCGGAGCCGGTATAGACCTTGCCGTTGGCCAGGGCGATGCCGTAGTTGCCCATATTGCCGACTGAGCTGACGGTGTAGGGCCCGACATTGCTGGCGGTGTTGGTGATCTTGCCGACGGTGGAACCCAGATCGGCGCTCCATAGCACGCCATTGCTGTCGATCAGGCAGCCATAGGGCGAGATGGGCACCGCCACCGGGCCGGCGATCTGGCTGCCGTCCGCCGCATTGATCTTGTAGTACTGCCGGGCGTTGTACATGCCGACCCACAGATTGCCATCGGTGCCAATGCATAGCGAACGACCCAGGCCGTTGGCCGGACCGACCTCGACCGCATAGGCGATGCGCTCGTCTGTGATCTCGTTGGGATCGATGATGTTGTTGCCGTTCAGATCGGCCATCGGCAGCGGCGTCGCGCCGGTGGAGGTATCCATCACACCGTTGCCGTTGCGGTCGACAAAGCCCTCGGCCAGGATCTTGATCAGCGTCGGCCGCTTGCTCGCCGAGAACCAGCGATTCAGCACATAGGCATTGCCGTTGATGTCCACTGCGGTACGCGAGGGCGCGGCACCCGCGTAGGCGTTGCCGATGTGGTTGACGTGACCGGCCTGACCGGCAGGGCCGAACCAAGTGCGGTAACGCGCCAGCTCGACATTGGCATTGGTATCGAATTTGGTGACCGTGTCCTCGCCGGCGTTGGCGATCCACATCACCGGGAAGGTGGTGCCGACCTTGCTGAGCTGCAACTGGTTGTTGTTGGGCGCATCGTGGTTGACGCCCGACAGCACGCCGAGATCGAAGTCGGCATCGGTGGTGTAGGTCTTGCTGGCCGCCAGGGCGTTCAGCGCAAAGCCGGCGCCACAGGCCAGCAGCAGCGTGCCTAGCGCCAGGCGCCGGGCGGTTGTTTGGCAGAGCTGGGTATCCATGAGGAGTTCCTTGCTGTTTTGGGGGTAGGAGGTGGTGTTGGGCACAGGTTCTATTTACTTGGCTTGTCTGGATGGATCAGCGCGGTTTCACCAGCGGCCGCACGGCGTGCTCCATATCGTGCGAGGCATGGCGGGACAGGGCCTGGGCTTCGCCCGCGCCGTCGACATCGGCGCTATAGATCAGCGAGGTTCCGGAACGCAGGCTGAGGAACAGCACCGAGCGACCGTCGCCGCTCCACTTGGGGTCGAAGTCCTCGCCGGGATGGCGGCTGATATTGCGAACATTGCTGCCATCCGCATCCATCACGAACACATCGGCGCGACCGGTCTCCAGGCTGTCGCGGGTACTGGCGAAGCTCAGGCGACGACCATCGGGCGACCAGCGCGGCGACTCGTGAGTGCCCTGCGCTCCCTCGGTCAGATTGCGCGATTCACCGGACTGCAGCGACGTGACGATCAGATGCGTGCCCTTCTCGCGCAGATTGGCGGCCCAGACAATCTGCTTGCCGTCCGGCGACAGATCGACCCAGGCTGCCGCGCGGCTGGGGAATCCGGCACTGAGATTGCGCAGCTGCGCCCCGTCGGCGTTGACCGTCCAGACCTGCGAGGCACCCTTGGCATCGCCGGCAAGAAAAACCAGACGCTGGCCGTCGGCAGACCAGACCGCAGGGGCCGGCCCCATCGTCTTGCCCTCGGTCTTGACTGCCTTTTGCGCACCAGTGGCGACGTCGACGATGCGCAGCTCGGTCGATCCCGTCTCCTGCTGCATCGAGAAGTAGGCCAGTTGCTTGCCGTCCGGCGACCACGAAGGCGCCATCTCGACCCGGTCGTCCTGGCTGAGCCGCCGCTGCCCGCTGCCGTCCTCGCGGATCAGCTGGATGGCAGCCTTGTCGGTTCCCTGGCGTGACACAAAAGCCAGCCAGCCGGTACTGGACAGCGCAGGCTGGACGTTGATGGAGCGCCCGTCGGTCAGCATGCGCTCTGAGCCCGAAGCATCCCTGACCCATACCTGAGCATCGCCCGTACGGATCGAGATGAAGGCCAGGCTGGCGGCGGAGCCGGCAGCACCGGACGCAAGGCCTCCGGCAAGGGCGGCACTGGCACAGGCACCAACCAGCAGCGAGACGGTTAGCGAACGCATCGCTCGCTCACTTGATGACATTGACGCGCGTCGACGACAGCGCCAAACCGCCGCTGTCCAGCACGGTGATCGTGTAGACGCCGCTGGTGCCAGGCTGCAGGCGGTAGCTCAGCTTGCCGTCCGCACCGGCCACAGCAGAGTAATGCGACTCGATGCCACCCGGCGCCTTGACGGCGGTGGACAAGGCCGCGTTGGGAGCAAATCCGGTACCGCTGTAGACCGCTGCGGTGCTGGACTTGACGACCGAAGGGCCAGCCAGACTCGCCGCGACCGGGCTGAGCTTCTGTGCCTGAGCTCCTACTGCCGTGGCACCCAGAGCCAGAGCAACGAGCAGCGGCAGCACAGGATTGAGGCTTCTGGAAAACATTGCGAACTCCTCGCGTTGAGGCGGACGCAACATGCGCCCGACCGATACGGGCAATGCTTTCATCAAGCGCTGGCGTGAACAATCCCACGCGGTGTCAAACGCGACATCAAAATCCCCCGTGATTCGGGGGAACTCGGGGGGTACCCCCCTAGCTTGAAGCGTGGATGCGAATCACTTGCGCATCGCACGGGACAGCAAGATGACCGGAATCAAGCCCACCAGCACGATGGCCAGCGAGGGCAAGGCCGCCTCGCCGAGACGCTCGTCACGGGCCAGTTGATAGGCCACCACCGCCAGCGTGTCGCTGTTGAACGGCCGCAGCACCAGGGTGGCCGGCAACTCCTTCATCACATCGACGAAGACCAGCAGCGCCGCCGCGGCGGCCGAGCGCATCAGCAGCGGGGCATGCAGCTCGGTGAACAGGCGCCGTCGCGAGGCCCCCAGCATGCGGGCGGTCTCGTCCACCGTCGGCGAGATACGGGCATAGCCGGCCTCGATGGATTGCAGGGCAACCCCCGAGAAACGCACCAGATAGGCATACAGCAGGCCGACGATCGTGCCCGTCATCAGGGCCGTCGCCCCCAGCTGCGGGGCCAGCTGCTGCAGCCAGCCCAGTGGCAGCAGAATGCCCACCGCGATCACCGCGCCGGGCACGGCATAGCCCAGCGAGACGATGCGCGTGGCCGCCCGCAGCAAGCCGCCGCCCGCCAGACCCAGGCGTGCCAGATAGGCCAGGGCCAGGGCCAGGCTCACCGCCAGCAGCGCTGCCAGTCCCGCCAGCTTCAGGCTGCTGAGAGCCCAGTCGATGAAGCGCGCGATGGGCAGGCCGAACTCGCCGAACAGGGCCTCCTGCCACATCAGACGCAGCAGTACCGCCACCGGCACCAAAAAACCCAGCAGTATGGGCAGCGCACAGACCAGCAAGGCCACGGCCGCCGCCCCGCCGCGTAAGGGCAGGGGCCGGGCTTCGGCCGCATGCAGCGCACCGCTGCGGCTGGTGACAAAGCGCAGCCGCGCCTGGGCGCGCCGCTCCATCCACAGCAGGGCCGCGACCGCCAGCAGCAGCACCGAGGCGAGTTGCGCGGCGGCAATGCGGTCGTTCATCACCAGCCAGGCCTTGTAGACGCCGGTGGTCAAGGTGGTCAGACCAAAATAGGCGCCCACCCCGTAGTCGGCCAGGGTTTCCATCAATGCCAGCGCAATGCCTGCCGCCAGCGCCGGCCGCGCCAAGGGCAGCGCCACCTCGCGCACCCGGCGCCAGGTGCCGGCCCCCAGCAGCCGCGCCGCCTCCATCAGGGCCACGCCGCGCTCATTGAGCGCCGTGCGCGTCAGCAGATAGACATAGGGGTACAGGCACAGCACGAACAGGGCGACCGCCCCGGGCAGACTGCGCACATCGGGCCACAAGGCGCCCTGCGCGCCGGTGGCCGCCCGCAACCAGTTCTGCAGCGTGCCGCTGAACTGCAATGCGTCGGTATAGGCATAGGCCGCCACATAAGCCGGCATGGCCATGGGCAGCAGCAAGGCCCATTCGAAGAAGCGCCGGCCCGGAAAATCGAACAGGCTGACCGCCGCCGCCGTCGCCCCGCCCACCAGCGCCACACCCACGCCCACGGACACCGTCAGCAGCAGCGAAGCCCAGGCGTATTCCGGCAGCACCGTCGACAGCTGGTGCTGCAGCACCCCAAGCGCATGGCTGTCCAGGCTCAGCCAGGATCCGAGAATTCCCAGCACCGGCAGGGCGAGAAGAAGACAGACAAGGGTGACGAATCGCAGCATTCAGCAAGCAGCGCGGGCGCTGGGTCATCGTTTCATGCGCCCGGCCTCCCGCCGCAGCACTTGATCGATATCAAATGAGAACAAGGCGCATTCGGATGCGCATTTCATGCCGGTATCATAGGACTATGTTTCTAGCCCTTGACCAGGTCAGCCTGAGCTACTCAGGCGCCAGCGCGGGCCGCTTGGCGGTCGACAAGGTGTCGATGGCGCTGTCGCGCGGCCAGATCGGTGTGCTGATCGGGCCTTCGGGCTGCGGCAAGACTTCGCTGCTGCGCGCGATTGCCGGCCTGGAGCGCCTACAGGCAGGTCGCATTCGCATCAACGGCGACACACTGGCCGACGCTGCGGGCGCCGTCCACCTGCCGCCCGAGGCCCGTCAGATCGGCATGGTGTTCCAGGACTATGCGCTGTTCCCGCACCTCAGCGTGGCCGACAACATCGGCTTCGGTCTGCGCCATCTGGCGCGCCCGCAACGCCAGCAGCGCATCGAGCAGGTGCTTGATCTGGTCGGACTGGCACATGCCGCAAAGCGGGCACCCCACCAGCTCTCAGGCGGCCAGCAGCAGCGGGTGGCCCTGGCACGCGCCCTGGCGCCGGCGCCCCGGCTGCTGCTGCTGGACGAGCCCTTCTCCAGCCTGGATGTGGATCTGCGCGAGCATCTTTCGCAGGAGCTGCGCGGCATCCTGCAGGGCAGCAACACCACCGCACTATTCGTCACCCACGACCAGGCCGAGGCCTTCGCGATCGGCGATGTGGTGGGCGTCATGCACCAGGGCCGGCTGGAGCAGTGGGACGAGGCCTATCACGTCTACCATCGACCGGCGACCCGCTTTGTGGCCGATTTCATCGGCCACGGCGTCTTTGCCCACGGCCGGATACGGGCCGGCACTCAGGGGCCGGTGGTCGAGACCGCGCTGGGCGAGCTCAGCGATAACGGCGAATGCGCCTTGCCCAGCGCCTACCCGAACGGCGAATGCGATGTGCTACTGCGGGCCGACGACATCGTTCACGATGACGAAGCGCCGGTGAAGGCTTGCATCGAGCGCAAGATCTTCCGCGGTGCCGAGTTCCTCTACACGCTGCGCCTGGCCAGCGGCGAGCGGCTGATGGCCCATGTGCCGTCCCACCATGACCATGAGGTGGGCGAGTGGATAGGCATACGCGCCCATGTGGATCATGTGGTCACCTTTGCCCGGGTCCAGGCATAGCCGGCCTGAGCGGCGCGGGCCAATCGAGTAAAGCTGCGGTAAACCTCGCCAACAAGGGCTTGGCTGTGCACGAATTGGCCCGTATCTGCGGGGCTACAAGCAGCATCGGATATAGCCTCAGGCCTATACTGATGACCGTTTGATGGCATAAATCGCCGCTATGCCGCAACAGGGCTTTATTCACCGATAGGGACCACCGCATCATGGGTGCCAAACTAAAAGTCGCAGGTTGGGTCGCACTGGGCGCCATTGCCGGCGCCATGACCACGATGCAGCTGCAGGCCAATGCTCGCAGCAGCCTGTCACCGCTGCCATTGGAAGAGCTGCAGCAGCTCGCCGCCGTCTTCGGCATGGTCAAGTCAGACTATGTGGAACCGGTGGACGAGAAGAAGCTGATCAATGACGCCATCGCTGGCATGGTCTCCGGCCTCGACCCGCACTCGCAGTTCTTCGACAAGAAGAGCTTCAAGGAGTTCCGCGAAGGCACGACCGGCAAGTTCGTCGGTGTGGGCATTGAGATCGGCATGGAGGATGGGCTGGTGCGCATCGTCTCCCCGATCGAAGGCTCGCCGGCCTTCCGCGCCGGACTCAAGAGCGGCGATCTGATCAGCCGCATCGACGACACCGCGGTGCGCGGCCTGAGCCTGGACCAGGCCGTCAAGCGCATGCGCGGTGAGCCCAGCACCAAGGTGCAGCTGATGATCTTCCGCAAGTCGGAGAACCGCAGCTTCCCGGTCACCATCACCCGCGAGGAAATCCGGGTGCAGAGTGTGCGCGCCAAGGTGGTCGAGCCCGGCTATGCCTGGCTGCGGGTCAGCCAGTTCCAGGATCGCACTGTCGACGACTTCGCGAAGAAGCTGGAAGAGCTGTACAAGCAGGAACCCAATCTGAAGGGTCTGGTGCTGGACCTGCGCAACGATCCCGGTGGCCTGCTGGAGGCCTCGGTGGCCATCTCGGCCGCCTTCCTGCCCAAGGATGTCGAGGTGGTCAGCACCAACGGTCAGATTGCCGACTCCAAGGCCAGCTTCAAGGCCAGCCCTGATTTCTATGCGCGCCGCGGCAGCGATCCCCTGCGCCGCCTGCCCGCAGCGCTGAAGACCGTGCCCCTGGTGGTGCTGGTCAACGAGGGTTCGGCCTCGGCCAGCGAGATCGTGGCCGGCGCGCTGCAGGACCACAAGCGCGCCATCGTGATGGGTGCGCAGACCTTCGGCAAGGGCTCGGTGCAGACCGTGCGTCAGCTGGGGCCCGACACCGCGCTGAAGATCACCACCGCACGCTATTACACGCCCAGCGGCCGGTCCATCCAGGCCAAGGGCATCGTGCCCGATGTGATGCTGGACGAGACCGCCGAGGGCGATGTGTTTGCCGCGCTGCGCATGCGCGAGGCCGATCTGCAGAAACACCTCGACGGCGGCCCCGAGGACAAGGACGAGGCCCGCGCCAAGGCCCGCGAGGAGGCCCGGGCCAAGCTCGAGGCCGAGTACGCGAAGAAGAACGAGCCGCCCAAGCCGCTGCCCGAGTTCGGCAGCGCCGAGGACTTCCAGCTGGCCCAGGCGCTGAACCAGCTCAAGGGTAAGCCGGTGCTGGTCTCCAAGACCGTCACCGAGCGCAAGGCCGAAGCCAAGGTCGAGAACTGAAGCGTCGGCCCAAGCCTTAAGCCCCTGCGGCAACAACCCGCCCGGCCCCAGGCCCGGCGGGTTTTTCTTGGCCTATGCTCGCCCCATCATGACGCCAGAACTCACGGACGCGCAGCTGCTGCGCTATTCACGCCATATCCTGCTGGACGAGATCGGCATCGCCGGCCAGCAGCGCCTGCTGCAGAGCCATGCGCTGGTGATAGGCGCGGGCGGGCTGGGCTCGCCGGTCGCGCTCTTCCTGGGCTCGGCCGGCGTTGGCCAGCTGACCTTGGTCGACCATGACCAGGTGGACCTGACCAATCTGCAGCGCCAGCTCGCCCACAGCGTGGCCAGGGTGGGCATGGACAAGGTGGCCTCGGCCGCGGCTGGCGTGGCCGCGCTGAACCCGGAGATCCGGGTTCAAGGTCTGTGCCAGCGCGCCGACGAGGCCCTGCTGGACCGCCTGCTGCCCGGCGTCGATGTGGTACTGGATTGCAGCGACAACTTCGCGACCCGGCAGCGGGTCAACCAGGCCTGCGTCAGCCACCGCCGCCCGCTGGTGTCGGGCGCGGCGATCGGCTTCGACGCGCAGATCAGCGTCTACGACAGCCGCGATGCGCAAGCCCCCTGCTACGCCTGCCTGTTCGCGCCCGACGCCCCGGTGGAGGAAACCCGCTGTGCGGTGATGGGTGTGTTCGCCCCGCTGGTGGGCATCATCGGCAGCATGCAGGCGGCCGAGGCATTGAAGCTGCTGCTGGGTCTGCCCGGGCTCAAGGGCCGGCTGCAGATGCTGGAGGCCCGTCGCATGGAGTGGAGCGAAATCCTCGTCCAGAAAGACCCCTTCTGTGTCGTTTGCGGCCAAGCCCCCCGGGAGGCCAGCGCATGAAAATCGGCGCCAAGCCCATACAACGATGCAATATCCGGCGCGGCATGGCCTATGCTGCGCCCCCGGCGGCACAGCCGCTGCCCCGACCGCATTGCCGCCGAGCCGTCCAGCCATGAACAAGCGCAAGTACCTCACCGCCCGCAACTTCCCCAGCGCCAAGGACGAAGCCCGTGCCCTGGTGCCGCCTGCCGACTACAGCGGCCCGCAAAGCGCCTACCGTCTGGCCTTCACCGACAGCGATTTCCTGCTGCGCGAGGAACTGCGCCCGGTGCGCATGCAGCTGGAGCTGCTCAAGCCCGAGATGGTGCAGCAGGAGCGCGGCATCCGCTCCACCATCGTGATCTTCGGCAGCGCCCGCATCCTGCCCGAGCAGGACGCTCGCGCGGCGCTGGCCAGGGCACAGGCAGGCGCGGATGCCGCTGCCATCAAGCGCGCCGAGATGCAGCTGTCGATGAGCCGCTACTACGAGGAAGCGCGACGCTTTGCCAGCATCGTCACCAAGGTCTCGGCCGAGCGCGCCAACCCCATCTATGTGGTCACCGGTGGCGGCCCCGGCGTGATGGAGGCCGGCAACCGCGGCGCCTACGAGGCCGGTGGCCAGAGCATAGGCCTCAACATCGTGCTGCCGCACGAACAGGCCCCCAACCCCTACATCACGCCGGAGCTCTGCTTCCAGTTCCACTACTTCGCGCTGCGCAAGATGCATTTCCTGATGCGTTCGGTGGCCCTGGCCTGCTTCCCGGGCGGCTTCGGCACGCTGGACGAGCTCTTCGAGACCCTCACGCTGGTGCAGACCGGCAAATGCCGGCGCCGCCCCATCCTGATGTTCGGCCGCGAGTTCTGGACCCGGCTGATCGACTTCGACTATCTGGTCGAGACCGGCATGATCACCGCCGGCGACGAGCAGCTGTTCCACTTCGTCGAGACCGCCGAAGAGGCCTGGGCCCTGCTGGAGCGTGAATACGATTTGATGGCCGGCATCGCCGGCAATACCTGAAGGAAGCGCAAGATGACAACGCTCAGAGCCGTATCGCTGATCGGCGCCCCCACCGATATCGGCGCCGGCGCGCGCGGTGCCAGCATGGGCCCCGAGGCCCTGCGGGTGGCCAATCTGGCCACCACGCTGGAAGGCCATGGCGTCGAGGTGCTGGACCGCGGCAATCTGCCCGGGCCGGCCAATCCCTGGCAGCCGCCGGTCGACGGCTATCGCCATCTGCCCGAGGTCGCGGCCTGGAACAGCGCGGTGCATGAGGCGGTCTATGCCGAGCTCAAGCTGGGCCGCATGCCCATGCTGCTGGGCGGCGACCATTGCCTGGCCATAGGCTCGATCAGCGCGGTCGCGCGCCACTGCCGCGAGGCCGGCAAGAAGCTGCGCGTACTCTGGCTGGACGCCCACGCCGACTTCAACACCAGCGCGCTGACCCCCAGCGGCAATATCCATGGCATGCCGGTGGCCTGCCTGGCCGGCCACGGCCCGCGCGAGCTGGTCGAGATCGGCGGCTTCAGCAAGGCCAATCCCGCGATCAGCCCGAAATGGGTGCGCCAGATCGGCATCCGCAGCGTCGATGCCGGCGAGAAGCGCTTCGTCCACGAGCAGGAGCTCGAGGTGTTCGACATGCGCTATATCGACGAGATGGGCATGCGCCACACCATGGAGCTGGCCCTGGCGACGCTGGATGCCAACACCCATCTGCATGTCAGCTTCGATGTGGACTTCCTGGATCCCGACATCGCGCCCGGCGTGGGCACCACCGTGCCCGGCGGCCCCACCTACCGCGAGGCTCAGCTCTGCATGGAGATGATTGCCGACACCGGCCGCATGGCCTCGCTCGACGTGATGGAGCTGAACCC
Organism: Burkholderiaceae bacterium; assembly: GCA_041920215.1. GTDB lineage: Bacteria > Pseudomonadota > Gammaproteobacteria > Burkholderiales > Burkholderiaceae_C > JAYRSJ01. Next base: position 252,648 of record JAYRSJ010000002.1, on the reverse strand, counting down.
GGCCCTGGACATGCGCAACAAGACGGCCGAGCTGGCGGTGGATCTGATCGAGTCCTTGTTCGGCAAATCGACCCTGATGCGCAAATAAGGCCGGCGGTCGCCTTCGGTTACAGTCCGCAACAAAGCATGGAAGGGCGGCAATGCTGAGACAGTGGTTGCTGGAGACGGTGGGGGCCGACGGGGCCCGGCTGACGTTTGCGGTCAGCGCCCTGCCCTATCGCATCGGTCGCGAGAACGACAACGATATGGTCGTGCCGGCCGGCAGCCTGAGCCGCCGCCATGCCGAGCTCAGCGCCGATGTTTCCGGCCGCCTGCGCCTGACCGACCTCGACAGCACCAACGGCACCTTCGTCAATCGCGAGCGGGTCAACGGCTCGCGGCTGCTGGACGAGAACGACATCATCCATTTCGGCAGCGCCGAATTCAGGCTGCGGGCCCATACCGTCGCCAGCAATGCCGACGAAGGCCGTACCGTGCTGGCCGCGCCGGGTGCGGCGCTGAGCGAGTACTTCTCGCCGCGCGAGGCCCAGTTCCATGCCCTGCTCCAGGGCGAGGGCCTGTCGGCCGCCTATCAGCCCATCGTCCAGGCCCAGGGCGGCGGGCTCTTCGCCTACGAGCTCTTGGGGCGCAGCACCCATCCCGATCTGCCGGCCTCGCCCATGCATCTGTTCAGCCTGGCCACCCGGCTGAATCTGGAGGCCGAGCTCAGCGAGGCCTTCCGCAGCCATGGCATACGCCAGGTGGCGGACAAGATCGGCAGCCATGCGCTGTTCGTCAACACCCATCCCAAGGAGACCTTCGAGGAAGGCTTCTTCCAGGCCCTGCAGCAGACCCTGAGGCAGTGGCCGCAGCTGCAGCTGGTGGTGGAGATCCACGAGACCGCGGTGATGGAGACCGAGCGCATGCGCGAGCTGGCGGCCCGGCTCAAGGACATAGGCGCACGCTTTGCCTACGACGACTTCGGCGCCGGACAGGCGCGACTCAACGAGATCGGCGAGGTGCCGGCCGATTTCGTCAAGTTCGACATGGCGCTGATCCGCGGCATCCACAAGGCCAGCGAGCGCAAGCGCCGCGTCGTCAGCGATCTGGTCCGGCTGGTCTCCGACCTGGGCTCGGTCTCGCTGGCCGAGGGCGTGGAGGAAGAGGCCGAGGCGCAGGTCTGCCGCGAGCTGGGCTTCCAGCTGATTCAGGGCTATCTGACCGGCAAGCCCCTGGGCATAGACAAGCTCTGAGCGCCCCCCCCCCCGGTCGGGCGGCCTCAGGCGCTGACGATCCAGCCCTCCAGCGGGTCGATCTGCGCTGGCAAGCCATAGCCCGGCCGCTGCGCGCCCCAGGCTGCCTGCAGCAGGCACTGCACCGCATCCAGGCTGTCGCCGCTGGCGTCGTCGATCAGCGTCTCGCGCTGCGCATGGCTCAGCTTCAGGCGCAGGCCCAGACGGCCGCGCCCCTGCTCCAGCGCATCCACCAGGTCCTTGCGTGCGATCAGCCGCTCCGGCGTCTGCTTGGCCCGGTCGTCGCTCTTGTAGCTGCGCCGGCCCAGCAGCTCGCGCGCCAGCAGGCCCGGATAGGCCTCCAGCGCCACCCGAGCGGTATCGCCGGCGCACAGGCCCGGCAGCCGCACGCCGGCCGCGATCAGGCGCGGCACGCCGGCATGCAGCATGAAGGCGACCGGCGGATTCACCCATTTCATCGAGGGCGAGGCGCCGGCCGGACCGTCAGTGGCGCGATGCGCGAACTTGCCTCCCGCCGGTCGCGCCGCGCAAAAGGCCGCGAACAGCGCGCGGATCTCGGCCCGTTCGAGCCCGGCGTAGTACCGCATCAGACCCGCCCAGTCCTGCGGCCAGCCGAGCTGCTCGACCAGCTCGCGCGGCAGGCCGAAGGGAAAGTCGAAACCGCCCAGCCAGGGCCCGGGCCGCGCCAGCCAGGCGGCAAACTCGTCGAGACTGGGCAGAGCCAGCAGTCCCTCCAGGCGCAAGACCTGACCCCGCAGCCGGCCGCTGGCCACCACGATGGGCTTGCGCCGGCTGGGCGCACTGCTGAAGTCGACCCCGTGCAACAACGGGTCGTCAGGAGGGAGGCGAGCGTGCATGATGAGCACTCTAACGAGTGGAGGAAGGCCATGCCCGCAACGGACAATTCCAGCACGCCCGAGGCCAGGCCGGGCCAGGCGCCCCAGCCGCCCATCGAGCGCCTGGTCACGACCGAGCACCGGTTGCAGATCGGCAAGAAGACCCTGGAATACACCGCCACCTGCGGCACGTTGCTGCTGCGCGAGCCCGAGATCAAGGACGGCGAGCTAAAGCACGATGGCAAGGGCGAGTACGGCGGCGAGAAGACCCGCGCCAGCGTCTTCTTCATCGCCTACACGCTCAAGGGCGCCAAGAACGCCCAGCAGCGCCCACTGACCTTCAGCTTCAACGGCGGCCCCGGCTCGTCCAGCGTGTGGCTGCATCTGGGCCTGCTCGGACCGCAGCGGGTGCCCACCGACGCGATGGGCCAGTGCGGCAAGCCGCCCTACGGGCTGTGCGACAACGAGCACAGCCTGCTGCTGGAGTCCGATCTGGTCTTCATCGACCCGGTGGGCACCGGCCATTCGCGCATGGCCGAGGGCCAGAAGGCGGCCGAGTTCCATGACTACCAGCGCGACCTCGACGCGGTGGGCGAGTTCATACGGCTCTATCTGAACCGCTGGGGCCGCTGGGCCAGCCCCAAGTACCTGATCGGCGAGAGCTATGGCACGACCCGCGCCGCCGGCCTGTCGCGCCATCTGCAGGAGAAGCACGACATCTATCTGAACGGCCTGATGCTGGTGTCGCTGGCACTGGACTTCCAGACACTCAGCTTCGACGCCGGCAACGAGCTGCCCTACGCCCTCTTCCTGCCCACCTATGCCGCTACCGCCTGGTACCACAAGGCCTTGCGCGAGACCCAGCAGAAGAAGCCGCTGCGCCAGGTCGTCCAGGAGGCCGAGGACTTCGCCCACGGCGACTACTGGCTGGCCCTGATGCAAGGCGCGCGGCTGACCCCGGGAGAGCGCGACCGTATCGCCGAGCTGCTGTCCCTGCACACCGGGCTCAGCAAGGGCTATGCGCTGCGCTGCGACCTGCGCCCCGGCGAGTTTCGCTTCTTCAAGGAGCTGCTGCGCGAGCGCGGCCAGACCGTGGGGCGGCTTGACAGCCGCTTCCTGGGCCTGGACCGCGACGACGCCGGCGAACACCCCGAGGACGACGCCGGCATGAACAATCTGGTCGGCGCCTACGCGGTGGGCATCAACCGGCTGCTGCGCGAGCAGCTCGGCTGGATCAGCGACGAGCCCTATCTGGTCCATGCGCCGCTGTGGAAGAGCTGGGCCTGGAAGGGTTTCGAGAACCGCTATCTGAGCGCCGGCGAAAGCCTGCGCCGCGCCCTGCATGCCAACCCCGATATGCGCGTCTATGTGGCCAGCGGCTACTATGACCTGGCCACCCCGCATGCCGCGGGTGACTACACCCTGGCGCATCTGGGCCTGCGCGAGCAGCTGCAGGGCCAGATCAGCGTCAGCTACTTCGAGGCCGGCCACATGATGTACATCCACCAGGAATCGCTGCAGCGCATGGCGGCCGAGCTGCGCGCCTTTGTGAAGGCCCGCTGAAGCCATCTGCCGCGATGAACGCCGCTGCCGCCACCGCTGATCTGGAGTCCATGCTGGGCCTGGCCGCCAGCCTGGCCCGCAGCGGTGAGTACAAGTCCACGGTGCAGCTGCTGGAGCAGGCACTGCAGCATTGCGCGGCCGAGTTGGACCGCGCCCGGGTCTTGGCCCTGCTGGCCCGCCACTATCCCAGGCTCAACAATCTGCAGGCCAGCGTGCGCTGCGGCAGCGAGGCCCTGGCGCTGGCCGAGGCCCTGGCCGACGAAGGCGTGCTGGCGGACACCTTGTCGGCGCTGGCCTTCGTCTATGCCCAGCTGCTGATGGGGCGCGACGCGCTGGAATGCGGCTTGCGCGCGCTCAGCGCGGCCCGCCGTGCCGGCGACCGCAAGCGCGAGGCCTGGGCGCTGAACCGGGTGGCAGTGGCCTATGCCAGCCTGGACAACCCGGCCCAGGCCTGCGACACCACGCGCGAAGCCCTGGAGATCGCCGGCCGCCTGGCCAGCCATGGCGGAGAACTGGAGTTTTCCTGCCTCAACAATCTGTCCTATTTCTGGCTGCTGCGCCTGCAGGAACTGGGTCACAACGAAGCGGGCAGCGCGCAGCAGGCCGAGGCCAGCGCCCAGGCCCTGAGCCTGGCCGAGCAGGCCACCGCCAGCGCGCGCGCCTCGGACAGCCCCTTCCGCATCGCGGTGGCCCTGTCCAATCTGGCCGAGATCCTGGTCGCCCGCCACGGCTATGAGCGGGCCGAACCGCTGATCGACGAGTACGAGGCCCTGTCGATACGCCTGGGCTACCAGGCGCTGGAACTGCAGGCCGCCGCCCAGCGCACGCTGATCATGAAGGCTCGCGGCCAGCTGCGGCCGGCGATCAGCGCGCTCAACATCCTGGCCCAGGAGCGGGCCGCGGCCTTGCCGCCCAAGCTGCGCCGCATCATCATCCTGGCGCTCTACGAGGCCCACAAGGCCTGCGGCAACTACCGCGAGGCGCTGGACCATCTGGAGCAGCACCGTGATCTGGAGCGCCAGATGCGGCGCGAGACGCTGGCGCTGCAGACCGAGGTGCTGATGATCCGCCAGGAGGTCGAGCAGGCCCAGGCGCGTGCCGAGCATGCGCTGCGCGACGCCCAGCGCGAACGCGAGCGGGCCAGCCAGCTGGAGCGCGAACAGCAGCGGCTGCGCGACCAGGCCGCCGCCTGGGGCCGCGCCGCCCATGAGGACGTGCTGACCGGCCTGCACAACCGCCGCCATGCCGAGTTCGCCCTACCCCTGCTGGTCGAAGGCGCGCGCCAGTCCGGCAAGCCGGTGATGATGGCACTGATCGATGTCGACCATTTCAAGCGCATCAACGACAGCCTCGGCCATGGCGTTGGCGACCGGGTGCTGCAGCGTCTGGCCGAGCTCTTGCGCAGCAATCTGCGCGGCGCCGATCTGCTGGCCCGCATCGGCGGCGAGGAGTTCCTGCTGGTGCTGCTGGGCCTGGACGCACGTCAGGCGCGCGATCTCTGCGAGCGCCTGCGCCTGTCCATCGCCGAGCACGACTGGAGCGACTGCGCGCCTGGGCTGGCGGTGCGCATCAGCATAGGCATGGCCGGCGGCACCCCGCCGCTGGAGGCCAAGAGCCTGCAGGAACGGGCCGACCAGGCCCTCTATGCCGCCAAGCGCGGCGGCCGCAACCAGGTGCTTGGCGATTACGATGCCGCCGCCGACCCGGCGCCCTGAAGGCGCCCTCCTGTCTGGCCCTTGTTCTCTCTTTCGCCAACACGCCAATGAATCCTTCCCTGGTCGAGGTGCTGCGCGGCAGCCATATCGAATCACAGCATGCCGGCGCACTGGCCATCGTCGATGCCGACGGCCAGCTGGTTTGCGCTCTGGGCGATGTGGCCCGGCCGGTCTTTCCCCGCTCGGCGGTCAAGGCCCTGCAGGCCCTGCCCCTGGTCGAGAGCGGTGCGGCCGAGCGCTTCGGCTTCGGCGATGCCGAACTGGCCATCGCCTGCGCCTCGCACAGCGGCGAGCCCGCCCATGTGGCACGCTCCGCCGCCATGCTCAAGGCCCTGGGCCTGGATGAGGCGGCGCTGGAATGCGGCACCCACTGGCCCAGCCGCGAGCCGGTGCTGCGCGGCATGCTGCTGCGCGGCGAACAGGCCGGGGCGCTGCACAACAACTGCTCGGGCAAGCATGCCGGCTTCGTGTGCCTGGGCTGCCAGCTGGCCCTGCAGGCCGGCCACGAACCGGCCGAGTTCGTGCGCGGCTATATCGCGCCCGAGCATGCGGTGATGCGCGAGGTCACGGCGGCGCTGGCCGCGATGACCGGCTGCGATCTGGCACGCGCACCACGCGGCACCGATGGCTGCTCCATCCCCACCTTCGCGATCCCGCTGCAAGACCTGGCCCTGGGCTTTGCCCGCCTGGGCAGCGGCCAGGGCCAGGCGCCCGAGCGCGCCCGCGCCGCCCGGCGCCTGCGCCAGGCGGTGGCAGCCCAGCCCTTCTATGTGGCCGGCAGCGATCGTTTCGACACCCGGGTGATGGAGCAACTGGGCGAGCGCCTGTTCTGCAAGGTGGGGGCCGAGGGCGTCTACTGTGCGGCCCTGCCTGAGCTGGGCCTGGGCGTGGCGATCAAGATCGACGACGGCACGGTGCGGGCGGTCGAGGTGGCGATGGCGGCGGTGATCGAGGCCCTGCTGACGCTGGACGCCGAGGCTGGCTCGCTGATCGCCGGGCTGGCACGGCCGCTGCTGCGCAACTGGCGCGGCACCGAGGTCGGTGCGCTGCGGCCGGCCCCGGCCCTGGTCCAGGCCCTGGCGGCGTTCAGGCCAGCTTGAAGACCGCGACCGAGCGCGCCAGCTGATCGGCCTGCTGCTGCAGGCTCTGGGCCGCGGCGGCCGACTGCTCGACCAGGGCGGCATTCTGCTGGGTCATGGTGTCCAGCGTGGTGATCGCATTGCCGATCTGGGCGATGCCGCTGCTCTGCTCGGCGGTGGCATTGCTGATCTCGGAGACGATGGCGCTGACCCGCTCGATCGCGCCCATGATGTCCCGCATGGTCTCGCCGGCGCGGCCGACCAGGGCGGCGCCGCTGTCGACGTTCTCGCCGCTGCTGGTGATCAGGCCCTTGATCTCCTTGGCCGCCTCGGCGCTGCGCTGGGCCAGGCTGCGCACTTCGGCCGCCACCACCGCAAAGCCCCGCCCCTGCTCGCCGGCGCGCGCCGCCTCCACCGCGGCGTTCAGCGCCAGGATATTGGTCTGGAAGGCGATGCCGTCTATCACCGAGATGATGTCGGCGATCTTGCTGGACGAGGCGCTGATGCGGCCCATGGTCGTCACCACCTCGCCGACCACCGCGCCGCCGCGCCGCGCCACCTCAGCGGCCTCGCGGGCCAGCTGGTTGGCCTGCCGCGCCGAATCGGCGTTATGCGTCACGCTGGCGGTCAGCTCCTCCATCGCCGAGGCGGTTTCCTCCAGATTGGAAGCCGCCTGCTCGGTACGCTGGCTCAGGTCCTGGCTGCCCACCGCCACCTCGCGCGAGGCATTGGCGATGCTGTCGGTGGCGCCCCGCACCTCGTGCACCACGCTGCTCAGCGAGCTCTGCATGGCCTGCACACCGCGCATCATCGCAGCGGTCTCGTCGCTGCCGCTGGCCGCCACCGGCTGGCTGAGGTCCTGCTGGGCAATGCGCTCGGTCGTGTCAATCGCCACCCGCAGCGGCTGCAGGATGGAGCGGATATTGAAGAAGGTGAAGACCGCCACCGCCGCCACGCCCACCAGCATCACCAGGCTCAGCGCCAGCCTTATGCTGCGCTCCTCGGCCGCCAGGCGCAGCGCCTGCGCGGCGCCGTGCTTCTCGATCAGCTCGGTCATCCTGCCCAGCTGCCCGTCGAGATCGCGCACCGGCCCCTTGATCGGCTCGGTGGCCTGGTTGGCCGCCGCGGTATCGCCGAACTCGCCGGCCGCCACCCGCTGGTGGATCAGGTCTATGCCCTTCTTGTAGCCATCCAGCGAGGCGATCATCGTGGGCGGCAGGCTCTTCACCTCGGGCGCGATGTCCAGCTTGGCGATCGCCTGCAGGCCCTCGACCACCTTGGCATACGTGCCATCCCAGCCCTGCTTGTAGCTGGCGACCCGCTTGGGGTCGGCCAGATTGATCAACAGGTCTTTCTCGTAGCGGCGCAGATTACCCACGCCCGCACGGATATCGGCCAGCAGGGCCAGCGACACCACATCGTTCTCGGCGTAATGGCTGAACTGCCCGCGCGCCTTGGCCAGACTCCACAGCCCGTTGGCCCCGATGATCAGCATCACCGCGATCGACAAGCCGGCCAGCGCGAAAAGTCGCGCCCGTATCGTGTATCTGCGCAGTTCCAGCATGCAGCCTCCGACGCACCCAACGACAGGTGTCGTCGCGAAGCGTAGCGCCGCCCAGCGCGCTTGCAAAGCGCTATCTCGCGCTAGCGGTCGGCCGACATCCGCCTACGGGGTCAGTCCTTGCCCGCGTCGCCGCCCCACAGAGCGGCCATCGCCTCGGCAAAGTCGGCCGCGATGCGCGCCTCGTCCGCATGCCGACCCTGGGCCAGGCGCTGCCGGCCCGCGACAAAGACCTGGTCCAGCACCTCGCCCTGGCTGGCAAAGACCAGCGCATCCAGCAGCGCATTGCGCGGCAGACCCAGCAGGCCGGAGGCTCGGGCGTCCAGCACCAGAAAATCGGCCCGGGCGCCGGGCAGCAGGCCCCAGCGCTGCAGGCCGGCCGGCGCGGCACTGCCGGCACGGCAGGCCTCGAACAGGCGCGCCGCGGTGGCCGGCTGCCGGCCCGGGCTGGCCGCCACATTGCGCTGCTGCAGGGCCAGGCGCTGGCCATACTCCAGCCAGCGCAGCTCCTCCACCCAGCCGCGGCCCACATGGCTGTCCGAGCCCAGGCTGATCGGCACGCCGGCCGCCAGCCAGCCAGGCAGATCGCAGAGCCCGTCGCCCAGATTGCCCTCGGTGCTGGGGCAGATCACCACGCCGGCACCGCCGGTCGCCACCTGGGCGATCTCGGCCGGCGTGCTGTGGGTGGCATGCACCAGCTGCCAGCGCCGATCGGGCTTGAAGGCATGGCACAGCCATTGCATCGGCCGCTGACCGGTGGCCGCCAGGCAGTCGCGCACTTCCTGCTGCTGCTCGCTGATATGGATGTGTATCGGCAGATCGGCGTCACCGACCAGGCCCTGCAGCGCGCGTATGTCCTCGGCATGGGCGGCGCGCAGCGAATGCAGCGCCACGCCGGCATTGAGCAGCGGCCGACCGGCCTGGGCTATCGTCCGGCAGGCCTGCCAGACCCAGGCAGCGTCGGTGGCAAAGCGGCGCTGGTCGGGCCGCAGCTGGGGCTGTGCGAAGCCGGCATGGGCATAGAGCACCGGCAGCAGGGTCAGGCCCAGGCCGGCGCTGGCGGCGGCATCGGCCAGGGCCCAGCTCATCGCATGGGGATCGGCATAGGGGCGACCATCCGGCTGATGCTGCAGATAGTGGAACTCGCAAACCTGGGTGTAGCCGCCCTTGAGCAGCTCCAGATAAAGCTGGGCCGCGATCGCGCGCAGCTGCTGCGGCGTGATGCGCAGCGCCACGCCATACATGCGATCGCGCCAGGACCAGAAATCGTCGCTCTCGCTGTCGCGCTGCTCAGCCAGGCCGGCAAAGGCGCGCTGGAAGGCATGGCTGTGGGCGTCGACCAAGCTGGGCAGCACCGGCCCGGCCAGGCGTCGGGCCTGCGGCGGGCAGTGCTGGTCGGGCAAGACCTGACCCCAACAGCCATGGCCGTCCAGCGTCAGCAGCACATCGTGCTGCCAGCGGCCATCGACCCAGGCCTGCTCGGCGAAGAAGGCCGGCGGCGCGGCACCCCTGTCCTTGCTCATGTCTGCACTCATGTCGGCGCTCATGCCGCCGGCCTCCAGGCCGCCAGCCGCGCGAGCATCTCGCCCAGCAGCGGCTGCACCCGGCTCGCCAGCGCCTCCTGATAGGCATAGGGCGGCTGCTCGCTCATATAGCAGCACTGGCACATTTCCAGCTGCACCGCATGCTGGCCGGCCTCGGGCCGGCCGTAGTGGCGGGTGATGAAGCCGCCCTTGAAGCGGCCGTTGACGACCTGGCTGTAGTCGCTCTGCGCCGCCAGCAGCGCGCCCAGCATCTCGGTCAGGCCCGCGTCGCAGCTGCGGCCCTCGGCCGTGCCCAGGTTCAGATCCGGCAGACGGCCCTCGAACAGCCAGGGCAGCTCGGAACGGATGCTGTGGGCGTCGAACAGCAGCGCATGGCCGTAGAGCGCCTTCATGCGGTTCAGCTCGGCCTGCAGCGCGCGGTGGTAGGGCAGCCAGTACAGCTCGCGGCGGCGCGCCCGCTCGACGCCATCGGGCGTCTGGCCCTCCAGATAGAGCGGCTCGCCGGTGAAGAAGCGGGTCGGGCACAGCTCGGTATTGGCCGCCCCCGGATACATGGGCGTGTCCTCGGGCGGGCGGTTCAGATCGATCAGATAGCGCGAGAAGCGCGGCACGATGAGGCTGGCCCCCAAGGCATCGGCGATGCGTCCGTAGAGCCGCTCCAGATGCCAGTCAGTGTCCTCGCTGGCCAGTGCGCGCGGCTGGTAGCGGCTGCGCTGATCCTCGGGTATCTCGCTGCCCACATGGGGCATGCTGATCAGCAGGGGGATGCGCCCCTGGCGCAGGCTGAAGGTCGTCATCGCTCTTGTGTTCACTCAGATCAGCCGGCCGCCGCGCACCGCCTGGCGCAGCGGGTTGCGGCCGAAGTAATAGGCCAGCTCGTTGGGGTGCTGGATGTCCCAGAGGCAGAAGTCGGCGCGCTGCCCCGGCAGCAGCTGGCCGCGGTCGGCCAGGCCCAGCGCGCGCGCCGCATGCTGGGTCGCGCCGCGCAGGGCTTCTTCCGGCGTCAGCCGGAACAGGGTGCAGGCCATGTTCAGCATCAGCAGCAGCGACAGCACCGGCGAGGTGCCGGGGTTGTGGTCGGTGGCGATGGCGATAGGCACGCCGGCCTCGCGCAGCAGCCCGACCGGCGGCGCTTGAGTTTCGCGCAGAAAGTAGTAGGCACCGGGCAGCAGCACCGCCACCGTGCCGGCCGCCGCCATGGTCTGCACACCGGCCGGGCTCAGGTACTCCAGATGGTCGCAGGAGAGCGCGCCGAACTCGCAGGCCAGCTGGGTGCCGCCGAGGTCGCTGAGCTGCTCGGCATGCAGCTTGACCGGCAGGCCCAGGGCGCGGGCGGTCTCGAACACCTGGCGCGTCTGCGCCGGGCTGAAGCCTATGCCTTCCCACACGCCCTCGACCGCATCGATCAGGCCCTCGCGCTGCAGCTGCGGCATCCAGGCGCAGACGGCGGCCACATAGTCGTCGCTCCGGCCGGCGTACTCGGCCGGCAGCGCATGCGCGCCCAGATAGGTGCAGCGCACCGTCAGGTCCAGCGCCCGGCCCAGGCGGCGCGCCACCCGCAGCATCTTGGCCTCGTCCTCCAGGCTCAGGCCATAGCCGGACTTGATCTCGACCGTTGCCACGCCCTCGGCCCGCAGGCAGGCCAGGCGGGCGGCGGCGGCGGCAAAGAGTTCGTCCTCGCTGGCCGCGCGGGTGGCCGCCACCGAGGACCGTATGCCGCCGCCGGCACGCGCAATCTCCTCGTAGCTGGCGCCGCACAGACGCAGCTCGAACTCGCGCGAACGCTGGCCGCCGTAGACCAGATGGGTATGACAGTCGATCAGCGCGGGCGTCAGCACCGCGCCGCCCAGATCGTGGGTCTGCGTCAGGCCCTGGCACAGCGCCGGATCGAGCTGCGCCTCCTCGCCCACCCAGACGATGGACTCGCCGGCCGTGATCAGCGCGCCCTGCTCTATCCAGCCCCAGGGCCGCGCGCCGGCCAGTGTCGCCAGCCGCGCATTGCGCCACAGCACCCGCGGCTGCGCCAGTCCGCTCATGCCGACTCCCACTGCATCCACCAGGCAGCGCCCTCGCCGACGAAATCGCAGCTCTGCACCGCAGGCGCCTCGCACCAGGCCAGGCTCAGCGGCCGCAGCGGCATCGCACGGGCGCCATGGGTCAGCAGCCCGCCCTCGGCGCTGAACAGGCCCACCCAGGCGGCCTTGCCGCCGGCCGAGCCCTGCGGCAGCAGCGCATGGGTGGCGGGCTCCACCTGCAGCCGACCGCGGCCCTCGCGGTGCATCAGATTGAAGTCGCGGGTGGGGCCCTTGATCAGCGTGCAATCGGGCGCCAGCGCGCCGTCGAAGCGCAGCAGCTCGTCGCCCACCCGCATCTCGTACTCGAACAGCTGCACGCCCATGCCCTGCAGCACCGCGAACCAGCGCTGCACGCCGGGAAAGGCCGAGAAGGGGCCGTCGCGCGTGATGTCGGCCACGCTGATGCGCAGCGCCCAATCATGCGCATGGGGCCAGGCCAGCAGCTCGCGGGTCTGGCCGCCGCCGTTGCGCCAGGCCTGTGGCTGCACCTGCTCGGCGCTGATGATGCTCCAGCTCATGCCTGAAATCCCCCTTGCAACTGATAGCGACTGCCCGGATGGGTCAGCCGCACCCAGGTCACGGCCTGACCCCGGCTGTAGGTACAGCGCTTGACCACCAGACAGGGCTCGCGCTTGCCTATACCCAGCAGCTTGGCCTCCAGCTCGCCGGGCAGGGTCGATTCGATCGTGTAGCGGGCCTCGGACAGCGGCGCCACCTCCAGCAGATAGTGGGTGGGGGTGGTATGGGCAAAGTCCAGGCCCAGGTAGTCGGGCGCACAAGCCGGGTTCACAAGACGGTCCTCGCATTGAATGGGGACGCCATTCTCCAGATGCACGATCAGCGAGTGGAACAGCTTTACACCCGCTTGCAAACCCAGCAGCGCCGCCTGCTCGGCCGTCGCCACCAGGGTCTCCAGCCGGTGCAGCCGGGCCTCGTGCCGGTGGCCGCGCTCGGCGATTTCCTCATGCACATCGCGCACCGTCAGCGTCGACGAGATGCGATGCAGCTGGGCCACGAAGGTGCCCACGCCCTGCACCCGCTCGATCATGCCCTCCTGCATCAGCTCGCGCAGCGCGCGGTTGACCGTCATGCGGCTGAGCTCGAACTGCGCGCCCAGCTCGGCTTCCGAGGGCAGCAGATCGCCGGCCACCCAGCGGCCGCTGGCGATGCCATCGCGCAGATGGTTCTTGACCTTGAGGTACTGCGGTTCGGGTCCCAGCGGTGCTTTGCGTGCCATGGTCCGAATGGTAGTTGACTTTACTTGTATAGACAACTAGAGTCCGCTCCATTCGTCCCATGACCTTCCTTCCCGACCCGGAGACAAGCATGAGCTCGCAAGCCCGTACCGTCCGCGCCCCCACCGGCACCACCCTCGCCTGCAAGAGCTGGCTGACCGAGGCCGCCTACCGCATGATCCAGAACAATCTGGACCCGGCCGTGGCCGAGAACCCCGACGCCCTGGTGGTCTACGGCGGCATCGGCAAGGCCGCCCGCAACTGGGACTGCTTCGACGCCATCCTCAAGTCGCTGAAGGAGCTGAACGAGGACGAGACCCTGCTGGTGCAGAGCGGCAAGCCGGTGGGCGTGTTCAAGACCCATGCCGACGCCCCGCGGGTGCTGATCGCCAACAGCAATCTGGTGCCGCACTGGGCCAACTGGGAGCATTTCAACGAGCTGGACCGCAAGGGCCTGATGATGTACGGCCAGATGACGGCCGGCAGCTGGATCTATATCGGCACCCAGGGCATCGTGCAGGGCACTTACGAGACCTTTGCCGAGGCCGGCCGCCAGCATTACGGCGGCAGCTTGAAGGGTCGCTGGATCCTGACCGCCGGCCTGGGCGGCATGGGCGGCGCGCAGCCGCTGGCTGCCACCTTCGCCGGTGCCTGCTCGCTCAATATCGAGTGCCAGCAGTCCCGCATCGACTTCCGCCTGAAGACCCGCTATGTCGATGAGCAGGCCAGCGACCTGGACGACGCGCTGGCCCGCATCGCCAGGTACACCGTCGAGGGCAAGGCCATCTCGATCGCCCTGCTGGGCAATGCCGCCGAGATCCTGCCCGAGCTGGTGCGCCGTGCCAAGGCCGGCACGGCCATCAAGCCCGATCTGGTGACCGACCAGACCTCGGCGCACGACCTGATCAACGGCTATCTGCCGGCCGGCTGGAGCGTCGAGCAGTGGAAGGCCGCGGCTGCCGACCCGGCCCAGCATGCCGAGCTGAAGGCCGCGGCCGCACGCGGCTGCGCGGTGCATGTGCAGGCCATGCTGGACTTCCAGGCCATGGGCATCCCCACCGTGGACTACGGCAACAACATCCGCCAGGTCGCGCTGGACCAGGGCGTCAAGAACGCCTTCGACTTCCCCGGCTTCGTGCCCGCCTATGTGCGCCCGCAGTTCTGCGAAGGCCGCGGCCCCTTCCGCTGGGTGGCGCTTTCCGGCGACCCCGAGGACATCTACAAGACCGACGCCAAGATCAAGGAGCTGTTCCCTCATCACGCCGGCGTGCACCGCTGGTTGGACATGGCCAAGGAGCGCATCGCCTTCCAGGGCCTGCCGGCGCGCATCTGCTGGCTGGGCCTGGGCGAGCGCCACATCGCCGGCCTGGCTTTCAATGAGATGGTCCGCAAGGGCGAGCTGAAGGCACCGATCGTGATCGGCCGCGACCACCTGGACAGCGGCTCGGTCGCCAGCCCCAACCGCGAGACCGAAGCCATGCGCGACGGCTCGGACGCCGTCTCGGACTGGCCGCTGCTGAACGCCCTGCTCAACACCGCCGGCGGCGCCACCTGGGTCAGCCTGCACCATGGCGGCGGCGTCGGCATGGGCTTCAGCCAGCACAGCGGCGTCGTGATCGTCTGCGACGGTAGCGAGGCCGCCGACAAGCGCCTCGCCCGCGTGCTCTACAACGACCCCGGCACCGGCGTGATGCGTCATGCCGATGCCGGCTATGAGATCGCCCAGCAATGCGCGCAAGAGCGCGGCCTGAACCTGCCGATGCTGAACAAATAAAAAGGAAAAGACGATGAACTTGGAAATCACCCCGGGCGAACTGAGCCTCGAACAACTGCGCAGCATCCGCAACGGCCAGGTGACGCTGAGCCTGCACGCCAGCGCCGCCGAAACCATCCGCCGCAGCGCCGCCGTGGTGCAGGCCGCGGCCGCTGGCGACGCGCCGGTCTACGGCGTCAACACCGGCTTCGGCAAGCTGGCCAGCAAGCGCATCAGCAAGGAGGAGCTGGCCACGCTGCAGCGCAACCTGATCCGTTCGCATTGCGTCGGCGTCGGCGCGCCGCTGCAGCCCAGCGTCGTGCGCCTGATGCTGGCCACCAAGGCGGCGTCCCTCGCGCGCGGCTTCTCCGGCGTGCGCGAGGAGGTCGTGCAATGCCTGCTCGACGCCTTCAACGCCGGCCTCGTGCCCTATGTGCCGGCGCAAGGCTCGGTCGGCGCCTCGGGCGATCTGGCGCCGCTGTCGCATATGACCCTGGCGCTGATGGGCGAGGGCGAGATGCTGGTGGATGGAGAACGCAAACCTGCCGGCCCCGAGCTGGAAAAGGCCGGCGTCCGACCGCTGGTGCTGCAGGCCAAGGAAGGCCTGGCCCTGATCAACGGCACCCAGACCTCGACCGCGCTGGCGCTGGAAGGCCTGCTGCGTTTTGAGAAGGTCTATGCCTCGGCCATCGTCTCGGGCGCGCTGAGCCTGGATGCGGCGCGCGGCAGCGATGGCCCCTTCGATCCGCGCATCCATGCGGTGCGTGGCCAGCCCGGCCAGATCGAGGCCGCCCAGGCCTACCGGCAGATCCTGGCCGGCAGCGAGATCCGTGCCTCGCACCGCGAGGGCGACGAGCGGGTCCAGGACCCTTACTGCCTGCGCTGCCAGCCCCAGGTCATGGGCGCCTGCCTCGACCAGGCACGCTATGTGCGCGATGTGCTCTTGCGCGAAGCGAATGCGGTCACCGACAACCCGCTGGTCTTCGCCAACGCGGACGGCAGCGCCTATATGGTGTCCGGCGGCAACTTCCACGCCGAGCCGGTGGCCCTGGCCGCCGATGCGCTGGCCTGCGCGATCGCCGAGGTCGGCGCCATCGCCGAGCGCCGCATCGCGATGCTGATCGACACCAGCGTCTCGCGCCTGCCGCCCTTCCTGACCGAGAACGCCGGGCTTAACTCCGGCTTCATGATCGCGCATGTGACAGCCGCCGCGCTGGCCAGCGAGAACAAGAGCCTGGCCCACCCGGCCAGCGTCGACAGCCTGCCCACCAGCGCCAACCAGGAGGACCATGTGAGCATGGCCACCTTCGGCGCGCGCCGCCTGGGCGCGATGCTGGACAACACCGCCCACATCATCGGCATCGAGCTGCTGGCGGCCGCGCAAGGCATCGAGTTCCTGCGCCCGCTGAAGAGCTCGCGCGCGCTCGAAGAGGTGCATGCGATGGTGCGCAAGGTCTGCCCGCCCATGCCCGAGGACCACTATCTGGCCCCGGACATCGAGCGTGCGACCGAGCTGGTGTTTGCCGGCGAGCTGGCAAGGCTGGTGCAGCGCGAGGGCAGCATCGTCGTGCTGCCCTGATGTCTGCCCAACTGCAGCAGGTCGAGAACCCCTAGGCAGCCGCGGCCCTGGAGCCGACTGAGCCGGGCTGGCCACCGTCCGTCACGGCTTGCTGCAGACCAGGCCGGGCGGGCGACGGTCCGTCATTCCGCGCTGGCACGCAAGCGCCAGCGTCGCGATAGTAGCGGCCTTCCCCCTCGGAGCCGATCCATGACCCTGCCCCTGCCCGCCGCTGTGCAGGTTTCCGAATCCATGCCCTGGCGCCATCCACGAGCATCGCGTTCTGCACGGCCCGGTTTCGGACTTTGCGCAACCCTGATTGCGGCGCTGATCCTGTACATCGCGACCTGTGGTCCGGCGCGGGCGACGAGCCCCGTCCCGGCGGCCCTTCAGGCCTGGCAGCAGACGCTGCAACAGTCTGCCTTCTCGGGCACGGTCCTGATCGCCAGAGCCGGCTCGGTCATCTATCACCGCGGCTTCGGCCAGTCGGACCGGGACAGCCAGCGCCCCTTCGACGCGCACACGGTATTCGACATCGGCTCGCTGACCAAACAGTTCACTGCCACCGCCATCATGCTGCTGGTGGAGCAGGGCAAGCTGTCCCTGGACGCTCCGCTGGGCAGCTACTTCCCGAAGGTGCCCGCTGACAAGCAGGCCATCACCGTGCACCATTTGCTGAGCCATGCATCGGGCCTGCCAGCCGGTCTGCCGGGTCGCGAGCTCTATGACCGGGTCGACGCCAGCCAGCTCAGCGCCGAGATCCTGGCGCAGAAGCTGCTTGCGGCGCCAGGCGAGCGCTACCACTATTCCAACATCGGCTACAGCCTGCTGGCACAGATCATCGAGCGGGTCTCCGGCCAGGAGTGGGAGAGCTTCATCCGCCACAACATCCTGCTGCCCGCCGGACTGAGCGAGACCGGCTACCGCTTGCTGGCCGTGCCGCAGGCACGGCTGGCCATCAACTACGGCGCCGATCCGAGCTGGCTGCAACGCTGGCTGGGCCTCAAGGCCAGCAGTCGCAGCGTGGGCGATTCCTTGCAGCACCTGCGGCAGTCTCCCGGCCGGCGCTGGTTCGAAGGGGCCGGCGGCTTCATGTCTACCGCGAAGGACATGCATGCCTGGTCGGTGGCCATGAGCAGCGGCCAGATCCTGCGCCAGAGCTCCTGGACCCAGATGTTCAAACCTCATATCGCAGAGAACGCCGAGAGGACTGCCTACTACGGCTACGGCTGGCTGCTCGCCCAGACCCGAGGCGGCAGCCTCAGAATCACCCACAGCGGCTCCAACGGCTACGCCTACGCCACCTTCGACTACTACCCGGAGCAGCAGCTCTTCATCTTCACCGCTTCCAACGACATCGATCACTACCCCTACCCGCTGATGAAGGCATTGAACCAGTTGCTGCTGGCGAACCCCCTCTGAGCCCCCCGGGAAAGCGCGGACTGTCAGCGCCGGCCGCAGCTGGTGCACGCGGGCAGACGGTCTGTCGCCATGGCCTGGCCCGCCCGCGGTGCGCAGACCGATAGTGCCGGCTTGCCAATCAAGGAGCCCTTCGATGATGCGACTTCTGCTGAGCCTGCGGCGTTGCCTCCTGCCCGCCATGGTCGGACTGCTGCTGGGCACCGGACTGGCGGCCCGCGCCGCCAGCCCCCTGGTCGATGCCGCCTGGCTGCGCCAGGCCCTGGCCAGCCCCGCCCCGCCCCTGGTGCTGGACGCCTCGCCCACCCCCCTGCATGCGGCCGGCCACATACCCGGGGCCATCAGCGTGGACTTCTATCGCTACGGCTCGCGCGAGCTCGACGCCGCCGGCATGCAGGCGCGGCTGCGCAGCTGGGGTCTCAGCGAGGGTGAACGCCTGATCGTGATCCACGACCAGGGCGGCGCGATGATGGCGCCCTGGATCTTCTACGAGCTCTACCGCCATGGCGTGGATCCCGCGCGCCTGCGTCTGCTGGACGGCGGGCTGGCAGCCTGGCAGGCGGCCCAGGGCCCGGTCACCCGCGAGCCCACGCCCGCCCCACCGCCCGGCGATCTGCGGGTGGGCGCACTGCGCGAGGAGGTCCGTGCGCGCCTGCCCGAGTTCCTCGCAGGCGCGGGCGATCCCCAAGGCCATGCCCTGCTGGAGGCGCTGGACCCGCCCTACTACTACGGCGGCGCCAAGTTCTTCAGCCGCGGCGGCCATGTGCCGCATGCGCTGCTGACACCGACCGACGATTTCTTCCGGTCCGACAAGACCTTCAAGCCACGCGCCGAGCTGGAGGCCTTGATGGCCCATCTGGGCGTGCGCCGCGAGCAGCAGGTCTACAGCTATTGCGGCGGTGGCGTGGCCGCCAGCGTGCCCTATTTCGCGCTGAAGTTCCTGCTCGGCTATCCGCGCGTCGCGCTCTACCAGGGCTCGCAGAGGGAATGGCTGGAGGACCCGCGCGGCCTGCCGCTGTGGAGCTATGCGGCCCCGGCCCTGCTGCGCGATGCCGACTGGCTCAACGGCTTCAGCAACACCATGCTGCGCACCTTCAGCCACAGCCCGATCAGCATCATCGATGTGCGCCCGGCCGAGGCCTATGCGCTGGGCCATCTGCCATTTGCCTTGAGCCTGCCGGCCGAACGCTTCCAGCAAGACCTGGCCCGCCCGGAACGCCTGGCCGCGCTGCTGGGCCCGGCCGGTGTCGACCCGGCGCATGAGGCGGTGATCGTCTCCGAGGGCGGGCTCAACAAGCGCTCGGCCCTGGTATTCGCACTGCTGGAGCAACTGGGCCAGCGCCAGGTCTCACTGTTGCTGGACTCGGTCGACGACTGGGGCCTGCGCGGACTGAGTCTGAGCAAGGAGCCGACACGGGTCGGCGCGAAGAAATCGGCGCTGGACCCGACGATCACGCCGCTTGCCTACCAGGCGGCGCCCCGCAAGGTGCTGCTGCGCGGTGCCGAAGCGGCCGGACCGGGACTGCCCCGGGTCTATCTGGCCCTGGGCGCACAGCCGCCCGGCCCCGCGCTGCCGGGCAAGACCGTGCACCTGCCCTATGAGCAGCTGCTCGATGCCGGTGGCCGGCCCAAGCCGGCGCATGAGCTCTGGAGCCTGCTGTCCAGGGCCGGTCTGCCGCGCCATGCGCAGATCGTCAGCGTCGGCGAGGATGCCGGTGAGGCCGCCGTTGGCTATGTGCTGCTGCGCTTGATGGGCTATGCCGGTGTCAGGATGCTCGTGCGCTGAGTGCCTGTCCCGGCTCAGCGCGCCTTGGCTCGCACCCCGTCCGCCAGCGTCAAGGGCGGGTAGACCACCACCGGGTCGCCGGGCTTGAGCCCGCTGCGCAGCCAGGCCTGGCTGGCATTGCGGGCCTCCAGCTGCACCTGCACCAGACGGGCCCGGCCGCCGCTGAGCGTGTAGACCCCATGCTGGCCGGCCTTGCCGCCCGGCCAGGGGAAGACCGCGCTGACCGGCACCAGCAGGGCCTGCTCGGCGCTGCGGGTGACGAGGGTCAGCACCACCCGGTAGCCATCGCCCAGACCGGCGCGCTGCTCGGGCGTGCCGGTGAAGCCCACCACCACCCGCACCCGCTGCTCCTCCACACCCAGGGCCGAGACCTTGGTGAAGGCGCCCGGCTCCACCCGCAGCACCTGGCCCGCCAGCGTGCCCGGCCCGCCCCAGCGCTCGATGCGCACCGGCTGGCCGGGGCGCAGCTGCAGCGCATCGCTGCTGAGCAGCTCGGCCACCACCTCCAGCCGGCTGACATCGCCCAGCTCCAGCAGCGGCGTGCCCAGGCCCAGCACCGCCTCGCTGGCCTGATGGATGCGCAGCACCTGGCCGGCGATCGGCGCCTTCAGCGCGAGGCGCTCGGCGCTGTTCTCGGCGCCGGCCAGGTCCAGCGCGGCGCGCGCCTGGGCCAGCTCCTGGCGCGCCACGCTCAACTCCGCCGCGCTGCTGAGCTGCTGCTGCTCGGCGCGCTGCAGGGCCAGGCGGGCGCTGTCGCGCTGACTGTCGGCCACAAAGCCCTGGGCCGCCAGCTGATCGTTGCGCTGAACCGCCAGCCGGGCCTCGGCCAGCGCCGTCTGCGCACCGCGCTCGCGCGCCTGCGCGGCCTGCACGCCGGCGGCCGCGGCCGCGGCGCGCGCGGCCAGCTGGGCACGGCTGCGCGCGTCGGTCAGCCCGCTGGGGGCCGCCTGCATCCAGCCCAGCACCGCACCGGCCTGCAGCGCGTCGCCCTCGCGCAGGCTGGGGCGCAGCCAGCGGCCGGCCAGCGGCGCGCTGACGGTATAGCGATCGCTGACCCGGGTCTTGCCGTCCTCCTCGATGCCGGCCTCGAAGCGGCCGGTGCTCGCCTGCGCCAGCTCCACCAGCACCGGCCGCGGCGCGAAGGCCCAGGCCAGCAGGGCCGCGCCGCCCAGCAGCAGGCCGGCCAGCCACCATTTGTTCCTCGTCTGCATCGCTTGTTCACTCCCTTGTTTTCAGCGCCGCCACCATGTCCAGGCGGTCGATGCGCCGCCGCACCACCAGGGCGCTGCCCATGCCGGCCAGCACCACCGCCAGCGCGGCCCAGGCATAGGTGCGCGGCTGTATCACCACCGGGAACAGGAACTGGTCCGAGGCCATCAGCCCCACCAGGCCATGGGTCAGCCCCCAGCCCAGCAGCATGCCCAGCGGCAGGGCCAGCGCGATCAGCAGCGCCATCTCGCCCAGCAGCAGGGCCGAGACCTCGGCGCGGCTGAAGCCCAGCACCCGCAGCGAGGCCAGCTCCCAGGCGCGCTCGGCCAGCGCGATGCGGGCATTGTTGTAGACCACGCCCACCGCGATCACGCTGGCAAAGGCGGTCAGTATGGTGCTCATGATGCGCACATTGCGCGCGCTGATCTCCTGCATATTGCGCAGCAGCGTGGCCTTGCTGAAGCTGCCCACCACCTTGGGCAGGCGCTTGAGCGCCTGCAGCAACGCCGGCTCGCTGCCACGCTCCAGCGCCAGTGCGAACTGCGAGGCCACATCGCCCTCGCCCAGCAGGCGGTTGAGCGCGCGGCGCTCCAGATAGGCGTTGAGCCCCATCATCTCGCGCACCGTGGCCTCCAGCGGAATCTCCAGCAGGCGCGGTCGACCCTCCAGCAGCTCCACCTGCACCAGCTCCCCGACCCGCAGGCCCAGCTTGGCAGCCAGACGGTCGGTCATCAGCAGGCCGCTGCCGCCGGGCCGGGCCGCGCGAC
Organism: Burkholderiaceae bacterium; assembly: GCA_041920215.1. Lineage (GTDB taxonomy): Bacteria > Pseudomonadota > Gammaproteobacteria > Burkholderiales > Burkholderiaceae_C > JAYRSJ01. The sequence goes on along the minus strand of JAYRSJ010000002.1, from coordinate 231,316 downwards.
CGTCCACATCGACGATGCGGCGCAGCTCGGGCTGCTCGGGCAGTCCCTGGATGCTGCCGCGCTCGCTGCGCGGCCCGTGGATGAAGCGCACCGCCACATCGCGGCCCGGCTCCACCGCCAGCACGCCCGGCAGCCGGGCCAGCTCATGGCGGGTGGCCTCGCCCTGGGCCTCGGCCATCCAGACCGTCAGATCGCCGCGCATGCTGACATTGAACTGGGCGTCGACGATATGGTCGATCGCATCGCGAAAGAAGTTGCCCAGCACCACGATGGCCACCGCCACCGCCACCCCGATCACACCGGCCAGGCTGCGCCAGGGCCGGCGCTCGAGCTGGCGGGCGATCATGCGCAGCACCAGGCTGCGGCCTATCAGCGGCAGGCGCTCCAGCAGACCGCGGCGGTAGCGGCCCGGCGCCGCCGGCCGCATCGCCTCGGCCGGCGCCAGCCGCACGGTGGCGCCTACCGCGCTGAGCGTGCCCAGCACCGCCATCGCCAGACTGACGCCGGCGCTGATAAGCACCAGGCCGGCCGGCATCTCGTGCACAAAGGTCTTGAAACGGAAGAAGTCCACATAGAGGCCCAGCAGCAGCAGGCCCAGCTGCTTGCCCAGGGCCAGGCCCAGCAGCAGACCCGCGCCGACGATCAGCAGCACCAGCTTCAGGTAATGGGCCGCGATGCTGCGGTTCGGATAGCCCAGCGCCTTCAGCGCCGCCACCTGCTCGCGCTGGGTATTGACCAGGCGCGACAGCACCACGTTCAGCAGGAAGGCCGCCACGCCCAGGAAGATCACCGGCAGCACCGTGCCCAGCACCCGCATCTCGTTGATCTCGTTGTCCAGCATCGCATGCGAGCTCTGCTCGTCGCGGCCATGGATCTCGCGGCCGCCATAGGGGCGCAGCAAGGGCGCCAGCGCCGCCTTGACCTCGGCCTCACGGGCGCCGGGCGCCAGCTTGACGCTGGCCCGGTTGAAGGCGCCGCGCATATCGTAGGCGCCGGCCAGGATCTCGCGGTCCAGCCACAGCACGCCGAAGCCCCGCAGATCGGGCATGCCGCCCAGGCCGGCGAAGATGAATTCCGGGCTCAGCACCGTGCCCACCACCAGCAGCTCGCGCTGGCGGCCGTTGATCAGGGCCGCCAGCCGGCTGCCGGGCACCAGGCCGCGGGCATCGGCAAAGCCGGCCGAGACCAGCACCTCGATGCGGCCGTCGCTGGGCGGCTGCGGGCTCAGTGCCCGGCCGCTGGCGATGAAGGGCAGGTTCAGCCGCGGCGGGTCGCGCGCATCCAGGCCGATCAGCTGGCCCAGCACCGGGTCAATCACGCCGGGCAGGTCCAGCCGCACCAGCTGCTCCAGCGTCAGCTGCACATCGGCCACGCCGGGCGTCTCGCGCAGGCGCGGCAAGAGCGCCGTCGGCGCGCGCTTGACGCTGGCGAACAGATCGGCGAAGTGCCCCTCGGCATAGAAGCGCTCGCGCGCCAGCTGCAGCGACTCGACCGCCGACAGACAGGTCAGGAAGCCGCCCATGCCGCTGGCCACCACCAGCGCGATCGTCAGCGCCTGGCTCCACAGCAGGCGCAGATCGCGCCACAGCTTGCGGTCCAGCGCTCGCATGCCGCGGTCCGCTACCAGCTCAGCTCAGCGGGGCTGAGCTTGTGCGCATTGATCTCGATGCGCTGGATCGCGCCATCGCCCAGATAGATGACCCGGTCGGCCATCGCGGCGATCGCGGCATTGTGGGTGATCACGATGGCGGTCGTGCCCAGCTCCTGGTTGATGCGGGCGATCACCTCCAGCACCAGCTTGCCGGTCGCATAGTCCAGCGCGCCGGTGGGCTCGTCGCACAGCAGCAGTTCGGGGCGCTTGACGATGGCGCGCGCGATCGCCACCCGTTGCTGCTCACCGCCCGAGAGCTGGGCCGGAAAATGGTCGGCCCGGGCGGCCAGGCCCACCAGCGCGATCGCCTCGTCCACCGGCATGGGATCGCTGGCGATGTCGGTCACCAGGGCGACGTTCTCGCGCACCGTCAGGCTGGGGATCAGGTTGTAGAACTGGAACACAAAGCCCACATGCTCGCGCCGGTAACGGGTCAGCTCGGCCTCGCTGGCACCGCTGAGCTGATGCTCGGCAAAGCGCAGCGTGCCGCTCGTGGGCACGTCCAGCCCGCCCAGGATGTTCAAGAGCGTCGACTTGCCGCTGCCCGAGGCCCCCAGCAGCACGATGAACTCACCCCGCCCTACCTGCAGATCAACCTGGCGCAGCGCCCGCACCGCGGTCTCGCCCTCGCCATAGGTCTTGCTGAGGCCCTGGGCAACAAAGACCGGCGGCGGCAGGCTGGCGATGGTTTCGGGCATGGGTCTAGCGTCGGTGATAGGGCCGCCGGCCGCCTTGATGCCGGTCAAGACAAGGCGGCGATCATGGCACGCCTGCATTGCACAATACGGGCCTGATGCCGATCAAGCCCCTGGTCCAGCGCCGTGCCCACCCCCTGATTGCCCGCGTGCTGAGCCTGCTGGCCGTCCTGCTGAGCCTGCCCGCGCTGGCCCAGCAGGTGCACTTCATCAATCCCGGCCGCAGCGACGAGGCCTTCTGGCGCATGGCCGGCGAGGCCATGCAGGCCGCGGCCGACAGCCTGGGCCTGCGCTTCAGCCAGGAGTTCGCCGAGCGCGATCCTGAGCGCTCGCTGGCTCTGGCGCGCGCGCTGGCGGCCCGGCCCGCCCCCCAGCGGCCCGACTATGTGCTGCTGGTCAACGAGAAGAACACGCTGGTGGCCAATGCCCGGGTGCTGGGCGAGGCCGGCATCAGGAGCTTTGCCGCCTTCAGCGGCCTGCTGCCGCAGGAGCGCGAACGCTTCGCGCCGCGCAGCCCGGCGCTGCCCCTGCTGCTGGGCAGCCTGGAGCCGCGCGCCGAGGACGCCGGCTACCTGACCGCCAAGGCGCTGATCGCCGCCGGCCTGCGCGGCCGGCCGCGCACGGCCGCACCGCTGCAGCTGCTGGCGATTGCCGGCGACCGCAGCACCCCGGTCTCGATCGCCCGCAACCAGGGCCTGCAGCGCGCCCTCGACGAGCACAAGGGCCGGGTGCTGATGCGCGCCATGGTGGCGGCCGACTGGCGCCGCGATCTGGCCCAGCAGCTGGCGGCGCGTCAGCTGGCGCAGACGCCCGGGCTCCAGCTGGTCTGGTGCGGCAGCGATCAGATGGCCTTCGGCGTGATGGATGCGGCGCGGGCCCTGGGTCTGCAGCCGGGCCGCGATCTGCATGTCTCCGGCATCAACACCTCGGTGGAAGCGATGCAGGCGCTGATGGCCGGCCGGCTCAGCGCCCTGGCCGGCGGCCATTTCCTGACCGGCGCCTTTGCGCTGGTGATGCTCTACGACCACCACCGCGGCCACGACTTCGCATCGCAGGGCGTGGCGCTGGAGCAGCCGCTGTTCATCCCCTTCGACGCGCAGCGCGCGCAGCGCTACCTGAGCCGCTTCGGCGCCGGCCCGATGCCGGCGCTGGACATGCGCAGCTTCAGCAAGGTGTACCGGCCGCAGCAGCGCCGCTACCGCTTCACCGTGCAGCCACTGCTGCTGCCCGCGCCGGCCCACTGACGGTTCAGTAGCGCCCCACCGCACCGGCCACCCGCAGATAGACATAGGCGGCCCAGGCCACCAGGGCCCGGACCAGGATGGCCCGCCAGCCCTGGGCCTGCTGCTTGCCGACCCGGCGCGACTGGGCCGCCGCCTGCTCGAACTCGGCCGCCACCTGACGGGCGAAGTCAGCGTCCCGCACCAGCACATTGGCCTCCAGATTGAGCAGCAGCGAGATCGGGTCGATATTGCTGCTGCCCACCGTGGCCCAGTCCGCGTCGACCACGCAGACCTTGGCATGCAGAAAGGCCGGCGTGTACTCGTAGATCTCGACGCCATGACCCAGCAGCTCGGCATAGAGGGCCTGGGCGGCCATGGCCGCGATGCGGTAGTCGGCCTTGCCCTGCAGCAGCAGGCGCACCCGCACGCCGCGCCGCGCCGCATCGCGCAGCGCGCGGCGAAAGCCATGGCCGGGGTAGAAATAAGGGGTGATCAGCGCCACCTGCTCGCGCGCCGCGCGGATCGCGTCGATATAGGCGCGCTCGATGGTGCGGCGCTGGCGCAGATTGTCGCGCAGCACGAAGGCGGCGCAGACCGGGGCCAGGTCTTGCCCGGCCTGCAGGCCTGCGCGGCGGCGCAGGCCGCGCGGCATCTTCAGGCGCCGCGCCAGGCGGCGCAGCCGCGCCACCGGCTCGGGGCTGCGCACCAGGGCCAGCAGTTCCTCGCCGAAGTCGCGGCCCAGCCAGGCGCGGGTCCAGACCGCACGCGCCGCCTGGGCCACCGGCTGCACCACCGGACCGCGCAGCGCCACCGCATAGTCCAGACGCGGCAGCTCCGTCTGCCCGTGATTCAGGTCGCGCCGGTCCTCGATGATGTTGATGCCACCGACGAAGGCGCGCTCGCCGTCGACCACGCAGAGCTTCTGATGCAGGCGGCGCAGCTGGCCCGGCTGCAGCCAGCGCCACCAGCGGTCGATGGGCCGGAACACCGCCAGCGCCACCCGCGAGCCGGCCAACTGCTGCTCCAGCCAGGGCAGGCTGGCCTTGGAGCCGAAGCCGTCGACCACCAGGCGCACCCGCACCCCGCGGGCTGCGGCGGCGCGCAGCGCCGCCGCCAGCTCGGCGCCAGCGCTGTCGTGGTGGAAGATGTAGGTGGCGACCCAGACCTCGTGCAGGGCCGCGCGTATCGCCGCGATCTGGGCCGGAAACAACGCATCGCCGCCGCGCAGCAACTGCACCTCGTTGCCGCCGCTATAGGCGGGCAGCGGCACCGCATGCCAGGACAGCAGGGCCTCGCGCTCGGCCGACAGCGGCCCGCTCACGCCAGCTCGAGCTCCGCGACGAGCGGCAGGTGGTCGGACATGCGTGCCCAGGCCGGCCCCTTGGGCACCTGGGTGCTGACGCAGCGCAGGCCGCGGGTGTAGATGCGGTCCAGCGAGAAAAAGGGCAGGCGCGAGGGGAAGGTGGCCAGACGCCGTGCGCCCGGCGCCTCGGCCCGGCCCAGGCCATGCTCGCGCATCGGCGCGTCCAGCTTCTCGCCCCAGTCGTTGAAGTCACCGGCCACCACCAGCAGACCGTCCGGCGGCACCTCGGCGGCCAGATATTCGGCCAGGCGCTGCACCTGGCGCACCCGGCTGCCATGCATCAGGCCCAGATGGGCCACGACCGCATGGACGGTCAGCTCCTGCCAGCGCACCGTCACATGCAGCAGGCCGCGCTGCTCGAAGCGGTGGTCGGACACATCATGGTGGCCCACATCGGCGATCGGCCAGCGCGACAGCAGGGCATTGCCATGCTCGCCATGCTTGGTGACCGCATTGGTGCGGTAGGCCACCGCATAGCCCTCGGGCGCCAGGAACTCGGCCTGCCCCTGATCCGGCCAGCCGAACCAGGTGCGCTCGAACTGCTTGGCCTCGCGATGGTGGAAATGGCGCACCTCCTGCAGAAACACCAGATCCGCATCCAGCGCCTCGACGCCCAGGCCCAGGTTGTGGATTTCCAGGCGCTTGCGCGGCCCCACGCCGCGCACGCCCTTGTGGATATTGTAGGTGGCCACCCGCAGATGCGGGCTCAGCAGGGTGCTGGCGGGCGCCTGGGGCGTGACGCTGTGCTTGAAGGCAGGCTTCATAGAGGGGCGGGCGGCGGGGGGCTGGGGGCGAAACGGGGCAGCTGCAGAATGGCCTCGGCATTCGAGGCCGAAAAGCACAGATCGGCCGCCTCGCGCCAGGGCAGCCAGCGGTACTGCAGATGCTCGCGCGGCGCCAGGCGCACCGGCGTGCCGGCGGCCACGGTGAGGCCGAACACATGCTCGGTGTTGTGGGTCACGCCCGGCGCATAGCGGTGGCGCCAGACCGGATAGATCTCGTAGACATTGACCAAGCCCCAGTCGCGCAGCAGGGCGCCCTGGGCCGTGCTGTCGATGCCGGTTTCCTCCAGCACCTCGCGGCGCGCGGTCGCGTCCAGGGCCTCGTCCGGCGCGTCCAGCGAGCCGGTGACGCTCTGCCAGAAGCCGGGCCGGTCGGCCCGCTCCAGCATCAGCACCTGCAGCTCCGGCGTGTGGATGACCACCAGCACGGACTCGGGAATCTTGTGGGGGCGGGACAAGGTGGCGCTCTCGCTCATGGGCCAAGCATAGCGGAGCGCATCACCCGGCGTCAGGCCTGTTCAGACCTGACCCCATGAGCCGCTGGCCTCAGCGCGGCCGCTGGCTCCACAGCACGCCGGCCGCGATCAGCAGCATGCCGACCATGGTCACCACATCGGGTCGCTCGTCGAACAGCGGCAGGGCCAGCACGGTGGCCAGCACGGGGGTCAGCGCGCCGGCGGTGGCGCTGCGCTGGGCGCCCAGGCGGGCCACCGCATAGCCGTAACTGAGGGTGGAGACCAGGCCCACGCCGAGGCCCTGCAGACCCAGCTGCAGCAGGAGCTGGCCCTGGCCCAGATGGACCAGCTGCAAGGGCGCCTGCGCCGTCTGCCACAGCAGCCAGGGCGCCAGCAAGGCCAGCGAGACGCTGGAAATCAGCGCGGCCGCCTCGATCGGCGCCAGCCGGGCCTCGCGCAGGGCCAGCGTGTAGGCCGACCACATCAGGCTGCCCAGCAGGAACAGCGCATAGCCCTGGGCCTTGTCACCCTGCCCGGCCTGCAGCGCCAGCATCGCCGCGACACCGGCGGCAATGCACAGCAGGGCCGGCCAGCGCGCCGTCGTGGCACGACTCTTGAGCGCGACGGCCGCCAGCAGCGCGGTGAACAGCGGCAGCGTGCCCGGGATCAGCGTGGCCCCCTCGGCCACCGGCGCATGGCGCATGCCCCAGCCCGCGATCAGGAAGTAGGGCAGGCCGGCGCCGGCCACGATCAGACCCAGCAGGCGCTTGGGCAGGGCCAGGATGCGCCGGCGCGCCCGCCACAAGATCGGCGCGAACAGCAGGCCGGCCGGGCCGAAGCGGATCAAGGCCAGCTCGGCCGGCGGCAGCGCCGCCCGGGCGCCGGCGCGCAGCGAGATGAAGAAGCCGGCCCAGATGCACAGCGTCAGCCCCAGCGCCGCCCAGCCCAGCCACAGGCCGTCGTTGCGCCGGCCAAAGCTGCGGGTGTTGAGGGTGGCCAGCGGCGCAGCGGCGGCAGGACTGGGGCCAGAACGGGGAGTGGACACGGGTAATTACCGAGGATTGGACGCTGGCGATTGTCCGGCGCTTGCGCCGGCGCCAATCGCCAATCCTGCCTGTCAATCCTGGAGATTGCGCCAGATTCAGTCTCTAGAATGCCGTTCTTTGGCGATTTCAGGCTTTCTCATGGACCGCATCGATCTGCAACTGCTGGAACTGCTGCAACGCGAGGGCCGGCTCTCGATCGCCGAGCTGGCCGAACGGGTGGCGTTGTCGCAAAGCCCCTGCGCACGTCGCCTGAAGCGCCTGGAGGACAGCGGCCTGATCGCCGGCTACCGCGCGGTGCTGGACCGGCGGGCGGTGCAGCTGGCGACCACGGTCTTCGTCAATGTGCGGCTGATGCATCACCGCGAGGACGCGGTCCAGCATTTCGAGGCCGCCATGCAGGCCATGGCCGAGGTGGTGGCCTGCCATGTGGTCTCGGGCGCCCACGACTATCTGCTGGAGGTGGTGGTGGGCGAGCTGGCCGACTATGAGCTGGTCGTGCGCCGGCTGCAGGCCCTGCCCATGGTGCAGGACATCACCAGCAGCTTCGCGATCCGCAGTGTCAAGAGCGGTGCGCCGCTGCCGCTGCGGGCGGGGCTCTGAGGGCCCAACGCCCGCGGCTCAGGGGCGCAGCTCGGCCAGCAGCCGCAGACTGCGGCGCAGCTCGCCCTCGATCTGGGCCAGGCCGGCGTTCAGCTCGGCGCCCAGCCGGGCCAGCTCGGCCCCCTCCACAGCGCCGCCACCGGACTCGGCCAGCTGCTGCAGCCGCTGGAGGCTGCCGGCCAGCGTGGCCGACTGGCCCAGCGCCAGCTCCAGCGGCTGCCGGGCCTGCTGCAGCTGCGCGGTCAGGCGCTGGCTCAGCGCGCGGGCCTGCTGGCCCGCTGCCGAACGCGCGGCCTCGCGCTCGCGCGCCTGCTGCAGCTGCTCCAGCAGGCGCTCCAGCAGCCCGGCCAGCCGCAGGGCACGGCTGATATCGGCGCGCGGCCAGCTGGCGCCCTCGGACCGCAGCGCCCACAGCCAGCCCACCAGACGCCCCCCCTGGCGCAGGCCCAGCTCCAGCCGCGCCTGATGCAGACCCGGGCCCAGGCCCAGCGCCGCGGCCCAGGGGTGCTGGGCCGCGTCCGGGCACAGCAGCGGCTCCTCGGGCCGGGCCAGGGCGGCCAGATAGGGTTTGAGCGTCTGGGCCGCCAGGCGGGCAGCGCCGGCACCCGCCTCGGCCGGTGGCAGGGCCTGGTACTGGCCGTCGCCGCCACGGTCCCACCACAGCTGCAGATCGAGCAAGTCCAGCGCCTCAAGCAGCTGCGGCTGCATCGTGACCCAGGCGGCCTCCAGATCGGCCGGCTCCTCGATGCGCCAGGCCTGGCCGGCCAGGGCCAGCAGCAGCGCATCGGCGCCACCGGGGTCGGTGTCGAAACGGGCCAGGGCCTCCAGCCGGGTGGGCAGCTGGCCCTGGTTGAGCGTGGCCTCCAGCTGCTGGCGCTGCTGCTGGTGGTGCCAGGCCGGACCCAGCTCGCCCTGGGCCTGCATCAGCTCGGCCAGCCGGCCATGCGCCGCCGCCTGCACCGCGCGCGACTGCAGGGCCTCGCCCAGGCTGAGGGCCTGGCCGGCCCAGCCCAGCGCGACATCGCCGGCACCAAGCTCGCTGAGCAGCAGGGCCGCCTGGGCCTGCAGCCAGCGATAGCCGCAGCGCTGGGCCTTGGCCAGCGCACGCTGGGCCAGGCGGCCGGCCAGCAGCGCGTCGCCGCTGTCGCGCGCACAGCGCGCCTGCTGCCAGATGGCCTCGGCCTGGTAGTCGCGGTGGCCAGCCTTGCGGGCGGCAGCCAGGGCCTCGTCCAGCGCCCCCAGCGCCGCCTGCGGCCCCTGGGTGGCGCGCAGCGAGACCGCGCGGTTCAGCGCGATCTTGGCGCGCAGATAGGGGTCGCGGCCCAGCCGGGGGTAGTGCAGCTCGGCCTGGTCCAGCACCCGGCCCCCACGTGCCCAGTCGCCTAGCGCATAGCAGAGATGGGCCAGGCCGATGCGGGCCAGACAGGCGCTGCGCGAATCGTCGGCGGCCCAGTCCAGGGTCTGGCTCCAGGCATTGCAGGCCTGGGCATAGTCACCGCGTTGGTAATGCAGACGTCCCAGGGCCTCGCTGAGCTCGGCCGCCTCGGCCAGCGCACGCTGGCGCTCGGCGGCCAGCAAGGCCTGCTGCAGCTCGCCCTGCAGCTCGGCCGCCCGGCCCAGGCGCTCCTGCACGAAGAACAGGCCCAGCAATGCGGCGCGCGCCTGGGCCCCGTCGGCGCTGGCCATGGCCCGGCGCAGACGCGGCAGGGCCAGGCCGGGCCGGCGCATCACGAGGCGCTCCCAGCGGGCTTTGTCGGAGGGAACTGAGGCGGCGGACTTGTTGCTCATGCGGGCAGGCGCTAGGCGATGGCTGGAGGGAGGGCTGGGGCAACGCGGCGCAGAGCATAAGGCTTGAGCGGCTCCGCCCGCCTGCAGCCCCGGCTTCAGCCGCCCTTGGGCACCGTCGCCACCGCCGGCGGCAGCGTCTTGGCCTGCAGCTCGCGCACCTGGATCACCAGCTGGTTGTGGGCATCCAGAAAGGCCGCGGCAATCACCTTGCCCTCATTGCTGTTGGACCAGCCGGCGCCGGCAGCGCCGCCCAGCTTGCCCATCACCAGGCCGCCAACGCCCAGATCGGTGACCTGGACCGAGCCGGTGGAGGCCGCCACCTGCTCGGTGGTCTCGTTGTCGGTCAGCAGCAGGGCCACCTGGGCCTCCTTGAGCTTGACCTGTTCGGCCGCGCCGACAAACTGGTTCAGCACCGGGATCATCGCCAGGATGCCGCCGATCTGGCGGCCAGCGTCCTGCTCGCTGAAGCTCAGGCTGGGCGTCAGGCTGTACTGCGCCTCGTAGCCCTTGCCCTTGGCCACGGTGTTGCCGGCCTGGCGCAGCACGCCGGCCGCCTTCAGCTCCTGCTCCTGCACGGTGGCACGCAGGCCGGACGCACGATCGACCACGCGGAAACAGCCGCTCTGCTGGGCCAGCAGGCGCACCAGGGGCACCGGCGAGGCCGGCAGCCGGTAGGTGCTGGAGAGGGTGTAACCGTTCGGATTTTCGGCCAGGGCCAGCGTGGCCACCGGTGCCGCGCACTTGAGCAGTTCGCGGCTGGCATTGCTGGCGCCGGCCGGCCCCGCCGAGCCGCTGATGACCGAACCGCCCTGCCCCAGCTCGGTGGCCTGCTTGCCGCAGCCCGCCAGCGCCACCAGCAGCAGCATCAACAAGAGGCCGGTGCGCGGATTCTTCGTGTGTTGACCCATCTCGCTCTCCCTACGTTTGGATACAGACATGAAAAAGGGCAGCCTGGGCTGCCCTTTGCTGGCGCTAACGCTGCGCAGATCGGCGCATCAGGCGGCGCTGCCGCCGGCGGCGGCGGCATTGCGCAGGCGGATGTGCAGCTCGCGCAGCTGCTTCTCGTCCACGTTCGACGGTGCCCCGGTCAGCAGGCATTGCGCGCGCTGGGTCTTGGGGAAGGCGATCACGTCGCGGATCGACTCGGCCTTGGTCATCATCGTGACGATGCGATCCAGGCCGAAGGCCAGGCCGCCATGCGGGGGCGCACCGTACTGCAGCGCATCCAGCAGGAAGCCAAACTTGACGCGCTGCTCCTCGGGGCTGATGTTGAGCGCCTCGAAGACCTTGGCCTGCACATCGGCGCGGTGGATACGCACCGAGCCGCCGCCCAGCTCCCAGCCGTTGAGCACCATATCGTAGGCCTTGGCGATGCAGGCGCCGGGGTCGGTCGCCATCAGGTCCTCGTGACCGTCCTTGGGGGCGGTGAACGGGTGGTGGACCGCGGCCCAGCGCTTGTTCTCCTCGTCTTCCTCGAACATCGGGAAGTCGACCACCCACAGCGGCGCCCAGCGGTCCTCGAACAGACCGTTGGCCTTGCCGAACTCGCTGTGGCCCACCTTCAGGCGCAGGCCGCCGATCGCGTCATTGACCACCTTGGCCTTGTCGGCGCCGAAGAAGATCAGGTCGCCGTCCTGGGCGCCGGTGCGCTTCAGAATCTCGGCCACCGCGGCGTCATGCAGGTTCTTGACGATGGGGCTCTGCAGACCCTCGCGGCCCTTGGCCAGCTCGTTGACCTTGATCCAGGCCAGGCCCTTGGCGCCGTAGATCTTGACGAACTCGGTGTAGGCATCGATCTCGCCGCGGCTCATCGCCGCGCCGCCCGGCACGCGCAGGCCGACCACGCGGCCGCCCTTGGTGGTGGCGGGGGTCGAGAAGACCTTGAAGTCCACATCGGCCATCACATCGGTCAGCTCGGTGAACTGCAGCTTGACGCGCAGATCGGGCTTGTCCGAGCCGTACAGATGCATAGCGTCCGCATACTTCATCACCGGGTACTCGCCCAGCTCGACATTCAGCGCCTTGCGGAAGACATGGCGGATCATGCCCTCGAACATCGAGCGGATCTCCTCTTCCGTCAGGAAGGAGGTCTCGATATCGATCTGGGTGAACTCGGGCTGGCGGTCGGCGCGCAGGTCCTCGTCGCGGAAGCACTTGGTGATCTGGTAGTAGCGGTCGAAGCCGGCCACCATCAGCAGCTGCTTGAAGAGCTGGGGCGATTGCGGCAGCGCGAAGAACATGCCGTCGTGCACGCGGCTGGGCACCAGATAGTCGCGCGCGCCCTCGGGCGTGCTCTTGGTCAGCATCGGGGTCTCGATGTCGACGAAGCCCTGCTCGTCGAGGAACTTGCGCACCTCCATCGCCACGCGGTAGCGCAGCATCAGGTTGTTCTGCATATAGGGACGGCGCAGGTCCAGCACCCGGTGGGTCAGACGGGTGGTCTCGCTGAGGTTGTCGTCGTCCAGCTGGAAGGGCGGCGTCACGCTGGGGTTCAGCACCTCCAGCTCATGGCACAGCACCTCGACCTTGCCGCTGACCAGGTTGGCGTTCTCGGTGCCGGCCGGGCGCGGACGCACCAGACCCACGACCTTGACGCAGAACTCGTTGCGCACATCCTCGGCCACCTTGAACATCGTGGCGCGGTCGGGGTCGCAGACGATCTGCACCAGACCCTCGCGATCACGCAGGTCGATGAAGATCACGCCGCCATGGTCGCGGCGGCGGTGGGCCCAGCCCATCAGGGTGACGATCTGGCCCTGCAGCTTCTCGCTGACTTGGCCGGCATAGCAGGTTCGCATGACTTGGTTCTCCGGAATTTTCGAAAGGGCGGCGCGGCGCGCGGCCGGGTTCATTCATTGAGGGATCAAAAGGAGGAGGCGCTGGCGGGGCCGGGTCGCGGCTGGCGGCGGGCCCTCAGGGTTGAGCGCTTGCCGGGGCGCTCAACCCGGCAGATTTCGTGCCGGTGCATCCAGCGGCTCGGGCGGCGCCACCACGCCCATCGAGATGATGTGCTTGAGCGCCGCATCCACGCTCATATTGAGCGGCCGGATGCTGGCGCGCGGCATCATCAGGAAGAAGCCCGAGGTCGGGTTGGGCGTGGTCGGCACATAGACGCTGACATGCTCGGTCTCGAAATGCCGCGCCGCCTCCAGGCTGGGCCGGCCGGTGACGAAGGCGATGGTCCAGCTGCCGGCATGCGGATAGGGCACCAGCACCGCCTCGCGGAAGGCGTTGCCGCTGCTGGAGAACAGCGTGTCGGAGACCTGCTTGACCGAGTTGTAGATGCTCTTGACGATGGGGATGTTCGACAGGATGCGGTGCCACTGACGCAGCCACCACTGGCCGAAGATATTGGCGACGAACACCCCGGTCAGCAGCAGGCCGCCGACCAGGATCACCAGGCCCAGGCCAGGCACATGGCGCAGCATCTCGATGCTGGCATGCAGGCTGGTCGGCAGCAGGGCCTGCGAGGCATCCAGCAGCGCGGTGAAGACCGCGTCGATCACGCCCAGCACCCACAGAAGCACCCAGACGGTGATGGCCAGCGGCAGCCAGACCAACAGTCCGGTGATGATGTATTTCTTCACATGCTTCCTAGGTGGGGCGGGGGCGCAGGCAGCGAGCCGGATTCAGTGACAGGCGCAGGAGCCGCCGCAGGGGGCGGAAGCGGAGGCAGCGGCCGGGGCGGCGGCAGGCGGCGTGTCGCCGCTGCCGGACGCGGCCGCCGGCGCCGCAGCGCCCGCGGTGGCCGCCGTGCCCGCAGCAGCACCGGCGCCGCCCTTGAAATCGGTGGCGTACCAGCCGGATCCCTTGAGCTGGAAACCGGCGGCGGTGACCTGCTTGGCAAAGCTCTCGGCACCACAAGACGGGCAGACCGTCAGCGGGGCATCGGACATCTTTTGCAGCACATCCTTGGCGTGACCGCAGGAACTGCAGCGGTAGGCGTAGATAGGCATGGTCTAAACCGTTGATTTGAAACGCGAAATTATACGGGCCGGCGCTCGCACGCCGCCCCCGGCCGGTTTTGGGCCACGCTCCTCAGTGTTTGTGGCCGTGGCCGCGGGCCTGCGCATGGGCATGGGCCTGCTGCTGCTCATGCTGGATGGCCGCCGCGATCGACTGCCCGGCGGGCTTGATCAGCTGTGGCGCCAGCGAGCCGATCAGCATGCCGATCAGCGAGGCGGCGAAGCCCACCAGCTGCGGCGGCACCAGGGCTTCGGCAGCGCTCACCTCGGCACCGATCCAGAACAGCAGGCCCAGCACGATGGAGGTGAAGGCCCCCTGGGTCGAGGCCTTCTTCCAGAAGGCGCCGGCCACCAGCGGCACAAAGGCCGCCACCAGCGTGACCTTGTAGGCGTTCTGCACCATCTCGTACATGGTCGAGCGCGAGTTCAGTGCGAACAGCAGCGCCCCCAGCGTGAAGGTCACCAGCACGATGCGCAGGGTCAGCAGGAACTGCTTGTCGCTCATCTGCGGAGCGAAGGGCTTGAGCACGTTCTCGGTGAAGGTGGCGGTGGGCGCCAGCAGGGTGCCGCTGGCGGTGGACAGGATGGCCGACAGCAAGGCGCCGAAGAACATGATCTGCGCCCACAGCGGCATCTTGTTGAGGATCAGGTCGGGCAGGATGCGCTGCACCTCGCGACCATCCTCGGAACCGAAGAGCTGGGCCAGATTGGGATCCATCACCAGGGCCGAGTAGGCGATGTAGATGGGCACGGCGGCGAACAGCAGATAGACGCTGGCGCCAATCATGGTGCCGCGCACCGCGGTCTTCTCGTCCTTGGCGCTGGTCATGCGCTGGAACACGTCCTGCTGCGGCACCGAGCCGAAGGCCACCGTCAGGAAGCCGGCCGCCAGCGCCCAGATCGCCGCCCCATCGGCCTCGGGCGCGATGAACTGCAGCTTGCCGGCCGCCATCGCATGGTCCAGCACCGGGCCGACACCGCCGGCCATGCCGCCCACCAGCACCGCCACCAGGCTCAGGCCGATGATGATGACGATGGTCTGGAACAGATCGGTGAAGGCCACCGACCACATGCCGCCGAAGATGGTGTAGATCATCACCAGGGCCGCACCGCCCAGGATGGCGTGGTTCAGCTCCACCGCACCGCCGGACAGGATGTGGATCACCAGGCCCAGCGCCGTCATCTGGGCCGAAGTCCAGCCCAGATAGCTCAGCGTGATCGCGATGCTGGTCAGCACCTCCACGCCCTTGCCGTAGCGCTTCTTGTAGAAGTCCCCGATGGTCAGCAGGTTCAGCCGGTAGAACAGGCGGGCAAACAGCAGGGCCGCCAGGAACAGCGCAGCCGAGGCGCCGAAGGGGTCGCCGGGGATGCCCGACAGACCGTCCATCGCGAAGGTGGCCGATACCGCCAGCACCGTCTCGGCGCCAAACCAGGTGGCGAACACCGTCGCCACATTCATGTACAGCGGCAGGCTGCGGCCCGCGACCAGATAGTCCTTGGCGTTGTGCACCTTGCGGGCCGCGATCAGGCCGACGCCGACGGTGACCATCAGATAAAGGACGACAAAAGTGACCAGCACGGGCGCACTCCGATAAGTGGTGAATCGATCAGGCGCTGGCGATGCACAAAACGCGCCAGCAGGCTAAAAGGCGCGCAAGTTTAGCCGCAGCGAGCCGCATTCCGCCCCCTGGCAAGCCCGGGCTGGCGCAGCGATTCCGGCCTCAGCTGAGCCAGCCGCCGCGCACCAGGATCTGTGCCAGCACCAGGCCGGTGGCAAAGCCTATGCCGGCGAACAACACCGCACGCAGCAGGCGGTTGGTGCTGCGCTGCTCGCCGAGCAGGGCCAGCAGCAGCTCGCGCTCGCTGCCGCCGGCGCGCTGCTTCAGGCTGTCGTGCAGCAGGCGCGGCAGCTCGGGGAAGAGCTGGGCATAGCGCGGCGCCTCCTTCTTGAGCTGGTTGACGAAGGCGCGCCAGCCCACCTGCTCGTTCATCCAGCGCTCCAGAAAGGGCTTGGCGGTGGACCAGAGATCCAGCTCGGGGTCGAGCTGGCGGCCCAGGCCCTCGATATTGAGCAGGGTCTTCTGCAGCAGCACCAGCTGGGGCTGGATCTCGACATTGAAGCGGCGCGAGGTCTGGAACAGGCGCATCAGCACCTGGCCCAGCGAGATGTCCTTAAGCGGTCGGTCGAAATGCGGCTCGCAGACCGCGCGCACCGCGCTCTCCAGCTCGTCCACCCGGGTCTGGGGCGGTACCCAGCCCGAGGCGATGTGCAGTTCGGCCACCCGCTTGTAGTCGCGCTGGAAGAAGGCGATGAAGTTCTGCGCCAGGTACTCCTTGTCCACCTCGGTCAGCGTGCCGATGATGCCGAAGTCCAGCGCGATATAGCGGCCGAAGGTGGCCGGCGCCAGGCTGACCTGGATATTGCCCGGGTGCATATCGGCATGGAAGAAGCCGTCACGGAAGACCTGGGTGAAGAAGATGGTGACGCCATCGCGTGCCAGCTTCTTGATATCGACTCCGGCCGCACGCAGGCGCTCGATCTGCGAGATCGGCACGCCATCCATGCGCTCCATCACGATCACATCGCTGCTGCACAGGTCCCAGTGCATCTCGGGCACCATCACCAGGCCCAGGCCGTCCATATTGCGGCGCAGCTGGGCCGCGTTGGCGGCCTCGCGCACCAGGTCCAGCTCGTCGTGCAGATAGGTATCGAACTCGGCCACCACCTCGCGCGGCTTGAGTCGCCGGCCGTCAACCGAGAGCCGCTCGACCCAGCCGGCCAGCGTGCGCAGCAGCGCCAGATCGTCCTCGATCACATCCAGCATGCCGGGCCGCAGCACCTTGACCGCCACCGGCCGGCCGTCATGCAAGGTGGCGAAATGCACCTGGGCGATCGAGGCGCTGGCCACCGGCTCGGCCTCGAAGCTGGCGAACAGCTGTTCCACCGGCTTGCCGAAGGCACGCTCGACCAGGGCCCTGGACTGCGCGGCCGGGAAGGAAGGTACCCGGTCCTGCAGCTTGGCGAGCTCCTCGATGATGTCCAGCGGCACCAGATCGCGCCGGGTCGACAGCACCTGGCCGAACTTGACGAAGATCGGCCCCAGATGCTCCAGCGCCAGGCGCAGGCGCAGGCCGCGCGGCTGCTCGAAGCGACGGCCCAGCAGCAGCACCCGGCGCAACAGGCGGAAGCGCCGCCGCTGCAGCCCCGCGAGCGCCAGCTCGTCGAGGCCGAAGCGCAGCACCGTCCAGGCGATGACCAGCAGCCGGGCCGGAGACCTCATGGGCGCGCGCCCGGCATCAGGGCGGCCGCGCCGCGCGCCAGCGCGGCCAGCGCCCCACCCGCCGCCCGCGCCGCACGTGCCAGCTGCTGGGCCGCGGCCGGACCGACCAGGGCGGCCAGATCGTCCTCGATGTCCCAGCGCAGGTTCTCCATCAGCCAGCTGATCTCGGCGGCCAGCTGGGCATCGCCCTGCACCTCGACCTGGGGCCGGGCGCCGCTGAGGCTGCCCAGGGCCATGGCCGCGGGGTTGCTGGCATCGAGCTCGATGCGCAGCGCCTCGGCCGGCGCGCTGTCCAGGCGCTCGAACAGACCGGCCGGCGTGATGCCCAGCACCAGATCGGGCGCCGGCGGCAGCAGGGCCGGCCAGCCGCGCAGATGCACCAGCACGGCGCGGCCGGCATGGGGCCGCAGCCGGTTCATCGCCACCGGCTCACGGCCGATGACATGGTTGAGCAACAGGCAGATGCGATCCTGCAGTGCGGGCGCGAAGAGGGCAGACCATTGTTGAAGCATGGCGCGGATTGTAGGCAGGGGCGCTCTCCCCCAGTGATCTAGGGGGTGGACCTGTCCAGGCACGCCGGGGAATTGGGTGAGAATTCGCCGCCTGCCGACGGGTCGGGGAGGACCGGACAAGGGCAGGACCTGCTGCGCAACACCGCCTGACAGGACCGCAGACCAATAACTTGAGGCCAAGGAGCCCGGGAACGATGTTCGAGGATCGAAGTTACAAGAGAACTTTCTACAGCGCACCGCAATCGGTCGAATCCCTCGTCGCCGCCTTTCTGGAGCCCGGGCTGATCGTCCTGAGCTATCTGCTGGTCAACGCCTGGTTCGGCGAACCGGTGCTGCGTTCCACGCTGACCCTGTGCCTGCTGGTGTTCGCGCTGACCTTCCCGGGCCGCAACCGCTTCGGCCAGCATCCGGCCAGCGCCGGCATCGATGTGATCAGTTCCTGGCTGATGCTGCTGGTCATCCTCTGGCTGTGCGGCTATGCCACCAGCAGCCTGGGCTTTTTCGAGCCGGATGTGCTGATCTGGTGGGCCGGCCTGACGCCGCTGGCCCAGATCCTCGCGGTGGAGACCGGTCGCCGCGTGCTGCTGTGGCACCGCGCCCGACCGGAGGCGCGCCGCACGGCGGTGATCGTTGGCGCCGGCCCGCTGGGGGCCAAGGTGGCCCGGGCCCTGCGCGAGGGCGAGGACAAGAGCAGCGATCTGCTGGGCTTCTTCGACGACCGCCAGGACGAGCGCCTGCACCCCGATACCGCCGGCCGCCTGCTGGGAACCCTCTCCGAGCTGAGCGACTACATCCGCAGCAAGGGCGTGCGCGAGGTCTACATCACGCTGCCGCTGGGCTCGCAGCCGCGCATCCTGCAGCTGCTGGAACAGGTGCAGGGCACCACCGCCTCGCTGTACTTCGTGCCCGATGTGTTCGGCATCTCCATCATCCAGGGCCGGCTGCAGGACATGAACGGCGTGCCGGTGGTGGGCATCTGCGAAACCCCCTTCACCGGCACCAACGAGCTGGTCAAGCGCATCAGCGATGTGGTGCTGGCCAGCCTGATCCTGGTGCTGATCTCGCCCATCCTGCTGGCGGTGGCGATCGGCGTGAAGCTCAGCTCGCCCGGCCCCATCATCTTCAAGCAGCGCCGCAATGGCCTGGACGGCGAGGAGATCATCGTCTACAAGTTCCGCTCGATGCGCGCCATGGACAACGGCGCGGTGGTCAAGCAGGCCACCAAGGACGATCCGCGCATCACCCGCTTCGGCGCCTTCATACGCAAGACCTCGCTGGACGAGCTGCCGCAGTTCATCAATGTGCTGCAGGGGCGCATGAGCATCGTCGGCCCGCGCCCGCATGCGGTGGCCCACAACGAGGAGTACCGCCAGCTGATCAAGGCCTATATGGTGCGCCACAAGGTCAAGCCCGGCATCACCGGCTGGGCCCAGGTCAACGGCCTGCGCGGCGAGACCGACACGATAGACAAGATGAAGGCGCGGGTCGAATACGATCTGGAATACCTGCGCAACTGGTCGCTGGCCCTGGATCTGCAGATCATTCTGCGCACCGCCCGGCTGATGCTGTTCGACCGCCACGCCTACTGAAAGAGACCGTCCACCGATGACCGCCTATCGCCGCCTGTCCGGTCTTGTCCTGGTCCTGGCCAGCGCGCCTGCGCTGGCCCAGCAGAGCCCCTACTACCTGGGCAGCTCGCTGAGCCTGAACCATGTCTCCAATGTCTACCGCCTGCCCGAGGCCGAGGTGCCCAACAGCGACCAGGTCGCCAGCCTGGCCCTGCTGGCCGGCATCGACAAGGCCTTCGGCCGCCAGCGCGTGCGCCTGGACGCCAATCTGCGCCACAACGCCTACCGCCGCGACAAGGGCCTCAACAACAACAGCTACGGACTGAGCGCCGCGCTGGACTGGCAGGCCTTCAGCAAGCTCAGCGGCTCGGTCTCGCTGCGCTCCAACCGCCAGCTGGCCGAGTACAACGTCAGCACCCAGGTCGAGGTGATACGGCAGAAGAACATCGAGCAGACCGACCAGGCCCAGCTGAGCCTGCGCTACGGCCTGGCCGGCAAGCTGGCGCTGGAAGGCGGGCTGGGCCATCAGCGGCGCGAGTTCAGCGCGCCGCAGTACCGGCTGCTCAACTACCAGCAGGACAGCGCGTCCGCCGGCCTGGTGTGGCGCCCCAGCGGCGATCTGCGCCTGGGCCTGACCGCGCGCCACACCGAGGGCGAGGGCTTCAGCCGCGTCTTCATCTTCACCGTGCGCAACGACTACCGGCGCCAGGATCTGGAGCTCGGCGGCGGCTGGACCGCCAGCGCCGCCAGCCATCTGAGCGGCCGACTGAGCCTGAGCCGCATTGACAACACGACATCGGCGGTGCGCGACTATTCCGGCGTGACCGGCCGCCTCAGCTGGATCTGGGAGCCCGGCGCCAAGCTGCGCTTCACCACCACGGTTGCGCGCGACACGGTGCAGGAAAACTATGCCAGCGGCGCCGCCGGCGGCAGCAGCGAGGTCAACCGCGTGGCCAACAGCCTGAACCTGGCCGCCAACTACGCGCTGACGGCCAAGATCGCGCTGGATGCCGGGCTGCAGCTGCGCCATCTGGACCGCCAGGGGGCGGGCGAGAGCGACGACCGCAGCCACGGCATCAATCTGGGCCTGCGCTGGCAGCCCAGCCGCGCCACCACGCTGGGCTGCCAGGTCAACAGCGACCGGCGCAGCAGCGATCTCGCGACGCTCAACTACAGCGCCAGCAGCTACGGCTGCTATGCGCAGATCATGACGCGCTGAACCGGCGCCACCCCTGCACGCCCCATGGCCACCATCCTGCTGACCGGCGCCGCCGGCTATATCGCCTCCCACACCTGGCTGGCCCTGCTGGCGGCCGGCCACCGGGTGCTGGGCATCGACGATTTCTCCAACAGCTCGCCCGAGGTGCTGCGCCGGCTGGAGCGCCTGGCCGGCCAGGCGATCCACTTCGTGCCGGGCGATGTGAGCGACGCTGCCGTGCTGGACAGCGTCTTCGCCGGGCAGGCGATAGACGCCGTCGTGCATTTCGCGGCCTTCAAGGCGGTGGGCGAATCGAGCGCGCTGCCGCTGGCCTATTACCGCAACAATCTGGGCGGGCTGATCAGCGTCTGCGAGGCCATGCGCCGCCATGGCTGCGAGCGCATCGTCTTCAGCTCCAGCGCCACCGTCTACGGCACACCCGAGCAGCTGCCGCTGCGCGAGGACGCGCCCCTCTCGGCGGTCAACCCCTATGGCCAGACCAAGCTGATGGGCGAGCAGATCCTGCGCGATCTGGGCGCCGCCGAGCCGCGCTGGCGCACGGCCTGCCTGCGCTACTTCAATCCGGTGGGTGCGCATGAGAGCGGTCTGATCGGCGAGGACCCGCGCGGCATCCCCAACAATCTGATGCCCTATGTGGCCCAGGTGGCGGTGGGGCGGCGCGCCGAGTTGCAGGTCTTCGGCGGCGACTACGACACGCCCGACGGCACCGGCGTGCGCGACTACATCCATGTGCTGGACCTGGCCGCCGGCCATGTGGCCGCGCTGGCCCGCCTGCTGGAAGGCAGCGCGAGCTTCACCGTCAATCTGGGCACCGGCCGTGGCTACAGCGTGCTGGAGGTACTGCGCGCCTACCAGCAGGCCAGCGGCCGGCCCATCCCCTACCGCATCGTCGAGCGCCGCCCCGGCGATGTGGCGGCCTGCTATGCCGACCCCGCGCTGGCGCGCGAGTTGCTGGGCTGGCAGGCCGTCCATGATCTGGACCGCATGTGCGCCGACAGCTGGCGCTGGCAGCATCTGAACCCGAACGGCTTTTCCTCAGCATGAGCAGCAGCACCCCATCCCCCACCCTCCCCGTCCAGGGCGTCATCATGGCCGGCGGCAGCGGCACGCGGCTGTGGCCGCTGTCGCGTGCCGGCTACCCCAAGCAGTTCCTGGTGCTGGAGGGCAACAGCAGCCTGTTCCAGCAGGCCGCGCAGCGCATCGCCGCGCTGACCGAAGGCCCCGACGCGCAAGACCTGGCCCTGCTGCCGGCGCTGATCGTCGGCAACGAGGAGCACCGCTTCCTGGTGCTGGACCAGCTGCGCGAAACCGCGCTGGCGCCCGGCGCGGTGCTGCTGGAGCCCATGGGCCGCAACACCGCGCCGGCGCTGACGCTGGCCGCGCTGCAGGCGCTGGAAGACGGCGCTGACCCGGTGCTGGTGGTGACGCCGGCCGACCAGACCGTCACCCGCCCCGAGGTCTTCACCGCGGCGCTGCAGCGCGCGGTGCGCGCGGCCGCCAGCGGCGCCATCGTGATCCTGGGCATCACGCCCGAGCGGCCCGAGACCGGCTACGGCTATATCCGCACCGAGAAGCAGGGCGCCGCGCTGGCCGTGGCGCAGTTCGTCGAGAAGCCCGACCAGGCCACCGCCGAGCGCTATCTGGCCGAGGGCAGCTATTTCTGGAACAGCGGCATGTTCGTGCTGCGCGCCAGCAGCTGGATCGCGGCCCTGGAGCGCTTCCGGCCCGACATCCTGGCGGCCACCCGCCAGGCCTTCGCCGCACGCACGGTGGACGCCAAGTTCGTGCGCCCGGGCCAGGCCGAGTTCGCGGCCGTGCCCAGCGAGTCGGTGGACTATGCGGTGATGGAGCGCTGCCCCGGCAGCGATATCCCGCTGCTGATGGTCGAGCTGGATGCCGGCTGGAGCGACCTGGGCGCCTGGGAGGCCGTCTGGCAGGTGGGCGCCAAGGACGAGTTCGGCAATGTGCTGCGCGGCGACGCCCTCGCCAGCGACAGCCGCAACACCCTGGTGCAGGCAACCAGCCGACTCGTCAGCGTGGTGGGGTTGGACGATGTGGTGGTGGTCGAGACACCGGACGCCGTGCTGGTGGCCGACCGCAGCAAGAGCCAGGACGTCAAGAAGATCGTCCAGCAGCTGCAAAGCGGTGGCCGCGGCGAGATGAACCTGCACCGCAAGGTGCACCGGCCCTGGGGCTGGTACGACAGCATCGACGCCGGTCCGCGCTTCCAGGTCAAGCGCATCATGGTCAAGCCCGGTGCCTCCCTGAGCCTGCAGATGCACCACCACCGCGCCGAGCACTGGATCGTGGTCTCGGGCACGGCCGAGGTCACCAACGGCGACAGCACCATCATGCTCAGCGAGAACCAGAGCACCTACATCCCGCTGGGCCAGGTGCACCGCCTGGCCAACCCGGGCAAGCTGCCGCTGGAGATCATCGAGGTGCAGTCCGGCTCCTATCTCGGCGAGGACGATATCGTCCGCTTCGAGGACACCTACGGAAGAAAGTAGTTTTTCACCATGAGCATTCTGGTCACCGGCGGCGCCGGCTTCATAGGCAGCAACTTCGTGCTGGACTGGCTGGCCCAGTGCGACGAAACCGTCGTCAATCTCGACGTCCTCAGCTATGCGGGCAATCTGGAGAACCTGGCCCGCCTGCAGGGCGATGCGCGCCATGTCTTCGTCAAGGGCGATATCTGCGACCGCGCCCTGGTCGACCGCCTGCTGGTCGAGCACCGGCCGCGCGCGCTGATCCACTTCGCGGCCGAGAGCCATGTGGACCGCTCGATCAGCGGCCCCGGCGCCTTCATCAAGACCAATGTCGAGGGCACGTTCACGCTGCTGGAAGCCGCCCGCGCCTACTGGTCGGCCCTGGCTGAAGACGCCAAGCAGGCCTTCCGCTTCCACCATGTCTCCACCGACGAGGTCTATGGCTCCCTGAAGGCCGACGACCCACCGTTTGCGGAAGACCATCCCTACGAACCCAACAGCCCCTACTCGGCCAGCAAGGCCGCCAGCGACCACCTGGTGCGAGCCTGGCACCACACCTATGGCCTGCCGGTGCTGACCACCAACTGCAGCAATAACTACGGCCCCTACCACTTCCCCGAGAAGCTGATCCCGCTGATGATCGTCAACGCGCTTGCGGCCAAGCCCCTGCCGGTCTATGGCGACGGCCAGCAGATCCGCGACTGGCTCTATGTGAAGGACCATGCGGCCGCGATCCGTGCGGTGCTGGCCGGCGGCCGCGTCGGCGAGGTCTACAACGTGGGCGGCTGGAACGAGATGGCCAATATCGACATCGTCAAGACGGTGTGCGCGCTGCTCGACGAGCTCAGGCCCGACCCCGCCGGCCCCTACAGCCGCCTGATCACCTATGTGAAGGACCGTCCCGGCCACGACCGCCGCTACGCGATCGACGCCCGCAAGATCGAGCGCGAGCTGGGCTGGCGCCCGGCCGAGACCTTCGCCACCGGCATACGCAAGACGGTGCAGTGGTATCTCGACAACCTGGACTGGGTGGCCCATGTGCAGAGCGGCAGCTACCGCGACTGGCTCAGCCAGCAGTACGGGAGCTGATGCGATGAAGATTCTGCTGCTGGGAAAGAACGGCCAGGTCGGCTGGGAGCTGCAGCGCGCGCTGGCGCCGCTGGGTGAGCTGGTCTGCCGCGACCTCGACGACGGCTGCAATCTGGCCGAACCCGAGGCGCTGATCGCCCTGGTGCGTGGCGTCGCGCCACGGGTCATCGTCAATGCGGCGGCCCACACCGCCGTCGACAAGGCCGAGAGCGAGCCGGCGCTGGCGCGCGCCATCAACGCCGTGGCGCCGGCCAGGCTGGCCGCCGAGGCCGCCGCCAGCGGGGCCCTGCTGCTGCACTACAGCACCGACTACGTCTACGACGGCAGCGGCGATGCGGCACGCAGCGAAGAGCATGCCACCGCGCCGCTGAGCGTCTATGGCGCCACCAAGCTCGAGGGCGATCTGGCCGTCGCGGCCAGCGGCTGCGCCCACCTGATCCTGCGCACCAGCTGGGTCTATGCGGCGCGCGGCGGCAACTTCGCCAAGACCATGCTCAAGCTGGCGGCCGAGCGCGAGCAGCTCAAGGTCATCGCCGACCAGATCGGCGCGCCCACCGGCGCCGAGCTGCTGGCCGACCTGAGCGCCCACATGATCCGCGCCACGCTGGCCCGGCCCGAGCTGGGCGGCCTCTATCACGCCGCGGCCGGCGGCGAGACCAGCTGGCATGCCTATGCCCGGCATGTCATCGAGTTCGCCCGCGCCCGCGGCGCCGCGCTCAAGGTCGCCGCGGACCAGATCCTGCCGATACCGACCAGCGACTACCCCACCCCGGCGCGCCGGCCGCTGAACTCGCGGCTTGGCACCGCCAAGCTGCAGCAGGCCTTCGGCCTGCGCCTGCCGCACTGGCAGCAGGGCGTCGACCGCATGCTGATGGAGATACTTTGATGAGCACCAGTCCCACCCGCAAGGGCATCATCCTGGCCGGCGGCTCCGGCACCCGGCTGCATCCGGCCACCCTGGCCCTGAGCAAGCAGCTGCTGCCCATCTACGACAAGCCGATGATCTATTACCCGCTCAGCAGCCTGATGCTGGCCGGCATACGCGACATCCTGATCATCAGCACGCCGCAGGACCTGCCGCGCTTCGAGGCCCTGCTGGGCGATGGGGCGCGCTGGGGTCTCAATCTCAGCTACTGCGTGCAGCCCAGTCCCGACGGCCTGGCCCAGGCCTTCATCCTGGGCAAGGACTTCATCAACGGCGCGCCCAGCGCCCTGGTGCTGGGCGACAACATCTTCTACGGCCATGATTTCCAGGGCCTGCTGGGCAGCGCCACCGCGCGCAGCAGCGGCGCCACCGTCTTTGCCTACCATGTGACCGACCCCGAGCGCTACGGCGTGGTCGAGTTCGACGCCCGGCAGCAGGCCCTGTCGATCGAGGAGAAGCCCCGGGCGCCGAAGAGCAATTACGCGGTCACCGGCCTCTACTTCTACGACAGCCAGGTCTGCGAGATCGCCGCCGGCATCAAGCCCTCGGCGCGCGGCGAGCTGGAGATCACCGACGTCAATGCCCAGTACCTGCGCCAGGGCGAGCTGCAGGTCGAGATCATGGGCCGCGGCTATGCCTGGCTGGACACCGGCACCCACGACAGCCTGCTGGAGGCCGGCCAGTTCATCGCGACGCTGGAGAAGCGCCAGGGGCTCAAGGTGGCCTGCCCCGAGGAGATCGCCTACCGCGCCGGCTGGATCACGGCCGAGCAGCTGCAGCGCCTCGCCCAGCCGCTGCTGAAGAACGGCTATGGCCAGTACCTGATGCAGCTGCTTGGCGAGAAAGCCTTCTGACCATGAAAGTAACCCCAACCGCGCTGCCCGAGGTGCTGATCGTCGAGCCCCGGGTGTTCGGCGATGCCCGCGGCTTCTTTACCGAGAGCTGGAATGAGCGCGTCTTCAACGAGGCCGTCGGCTATCCGGTGCGCTTCGTGCAGGACAACCATTCGCGCTCCTGCCGCGGCGTGCTGCGCGGCCTGCATTTCCAGCTGCCGCCGCATGCCCAGGGCAAGCTGGTGCGGGTGGTCAGCGGTGCCGTCTTCGATGTGGCGGTGGACATGCGCAAGAGCAGCCCCAACTTCGGCCGCTGGGAGGGTGTCGAGCTGAGCGCCGACAACCACCGCCAGCTGTGGATACCGCCGGGCTTTGCCCATGGCTTTCTGGTGCTCAGCGAGAGCGCCGACTTCCTCTACAAGACCACCGATGTCTATGCCCCGCAGGCCGAGGGCGCGGTGCGCTGGGACGATGCGGCGATCGGCATTCAATGGCCCGAGCTGGGGCTAGCCCCGCTGCTGGCCGACAAGGACGCCCGCGCCCCGCTGCTGGCCGAGGCCCGGCATTTCGACTGAAAACCCACCACCGCCAGCCAGGGAGAAGAAGCCATGACCCCCTTCCGCCACCGTCTCGGCACCGTTGCCGGCCTGCTGCTCGCCCTCGGCACTTTCGCCGCCCAGGCCCAGGTGCTGTCGATCCAGCCGCGGCCAGGGCTCTGGAAGTCCGAGGGCAAGATGCTGCTCAACGGCCAGGACATCTTCGCCACGCTGCGCAAATCCCAGGCCGAGATGCTGAAGAACCTGCCGGCCGAGCAGCGTGCCCAGTTCGACGCGATGATGAAGGCCCAGGGCCAGCCCGGCCAGACCCTGGACTGCCTGACGCCCGAGGAGGCGCGCCAGCTCAAGGACCCGCAGGCCCTGCTGGCCAGGATGCACAAGGAAACGCCGCAGTGCCGCTACCAGATCACCCAGATCAGCGGCAACACCCTGGGCCTGAAGGGCCGCTGCAACGACCCCCAGGGCTATAGCGGCGACATCGAGGGCAGCTACACCGCCCACAGCGACACCGAGGGCAGCAGCAGCTTCAAGGGCAGCGGCCGCTTCCCCCAGGCCGCGCAGCTGCCCGGCGTCAAGCCCAGCGGCGACGGCCGCTACCAGTTCAGCATGGAAAGCCGCCAGAGCTGGGTCGGTCCGAGCTGCCCCAAGCAGCCCTGATTCAGCCCGGCTGCGGCCTGCGGCCCGCGCCCCGCTGCTGGCCGCGGCAAGCCGCTTTGACTGAGTCCGCCGCACGGGTGCCGGGTCTTGCCTGCCCGGGATAACCCGGTGTCGGCAGGCTTTACGTCGCGCCACCGGCAGCGCCCTGCCGCGCCACTAAGCGCCTGATCGGCCATGACTTTTGGCTGCAGGCATGTGTCTTGCGTAGGCGCCAGCACCGTTCTGCCAACTGGAGCCCCCCATGAAACGTCTGGCCTCGGTTCTGATCCTTGCATGTGCGTCCTGGCTGGCCCAGGCGGGCCCGGTCAGCGGTTTCACCGGCCCCTACGCGCCGGCCAACTGGAGCGGCGGCAACAGCGGCAACGGTGACGGCAGCTGGTCCATCGACGCCCATTCGGCCCAGCTGACCGGCGCCAACAACGGCCTCGGCGAGGCGACCACATCGCTGGGCTTCACGAGTGCCCATCAAGGTTTCATCGAGTTCAGCTGGGCCTACCAGACCGACGATCTGGACGCCAGCTGGGACCCCTTCGGCTACATCCTGAATGGCTTGTTCACCTCGCTGGTGGACGACATGCTGGGCGGCCAGTCCGGCCTTGCCACGGTCTTCCTCGATGTGGGCGACAGTTTCGCCTTCGCCATCACCAGCTTTGACAGCTTCGGCGGCGCTGCCAGCGCCAGCATCCGCGGCTTCAGCGGCCCGGGCAGCCTGCAGGTGCCCGAACCTGCCGGCATCGCGCTGCTGAGCGCCGCGCTGCTGGCGGCCGCGCTGGCAGGGCGGCGCAGGCCTCGCTGAGCGAACAACAGGCACGCCCCGGGGGG
This sequence comes from Burkholderiaceae bacterium, assembly GCA_041920215.1. Taxonomy (GTDB): domain Bacteria; phylum Pseudomonadota; class Gammaproteobacteria; order Burkholderiales; family Burkholderiaceae_C; genus JAYRSJ01. The sequence continues at coordinate 203,796 of JAYRSJ010000002.1, read as the reverse complement.
GCGCGCGCCCCGGCATATCTGCGGTCTTGTCCATCAAACCCCAAGCGTGCGGCGCCAGGCGTCGCCGGCCCAGGAGGATAGAGATGAAGCTGATCACACGGGGCGCCGCTGCGCCCATCCTTGTTGCCGCCCTGCTGAGCGCCTGTGGAGGTGGAGAAACACCGCCCGCACTGTCGGTCAAGCCACTGTCCGCCGATCTCAAGTCCCTGGCACTGGATGGGCCCATCGCCCTTGCAGCCCGCCTGCGCAAGGCCAGCGGCCCGGTCGACATCTGGGTCACGCTGGACCTGCCCGGTCTGGCCCGGGCGCGCATCCAGCTGGCCGAGGGCACGCCGGGCATGGCCCGCATCCAGTCGGCGGGCCGCGAGACCAGTGCGGTGCGCAGCGCGATGGCGGCCCGGCTGCAGGCGATCAAGGCCCAGCAAGCCGGCATGGCGATGCGCCTGTCCGCGCTGGGCGCCAAGGAACTGGGCCGGGCCACGATCGCGATCAATGCCATCGCGGTGACGGTGGACGCGTCCCAGATCGCCCAGATCGCTGCCATGCCCGGCGTCAAATCGGTACGCCCGGTGCGTCACCATGAGCTGCACCTCAGCGAATCCGTGCCCTATGTGGGCGCCGCGGCCGCACAGGCAGGCGGGGTGGACGGCAGCGGCGTGCGCGTCGCCGTGCTGGACTCCGGCATCGACTACACCCATCGCAATCTCGGCGGCGCCGGCACGCCGGCCGCCTATGAGGCGGCCTATGGCACCGGCCCCAGCGACCCCAGGAACACCAGCCGCGACGGCCTCTTCCCCACCGCCAAGGTGGTGGAGGGTTTCGACTTCGTCGGTGATGCCTGGCCCAACGGGCCGCGCACCGAAGACGCCGACCCGATCGACTTCCAGGGCCATGGCACCCATGTGGCCGACATCATCGCCGGCCGCTCGGCCGATGGCACGCACAAGGGCGTGGCGCCTGGCGCCTCGCTGCTGGCGGTACGGGTGTGCTCGGCCATCGCCACCAGCTGCAACGGCGTGGCCCTGATCAAGGCCATGGACTATGCGCTCGACCCCAATGGCGATGGCGACCTCAGCGATGCGGTGGACGTGATCAACCTCTCGCTGGGCAGCAGCTATGGCCAGCTGGAAGACGACCTGACCCTGGCGGTGGAGAACGCCGTCGGGCTGGGCGCGGTGGTGGTCGCCTCGGCCGGCAACTCGGCCGACCGGCCCGCCATCGTCGGCTCGCCCTCGATCGCTCCGGGAGCCATCAGCGTGGCCCAGACCCAGATGCCCGGCGCCACCGCGGTCGGATTGCAGACTCTGGCACCGGCCTCGATCGCCGGCACCGACTACAACACCGCCACCCTGGACTGGGCGCCGATCGGCCCCGGGCTGAGCGGCCAGGTGGTCTACGTCGGGCGCGGCTGCACCGGTGACCCGCAGCTCGCCGCCCCGGCCGGCAAGGTGGCCCTGGTGGATCGCGGCGTCTGTGCGGTCAGCCAGAAGGTGGCCAATATGGCGGCGGCCGGGGCCACCGGCGTGCTGGTCGGTCTGATCGCGGCGGGCGATGCGGTCAGCTTCAGCCTGGGCGATGGCAGTGGCTTCGTGCCCTCGCTGGTGATCACCCAGGCACGCTCCGTGGCCATCAAGAACCAGCTGGGGGCCGGCGAGGCCGTCGGCGTCGCCCTGGCACCGCCGCTCAGCCTGAGGGGCAGCATGGTCAGCTCCTCCTCGCGCGGCCCGTCCTTCGATCTCGGCTCCATCAAGCCCGAAATCGGCGCGCCCGGCGCCTCGGTCTCGGCCATCGCCGGCGGCGGCAGTGCGCAAAGCCCCTTTGGCGGCACCTCGGGCGCGGCGCCCATGGTGGCCGGCGCGGCCGCCCTGCTGCTGCAGGCCCAGCCGGCGCGCAGCCCGCTGCAGGTCAAGGCCATGCTAATGAACAGCGCCGAGACGCAGATCTACACCAACCCGGCCCTGCGCCCCGGCCAGCGGGCACCGGTCAGCCGCATCGGCGCTGGCGAACTGCGGGTGAACAAGGCCCTGGCGCTGAGCAGCGCGGCCTGGGACATGGCCGCCAAGTCGGCCGCCCTGTCCTTCGGCGTGGTCGAGGCCGACCGGCAGCTGACGCTGAAGCGCACGCTGAGCGTGCAGAACTTCAGCAACAGCGCCAAGCAGTTCAGCGTCAGCCACAGCTTCCGCGACAGCGCCCAGGATCAGGCCAGCGGCGCGGTGCGCGTGCTGGCCTCCAGCAGCAGTGTCAGCGTGCCGGCCAACGGCCAGGCCACGCTGGATGTGACGCTGGTGATCGATCCGACCAAGCTGCCCGAATGGAACCTCAACGGGGGCGCCCTGGGCGGCAACGGCGCCCTGCTGGACCTGCCCGAGTACGATGGCTATCTGAGCCTGGTGGCCGGCGCCGAGCGGCTCAGCGTGCCCTGGCATGTGCTGCCGCGCAAGGCCGCGCGCACCCAGTCCCTGGCCTACACGCCCAGCCGCACCGGCGCCAACAAGCTGCAGCTGAGCAACACCGGCGCGACGGCCGGTGCCTACGATGTGTTCTCGCTGCTGGGCAGCAGCGCGCCGCTGCCGGCCGGCACCCTCCCGGGCATGGGCGACAACTTCGCCGTCGCCGACCTGTACGCCTTCGGGGCCCGCTACATCCCCGATGCCGGCACCCCCCTGCTGCAGCTGGCGGTTAGCAGCTATGGCAGGCTGGCCCATCCGGCCTATCCGATTGCGGCGGAGGTCGAGATCGACAGCAATGTGGATGGGGTGCCGGACTGGCTGGTCTACACCATGGAGACGGGCACCACCTTTGGCAGCGGCCAGACTGTGGTGGCGGTGGCCTCGATCAGCACGGGCACGACGACGGCCTACTTCTACTGTGACTGCGACCTCAACTCCTCCAGCCGCATCCTGACCCTGCCGCTGGCCGCCATCGGAGCCAGTCCGGGGCAGACGCTGGGCCTGAGCGCCCGCGTCTACGACAACTACTTCACCGGCAACTACACCGACCAGATCGCGGGCAAGCGCTTCACGCCCGGCGCCTCGCGCTTCAGCAGCAACAGCCTCAGCGGCAGCGTGCCGCGTGGCAGCGGGCAGCTGCTCGAGTTCAGCAACGTCAGCCAGCCGGATGCCAAGAGCACGGAAACCGGCTTGCTGCTGATGTTCCGGCGCAATTCCGCCAGCGAGGCGCAGGGGCTGCCGATCCCGCTGGCCACGCCGGCGCCCTGAGCTCGTCTGGTGTCGACGGGTTGCTGCCGGGGCACGCAGGGCAGCATGGCCACCTCGAGGGCGGCCATGCTGCAGCCAATGCATCGCGCGCCCGCGCGCCCAGGCCTGACGGCCGCCCTCACGCTCGGCTTCAGCCTTGGCCTCAAGGCCCAGCCAGCGTAGGCCCTGATCTGGCCGGCCTAGACGCCGCCGCGGCCCACGCCGTAATGCTCGATGCCCAGCGCGCGCATCAGCGGCGGTTCATAGAGGTTGCGGCCGTCGAAGATCACCGGCTGCTTCAGCGCGGCCTTGATGCCCTCGAAATCCGGGGTTCGGAACTCCTTCCACTCGGTCACGATCAGCAGCGCATCGGCGCCCGGCAGAGCCGCCTCGGCGCGCTCGCAGAAGCTGATGCTGCCCGCCCCGGGCTGCTGCTGCAGCAGCCGCCTGGCCTCGTCCATCGCCACCGGGTCGTAGACGGCTAGGCTGGCGCCCGCCTTGAGCAGCTCGGCGATGATGACCAGGGCCGGGGCCTCGCGCATATCGTCGGTATTCGGCTTGAAGGCCAGGCCCCAGATCGCGAAGCGGCGGCCGGCCAGATCGCTGCCGAAGCGCGCCAGCACCTTGTCCACCAGCAGGCGCTTCTGGCGCTCGTTGGCCTCCTCCACCGCGCTCAGCACCCGCAGCGGGATGCCTTCGTCGCGGCCGGTGCGCACCAGGGCCTTGACGTCCTTGGGGAAGCAGCTGCCGCCATAGCCGGCGCCGGCATAGAGGAACTGGTAGCCGATGCGCGGGTCCGAGCCGATGCCGCGGCGCACCTGCTCGATATCGGCGCCCACCTTCTCGGCCAGCAGGGCCAGCTCGTTCATGAAGCTGATGCGGGTGGCCAGCATCGCATTGGCCGCGTACTTGGTGAATTCGGCGCTGCGCACATCCATCACCATCAGCCGGTCGTGGCTGCGGGTGAAGGGGGCGTAGATCGCGCGCATCAGCAGCGTGGCCTGCTCGTCGTCGGAGCCGACGATGATGCGGTCGGGCCGCATGAAGTCCTCCACCGCCGCGCCCTCCTTGAGGAACTCGGGGTTGGAGACCACCGCATGCGCCACCGTGACGCCGCGCCTGGCCAGCTCCTCGGCAATCGCCGCGCGCACCTTGTCGGCCGTGCCCACCGGCACCGTGCTCTTGTCGACGATGACCTTGTAGTCGGTCATGCGCTGGCCGATCGAGCGGGCCGCCGCCAGCACATACTGCAGATCGGCCGAGCCGTCCTCGTCGGGCGGGGTGCCCACGCCGATGAAGAGGATGGTGCCATGGGCCACCGCCAGGTCCACATCGGTGGTGAACTGCAGGCGGCCCGCCGCCACATTGCGCCGCACCACCTCCAGCAGGCCCGGCTCGTGGATGGGGATCTCGCCGGCATTGAGCACAGCAATCTTGTCCGGATTCACGTCCAGGCACACCACATGGTTGCCCATCTCGGCCAGGCAGGCGCCGGTGACCAGGCCCACATAGCCGGTGCCGATTGCAGTAACTTTCACGCGCAAACTCCCAAAGTGCTGGCCCGCCGCCGCGCCGCGGGCCGGCGGATCAAACCTTGTAATAGTCGCGATACCAGGCCACGAAGCGCTGTATGCCCTCGGGCACCGGCATGGCCGGCTTGAAGCCGGTCCAGGCCTCCAGCTCGGCCACATCGGCATGGGTGGCCGGCACATCGCCGTCCTGCAGCGGCATGAAGTTCTTCACCGCCTCGCGGCCCACCGCCTGCTCGATCGCCTCGATGAAGGCCATCAGCTCGATGGGGTCGTGGTTGCCGATATTGAAGACCCGGTAGGGCGCATTGGAGCGCGCCGGATCGCTCTTGATCGCGTCGTAGTCGGCGTCGGCGGTGGCCGGCCGGTCCAGCACCCGCACCACACCCTCGGCGATATCGTCGATATAGGTGAAGTCGCGCACCATCTTGCCGTGGTTGAACACATTGATGGGCCGGCCCTCCAGGATGGCCTTGGTGAACAGGAACAGCGCCATGTCCGGCCGGCCCCAGGGCCCGTAGACGGTGAAGAAGCGCAGGCCGGTGGTCGGCAGGCGGAACAGATGGCTGTAGGTATGGGCCATCAGCTCGTTGGCCTTCTTGGTGGCCGCATAGAGGCTGACCGGATGGTCGACGCTGTGATGCTCGCTGAAGGGCATCAGGGTGTTGCCGCCATAGACGCTGGAGCTGGAGGCATAGGCCAGATGCTGCACGCCGTTGTGGCGGCAGCCTTCCAGGATATTGGTGAAGCCGACGATATTGCTGTCGATATAGGCATGCGGGTTCTCCAGCGAGTAGCGCACGCCGGCCTGGGCGGCCAGATGCACCACCCGGTCGAAGCGCTGCTCGGCGAAGAGCTTCTCCATGCCGGCGCGGTCGGCCACGTCCAGCTTGACGAACTCGAAACCGGGCTTGCCCGTCAGCCGCGCCAGGCGGTCGTGCTTGAGCTGCGGGTCGTAGTAGTTGTTCAAGTTGTCCAGGCCCACGACCTGATCGCCCCGACCCAGCAGGATCTGGCTGACATGCATGCCGATAAAGCCGGCAGCGCCGGTGACGAGTACCTTCACAACAACTCCTGGTGTTTCACGATGCTTTGTTCTTTCCGGCCAGCGCCGATGGCTGCCGGCCGCGTATTCTCGCCCAGCGCCATGACAGCCCCGGGCAGCGGCCCTCAGTTCGGGGGGCATTCGATCGGCATGCGGGCGGCCAGGCAGGTGCAACAGTCCGTCAACAAGCCCGTCAATTAGGGGGTGCCGGCGGCCTGTAGCGTCATGAGCGCCACCTAGAATCGCCGCCACCCCATGCCCGTCAGCGCGGCCCGCAGCGCCGCTGAACCCCAGCCATGTCAGCAGACCAAGCCCAAGCCACCGACAAACCCTGCCTGCACCTGATCGCCGGTGCCCGCCCCAACTTCATGAAGATCGCGCCCATCGTGCGGGCGCTGCAGGCCGATGGCCGGCTGGACTGGAAGCTGGTGCACACCGGCCAGCACTACGACCGCGATATGAACGAGGTCTTCTTCGAGGAGCTGGGCATCCCCGCCCCCGATGTGCGCCTGGGCTGCGGCGGCGGCAGCCATGCCGAGCAGACCGGCAAGATCATGCTGGCCTATGAGCAGCTGGTGGCGGCCGAGAAGCCGGCCGCCTGCCTGGTGGTGGGCGATGTCAACTCCACGCTGGCCTGCTCGGTGGTGGCCAAGAAGGCCGGCATCCCGGTGGCCCATGTGGAGGCCGGCCTGCGCAGCGGCGATATGAGCATGCCCGAGGAGATCAACCGCCTGGTCACCGACGCGATCTCCGACTGGTTCTTCGTCACCGAGCCCAGCGGCAGCGAGCATCTGCGCCGCGAGGGCAAGGACATGGCCAGCGTCTACGACGTCGGCCATGTGATGGTCGACAACGTGCTCTACCAGGCCGACAAGCTCGGTGCGATGCGCGATACCAGCGCCTACGAGACCGACGCCTTCAAGCGCCAGCATGCACGCTACTGCGTGGTGACCCTGCACCGTCCCAGCAATGTGGACAGCGCCGCCTCGCTGCAGCGCGTGGCCCAGGTGCTGCGCGCGGTGGCGGCCGAGCTGCCCATCGTCTTCCCCATGCATCCGCGCACCCGCAACAACCTCGACAAGTTCGGCATCGATCTAGGCCCCAACATCACGCTGCTGGGCCCGCAGGCCTATATGTCCTTTCTGCATCTGTGGAAGGACGCGGCCCTGGTGCTGACCGACAGCGGCGGCCTGCAGGAAGAGACCACCGCGCTGGGCGTGCCCTGCGTGACCATGCGCGAGAACACCGAGCGCCCCATCACCGTCGACGAGGGCAGCAATGTGCTGGCCGGCACCGAACCCGCGGCCGTCATCCAGGCCGCGCTGGACGTGATCCAGGGCCGCGCCGCCAAGCGCGGCCGCCGCCCGGCGCTGTGGGACGGTCAGGCCGCCGGCCGCATCGTCAAGATCCTGGCGGAGAAGCTGGCGCGATGATGGCGGCACAGAACAGCAGCACGCACCCGCAGCGCATCGAGATGATGGGCTGCCAGGTCGACAACCTCTCGATGGAAGAGACCCTGCAGACCATCGAGGGCTTCATCGCCAGCGGCCAGCCGCACCAGCATGTGGTGGTCAATGTCGACAAGCTGGTCAAGGCCCAGCACGACCCCGAGCTGCGCCGCATCATCAACGACTGCGCGCTGATCAATGCCGACGGCATGCCGGTGGTCTGGGCCTCGCGCCTGCTCGGCAAGCCGCTGAAGGAACGCGTCGCCGGCGTCGACCTGTTCGATGCGCTGATGGGCCGCGCCGCCCAGAAGGGCTGGCGGGTCTTTCTGCTCGGCGCACGCGAGGAGATCGTCGCCCGGGTGCGCGAGCTCTATGCGCAGCGCTATCCGCAGCTGGTCTTTGCCGGCCATCGCAACGGCTACTGGAAGCCCGAGCAGGAACAGCAGGTGGTCGACGAGATCACGGCCGCGCGCGCCGATCTGCTCTTCGTCGCGATCAGCTCGCCCAAGAAGGAGCAGTTCCTCGGCGCCTACCAGGCGCAGATGCGCATCCCCTTCGCGATGGGCGTGGGCGGCACCTTCGACGTGTTCGCCGGCAAGGTCAAGCGCGCCCCGGTATGGATGCAAAAGAGCGGGCTGGAATGGTTCTACCGCTTTCTGCAGGAACCGCGCCGCATGTTCCGGCGCTACTTCATCGAGGACATGGCCTTCTTCGGCCTGCTGTTCAGGGAGTGGCGCAGGCGCTGACGCGGCGGGGTGAAGCATGAAGCATGCCGCGCTTACCCCCAATTTCGCGTAGCGGCCCCGACCCAAGCGGCAGCAGCATCGGCAAGAATCCGATCCAAGCATCACAGGATTTAGCACCGACCGATCAGCCCAGCGCTGAACTCGCAGCGCAAGCAAGGAGGTACGCATGGCGCCCAAACTGGTTCACCCCGCCCATCTTGGCGTCGCATTGCCCCTAGTCCTGGCGCTGGCAGCCTGCCAGCAAACCCGCCCCACCCAGCCTGAGCAGGACCTGCTGACCCAGCACCCGCCGGCCTCCGGCCTGCCGGCCGAGCCCACGGCGAGCTGCCCCTCGCTGCCGCCCGACTGGCTGCAGGCCATGCCGGCACACCAGCGCCGCATCCTGCCCGAGGACTGCCAGCGCCTGAGCAGCACGCCGCTGTTCTCCTGGGGCGAAGCACCGGACCGCCAGGCCGGCAGCCCCTGGAGCTTCAGCCTGCGCAGCAAGGGCGGCAGCATCATCTACAGCCGCAGCGACATCAGCGAACCCCGGCTGGCAGTCCGGCAGGTCCTGGCCGCCGGCGACTACGAATGGGCGGTTAGCTACCGCAACACCCGGGGGCAGGTCACGCCCACACAGTGGCGGCGCTTTCAGATCGAGGCTCCTGCCCGTACCGCTCTGGCCGGCCGCGTCAGCGCCAGCGCCAGCACGACCAGCCTGCCGGAAGGCCAGGAGATCACGGCCGGTGTCATGGCCAAGGCGCGCCCGCGCCTGCTGCCCGCCGGCAGCAGCTTCGCGAAGATCGCGACCGCCGCACAGGCGCCAGACCACCTGCCAGTGTTCAACCGCCTGCGTGGGCTGGCCAATGCCTACCTCGCCCGCCCGATCCCTGCCGTTCCGCCCACCCCAGCCACCCAGGCGGAACTGCTCAAGCTGCGGGACGACAACAACATCGTCAGCATCGTCCGGACGGAACGCGAGTACATCGAGGTACTGAGCCTGATCGGCAAGCTCGACAACGTCCCAGCGATGACCGTCAACGCCAAGCAGCGAGTGCTGTCACTCGCCAACTGGGCGCCCACCGGCGTCAGCAGCGAAACGGTCAATGTCCAGGGCAACCGCGAGCTGTATCTGGCCCTGGCCATCGGCCTGGATATGCTCTGGCAGGACCTGAGCAGCCAGGAACGCCAGCAAGTCACCATCGCGCTGCGCGCCCGTCTAATACAGGCGGTCGACTCCCTGGCCGTGCTGGACACAGATCCCTACAACCCCCACCGTGTCAACAATCTACGCTGGCTCAGCCAGGCCCTGCTGCTCGCTGCCGGCCTGCCCGGCTTCCCGGAGGGCGCGGCCCTGCTGACCCGAGTCTGGGACCTGAGCCAGTTCGCGTTCGACGCCTGGGGCGACAAGGACGGCAGCTTCGGCAACGGCATTGCCTATGGCTGGTACTCGATGGTCAGCACCGTGCCCTATGTGGCCGCCGTGCGCACCATCACAGGCCTGGATCTCTATCAGCATCTGGACTATCTGCGCCGCGCGGGTGATCAGATGCTGGCCTTCACCCCGCCCCAGCACCGGCAGATCAGCCCCTTCGGCGACGAGGCCGAGAACGACAGCCTGTACAGCAACTACGCGCCGCATGTATTCCGCCTGCATGCGCAGATGACGCGCGACCCGGTCGATGCCTGGTACTGGCGGGCCGACCCCAACAGCATGCGCTATCCCAGCCGCGTACTAATCTGGCAACTGCTGCTGCTGGGTGCCGACAACCGCCCCCTGCCCGCGCCCCAGCCGCCGCGGCAAAACAGCTGGTTCTTCCCCGGCGGCGGCCTCGCCGCCATGCATATGGATGCTAGCCTCAGCGCCCGCACCAGCGTGTTCTTCCGCTCCAGCCGCTTCGGCGCCTACAACCACTCGCATGCCGACCAGAACGCGGTGGTCTATGTCTCCCAGGGCCAGCCGCTGCTGATTAGCGCGGGCTACTACCCCTACTACAACTCGCCCCACCACAGAGCGGTGACCCGCGCCACCCGCTACAAGAACGCGCTGACCATCGACGGCGGGATCGGCCAGGGCGAGCTCCTGAATAGCCAGGGCCGGCCACCCGAGCCCTTGCGTACGATGGAGGCCACCGGCGCCCTGATCCACAGCGAGGTGCGGGGTACGCTGTCCGTGGTGAGCGGTGACGCCACACCCGCCTACCGCGCCTACGACAACCTGAGCTACCGCTGGGTGCCGCTGCTGAGCAATGCGGTGCGCAGCGTGGTGATGGACCGCAACAGCGGCACCACCCTGATCTACGACTGGGCCACCAGCGCCCAGGCGCGCCAATGGGAGCTGAACTACCACTCGCCCCAGCCCTTCAATGCCGATGCCAGCACCGTGCGGGCCAGCAACGGCAGCGCCTCGGTCTGCCTGGACCGCTATGGCCCGGCCAGCAGCTTTTCGCAGACCACCGCCTGGGATGTGGCCCCGGAGGCGGCGCGGCCCGCCCAGTCGCACGGCCGCTTCACGCTGCTCAACCGCAGCACCGAACTGGTCCACCTGACCGTGCTGCGCGACGGCTGCCGGACCGTGCCGCTGCAGGTCGGCCAGCAAGGCAGCCGCATCACGGTGGTGATCGGCAGCCAGACCATCAGCTTCGACAAGCGCCAGACCACGCTGGCCCCCTGAGCGATCCTGGCGCCAGCCGGCGAGGCCGGTTGCCCGGCCCCTCTTCAGCCGCCGCGCCGCATCACGAAGCGATGCTTGGCGTTGGGCAGCGTCACGAAGGGCTGGTCGAACTCGAAGCGCAGGGCGGGAAACTCCAGCGCGGCCTGGATGCGCGCCAGATAGGGCGCGGCCAGCGACTGCTGCTCGGCGGCGCTCAGCCCGGCCGCATGCACATTGACCACCAGCTCCGCCGCGTCGAACACCACCTGGAAGGACTGGATGCGCGCGTCCTCGCGGAACATGTGGGTGAAGAACTCCGAGTGCACCGAGGCCCCGCGCGGGTCGACCACCATATCGTTCTGGCGCCCCACCACCTCGTCGATCAGGGGCAGCCCGCGCCCGCAGGGGCAGACCCGCCCCGACATGCGCACCAGATCGCCGGTGTCGTAGCGCGGCATGAACATCGCGCGGTTCGACAGGTCGGTCGAGATCAGGCGCCCACCCTCCAGCACCTCGGCATGGCTGCGCGTGCTCAGCAGGTGAAAGCCATTGCGATGCTCGCATTCGAAGGCCGAGACCCCCGCGTCATTGCAGCCGTACTGGCTGTAGCAGGGCACGCCGAAGGCTGTCTCGATGTCGGCGCGCATCGGCGGCGTCAGCACCTCGGCCGTGCAGACGATGCCGCGCAGCCGCGTCTGCGGCCGCGGCCCGCCCCCCTCCAGCACATGCCGGGCCAGCCGGTGGATGGCCGAGGCATAGCCGTAGAGCAGGCGAAAGCCCCCCTCGCGCAGCGCCTGGGCATAGGCCGTCATCTGCGCCGCCGACATATCGAAGGCCGACATCACCGTCACGTTGAGCAGCCCGTAATAGACGCGCTGCTTGTAGCCGGTGCCGAACAGCGAGGAGCCCGCCAGGAAGGCCACGCGGTCTCCCAGCCGGTAGCCGGCCGCCTCCCAGGCCAGGAACAGCCCGGCCCATAGATAGGACTGCGACTCGGCGCCGGTGTAGTACACCAGCGGCTCGCCGGTGGAGCCGCCGGTCTTCTTGCGCACCGGCTTGCCCCGGTAATGGCGGTTCATCAAGGCCTCGCGGTGGCTGTTGATGAAACGCTTGTCCAGCACCGGCAGGTCCTCGAAGCGCGCCACATCCGCAAACATCGGCACCTCGCGGCGCAGTTCGTCGAAATACTGCGTCAGCGCCAGCGCCGAGCGCGCCGCCAGCGCCTGCGGCGACTCGTACTGCCAGCGCCGCAGCGCGCTCAGCAGCCCCACCGAATCCGTGCCCCTGGCCAGGTCAATCAGCCGGTAGCGCAGCGCTCCCTCCATACTCGGTCTCCTTCAGATCACCGGGTCGCCAGCGCCCGATACAACTCACGCAGCGCCTCACAGGCGTCCGGCGCGCAGTGCTGGGCCAGTATCCTGGCCCGCGCGGCATAGGCCAGCCGCTCACGCAGCCCGGCATCATCCCAAAGGCGCAGCAGCCCAAGAGCCAGTTGCTGCGGGTTATGCGCATCAACCAACAACCCGTCCACCCCCTCTTCGACGAGGTCCGGAATGCCGCCCACCCGCGTGCTCAGCACCGGCGTCCCAGCAGCCATGGCCTCGAGCAGCACCATCGGCTGCGCCTCCAGATGTGAGGCCAGCACGAGCACACGGGCGCGCCGCAGCAGCGCCAGCTTGTCACCCCCGCCAACCCAGCCCAGCAGCTCCACCGCCTCCCCGACGCCAGCTGCCGCTGCCGCTGCGCGCAGTGCGTCGGCCTGCGGGCCGCTGCCGCCAAGCAGCAGGCGTGCCGCCGGATCGTGCCGGTGCAGCACGACAAAGGCCTGCAGCAGGTCCAGCAATCCCTTGGCCGGCAGCAGGGCTCCTAGATAGAGCAGCACCGGCGCGCGATGAGCCGCGGGCGGTGCAGCAGAGAACAGCTCGGCCGGCACCGGGTTCGGCCACCAGCGCACCGGCACGCCCGGCGCGACCTCTGCCAGCCAGCGCGCCACCGGCGAGGCCAGGCACAGCAGCACGTCGCTGCAGCGGATCGTGCGCAGCGCCAGGGCCCGGCGCCGCGGGCCTAGGGCCTCGATGAAGCCGCGGAACCCGCCGCCATGCAGGTGAAAGACGATGCGCCGCCCGGCCAGCCGGGCCATCCAGATGAACACCGCCTTGCGCCAGAAACTGGCGTGCGAGGATACATGGGCATGCAGCACCGTCCCACGGCCACGCGCCAGCAGCCCCGCATAGCGAACGAAGGCGGCCAGCGCCACGCCCAGCTTGGCCAGGCGGGAGCCGGCGCTGAAACTTTCCAGCAGCAGCACCTCGCCGCTCGCGAACAGCCCCGCGTCCCGGTACACGCCGATCACGCTCGCCACACCACCCTGCGCGCCCGGCCCCGGACCGACCATCACGCAGTCCGGCCGGGCCGAACTTCCTTCACTTGTGCGCTGCATCGCCGATGGCTTGCCTATCGCGACGCGGCCTTGCCGCGCATCGGCAGGATGCGGGCCGGCACGCCTACCGCCGTGGCACCGTCGGGCACATCACACAAGACCACGGCATTCGCACCAACTTGCGCACCCCGGCCGATGCGGATCGGCCCCAGGATCTGCGCCCCCGAACCCAGCAGGGCGTCGTCGTCGATCCGTGGCGCCCCTGGTATCCCAGCCCGGCCGCCAATCGTCACTTTCGGCCCCACATTGACCCGGTTGCCAATGACGGCCTGCCGATGGATGACGATCCCCAGTCCGCGGTAGCCTAGCACCACGTCTTTGCCGATCTGCGCCGATGGCGGAAGCACCGTGGCAAAGAGGATCCGGTTGAGGCTGTACAGCAACCAGGGCAGCAGGGGAATTCTGCGCAGATGGCACCAACGCGCCAGACGGTACAAGGCAATCATGTTTGCTCCATGTATCCAGGCTCAGCGGAGCAGCTCGGCCAGCCGGACCGCTCCGGCCCGGGCCCGATGGCGCCAGTCGGGCAGACGCTCGGTATACAGGGCCCGGATTGGGGCCTCGTCGGCCAGCAAATGCTGCAGGCTGGTCCACAGTGATTGTGCGGACAGAGCCGGCGTCTCCAGCACATAGCGCTCCGAGTCGAAGAGATCGCGGTTGATGCCCTTGGCCTTGACGCTGTAGGCGATCGACACCGTCGGCACGCCGCTGGAGAACGCCGCGATCGTGGCATGCGTGCGACCCGCGATCAGGAAGCGACAGCGCGAGATCACATGCTTTAGCTGCGCCGCATTGAGCCCGCCCGGCACAAGTCCAAGCCGCGGCCCGGCGGCGTCGCCCAGCGCCTGCAGCAGGCGCTGGTTGAAGACCTCGTCGTTGTTGAGCTGTTGGCCGTCCAGTGGCGCCACATGGGGCACCAGCAGCACGCTCAGCCCTGTTTCGGCGAGCACGCGACGCACGAAGACGGCCGCCGCGTCGACCGCGCCGCCGGCGTCGCCATTGCGCCTCCGCAGCGAATCGATCAACGCACCGATATTGAGTCCAAGCACCCCCTCTTTGGCCTGCGGCCAGAAGCCGGCCATGTCGAAAGGCTCAGGCTGCATCGCAAACGCCGAGTCGATCACCGGCACCATATTGGCCCTGATGCCCAGGCCCGCAAGATAGTCGATGCTGCGGCTCTCGCGCACCGTCACCAGATCCAGAGCCGCCAGATGCTGAACCATCCGCTGCTCCGCGACGGGGCTCTTGCTGAAGGGGCCGACCGAGGCGCCCCAGAGCACCGCCTTCTTGCCATGCGCCTGCGCAAACTCGGCGATGCCGGCGAAGTAGTACAGCGACGCCAGCCCATAGTCCAGCGAGTAGTTGTCGCCGCCGATGGACAGCAGAACGTCTGCCCGCAACAGATCGCGCTTCATCTCAGGCTGCAAGCGGGGCCGCGGCCAGATCATCCGATGCAAGCTCTCGAAGCGCTGGCAGGCGCCACCCAGCTTGCTGAAGAACCTGGGCATAGGGTAGGCACGAACAAACTCGACGCCAAGCCGCTCATGCCCTGGCCATTGGGCCGCATCGCGCCGCGGATCTAGCGAAGGCACCATCACCCGCACCGGGCCCAGGGCTTCGCCCAGCACGGTGACGGTCGAGCGCACCAGCGCCTCGCAGCCCCGGTTGCCGAAATTGTTCTGTCCGGTCAAATAGATTGTTTTCATCATTCCCCCCTCAGCCTGACGCTTCAAATACGCGTCAGCATCTCTTTCACGGGCCGGCGTGCGCTGCGCGCCACGCTCAGCGTCTCGGGCAGATGGCCCACCGCCAGCAGCATGATCACCGAATCGCCGGCCGGTATGCCCGCCGCGCGCTTGAGCGCACGGTCGGCCGCCGGCTCCACGCTCCAGTTCAGGCAACAGCTGCCCAGGCCCAGCGAATGCAGCGCGTAGATCAGGCTCATCGCAAACAGGCCGCCGTCAATCCAGCCCTGGTAGCGCTCGCCCACGGTATGGAAGGCCTCGGCCTTGCAGCTGATCACCAGCAGGCAGCCGGCCGTGTCACCGAAGCCCCGGTTGCCGTTCTGCAGCGCCAGCAGCTCGCGCGCCTTGTCGGCCTGCTCGACCAGATAGACATGGCCGGCACTGCGGTTGCACACCGACGGCGCATAGCGCGCCATCGCCACCGCCTGCTCGATCAGCGCGGCATCCACCGCCTGCTTGGCGAACTGGCGCACGCTGTGGCGGCTGCGCACAAAGCGCTCGAAGGGCAGCCGCGCGGCCTCATGCAGGATGGCACGGCTGACTTGCAGCGTGCCACCGCTGCGCTCGCCATCCAGCGCCCCGGCGCCGGCCCGCGCTTGCAAGGCCGCCAGCCCTTGCTCGACCCAGTCCATGCTGATGCCGTGGCTGCGATTGAAGGCCACATACTCGTCCAGGGTCTGCAGCGCCGCGCGCAGTACCCAGTCGGTCTGGCCCGGCTGCTGGTAATGCTGCAGATCGTCGAGCAGCAGGCGCACCGCATCGACGCCGAAGCCGGGTTTGGGTGCCGGCAGGGCCAGGCCCTTCTCGATGCGGTGGAAGGACTTCAGGATATGGGCCTTCAAGGCCTCGGACTGCTGCGGCCGCATCAGCCCGCTGCCGCGGGCATAGCTGCGCGCGTCATAGCAGCTGGCGCGCAGCAGGCGCAGCCCGTCGCGCAGCGCGCGGTAGCGGCGGCGCAGGGCCAGAAAACCGCCCTCACCGATCAGCGCTTTGAGCGCCTTCTTCGCCATTCTTTTCATCCCATCATCTCGCCGCCAGCGCAGCGCCTCACCAAACAATCCAGCGCGCCGGCAACACCCGCTGCAGCAAGGCCCGTTCGGGCGCACGCAGCGGCTTGAGCAGCACCAACAGGCCCATTACCAGGGCGGCGGCCAGCAAGAGCAGGCCCAGCAGCCACCAGCCCGGCGGGGCCGGCAGCACCGCCAGCAGTGCCGCGGCCAGCAGGCCGGCCAGCAGGATACGGGCATTGCCGGCCCAATCCACCGGCAGTGTCAGCCCTTGACGTGACAAGGCGTACAGCACCAGTGCGCTCCAGCAGGCATCGGCCAGGCTGAAGGCCAGCACCACGCCCGGCAGCCCCAGCAAGCCATGCAGCAGCCAGGCCAGCGGCAGCGCGAGCGCGCCCAGCGCCGTGGCCCAGATATTGGCGCCGGCCCGCTCCAGCGTGGTGCTGACCATGCCCACCACGATGTGCAGGCATTGCAGCACCGCCATCAGCACCAGGGCGGCCAGCAGCAGGCCGGCGCCCTCGCTGTAGCGCCCCTTGCTGACCAAGCCGGCAAAGGCGTCGCCGTGGTTGAGAAAGAAGGCCGCAAAAGGCAGCAGGCCAATCAGCGACAGCTTGAAGATGGCATTGGCCATCTCGGCCACCGGCACGATGGAACGGGTTTGCAGATACTGGGCCACCATCAGCGGCCGCACCCAGTTGGCCAACATATAGGCGGGCAGGTAGTTGCGCAGCATGTCCACCATCGCCAGGCAGAAGCCGAACAAGGCGGTCTGGCCGACGCCGGCAAGGCGCGTCACCAAGAGCTTGGCGGCATTGCCGCTCCACAGCTGACCCAGCACCTGCACCAGGTAAAAACGCCGCGCCACCCGCATCATCTCTGCGTTATGGTGCAGCGGCCCGTCCGCCGCCCCCGGATGCAGGCGCAGATGGCGCCACAGCGCCACCGCCCCCGCCAGCGCGATCAGGCAGGACACGCCTAGTTCCAGGCTCACCAGCAAGCGGTGATCGAGCGCCGTGCCGGCATGCACCCAGGCGGCTATGGCGCCCAGACGCAGCAGATTGGCCAGCGCATTGAGCCCCTGCGTGACGCCCTGCAGCAGCAGGGCCGGCAGCAGCTCGTCCATATAGCGGGTCAGGCTGCCGCTGATCAGCCAGGCGGCGAACAGCCATTGCACCCCAGGCGCCAGCGGCAGGCCCCACCACTGCGCCAGTTGCGGCAGGGCCAGACCCAGCAGCAAGGCCCCGGCACTGGCCTGGCCCGCACGCCGCAGCACCAGGCCGCGCAGAAAGCGGCCGAACTGGCGCGCCGGCGCCTTCAGCCGGAACTCGGCCACATAGCGCTGTGCCAGCGTGGACAGGCCCAAGCCGCTGAGCAGATAGAAGATTTCCAGCAACGCCAGCAGCGCGATATAGCTGCCGTACTCGCGGGCCGGCAGCAGCCGCACCAGCCAGATCAGCAGCAGCACGCCCAGCAGGGCCGAGCTGAGCTTGCCCAGGCCGAAATGCAGCAGGCTGCGCCGGGCGCGGCCGCCTGTGTAGTAGCCCTTGCTCATCGCTGCAAGACTCTGTGCCGCATCGCGCTGAGCACGGTGCTCCACCGGAATTTAGGGCTCATGCGCTTGGGTCAACTCAAGGCTGGGTATGGGCGCCAGAGGATCGTCACCCTTGGAAAGCAGGCCCACCAGCAGCCCGAGCGCCAAAAAGTGCCACATGCTGACTGAGAGCAAGGCGGGCTTGACGCCGCGCTTCAGCCCAACCAGGCCCAGCAGGCCAAGCAGGCTCGCAGCCAACCATGTCCAGAGTGGCCAGGAACTGCCAGTCACCCCGACGGCAAGCAACGCCATCAGGCCTACTACCCACCACATCAGAGTCCCCAGCGGATGAGCAAGCAAACGCAGGGCGTCGACAAACCACGGCCGAGCAAAGGCGTGGCGCAACAGCACGCCCGAAGAAAACGCACGCCCGCTGCGCCAGAGCGACCGCACAAGCTGCAGCGTGGTCTGCTTGTGCCCATCATGAAGCACCGCGGGGACGGGGATGCGGCGCAAGCGCCAACCGGCCGCGCGCAAACGCATTCCAAGGTCGGCTTCTTCCCATCCCTTCAGGTTCCGATTCGCAGCGTAGCCACCTGCATCTTCGATCGCCGCGCGGCGATAGAGCCCGCCACCGTTGAGCCAACGCTCAGCCTTGGCAACATTCGACACGCCCGCGTTCACGCGGTGGGCATCGAAGGCATTGCGAACCGCCTTGTCTAAAAGCAGGCCAGCAACGCCAGCCAACTCGCCATCCGCCGCCAGCGCCTCCAGAGCGGCCGCCACGAAACCCGGCTGCAGCTGCATATCGGCGTCAAGGAAGAGCACATATCGCCCTCGCGCATGCTGATAGCCCAGTTGCACGCCCGCACCGCAACCGCGGTGGGAAGCTTCCAGCATCTGAACCACCCGAATCGGATAGCGCGACGCCCGGTCTACCGTTCCATCGTTGGAAAGCGAATCAGCCAGCAGCACCTCGCAGTCGAATGGCAGAGTGTTTACCTCATCCAGCACCGACTTCAGGCAGGCCTCAATCTTTGCCTCCTCATTCAAGGCTTTGACGACAACGGAAAGCTCAATCACGGCCGCAACCCTGCCACGCATCAAGTGCTGCGTACTCAAACACATATGCGGTCATCGGCTTGCCGGTGAACTGCCCATCACAGGCCTGGGAAGCGGCGCGGTGCTGCTCATGCAGAGAAAACCCAAGGCTGCAAACAACAGCAGCTGTATCTGATGCGCGAACAGAAAGTCAGTGTTGTAGGGCAACTCCAGGCCGATCAGGGCTACCGCGACAGCCATAGACGCCGCCGTCGCACGCATTTCGCCACTCAGATTCGTCTGCACACTGAGCCGCAGCAGGCTCACAAATCCGGCAGCCAGCGCGAGACAGATTGCGGCAAAGCCAATGAGACCCACCTCCCACAACAATATGGCCATCGATGAGCGCGCAATCAGGAAGGGGTAGCGGCGCGCCTCGGCACCAACCACCACGTCACCGACGCGGCTTGCCCCGGCGCCATGACCCATGAGCAACTTGTCGGGCTCGCTGAGGCTGTGCTCATCGAGCCAGAACTTCAAGGCCGCCACACGCCCCATTTCGCGGGTCCGCATATTGATGAAATCGGCATCGTTTGATCGACTCTGGAAAACGCTGCTCACGTATTCGCCGACGGTCTTGTCAGCGCCCGTCACCGAAAACTGCACCTTGTAGGCAATCAGCCCCGCAAAGGAAAGAACGACCGACAAGACCAGAGCCAGCGCGGTCTCCAAGGGACGAGTCCGGAGGCGCGAGAAGAAAAGAATCGCAAATGCGAACGGCAGCACCACCACCGCAAACTTCACTTCCGCAAGACCAACACTCAGCAAACCACAGGCCGCGAGGAATAGCGCAAGGCGCCCACTCATCAGTCCCTGCCGCCAGCGGGCCACGACGATGCCGATCGCAACGATACAAAACAAACCCATGGCACCGCTTGCGCCACCGGCATTTTGATTGCCCCCAAAAGCACCCACGATGGCATCCCAGGCCGCGCCGATCCCTTTGCTTGAACGCGAGGGAGCAATGACAAATCTTTGGTACAGAACCAAGGGAAGCTGTAGTGGCATCAGCCAAGGCAGCAAAGCCCACAGCCGAATCAGAGCCTCACGCTTGTACAGACCGAAGGCCAACAACGCCAATATCGACCAAATAAATGAATACTCCTTAGCGCTGACAAACAACTGCAAGAGTGGAATGGCATTGATAGCGCTGGCAGTCACTAGCGTTGCAAAGTAGACAAACAAGCCAGCCTTGACTGCACTGGGCATGTGTGTCGCCACCCTGGACTGCTGCGACTGCATCAGATCGATTGGCAATCGCACCCAAAGCAAAACACCAAGCAAAAAGGGCAGCCACAAAGCTTTGCTGATGCCTGCAAAGTAGGTAAGTTGTCCTGTTAGCAGGAACGACGTCACGAAGACCAGCGCGACAAACCAGCGCAGAGGCAAGGTCAAACCTATGGCAAAACCGATCAGCGCTGTGAAAAAGGCTGCGACCATGACGCCGCCGTACGCGATCGCCAGACCGATGAAAGCAGCTGCCGCGCACAGCAGCATCAAGCCAACGGTTTTTCTTACCAGCGTCAGCCAGCGTCCGTCTGAAAGTGCGGCGTTGTACAAAAGTACCTCTGTATCTGTTGGCGACAGGTTGACGCCCTACACCCGTCCGACCTGACCAAAGACCCGCGCCTTGACCGCCGTCGGTATGGCGGCATGCAGATCGCTAAGAAAGTGCTGATGCACCCGGTAGGCGGCCGGTGCATCGCTGCCTATGGTCGAGACACGCATCAGCAGGCCGTCAGGAATCAGGCCGCGCACGCCGTAGCGCAGCTGGGCCAGCTTCTGCTCGGTGCCGCTCAGTGCCAGTTCCTCCCCAACCACCACCCAGTAGCTGATCGGCTCGACCCGGCCGCCCAGCTTGGCCACCAGGGTGCGCACCGGCAGTTGCTGGCCCGCGATCGGGTAGCTGGCGGCCGTGTTGCTGAGCATCTGGAAGCCTTGGGCCGGATAGCAGACCTCGGGTCGGTGCGCGCGGGTGCCGTCCGACTGGTCGCCGCCATAGGCCACCGACAGCATCACTCGCTCGCCCTTGGTGTTGATATAGGTGCGGCTGAGCACCTGGTTGTAGATCTTGTTGAGCACGGCCTGCACGTCGGGCGCGGGCAGCACCACGGGCATGGCCGTGTCGATGCGCCAATCGCCAAACTGTTTGGGGAAGGCGACTTCCAGCTCCAGCTTGGGCCCTTGGTCGGCCAGATGGATGCGCGGTGTCGCAACATGCGCCGCACCGACCGCACCCAGCATGAGCGCAGCAATGACCAAACTCCTGACCCGCAAACGCTTCACCGGTTCGGCCATCGTCATTGCTCCGCCCTCTTCTTCCTGGGTTCCAGCAGCCAGCCCAGCGGCTTGTCCACCATCAGCATCAGCGCCAGCGCCACCATGAACAGCACCATGCCGGCGAAGCCGTGGATAAAGCCCTGCCCAGCCTCGTCGCCGAAGTGGTAGGTCACCAGCACCAGAATCATCACGCGGATGATGTTGGCAGCGAACGAGATCGGCACCAGCAGGATGGCCAGCGTGATGTTGCGGGCCACCGACTTGTAGTTCATCAGGTTCATGTAAAGCAGGCCCAGAGCCTCCAGCGTGAACATGCTGTTGAGACCGGCGCAAGCATCGGCCACCAGCAACTGGTACTGGCCCACGGTCAGTACCACGCCGGCACGCCCTACCGGGTAGCCGGCCGCATAAAGCAGCGAGCTGGCGACGGCCGAAACCGCCGATTTCAGCGGGCCGGTAACAGCCGAGACCAGCGCCTCGGGCAGGGGCACCATGAAGAGCAGAAAGAAGAGCGGAAACCAGGCCAGCCGTAGCGCCGTACCACCCTTGAACAGCAGGACGAGGGCAATAAGAACCGGGATCTGCGAGCCCACCTCGAACAACAGGATCGACTGCGAGCGGCCGAACACATAGAGCAGCAAGCCAAAACCGAGCAACAGCCCACCCAGACCCAAAACCGGCCGGCTGGGCGCAGCTGCCAGCTCATGGCGCTTCTGGAACATCAGCCACAGGCTGACCGCCAGGATGATGGGGCCATGGCCCTGCTCATCGGTGGGCCATACCGTGTGCGACAGGGTCCAGTAGCTGGGCAGGTAGAGCGCCAGCAGGCCCAGGCCCACGCACAGCGCCGCGACGATGTCCATCTGGGCAGGAACGAGCCCGTTTTTTTCTTTCACCGCATCCGCCATCGGGGTCGTCGAGCGCAGGCCCATGGATTTCAATGCTCGTTCATCACAACGCCCGCCAGCTTTACACGGGTGTCGGTGATGCTGGCCAGCAGGTCCTGCAGACCGCCGATGCGCGAGGCGTTCTTGCGCGCCACCAGCAGGCCGGCACCGCAGCGGGTAGCGACCACCGAGGCGTCAGCGCCCAGGATGGAGGCCGGCGTATCGACGATGACATGGTCGAACTTCTTGCACAGTTCCCGCATCAGCAGACCAAAGGCCGGGCGCTCGACCAGTTCCAGCGGATTGGGCGGCGTCGGCCCGGCCGGCAGCACGAACAGGCTGGGCACACCGCTGATGTGCTGGAAGACGTCGCTCTCGGCGCGCCCCGACAGAATCGTCGACAGACCCGCGCCATTGCTGAGCCCGAACACCTCATGCTGGCGCGGCCCGCGCAGATCGGCATCGATCAGCAGGGTGCGACCACCCAGCTGGGCCAGGGAAACCGCCAGATTGGCCGCGAAATAGGTCTTGCCGTCGCCCTGGTCGGCACTGATCACCGCCAGTGCCAGATGGGTATCCGGGTCGGCGAAGGCGCGCATCGTGACCTGGCTGCGGATGGCCCGGAAGGCCTCGGCCTGCACCGAGAAGGGCTCGTTGAGCGCCACCAACTCGGGGTTCTTGCGGCTGTTCTCGGTGGTGGCAAAGGGGTAGTGAAACTGCTGGGCCAGCGCCTGCAGCACATCCTCCTCGCTCGCCAGGCCCAGTGCGATTGCCGCCTCGCCAAAGCGCATGCCGCGCTCGCGCTGGTACTTGAGCACGCGCTCGACCTCCTCGGCCGTCAGATTGCGCGCATCGCGGATCAGATCGCCGATGGAGCGGTCTTGCACGGAGGGGCTGGTGTTGCTGTTCATAGGCTTGGGTTCGGCGTGGACGGGGGTAAGGACCGCAGCGTTCATCTCATGCTCCCTTGGCTGCAGCGCCACCGTTGCCGCTCAGCAGGCGCTGCCGCATGCTGAGCGCCTGAGACTTCCCGAAACGGGGCTTGGCACCCTGCTTGGGCAACACGCCCAGCACCGGCAAGCCCAGCGAGCCCATCACATCCTCGACCGAGCGAACCCGCCGGTCGAGCAACTCCAGCACCAGGGCCAGACCCATGGCCAGCAGGGCACCGACAAAGACGGCCAGCAAGGTGTTGAGCACGATCTTGGGCGAAGAGGGCTCCAGCGGCGGCGAGGCCTGGGTCAGCACCGAGATATTGCTCTGCGTGGCCTGGCTTTCCAGATTGGTCTGGCTCTGGCGCGCCAGGATTTGGTCGTAGTTGCGCTGGGCACTCTCGACATCGCGAACCAGCACCGCGCCCTCGTCGCGCACCGCCTTCATCTGCAGCACCTTCTCGCGCTGAGCGTCCAGGGCATTGCGCAGCTCGGCCACGCGCTGGCGGTTGATCGCGCTGGTGACGCCCACGCCGCCGGTCACGCGCTTGACCTCGATGTCCATGCGGTTGCGCAATTCGGCGATGCTGGCCTTGGCTTCGCGCACCTGGGGGTGGTTGTCACCCAGACGTGCGCTGAGTTCCTGCAGGCGCGCCTCGGAGCGGCTCAGATCAGCCTTGATGCCGGAGATCACCGGGTTTTGCAGTACCTCCTGCATGCGATCGGCCGAGCCGGCGGCCTGGGCCTGGCGACTGCTGGAATCCGAGGCCAGGGCCTGCATGCCCACCAACTGCGAAGACAGCTCGCTCAGGCGCGCGTTCTCGATATCGAGCCGCTCGTCGGTGGCGATGATGCCTTTCTCCTTCTGGAAGGCCGACATCTTGGCCTGGGCCGCCTCCAGCTTTTCGCCGGCTTCCTTGACGCGCTCTTCGAAGAAGCTGGCGTACTGGCGTGCCGGCTCTACGCGCAGGTCCAGCGCGGTCTGCATATAAGCCTGCACAAAGGCGTTGGCCAAGCCGGCCGCGAAGCGCGGATCGGCAGCCTTGTACGAAACCATGATGACATTGGACTCACGCGAGGGCACCACTTCCATGTTCTTCTGGAAGCTGGCACTGAGCCACTGCACCATATCGCCCTCGCCGCGGGTCTCGGCCATCCACTGCTCGCGGATCTGCGGGTTCTCGGTCAGCTTGAGGTTTTGCACCACGCGCCGCGCGACGCGATCGCTGCGGATCACATCCACCTGGGTGGCCATGAAGCTGGGATTGCCGGCGCCTGGGTACATCATTGCCGTCACCGGATCGGGCTTGACGTCGATGACCACCGAAGCCACCGCGGTGTAGGACTTGGGCAGCAAGAGGCTGACCACGAGTGCGGTCAGCACCACAAAGCCAAACACCAGCGCCGCTACCAGCCAACGTGCACGCAGGATCGACAGAATCTGTCCGAAATTCATTCTCTAGTCCCCCTCAGAACAGGCTCTCGCGCACATAGACCACATCGCCGTCCTTGAGCGCCTCGTCCATCGCGGGCGTCAGGACCTGCACCTTGCCGTCGGCGCCCTTGCGATGCACGCGTATGCCCTTCTCGGTGCCGCGCTGGTTCAGGCCGCCGCCGGCGGCCAGGCTCTGCATCAGGGTCATGCCGCGCTCCAGGCGCTGGGCGCCGGGGCGCTGCACCTCGCCGTAGACATAGATCAGCGGGGCACGGTCCACCCAGACCACATCGCCGTTGCGCACCTGGATGTCCTGGCTGCCGCCGCCGGGCGCGAAGACGCTGGGCAGATCGACCTCGACACGGTAGGGCTGACCCTCGCGCATGCCGGTCAGCACCAGCACCTCGGCGCCATTGCTGGCCACGCCGCCGGCATTGGCGATCAGGTCGGTGAGGCGCATATCGGCGACCTCGATCGGGTAGCGTCCGGGGCGGTTCACATAGCCCAGCACGCTGGCCTGGTTGCCCTTGACCTGCATCACGGTGATCGTGACCTGCGGGTTCTTCACATAGCTGCCGTTCCTGAGCCCGTCGGCGATCAGCTGCTCGGCCTGGGTGACCGAGAGCCCGCCCAGCCGCACCTGGCCCAGCAGCGGAAAGGACAGCACGCCGGCCTCGGACACCCGGGTCTCCAGGGCCAGGTCGGGGTTCTGGTAGACGCTGATGCGCACGATGTCGCCGGCGCCGAGCTTGTACTCGGCGGCCTTGCTGGCGGCGCTGGTCGGCGTGGCGCTCGCCGCGGTCTGGGCAAGCGCCGCGGCGCTGCCAAGCGCGGTCGCCAGCATGGCGGCCGCCACCAGGGTCAGGCGGATAGAAGAGGAATGGAGCATGGGCAATCGATCACGGGTGAATCGTTGGGTGCCGGCACGGGGTGCCGGCGTCCGGATGGGCGGGGTGACAGAGGGGGCGGCGGCTTTTACTTCAGGCCCATGCCCTTGGAGATGGCATCGCCATCCAGGCCGCTGGCTGCCGGGGCCGCCGGCTGGGCCGGCGTGGCGGCCGCCGCGCTGGCAGCAGCAGCGGCGGGCGCGGCGAACTTGCCGATGTACTCGATCTTGGCGGTCTCGCGCATCGCCTTGACCTCCTTCTGCACCAGCTCGGCCTTGCGCTGGTTGAGCAGGAACTGCTCGATGGCCGGACGGGCGCGGGCCTCGTCGATGGGCTGGCTGCGCGAACCGGTCAGGAACAGCACCTGCAGGCCGGTCGGCGTCTGCACCACGGCCGAGTCGCCGTCCTTCATGCGGGCGATCGCCTCCAGATTGTTCAGCGGCAGCTGCTCGGCGGCGCGCACCGCCTGGTTGCCGGCGAACTTGAAGCCATTGCTGCGCAGATACTCGACGAATTCGGCCAGATTCTTGGCCGCACCCAGCTGGGTGCGCAGCTCGCCCAGCTGCTCGGGCTTGGCCTCGATGGACAGCTCCTGCAGGCTGTAGATGCGGCGGTCCTTGAACAGCGCGGGCTTGTCGTTGTAGTACTGCGCGATCTCCTGATCGCTGGGCTTGGCCACCGATTCGCCCAGCCGATCGATATAGGCGCGGGCGATGATCTCGGCCTTGGCGGCCTCGATCTGCTGCACCACGCGCGGGTCGCGGTCCAGCTTCATGTCCTCGGCCTTCTGCACCGCCAGCTGCTGGTCGATCAGGCGCTCCAGCACCTGGCGGCTGGCCGCCTCGGCCTGCTCGGGCTTGAGCCCCTGCTGGCGCTGCAGCACGAAGTTGATCTGGTGGACGGTGATCTCTTCCTTGTTGACCTTGGCCGCCGTCTGCGAGGCCTTCTCACCCTTGTCGCCGCCGCCACCGCAGCCCGCCAGCAGGGCCGCGCTCAGCACGGCCACAGCCAGGGCGCTCAGGCGCAGGCCGGCAAAGCCAGCAGCAGATTGATTGTCGGTATTCAGTTCCATGGTCATGTTCACGGTTGAAAGTGCCTAGGGCTCGGGCAGCAGGGCGGCATGGCAGCAGTTCTTGCTTTGCTTTTTTCAAGCCTGACAGGCCACGTTGACATCTTGACGAAGCCGTATTCATGCTGCGGCGCACAAACGGCTTCCAAGGCAACGGGCGAGTGTAGCTTTGCAAAATGACGGCCGACTCCCCCCTAAATTGCGCGTCTTGTCCAGGTAAAAACCCTGGTATCGCGCGCGCATTCCTGCTTAGAGACAGAGCGGAGATTGTTGACCGGCGCTGATGCTTGTCAGACCGGGATTTGCCCCTGGGCCGGGGGCCTCCCCCATGGATGGGGGATCGGTCGCCGGGCGGCAAGCGCCCTGATTGAAACAGGCGGCAAGAGCCGCTGCCAAATTCAACCGTCGACAGGGGCGGCCGGGCGGCGGCGCTCACGCGCCGGCCACAGGAGCTCGGCGCTCACGCGCCCCGGCCACTGGAGCTCGGCGCTCACGCGCCGAAGGGCGTGGGTTCGGGCGGGGTCTTGGGCAGGCTGGCCCAGCGCTGGGCGCCCAGCTCGTAGACCAGGCAGGGCGGCTGGCCGGGATGGTCGGCGATCGAGCCCTTGAGCAGCAGGCCCAGACGCTCCAGGGTCTTGCGCGAAGGGGTGTTGGCCGGCTGCACCAGGGCCAGCACGGCAGGCAGATGCAGCCTGCCGAAGGCCAGGCCCAGCGTGGCCTGGGCCATCTCGCTGGCATAGCCCAGGCCCCAGCTTGAGGGTCTGATGCGGAAATACAGGCTGGGCACCAGAGCGCCGCCGGGGCTCTTGCTGTTCATCATGATGCCGCCGAAACCCAGCACTTCCTCGGGGTGGGCCAGCTCGGCGATGGCCCAGTAGCCATAGCCCTGCTCCTGCCAGTGGCGCAGCCAGCTCTGCAGCAGTTCCGCGGCGGCCTCGCGGCTGCCGATGGGGGGCGAGGCACTGTGGCGGTTGCTGACCGGATCGGCGTGCAGGGCATAGACCGTTTCCAGGTCCGCCGCCTGCGGTGCGCGCAGCAGCAAGCGTTCCGTGCGCAGCACGGACGGCCACTCAGCGCCTGACAAATCAGACATATCAGGGTTCTCCCGAGGTCAACCCCGTGTTTGTAACCGATTTGTGAACATTGCTCAGGGAAAACACCCCCTCAGCCGGGTAGGGACTGCGCAGAAACACCGCAATCCGCACGCCCGAACTCGCCGCCGGCAGCAGCGCCGGCGGCTGGACGCCCGGTGCGGCTTCGTATACTGTATGTTCATACAGTTACTTCACCTCTTCTACCTTCGGACGCCTGCGCATGAATGCCCTCCCCAGCAGCCCGGCCTCCTGCGGCGCCGGGCAGATGACCAAGCCCCTGCCCGAACACCTGCGCCAGACGCTGTGGCGCGGCTGCGAGCTGGCCCAGGGGCCCGGCGACTGCCTCTCAAGCGGTTTTGCCGCGCTGGACGCCCAACTGCCCGGCGGCGGCTGGCCGCGCCGCATGCTCAGCGAGCTGCTGCTGGACAGCGCCGGCAGCAGCGAGTGGCGCTTGCTGGGGCCGGCGCTGGGAGCGCTGCTGGGCGACCGGGCGGACAGGCCGGGAGGCGAGCCGTTGCGCCGGACCGGCCCGGAACGCGTCCGCCGCCCTGCGGCGGCACGCCCGCCGGCGCCACGACAAGGCCAGCCCTTGCGGCTGCTGCTGATCAACCCGCCCTTCCCGCCCCATCTGCCGGGGCTGCTGGCCCATGGCATCAGGCCCGAGCAGCTGGTCTGGCTGGACACCGCCGATGCCCGCCAGGCCCTGTGGGTGAGCGAGCAGGCGATCAAGGCCGGCAGCGCCGCCGCCCTGCTGGCCTGGCTGCCCGACGCCAGGCCCGAGCAGATTCGCCGCCTGCAGACCGCCGCCCTGGGCTCGCCGGCGCCGGTCTTTGTGCTGCGGCCGGCCGCGGCGGCCGGCCAGTCCTCGGCCGCGCCGCTGCGCCTGCTGCTGCGGCCCGGCCCCGGCAGCCAGCTGCAGATCGAGCTGCTCAAGCGCCGCGGCCCGGCCCATGCCGGGCTGATCGTGCTGGACGCCCCACCGCCGGGTCTGCCCGCCCTGCTGCCGCCCCAGCGCCTGCTGCGCAGCAGCAGCCTGCCCACCGCCCCGGTCCATGATGATGAAGCCCGCCCGCCCGCACTGGCTCGCGCTGCTGCCGCGCTGCAGCCCTGAGCCGGGCCGGGCCCAGCCCGACCCGGCCCAGCTCGGCCTGGCCTGGTGGGCCCTGGGCTACACGCCGCGGGTGGCGCTGCTGGAAGAGGCGGTGGTGCTGGAGCTGGGCGCCAGCCTGCGCCTGTTTGGCGGTCTGCGGGCCCTGCACCGACGCCTGCTCGAACAGGGCGCGCCGCTGGGCCTGGAGCGGCTGGCCTGGGCACCCAACAGCCTGGCGGCACTGGCCCTGGCGCGGGCCCAGCGGATCAACGGCCTGAACCTGCCGCTGGCCGAGCTGCTGGACACCCTGCCGCTGCGCAGCCTGAGCGCGGTGGCCGCCCAGGCCGAGATGCTGCAGCGCCTGGGCTGCCAGACCCTGGGCCAGGTGCGCGCGCTGCCGCGTGCCGCCGCGGCGCGCCGCTTCGGCGCTGCGCTGCTGCCGGCCCTGGACCGCGCCTACGGCCTGGTGCCCGAGGCCCATCAATGGCTGGCGCTGCCCGAGCGCTTCGAGGCGCGGCTGGAGCTGCCCTGGCGCATCGAGCACAGCGACGCGCTGCGCCAGCATGCCGAGGCGCTGCTGCGCCAGCTGTGCGCCTGGCTGGGCGCCCGCCAAGCCGGCATCACCCGGCTGACGCTAGCCTGGCAGCATGATGCGATGCGGGCCCGCGAGGTGGGGCCGGGCGGTGCGCTGCAGCTGGCCACCGCCGAGGCCAGCCGCGATTTCGGTCATCTGCAGCGCCTGCTGGCCGAGCATCTGGCCCGCGCCACGCTGGCCGCGCCGGTGGCCGAGCTGCGGCTCAGCGCCGACGAGGTGGTAGCCCTGGACGAGCGCAGCGACTCGCTGCTGCCCGACAGGGCCGCGGCCGGCAGCGAGCCCCTGCCCCAGCTGCTGGAACGCCTGGCGGTGCGCCTGGGGCCGCAACGGGTGCGTCAGGCCCGGCTGCGGGCCGACCACCGGCCCGAGTGCATGCAGCAATGGCTGGCCTGGGGTCAGGCCTTGCCTGCCAGCGGGCCGGCACCGCAGCCACCGCCGCAGCCCCAGCCCAGCTGGCTGCTGGAGCCGCCGCTGCGCCTGCTCAGCCGGCAGCAGCAGCCGCTCTACCAGGGCCCGCTGCAGCTGCTGGCCGGCCCGCAGCGCATCGAGGGCGGCTGGTGGGATGCGCAGCCCGTGCCCGGCCATGTGCAGCGCGACTACTACCTGGCGCGCAGCGCGCGCGCCGGCCTGCTGTGGATCTTTCTGGAGCGCCTGCCCGCCAGCGCCACGGGCGAGGCGGCTGCAGCCTGGTATCTGCACGGGGTGTTCGGATGAGCGCGCGCATGGCCCGGCCGCTGGGGCGCGGCCCGCAGGCCTATGCCGAGCTGCATGCGCTGAGCAACTTCAGCTTTCTGCGCGGCGCCTCCGACCCCGAGCAGCTGGTGGAGCGGGCCCAGGCCCTGGGCTATGCGGCGCTGGCGATCACCGACGAATGCTCGCTGGCCGGCGTGGTGCGCGCCCATGTGGCGCTGAAGAAGATGGTGGCGCGGCTGCGCGAGGAGGCGCCCCATCTGGATCCCGAGCTGGATGTGCTGCATCTGATCCTGGGCAGCGAATTCCTGGTGCGCGATGCCGCCGGCGCGCCGCTGTTCAAGCTGCTGGCGCTGGCCCAGCAGCGCGAGGGCTACGGCAATCTCAGCGAGTTCATCAGCGCGCTGCGCCGCGCCTCGCCCAGCAAGGGCGAGTACCGCCTGCTGCTGCCCCAGCTGGACCTGCAGCAGCTGGCGGGCTGCGCGCTGATCTGGCTGCCGCAGCGCGAGCTGGGCGACGCGCTGCTGCAGGCCCAGGCCCAGGGCCTGCAGCGGCAGGCCGGCGGCCGTCTCTGGATAGGCGTGGAGCTGCTGCGCGAGTTCGACGACGAGCTCTGGCTGCAGCGCCTGCGCGCGCTGGGCGCGGCCTGCGGCCTGCCGCTGCTGGCCTGCGGCGATGTGCATTTCCATCTGCGCTCGCGCAAGCCGCTGCAGGATGTGCTGACCGCCACCCGGCTCGGGCAGCCGATCGCCGCCTGCGGCCTGGCCCTGCAGCCCAATGCCGAGCGCCATCTGCGCAGCCGGCTGCGCCTGGCCCAGCTCTATCCGCCCGAGCTGCTGGCCGAGACGCTGACCGTGGCCGCCAGCTGCCATTTCTCGCTGGACGAGCTGCGCTACCAGTATCCGGACGAGCTGGTGCCGCCGGGCGAGACGCCGCGCAGCCATCTGCGCCGCCTGACGCTGCAGGGCATGGCCAGGCGCTGGCCGCAGGGCGCGCATGCGCGCTGGCTGCCCCAGGTCGAGCATGAGCTGGCGCTGATCGCGGAGCTGGGCTACGAGCCCTACTTCCTGACCGTGGCCGATATCGTGCGCTTCGCCCGCAGCCGCGGCATCCTCTGCCAGGGCCGCGGCTCGGCGGCCAATAGCGTGGTCTGCTACAGCCTCTTCATCACCGCGGTGGACCCGGCCCAGAGCACCCTGCTGTTCGAGCGCTTCATCAGCCGCGAACGGCGCGAGCCGCCCGATATCGATGTGGACTTCGAGCATGAGCGCCGCGAGGAGGTGATCCAGTACCTCTACCAGCGCTATGGCCGCGAGCGCGCCGCGCTGACCGCCGTGGTGATCCGCTACCGCGCCCGCAGCGCGCTGCGCGATGTGGGCCGGGCCCTGCAGTTCGACCCCGAGCTGCTGGAGCGTCTGGCCAAGGACCACAGCAGCTGGAGCGAGGAGATCCTGCCGCCCGAGCGCCTGGCGGTGCTGCAGCAGGAGCTGGGTCTGGACCTCGAGGACCGCCGCCTGCGCCAGCTGATCCTGCTGGCCCGCCAGCTGATGGGCATGCCTCGCCATCTGAGCCAGCATGTGGGCGGCTTCGTGCTGACCCAGGACAAGCTCTCGCGCCTGGTGCCAATCGAGAACGCCAGCATGGCGGGCCGCAGCGTGATCGAGTGGGACAAGGACGATCTGGACGCGCTCAATCTGCTCAAGGTCGATGTGCTGGCGCTGGGCATGCTGTCGGCGCTGCGGCGCTGCTTCGATCTGGTCAATCGCCTGCGCGGCAGCCAGCTGGACCTGGCGGCGCTGCCGCCGGACGACCGCCCCACCTACGACATGATCTGCCGGGCCGATACCGTGGGCACCTTCCAGATCGAGAGCCGCGCCCAGATGTCCATGCTGCCGCGGCTGCGGCCGCGCAACTTCTACGATCTGGTGATCGAGGTAGCCATCGTGCGGCCCGGGCCCATCGAGGGCGGCATGGTCCACCCCTATCTGGAGAACCGGCGCAAGCGGCCCGATGAGGTGAACTACCCCAGCGAGGCCCTGAAGGCGGCGCTGCAGCGCACCTGCGGCGTGCCCATCTTCCAGGAGCAGGTAATGCAGGTGGCCATCATCGCCGCCGGCTTCACCCCCGGCGAGGCCGACCAGCTGCGCCGCGCCATGGCGGCCTGGAAGCGGCCCGGCGATCTGCAGCGCTTCTACGAGAAGATCCTCGGCGGAATGCGCGCACGCGGCTATACCGAGGCCTTTGCCGAATCCATCTTCAAGCAGATCAAGGGCTTCTCCTCCTATGGCTTTCCGGAATCGCATGCGGCCAGCTTCGCGCTGCTGACCTATGCCAGCTGCTGGTTCAAGCGCCATGAGCCGGCGGCCTTTCTGTGCGCGCTGCTGAACTCCCAGCCGCTGGGCTTCTACACCCCGGCCCAGCTGGTGCAGGACGCGCGCCGCCATGGGGTGATCGTGCATCCGGCCGATGTGCGGCACAGCGCGCTGGACAGCACGCTGGAGCCGCCCGAGCTGACGCCCGGCGTGCAGCCGGCCGTGCGCCTGGGCCTGCGCCTGGTGCACGGCCTGGCCGAGGCCGCGGCCCGGCGCATCGTCGCCGCGCGCCAGGCCGCCCCTTTTGCCGACACGCAAGACCTGGCACGGCGCGCCCGGCTCGAACAGCATGAGCTGCAGGGCCTGGCCGCCGCCGACGCGCTGCTCGGCCTGGCCGGCCATCGCCGCCAGCAGGTCTGGGAGGCCAGCGCGCTGCACCGCCTGCCGCCGCTGCTGCAGGATGCCGCGGCGCCGGCCGAGACCCTGGCCCTGCCCGAGGCGGCCGAGGGCGAGGCGGTGGTCTGGGACTATGCAGCCCTGGGCCTGACGCTGCGCAGCCACCCTCTGGCCCTGCTGCGCCCGCGCCTGGCCCGGCTGGGCATGGCGCGCCACTCGGCCCAGCTGCAGCAGCTGCCGGGCGGGCGGCTGCTGAAGGCCTGCGGCATCGTCACCGTGCGGCAGCGCCCGCAGACGGCCAAAGGCACGCTCTTCATCAGCCTGGAGGACGAGGCCGGCAGCGTGCAGGTGATCGTCTGGCGCGATGTCTACGCCGCCCACCGCTCCACGCTGCTAACGGCCAAGCTGCTGGCGGTGCAGGGGCGCTGGCAGCGCAGCCGCGAAGGCATCTGCCATCTGCTGGCCCAGAGCTTCGAGGATCTGAGCCCCCTGCTGGGCCGTCTGGCCCAGGGCCAGGGCAGCCGGGATTTCCGCTGATGCGGGCCGGCAGGCAAGCCTTACCATGCGGCCTCAAACAAACCCTTACCCTGCAACAGCAAGCCATGCCTGATGCCCTGCTCTTCGAGGTAACGCCCGCTATCAGCGCGCGGCGCCTGAGTCTGGCCGACGCGCCGCTGCTGCAGCGCTTCATCGAGGCCAATCCCGAGTACTGGTGGCGGGTCGGCGATGCGCCGCCCGGCGCGGGCGAGGCGCTGGAGGAACTGAGCAGCCGGCCGCCGCCCGAGCTGAGTTGGCGCGAGCACCATGACATCGGCTTCTGGCAGCAGGCCGGCGCCGACGCGCCGGCCGAACTGCTCGGCTTTGCCATCGTCGACAGCGATCTGGTGCTGCCGGGCTGCTGGCATATCGCCCTCTTCATCATCGCCACCGCGCTGCACGGCCGTGGCCAGGCTCAGGCCTGCTACAGCGCGCTGGAGCAATGGGCGCACGCCGGCGGTGCGCAGTGGCTGCGCCTGGCTGTGGTGCAAGGCAATAGCGCTGCCGAGCGCTTCTGGGCCCGCCAGGGCTTTGTGCCGCTGCGCCTGCGCGGCGGCATCGCGGCCGGCCAGCGGGTCAATACGGTGGCGGTGATGCTCAAGCCCCTGGCGCCCGGGGCCAGCGTCGCGGCCTATCTGGCCCAGGTACCGAGAGACCGACCCGAATGAACAGCACCCCCACCGCCAGCCATCCCGACCACCCCGGCACCCACGACGACCCACCGACCCAGTTGCTCCCCCAGGCGCAGCTGCGCCGGCTGTGGCGGCTGCAGCTGACATTGCCGCCGCTGGCCCTGCTGCTGCTGGCCCTGGGCGCACTGGTCTTCAGGCCCTACAGCATCGGCCACAGCCTGCCGCTCGCCCTGCTGGGCGCCGCGCTGTGCGCCCTGGCCTGGTACTACGCTGGCCAGCGCCATGCGCGCTATCGCATCCGGCTGCAGCCGGTGCAGGGCGTGGTGGTGGAGCGCGGCGTCTGGTGGCGCGAGCAGATCTGGCTGCCGATCGCCAGGCTGCAGCATCTGGACGTGGTGCAGGGGCCGCTGGAGCGGCGCTGGTCCATGGCCACCCTGGTGCTGCACACGGCCGGCAGCCACAAGCACGAGACCCGCCTGCCCGGCCTCAAGCTCGCCGAAGCCCAGGCCTTGCGCGATGCGCTGCTGCCCCAGCTGCGCCAGCACCACCATGGCTGAGCACTTCGCCGAACGGCGGCTGCATCCCAGCGCCTGGCTGTTCGCGGTCAGCAAGCTGCTGCGCGAGCTGGCCGTACCGCTGCTGGTCTTTGTGTTCGTCAAGCGCGAGCACGGCCTGTGGCTGGCGCTGGGCGGCGCGGGCGTGCTGCTGGGCGCGCTATGGGGCTGGCTGCAGGCCCGCGCCTACCGCTACCAGGTGCTGGGCGACGAGCTGCTGATCCGTGAGGGGCTGCTGGACCGCCAGGTGCGCCATGTGCCCTTCAGCCGCATCCACGGCATCAACGAGCATCGCGGCCCGCTGCACCGGCTGCTGGGCGTCACCGAGCTGCGCCTGGAATCGGCCTCGGGCGGCAAACCCGAGGCCGTGATGCGGGTGCTGAGCCTGGAGGCCGCGGCCGAGCTGGCCGCCCTGCTGCGCGGCCGGCCACAGCCGAGCAGCGCTCAGGCGGACGCCACCGCCGACCGGCAGCTGCTGCTGCAGCTGCGCTGGCCCGAGCTGCTGCGCCTGGGCCTGATCTCCAACCGCGGCACGGTGGTGCTGGGCGTGGGCGCCGGCCTGCTGGCGCAGAACCGCGAGCTACTGGACCAGCTGAACCTGATCGCGCCGCTGCGGCGCTGGCTGGGGCAGCAGCCCAGCCTGGGCGAGGCGGCCGGCCACTGGCCGAGCTATCTG
Organism: Burkholderiaceae bacterium; assembly: GCA_041920215.1. GTDB lineage: Bacteria > Pseudomonadota > Gammaproteobacteria > Burkholderiales > Burkholderiaceae_C > JAYRSJ01. Next base: position 169,306 of record JAYRSJ010000002.1, on the reverse strand, counting down.
CTGCTGGGCCTAGGGCTCTTCGCCACCGCCCTGGTGCTGCTGCGCGCCCTGTCGGTGCTGCTGGCGCTGCTGAAGTATCACGGCTTCACGCTCGAGCAGCTGGGCGAGCAGGGGCTGCAGGCGCGCTACGGGCTGCTGACCCGGGTCAGCGCCGGCGCGCGGCGCTCCCAACTGCAGCGCCTGGTGCTGGAGCAGAGCTGGCTGCACCGCTGGTTCAAGCGCTGCCGGCTGGCGGTCGATGTGGCAGGCGCCAGCGACAAGGCCGCCGCCCGCGCACCGCGCCTGCGCGAGCTGGCGCCGATCGCCACGCCCGAGCAGGCCCAGGCCCTGGTGGCACAGATGCTGCCCGGCCTGGATCTGCAGGTCCTGGACTGGCAGCCCCTGCATCCGGGCGCCCGGCGGCGGCGTTTCCACGCCGGGCTGAGGCTGCTGCTGGTGCCGCTGACCGCCCTGCTGGCCCTGGCGGTGGCCGCGCCCGGGCTGGGCTGGATGCCGGTCGCTGTGCTGGCCCTGGCCGCGCTGCCGCTGCTGGGGCTGGCGGTGGGGCTGCTGGCCTGGCATGCCAAGACCTGGGCCGGCTTTGCGGCCTATGCCGAGACTGCCGACGCACTGGTCTGGCGCGAGGGCGTGCTGCGGCAGCGCTGGACCATCGTCGTGCCCGCGCGGCTGCAAGGCCTGAGCCGCACCGAGTCGCCCTTCGACCGGCGCGCCGGCATGCAGGGGCTGCAGCTCGATGTGCAAGGCCTGGGCCGGGGCCGGCCGGCGCTGCACATTCCCTATCTGAGCCCCGAGCGCTGCGAGGCCCTGCTGCAGCGGCTGTGGGCGGCCCAGACGCCACCGGGCTTGTAGGCGCCGTCCTACCTGCGGATCAGCAGCAGGCCGGGTGGCGCGACAGCGAGCGATGGCGATAATCGGTGCACCGCCCTCCCCTCCGTTCCCCGACCCTGGCCACCATGTCCGCGCTGCGCTGCTTCCTCATCGAGGACAACCCCACCATACGGGACGAGTTGATCGCGACCCTGGAGGAGATGTTGCCGCTGAAGGTGCTGGGCTGGGCCGATGAGCAGCAGGCCGCACTCGACTGGCTGACCGCCCAGGGCCAGGACTGCGAGCTGCTGCTGATCGACCTGTTCCTGCGCCGCGGCTCGGGCACCGCGCTGCTGGCCCATCCGCAGCTGGAACAGCTGCCGGCCAAGCGGGTGGTGCTCAGCAACTATGCCAATGCCGATATACGCCGCCGCTGCCTGGCCCTGGGCGCCGATCAGGTATTCGACAAGTCCAGCGAGATCGACGAGCTGGTGGCCTATTGCCGCAGCCTGATCGCCCAGCCGGCGGCCACCTGAGGGCCTTACTGGATCAGGCCGTTCTTCAGCGCGTAATAGGTCAGCTCGCTGTTGGAGGCCAGGCGCATCTTCTCCATCACCCGGGCCCGGTAGGTGCTGACGGTCTTGACGCTCAGGCACATCAGCTCGGCGATCTGTCCCACGGTCTCGCCCTGGGCCAGGCGCAGAAAGACCTGCAGCTCGCGTTCGGACAGCAGCTCGTGCGCGGGTTTCTCGTGATCGCGGTCCAGGCCCTCGGCCAGCAGTTCGGCCACCGCCGGCGTGATGTAGCGCCGGCCCGCCGCCACGGTGCGCACCGCCTGGGCGATGTCCTCGGGCGCGCATTCCTTGTTCAGATAGCCGGCCGCGCCCTGGCGCAGCAGCGTGGTGGCGTAATGGCTCTCGGGAAAGCCGCTCAGAATCAGCACCGGCAGATCGGGCGCACGCGCCTTGATCGCGGCCAGCGCGTCGACGCCACCATGACCGGGCATGGAGAGGTCCATGATCAGCACATCGAGCGCGGCCTCGCGCAGCAGGCCCAGGGCCTCGCGGCCATCGGCCGCCTCGGCGGTGACGCTGAGGCCCTCCTGCTCGTTCAGGAACTGCCGCAGCCCGGTGCGCACAATGGCATGGTCGTCGACGATGGCGATTCGGATCATGGCAGGGACGCGCGTGCTGTCCGCAAGTGAGTAGGAAGAATGGCGAGAACGAATTCCGCAAGGAGCAGTGTAGTGCGAGCAGCCGATGGACAGGACGCCCTGCTGGAGCGCCTGCAGCGCAGCGCCTGGGTGCTAGCGCTGGCGGTGCTGGCCGCCGCTGCGCTGCTCTTCATCAGCGAGAGCGGTTTCCAGCGGGCCCGCAGCGCGCTGACCGATCTGACCGAGATGGGCCGGGCGCGGCTGCTGATCTACCGCATTCAGCTGCGTGCCACCGACGCCGAGTCGGCCCAGCGCGGCTATCTGCTGACACGCCGGCGCGAATACCTGGCCCCCTACGAGGCCGCCCACGAGGACATCAACCGGGCACTGCAGGATCTGGCCGAGCATTACCGCCTGCTGCAGGACCAGCAGGCCCTGCAGCTGCACAAGCAGCTGGAGCAGGCGGTGGGCGCCAAGATGGGCGAGCTGGCCGAGGTGATCAAGCGCCAGGAGCGCGGCCGTGCCGACAGCGCGCTGGAGCTGATCCAGGTGGGCATAGGCCGCGACCAGATGGACCTGATACGCAGCCACGCCGTGCAGCTGGCCCAGCTGGAGAGCCAGCGGGTGAGCCGCAGCCTGCGCCGCGTGATCGAGGCCCTGCTTTTCAACCGGGTGGGCGTTGCGGCGGTGACGGTGCTGGGCCTGCTGGCCCTGGCCATGGCGCTGCACCAGGGCCGCGCGCTGGCCCGCCAGCGCCAGGCGCTGGCGCTGGCGATACGGGCCGAGCGCGATCAGCTGGAGATCGAGGTGGGCCGGCGCACCGAAGAGCTGACCCAGCTGGCCCAGCATCTGCAGACCGCGCGCGAGGACGAACGCAGCCGCCTGGCGCGCGAACTGCACGACGAGCTGGGCGCGCTGCTGACCGCGGCCAAGCTGGATGTGGCCCGCATCAAGCCCAAGCTGGCGCCCGAGCAGCAGCAGCGTCTGGTGCATCTGACCGAAACCCTGAACAGCGGCATCGCGCTGAAGCGCCGCATCATCGAGGATCTGCGCCCTTCCTCGCTCGACCATCTGGGCCTGCTGCCGGCGCTGGAGATCCAGCTGCGCGAATTTGGCGAGCGCCTGGACCTGCCGGTGCAGGCCGAGCTGCAGCCGGTGGCGCTGTCGGCCCGGGCCGAGCTGACCGTCTACCGCCTGGTGCAGGAGGCCCTCACCAATATCGCCAAGTACGCCCAGGCCAGCCAGGTGACGGTGCGCCTGCGGGCGCAGGAGGATCAGGCCCTGATCGAGGTCAGCGACAACGGCCGCGGCTTCGACGCCGGCCATCAGCCGCCCTCCTCGCACGGTCTGCTGGGCATGCGCTACCGGGTGGCGGCCGAAGGCGGCCGGCTGCAGATCGACAGCGCGCCCGGCCAGGGCACGCGCTTGCGCGCCACCCTGCCGCTGCAGCCGCCGGACGGCGCGTAGGACGGCGCCTACACCGGCCCGCGCCCCGGCCCCACAAGCCGGCGCGGCCTGGTCCGCTGGGCCGGCCCCGCCATCCCTGCTTACAGTGAAGGCTCTGTCATCACCGAGGGGAGAACGCATGCAAGCGAGGCCTGTCTTGCGCAATGCCCGGGGCCTGCGCCTGAAGTTGGGCCTGGGCCTGCTGACACTGGCGCTGAGCGCCTGCCAGACCCAGTCCGAACCCATGGATCAGGCCGAGGAGGCGCTGGGCATCAGCCTGGAGCAGATCGAAGCCGAACTCGACGACGCATTGCTGGCCCATCAAATCAGAACCTTGCTGGCCGGCGACCGCCAGCTGGGCCCGCTGGACATCGAGGTGGCGGCCGCCGACGGCATCGTCACGCTGGCCGGCCGGGCCGACAGCCCCGGCGCGCGTGCGCGTGCGGCCCGTCTGGCACAGACGGTCACGGGCGTGCGCGCGGTCGACAACCGCCTGGCGCTCGAAGCCCGCAGCTGAAGCGGCGCGGGCTTTCGGGTGCCGCAGGAGCTGCGATGCTGATGAGCCCCATAGACACCGACTTCAGCCCGACGATGCAGAGCTATCTGCGCGAGCGTGTGCGCCTGGCCGAGGCCGAGGCGCCGTGGCTGCTGCCCGAGACCTGGCCGATACAGCGCTACGCCTGCCTGGGCGAGGCGGATTGCGCGGCCGCCTGCTGCCGCGAACTGCTACGTGCCGCCCAGACCAGCCCCTACGGTGAGGGCCTCGGCGGCCTGATCGCGGTCTTCGACCAACTGGGCGGCGATCCGCTACAGCCGAGCTTCGCGAGCCGGCTGAGCCTGCATCTGCACCTGATGGAGCAGTTCGACGCGCGGCTGCGCTTGATACAGCTGCGCAGCTACAGCGGCGAGGCGCTGCTGCAGGTGCTGACCCAGCGCTTCGGCCTGGTCTGCCTGCATGCCCAGGCGGATCAGCTCAGCCGCATCACCCCCTGCCCGGTGCTGGCCTTCGCCGCGCTATAGCCGCACCAACATACCGACGGCGCGGCCGGCCTGCGGACGCGAAAAAAAGCCCGAGGCCTTGCGGCTTCGGGCAAGAGTGCGTTCTCAGGGAGGGATCAAGAACGCACGGCCACCTCATTCTTTACCTGCTTGACGCCGCTGACCTCGCGCGCCAGCTTCTCGGCCGCCTGGCGCTCATCGGCGCTCTTGGCGAAACCCGACAGCATGACGGTGCCATTGAGCGTCTCGACGCTGATGGCCGCTGCATCGACCGCCTTGCTCTCGACGAAGCGCGCCTTCACCCTGGCGGTGATGGTGGCGTCGTCCACATAAGCACCCACCGTGGACTGGCCCCGGCTGACCGCGCAGCCGGGCAACACGCTCAGCGTGCCGGCCGCCGCCAGCGCCAGCACCATGGCATGCAGCATCTTCTTGCGGCTCAGGGAAAGATTCTTTTGCATCGCTCATTCCTCCTTGTTGGCTTTGGGTTGCTGATGGGAATCACGGGCGTCGGCCAGGAAGGGAAAGGCCACTTCGTAGCCGAGATCCAGGGCCGCACTGTCGACCCAGGGGGCGCTGTGCAAGGCCGGAGACTTGCGCAGCAGGGCCAGGGCGGGCCAGCGCAGCGCATCGGCCAGATTGACGGTACTCATGCAGATCCTCCTCAGGGCTGGCGGGACGGGGCATGGCCCCGGGACGGGCTGGGCTCGACCGCTGCGGTCGCCTACTTCTTCTTGCTCAGTTCGTTGGCGATGGCGCCGCCGGCCACCGCGCCGCCCACCGTGCCCACGGTGCTGCCTCCGGTGGCGGCCGAGCCGATCACGCCGCCGGCCACCGCGCCTATGGCCATATTGCGCTCACGCTTGCTCATGCCGGCACAGGCGCTGAGGCTCAGCGCCAGGCTCAACACCAGCAGGCTGCTGCCGATGCGGCGGGTACGCGGGGATGCGAGAGTGGCTGTGGCGATCTTCATGCGGGGCTCCTTCTTCTGGGTCAGGCGCATGGCCTTGGGGCCGGCGCATGGGAGCCAGTGTGCGCAAGCACTGCCACCGGCAGAAGCGGCCAAGCACCCATCGCGCTGTAGGACCAATCCGACAGCGCCTCGCCTTACCGGCGGCTCACAGCGTGAAGCTCAGGCCCGCATGTTCGGCCAGGCGGCGCTGCAGCATCAGGCCCAGCGCCGCACCGGGCGTCCAGACGCCGCCGGGGGTGGTTTGCCGGTCGACATCCTGCAGCAGGCACAGCGCCGCCTCGCTGATCAGCTTGGCGGTCGAGCCATAGCCGGGGTCGCGGTCGCCGTGGACGGTGGCGCTCAAGACCTGACCCTCACGGGTCTGGCCGACGAAGCGCAGCAGATAGAAGCCGGCCTCGCGCTCGGCCTTGCCAGGCCCCTGGCCCGGACGGGGCAGGGCAAAACGGGCCAGCAGCGCCCGGCTGGGGGCCCAGCCCAGCAGCAGGTTCTGAAGAGCGTGCCAGCGCGCCAGGCGACGCGCCCGCCGCTCGCCCTCCGGGCCATCGCCGCAGGCCATGCGCTCGCTGTAGACGAAGTCATCGCCCCAGGGGCGGCCGCGCAGGGCATGGCTGCGCTGCACATTCTTGGTATTGATCGCCGCCATCACAAAGGGCGCGGTCCAGCTGCCGGCCAGGCCGTCGTAGGCCGGCCCGGCCTCGGGGTCGGGCTGGGCCGGGCCTCGCCAGCCGGGGTGCTCGGCGGTCAGGGCGAAGGGGTCGGCCATCAGGCGCGCCTGGGCGGGGTCGCGGCGCATCGCCTCCAGCGTGGCGAACAGGCTGGCCAGGGTGCCGCCCGAGGCCCCGCCCTTGAACTTGTCGACCAGACCGTGCACCTCGCGCAAGGGACTGCCAAAACGCTCCAGCGCGGCCGTCTGCAGAAAGATCACGCCCAGCTCGAAGGGTATGGAATCGAAGCCGCAGGAGAACAGCAGGCGCGCGCCGCTGGCGGCCGCCGGCGCTTGCAGCTGCGGGATCATGCGCGCCATCCAGGTCGGCTCGCCGCAGAGGTCCAGATAGTCGGTGCCGGCCTGGGCGCAGGCGCGCAGCAGTGGCTCGCCATGGCGCTGATAGGGGCCCACGGTGCTGATCACCGCCCGGGTGCCGGCCGCCAGGCGCGCCAGTGCCTGGGCATCGGCAGCATCGGCCTGCAGCAGCGGCAGATCGGCCGGTGCACCGATGGACACGCGCACCTCGGCCAGCCGGCCCGGATCGCGCCCCGCCAGCCCCCAGCGCAGGCCGGCCGGCGCGCGGTGCAGCAGATGCTCGGCGATCAGGCGGCCGGTGAAGCCGGTGGCGCCGAAAACCAGCAGGTCCAGCGCGGGCGCAGCGTTGCGGGGCTTGTTCATGCCCCGACTGTCGCAGCTGTCGCCGTGGCAAGATAGTCCCATGGAATTCCGCCTCCTCTACGAAGGCCCGCTGCAGGGTCAGGGCGCCCGTTCGGCGCACAAATGGGAGATACGCCGCGCCCTGCATCCGCAGCTGCAGCGCCTGTGGCAACTGCAGCGCCCGCTGCAGGAACGCGCCAGCACCTTGCTGGCCCATCCGGCCCAGCCCGGTCAGAGCTCGGTCATCGTCGAGAAGGGCGGCCGGCTGTTCGCGCCGCTGGTGACCCAGCGCCTGGATCTCTATGCCGAGATCTCGGTGCTGCTGTTCCGCCAGCAGCCGCGCGGCGCGCTGATCACCGATGGCGGCGATCTGGACAACCGGCTCAAGACCCTGCTGGACGGACTGCGGGTGCCGCATGGGTCCAACGAGGGCAGCCCCGATGAGCCCGCCGAGCCCGACCCCCGGCCGCTGTTCGTGCTGCTGGAGGACGATTCGCTGGTCAGCAAGGTGACGGTGGAATCCGAGCAGCTGCTGCGCCCGGCCCGGCCCGACGAGGTGCTGGCGGTGATCAGCGTCCATGTGAAGAAGACGGCGCTGACGCCCAACAATCTCTCCCTTTGAAGCGACGATGACCGATACCGACAAACGACTGACCGAGCTGGAGATCAAGGCCAGCTTCATGGAAGACCTGGTCGAGCAGCTCAACAGCGTGCTGGTGCGCCAGCAGCAGCAGATCAATGCCCTGCTGCGCGAGCTCGGCGCGCTGCGCCAGCAGCTGCCGGCGCCCGATGCGGTGGCGCCGTTTCGCAGCCTGCGCGACGAGCTGCCGCCGCACTACTGAGCGGCCCCGATGAGCAGCAGCGAGCCCCTCTTCGGCCTGGACGCCTACTCGCCCAGGGAAGTGGCCGCGCGGGTCAGCGCGGTGGGCGTGGCCAAGGCCAGGCTGCCGCTGCTAAGCCTGTGGCTGCTGGGCCTGCTGGCCGGCGGCTTCATCGCGCTGGGTGCCCTGCTCTACAGCCTGGTGATCAGCGATACGAGCCTGGGCTTTGCCGGCAGCCGCCTGCTGGGCGGCCTGCTGTTCGCGCTGGGCCTGGTGATGGTGGTGGTGGCCGGCGCCGAGCTCTTCACCGGCAACAATCTGATCGCGATGGCCTGGGCCAGCGGCCTGGTCAGCAGCACCGAGCTGCTGCGCAACTGGGCGGTGGTCGCGCTGGCCAATCTGTGCGGTGCCGCCGGGCTGGCGCTGCTGGCCTGGCTGGCCGGCCAGGGTGAGCTCAATAACGGCGCAGTTGGCGCAACGGTGCAGGGCATCGCACTGGCCAAGGTGAAGCTGCCCTGGATCGAGGCCTTTGCCCGCGGGGTGCTGTGCAATGTGCTGGTCTGCATGGCGGTCTGGATGGCCATGGCCGGGCGCAGCGTCAGCGACAAGGTGCTGGCCATCGTGCTGCCCATCACCGGTTTCGTCGCGGCCGGCTTCGAGCACTCGATCGCCAACTTCTACTTCTTCAGCCTGGCCATGCTGCTGGGCACACCGCTGAGCCTGAGCGACTGGCTGAACAATCTGCTGCCGGTGATTGCCGGCAATATCGTCGGCGGCAGCGTGCTGGTGGCCGGCTTCTACTGGGCCATCTATCTGCGTGCCGAGCGCTAGCCGGCGAAACGCCAAAGAAAAAGCCCGTCAGCGGGGCTGACGGGCTTTCGATACTTTGGTGCCGGCTATCGGATTCGAACTGATGACCTACCGCTTACAAGGCGGTTGCTCTACCAACTGAGCTAAGCCGGCGGTGCTTGCCGCCCAAGGGCGCGCAGCGAGCGCGGATTGTAGTGCCAAACCGGCACTCTCCAGCCAGCCCCTACTTGATCCGCTTCAGCGCCGGCCGTGCCGCGGCACCGGGGGCGGCCGCATTGCCGCCGCCCGCACCACCGCTGCCGCCATCATCGTCCGGCCCCTGCTCGTCGGACGCATCGGCCGCGCCAGCATCGCCGGGGCCCGGCTGCGCCGCCGCGTCCTGGGGCGTGCTGGCCAGGCGCAGGCCATGCAGCGCCGTCGGCGGGCGGCCGCCACCGCCAGCGGCTGGGCTGCTCGCCGCCGCCACGCCGGACTCGACCGCCGTGGGCGGCACCGGCGCGGGAAAGGCCATGCCCTGCCCGTTCTCGCGCGCATAAATGGCCACCACATGATCGACCGGCACCACGATCTCGCGCGCGACGCCGCCGAAGCGGGCCTTGAACTGGATGAACTCGTTGCCAAGCTCCAGCCCGCTGGTCGCATCGAAACCGACGTTCAGCACGATTTCGTTATTGCTAACGTACTCGTTGGGCACCTGGACCGAACGGTCCACATGCACGGCGATATAGGGCGTGAAGCCGTTGTCGGTACACCAGTCATGCAGCGCCCGGATCAGGTACGGCCGGGTCGATGTGCTGGAACTGCTGGCGGTCGAGCCGCCGTCGGAACTTTGATCCATGCGCTCAGTTTACTTACGCATCACCTTCTCGGAGGGCGTCAGCGCCTCGATATAGGCGGGCCGCGAGAAGATGCGCTCGGCGTACTTCAAGAGCGGCAAGGCGTTCTTGGACATATCGATGCCGTAGTAGTCCAGGCGCCACAGCAGCGGTGCGATGGCCACGTCGAGCATCGAGAAATCGTCGCCCAGCATGTATTTGTTCTTCAGGAAGATGGGCGCCAGCTGGGTCAGGCGGTCGCGGATCTGCGAGCGGGCCTTCTCCAGCTGCTTGTCGGTGGCCTTGACGGCTTGCGAGCGGCCTTCCAGCACATTGACGTGGGCGAACAGCTCCTTCTCGAAGTTGAGCAGGAACAGGCGCACGCGCGCACGGGCCACCGGGTCGCCGGGCATCAGCTGCGGATGCGGGAAGCGCTCGTCGATGTACTCGTTGATGATGTGCGACTCGTACAGGATCAGGTCACGCTCGACGAGGATGGGCACCTCGTTGTACGGGTTCATCAGCGCGATGTCCTCGGGCTTGGCGAACAAGTCCACATCGCGGATTTCGAAATCCATGCCTTTTTCGAACAGCACGAAGCGGCAGCGGTGCGAGTAAGGGCAGGTCGTTCCAGAGTAAAGCACCATCATGGCGGCAGCTCCCGAGAGTGGGTGAATCTGTGATCGGGCTCGCTTTCAAGGCGAACTCGACAAATGCGAAACGCAGTGGGTGGCTTGCCGCCGCCCCACTGCGTACTTGCCCCGGCCGCGGCCGGAGCGTCGTGCGAGCTTATTTGATGTCTTTCCAGAACGCGGCGTTCAGGCGCCAGGCGATCACGGTGAAGACGCTCAGGAACAGCAGCACCCACACGCCGAGGCGGAAGCGCTGGGCCTGGGCGGGCTCACCCATCCACTGCAGATAGGCCACCAGATCGGCCACCGCGTTGTCGTACTCGCTGGCGCTCAGCTTGCCGGGCGTGACCTGCTCGAAGCCCTTGAAGACATGGATCTTCTTCGTGGCGTCATGCGGATCGACTTCCTCGGCGTACTTGGCGCTGCGCACGCCCTGCAGTTCCCACAGCACATGCGGCATGCCGACGCTGGGGAAGGCCAGGTTGTTCCAGCCGGTCGCCTTGCTGTCGTCCGCGTAGTAGGTGCGCAGATAGGTGTAGAGGTAATCGGCGCCGCTGCCCTTGCTGGCGTCGGCGCGCGAGCGCGCGATCACGGTCAGGTCAGGCGGCACGGCGCCAAACCATTCCTTGGCCTGCTTGGGATCCAGCGAGACCTTCATGGTCTCGCCGACCTTGTCACCGGCGAACAGCAGATTGCTCTTGATCTGTTCTTCCGTCAGGCCGATGTCGCGCAGGCGGTTGTAGCGCATGAACGCGGCCGCATGGCAGTTCAGGCAGTAGTTGACGAACAGCTTGGCACCGTTCTGCAACGCCGCCATATCGCTCATCTTCTCCTTGGGGAACTTGTCCCAGTCGATGCCGCCCGCGGCGGCATTGGCACCGGACACCAGACCCGCGCCCAGGCTCAGGGCGGTCAGCAGGGAAACAATCAGTTTTTTCATCGTGGTTGCTCCGCTGATCAGTGGGCGTGGAAGACCACACGGTCAGGCACGGGCTTGGGCGTACCCAGCTTGCTCCACCAGGGCATCAGCAGGAAGAAGCCGAAATAGAACAGCGTACCGATCTGGGCGATCAAGGTGCCGATATCGCTGGGCGGCTTGATGCCCAGATAGCCCAGCACCAGGAAGAACACCACGAACACGCCGTACACATACTTGTGCCAGTCGGGGCGATAGCGGATCGACTTGACCGGGCTGTGATCCAGCCAAGGCAGGAAGAACAGGATCACGACCGCACCGCCCATCACGACCACGCCCCAGAACTTGGCGTCGAAGGTCTTCAGCAGCGCGATGGCGACGGCGGCGATCACCAGCGTGGCGATCTTGCCCTTGCCGGAGAAGCTACCCTTCAGCACGGCCAGCACCGCACCGATGCCGACCAGGGCGGCCAGCACATTGACCATCGGGTCGGTGGTGGCGCGCAGCATCGAATAGAAGGGAGTGAAGTACCAGACCGGGGCGATGTGCGCCGGCGTCTTCAGCGGGTCGGCCGGGATGAAGTTGTTGTACTCCAGGAAGTAGCCGCCCAGCTCCGGTGCGAAGAAGATGATGGCGGTGAAGACCATCAGGAACACGCTCACGCCCAGCACATCGTGCACGGTGTAGTAGGGGTGGAAGGGGATGCCGTCCAGCGGCTTGCCAGAAGCGTCCTTCTTGGCCTTGATCTCGACGCCGTCGGGGTTGTTCGAACCCACTTCGTGCAGCGCGATGATGTGGGCCACGACCAGGCCCAGCAGCACCAGCGGGATCGCGATCACATGGAAGCTGAAGAAGCGGTTCAGCGTCGCGTCGCCGACCACGAAGTCGCCGCGGATCAGCAGGGCCAGCTCTTCACCGACGAAGGGTACGGCGGCGAACAGGTTCACGATCACCTGGGCGCCCCAGTAGGACATCTGGCCCCAGGGCAGCAGATAGCCCATGAAGGCCTCGCCCATCAGGCACAGGAAGATCGCGCAGCCGAAGATCCACACCAGCTCGCGCGGCTTGCGGTAGGAGCCGTAGAGCAGGCCACGGAACATATGCAGATAGACCACCACGAAGAAGGCCGAGGCGCCGGTCGAGTGCATGTAGCGGATCAACCAGCCCCAAGGCACATCGCGCATGATGTACTCGACCGAGGCGAAGGCCAGATTGGCGTCCGGCTTGTAGTGCATCACCAGGAAGATGCCGGTGACGATCTGGATCACCAGCACCAGCAGGGCCAGCGAGCCGAAGAAGTACCAGAAGTTGAAGTTCTTGGGGGCGTAGTACTCGGAGAGATGCTCCTTGTACATCTTGGACGCCGGGAAGCGGTTGTCGACCCAGGTCAGCAGCTGCTCGCCCATCGAGGCGCCTGCCGGCGCTTGCTTGAATTCAGCCATGTCGTGACGCCTTTAAGCCTTCTTGTCCTCGCCGATCAGCAGCTTGCTGTCCGACAGGTACATATGCGGGGGCACCTCGAGATTGTCGGGTGCGGGCTTGTTCTTGAACACGCGGCCGGCCATATCGAAGGTCGAACCGTGGCAAGGGCAGAGGAAGCCGCCATGCCAGTCATCCGGCAGCGAGGGCTGGGCGCCGGTCTGGAACTTATCGCTGGGCGAACAGCCCAGGTGCGAGCAGATGCCCACGCCGACAAAGACCTCGGGCTTGATCGAGCGGTGCTGATTCTTGGCGTACTCGGGCGTCGGATAGGCCTTGCGGTCCGACAGCGGATCGGCCAGCTGGCCTTCGGTCGCCTTCAGCGACTCCAGCTGTTCCGGCGTGCGGCGGATGATCCACACCGGCTTACCGCGCCATTCCACGGTGAGCTTCTCACCGGGCTTCAGGGCGCTGATGTCGACTTCCACCGCGGCGCCGGCGGCCTTGGCACGCTCTGACGGGGTGAAGGTGCTGACAAAGGGCACGGCGGTGGCTACGCCGCCAACGGCACCTGCGCAACCGGTGGCGATGAGCCAGGTGCGCTTGCCGTGGTCCACTTGCTGGTCACTCATGAGTATCCTCAAACGAGACATCTGATCGGGGGCAACCGCGGATTCTAGCGGACGCTGCCCGGCCCCTGAGCCGGCAGGACGCTCCGAGGCGCTGTCGCAGCGCGCCAAGCGTTGTATCCGCATCATGCCGCAGCCCCAAAATCCCGGCGGCGCCCGTGCACAATCGGGGCCTCGTCATCTGGGAGCTGTGCATGAGTGTTCTGTCGGAATTCAAGGAATTTGCGGTCAAGGGCAATGTCGTGGATCTGGCAGTCGGTGTGATCATCGGCGCCGCCTTCGGCAAGATCGTCGACTCGGTGGTCAACCACCTGATCATGCCCGTGGTCGGCCGCGTGGTCGGCGGCCTGGACTTCAGCAACTACTTCATCATGCTGGCCGATCCACCGGCCGGCTATGCCGGTCCCATGACCTTCGAGGCGCTCAGCAAGGCCGGCGTGCCGCTGTTCGCCTATGGCAGTTTCCTGACCGTGCTGCTGAACTTCGTCATCCTGGCCTTCATCATCTTTGTGATGGTCAAGCAGATCAACCGCCTCAAGCGCGACAGCGCGCCCGCTCCGGCGCCGGCCGCGCCGCCGCCCACGCCCGAGGATGTGGTGCTGCTGCGCGAGATCCGCGACGCGCTGCGGGCGCGCCAGCCCTGAGGCGCTGGCCAGCGCGATCACGGTCCGTTGCCTGTAAGCGGCGGTAACGCCTGCCGCGCCGTCATTTATTACGCAGCCACAGCGGCGGGCTTGCGCCCGCTGCGGCTTGGCCACCTGGCTTTGGCGCGATACTTCAGCGATCAAGCGCTTTGTGGCCAGAAGCCAACAAGATTCGCATCGACTCACGATGAACCCGTCCGACGTCCGCCTCAACCCCCATCTGGAAGCTGCGCTGCAACGCATACGCATGGCGGCCGAGCAGGCGGCCGAGCGTGGCGCCGAGGGCATGGGGATGGCCGCCCTGTCGGCGGGCCAGATCAAGCGACGCGACGCGCTGCTGTCCACCCAGTTTCTGTTCCGCAAGCAGCAGGCCCTGTTCGGTCAGCGCTTCCATCAAAGCCTGCGCACCCTGGTCGCCCAGGATCTCAAGCCCAGGAACGAGGGCTTGAGCAGCGCCCCGGCGGCCAGCAAGACCGCCTGGACCGAGCTGTCGCTGATGGACGACGATCAGGTCAATGCCATCGTCGCGGCCGACCGCATCGGTCTGGCCATCGGCCATCAGAGCGAGTGGGAGCTGCGCGAGGTGCAGTCCTATCTGGGCGATCTCGGCAGCGAGCGCAATCCGCTGCGGCCCGAGCTGGTGGCGCAGGCGCTGCTGGAAGCCATCCATGCGGTCACCGAGGATGCCCAGGCCCGCCAGATCCTGACCGACGAGATGACCCGGGCGCTGGCCCAGGAGATGCGCGCCTGCTATGCCGACATCATCGAGCTGTTCCGCAGCCGCGGCCTGCGCCCGCAGGATCTGCGGGTGCGTGGCAGCGAATCGTCCGGCCACAGCATGCATTCGGCGCACAGCAGCCAGTCGGTCCATGGCGGCCTGCCAAGCGCCCAGGCCGCGCTGCAGGCCGGCATGAGCCGGGCAGGCGAACTCGGGCCGGCCACCGGCTATGGCCGTCCGCCCGGTGGCGGGGCTGTCGGCGGCGGAGGCTGGGGCCGCCCCGGCGCGTCCGGCCCCCAGACTGGCGCTAGGTTGCCGCCCGGCAGCATGGGCATGGTCGATGTGCAGATGATGGATCTGCTGCGGCGGCTGGCCCAGGTGCCGGCCGGTGCCGCGGCCGCCAGCATCTTCGGCAGCGATGCCACCCAGCCCGGCGTCGGCTTCGCCAGCACCGGCATGGGCGAGGACTGGGCAGGCGGCCCGGCGGGCAGCTATACGCTGCCGCCCAATCTGATCCACCAGCACCGCGAGGAACTGCGCCAGGCCGCCACCGGCTCGCTGGACCATATGGTCATCGATGTGGTCGGCAGCCTGTTCGACCAGATCCTCTCCGATCCCAAGGTGCCGCCACAGATGGCGCGCCTGCTGGCGCGGCTGCAGCTGCCGGTGCTGCGCGCGGCGCTGGGTGATCGCAGCTTCTTCTCCTCGCGCCGCCATCCGGTGCGCCGCTTCATCAACCGCATCGCCTCGCTGGCCTGCGCCTTCGACGACTTCTCGGAAGACCCCGGCCGCCAGTTCCTGGGCCATGTGCGCGAGCTGGTGCAGGAAGTTGCCAACGGCGATTTCGATCGCATGGATGTGTACGAGAGCAAGCTGGACGCCCTCGAGCACTTCATCAACGAGCAGAACGCCCAGGCGCTGAAGGCCCAGGGCGATGCCGCGGCCCTGGTCGAGCGCAAGGAAACCGATCTGCGCCTGCAGCAGCGCTATATGCAGCAGCTGCAGCAGCAACTGGCCGGCGTGCCGGTGCCCGATTTCCTGCGCGAGTTCCTGGCCCAGGTCTGGAGCCAGGCCATCGTGCTGGCCTCGCGCGACCCGGCCGGCAATCCCGAGCGCGAGCTGCGCCTGCGCGCCATGGGTCGCGATCTGGCGATGAGCGTGCAGCCCAAGGGCGGCACCGCGCAGCGCCAGGCCTTTTTGTCGCAGCTGCCCAGCCTGATGCGCACCCTCAACGAGGGTCTGGATCTGATCGGCTGGCCCGAGTCGGCCCGCAAGACCTTCTTCGGCGCCCTGCTGCCGGCCCATGCCGAATCATTGAAGGGCCAGGGCCTGAGCCCGCTGGACCACAACCTGCTGATGAAGCAGCTGGACGGCGTCTTCGGCAGCGCCCCGCCCACCGAGAAGGACCTGCCGGCCGGCATGCCGGTCAGCGTGCCCGGCGATCTGGACATCGGTCAGCGCCTCTCGGCCGACGAGGCCAAGAAGCTGGGCCTGATGGACGAGAGCGCGGTCGACTGGAACGGCCAGGTCGACATCGATCTCAGCGCCGAGGCGCCGCTGCAGGCGGTGGACATCAGCATCGACGGCCTGCCTGCCGCCGAGGCCGCACCCGAACCCGCCCAGGGCGAGCTGCTGATCGACCATCTGCAGCTGGGCTTCGCCTACCAGATGAACCAGGGCGGCGAATGGCGCAAGGTGCGCCTGGCCCATATCAGCGCCGGCCGCAGCTTCTTCATCTTCACCTACGGGCAGAAGCATCAGGAGACGGTCACGATGACCGCCCGCATGCTGCGCCGCATGTGCGAATCGGGCCGCCTCAAGGCCTTCGAGAACGCCTATCTGCTGGAGCGCGCCACCGCGCGGGCCCGCAAGCAGCTGGCCGAGCTGACTAAGAAAGCGAGCGCCACGCCGTCCTGATGGCGGCGCGCAGGCTGGACGCATCGGCACGGCCGCTGCCGGCGATGTCGAAGGCCGTGCCATGGTCGGGGCTGGTGCGCACAAAGGGCAGGCCCAGCGTCATATTGACGCCCTGCTCCACCCCCAGGTACTTGACCGGAATCAGACCGTGATCGTGCGTCATCGCGACGACGAGGTCGAACGCCCCCTTGCGCGCACGCATGAAGATGGTGTCGGGCGGATAGGGGCCGCTGGCATCCAGGCCCTCGGCGCGCGCCTGCGCGATGGCCGGCGCGATGATGTCGATCTCTTCACGGCCGAACAGCCCGCCCTCGCCCGCATGCGGATTCAGGCCGGCCACCGCGATGCGCGGCGCCGCCAGTCCCATGCGGCGCAGCGCCTGCGCGCTGATGCGCAGGGTCTGCAGCACGTTCTCGGTCGTGATCAGCTCGATCGCGCGGCGCAGCGAGACATGGATGGTGACCAGCACGGTGCGCAGCTCCTCATTGGCCAGCATCATGCGCACCGGCGGCGCCACGCCGTCGACCGCGGCCAGGGCCTGCAGCATCTCGGTATGGCCGGGATAGGGCACGCCCGCCGCGTGCAGCGCCTCCTTGTGGATGGGCGCCGTCACCAGGCCGGCCGCCTGGCCGGCCCGTAGCGCCGCCACCGCCGCCTCTATGCACAGCGCAGCCGCGCGGCCGGCACGCGCATCGACGCGCCCGACCGGGCAGGCCAGCAGATCCTCCGGCAGGCCCGGCGGCTGCCAGACCGGCAGGCAATGCGGCGGCAGCTCACCCAGTTCGTCGAGGCTGGCCAGCCTCGCCACCGGCAGGCTCAGGCCCTGCCAGGCCAGCGCGCGGCGCAGCACGCCCACATCGCCGACCAGGCATAGCGAACGCTCGGGCGGCTGCTCCATCTCGGCGCGCCAGCCCGCCACGGCGATCTCCGGGCCTATGCCGCAGGCATCGCCCATCGTGATCAGCAAGGTCTTGTCCAGCTGTTTCATGCCGGATTCGCAATCTCGATGAATTGCTGGCGCAGGCCGAACTCGGCCGCCAGATGGGCGCCCAGGGCCTGCACCCCATAGCGTTCGCTGGCATGGTGGCCGGCGGCCACGAAGGCCACGCCGGTTTCGGCAGCCAGATGGGCTTGCGGCTCGGAGATCTCGCCGGTCACGAAGACATCGGCACCGGCGGCCACCGCCGCCTCGAAGAAGCCCTGGGCACCGCCGGTGCACCAGGCCACCCGGCGCAGCGGCCGGCCGTCGCCCGGCACGCTCAGCACCTCGCGCCCCAATGCCTGGCGCAGCTGCTCGGTCAGCTGCGCCAGGCTGGGCGAGCCCGGCAGCGCAGCGGCAAAGCCCAGCGCCTGGTCGCCAAAGCGCTGGTCGGCTTCCCAGCCCAGACGCCGCCCCAGCTGCGCGTTATTGCCCAGCTCGGCATGGGCGTCCAGCGGAAGGTGGTAGGCGTAGAGATTGATGTCGTGCTGCAAGAGCTTCTGCAGGCGCTTCTTCATCCAGCCGCATACCCGGCCGTCCTGGCCGCGCCAGAACAGGCCGTGGTGGACCAGGATGGCATCCGCATCGGCGGCGATCGCGGCCTCGATCAGGGCCAGGCTGGCGGTGACCCCGCAGACCAGCAGGCCGATCTGCTCGCGTCCCTCGACCTGCAGACCGTTCGGCCCATAATCCTTGAAACGCCCCAGCTCCAGCAATGTGTCGAGCTGATTGGCTAGGGCGTCACGATGTATTAGAGAGTGTTGGGCCATGGCAAGGAGAGCTGGGTGCGCAGAGTTTGGTTGATTTTCGCCCAGGCGGTGACGGTGGCGGTGGCCGTGCTGTTCGTGCTGAACACGCTGAAGCCGCAATGGCTGGCCCAGCCGCCCCGGCTGCAGCTGGGCAGCGCCCCCGCCGCCCTGCCGGCCAGCGCTCCTCGTCCCGCCGCCGATGCTGGCAGCGAGGCCGCCGGCCACGGCAGTTTCCGCCTAGCTGCCCGGCGCGCCGCGCCCACCGTGGTCGCGATCACCGCCAGCAAGGCGCCGCGCCGCAACGAGCAGGACCCCTGGTTCCGCTTCCACTTCGGCCAGCGCGGCAATGGCCAGGCGCGGCCGCAGATGGGCCTGGGCTCGGGCGTGATCGTCTCCGAGCAGGGCTATCTGCTGACCAACAGCCATGTGGTGGCCGGCGCCTCCGAGATCGAGGTGCAGCTGGCCGATGGGCGCCAGGCCCGCGCCACCCTGGTGGGGGCCGACCCCGAGACCGATCTGGCCGTGCTCAAGGTCGAGCTGGAGCGCCTGCCGGTGATCGCGCTGGGCGATGCCGACAGCCTGCAGGTCGGCGACGCGGTGCTGGCCATAGGCAACCCCTTCAATGTCGGCCAGACCGTCACCTCGGGCATCGTCAGCGCGCTGGGCCGAAACCAGCTGGGCATCAACACCTTCGAGAACTTCATCCAGACCGACGCCGCGATCAACCCCGGCAACTCGGGCGGCGCCCTGGTCGACGCGCAGGGCCGCCTGGTCGGTATCAACACCGCCATCTACTCGCGCAGCGGCGGCAGCATGGGCATAGGCTTTGCGATTCCCATCAGCACCGCGCGCCAGGTAATGCAGGCCCTGGTCGAGAACGGCGTGGTCGCGCGCGGCTGGATCGGCGTGCAGACCCGCGAGCTGACGCCCGAGTTCATCGAGGCCTTCAAGCTCAAGACCGAGCAGGGCGTGCTGATCAGCGCGGTGGTGCTCAACGCCCCGGCCGCCAAGGCCGGCATCAAGCCCGGCGATGTGGTCACCCGGGTGGCCCAGACCCAGGTCAACACGCCGGCCCAGCTGCTGGCGGCGGTGGCCGCCCTGCAGCCCAGGAGCCAGGCGCCGCTGACGGTGCAACGCGGCGATCAGTCGCTGGAATTCCAGCTGACCATAGGCCAGCGGCCGCCGCCGCCCAACCCGCCGGACCAGGATGGGAACGAAGGCGAGGACTGAAGCACCGCATCAGTCAAGCACGAGGGGCGCCCCGCGGTCCAAGGCGCCGGCTCATCTTGATTGATACTCATCAATTCATCGTCAGCATCCGGCCGACTAGACTGCGCCATGCGCAAAGTCTTCAGCAGCCTGGCGGGCAAGCTTGCCCTGATCCAGACCTCCTTCATGGTGGTGGCCCTGGCGGCCATCGCGTTCACGCTGTGGATCTCCTGGCAGCTGGAGGGCGGCGCGGGCGCGATCAACGAGGCCGGCCGCATGCGCATGATGAGCTACCGCATGGCCCTGGACCATGGCAGCGGCGCCGATCTGCGCGCCGATCTGCAGCGCTTCGACACCATGGTGGCCACGCTGCGCCAGGGCGATCCGACCCGGCCGCTGTTCGTGCCCAGCAACGAGGACTGCCAGCAACGCCTGGCCGAGGTCAGCGCCGCCTGGCCCAAGCTGCGCAGCGCCCTGCAGCAGCGTGAGTCCGACGATCCGCTGACGCTGCGCCTGCAGGCCGACGCCTTTGTGCATACGGTGGACCGCCTGGTCGGTGCGATCGAGCAGACCATCGCCACCCGCACCGCGCTGCTGGGCGGCCTGTGCTTCGGCCTGGTGGTGCTGGTGGTGGCGGCTTCGGTGGTCTTCGTCTCGGGCACCTATGTCTGGATACTGCAGCCGCTGCAGCGCCTGCGCAGCGGCCTGGCCCAGATGGCGGGGCGCGAGTTCTCGGTGCGCATCGCCGCCAGCGGCTCGGTCGAGGAGTTCGCGGTGCTGGCCCAGGGCTTCAACCAGATGGCCGATGCGCTGCAGCGCAGCTATGGCGAGCTGGAGAGCAAGGTGGCGCAGAAGACGGCCAATCTGGCCCAGCAGAACGAGCGCCTGGCCGCCCTCTACGATGTGGCGCTGCTGGCCACCGAGGGGGGCGAGTCGATGGAAAGCCTGGCGCAGAGCTTTGCGGCCAAGCTCTTGCGCATCGTCGGCGCCGACGCCGCCGCGGTACGCCTGGCCAGCGAGGACGGCGGCCGTCTGCTGCTGCTGGGCCAGTGCCGCCTGCCCCAGGCCATGCGCGAGGCCGAGCGCTGCGTCCATCTGGGCGACTGCGCCTGCGGCGAGCATCTGCAGACCAGCACCGGTGCGCGCGTGATCCCGATACGCCAGCTCGGCAAGCGCTCGCTGGGCCATTGCGAGGCCGCCGGCTACCAGACCGTGGTGGCCGCGCCGATGCGCACGCCCCAGGGCGTGGTCGGCGAGGTGGAGCTGTTCTTCTACGGCGAGCGCGTGTTCAGCGAGAGCGAGCGCCAGCTGCTGGATGCGCTGGTGGGCCATGTGGCCACCCAGGTCGAGAACCTGCGCCTGGCCGCGCGCGACCGCGAGATGGCGATCAGCGAGGAGCGCAATCTGCTGGCCCAGGAGCTGCACGACTCGATCGCCCAGTCGCTGGCCTTTCTGAAGATCCAGGTGCAGCTGCTGCGCACCGCGCTGCAGCGCGACAAGGGCGATCTGGGCAGCGAGGTGCAGCGGGTGATCGGCGAGATCGACACCGGCGTGCGCGAGAGCTATGCCGATGTGCGTGAGCTGCTGCTGCACTTCCGCACCCGCGCGGGCCACGAGGACATCGAGCATGCGCTGCGCAGCACCCTGTCCAAGTTCGAGCTGCAAAGCGGCATCAAGGCCCAGCTCAGCACCACCAGCGGCCACGGCCTGCCGCTGCCGCCCGACCAGCAGATCCAGGTGCTGCACATCGTGCAGGAAGCGCTGTCCAATGTGCGCAAGCATGCCCATGCCCAGAAGGTGGAGCTGCGGGTGCAGCAGACGCCGCACTGGCAGTTCGAGGTGCTGGACGACGGCCAGGGCTTCGACCCGCAGAACCAGACCGCCGACGCCACCCATGTGGGCCTGCACATCATGCGCGAGCGTGCCGGCCGCATCGGCGCGCGGCTCGAGCTGCAGCGCCGCGCCGAGGGCGGCACCCGGGTGCGCCTGAGCCTGCCCGCGCCCGCCGCCCAAGATCCCCACGCCCCCCAAGGCCAGACCGCCAGCCAAGCCGCATGAACACCCGCCTCAGCCCCAGCCCGATACGCATCCTGGTGGTCGACGACCACAGCCTGTTCCGCCGCGGCCTGACCGCGCTGCTGGCCCAGGAGCCCGGCCTGCAGGTGATCGGCGAGGCGGCCGACGGCGGCGAGGCCCTGCGCCGCGCCGCCGAGCTGCAGCCCGATGTGGTGCTGCTGGACAACCATATGCCCGGCGTGCGCGGTGTCGACCTGCTGCCCCAGCTGCGCGAGGCCGCGCCGCAGGCCCAGGTGCTGATGCTGACCGTCAGCGAGGACGAGCAGGACCTGGCCGATGCGCTGCGCGGCGGCGCCCAGGGCTATCTGCTCAAGACCATCGACGGTGCCGAGCTCTCGGCCGCGCTGCAGCGGGCGATGAACGGCGAGGCGGTGGTCAGCGCCGAGATGACCCACAAGCTGGTGCGGGCCTTCCGGGCCAGCAGCGCGCCCGCCGGCAGCGTGCCGGCCGCACCGCCGGCCGTCGACCCCGGCCTGAGCCCGCGCGAGCAGGACATCCTGAAGCTGATCGCCCGCGGCGACAGCAACAAGGAGATCGCCCGCGAGCTGGGCATCGCCGAGACCACGGTCAAGATCCATGTGCAGCACATCCTGCGCAAGCTGGACCTCAGCTCGCGGGTGCAGGTGGCGGTCTGGGCCAGCGAGCGCGGCCTGGTCTGAGCGGCTTGACCGCGGTCTAGCGCCGCGCTTGTCTCAGCACAAAACCACGCCGCCCCCATGCGCCTAGATTGCGGGCTTCGCCAAAGCTTGGCGCCCCAAGCCTGCCCATGTCCCCTGATGAATCCCTGCCCCAGCTGGTCTGTCCGGCCGGCTCGCTGCGCGCGCTGACGCTGGCGATCGATGCCGGCGCCGACGCGGTCTATCTGGGCCTGAAGAACGCCACCAATGCGCGCAACTTCGCCGGCCTGAACTTCGACGATGCACAGATCCGCGAGGGCGTGGCCTATGCCCATGCGCGCGGCCGCCAGGTGCTGATGGCGCTCAACACCTATGCCGATGCGCGCGACGAGGCGCCCTGGCGGGCCGCAGTCGATGCCGCCGCGGCGCTGGGCGCCGACGCGCTGATCGTCGCCGACAGCGCGGTGCTGGCCTATGCGCGCGACCACCATCCGCAGCTGCGCCTGCATCTGTCGGTGCAGGCCTCGGCCACCAGCTACGAGGCCATCGAGTACTACCGCCAGCGCTACGGCATCCAGCGCGCGGTGCTGCCGCGGGTGCTGACCCTGCAGCAGGTCCAGCATGTGATCCGCAACACCGAGGTCGAGATCGAGGTCTTCGGCTTCGGCAGCCTGTGCGTGATGGTGGAGGGGCGCTGCGCCCTCTCCTCCTATGCCACCGGCCAGTCGCCCAATACCGCCGGCGTCTGCTCGCCGCCCGCGGCGGTGCAATGGCTGGAAGGCCCCCAGGGCGTCGATGCGCGCCTGGGCGGCGTGCTGATCGACCGCTACGGCCCGCAGGAGCCGCGCGGCTATCCGACCCTGTGCAAGGGCCGCTTCGATGTGGGCGACAGCACGGCGCACGACTATGCGCTGGAGGAGCCCACCAGCCTCAACACCCTGGCCCTGCTGCCCCAGCTGGCGGCCAGCGGCGTCAAGGCGATCAAGATCGAGGGCCGCCAGCGCAGCCCCAGCTATGTGGCCGGCGTCACCAAGGTCTGGCGCCAGGCGCTGGACAGCCTGGCCGCCGGCGGCCGCTATGCGGTGGCCCCGGCCTGGCAGACCGAGCTGGCGCGCTGGGCCGAGGGCCAGCAGCACACGCTGGGTGCCTATGACCGTCCCTGGAGATAAGCGCCTCATGAGCGACACAAGCCCCATCGGCCTGACCATCGCCCCGCTGCAGTACTGGTGGCCGCGCCAGCAGCTGCTGCAGGCCTATGCCGAGCTGGCCGAAAGCCCGGCCGACACCATCGTGCTCGGCGAGGTGACCTGCTCGCGCCGCAACGAATTCAGCCTGGCCGACTGGCAGGCCCTGGGCCGCGATCTGCAGGCCTGCGGCAAGACCGTGCGCCTGGCCACGATGCCGCTGCTGATGAGCGAGGCCGAGCTGCGCACGCTGCGCCGCATCGTCGAGCAGCAGGAGTTCGCGATCGAAGCCGGCGACACCGCGGCGCTGCAGGCCTGGAGCCGGCTGCCCGCCGGTGAGCGCCAGCCCCTGGTGCTGGGCCCGCATCTGAACATCTACAGCGCCGGCGCGCTGCTGGAGCATCTGCAGGAGCCCGGCATCGCCGCCTGGGCCGCGCCGCTGGAGCTCTCGCTGGACGCGCTGGCCCGCATCAACCCGCCCAGCGAGCATCGCACGGTGCCCACCGAGGTGTTCGGCTTCGGCCGCATGCCGCTGGCCTTCTCGGCGCGCTGCTTCACCGCCCGTCACCACCGGCTCAGCAAGGACCAGTGCGAGTTCCGCTGCCGTGACGATGCCGACGGCCTCTTGCTGAAAACCAGCGAGGGCCAGCCCTTTCTGGCACTCAACGGCATCGCCACCCAGTCGGCCGCGCTGCACTGCCTGATCAACGAGGGTCCCGCGCTGCGTGCCGCCGGCGTGCAGCGGCTGCGGCTCTCGCCCTGCAGCCAGGGCTTTGCCGAGGTGCTGCAGCAGTTCGACGCGGTGCTCAACCACGGCGCCTCGGCCACCGCCGCGCTGCAGCGGCTGCAGGCCCTGCCGCTGCCCGGCGCCCTGGTGCACGGTTTCGCCCAGCGCCAGCCGGGCATGCAGGAGCTGAGCCATGTCTGAGTCATCCGCGCTGCAAACCCTGTTGCTGCGCGGCCGCAGCCTGCTGCGCCGCCTGCCCACCGAGCCGCCCTCCTTCGTCGCCGCGCGCGCGCTGGACCGCCTGCTCTGGCCCAAGCTGGACGCGCACCAGCGCCAGGCCCTGCAGGGCCGCGTGGTCGAGCTGGAGCTGCTGGAGCCGGGCCTGCGCCTGCGCCTGCAGCTGGGGCCACGCGGCTTCGAGGTGGTGCGCGGCCGCAGCGCCCAGGCCGCCGTGACCATACGCGCCCGCAGCGATGCGCTCTGGCGCCTGCTGCGCGGCCAGGACGATGCCGACCGCCTGTTCTTCGAGCGCGCCCTGGTGATGGAGGGCGATACCGAGTACGGCCTGATCCTGAAGAACACGCTGGATGCGATCGGCCCGCTGCTGCCCGAGCTGCCCTTGCCCAGCCGCGGCTGACGACGAGACCCCATGCAAAGACGAGAACTCCTGGGCGCCCTGGGTGCCCTCAACGCCCTCGGCGCCTGCCTGCTGGCCGGCCGCAGCCAGGCCGCCGCAGCCGCTGCCACCACCACGGCGGCAGCGCCGGCTGCGCAAGACCTGGCCCTGGCATGGCGCAGCGGCGGACCGCTGGGTGACGGCCCGGCGGCCGGCGCCGACCATATCGGCCTGGCCCGCCTGGACTGGGCGGCCGGCCGCATCAGCCTGCTGCGCCGCCAGCGCCTGCCCAGCCGTGCCCATGGCCTGCTGGCCGACGGCCGGGGCGGCTTCTATGCGGTGGCCACCCGGCCTGGCGACTGGCTGCTGCATCTGGAGGCCCAGCCCGAGGCGGCCCCGCGCTGGCTGCACCCCAGCCGCGACGAGGCCTCGCCCCGCACGCTCAACGGCCATCTGCTGCTCAGCGCCGATGGGCGCTGGCTCTACAGCAGCGAGACCGACCGCCGCGACGGCAGCGGCTGGATCGCCCGGCGCGACGCGCGCACGCTGCGCTGCGAGAGCGCCTGGCCCAGCCATGGCCTTGACCCGCACCAGCTGCTGCTGGACGAGGCCGACGGCAGCCTGCTGGTGGCCAATGGCGGCATCCCGCGCGACGCAGCCGGCCGCAAGCGCCAGCTCGAACAGATGGCGCCCAGCCTGGTGCGCCTGGATGCCGCCAGCGGCGCCCTCTTGGGCCGCTGGCAGCTGGACGACGCGCGGCTGAGCCTGCGCCATATGGCCTGGTCGCAGGGCAGCACGCACCGCCTGCTGGGCCTGGGCCTGCAGGCCGAGCACGACAGCGCCGAGGCGCGCCGCGCCGCGCCGCTGCTGGCGGTCTTCGACGGCCAGCAACTCAGCCTGCCCAGCCGGGCCGCGGATGGCACAGGTTATGCGGGCGACATCGCCGCCGGCCCCGGCGGCAGCTTTGTGCTGAGCGCCCAGAAGGCCGGCCGCGGCCTGCTATGGCATCCGGATGCGCCGACCGAGCTGCTACGCCTGGCCGAGCTGCGCGAAATCTGCGCGTTGGCCAGCTGGCGCGACCCCGACGGTTCCAGCGGTCTGCTGATGGCCGCCGCCGGCGGCGTGGCGCGCTGGCAGGCCGTGGGCGGTGCCCGCATGCTGGCCTGGCCCGAGGCCCTGGCGGCCGACAACCATGCGGCCCTGATCCTGTGAGCGATGCCCTGATGAACCCGACGATGAACCTGACCCAGCAGCTGCTGCTGGCCCTGAAGGCGCGCGGCGCCACCGAGGTCTTCGGCATACCCGGCGATTTCGCGCTGCCGCTGTTCCGCGCCATCGAGAAGGCCGACATCCTGCCGCTGCACACCCTCTCGCACGAGCCCGGCCTGGGCTTCGCGGCCGATGCCGCGGCGCGGGTGCGCGGCGGCCTGGGCGTGGCGGCCGTGACCTATGGCGCCGGCGCGCTGAACCTGATCAATCCGGTGGCCAGCGCCTATGCCGAGCGGGTGCCGCTGGTGGTGATCTCGGGCGCGCCGGCCGCCCACGAGGCGGCCAGCGGCCTGCTGCTGCACCACCAGGTCAAGACCCTGGACTCGCAGTGGCGGCTGTTCGAGGAGGTGACGGTGGATCGCGCCCGGCTCGACGACCCGGCCACCGCCCCGGCCCTGATCGCCCGGGTGCTGGACAGCGCGCTGCGCTGCTGCGGCCCGGTCTATCTGGAGATTCCGCGCGACTGCCCCGAGCGCCCTTGCGGCCCGGTGCCGGCCGAGGCGCCAGTGCCGGTGGACCGCGAGCGCCTGGCCGCCTGTGCGGACGAGCTGCTGGCGCGGCTGCGCCAGGCGCGCCAGCCGCTGTTGCTGGTGGGGGTGGAGATACGCCGCTACGGCATCGAGGCCCAGGTGGCCGAGCTGGCACGCCGCCTGGACATCCCGGTGGCCACCACGCTGATGGGCCGCGGCCTGCTGAATGATTCGGGCTGCCGCTTGGCCGGCACCTATCTGGGCCTGGCCGGCGATGCGGCGCTGAGCGAGCAGGTCGAGAGCTCGGACGCGCTGCTGCTGCTGGGCGCCATCGTCAGCGACACCAATTTCGCGGTCTCGGCCAAGCGCATCGACTTCCGCCATGCGATCCGGGTCTGGCAGGGCCAGGTCGAGATGGGCCACCATGTCTATCAGGACGTGCCCATCACCGCCCTGGTCGAGGCCCTGCTGCTGCGGGTGCTGACCCGCCCGCCCCAGCCCGAGTCCAGCCCGCAGCGCTTCGCCACTGCGCTGCCGGCGCCCGAGGAGCCGGTGACGCCGGCCGCGATCGCCGCCGCCGCCAATGCCCTGATGCTGGAACACGGCCCCATGCCGGTGGCCTGCGATGTGGGCGACTGCCTGTTCACCGCGCTGGACCTGCTGCCCACCGACCTGATCGCGCCCGGCTACTACGCCACCATGGGCTACGGGGTGCCGGCGGCGCTGGGCCTGCAGGTAGCCACCGGCCGGCGCCCGCTGGTGCTGGTGGGCGACGGTGCCTTCCAGATGACGGGCTGGGAGCTGGGCAATGCGCAGCGCCTGGGCTGCGACCCCATCGTGCTGCTGCTCAACAACGCCAGCTGGGAGATGCTGCGCACCTTCCAGCCCGAGGGCGGCTACCACGACCGCGGCGACTGGGACTTCGCCTCCATGGCCGCCGGCATGGGCGGCACCGGCTACCGGGTCGAGACGGTGGGCCAGCTGCAGCAGGCCCTGGTCTGGGCCCAGGCCCGGCGCGGCAGCTTCCAGCTGATCGATATCCGGCTGGCCCCGGGCGTGCTCTCGCCCACGCTGCAGCGTTTTGTGGCGGCGGTGAAACGCCTGTCGATGCCGACCTGATATTTGTCAAGGGTCAGGTCTTGCTGGCCCTGTTCGGCGCACAGGCCGCTCCCTATACTGGTCCGACGCAGGCACAAGCCCTGTGCAGCATCAAGAACGGGAGTGCCGGATGAACTCGATTGAGAATCTGAGGATAGG
Organism: Burkholderiaceae bacterium; assembly: GCA_041920215.1. Classification (GTDB taxonomy): domain Bacteria; phylum Pseudomonadota; class Gammaproteobacteria; order Burkholderiales; family Burkholderiaceae_C; genus JAYRSJ01. The sequence continues at coordinate 142,091 of JAYRSJ010000002.1, read as the reverse complement.
TGCCCGTCTGGCACTCGGCTTCGCGGCGGTGATCGCGCTCTTGCTCCTGATCGCGGTGATGGGCAGCCTGGGCGCGCGCAGCATTGCCGAGAGCGGCGCCCATATCTACCGGGACCGCGCGGTGCCGCTGCAGCATCTGGCCCGGGTCAACTCGCTGATGCTGCAGAACCGGGTGCTGATCAGCGAGATGATGCAGTCGCCGGCCCAGCTCGACGAACTCGACCCGCGTCTGCGCGCCAATATCGAGCAGGTCACCGCGGCCTGGAAGGCTTACACCGCGACCACCATGACGGCGCAGGAGGCCGCCTTGGCCGATGCCTTCCTGAAGGTGCGCACGCGCTATGTGAAGGAAGGCCTGCTGGGGGTGCGCGACGCGGTGAAGGACAGCGCCATGGACATCGCGGCCCGCACCTATATGAACGTGGTGGGCCCGGTGGGCAACGAGGCCCAGCAAGGCATTGACGGCCTGATCAAGCTGCAGATCGACGAGGCCGCCCGGGAGTTCGCCGAAGCCCAGGCCCAGGAGCGCCAGGTGCTGATGCTCAATATCGGTGGCACCCTGGTGGCCATCGTGCTGGCCGCCTGGCTGGCCTGGCAGGTGAGCCGCTCCATCACCGGCCCGGTGCGCCAGGCCCTGGGCCTGGCCGAGCAGGTGGCCGCCGGCGATCTGAGCGCCAGCGTGCAGGCCAGCGGCCGCAACGAGATGGCCCAGCTGCTGCAGGCGCTGGGGCGCATGACCGAGAGCCTGCGCGGCATCGTCAGCCAGGTGCGCGACAGCAGCGAGAGCATCAGCACCGGCTCCAGCGAGATCGCGACCGGCAATGCCGACCTCAGCGCCCGCACCGAGAGCCAGGCCAGCAATCTGGAGCAGACCGCCGCGACCATGGAAGAGCTCTCCAGCACGGTGCGCAACAACGCCCAGACCGCCGCCCAGGCACAGCAGCTGGCCGGCGGTGCCAGCCAGGCGGCCGACCGCGGTGGCGCGGTGATGAGCGAGCTGGTCAGCAGCATGCAGGCGATCTCGGCCTCGTCGAACAAGATCTCCGAGATCATCGGCGTGATCGACGGTATCGCCTTCCAGACCAATATCCTGGCGCTGAACGCGGCGGTGGAGGCCGCCCGGGCCGGCGAGCAGGGCCGCGGCTTCGCGGTGGTGGCCGGCGAGGTGCGCAGCCTGGCCCAGCGCAGCGCCGAGGCGGCCCGTGAGATCAAGAGCCTGATCGGCAACAGCCAGAGCCAGGTGGAGAACGGCAACCGCCTGGCCGAGCACGCCGGCGGCGCGATGCAGAACATCGTGGCCGAGGTGCAGCGGGTCAGCACGCTGATCAGCGAGATCGCCACCGCCAGCTCCGAGCAGTCGCGCGGCATCAGCCAGGTCGGCGAGGCGGTGGGCCAGCTCGATCAGGTGACCCAGCAGAACGCCGCCCTGGTGGAGCAGAGCGCCGCCGCCGCCGAGAGCCTGCGCAACCAGGCCCAGCAGCTGGCCGAGCTGGTGGCGAGCTTCAAGCTGCGCTAACGACAGGGCTGCGCGTTCGGTGCGTTGGCCGCCAGACCGCCTGGCTGCAGGCCGGCCTGGGCCTCTGGCGCACTATTTCTGCGCCACCGCCAGCAGCGCCTTCGGATTGGTGCTCGCGATAGCCAGCAATGTGCGCGCCGCACCGCTTGGCTGTTTGCGGCCCTGCTCCCACCCTTGCAGCGTGCGAACCGAGACGCCCATCAGAGCCGCAAACTGCGACTGCGACAAGCCAGTCTTGTTCCGCGCCTCAATGACGGGAGAGGAAATGACGCGAACCTGCCCAGCCTTCATTTCGCGCACAGACTGCAGCAACTCGGCGGCAAGATCGCGCTTGGCTTCGTGGGCGCTGAGTTCCGCATCGGTAAGAGGCTTACGCTTCAAGGGCACGGCGAATCTCCTTCAATTTGGGCCCGGTGAGGTTGCCGCTCTTGTCCCTACGCAGCGACAGCTGTTACTCGCGACTCCTTCGCATGGCCTCCAATAAGTGCTCGATGACCGCCAATGATTCCGCATTGATCTGGTAGATGACGATCTGCATTGCGTTGGGCAACGAGATCTGACGATTCCGAAAGTCAGCGTAGAAGACATCGAGGCCATCGCGGATCTGGCTAGAGTTCAATCCCTTGAGCAGTTTTCGCGGCGCTGCCATTGACTCAGCTTGCCGCCTTCTGATCACATCAGGATCATCCTCACGATCGATGTGGCTCTTGAGTACCAGCGCTTCTTGGAGTCTGACTCCATCCATGACCCCGAGAATATGGGATTCTCTTGCCGCCTTCGATTGCGCAAGCCACCAATTTCCATCGCTGCGCCAAGGTTCTTGCCCGAATGACGGTACGGGCATGAGAAGTGCGGCGATAGTGAGTAAACGGCTCAGGTGGGCTGTCGTACCAAGGTTCATGGATATCCTTCACATGGGGTCGGGTGCCTCAAATTGCCGACAATCGACATGAAAGGCGTGAGGCATCACTTCTTGCATTGCCAGATGAACACTTGGCCCTTCAATGAACTACCAACACGCGCATCAGAGACGGCAATCAGTTCGGTGGCGAAGCGACGGGTCCAACCATTTGGCACAGCGGGGTCGATTCGACCCAGTGCTGCCGGAAACCGCTGGAGCAGTTCAGCATTTGTCAGAGACCCTTTTGGTGCATTTAGATCGCGTGAGAAAAGCGACCCAAACGCAGTTCTCTGCGCTTCAGCGCCTGCTGCTCCTGGGTGTGGCTTCTCAAAAACGCGATGAATCGCTGCTTCGCTGCCACCAAGCATGAAGAAACGCGCATTCATGTTGCCGGTATCAGTAAAAGCTACCCGCAGACCGGCCTGGGCATTTCGCTTCGGCCACCACCCAACAATCCAGACAAGCACGCCCAGTCCGTGCCTGAAAGCGCTCGGCTTCAAAGCGCACCGAGCAGCCTACGGCCTATTGGTGAGGCCAGCGCAAGCAGTGCAAGCTGGTTCACGACAACAGTCGCCCAGAAGACCTGCCTGAACTCTTGCTTGGTGGACTTGTGACGAAGGGCCTGCTGTGCGAGCAAGGCACCGGGCCAGCCACCGAGGAGGGAGAGCAGATGCAGTGTGCTCTCCTGCGTGCGCCAAGCCCCCCTGGTGGCTGCGGACTTGTCCGCTGCGTAGGCGATGAACGTTGTCGCGCTGGCACCGATGTACAAGGCCGTCACCCAGAGCGGGGGCCTCCACAAGATGGCGACGACGGTATAGAGCAGCAAGAAGGCGGGGAGCACGAACAGCGTGGCAATGCCCCATTGAGCGCGATTTGCGCGCTCCGATGGTCTCGATGCCCGCTGAGATTGCAGAAGCTGAACGTTGCGTGCTCTCTTGCCTTTGGTCCCGACCTCGATCTCGAACGACACGGCCTGCCTCAGTCGCGGCCTACCCGCCCCCTTGGGCCAAGCAGAGACATGAACGAAGATCGGCTCGCCGCCTTGCGTTGACTCGATATAGCCAAAGCCACGATCGTCGTTCCAGTTGGTCAGGATGCCTTCAAAGCGCATGCGGTGGAGGTTCTTTCAGTGGGTCGGCAATTATGTCCGGGCCATTGCCACACGCACCTGCCGCATCAGGTGCTTGTCTCCTTTGACCCGTCTCACCCGGTCGAGTCGTGCTGCGAAGCCGAAGCTCGTTGATGCCGAGCCAGGCGACGAACACCGCCTCCAGCACGAGATGCGCCAGACCTAGCGGGGACGCCGTGCCGGCCAGCACCAACGCTGCGACCACGCACAGTGCCGCCCACACGAGATTGGCCGAGCCGAGCCAGCCGACCCGGGCAAAGGACGGTACAGGACGGAATGCGACGACAGCAAAAGCCAGGGCGGCGTACAGGAGGCCGGCGACGCCCATGACGAGCAAAAGCAGGCGCGGAATTGAATAGATGGCTTGAAGCCAAGAACTCAGAACCAATAGCAAACTACCGCCGACGGACCCGGCAGTGAAATCCGCCCAGAGCACTTGACGCAGTTTCGAGGATGGCATGCGCTTTTGCTGAGAAGTGCGCGGCAATATGCAGCGGTGCAAGGTCTTGTTTGATTGCGCCGCACCCGCGCAGGGCCTGGACGCCTGAAGCCAGCTTGGCTGGCTGGCTAGCGCAGCGACGTCAAGGCTGGCCGCCCGAACCCATCCTTGTGCTTGGCGCCCTTCGAATTCCGCAGCGAAAACGCATAATAAACCAGCGGCCAAATCAGATAGGGGCCAAAGAACTTCACATAGAAATTGATATCTGAATCCACAAAGACAGATACAACAGGCGCATGGGCCATCGTGGCTACAGCAAACGCCATGCCGCACATATGCCGCTTGACGCGAGATCTGCTCCTCTGCTCTCGTTTCAAAGCCAGGAAATACAGATCATAGAACACGAAATATACAGAGAACGATGCGCAAGCAAACGTGAACAAGGAAGCCTCGGAGAATATCCCATCCGATACCACGAATTCCACATGCCGCTTCAATAAGACAATCGCAACAGACAGGGTCAGAAGGAAACAAACAAGCTCGGCAGCCTTTACCTTGGGCTCGGGTTTCTTGAGTGCGAGGAATGACGAAATGAGGACCGTCATGGCCAACACCGATGTCCCATAGATGTTTGGCACAAACCCTATATCACCCATGAATACCAGGGCCGTGATGCCTGCCAGCACGCCAAAGGCAACAAAAATGCGGCCGGACAATATATGTGCAGCGCCGCCTTTCCGGGCAGCCAGCGCGACAATTGCCGAGATGAGAATTATTGATCCAGCGATCAGATGAATCAGATACGGAACAAGGCCATGTGGCTCAGCCATCGCGCTTAAATTCACTACATCCCCCGTTAAGCAAATAGCACAACTTGTTGGTGACCGGCCCCTGCCGCAATTGCTACGGGTAGGCGACCGGTCAGCTTGCACGCCCCAAGGCCCTGCGCAAGGCAAACATAGGCAGCAAGGTGGAAGAAAGAACGGCAAGGGCACCCGAAACAAGAAAGGCTCGGACAACTCACCACAGGTCTTCGTGCAATCTCACCTATTTTGGGATTCATTGTCACACGCACCTGACTCCGCAAGTGCTTGTCCCACAGCACCTGAATGACCGGGAAAACCAGCATTCCTGCAAGTCGGAATGTGCCCCCTCCCAAGCGCCCGATCCGCCGCTTGATCCCCGCCATTGCGCCAACGCAAACCCAGCCCGATTGGCCGGGGACAGGTCTTGCTCACGCTATATCTAGTGCCTATCCTGCCGGCCAGACACTAGATATGGACAAAAGAAGGGGAGCAGCAGCACCATGGCCGAGCCAGCAAAGACGCCCATCGGGGCAAAGACAGCGCAGCAACCACTGCAGGCGGCGCTGCCCGCCCAGGTCAGCAAGCGCGATGGCCGCTTGGCCGACTTCGATGCGGCCAAGATCACCCAGGCGCTGGCGCGGGCCGGCGCGGCCACCGGCGAGCTCAATGCCCGCGGCGCGCTGCGCCTGACCCAGCTGGCGGTGCTGCCGCGCATCGCGGCGCTGGGCAGCGCCAGCGACAGCGCCGGCCGCTTCACGCCCGGCATCGAGCAGATCCAGGACGCGGTGGAGGCGGCGCTGTTCGAGGCCGGGCTGCGCCGCACGCTGCGGGCCTATGTGGTCTACCGCGAGCAGCACCGCCAGCTGCGCGGCGCGCGCCAGACCCTGGTCGATGTGCAGGCCACGATGGACGAGTACCTGCAGCAGCGCGACTGGCGCATCAAGGCCAATGCCAACCAGGGCTGGAGCCTGGGTGGCCTGATCCTCAATGTGTCGGGCAAGGTGGTGGCCAACTACTGGCTGGACCAGGTCTACCCGCCCGCGATAGGCCGGGCCCATCGCGAGGCCGATCTGCACATCCACGATCTGGACATGCTCAGCGGCTACTGCGCCGGCTGGTCGCTGCGCACCCTGCTCAACGAGGGCCTGAACGGCGTGGCCGGCAAGGTCGAGTCGGGGCCGCCCCAGCATCTGTCCAGCGCGGTGGGCCAGATCGTCAATTTCCTGGGCACACTGCAGAACGAATGGGCCGGCGCCCAGGCCTTCTCCAGCTTCGACACCTATCTGGCGCCCTATGTGCGCAAGGACTCGCTGAGCTATACCCAGGTGCGCCAGTGCATGCAGGAGCTGGTCTACAACCTCAACGTGCCCTCGCGCTGGGGCACGCAGACGCCCTTCACCAATCTGACCTTCGACTGGACCTGCCCCGAGGACCTGCGCGAGCAGGTGCCGCAGATCGCCGGCCGCGAGATGCCCTTCGCCTACGGCGAGCTGCAGGCCGAGATGGACCTGATCAACCGGGCCTATATCGAGGTGATGATGACCGGCGACGCGCGCGGCCGGGCCTTCACCTTCCCGATTCCCACCTACAACATCACGCCCGATTTCGACTGGGACAGCCCGAATGCCAATGCGCTGTTCGAGATGACGGCGCGCTACGGCCTGCCCTATTTCCAGAACTTCCTGAACTCCGAGTTGCAGCCGAATATGGTGCGCTCGATGTGCTGCCGCCTGCAGCTGGACCTGCGCGAGCTGCTCAAGCGCGGCAACGGTCTGTTCGGCTCGGCCGAGCAGACCGGCTCGCTGGGCGTGGTGACGATCAACTGCGCGCGGCTGGGCCATCTGCATGCCGGCGACGAGGCCGGCCTGCTGCGCCGCCTGGACACCCTGCTGGCCCTGGGCCGCGACAGCCTGGAGATCAAGCGCAAAGTGATACAGCGCCTGATCGACGAAGGCCTGTTCCCCTATACCAAGCGCTATCTGGGCACGCTGCGCAACCATTTCTCGACGCTGGGGGTCAACGGCATCAACGAGATGATCCGCAACTTCACGGCCGATGCGGAGGACATCAGCACCCCGGCCGGCCATGCGCTGGCGCTGCGCCTGCTGGACCATGTGCGCGCGCGCATGGTGGAGTTCCAGGAAGAGACCGGCCACCTCTACAACCTGGAAGCCACGCCGGCCGAGGGCACGACCTACCGCTTTGCCAAGGAAGACAAGCGGCGCTTCCCCGCCATCCTGCAGGCCGGCACGCCCGAGCAGCCCTACTACACCAACAGCTCGCAGCTGCCGGTGGGCTTCACCGACGACCCCTTCGAGGCCCTGGAGCGCCAGGACGAGCTGCAGCGCAAATACACCGGCGGCACGGTGCTGCACCTCTATATGAACGAGGCCCTGTCCAGCAGCGCGGCCTGCCGCGAGCTGGTGCGGCGCTCTCTGTCGCGCTTCAAGCTGCCCTATATCACCGTGACACCCACCTTCTCGATCTGCCCCAGCCATGGCTATCTGAGCGGCCGGCACGAGTTCTGCCCGCGCTGCGATGAAGAAGCGCTGGCGCGCAAGCAACAGCAGCAGGCCACCGTGGCGGCATGAGCGCGCGGATGCGGCCCCGAACTGTTTTCGCAACCCCAGCCAGAAAGGCAAGCAATATGAATGCAAGCACCGCCACCCCCACCCTCGTCGAGCCCGGCCACAGAGCCCACCCGCTGCTGCGCGAGGACGAGCGCCAGCGCTGCGAGGTCTGGACCCGGGTGATGGGCTATCACCGGCCGGTGGCCTCGTTCAACACCGGCAAGCTGGGCGAGTTCAAGGAGAGACTGTGCTTCCAGGAACAGCGCGTGAGCGCCGCAGCGCAGGGCCGCTGAGCGCGGCGGGGCCGGCGGTCGCCGGCCTGACCCCCTTCAGCAGCGTGGACTACCCCGGCCACCTGGCCGCGGTGGTTTTTCTGCAGGGCTGCCCCTGGCGCTGCGTCTACTGCCACAACCCCCATCTGCAGCCGCGCAGCGCCGGCCAGCTCGACTGGCCGGCGCTGCTGGCCTGGCTGGAGCGCCGCCGCGGCCTGCTGGATGCGCTGGTATTCAGCGGCGGCGAGCCGACGCTGGACGCGGCGCTGCCGCGCGCCGCCGCCCAGGTGCGGGCGCGCGGCTTCAAGGTGGGCCTGCACACGGCCGGTCTCTACCCCGAGCGGCTGCAGACACTGCTGCCACTGCTGGACTGGGTGGGGCTGGACATCAAGGCGCCGCTGGCCGATGCGGCCCTGCACCAGCGCATCACCGGCGTGCCGGGCGCAAGCACGCCGGTGGCGCAGAGCCTGGCCCTGCTGGCGGCGGCCGGCCGCGCCGGCCTGGCCTATGAATGCCGCAGCACCATCCACCCCTGCCTGCACGACGAGGCCGCGCTGCTGGCCCTGGCCGCCGAGCTGGGCCGCGCCGGGGTCACGCAGTGGGCGCTGCAGATCGCTCGCGGCGCCGAGGGCACTGCGCTGCCGGCACTGGGCCCCGTGCCCGCCGACTATCCCGGCGAGGCCCTGCTGCAGCGCCTGCGCCGGCGCCTGCCGGGGCTGACGCTGCGGCGCGGCTGAGCGAACAGCCAGGCGGGCGGGCGATCAGCCCAGATTCACCGCCTGCCCGTCCCGGTTGAAGGGGATCAGCCCCTGCAGCTGCCCCACCCGCACCGCCTCCACCAGGCGCTGCAGCGCGGCATCCACCTGCGCCGCCGCGGCGGCGGCCGGCATCGCGGCGGCAAACACCAGCACCCAGGGCTGGCCCATGGCTTCGGCCTCGGCGGCCAGCGCGGCAAAGCTCGCCAGCTCGGCCGCCGATTTGTCCACGCACATCAACGGGGCGATCTCGCCGCCCTCGCCGGCCTCGAAGGCCGCGCGCTCGGCCGGGCTGGCGTCCTCGCCCAGGCTGGCGCCAGCAAACACCAGCAGCAGGCGCTGCGGCTCGGGCTGCTGGCGGGCCGCCTGCAGCAGATCGTCGAAGGTGGAAATATTCATGCCGGCCAGTGTAGGCGGCCCCGGCCGCGCAGTCGCCCCGCCACTGTGCGTCAAACCCATCAAACCTGAATTTCTTATACAGGTTCAAGGATTTCCCGGCCGCTCATCCCTAGGCTAGCGCCATCCCAATCAATCCAATCCTGGAGGATGACCATGAGCCGAGGCTTCAGCAGCCAGATGGCCCGCAATATCTTCTACGGTGGCACGGCCTTCTTCGTGCTGCTGTTCGCGGTCCTGATCTTCGATACCGAGCAGCGCATTCCCGAGCGCTCCAAAGCCGCCGAGATCACGCCGGCCGTGGTGCGCGGCAAGCACATCTGGGAAACCCGCAACTGCATAGGCTGCCACACCCTGCTGGGTGAGGGCGCCTATTTCGCGCCCGAGCTGGGCAATGTCTACAAGCGCCGCGGCCCCGACTTCATCAAGGCCTGGATGCAGGCCCAGCCCACCGGCGCGCCGGGCCGTCGCCAGATGCCCAACTTCCATCTGAACGACCAGCAGCTCAACGATCTGGTCGAGTTCCTGAAGTGGACCAATGGCGTCGACACCGAGAACTGGCCGCCCAACATCGAAGGTTGAGGAGCACAAGAAAATGAAAGCCGCAACACTCAAGTTCCCCTCGCAGTCGGTCGCCCGGCTGTACTTCATCGGCGCGATCGGCCTCTTCGTCGGCCAGATCGTGTTCGGTCTGGCCCTTGGCCTGCAGTACCTGCTGGGGGATCTGCTGTTCCCCTACATCCCCTTCAATATCGCCCGCATGGTGCACACGAATCTGCTGATCGTGTGGCTGCTGATGGGCTTCATGGGCTCGGCCTACTATCTGGTGCCCGAGGAGGCGGAGACCGACCTCTACAGCCCGCTGCTGGCCAAGATCCTGTTCTGGGTCTTCCTGGCCGCCGGCGCCGCCACCATCCTGGGCTATCTGCTGGTGCCCTATGCCACGCTGGCCCAGGCCACCGGCAATGACATGCTGGCGACCATGGGCCGCGAGTTCCTCGAGCAGCCGCTGCCCACCAAGCTGGGCATCGTGGTCGTGGCACTGGCCTTTCTGTTCAACATCACGATGACCGTGCTGAAGGGCCGCAAGACCGCCATCACCCTGGTGCTGCTGATGGGCTTGTGGGGCCTGGCGCTGCTGTTCCTGTTCAGCTTCGTCAACCCCAGCAACCTGATCCGCGACAAGATGTACTGGTGGTTCGTCGTCCACCTGTGGGTCGAGGGCACCTGGGAACTGATCATGGGCGCGATCCTGGCCTTCGTGCTGATCAAGACCACCGGCGTGGACCGCGAGGTGATCGACAAGTGGCTCTACCTGATCATCACCATGGCCCTGGTCACCGGCATCCTGGGTACCGGCCACCACTTCTTCTTCATCGGCCTGCCGGGCTACTGGCAGTGGGTGGGCAGCGTGTTCAGCGCGCTCGAACCCATTCCCTTCTTCATGATGACCCTGTTCGCCTTCAATATGGTGCAGCGTCGCAAGCGCGAGCATCCGAACCAGGCGGCGGTACTGTGGGCCGTGGGCTGCGCGGTGATGGGCTTCCTGGGCGCCGGCCTGTGGGGCTTCATCCACACGCTGAGCCCGGTCAACTACTACACCCACGGCAGCCAGATCACCGCGGCCCACGGCCACCTGGCCTTCTACGGCGCCTATGTGCTGGTGGTGATCGCGATGATCAGCTACGCCATGCCCATCATCCGCGGCCGCGAAGCCAACTCCAAGCGGGCCCAGGCCTATGAGATGTGGAGCTTCTGGATCATGAGCATCGGCATGGGCGTGATGGTGCTGGCCCTGACCGGCGCTGGCATCCTGCAGGTCTGGCTGCAGCGCATCCCGACCGAGGGCGCGCTGGGCTTCATGGCCACGCAGGACCAGCTGCGCTTCTTCTACTGGGTGCGGGTCGCCGGCGGCACGATGTTCCTGGCCGGCCTGCTGACCTATCTGGCAAGCTTCTTCATCGGCGCCGGCGCCGATGAGGACGACGCCCAGCCCGAGCTGGCCGCCCGTCTGCGCGCTGCCTGAAGCCGCGCAAGAAAGAAAGCAGGAGCTCCGCATGAATATGCTCAGCCAGACCGAGGTGGCCGCGCTGCATCAACCGCAGCCGGCTCCCTTCTACGCCGCCCAGGGCCAGGAGTGCGAGCTCTTTGCCCAGGCCCATGCGGCCCGCCTGCCCCTGCTGATCAAGGGGCCCACCGGCTGCGGCAAGACCCGCCTGGTCGAGCATATGGCGGCCCGCCTGGGCCGCCCGCTGATCACGGTCAGCTGCCATGACGACCTCAGCGCCGCCGATCTGGTGGGCCGCCACCTGATCGAAGGCGGCAACACCCGCTGGAGCGACGGCCCGCTGACGCGGGCGGTGCGCGGCGGCGCGATCTGCTATCTGGACGAGGTGGTCGAGGCCCGCAAGGACACCACCGTGGTGCTGCACCCGCTGGCCGACGACCGCCGCATGCTGCCGCTGGAACGCACCGGGGAGCTGATCCCGGCGGCGCCGGGCTTCATGCTGGTGATCAGCTACAACCCCGGCTACCAGAATCTGCTCAAGGGGCTGAAGCCCAGCACCCGCCAGCGCTTCGTCGCGCTGAGCCTGGACTATCCGCTGCCCGAGGTGGAACGCAACATCATCCAGGCCGAGAGCGGCTGCAGCGCGGCCATGGCCGCCCAGCTGGTCAAGCTGGGCCAGGCCTTGCGCCGGCTCACCGAGCATGATCTGGAGGAAAGCGCCAGCACCCGCCTGCTGGTGATGGCGGCCCGCCTGGCCGTCGCCGGCCTGCCGCTGGCGCGCGCCGCCCAGGCCGCCATCGTCGAGGCCCTCAGCGATGAGGCCGAGACGGTGGCCGCGCTGGCCGAGGTGGCGGACGCGGTGCTGGGCCCCGCAGACCCGGCCCAGGCGGCCGCCCGCCATGCCTGAGCGCCCTGCCGCCCTGGCGCAGCCCCGCGCAGGCAAGGTGCTCAGCGCGGCGGCACAGCCGGAGCCCGCCCTGCCCATGGCGCGTCTGCAGCGCCGCCGCCGGCTCACCCAGGCCGGCTTTTTTCTTTTGTTCCTGCTGGCCCCGGCGCTGAACCTGCTGCGCTTCGACCTCAGCGAGACCCAGCTCTGGGTGCTGGGCATGCGCTGGTCGCTGGGCATAGACGCGCTGGCCCAGGGCCAGGTCACGCCCACCGCGGCGGCGCTGACCCTGATCGTGCGCGGACTGCTGCCGCTGGCGGCCCTGGCCGGTGGTTTTCTCTATGTGGCCTGGCGCTGGGGCCGGCTCTACTGCGGCTGGCTGTGCCCGCATTTCTCGCTGGTCGAGGGGCTCAACCGCCTGCTGCACAAGGCCAGCGGCCGCTTCAGCGTCTGGGAGAAGAAATCTTCTCTGAAGCCCGGCGAACAGGCCCAGCCGCACTACTGGCCGCTGTTCCTGCTGGCCTGCGCCAGCTTCGGCTTTCTGTGGGCCATCACGCTGCTGACCTATCTGCTGCCGCCGGCGCGCATCTGGAGCCATCTGCTGCAGGGCGCGCTGACGCCGGCAGAGCTGCGCTTCATCCTGATCGCCGGCACGGTGTTCACGCTGGAGCTGGCCCTGGCCCGCCACCTGTTCTGCCGTTTCGGCTGCGCGGTGGGCTTCTTCCAGAGCCTGGCCTGGATGGCCAACCCGCGTGCCCTGGTGGTGAGCTTCGAGCGCGAACGCGCGCGCGACTGCCGCAGCTGCAGCACCGCCCAATCCCCCGAGGGCGCGGCCTGCGACACGGCCTGCCCGATGCGGCTCAAGCCGCGCAATATCAAGCGCATGATGTTCTCCTGCGTGCAATGCGGCCAGTGCGTCAGCGAATGCGAAAGCTCGCACGCGGCCCAGCAGCGCGCGCCCAATCTGCAGTGGCAGGTCGGGCTGGAGGCCCTGCGCGAAACCCTGCGCCAGCGCAGGCAGGAAGGACCCTGAGATGGAAGAGTGGGTAGGCGAACGCTGGCACCGCTTCATCAGCAAGGCCGCTGAGCGCGAACACCAGGCCGCCGCGGTGGCGCTGGACAGCGTGCTGCGGCCGGCCACACTGCTGTTCCGCGCCGCCGGCGGCCCCGGCGCGGTACGCCTGGTGCCGGCCGGCCTGGCCCGGGTGGGCGGTCCACGCGACTGGCTGCAGCGCCTGGCCGGCAGCGGCCTGCGCGCCCAGCGGCCCCAGCTCGACGCCGACACGCTGGCCCTGCCGCCGCGCATCGCGGTGCATGCCGAGGCGCAGCTCAACCGCGAGCTCTATCTCTGGCTGGCGGCGCTGGCCGCCGCCTTCGAGCGCAGCGGCCAGGGCTGGCTGCACGACAATCTGGCCGCCAGCGCGCGGGCGCTGCAGCGCTGCCCGGGCCTGCGCCCACGCTGGCAGCGACTGCTGCAGGCCGAGCTGGCGCTGCGCCCGCGGCCCGAGCGCCTCAAGGGCGCGGCAGCCAGCGCCGAGGCCTGGGTGCAGGCGGCGCTGCAGGGGCAGAGCCTGGCTGACGACGCGCCTGCGCCCGGCTGCCTGGACGTGGCGCCGGTGTGGATGTGGCTGGAGGCTCTGCCGGCCGTCAGTGGCACGGCTGGCCGACGCAGCGATGCGGACCCGCCGCCGCCCGGCGGGCCGCAGGGCCAGGCCCTGGCGCACAGCGCCACCCGGCGCCGCACCCAGCAGATTCAGACCGAGGCCGAGAAGCGGCCGGTGCTGCTGCTGCCGGCCAAGATCGAGTCACTGCTGAGCTGGAACGAGCATGTGCCGCTGGACCGCGCCGAGGACGACGAGGACGACGGCCATGCGCTGGCCGCGGCCGACGATATGGAGCAGCTGCACCTGAGCCGCGAGGGCCAGACCCGCAGCGCCTCGCGGGTGCGCTTCGACCTCGACCTGCCCAGCGCCAGCGCCGATGATCTGCCGCTGGGCGAGGCGCTGCAGCTGCCCGAATGGGACTGGAAGCAGCGCCGCCTGCTGCCGGCCCATTGCGCGGTGCAGACCCTGGTGGCAAGACCTGACACCGCGGCCTTCAAGCCCGGCCCGCAGCTGCGCGCCAGCGCCGGCCGCATGCGCCGCCGCCTGGAGCTGCTGCGCGCCGCACCGCGCTGGCAGCGCGCCTGCGCCGACGGCGAGCAGATCGATATCGACGCCTGGGTGCGCCACAGCACCGGCCTGGGCGCCGCGCTGAGCGCTCCGCCGACGAGCCCGCAGCCGGACCAGGGCGGCGACCCGCTGGTCTTCGCGCGCCGGCTGCGCCGCGGCGAGCGCAGCCTGGCCAGCCTGCTGCTGGCCGATCTGTCCATGTCCACCGACGCCTACTGCAATAACGAGCAGCGCGTCATCGACGTGATACGCGACGCCCTCTATGTCTTCGGCGAGGCGCTGTCGGGTTGCGGCGATGCCTTCGCGATGCTGGGCTTCTCCTCGGTGCGGCGCAACCATGTGCGGCTGCAGCATCTGAAGGGCTTCGACGAGGGCTGGAAGCACAACGCCGCGGTGCAGGCCAGGGTGGGTGCGATCCGGCCGGGCTACTACACCCGCATGGGCGCCGCGCTGCGTGCCGCCACACTGCAGCTCCAGCAACGCCCCGAGCGCCAGCGTCTGCTGCTGCTGCTGACCGACGGCAAGCCCAATGACCTCGATGTCTACGAGGGCCGCTGGGGTATCGAGGACACCCGCCAGGCGGTGCGCGAGGCCCGCGAGGCCGGGCTCACGCCCTTTTGCATCAGCATCGACGCCGACGCCCACGACTATCTGCCTCATCTGTTCGGCAGCAAGGGCTGGGCCCAGGTGCGCCGGCCCGAGGAGCTGCCGCAGCGCCTGACCGGGGTGTATGCGAGCCTGGTGCGCTGAGCGGCCAAACCCTTGCACGGCGGCGCCTCAGCGCCGCGCCAGCCACACGCCCGCCACCGTCAGCCCCATGCCCAGCAGGGCCAGGCCGGTCAGCGTCTCGCCGAACAGGGCCCAGGCCAGCAGCGCGGTGGTGGGCGGCACCAGATAGAAGAGGCTGGCCACATTGACCGCGCTGCCGCGCCGTATCAGCGTGTTGAGCAGACTCACCGCGCCCAGCGAGAGCACCAGCACCAGCCAGGCCAGCGCGAAGACGAACTGGCCGCTCCAGCGCACCGTCAGGCTTTCGCTGAGCGCCGCCAGCGGCAGGGTCAGCGCCAGGCAGGGCAGGAATTGCAGCACCGAGCCGCTGCGCAGATCGAAGGCCGGGCAGAAGCGCTTCTGGTACAGCGTGCCGGCGGTGATGCCCAGCAGCGCCAGCAGGGCCGGCAGCAGCATGGCGGCCAGCCGCGGCGCATCGATGCCCGCCACGCCCAGCAGCTTGTGCGCCACCACCAGGGCCACGCCGGCAAAGCCCAGGGCCAGGCCCAGCCACTGGCTGGCCCGCACCCGCTCGCCCAGCAGCGCGCCGGCGCCCAGCGCGGT
This sequence comes from Burkholderiaceae bacterium, assembly GCA_041920215.1. Taxonomy (GTDB): domain Bacteria; phylum Pseudomonadota; class Gammaproteobacteria; order Burkholderiales; family Burkholderiaceae_C; genus JAYRSJ01. Next base: position 126,910 of record JAYRSJ010000002.1, on the reverse strand, counting down.
CAGCAGCGGCTGCAGGCCCACCAGCAGGGCGGTGACGCCGGCCGGCAGGCCCTGGGAAATCGCGACAAAGACCCCGCCCAGATAGACCCCATGCACCAGCAGGCCCGAGACGCCGATATGCAGCCGCGCGCGCCAGCCCTTGGGCCAGGGCGCGCGGCCCAGCCAGGCGATGCCGCCCATCAGCAGCAGCACGATCGCGTAGCGCCAGCTCAGGAAGGTCAGCGGCCCGGCGTCGGGCAGGCCGAATTTGGCACCAATGAAGCCGGTGCTCCACAGGCCGACGAAGAGCAGCGGGTACAGGGCCTCGGCTGCCTTGCTTTGGGAACTTTGCATAGGGCCTGGATTCTGGCCCGGGAAGGGGCCGGCCCGGCAGCCGGCTTGATCCATATCCATTGACGCTGCTCAATTCCTAGCTCCGGTCCACTCACCACAATGCGGCCACCATGGAAACCCGCGCCGCTTTCGACCTACCCCGCTATCTGTCGGTGCTGCCGCTCTTCACCGATCTCAGCCCCACCGAGCTGCAGCGCCTGGCCGGCGGCTGCCAGCTGCGCCGGCTGGCGCGCGGCGACACGGTGTTCCGCGTCGGCGAGCCCTGCGAAGAGTTCCATGTCACCGTCACCGGCCAGGTCAAGCTGTTCGCGATCTCGCCCAGCGGGCAGGAGAAGGTGATCGAGCTGGTCGGGCCCGGCCACAGCTTCGCCGAGGCGCTGATGTTCACCGGCAAGCCCTACATCATCAATGCCCAGGCCCTGAGCGACTGCCTGCTGCTGAGCGTGGGCAAGGCCGCGGTGCTGACCGAGATTGAGCACGACTCGCGCTTCGCGCTGCGCATGCTCGCTGGCATCTCGCGCCGCCTGCACGGTCTGGTGCACGATGTGGAGGCCTATGCGCTGCACAGCGGCGTGCAGCGGGTGATCGGCTATCTGCTGCGCGACCAGCTGGGCGAGCGCTGGGCCGAGGACTGCGTCAGCGGCGAGGTGATCACCGTCTCGCTGCCGGTCAGCAAGGCCACGCTGGCCTCGCGCCTGAGCCTCACCCCCGAGTACTTCTCGCGCGTGCTGCACGAGCTGGAGGCCGCCCGCCTGATCGCGATCGACAAGCGCGACATCCACATCCTCGATGTGCAGCGCCTGGCGCGCTACACGGCGCCCGTCTGAGACACGGCGCGCCACCCCGCCAGCCCCGGCCAGGCCCGGCCCCGTCCAGCGGGTGCCGGGCCTGTTTCATTGCGGTCCGCTAGCGGCAAAACTGCGCAGCCCGGCCTGGTGCCTGCAGTGCCGGTGCGAGCAGCACTCACCCAAAAGGACTAGGCCCCCATAGTTCTGAAGAACTAGGTGCCTGTCGCCATTGATGCGCATCAAACTTGATTCCAAGCAAGGCCGAAGAATCGCCCCCGTCGCCAGAAAAAGACCACCGGGAGTTCCCCATGCAAGCCAGCTTCGACCTACCACGCTATCTGTCCGTACTGCCGCTGTTCAGCGAGTTGTGCGACGCCGACCGTGCCCGTATCGCCAGCCAGGGCTGCAGCCTGCTGCGCCTGGGCCGGGGCGAGACGCTGTTCGAGGCCGGCGAGCGCTGCGAGGCGGTGCTGGTGGTGGTGACCGGCCATGCCAAGCTCTTCACCATCGCCAGCCATGGCGCCGAGAAGGTGGTGGAGCTGGTGGGGCCGGGTCAGCCGCTGGGCGAGACGCTGGTGTTCAACGAGCAGCCGCACAGCCTGGCCGCCCAGACCCTGACCGAGGCCCTGGTGCTGCGCATCCCCAAGGCGGCTATGACCGAGCAGGTGGCGCGCGACCCGCGCTTCGCACTGCGCCTGCTGGCCGGCGCCTCGCAGCGCATCCAGGGTCTGTGGCGCGATGTGGAAGCCTATTGCCTGCACAGCGGCCTGCGTCGTGTGATCGGCTATCTGCTGGCCGAGCAGGACGAGGCTTGCAGCCGCCCCATCACCGTCTCGCTGCCGGTCAGCAAGGCCACCATCGCCTCGCGCCTGAGCCTGACCCCCGAATACTTCTCGCGCGTGCTGCGTGAACTCGAAGAGGCCGGCCTGATCCAGATCTGCCGGCGCGACATCCGCATCCTGCAGCCCCAGCATCTGGCGCGCTACACCAGCGCCTGAGCGTCACCGATTGTGTGCCGCCGGGAGCGGCCCCCTGTCTTGAACTGCTTCAAGGACAGCGCGATCCGTCTCGCCCAGCATGGAGCCCTATCGACGCAATCCCGACCTCCAGACGCCAAAGGCACCGATCATGTACGAGCATTTCAAGTTCCTTTCCAAGCTGCTGCTGGCCCTCGGCGTGATGCTGATGGGCTGGGATCTGGCACAGGCCCAGAGCAGCGATTTGACGCCGCGCATCTGCACCGTGGCAACGCTGCACCAGGCTCCGATTGCTTGAACCAGTTCAAGGACTCGAAGCAGGCGCCCACCGACCATAGCGCTGCCCGATGCGAGGAACAGCAGCCCCCCGCCGGGTCCATGGCCAGCGATGAGTACCAGGCAGCAAAAGCCCGGACCGGACGCTCTGGACATGGTGAACGAGCTGCAAGGGCAACGGCGCCCGCACACGAGACAAGATGGCGAGGCCGGGGCCCACAAGACGGAGTGCAAAGAGATGACCACCCAGAATCTGTCCCGGCTGATGGCAGCCATGGCAGCGGCCCTGGCCTTTGGCGCGCATGCCCAAACGACCGCCAAGGCCCCCGAGATGACGCCCGCCGAGATGGAAGTCGGCAAGAAGATCTACTTCGAGCGCTGCGCCGGCTGCCACGGCGTGCTGCGCAAGGGCGCGACCGGCAAGAACCTGGAGCCGCACTGGAGCAAGAAGGCCGCTGACGGCAGCACCCAGGAAGGCGGCACGCTGAAGCTGGGCACCAACCGGCTGGAGAAGATCATCGCCCTGGGCACCGAGGGCGGCATGGTCAACTACGACGACATCCTCTCCAAGGACGAGATCAATGTGATGGCCCGCTACATCCAGCAGACGCCGGATGTGCCGCCCGAGTTCAGCCTGAAGGACATGGAAGCGTCCTGGAAGCTGATCGTGCCGGTCGAGCAGCGCCCCAAGAAGCAGCTCAACAAGATCAACCTGAAGAACGTCTTCGCGATCACGCTGCGCGACACCGGCAAGCTGGCCCTGATCGACGGCGACACCAAGAACATCTGGCAGGTGCTGGACACCGGCTACGCGGTGCATATCTCGCGTCTGTCGGCCTCGGGCCGCTATGTCTACACCGTCGGCCGTGACGGTCTGGTGACCCTGATCGATATGTGGTTCGAGACCCCCACCACGGTGGCCACCGTCAAGCTGGGTGCCGATGCGCGCTCGGTGGACGTGTCCAAGTTCAAGGGCTTCGAGGACAAGTACCTGATCGGCGGCACCTACTGGCCGCCCCAGTACTCGATCATGGAAGGCGAGACGCTCAAGCCGATGAAGATCGTCTCGACCCGCGGCATGACGGTGGACGGCGAGTACCACCCCGAGCCGCGCGTGGCCTCCATCGTGGCCTCGCTGACCAAGCCGGAATGGGTGGTCAACGTCAAGGAAACCGGCCAGATCATGCTGGTGGACTACAGCGACCTGAAGAACCTGAAGTCGACGGTGATCGAGTCGGCCAAGTTCCTGCACGACGGTGGCTGGGACATGAGCAAGCGCTACTTCCTGGTGGCCGCCAATGCCTCGCACAAGATCGCCGCGGTGGACACCAAGACCGGCAAGCTGGCCGCCCTGGTGGACACCAAGAAGATCCCGCATCCGGGCCGTGGCGCCAACTTCGTGCATCCCACCTACGGTCCCGTCTGGGCCACCGGCCATCTGGGCGACGCGGCGATCACACTGATCTCCACCCCCTCGGAGGAAGGCAAGTACGCCAAGTTCAAGCAGCACAACTGGAAGGTGGTGCAGGAGCTGAAGACCGCCGGCGCCGGCAACCTCTTCGTCAAGACCCATCCCAAGTCCAGCCATCTGTGGGCGGACATGCCGATGAATCCTGAGCGCGAGAACGCCGAGTCGGTCTATGTCTACGACATGAAGGACCTCAGCAAGGAGCCGGTCAAGCTCAATGTGGCCAAGGATTCGGGCCTGCCCGAGACCAAGGCGCTGCGCCGTGCCACCCACCCCGAGTACAACCAGGCGGGTGACGAGGTGTGGATCTCGCTGTGGGGTGGCAAGACCGACCAGTCGGCCATCGTCGTCTATGACGACAAGACGCTGAAGCTGAAGAAGGTGATCACCGATCCGCGCATCGTGACCCCGACCGGCAAGTTCAACGTCTGGAACACCCAGCACGACGTCTATTGATGGGCCTGCGGGACCGGCTGACGCCAGCACTGAGCGTCCGCCGGCCCGCTTCCGACCCCGTCATCGCACCACAGAATCAAACAAGGATCTGCCGTGAGCCAAGACTCCAATGCCCGACCCGGACTGCTGCGGCGCTGCTGGCAGGCGCTGCTGCAACCCAGCCGCTACTCGCTGCTGGCCCTGCTGTCGGTCGGCATCGTCACCGGCGTGCTGTTCTGGGGCGGCTTCAACACCGCGATGGAATGGACCAACTCGGAGAAGTTCTGCATCAGCTGTCACGAGATGCGCAACAACGTCTACAAGGAATACTCCGAGAACACCATCCATTACACCAACCGCACCGGTGTGCGCGCCACCTGCCCCGACTGCCATGTGCCCAAGGAATGGGGCCCCAAGATCCTGCGCAAGATCCAGGCCTCGCGCGAGCTCTACGGCAAGTTCATGGGTACGGTGGACACGCGCGAGAAGTTCGAGGCCAAGCGCCTGGAACTGGCCGAGCGCGAATGGGCCCGGATGAAGGCCAACAACTCGCTGGAATGCCGCAACTGCCACACGCTGGCCAGCATGGACACCGAGAAGCAGAAGCCGCGCGCCAAGAAGTCGCACGAGCTGGCGGTCAAGAACAACGAGACCTGCATCGACTGCCACAAGGGCATCGCCCACCACAAGCCCAAGGGCATGAAGGAAGACGACGAGTAAGTCTGCCGCCCCGCCTCTGAAAGGACCATAGCCATCATGCATAACCGACACATCGCGCTGGCCGCCGCCACGCTGGCCCTCTCGACCCTCTCGATCGGCAGCGCGCACGCCGCCGCGCCCGACTGGGCCAAGGTGCCCGCCACCAAGATCACGGTCTTCTATCCGGGCGCCTCGCCGCTGGAATGGATCACCAAGGGCAGCGAGCATGGCGGCGCCCGTGCGCTCAAGAAGGGCGAGAGCTGCGCCAGCTGCCACCACGAAGAAACCGCCGACATGGGCAAGAAGATGGCCAGCGGCCAGAAGAACGAGCCCAAGCCGATCAAGGGCAAGGCCGGGTCCATCCCGGTCAATGTGCAGGCCGCCCATGACGGCGCCAACCTCTATCTGCGCTTCAGCTGGAAACAGCCGGCCGGCGGCGCCGACAAGATGGACAAGGACAACGCGGTCAAGCTGGCCTTCATGCTGGAGGACAACAAGATCGAGCGCGCCAACCTCTCGGGCTGCTGGGAAACCTGCCATACCGATGCCCGCACCATGCCCGAGGCCAAGGACGACAAGAAGACCAAGTACGTCAAGGACGGCAGCCTGGCCAGCGGCAAGTTCTACGACCTGCTGCAGTGGAGCAGCAAGAGCGGCAAGGCCGACGGCTATGTGGCCGACAAGCGCGTGATGGAAGGCGGCAAGGGCCTGGTCGAGGCCAAGGGCGAGAAGAAGGGCGACGAATGGGTCGTCACCTTCACCCGCAAGCTGGCCGGCGGCGGCGAGGGCGATATCGCTCTGGCCAGCGGCAAGACCTACAACTTCGGCTTCGCCATCCACGACGACCACACGGCCGGCCGCTACCACCATGTCAGCCTGGGCTACAGCCTGGGGCTGGACACCAAGGCCGATATCAGCGCGGCGAAGCACTGAGCCCGCCGCGCCGGCAATCATGCAAGCGCCCCCCGCCTCGCTGCGGCCCGCTGCGCGCCGCCAGCTGCTGCTCCTGGCCCTGCTGGGGGCCGCAGGCTGGCCTGCGCGCGCCGCTGATGGGACTGATGTGGTCGCCAGCGCTGCGGCCGCGGAGCCGCTCACGGTGAGCATCAGCGCCTACCGCTTCGAGCCGCCGCGCCTGCGCGTGCGGGTCGGCAGCACGGTGCGCTGGCTCAATACCGAGAAGCGGGTCAGCCATTCGGTGCTGTTCGGCCCCGGCGGCGAGCATGCCGGCCTGGAGTCGGAGCGCCTGCTGCCCGGCGACAGCTGGCAGCTGCGCTTCAGCCAGCCGGGTCTGCAGCCCTATCGCTGCGGCCCGCATCCGGAGATGCAGGGCCTGATCGAGGTGCTGGCCGAGGGGGCGCCATGACCTTGCCGACCCAGCGCAGCGTGCTGCTGCGGGCCCAGGGCCTGATCGGCGAGCGCAATGGCCTGCGCCTGTGGGGCCCGCTGAACCTGCTGCTGCGGGCCGGTGATGCCCTGCATCTGCGCGGCGCCAACGGCTCGGGCAAGACCACCCTGCTGCGCACGCTGGCGGGCCTGCGCCCGCCGCTGGCCGGCCAGATCGAGCGCCCGCTGGGCCCGCGCGGCCTGGCCTGGCTGGGCCATCAGGACGGCTGGGCCGAGGACCTGAGCGCACAGCGCAATCTGCAGCTCTTCGCGCAGCTGCACGAGCTGCCCCAGGCGGCCCTGCCGCCGCTGCTGGAGGCGCTGGGCCTGGCCGGTCTGCAGCGACCGCTGCGCCAGCTCTCGGCCGGCCAGCGCCGCAAGCTGGCCCTGGCTCGGCTGGGCCTGCTGCCGGCGCCGCTATGGCTGCTGGACGAACCCTTCGACGCGCTGGACGAGGCCGCCTGCCGCTGGCTCAGCCAGCTGGCCAGCGCCCATCTGGCGCGCGGCGGCGCGCTGCTGCTGAGCTCGCACCAGCATCTGCCGGCCGAGTTCCCGGCCTGCACGGCGCTGTCGCTGCAGCTCCCGGCCGCTCAGGAGCTTGCCCCATGAGCGCCGAGGGCATCAGCCTGGCATTCGCCGTGCCGCGCGAGGCCACGGCGCCCGGCTGGGGCAGCGCGCTGCGCTCGCAGCTGCAGCGCGAGACCGCGCTGGCGCTGGCGCGCCCGGCCGACTGGCTGATCCAGGGCCTGTTCTTCGCCTGCGTCGCCAGCCTGCCGGCGCTCTCGGTCGCGCCCACCCCGCAGACCCTGGCCCTGCTGGCGCCTGGCGTGCTGTGGGTGGCGGCCTTGCTGAGCGTGCTGCTGGTCAGCGCGCGCTGTTTCGACGAAGACCTGCAAAAGGGCTGGCTGGACCAATGCCTGCTCAGCGGCGTGCCCCTGCCCCTGCTGGTGGGCGCACGCCTGCTGGCGCAATGGCTGCTGGCCGGCCTGCCGGTGCTGCTGCTGGCCCCGCTGGTGGCGCTGCAGTACGGGCTCTCGGCCGCGGCCCTGGGCGTGCTGATGCTGGCCCTGGCCCTGGGCCTGCTGGTGCTGGTGCTGCTGTCAGGCGTGGTGGCGGCCCTGGCGGCCGGGCTGCGCCAGGGCGCGCTGCTGGTGGTCGGCCTGGTGCTGCCGCTGGCGGTGCCGGTGCTGGTCTTCGGCAGCCTGGCGGTGCGCGCGGCCCAGGGCGGTGAAAGCGCCGCCGCCCATCTCTCGCTGCTGGCCGCGATGGCCTGCGCCAGCCTGGCGCTCTGCCCCTGGCTGGCCGCCGCGGCGGTGCGCATAGGAATCGAGGCGTGAAAAAGCCATGAAGCTGTCCAAATACCTGTTCTGGTTCGCCAGCCCGGCGCGCTTCCTGCCGCTGGCGCGGCGCCTGGTCGGCCCGCTCAAGGCCCTGGCCCTGCTGAGCGGCATCGCCGGCGCCCTGCTGGGCTTTGCCTTCACCCCGGCCGATGCGGTGCAGGGCGAGGGCTACCGCATCCTCTATCTGCATGTGCCGGCCTCCTGGGTCGCGATGTTCTGCTACGGCCTGATGGCGCTGTGGAGCTTCGTCGGCCTGGTCTGGCACACCCGGCTCTCGCATCTGCTGGCCCATGCGCTGGCGCCCACCGGCGCGCTGTTCGCCGCGCTGTCGCTGATCACCGGCGCGCTATGGGGCCAGCCGATGTGGGGCACCTGGTGGGTCTGGGACGCGCGGCTGACCTCCTCGCTGCTGCTGCTGCTGCTCTACCTCGGCTATCTGGCGCTGCGCGGTGCGATCAGCGATGCCCAGCGCGCCGACCGTGCCTGTGCGGTGCTGGCCCTGCTGGGCGGGCTGAATCTGCCGGTGATGTATTTCTCGGTGCAGTGGTGGAACACCCTGCACCAGGGCGCCAGCATCACCGCCCGCGGCGCCAGCATGGCGCCGGCCATGCTGGCCGCCCTGCTGCTGTGCGTGCTGGCCGCCTGGGCCTGGGCGGCGGCCACCGTGCTGCAGCGGGTGCAGCTGCTGATCGCCGAGCGCGAGGCCCATGCCCGCTGGCTAGCCGAGCTGCAGCAGCTGCCCGTTCACGACGCCAAGGAGATGGCCCATGCCTGAAGGAATCCAGCTCTGGTGGGCCGACTGGTCGGCCTTTGTGCAGATGGGCCGCCACGGCCCCTGGGTGTGGGGCAGCGTGGCTGCCACCGCGCTGGGCCTCATGGCCGAGCAATGGGGCTTGCGGCGCCAGGCGCGCCGGCTGCAGCAGCTGCAGGCGCAACAACAACAGCCCACAGGGACCAGGAGTCAGCGATGAGTCAAACCGCACCGAGCTGGCTGAGCCCGCGCCGCCGGCGCGCGCTGCTGCTGCTGGCGGCGGGCGCCCTGCTGCTGGCCGCCGGCCTCTTCGTCAAGAACGCCTTCCGCAGCAATCTGGTCTTCTTCGTCACCCCCAGCGAGCTGCGGACAGGCACCGCGCGAGCGCAACAGCAGCCCGGCCAGGTGCTGCGGGTCGGCGGCCTGGTGCAGGCCGGCTCGATACAGCGCCAGCAGGGCGCGCTGGAGCTGCGCTTCGCGCTGGCCGACGCCGGCCATGCGCTGCCGGTGCGCTACCGCGGCGTGCTGCCCGACCTCTTCGCCGAGGGCAAGGGGGCGATCGCCCAGGGTCAGCTCGATGCCAGCGGCACCCTGATCGCCACCGAGGTGCTGGCCAAGCATGACGAGAACTACATGCCGCCCGAGGTCCACGAGGCGATGAAGAAGGGCGAGCCCAGCGGAGCGCGACCATGATCGGCGAACTCGCTCAGCTGCTGCTGGTGCTGGCCCTGCTGGCCGCCGCGGTACAGGCCTGGGCCGGCCTCGGGCCGCGGCCGCAGCTGCGCCTGGCCGGCCTGGCCACGCTGTGGCAGACGGCGGCCATCGCCGGCGCCACCGCCTTGCTGGCGCGCGCCTTCGTGCTGGACGATTTCTCGCTGAACTACGTCACCCAGCATGGCCACAGCAGCCTGCCCCTGCTCTACAAGATCAGCGCGGTCTGGGGCGGCCATGAGGGCTCGATGCTGCTGTGGTGCCTGGCGCTGGCGCTGTGGAGCCTGGCGGCGCTGCGCGGCCTGGCCCGCCACGACGGCGACTATGCCGCCCGCACGCTGGGCCTGCTGGGCCTGGTGGCGGCCGCGGTGCTGGGCTTTGTGCTCTTCACCTCGAATCCCTTCGAACGCCTGCTGCCCCCGCCCGAGGAGGGCATGAGCCTGAATCCGCTGCTGCAGGACCCCGGCATGGCCCTGCACCCGCCCCTGCTGTATCTGGGTTATGTGGGCGCCGCCCTGCCCTTCGCGATGAGCCTGGCCGCCTTGCTGGCGCCGCCGCCGGCCGGCTGGCTGCGCTGGATGCGCCCCTACGCGGCGGTGGCGCTGGCCTTTCTGTCGCTGGGCATAGGCCTGGGCTCCTGGTGGGCCTATTACGAGCTGGGCTGGGGCGGCTGGTGGTTCTGGGACCCGGTCGAGAACGCCTCGCTGATGCCCTGGCTGGCGCTGGCCGCGCTGATCCATATGCTGCCGGCGCGCGAGCAGCAGGGCCGCTTCCCGGTCTGGACCGCCTGGCTGGCGATCACGGCCTTCGTGCTGGCCCTGCTGGGTACCTTCCTGGTGCGCTCCGGCGTGCTGACCTCGGTCCATGCCTTTGCCTCCGACCCGCGCCGCGGCAGCGTGATGCTGGCCCTGATCGCCGCCGCGCTGCTGGGCAGCCTGGCCCTGCAGGCCCGCCATGGCGAGCGCTGGCTGCCGGCGCGCAGCGCGCCGCCGGCCGCCCTGCTCTCGCGCGACAGCGCGCTGGCCGGCGCCCAGCTGCTCTTGCAGGTGGCCTGCGCCTGCGTGCTGCTGGGCACGCTCTACCCGCTGGCGATGGACGCGCTGCGCCTGGGCAAGCTCTCGGTCGGCGCACCCTATTTCGACACGGTGATGGCACCGCTGCTGCTGCCGCTGCTGGGCCTGCTGATACCGGCCGCCTGGCTGCGCTGGCGCGGGGGCCAGAGCGGCGACGGCGGACGCGCGCTGCTGCGCCGGCTGCGGCCCACGCTGGTGCTGCTGGCGCTGGCGGCCCCGCTGCTGGCCCTGGGCCTGTGGCAGGTCTGGGGCCAGGTCAAGCCCTGGGTCTTCCTCAGCCTGCTGCTGGCCAGTGGCGTGGCGGCCTCCACCCTGCACCACGGCTGGCAGCGCCTGCACGCCGGCGGCGCCTCGGCCGGCCTGGCCGGCATGGTCTGCGCCCATCTGGGCGTGGCGGTGTTCGCGGTGGGCGTGGCCATGGTCAAGGGTCATGGCATCGAGCGCGATGTGCGCCTGGCCCCCGGCGACAGCCACCGCATCGCCGACTGCCAGCTGCGCTTCGAGCGCATGGACCCGGTGCAGGGCAGCAACTACCGCGGCCTGGCCGGCCAGTTCAGCCTGGCCTGCGAGGGCCGGCCGGCGCAGACCCTGGTCAGTGAAAAGCGCAGCTATGTGGGCAGCGGCATGCCGATGACCGAAAGCGCGATCGCCTGGGGCCTGAGCCGCGATCTCTATATCGCGCTGGGCAGCGCGCTGGACGAGAGCCAGCCGCAGGGTGCCTGGAGCGTGCGGGTACAGCTCAAGCCCTTTGTGCGCTGGATCTGGGCCGGCGTCGCGCTGATGGCCCTGGGCGGCTTCGCCGCCGCGGCCAGCGCCCGGCTGCGCCGCGCCAGCCGCCGCCGCGTCGGCATCAGCGCACAGCCCGTCGCATGAAAACCGCCAAGCCTTCCTGGAAACTCTGGCTGGCCGCCGGCCTGATCGGTGCCCTGCTGGCCCTGCTGGCGGTGGGCATGAGCCTGAACCCGCGCGAGCTGCCCTCGGTGCTGATCGGCAAGCCCTGGCCAGCCTTGCGCCTGGCCACGCTGGAGGGCGGCGCGCCGCAGGGCGCGGCCGACTGGGCCGGCCGGCCGCGGGTGCTCAATCTCTGGGCCTCCTGGTGCGCCAGCTGCCGCGAGGAGCACCCGGCCCTGCTGGCGCTGGCGCGCCAGCTGCAGGCCCAGGGCCGCGGCGACCAGCTGATCGGCCTCAACTACAAGGACCGCGGCAGCGACGCCCAGGCCTGGCTGCGCCGCCTGGGCAATCCCTATGCGGCCAATCTGGTCGACGCCGACGGCCGGCTGGCGATCGAGCTGGGCGTCTACGGCGCACCCGAGACCTTTGTCGTCGATGCCCGCGGCACCATCGTCTGGAAGCATGTGGGCCCGCTGAACGAGGCGCTGATCGCGGCCGAGATCCTGCCCCGCCTGGAGCTGAAGCCATGATGATGAAGCTGGTCCTGATGTTGATGCTGCTGCTCGCGCTGGGCACGGCCCGCGCCGACGCGCTGGACGAGCGCCTGCACCTGCTCAGCAGCGAGCTGCGCTGCCTGGTCTGCCAGAACGAGTCGCTGGCCGACTCGCATGCGCCGCTGGCGCTGGACCTGAAGCGTGAGATCCGCGCCCGCATGGAGGCCGGCGACAGCGATGAGCAGCTGCGCCAGTTCCTGGTCGAGCGCTACGGCGATTTCGTCAGCTACCGCCCGCCCTTCAGCCCCCGCACCCTGCTGCTGTGGCTGGGCCCCTTGCTGATGCTGGGCGGCGGTGCCTGGGCGCTCAAGCGCAGCCTGGGACGCGCCAACAAGGCCTCAGTCAATAACGGTGAAGGCGATGATGATGAATGAACTCGCCAGCGCGATCTGGCCCTTCGTGCTGCTGGCCACGCTGCTGGTGGCCTTGTTCAGCGCCAGCCTGGTGTGGGCCGGGCAGCCGGCGGCGCACGACGACGCCCGCCCGGCGCCGCGCCAGCAGGGCCTGGCCCTGACCCTGCTGCTGCCGCTGGCCGCAGCGGCCCTCTATCTGTGGCTGGGCGAGCCGCGTGCGGTGATGCCGGCCTTCAGCGCGCCGGCCGACGCGGCCGGCCGCGCCCACTCGGTGCAGGCCCTGCAGGCCCGGCTGGCGCAGCGCCCCGACGACGCCCAGGGCTGGCTGATGCTGGCGCGCTCGCACCAGGTGCTGGGCCAGTATGCCGAGGCGGCCGAGGCCTTCGACCGGGCCGGCGACGCCGACCCCGCGCTGCAGGACGACGCCGGCCATCTGCTGGCCTGGGCCGAGACCCGGCTGCTGGCGGCCGAGCGCCAGTTCGACGCGCGCAGCCATGCCCTGGTCGCGCGGGCGCTGGCCCTGGCGCCCGAGCATCCGGAGGTGCTGCTGCTGGCCGGGCTCTCGGCCCTGCAGCGCGATGACAAGGCCCAGGCCACCGCGCTGCTGGCCCAGCTGCGCGAGCATTACCCGGCCGGCTCGCCCGACCGCGAGGCGCTGGACGACACGCTCAAGCAGCTGGCCCAGGCGGCGCCGCACGGCGGCGCCGGCAAGCCCGGCCGACGCTGATGGGCGCGCCGCAGCCGCGCCGTCGCGCCCTGCTGCTGGCCACGACGGCCGCAGCCCTGCTGCCCCGGGCGGCGCGCAGCCATGCGCCCGCGGCAGCGCCAGGCGCTGCCGGCTGGGCCCTGCTGGACCGGCCCGAGCGGCTGCTGCTGCTGGACGGCGCCAGCCTGGCCGAGCAGGCGGCGCTGCCGCTGGCAGCACCGCTGCAGGGCACGCCGCTGCGCCACCACGACCAGCTCTGGCTGCCGGACGCCGAGGGCGGCCTGGCCCGCTGGCAGCGCGACGCCGCCGGCCGCTGGCAGGCCCGAGCGCAGCGCCGGCTGAATGGCGGCTCCGCGCAGCCGCTGGCGCAGGAGCCCGCACAGACACTGGCGGTCTCGGCCGACGGCCGCTGGCTGCTGCACACCGATACACGGCAGGGGCTGCAGCTGCTGGACGCCCAGAGCCTGGCCACCGTCAAGACCTGGCCCGAAGGCGACCCGGTGCTGGCCCTGGTGGACGCGGCGCTGCGGCGCAGCTTCGTCGTGGCGAGCGCGGGCGCGCTGTCGGAGATCAGCTACGACCCGCGCGCCGAGGATTTCTATGCGGGCCTGGTGCACGACTACCGCATGGGCGAGGGCGTGCCGCAGCGCGGCTATCTGGGCCGGCGCCGCATGCCGCTGGCGCAAGCCCTGACGGCGGCGCAGCTGCGGCCGGACCCGGCCCAGGGTCAGGTCTTGCTGAGCGCGCCAGACCCCGGCGGCGGCACCGGGGTGCAGCGCCTCAATCTCGATGTGCGCCGCCAGCTGGCCCGCCTGCCGCTGGGGCCGGCGCCGCTGCTGGCCCAGGCCTGGACCGGCTGGCAGGGCCGGCAACAGCTGCTGGCCTGCAGCGATGCCGAGGACGCGCTGCTGCGCCTGGTCGATCTGGACGAGGGCCGGCTGCTGGCCCAGCGGCCGCTGGCCGCGCCGGGCGCCCGGCTGCTGGGCGGGCCGGGGGGGCTGCTGCTGCACTGGCCGGGCGCTGGCAGCACCCGCCGGGCCGGCCCGCCGCTGCAGGCCCTCAGCCTGCCGGCGCTGGCGCCGCTGGCGCTGCCGCAAGCCCTGCTGCCGGCGGAGCGGGCCGAGCAGGTGCTGGCCAGTGCCGACGGCCGCCAGCTGCTGATCGCCAGCGGGGCGGAGCTGCTGCAGCTGGACGCGGCCAGCGGCCAGGCGCTGGCGCAGCGCCGGCTGCCGGCGGCGCCGCCGCGCCTGTTCGCGCTCTGAGCCGGGTCTGCTGCTGCAGCGCGGCAATAAAAAGCCAAACTGGATCAATGCGGGCGCCGCCGCATCGGCGCATCGTCCGGCCATCACCCAAGACGATGGAGCATGACCTTGATACCCCGCCCGCTACCGCACAAGCCCGCGCCCAAGCCCCTGGCCGCTGCCCTGGCGTCCGCCTGCCTGCTTGCGCTGCTGAGCCCCGCTGCCACGCTGGCCGCACCCATTGAAACCCTGCCCGGCGTGGTGGTCTCGGCCACCCGCCATGCGATGGCACTGGCCGACGCGCCGGCGGCGATCAGCGTGATCACCGCGGCCCAGATCGAGCAGCGCGGTGCCGACAATGTGCTGGAGGCCCTGCGCGGCGAGACCGGCGTGGCCCTGTTCGGCCGCACCATCAGCGGCCGCAAGACCATCAGCCTGCGCGGCATGGACGCGCGCCACACGCTGATCCTGGTGGACGGCCGGCGCATCGGCGCCAGCGACGGCGTGATCGGCCACAGCGATTTCCAGCTCGACTGGGTGGCGGTCGACGAGATCGAGCGCATCGAGGTGCTGCGCGGCCCGCTGTCGGTGCTCTATGGCGCCGAGGCCATGGGCGGTGTGGTGCAGATCTTCACCCGCGGCCCGGCCCGCGAGCGGCTGGAGGCCAGCGCACGCGCCGAGGCCCTGCAGGCCGATGGCGAGCGCGGCGGCGACGGCCACCGAGCCTCGCTGCGCCTCTCGGCGCCGCTGGGCGAGCGCCTGGGCGCGACCCTGACCCTGGCCGACGGCCGGCGCCAGGCGGTGGCCTCCAGCGTGGACCCACGCGTCTCGGCGCTGGAGATGCGCCACAAGCAGGACGCGGCGCTGCGCCTGCAATGGCGGCCCAGCAGCACGCAGCAGCTGGACCTGGTGCAACGCAGCGGTGTGGAGCAGCGCTCGGCCCGCATGGTGGAGCGCAGCGGCAAGAAGCGGGTCTACGACTCCGACACCCGCATCGAGCGCAGCCATAGCGCGCTGGACTGGAGCGCCGACTGGGGCGGCGCCCATGAGCTGCGCAGCCAGCTGCGCGCCTACGAGAGCCGCATACGCATGGACAACCAGCGCAGCCAGGGCGTGGTGGCGCTGGCGCCCAATGCGCTGCGCGACCGCGTGCTGGAGCTGCAGGGCTCGGGCCGCCTCGGCGCGGCCCAGCTGCTGACCGCCGGCGCCGAGCTGCGCCAGGAGCGCCTGCTCAACGCCGGCCTGCCCGGCGGCGGCGCCAGCGTGCAGCACCGCTCGGTCTTCGTGCAGGACGAGTGGGAGCTGAGCCCGGCGCTGCGCCTCACCGCCGGCCTGCGCCATGACCGCCATGAACGCTTCGGCAGCGAAGTCAGCCCGCGCCTCTACGGGGTCTGGCATTTCGCGCCGGGCTGGACGCTCAAGGGCGGCGTCAGCGCCGGCTTCAAGCCGCCCACGCTGAAGCAGGCCACGCCCGGCTTCCGCGAAGACGAGGGGCCCTATACCTTTGTCGCCAACCCGCTGCTGCGGCCCGAGACCAACCGCGCGGCCGAGCTGGGCCTGGGCTGGGACCGTGCCGATCTGGGCTGGCAGGCCATGGTCTTCGACAACCATGTGGACGATCTGGTCCAGGCCACGCTGATCGGCGCGGTGGGCGTGCGCCAGACGCTGCGCTTCGACAACGTCGAGCGCGCCCGGCTGCGCGGCCTGGAGCTGGGCGGCCGCGCCGCGCTGGGCGCCGGCTTCACGCTGGGCCTCAGCTACCAGTACCTGGACGCGCGCGACGCCCACAGCGGCCAGCGCCTGGAGAAGCGACCCCGCCATGCGCTGGGCCTGAAGCTGGGCTGGCAGCAAGGCCCCTGGCGCGCCCATCTGCAGGCCGACCGTGCGATGGACCAGCGCCTGGCCACCGGCGTGGCCGGCCAGCCGGCCCAGGCCGTGCCCGATATCAGCCAGACCAGCGCCGGCCTGGGCTATGCGATCAGCCCGCGCCTGGATCTGGACCTGGGCGTGAGCAATATCGCCAACACCGACCTGGCCAAGCGCTCGCCGCTGTTCACCTGGAGCGAGGCGCCGCGCACCTGGCGGCTGAGCCTGCGCGGACGCTGGTAGGCACGGAGGCGGCGACGGCGGCAGGTGGGCAAGTCCCGGCAGCTTTTTTTCTGGGATGATGCCGCCCCATCATGTCCGCCATCACTGAATTCCTGCTCCCCTATTACAGCCTGCTGAAGCAGGCGCATATCGGCCTGGTGCTGCTGTCGGGCGGCCTGTTCGCGCTGCGCGGCCTGGGCGTACTGGCCGGCGCGCGCTGGCCGATGGCCCCGGGGCCGCGGCACAGCAGCGTGGCCATCGATGTGGGCCTGCTGAGCGCTGGCGCCCTGCTGTGGTGGCTGGCCGGCTTCAACCCGGTGGTGCAACTGTGGCTGGGCGTCAAGCTGCTGCTGCTGATCGCCTACATCGTGCTGGGCTCGCTGGCGCTGAAGCGCGCACGCAGCTGGCCGGCCAAGCTGCTGGCCTATCTGGCGGCCCTGGCCCTGTTCGGCTTCATGGTCTCGGTGGCCCGCGGCCACCATCCGCTGGGCGCGCTGCGGCCCTATCTGGGCTGAGCCGGCGCGTCGGTGCGCAGATCGGGCCGGCACAGCGCGGCCACCACGTCCGATTGCGTGATCATGCCGACCAGGCGCCGCTGCTCGCCCAGCACCGGAATGTGGTGGTGGCCGGTGCTGCCGAACAAGGGGATCAGCTCGGCCAGATGGTGGCCGACATGGGTGACCCGCACCTGGCGAGTCATGATGTGACCCACCAGCTCCTGGCGGCCGGTGCCCGAGCGCAGCGCCCAGTCGCGCAGATGGCGCAGCCGGTTCTCGAAGCTGGCCTCGGGGCCGACCTCGGCGGCGCGCATGAAATCGGCCGGCGTGACGATGCCCACGAGCTCGCCCTGGGCATCGACCACCGGCAGGGCCTTGATGCGGTGCTCGCGGAAGCATTGCCAGGCCTCAGCCAGCGGCGTGCGGTGCGAGACGGTGATCAGCCGGCTGGACATGATGTCACCGCAGCGCAGATCGGCCAGGCGGCGCTGATAACCCTGCAGCTGCGTGTCCTCAATCAGCGCGCGCAGCTCGTCGCGGCCGATGTCCAGCACCTGGTTGTAGCGGCCCAGCACCGCGTCCAGGTCCTCGTCGGCCTGCTGCGCGGGCCGCGCCGGCGGATGCGGATAGGGCCGGCCACTGAGGTGGTTGTAGGCCATGCCGGCAGCCACCAGCAAGGCCGAGTTCAGCAGCACCGGATAGAGCGCAAAACCCGGATCGGCGACGCCGGCCAGCGCCACCAGCAGCGCGCTGGCGCCGCCGGGCGGATGCAGACAGCGCAGCGCAAACATCAGCGCGATCGCGCCGCCCACCGCCAGCGCCGCTGCCAGATCGGGCGGCCCCACCCAGCGCACGCACAGCACGCCCACCAGGGCCGACAAGGTGTTGCCGCCCAGCACCGCCCAGGGCTGGGCCAGCGGGCTGGACGGCACCGCGAAGACCAGCACCGCGCTGGCGCCCAGCGGCGCCACCAGCCAGGGCAGCTCGGGCCACCAGAGGCTGGCAAAACGGTGGCAGAGCCAGGCAGTCAGCGCGATGCCCAGGGCCGCGCCCAGCACCACACGGCCGCGCTCGCGCGCGTCGACATGGATGGGCTCAGGCACAAAGGCCCGCAGCCAGCGACGCAGCGCCGGCTCGGCAGGGCCGCTGGCGGAAGATCGGGGGTCGGGAAGGGCAGGCAAGGTGGCAGCGGTGGCAGCAGCAATAGGATGACGCGCCGGCACCACAGGGCCGGCCGCGCATCTTACTGACTGGCCGGGGGCGGCCGGAGCGCGGCGTGCCGGCCGGCCTGCCGGACTAGGCTCAGTGCGGCGCCTGCTGCTGGCGGCCGGCTGCGGCATCCTTCAGCAGCTGCGCCAGCTCGGCGTCCTTGGCCTGCCACTGGCCCTCGACCCAGCGGCCTATGCGCACCCGCAGGCCGCGGTCGGCCTTGGGGTCGCCGCCGATCACATCGGCCGGCAGCGGCAGCTGGCGCACCCGCACGATCACCCGTCCGACCCGGCCGCTGAGCAGGTCCCAGAACGTGGGGCGGCCGTCCGGATAGGCCAGGGTCACATCCAGCAAGGCTTCGAACTGATCGCCCATCGTGGCCAGGGCCACGCTGAGCGCGCCGATCTTGGGTTTGAGCAGATGGGTGTAGGGGCTTTGCTGGGCCGCGCGCTTGGCCGGCGTGAAGCGGGTGCCCTCGACGAAGTTGATCACCGTGGTCGGGATGGTCTTGAATTTCTCGCAGGCCTTGCGGGTGGTGGCCAGATCGCTGGCCTGGGCGCCCTGGCTGCGGCCGCGCTTCATGAAGGGAAAGTCCAGCGCCCACCAGGCCAGGCCGATCACCGGCACCCAGATCAGCTCCTGCTTCAGGAAGAACTTCAGAAAGGGGATGCGGCCGTGGAAGACGCGCTGCAGCACCAGGATGTCAACCCAGCTCTGGTGGTTCGGCGAGACCAGGTACCAGCCGCGCAGATGCAGGCCGTCGACCCCCTGCACATCCCAGGGCGCATCGCCCAGTGCGGCGATCCAGGCGTTGTTGCGCGCCACCCAGCCCGAGGCCAGGGCATTGAGCACGCGGTCGCTGAGCACCCGCAGCCGGCTGCCCTGCGGCAGCGCCAGCTTGGCCAGCGCGGCCGGAATCATCAGCAGCACGGTGCCGACGGTATTGAGGCCCAAGAGGGTCGCGGTGATCACGCCGCGCAACGGGGCGGGCAGAAACTTGAGCATGGGGTCGGGTCTTGCCTCGTGGGGTGGGGGAACGGCAGGCGGGCTTGCGCGGGCGCAGGGCGCTGCATCTTGCCCGGCATCATCGCCGAGGGGCTTGATGGGGCGCAAGGTACTCCGGGGCGGGGGTGAGTGGCGGCGCGCCAGCGCGGGGACTGCGCTGCAGGGCTGGCAGGCCTCGAAGCGCCGCGAATCTACCTAATCGACCAAGCGCGACGACTTGGCGGCCCGCGCACGGGATGTCGCCGGCTTTGAGCTGTTCTTTCTGCCGCACAACATCGAGAAGCTGGCCTGAAGCAGGTGGAGCGGATGAGGTCGACGCTGAGGCGCGGGCCAGACGCTCACGGGGCCAGCGACTGCGGGTTCGGCCGGGCTCACGGTGCGACGAAGACGCGCACAATGCCTGCCATGAAATCAACCCGCCCAAATCACCTCACGTCAGCCGCATGCACTCAGCCCGCGGCTGCGCGAGGGGTTTTTGGACAGCTTCGTTAGCCATTCAAATCTAAAGATAACACATGGGTAAAAAGTCGGAAGCAAAAATTATTCATCATCGAACGGTGGAAGAGTTCAGGACGTTTGCTGAGGAATTCAAGAACGAAAGTGATCGTGCGGCAGTAATTCTGGGCACGGCACAGCTGGACCTACTGCTGTTCCAACTGCTTGACTGCACTCTGCTTCCGGTAACTGGAGGGAAGGATGAACTGCTTGAAGGCGATAGCCCTCTGGCCACGTTCTCTTCTCGGATAAACATTTGCTATCGCCTTGGCCTGATCGAGCCGGAATTCGTAAGGGCGTTGCATCTAGTACGCAAGATCCGCAATTCGTTTGCTCATGAAGTGTCGAGCGCAACATTAGCTACGGGGGCTCATCGGGACAGGGTGAGAGAGCTCATAGTTCCCTTCGCAAACAACTGGGGATTGAAGGACATCAGGGATGGGTTCTTCGGAGGCGATGAATCGCCCGGAACCATGTTTAGAGCTTGCATTGCGCTCATGAGCATCCGCTTGGACGGGGCTATTCAACATACGCAGCGTTTCACCGCAAATAGGGCAACGAGCCTCCTTCCTCCAGATCGAGAGGAAGACGGCTCCGTCAGCGAAGATGAGACGGGCAAAGACTGAGCTGGTTGGTCGGGTGAAAGCAACACCTGGGGGTCAGGCCTTGAATCTGAAGCCTTCAAACTCAAGACCTGACCCCCGGGCTTGGAAGGCGATCTGCTGGGCCGGGTAGCTCAGCGTCACCTTGGCCAGCCAACGCAGGTGGGCGGCTGTCCTGGAAGTCTTACCGGCGTAGGGGATGCCATGGCGCAGCAGCAGGGCCTTCAAGCGATGGCGCCCATTGCGCTGCTCGCGCACGGCGTCCTCGCGTGCGCGCACCAGATCACGCACCGCCTCATCGACTCCGTCGTGGACGCGCACCACGGCCAGGTCGCCCGAGCGGGCCAGCTTGGCCAGCAGCAGGGCATCGCGCCGGTCGGTCTTCACACGGTCGCCGCTGGGCCGGGCGATCGACGAGGGCGCGACCACCTCGCAGTGCAAGCCCTGCGCACTGAGGTGGCGCCAGATGACGAAGCCGCAGGGGCCGGCCTCGTAGACGATGTGCAGGGGCTTGCCGCGGCTGAGCAGCCGGCGCAGCGCCTTGCCCAGCGAGGCCAAATCACCGCCGATGCTGCCGACATGGCGGATCTCGCCGTCACGCGGCGCATCCGCCACAGCGATGTCGATGCTGTCCTTGTGAACGTCCAACCCGACGAACAGGGTGCTAGATTCCTGACTAATGGCCCGACTCCTTGCAAACTCGCAACGCCCCGGCAGCCAGTCTGCCGGGTGCCTTGGTGTAGCTCTGCAGGCCCAGCGCTTGCAACCTACGGCATCGCTGGGGTCGGGCCGCCCGAGTTCACGAAGCCATCTTGTCTAGGCATCAAGAACAACCAGGGAGCATCAGCATGCTTTTCACAAACCCTCTTAGGTGGACTCATAGTGCCGTAGGTACTTGGTGGCGATTCGCTTTCATCGCAATCGCAAACGCCGGTTTCTTGGCAAATGCTGTGTATGTCGCTGCAGATAGCGGCTTCCGCGCAGGTCTTGCTGCTGCGCTGATGCCGTTTGTGTTCCAGCTCGCATTTCTCTACGCGCTTCGTCGGATGTATCGGCAGGCCATCGGTGCAGAGGAAAGGAAAAATGCTGCCTAACCAGTCGTATATGGACTCCCCCACAAGGGCAAAGACCTGATCGATTGGGGCTGGCTGAGAGAAGCACCTGCAGTCGTATATCCGGCATCTGTTGTGGGATCGCATGTGTCCCGCGCCGACATGGAATCTGCATCGCCGCGGCGCCACACGCTACAAGCCGCAGGCCCGAGACGGGTTGCCGGAAGAGTTATCGGCGTCGCGCGGGAACTGAGGGTCAGAACTGAGGGTCAATCAGAACTGAGGGCCACAGAACTGAGGGTCAGGTCTTGAATCTGAAGCCCTCAAACTCAAGACCTGACCCCCATCCGCTCACAGCCCCGCCGCCACCGCCACCCGATACGTGACCCACGCCGCCCCATAGGCCAGCGCAAACAGGCCCACGGTCACCGCGGCCGGCAGGGCCCAGCCGCCGCTCTCGCGCCGCAGCGTGGCCAGCGTGGCCAGGCATTGCGGGGCGAACACAAACCAGACCAGCAGGGCCAGGCCGGTGGGCAGACCCCAGCTGCTGGCAATCAGCGGGGCCAGCAAGGCCTCGGTGGCGGCCTCGGCACCCGGTGCAGAGGACGACAGCGCATAGACCGTGCCCAGCGCGCTGACCATCACCTCCCGCGCGGCCAGGCCCGGCAGCAGCGCAACGCTGATCTGCCAGTTGAAGCCTATGGGCTCGAACAGCGGCGCCAGCGCCCGGCCGAGCTGGCCGGCCCAGCTGTACTCGATGGCTGCGCCGGTGGCGCCGGCCGGGGCCTGCGGAAAGCTGGCCAGCGCCCAGATCAGCAGGCTCATCAGCAGGATGATGCCGCCCACCCGCTGCACGAAGATCAGTGCGCGCTGCCACAGGCCCAGCGCGATGTTGTAGGGCCGCGGCCAGTGGTAGCTGGGCAGCTCCATCATCAGCGGCCGCACCTGGCCGCGCGCGGTGGCCAGCTTGAGCCCCCAGGCGATCAGCGCGGCGCCGGCGATGCCGGCCAGATAGAGCAGGAACAGCACCAGGCCCTGCAGGCCGATCCAACCGCCGGCCAGCTCGCGCGCCGGCACGAAGGCCGCGATCAGCAGCGCATAGACCGGCAGCCGCGCCGAGCAGGTCATCAGCGGCAGCAGGGCCATCGTGACCAGGCGGTCGCGCCGGTCGGCGATGGTGCGGGTGGCCATGATGCCGGGAATCGCGCAGGCAAAGCCCGACAGCAGCGGGATGAAGGCCCGGCCCGACAGGCCCAGGCCGCCCATCAGCCGGTCCAGCAGCCAGGCGGCGCGCGGCAGATAGCCCGACTCCTCCAGCAGCAGGATGAAGCCGAACAGGATCAGGATCTGCGGCAGAAACACCAGCACGCCACCGGCGCCGGCGATCACACCGTCCACCAGCAGGCTGCGCCACAGCCCCTCGGGCAGCAGCCCCGCCAGCGCCTCGCCCAGCGCGGCCGCGCCGGCCTCGATCCAGCCCATCGGCGCCTCGGCCCAGGCGAACACCGCCTGGAACATCAGGAACAGCAGCAGGGCCAGCAGCAGCGGCCCCAGCAGCGGATGCAGCAGCAGCGCGTCGATGCGATCGCTGCGACTCTCCGGCAGGGCCCGGTCCAGCCCCAGGCGTGCCAGCAGCGCACCGACCTGCTCATGGTCGGGACGCTCATTGTCTAGGTCAGCACGCGGCGGCGCCACCCAGGTGGCCGGATCGTCGAGCAGGCGCTTCAGCGCCTCGCTGCCCTGGCCGCTGACCGCCACGCTGCGGACCACCGGCATGCCCAGCTCACGGGCCAGGGCCTCGGTATCGATATGCAGGCCGCGGCGCTGGGCCACATCGGCCATGTTCAGCACCAGCACGCAGGGCAGGCCCAAGCGGCGCGCGGCCAGCACCAGGCGCAGATGGCGGCGCAGATTGCTGGCATCCACCACGCACAGCAGCAGATCGGGCCGCTTCTCGCCGCGCGCCTGGCCGTAGAGCACATCGCGGGTGACGCGCTCGTCGGGGCTGCGCGGCTGCAGGCTGTAGGCACCAGGCAGGTCCAGCAGGCGCAGCTGGCGGCCGCCCGGCGTGCTGAGCCGGCCCTCCTTGCGCTCCACCGTCACGCCGGCATAGTTGGCCACCTTCTGGCGGCTGCCGGTCAGGCGGTTGAACAGCGCGGTCTTGCCGCTGTTGGGATTGCCCAGCAGGGCCAGCAGCGGGCCGCCGCGGTGCACATGGATGACGGCCTCGCCGCAGTGGCCGGCCGGCAGCGCGCTCATGGCCGGCCCTCGGCGCCACCCTGCAGGCGCAGCACCCGCACGCAGGCGGCCTCGGCCCGGCGCAGCGCGAAGGTGCTGAGCCCCACCCGCAGCAGCAGCGGATCACCGCCGATGGCCGCGCGCCGCAGCAGGCGCACCGTCTCGCCCGGCACAAAGCCAAGGTCCTGCAGCTGGGCGCTCAGCGCCGGTGCGGCCGCCTCGTCCAGCGCCAGCACCAGGGCGCTGGCGCCGGTGGGCAGATCGGCCATCGCGCAGGTGGCGGAGCCAGTCGCGGCGCGAGTGGCCCCTGAGACGGCAAGGCGGCTGGCGACATCGGGCGCATTCATCGTGAGGCAGACAGGCTGGACAGCTGACATGGCCACATGCTAACCCAAATGCGAATATTTCGCATTTGCGATTGAGCAAAGGCTTGCGCTAGCGCAAGGCCGGTTCGCGGCTCAGCAGCTGCAGCTCGTCGGCCAGCTGATCGAAGAGCTGCTGCGCCTGCGCGGCATCGAAATCGGCGTGGTAATGCTTGCGCACCCCCATCTCGTGCAGGCGCACATGGCGGCTGGGCGCCAGGCCCTGGGCGGCCAGGCAGGCGCGGCTGCAGGCCAGCACGCAGCCGTCCAGCGCCACGATGGGTCGGCCGGCGGAGGCGGCCTCGCGGGCCTTGCGCACCAGATTGGGCACCCCGCCGCCGACGCCGGCGATGCAGGACATCTCGGCCAGGCCGGCGCGATCCAGGCGCACCGCCAGATGGTTGGCGAGCTGGGCCGCATCGGAACAGCCCGAGCAGCTGTAGACCAGGGGCAGGACGGGGTGGGGCTGGCTATCCATGGGCTCGCATGCTGCCGGTCCCGGCCTGGCCCGGACTTGCGCCAGATCAAAAGCTTCATCTTGCATATTGCTTTTGGACAAGCCCGCCCGGACAATAGCTTCATCTTCAATGCAACTTATAACGGAGCCGACTCCATGAGCCTCGCCAGCACCAGTACCGAGAACCTGATCGATGTGCGCCTGATCCCGCCGCCGCAGCGCCATGCCACCATCTTCCAGCGCTTCGAGCAGCTGCCGGTGGGTGGCTGGATCGATCTGCTGGCCGACCATGAGCCGCGCCCGCTGCAGGGCCAGTTCCAGGCCCTGTGGCCCGATCTGTTCAGCTGGGAAGTGCTGCAGGCCGGCCCCGATGAATGGCGCATACGCATCAGCCGCCGGCCCGCCGGCAAGAGCTGCTGCGGCTGCTGCAGCGGCGGCTGAGGCGCCCCGCCCTGCCCCCGCCCCGTCAAACCCCTTGCGATCTCCAGGAGCCCGCGCGATGAGCAGCAGCGTCTTTGTGCAACTGCAGGAGCCCCGCCCGCGCGTCAGCCAGGGGCTGGCCCTGTGGGATCTGGGCTTCCGGCCCTTCTATCTGCTGGCAGCCCTGCTGGCCCTGCTGTCGGTGCCGCTGTGGGCCCTGCAGTTCAGCGGCGTGCTGGCCGGCGGCCTGCGCGGTGCGGCCTGGCATGCGCACGAGATGGTGTTCGGCTACGCGCTGGCGGTCATCATCGGCTTTCTCTTCACCGCCGGACGCAACTGGTCGGGCCAGCCCACGCCCACCGGTCGGCCGCTGATGGCGCTGGCCGCGCTGTGGCTGCTGGCCCGGGTGCTGGTACTGACGCCCTGGGCCTGGGCCGCGCTGCTGGTCAATATGGCCGTGCCCTGGGCCGCGGCCTGGGGTCTGTGGCGGGCGCTGCGCGCCGGCGGCAACAAGCGCAACTACTTCTTCGTCGGCCTGCTGCTGGCGATGGGCGTCGCGGTCGGCGCGCTGCATCTGAACCTGATGGGCCTGCTGCGCCTGCCGGCCCGGCTGGAGGCCGGTCTGGGCCTGCCGCTGGCGCTGGACATCGTGCTCTTCATGATCGCGGTGATGGCCGGCCGGGTGCTGCCGATGTTCTCCAACAACGGCGTGCCCGGCATGGCCGCAAGGCGCGACGACCGGGTCGAGCGCTTCGCGCTGGGCACGGTGCTGGGCCTGGCCGCGCTCGATGTGCTGGGCCTGCACGGCCCGCTGATGGCCGCCGCGCTGGCCCTGGCCCTGCTGGCCCATGGCTGGCGCTTCGCGCTGTGGCAGCCCTGGAAGAGCCTGGCCAATCCGCTGGTCTGGGTGCTGCACGCGGCCTATGCCTGGCTGCTGATCCATCTGGCGCTGCGCGGCGCGGCCGAGCTGGGCTGGATCGCCGCCGGCCCCGCCACCCATGCGCTGACGGTGGGCCTGATCGGCCTGATCACGCTGGGCATGATCACCCGCACCGCGCTGGGCCATACCGGCCGGCCGCTGCGCGCCGGCCCCTTCGAGATCGCCGCCTATGCGGCCATGCTGGGCGCGGCCCTGCTGCGGGTTTTCCTGCCGCTGATAATGCCGACGGCCCTGATGACCGCGGTGCAGCTTTCGGCCGCGCTGTGGAGTCTGGCCTTCGCCCTCTATCTGTGGCGCTACACCCCCTTGCTGATGAAGCCCCGGGCCGATGGTCTGCCGGGCTGAGGACCTGCCATGCGCCTGACCACGATGACCGACTATGCGCTGCGCCTGCTGATCTATCTGGGCCAGCACCCCGAGCAGCTCTGCACCACCGCCGAGGTGGCGCGCGCCTACGACATCTCAGAGGCCCATCTGACCAAGATCACCCACCAGCTGGGTCTGGACGGCTGGATCAGCACGGTGCGCGGCAAGGGCGGCGGCATGCGCCTGGCGATGGCACCCGAGGAGATGGTGCTGGGTGAGCTGGTGCGTTCGGTGGAGCCCGACTTCTATCTGGTCGAATGCCTGGGCCAGAGCAATGCCTGCACGCTGACCGGCCGCTGCCGCCTGACCGGCATCTTCAACGAGGCCCTGGGCGCCTTCCTCGAGCAGCTGGACCGCCACACGCTGGCCGACCTGCTGCCGCGCAGCCGCAGCGGCAGCAGCCCGGCGCCGCGCACCAGCCCGATCAAGCTGCCCACCGCGCGCAGCCCCAAGCCCCCGCCCAAGCCCGCCCAAACCGCCACGCCCGCCAAGCCTGATGCCGCCTCCTGAGTCCTCCCTCGCCCCCGATCCCCAGCGGGTGATCCCGCTCTATGTGGCCGAGGCCAAGGTCTATCCGCGCTCGGTCAGCGGCCGCTTCGCGAACTGGCGCTGGGCCCTGGTGGCCCTGACCCAGGGCTTCTTCTACGGCATGCCCTGGCTGCAGTGGAACGGCCGCCAGGCCCTGCTCTTCGACCTGGACGGCGGCCGCTTCTATGTCGGCGGCCTGCTGCTGTATCCGCAGGACTTCATCTTCCTGGCCGCGCTGCTGGTGCTCAGCGCGCTGGCGCTGTTCTTCTTCACCGCGCTGGCCGGCCGGCTGTGGTGCGGCTACAGCTGCCCGCAGACCGTCTACACCGAGATGTTTCTGTGGATAGAGCGCCATACCGAGGGCGACCGCCAGGCCCGCATGCGGCTCGATGCCGCGCCGCTGAGCGCGGCCAAGCTGGCGCGCAAGAGCGCCAAGCATGGCGGCTGGATCCTGCTCTCGCTCGTGACCGGCTTCAGCTTCGTCGGCTACTTCATCCCGATCCGCGAGCTGGCCGAGCAGGTGCTCGCCGCCGAGCTCTCGGCCTGGGCGCTGTTCTGGATCCTGTTCTATGCCGGCGCCACCTATGGCAATGCCGGCTGGCTGCGCGAGCAGATGTGCAAGTACATCTGCCCCTATGCGCGCTTCCAGAGCGCGCTGATCGACGCCGATTCGCTGATCATCAGCTACGACGCCGCCCGCGGCGAGCCGCGCGGCGCCCGCTCCCGGAAGAGCGCCGAGCTGCTGGCCGCCGGCAGCGGCGACTGCGTCGACTGCACGCTGTGCGTGCAGGTCTGCCCCACCGGCATCGACATCCGCAAGGGCCTGCAGAACGAGTGCATAGGCTGCGCCGCCTGCATCGACGTCTGCGATCAGGTGATGGACAAGATCGGTGCGCCGCGCGGCCTGATCCGCTATGCCACCGAGAACGGCATCAAGAACCGCTGGAGCCCGCGCCAGATGCTGGCCCGGGTGCTGCGACCGCGGGTGCTGATCTATGGCGCGGCCCTGTTGCTGCTGAGCGCGGCCTTCGTCTGGAGCCTGGGCCAGCGCCAGGACCTGCTGATCGATGTGCTGAAGGACCGCAATGTGCTGGCCCGCCAGGTGGAGGACGGCCAGATCGAGAACGTCTACCGGCTGCAGCTGATCAACCGCACCGAGCGCACGCTGAAGCTGGAGCTGGACGCCGCCGGCCTGCCGGGGCTGCAGCTGATCCGTCAGAACGGCAACGGCCGCCAGCTGGAGCTGCCGCCGGCCGCCATCCTGGCCCTGCCGGTGCAGCTGCGTCTGCCGCCGCAGGGCGGCCTGGCCAGCGGCGCCCATGCGGTGCAGTTCATTGCCCGCGATCTCGACGGCCGCAACCCGCCGTTCGAGGGCAAGGCCAGCTTCTTCGTGCCGCGCTGACAGCGCCCGGGGCCGCATGCGCGCACCGACCGCCCCCCATCGCGCGCTCTTTGCAGCGGCGGCCGCGGTCTGGTCGCTGGCAGCGCTGTGGTGGGCCTGGCGCTTCAGCAGCGCGGGCGCCGCGCCGGGCCTGCTGCCGCCGGTGCTGCTGCATGGCCTGCTGATGAGCCTGGGCTTCATGCCGCTGTTCATCGCCGGCTTTGCCTTCACCGCGGCACCGCGCTGGCTGGGCCGCGCACCGGCCGACGGCCAGCCACTGGCGCTGCCGGCCGCGCTGGCCGCCATCGGCTGGGCCCTGCTGCTGCTGGGCGACGCGCTGCAGCGCCGCGATCTGGCCGCCGCCGCGCTGCTGCTGCCGGCCCTGACCCTGCTCGGCATGGGCGGGGCGCTGTGGCGGCTGGCAGGCGGGCCCTGGCCAGCGCCGGCCCGACCCTCGCCCCATGCGCGCGCGCTGGCCGCCGGCCTGCTGTGGCTGGGTCTGTGCCTGGCGCTGGCCGCCGCCGCGATCGCGCTGCGGCACTGGACCCTGCTGCAGATCGCCACCCGGCTGGGCCTGTGGCTGGGCGTGGGCGGCGTGTTCGCGCTGGCCCTGCAGCGCCTGAGCCCCTTTCTGCACAGCGAGGGCCGGCGCGCCGCGCTGCCCTTCACGCTGCTGATGGCCGGCCTCGCGGCCCGCTGCGCCCTCGACCTGGCCGGGCTGCTGGGCGCCGCTGCGCTGGCGCTGCCGTTGCGCGCGCTGCTGGCGCTGGGCTTTGCCGCGCTGGCCCTGCTGATCTGGCGCGACGCGATGCGCCCCGCGCTGGCCGCGGCCCGCCGCACGCCGCTGCTGGCCCAGCTGCATCTGGGCTATCTGTGGCTGGGCCTGAGCTTCGCGCTGGAGGCCGCGGCCCAGCTGGACCTGCTGCCGCGCGCCGCCGCCCTGCATGCGCTGAGTCTGGGCTTTATGGCCACCACGCTGCTGGCCATGGTCAGCCGGGTGACGGCGGTGCAGCAGGGACGCAGCCAGGCGGTCGACGCGCTGCTGTGGAGCCTGCAGGGCCTGCTGCAGGCGCTGACGCTGGCCCGGCTGCTGGGCGCGCTATGGAGCGGCGGCGCCACGAGCGCGCTGCTGGCGGCCAGCGCCGCCGGCTTCGCGCTGCTGGCCCTGGGCTGGAGCCTGCGCTATGGTCCGTGGCTGATCGCCGGCCGCCAGCGCCCGACAAGAGAGAAGCAAACATGATGACGACGATGAACGAAGCCGAACTGGCGCAGCTGCGCGAGCAAGTCCTGCTGGCCCTGCGTGGCGTGGCCGACCCCGAGATCGGCGAGAACATCGTCGATCTGGGCCTGATCGAGAGCCTGAGCCTGGACCCGGCCCATGGCCTGGTGGCCCTGGTGCTGGTGCCCACCAGCGCCACCTGCCCGATGGCCGACCAGATCATCAACGACGCCGGCTGCGCGATCGAGCAGCTCTGCCCGCCGCCCTGGAAGATCGAGGTCGAGATGGACTGGGACAAGACCTGGACCCCGGACCGGATGGCGCCGGCGTTGCGCCTGCGCTTCGGCTGGTGAGGCCATGAGCGCCCCGCGCCTGCCGCAGCGGCCGCCCGCCGCACCACTCTCGCGCACGCTGATCGCCTGCTGTGCGGCGCTGGCCCTGGCCAATCTGCTGGCGGCCCTGCTGGGCGGCCTGCTGCGCCTGGGCACGCTGCCTGGCACGGTGGGCAGCGCCGCGCCGGCCGGCCAGGCCCTGGCCCTGCACGGCGCGCTGATGATGGGCGGCTTCTTCGGCAGCCTGATCGCGCTGGAGCGGGTGGTGGCGCTGCGGCGCGGGCGCTGGGTGCCGCTGGCGGCCAGCGGTGCCGGCCTGCTGGCGCTGGCCGGCCAGCAGACGCTGGCGGCCTGGCTATGGCTGCTGTCCGCCGCCGGCCTGCTGGGCCTGTATCTATGGGCCGGCCGGCACCGCGCCTGGTCGCTGCCGCTGGCGGTGGAGAGCGCCGGCGCGCTGGCCCTGCTGGCGGCGGCCTTTGCCCATGCCTTCGGCCTACCCGACACGGCGCGCTGGGGCTGGAGCCTGTTCCTGGTGCTGACGATTGCCGGCGAGCGCCGCGAGCTGACCCGGCTGCTGCCGCTGCCGCGCTGGGCCGGCCGGGTCTTCGTGGCCGGCGTGCCGGCCCTGCTGGCGGTGCTGCCGCTGAGCCTGTGGCAGCCGCAGGCGGCCGCGCTGCTGGGCTGGACCCTGCTGGGCCTGCTGGCGCTGTGGCTGCTGGCCTTCGATCTGGCACGCCGCCAGTGGCGCGCGCCCGGCTGGGCCGGCCATACCGCGCTATGCCTGCTGCTGGGCTATGTCTGGCTGCTGGCCGCGGCCCTGGCGGCGCTGGTGCTGGACCAGGGCCGCGCCGGCGGCATCGCCTGGCATCTGCTGTGGCTGGGCTTTGTGTTCGCGATGGTGTTCGGCCATGCGCCCATCATGCTGCCGGCCCTGGCCGGCCTGCGGCCGCGCCACAGCCGCTGGGCGCTGGCACCGCTGGGCCTGCTGGCCGCCAGCCTGCTGCTGCGCAGCGCCGCCAGCCTGGCCGGCTGGCCCACAGGCCTGGCCTGGGCGGGTGCTGTACATGGCCTGGCGCTGCTGAGCTTTGCCGCGATCATGGTCGGCCTGCTACGCAAGCCACAAGCCGCCGGCCGGCCGGCAGGCGGCTGAGGCCGCTCAGGCCGTCTGCAGGCGGCGCGCCATGCCCGGCGACAGCCACAGCCCGCCGGGGCCGGCCAGCATCAGCTCGGCCGTGCCGCTCATGCCCGCGGCCCAGGCCTGGGCCTGGCGCGGGCCGGCGACCATCATCGCCGCGCCCCAGGCATTGACCGCCTCCACATCGCGTGCCAGCAGGGCCACGCCCTGCAGGCCGCTGCTGGGCAGGCCGCTGCGCGGATCGAGGATATGGTGCAGGCGGCGACCATGGCGGGGGGAGAAGAAGCCGCGCTCATAGTCGCCCGAGGCGGCCAGCACCGCGCCCTGGCGGTCCAGGTTCAGCACGCCCAGCAGCTGGTCCGGTGCGCGCGGATCGCGCAGACCCACCCGCCAGTCGCGGCCCTGCAGCTGGCCGCAGGCCAGCACATCGCCGCCGCCGTTGATCAAGGCATTGCGGATGCCGGCGCGCTGCAGGCAGCGCAGACCGGCCTGCAGGATGGGCAGCTTGGCCGCACCGCCGAGGTCCAGGCGCATGCCCTGGCGGGCCAGGCGGGCGCGGCCCGTGCGGCTGTCCAGCTGCAGATCGCGCCAGTCGACCAGGGACTGCTGACGCCGCAAGGCCGCGGCATCGGGCAGGGCCTGCTCCTGGCCCTGCTCGAAACGCCAGCCAGCGTAGGCGCCCACCGTCGGATCGAACAGGCCGTCGCTGGCCTGGGCGCGCGCGCGGGCCTGCGCCAGCACATCGATCAGCTCGGGCGCCAGCGTCAGATAGTCGGCCGAGCCGGCCGCACGGGCCAGCAGGCTGAGCTGGCTGCTGCTGCGGTAGCGGCTCATCAGCTCGCTCAGGCGCTGCATCTCGGCCCAGGCCGCATCCAGGGCCAGCTGGCGCAGCCGTACATCGGGATGGTCGACAATGATGTCGACCCGGGTGCCCATCAGCGTGGCCGACTGGCGCTGCACCCCGGCCTGGGTCTGGGCACGCACCGCGGACGGCAGCAAGGCCACCGCCGCGGCCGCCAGCGGCAGCCCCAGGGCCAGGCTGCGGCGTCGCAGGCCCGGGCTCAGATCTTGTGCGTCTGCATCAGCCACGGCCGGGAACCTCAGCGCGACTGCGCGACCATGAAGTCGACGGCCGCCTTGACCTCGTCATCGCTGAGCGTGGCGCCACCGCCGCGCGCCGGCATCATGCCCTTGGCGCCGGTGAAACCCTCGATCGCATGCTTGTACAGCGTGGCCTCACCCTGGGCGATGCGCGGCTCCCAATCGGCCTTGTCGCCCGGCTTGGGTGCGCCGGCCACACCGGCGGCATGGCACATCGCGCAGGTCTTGCCATAGATGCCCTTGCCGACGGTGTTCTCGGCCACGGCCGGTGCCGGTGCCGGGGCCGGTGCGGCCGCCTCGGTCGGAGCGGCGGGGGCCGGCGCGGCGGCTTCCTGCTTGCCGCAGGCGGCCAGGGCCAGCAAGGCCAGCAGGCTCAGCGTCGTCTTGGCGGTGGTCTTCATCATGGATAAATCGTCCCTAGAGAAACATGGATGACGCGATTCTGTTGGAAGGCTGCGCTGTGCGTCCAGCGCTATTGTTATATTTCCGATACAGATTCAGCTGGCGCGGGTTTTTCTTGATCTATTTCAAGGTCAGGCTGCCTACATTTGCCGAGGATCGCATCGCCCTCCATGCCAACCATGAATCCGAGCCGCCACCGCCACCGCCAAACCCGCAGCCTGCGCGGCTGGGTGCTGGCCTGCCTGCTGCTGGCCTGGGGGCTGGCCTGGGCCGCACCGCTGCTGAAGCCGCCGACGCTGAACCTGGTGTGCAGTGCGGCCGGCGGCGTGCAGCTGATCGAGCTGGCCGACGACGGCCAGCCGGCCGGCAACACCGGCCATCAGGCGCTGGATTGTGCGTTGTGCCTGCCCAGCAGCCTGCCACCCCCTGCCGCGCCGGCGATGCCAGTGATCGAGGCCGGTCCTGCGGCCGGCCGCCTGAGCCTGGCAGCCCTTCTTGTTCCTACGGTCAGCGCCAAGCCTCCGCCAGCGCGCGGGCCCCCACCCTATCTCTGAAGCCATTTCCCACGAGGTGAGACCATGAAAGACGACAAGTCCAGCAATATCCCCGCCAGCACCGAACCCACCGGTCTGGCACGCCGCCGCTTCATCAATAGCGCGGCCCTGGCCGGCCTGACGCTGGGCGTGGCCGCCTGCGCCGAGAAGAAGAGCGAGGGCGGTGCCGCCCCCGCGGCCGCCAGCGGCGCGGCTCCGGCCAGCCATGGCGCCAGCGCCGGCATCCATCTGAAGCCGGGCGAGCTGGACAGCTACTACGGCCTGTGGAGCGGCGGTCATACCGGCGATATGCGGGTGCTGGGCCTGCCCTCGGGCCGCGAGCTGCTGCGCATTCCCTGCTTCGTGCCGGACGCGCTGATCGGCTGGGGCATCACCAACGAGTCCAAGAAGGTCATGGGCACCAAGGCCGATGGCTCGCTGCGCTACACGGTCGGCGACACCCACCACACCCATGCCTCCTACAAGGACGGCAACTACGACGGCCGCTACGCCTGGATCAACGACAAGATCAACAGCCGCCTGGCCCGTATCCGCCTCGACTACTTCATCTGCGACAAGATCACCCAGCTGCCCAATGTGCAGGGCTTCCACGGCATCTTCCCGGACAAGCGCGACCCGGTGGATCCGGCGATCAACTACACCACCCGCGTGTTCTGCGGCGCCGAGTTCAGCATCCCGCTGCCCAATACCGGCACCGACGATGCCAGCAAGTACCGCTCGATGTTCACCTGCGTGGACGCCGAGACCATGGAAGTGCGCTGGCAGGTGCTGATCGACGGCAACTGCGACCTGACCGCCACCTCCTATGACGGCAAGCTGGCCGCGACCAACCAGTACAACATCGAGATGGGCGCCAAGTACGAGGACATGATGTCCGCCGAACGCGACGCCTGCCTGTTCTTCAACATCGCCCGCATCGAAGAGGCGGTCAAGGCCGGCAAGTTCAAGACCGTCGGCAGCTCCAAGGTGCCGGTGGTGGACGGTACCCGCGAGTCCAACAAGGACCCCAAGACCGCGCTGACCGCCTATGTGAGCGTCCCCAAGAACCCGCACGGCGTCAACGCCAGCCCGGACCAGAAGTACTTCATCTGCGCCGGCAAGCTCTCGCCCACCGCCACCGTGATCGAGCTGGCCAAGGTGCTGGACTGGTTCGACGGCAAGATGGAAAAGATCGACGACGCCATCGTCGCCGAGGTGGAGCTGGGCCTGGGCCCCTTGCACACCGCCTTCGACGGCCGCGGCAATGCCTACACCACGCTGTTCCTGGACAGCCAGGTGGTGAAGTGGAACGTCGACAAGGCGATCGCCTTCCACAAGGGTGACAAGAGCGCCAAGTACGTGGTCGACCGCATCGATGTTCACTACCAGCCGGGCCATATCAACGCCTCGCAGTCGGAGACCATCGCCGCCGACGGCAAGTACCTGGCCGTGGGCTGCAAGTTCTCCAAGGACCGCTTCCTGCCGGTGGGCCCGATGCACGCCGAGAACGAGCAGCTGATCGACATCTCGGGCGAGAAGATGGTGCTGATGGCCGACCACCCGGTGCGTGGCGAGCCGCATGACTTCATCATCTTCAAGCGCGATCTGCTCAAGCCCAAGCAGGTCTATGCGCTGGACGACTTCCCGAACGCGATCAAGGATCCCAAGGAGTCGGGCGTGTTCCGCCAGGGCAAGAAGGTCACCGTCAAGATGACCTCGCAGGCCCCGGCCTTCTCGCTGCGCGAGTTCACCGTCAAGAAGGGCGACGAGGTCACGCTGATCCTGACCAATCTGGACAAGATCGAGGATCTGACCCACGGCTTCGCGATCCCCAACTACAACGTGAACTTCATCGTCAATCCGCAGGAAACCGCTTCGGTGACCTTTGTGGCCGACCAGCCGGGCGTGTTCTGGTGCTACTGCACCCACTTCTGCCACGCCCTGCACCTGGAAATGCGCACCCGCATGATCGTGGAAGCCTGATCGCCTCCAGCCAGCAATGAGGGAAAACTGCGCGCCCCGCTCCAAACCGGGCGGGGCGCGCAGCGGGGACTAAAACAATGCCGGTAGTAGTACGACGTTTCGCGGCCCTCGTGGCCGCGCTTTTTCTTCTGGCGGCCGCCTGTGCGCAGGCCGCCCCGAGCAAGCAGCAAGCCTACGAGGCCGAACTGCCCGCCGATCTGGCCACCGCGGCCGATCTGTGCGCGCTGCTGCCCTGTGCCGAGGTCTTTCCCGGCGCCACCAGCTTCTCGCCGCGCAAGGGCCAGCCGCCCTATGTCGAGGCCTATGGCAGC
Organism: Burkholderiaceae bacterium; assembly: GCA_041920215.1. Lineage (GTDB taxonomy): Bacteria > Pseudomonadota > Gammaproteobacteria > Burkholderiales > Burkholderiaceae_C > JAYRSJ01. The sequence continues at coordinate 92,275 of JAYRSJ010000002.1, read as the reverse complement.
ACCGCCGATGGCAGCAAGCCCCTGCTGGGCTATGTGATGCTGTCCACCGACATCACCGACACCCCGGCCTATTCCGGCAAGCCGGTGGTGACACTGATCGGCATGGACGTCAAGGGACGCTATGTGGGCGTCAAGGTGCTCAAGCATTCCGAGCCCATCCTGCTGCTGGGCATTCCCGAGCAGGCCCTGATCGATTTCAACAACCAGTACCTCGGCAAGTCGGTCACCGACCAGATCGAGGTCGGCCCCTCGCGGCCCGAAGAGAATGTGCTGGGCGTCGATGCGATCTCCGGCGCCACCGTCACCGTGGTGGCGCAGAATCAGGTGATGCAGCTCTCCGGCAGCGCGGTGGCGCGCCAGGTGGGCATCATCGAGCCGACCCGGCGCGATCCGGCCCGCTGGGTGGCCAGCGGCAAGCGCTACGGCTGGGACGAGCTGGTGCAGATGGGCGCGGTGCAGCCGCTGCGGGTGCGCCCCGAACAGGTGGGCCTTGAACGCAGCCCCGAGCCCTTCATCGAGCTGTGGTTCGGCGACCTGAACCACCCCGATCTCGGCGCCAGCCTGCTCGGCGACTCGGCCTATCAGGGCCTGCGCGCACGCCTGAAGCCGGGCGAGAACGCCTTCTTCGTGATCCGCAGCGCCGGCGCCGAGTCCTTCAAGGGCTCCGGCTTTGTGCGCGGCGGCATCTATGACCGGGTGCAGGTCAAGCAGGGCGCCGATGCCTTCACCTTCCGCGACCTCGACTATCTGAACCTCTACGGCCTGGAGGCCGCCGGCGCGCCGCGCTACAGCGAATCGGCGATCTTCCTGATCCGCTCGGAGGCCTTCTCGGCCGCCTACCCCTGGAAGCTGGCCTTCCTGGGCAACCGGGTGGACCGGGCCACCGGCCACCGCAGCTTCGCGGTGTTCGAGAGCAAGTACTGGCTGCCGGATGCCCTGCTGCAGGGCGGCCGCCCGACGGTGCAGGAGCCCGACGCGCCCTGGCTGCGCATCTGGAAGAGTCAGGCGCTGAAGATCGCGCTGTTCAGCGCGCTGCTGATCGCGGTGGGCGTGGTCTATGCGCTGCGCGAGCGCCTGACCCGGCGCTCCACCCACAAGAACAAATGGCCGGTCAACGGCTTCAAGTACAGCGCCTGGGCCCTGTCCATCGTCTTCATCGGCTTCGGCCTGATGGCCCAGCCCTCGATCACCCAGGTGCTGACCTGGTTCCATGCGCTGCTGTTCCAGTGGACCTGGTCGCTCTTCCTCTCCGACCCCTTCATCTTCGTCTTCTGGATCTTCATCATCGCGACCGTCTTCCTGTTCGGGCGGGGACTGTTCTGCGGCTGGCTCTGCCCCTTCGGCTCGCTGTCCGAGGCGCTCTACAAACTGGGCCGCAAGCTGGGGCTCAAGCGCTGGCAGAAACCGGTGCCGCAGGCCCTGCACGACAAGCTGAAGTGGCTCAAGTACGCGATCTTCTTCGGCCTGCTGACGGTCTCGATGTTCTCGATGACCACGGCCGAGATGCTGGCCGAGGTGGAACCGTTCAAGACCACCTTCCTGGTCGGCGTGATGAACCGTGCCTGGCCCTACGGGCTCTTCGTCGCAGTGCTGCTGGGCCTGTCGCTGTTCATCGAGCGGCCCTATTGCAAATACATCTGCCCGCTGGGCGCGGCCCTGGCCATGCCCAGCACCTTCCGCTGGTTCGGCCTCAAGCGCAAGCAGGACTGCAATAGCTGCAAGGCCTGCGCCGTCGGCTGCGGCGCGCAGGCGATCGACGCGGCCGGCCGCATCGACCATCGCGAATGCCTGCACTGCCTGGACTGCATGGTGCTCTACACCGACGAGAAGGGCTGCCCGCCGCTGGCCAGGGAGCGCAAGCGCCGCGAGCGCGACGGCCTGCTGATCACGCCGATCGGCAAGAACGGCTACTACATCCCGATCGACGCGGTGCCTGCCATCAGCGCCAAGGCCGCCCAGGGTCCCGACCCGCGCATGCCCACCGATCCGGCCCGGCCCTATCTGGACGAGCACAAGTCGAGCGCAACTGGGTTCAAATGGCTGGTGATGGAAATCCGTGACCACCTCTTCCCCTGGAGCCTGGAAGGCTGGCGCAGCCAGCGCGCGCTGCAGATCGCCGGCCTCTCGCTGGCGGTCGCGGCCACCGTGGCCTGGCTGCTGGCGGCCAGCGGCCGCCTGTCCTCGGCGGCCATCATCGGCTGGTGGTTCGGCTGGAGCGTCTACGAGGTGCTGGTGCGCATGAGCGGCAAGCGCTATGTGAAGGACGGCCCCTGGTGGCAGGCCAACTACCGCGTGGCCGGCTGGATGGACATGATCAGCTATGTGGGCTTCAAGAACCTGCTGATCGGCGCCACCCTCTTCCTCACGCTGAAGAGCATCGGATGGCTGATCCCCTGAGAACGCTGCGGTGGCTGCTGGCCCTGGCCTGGCTGCTGTGCGGCAGCGGCGCCCTGCTGGCGGCCCCCGCCACCACCAGCGCGCCCGTCACCTGGCAGATCCGGCCCGGCGAGGACATCCAGGCCGCGATCGACCGGGCCGCGCCCGGCGATGTGCTGGAGATCGAGCGCGGCTTCTACAGCGCCAATCTGCGCATCGGCAAGCCGCTGACCCTGCGCGGCCTCAATCGCCCGACGCTCAGCGGCGGCCAGCGCGGCGACACCATACGGGTGGCCGCGCCGGATGTGACGATCGAGGGCCTGATCGTGCGCGACTCGGGCACCAGCCTGAAGGAGCAGCAGGCCGGCATCTACATCCAGCCCGGCAGCCACCGCGCCCGGGTGCTGCGCTGCGATCTGGTCTACAACCTCTTCGGCTTCTGGATAGAGAAGGCCGACGATGTGCATATCGAGGGCAATCTGATCACCGGGCTGCGCGACTTCAACTCCTCGCAGCGCGGCAATGGCATACAGCTCTACAACACCAAGGGCGCACGCATCATCGGCAACAACATCGGCTTTGTGCGCGACGCGCTCTATGTCGATGTCAGCCACCATGCGATCTTCCGCGCCAACAAGCTGCACCACAGCCGCTACGGTACCCACTACATGAACTCCTACTACAACCTGTGGGAGGACAACGACAGCTATCTGAACCGCGGCGGCCTGGCCTTGATGGAGGTGCGCGACCAGACGGTGCGGCGCAACCGCACCTGGGGCAATAGCGATTTCGGCATCATGCTGCGCACGCTGCAGGACTCGGTGATCGAGGGCAATATCGTGGCCGGCAACAGCCGCGGCTTCTTCATCTACGACGTCGAGTACGCGACGCTGCGCGGTAATCTGGTGGTGGACAACCAGGTCGGCGTGCATCTGGCCGCCGGCTCCACCCGCAACACCGTCGAGCGCAACGATTTCATCGCCAACCGCGAGCAGGTGCGCTATGTGGGCGCGCGCGACGAGCGCTGGGGCGGGGCCCAGGCCGGCCAGGGCAACCACTGGAGCAATTATCTGGGCTGGGACCGCGACGGCAACGGTGTCGGCGACCTGCCCTACGAGGCCAACGACCTGGTGGACCGCTTGCAATACCGCCACCCCACGGTCAAGCTGCTGCTGGGCAGCCCGGCGGTGCAGGCGCTGCGCCTGCTGGGCCAGCAGTTCCCGGTGCTGCGCGTCCCCAGCGTGGTGGACGCCCATCCGGCGATGACGCCCCAGCACAAAGAATGGAGTCAATGGCGTGACAAGCATTTCCGCTGAGCGATCAGCCCAGCCCCCCGCCGGCACGACGCCGGACACGCCCGCGCTGCAGCTGCAGGGCCTGGCCAAGCATTACGGCACGCGCAAGGCGCCGCTGAAGGCGCTGGACGGGGTGGATCTGGCCGTGCCGCGTGGCCAGCTCTTCGGCCTGATCGGCCACAACGGCGCGGGCAAGAGCACCTTGTTCAAGCTGGTGCTGGGCCTGATCACCCCGACCCAGGGCCGCATCCATGTCAACGGCACGGCGGTGGACGGGCCGGACTTCCGCGCCGCCCGCCGCGGCCTGGGCTATCTGCCCGAGAACCTGGTGCTCTACGACAATCTGAGCGGCCTGGAGACCCTGCAGTTCTTTGCCCGTCTCAAGGGCGCGCCGGCCAGCCAGTGCCGGCCCTTGCTGGAGCGGGTGGGCCTGGCCCAGGCCGGCGGCCGCGCGGTGCGCGAATACTCCAAGGGCATGCGCCAGCGCCTGGGCTTTGCCCAGGCCCTGCTGGGCAGCCCGCGCCTGCTGCTGCTGGACGAGCCCACCACCGGCCTGGACCCTTCAGCCATCCGCGATTTCTACACCGTGCTGGACGAGCTGCGCGCCGAGGGCGTGACGCTGATCATCAGCTCGCACATCCTGGCCGAGCTGCAGCAGCGCATCGACGCGCTGGCCATGCTCAGCCTGGGCCGGCTGTGCGCCCAGGGCACGGTGGCCCAGCTGCGCGAGCGCTCGCGCCTGCCGCTGCAGATCACGGCCAGGGGCGCACCCGAGCGCATCGCCGCGCTGCGCCAGAGCCTGCCGCAGCAGCTGAACTCTGGCCTGGACGCTCGCGCGCTGACGCTGACCCAGCCCGACCCCGCGACGCTGCAGCTGCGCTGCCCGCGCGAGCACAAGATGGCCCTGCTGGCCCGGCTGCTGCCGGCCGAGCTGAATGATCTGCAGATCCAGGAGCCCACGCTGGAAGACATCTATTTCGATCTGCGGGAGACGCAGGCATGAGCTTCGAACCCCGTCAGGCGCTGGCGCTGGCCAGCAAGGAGTTCCGCGACCGGCTGCGCAACCGCTGGGTGCTGGCCGTCGCGCTGGTGTTCACGCTGTTCTCGCTGGCCATCACCTATTTCGGCGGTGCCGCCCAGGGCCAGATCGGGCCGCGCTCGATTGAGCTGACCATCGCCAGCCTGGTCTCGCTGGTGATCTACCTGATACCGCTGATCGCGCTGCTGCTGGGCTTCGACGCCATCGTCGGCGAGCGCGAGCGCGGCTCGCTGGACCTGCTGCTGGCCCTGCCGATCACGCGGCTGGAGCTGCTGCTGGGCAAGTATCTGGGCCTGGCCGCCGCGTTGACGCTGTCGACGCTGGCCGGCTTCGCGCTGGTGGCCGTGCTGCTGTGGCAGCGTTTCGGCACGGCCGGGCTCTACCACTACGGCGGCTTCGTGCTCAGCTCGGTGCTGCTGGGCCTGGCCTTTCTGAGCCTGGCGATGCTGCTGTCGGTGCTGGCCCGCGACCGCACCCGCGCCTCGGGCCTGGCGATCGCGCTGTGGTTCGGCCTGGTGCTGGTCTTCGATCTGCTGCTGCTGGGCCTGCTGGTGGCCAGCGGCGGCGAGTTCGGCGGCGAGGGCTTTGCCTACGCACTGTTGCTCAACCCCGCCGATGTGTTCCGCATCCTCAATGTGTTCTCGCTGGACGATGTGCGCCGCCTCTACGGCCTCGCCAGCATCGTGCCGCCGGCCCTGGGCCAGCCCTGGCTGATGGGCGGCGCGATGCTGGCCTGGATTGGCGGTCCGCTGGCGCTGGCGGCCTGGAGATTCAAGCCATGACAACAAAGACTCTTCCCTCCTCGCGCACCCCGGCCCAGCCCGAGCGCCGTCGCCTGCTGTGCGGCTGCGCCGGCCTGGCGGCCCTCGGTGCCCTGGCCCTGGCCGGCTGCGGCAAGGACGAGGCGGCCGCCAGCAGCCAGCCCGGCGAGATCAGCGCCCAGGCCAGCTGCTCGCTGGACGGCATGCTGCTGGCCGACTACCCCGGACCCAAGGGTCAGGCGCGCTACGAGGGTGATGCCGAGATCCACTGGTTCTGCGACACGGTAGAGCTGCTCTCCACCCTCTTGCAGCCCGAGCAGGTGCGCAAGCTCAATGGCGCCTGGGTGCAGGACATGGCCAAGGCCGACTGGCAGCAGCCGCGCGGCCATTGGATAGACGCCCGGACCGCCCTCTATGTGCTGGGCAGCAAGAAGCATGGCTCGATGGGGCCTACCGCCGCGCCCTTCGCCGACGCCGCCGCCGCCCAGGCCTTCCAGCAGGCCAACGGGGGTCGGGTCTTGCGCTTCGCCGAGCTGACGCCCGAGCTGGTGGACCTGAGCGGCGGCGCGCTGCACGACACCCGCATGTAGGCCCCGGCCGCAGGACCCGCCGCCATGATGCCCTCGTCGCCCTCACGCCGTCGCCTGCTGCTAGCGGCCTCGCTGCTGGGTAGCGGTCTGCTGGGCGGAGCCGGCTGGCAGCTGGCGCGCCGCCCAGATGCGGCGCCAGCCGCACTGGCGCCGAGCGACGAGGTCTGCATCGTCGCGCCGCCGCTGCCCTGGGACAGCGCCAGTGGCCTGCCCAAGCTGGCGCCGCGCGCCATCCCGGCCGAGGCCCGCTGCCCGGTCTGCGGCATGTTCCCGGCGCGCCAGCCGCGCTGGGCGGCCCAGGTGATCTTCGACGACGGCGCCACCCAGTTTCTCGATTCGCCGCTGAGCCTGTTCCACTATCTGCAACGGGTGTCGCGCTACACGCCGGGCCGTAGCGCCGCCGAGATCGCCGCCGTGCATGTGCGCGACTGGGACAGCGGCGAATGGCTGGCGCTGGAACAGGCCCTGTTCGTCCATGGCTCGCGCCAGCGCGGCCCGATGCGGGCCGGCAATCTGCCGGCCTTTGCTGACGCCGCCGCTGCGCGCCGCTTCATCGCCCGCGAGGGTGGCATCAGCTTCAACGCCGCGCAGCTGCGCCGTGGCCTGCCGGCCGAGCTGCAGCAGCTGAGCCCGCACCGGCATTGAGCCGCAAGAGGCAGCCGCCCGACCGGGCTAAGGCCTCTTGCACGGGCTGGCACGGGCTAGCGCGAGTAACGCGGCGGCCGGCGTTCCGCCAGGGCCTGCAGACGCTCCAGATCGGGGATGTGGACCAGGTAGCGGTCCACCTGCAGCAGACCGTCCTGCTGCAGCTGGCGCAGCGTGCGCGACAGGGTCTCGGGGGTGACGCCCAGCTGGGAGGCGATGTCCTTCTTCTGCTGGCGCAGCTGCAGCTCGGGGCCGCCGCCGGAGAGCTCCAGCTGCTGCAGCAGCCAGGCGGCCAGACGGGCCTGCACATCCTTGGTCAGCAGGGCCTGCTTGTCCAGCACCGCGCCGCTGGCCCGGCGGGCCACGCTGGCCAGCAGGATGCGGGTCAGCGCCGGATGGCTGTGGCATAGCGCCGCCACCGCATCGGCCGGGAACTCATGGGCCACCACCGGCGTCAGCGCGATGGCGGTCTCGGCATAGGCGCCGCCGGTCCAGGCGCTGGCCGGGTCTATCCATTCGCCGGCCTCGATCTCCAGCGACTGCCACCAGCGGCCGGCACCGTCGCGCTTGCCCAGCGAGACCTTGCCGCTGACCAGCAGCCACAGGCTGTCGGCCTGCTGGCTGCCGGCGGCAAACACCTGGGCGCGGGCCCGCACCCGGTGGCCGCGGCCCAGGGCTGCGAGCGCCGCGCACAGGCTCTCGTCCAGACCGGCGGCCAGGCCGCCGGCGCCGCAGGCCCGGCTCAGCGCCAGGCGCAGTGCGCTGCGATAGGGATTAGCCGCCAGGCTGCCGATGTGCGTGCCGAGCGGCGCTGCGGCGAGCGCGCTGGGCGGCTCCAGGCTCTGCATCAGAGCAGGTCCGTAGCTCGGGGCTTGCGCGAGACGGGCTGGCAGTGGGTGCGCGACATGAGTGTTCATCGTCAGGGCCGGGTCAGGGTTGAGACAGCAGGGCGAGGCGCAGGGCTTGCCCGACGAATTAGCTCGGGCTTTTCCTGCGCAGGCCGGAGTCCACCATCTGGCCCTTCATTGTGGTTTTGATCTGGTGCAAACAAAGGGCGCTGCGGGCCCCGCCATAGTTCTTTGGTAGTAGTGCCGCAGGGCCGGACTAGTTCTTCTGCCGCGAAGACCCTGGGCCACCGAAGGATGTTGCGCGCCTGCCGCCCTCCCTACAGTGAACGCATCAACAAAAGGAGTGCGTTCATGGCGGCACCAGTCGGCACAAGTTCAGGCAGTAGCAGCGCTGCGGTGCCCGCCTCGGGCAAGGCCATCTCGGTGCTGGTCGTCAGCACGCTGGCCTTCACCGTCTGCTTCATGGTGTGGATGATGTTCGGCGTGATCGGCATCCCGATCAAGAAGCAGCTGGGGCTCAACGCCACCGAGTTCGGCCTGCTGACCGCCACCCCGGTGCTGACCGGCTCGCTGATCCGCGTGCCGCTGGGCATCTGGACCGACAAGTTCGGCGGCCGCATCGTTTTCTTCAGCCTGATGCTGGCCTGCGTGATCCCGATCTGGCTGATGGCCTATGCCACCGCCTACTGGCATTTCCTGGTCATCGGACTGTTCGTCGGCCTGGCCGGCGGCAGCTTCTCGGTGGGCACGCCCTATGTGGCGCGCTGGTTCCCGAAGAGCCGCCAGGGCTTCGCGATGGGCGTGTTCGGCGCCGGCAACTCGGGCGCGGCGGTCAACAAGTTCGTCGCCCCGGCCCTGGTGGTGGCCTTCGGCTGGACCATGGTGCCCCATGTCTATGCGGCGGTGCTGCTGGGCACGGCCATCCTGTTCTGGTTCTTCAGCCACTCGGACGACAAGCACCTGGTCAGCAGCAATGCCAGCTTCATGAGCCAGCTGAAGGCGCTGAAGGATCCCAAGGTGCTGAAGTACTGCCAGTACTACAGCATCGTGTTCGGCGGCTATGTGGCGCTGTCGTTGTGGATGGTGCAGTACTACATCGGCGAGTACGGCCTGGACATCCGCGTGGCCGCGCTCCTGGCCGCCTGCTTCTCGCTGCCCGGCGGCGTGCTGCGCGCGATCGGCGGCTGGCTCTCCGACAAGTACGGCGCCCACAGCGTCACCTGGTGGGTGATGTGGGTGAGCTGGATCTGCCTGTTCCTGCTGTCCTATCCGCAGACCGAGTTCACCGTGCAGACGGTGGACGGCGCCAAGACCTTCAGCATCGGCCTGAACGTCTATATGTTCACCGCGCTGATGTTCATCCTCGGCATCGCCTGGGCCTTCGGCAAGGCCAGCGTCTTCAAGTACATCAGCGACGACTACGGCGCCAATATCGGCACGATCAGCGGCATCGTCGGCCTGGCCGGCGGCCTGGGCGGCTTCATCCTGCCCATAATGTTCGGCGCGCTGATGGACCTGACCGGCATCCGCTCCAGCGCCTTCATGCTGATGTACGGCGTGGTCTGGGTCTCGCTGATCTGGATGTACTGGACCGAGGTGCGCAAGACCCAGTGGATGGGCGACAAGGCACCCGACGCCCCCTTCAGCCGCTCCTTCCAGCGCTGAGCGAATGCTCCCAAGGAGTTTCACCATGAACACCAGCACCGCCGGCGCCCGCGCGTCCGGCAGCCCTAGCGGCCCGGGCGATATCGCCGACTGGCGCCCCGAAGACGAAGCCTTCTGGGAAAGCACCGGCAAGAAGATCGCCTACCGCAATCTCTGGATCTCGATTCCCGCGCTGCTGTGCGGCTTCGCGGTCTGGGGCATGTGGGGCATCATCACCGTGCAGATGCTGAACCTGGGCTTTCCGTTCAGCCAGGCCGAGCTGTTCACGCTGACCGCGATCGCCGGCATCTCGGGCGCGACCATGCGCATCCCGGCCAGCTTCCTGATCCGCATGGCCGGCGGCCGCAACACCATCTTCCTGACCACCGCCATGCTGCTGGCCCCGGCCATAGGCACCGGCGTGGCGCTGCAGCATCCCGAGTGGCCGCTGTGGGTGTTCCAGCTGATGGCGCTGTGGTCGGGCGTGGGCGGCGGCAATTTCGCCTCCTCGATGTCGAACATCTCGACCTTCTTCCCCAAGCGCCTGCAGGGCACGGCCCTGGGCCTGAATGCCGGCCTGGGCAACTTCGGCGTGACGACCATGCAGATCGTCATTCCGCTGGTGATGACGGTGGGCCTGTTCGGAGCGCTCGGCGGCGAGTCGAAGTCGCTGCTGAAGGACAGCGGCTGGATCTTCGGCAAGATCGCCGCCGGCACGCCCACCTGGATACAGAACGCCGGCTTCGCCTGGGTGCTGTCCCTGGTGCCGCTGTCCCTGCTGTGCTGGTTCGGCATGAACAATCTGAAGACGGTGACGCCGGCCGCCGGCTCGCCGATCAGCGCCTTCCTGAAGATCATCTACCTCTACTCGCTGGCCTTCATCCCCTCGATCGGGATGCTGTATCTGTATCTGCCGGCACCCACCGGCCTGGGCCTCTTGAATATGTGGGTGGCGATTCCGCTGGACATCATTGCCGCGCTGCTGGTGATGAAGCTGGCCGCCTTCGGCACGATGAAGGAGAACGTCGCCAAGCAGTTCGAGATCTTCCGCAACAAGCACACCTGGGCGATGACAGCGCTGTACGTCGTGACCTTCGGCAGCTTCATCGGCTTCTCGATGGCCCTGCCGCTGGCGATCACGGTGATCTTCGGCTTCATCCATGCACCGGACGCGGCCGGCGTGATGCAGCACACGCTGAAGAACCCGAATGCGCCCTCGGCGCTGACCTATGCCTGGATCGGCCCCTTCGTCGGCGCCGCGGTGCGCCCGATAGGCGGCTGGATCTCGGACAAGGTGGGTGGTTCCATCGTCACCCAGATCATCTCGGCCATCATGGTGTTCGCCTCGGCCGCGGTGGGCTACGTGATGATGCAGGCCTATGGCTCGGCCACGCCGGAGCAGCATTTCCCGCTGTTCATGGGCCTGTTCATCCTGCTGTTCGCCGCCAGCGGCATCGGCAACGGCTCGACCTTTCGCAGCGTCGGCTTCATCTTCGACCGCCAGCAGGCCGGCCCGGTGCTGGGCTGGACCTCGGCGGTGGCCGCCTACGGCGCCTTCATCGCCCCGGTGCTGATCGGCCAGCAGATCAAGGCCGGTACCCCGCAATACGCCTTCTACGGTTTCGCCGTGTTCTACGCGGTATGCCTGATCCTGAACTGGTGGTTCTATCTGCGCGCCAACGCGTATGTGAAGAACCCTTGAAGAACAAAGGAAAGCACCATGAGTCACTTTCTTGACCGACTGAACTATTTCGCCGCCCCCAAGGAGGACTTCGCCGACGGCCATGGCCGCACCACCGGCGAGGACCGCACCTGGGAGGATGCCTACCGCAACCGCTGGGCGCACGACAAGATCGTGCGCTCCACCCACGGCACCAACTGCACCGGCTCCTGCTCCTGGAAGATCTATGTGAAGGGCGGCATCGTCACCTGGGAAACCCAGCAGACCGACTACCCGCGTACCCGCCCCGACCTGCCCAATCACGAGCCGCGCGGCTGCGCCCGCGGTGCCTCCTACAGCTGGTATCTGTACAGCGCCAACCGGGTCAAGTACCCGATGGTGCGTGGCTCGCTGCTGAAGCACTGGCGCGCTGCCCGTGCCATCGCCAAGACGCCGGTGGACGCCTGGACCAATATCGTCGAGAACACGGAACAGCGCCGCGAATGGCAGCAGGACCGCGGCCTGGGCGGCTTTGTGCGCTCCAGCTGGGACGAGGTCAACGAGATCATCGCCAGCGCCAATATCTACACCGTCAAGAAGCATGGCCCGGACCGGGTGATCGGCTTCTCGCCGATCCCGGCGATGTCCATGATCAGCTACGCCGCGGGCAGCCGCTACCTGAGCCTCCTGGGCGGCGTCTGCATGAGCTTCTACGACTGGTACTGCGACCTGCCGCCGGCCAGCCCGCAGATCTGGGGCGAGCAGACCGACGTGCCCGAGAGCGCCGACTGGTACAACAGCAACTACATCATCGCCTGGGGCTCCAACGTGCCGCAGACGCGCACGCCGGACGCCCACTTCTTCACCGAGGTGCGCTACAAGGGCGCCAAGACGGTGGCGATCACGCCCGATTACGCCGAGATCTCCAAGCTGGCCGATATCTGGATGCACCCCAAGCAGGGCACCGATGCGGCGATCGCGATGGCCATGGGCCATGTGATCCTGAAGGAGTTCTACTTCGACAAACGCAGCAGCTACTTCGACGACTACGCGCGCCGCTACACCGACCTGCCGCTGCTGGTGCAGCTGAAGCAAACCACCACGCCGGACGGCCGCACCGTGCTGGTGCCCGACCGCTATCTGCGCGCCAGCGACTTCGGCGGCAAGCTGGGCCAGGACAACAATCCCGAGTGGAAGACGCTGGCCTTCGACAGCAGCGGCAAGGTGGTGCTGCCCAATGGCTCGATCGGCTTCCGCTGGGGCGCCAACGGCCGCGCCGACGAGGGCAAGTGGAATCTGGAGAGCAAGGAAGCCCGCCACGACAGCGCGGTCAGGCTCAAGCTCTCGGTGCTGGAGGACGCGGACGGCGGCGCCCAGGCGCATGAGCTGGCCGAGATCGGCTTCCCCTACTTCGGTGGTGTCGAGACCCCGCACTTCACCGCCAACAAGCAGCAGGATGTGCTGGCCCGCAAGGTGCCGGTGGTGCGCCTGAAGCTGGGCAAGCAGGAGGACGCCGGCGAGGTGCTGGTGGCCACCGTCTTCGATCTGCAGGTGGCGCAGTACGGCATCAACCGCGGCTTCGGCGATGACTGCCCGAACAGCTACGACGACAACAAGGCCTACACCCCGGCCTGGGCCGAGAGCATCACCGGCGTCAAGCGCGATCAGATCATCACCGTGGCGCGCCAGTTCGCCGACAACGCCGACAAGACCCATGGCAAGTCCATGGTGATCATCGGCGCCGCGATGAACCACTGGTACCACGCCGACATGAACTACCGCGGCATCATCAATATGCTGATGATGTGCGGCTGCATCGGCCAGAGCGGCGGTGGCTGGGCCCACTATGTGGGTCAGGAAAAGCTGCGCCCGCAGACCGGCTGGACCGCGCTGGCCTTCGCGCTGGACTGGATACGCCCGCCGCGCCAGATGAACTCGACCAGCTTCTTCTACGCCCACACCGACCAGTGGCGCTACGAGAAGCTGGACGTGGCCGAGGTGCTCTCGCCGCTGGCCGACAAGCAGAAGTTCGGCGGCAGCCTGATCGACTACAACGTGCGCGCCGAGCGCATGGGCTGGCTGCCCAGCGCGCCGCAGCTGCAGACCAACCCGATCGAGGTGGTCAAGGCCGCAGCCAGCGCCGGCATGGATGCCAAGGACTATGCGATCAAGGCGCTGAAGGACGGCAGCCTGCGCATGAGCTGCGAGGACCCGGACCATCCGGCCAACTGGCCGCGCAATATGTTCGTCTGGCGCTCCAACATCCTGGGCAGCTCGGGCAAGGGCCACGAGTACTTCCTCAAGCATCTGCTGGGCACCACCAACGGCGTGCAGGGCAAGGACCTGGGCCCCAACGACGCCAAGCCCAATGAAGTCGAGTGGCATGCGCAGGCGCCGGAAGGCAAGCTGGACCTGCTGGTGACGCTGGACTTCCGCATGAGCACCACCTGCCTGTATTCGGACATCGTGCTGCCCACCGCCACCTGGTACGAGAAGAACGACCTCAACACCAGCGATATGCACCCCTTCATCCACCCGCTGTCCACCGCGGTGGATCCGGCCTGGCAGGCCAGGAGCGATTGGGAGATCTACAAGGGCTTCGCCAAGAAGGTCTCTGAGCTCTGCGTCGGCCACCTGGGCGTCGAGAAGGAGCTGGTGCTGACCCCGCTGATGCACGACAGCCCGGCCGAGCTGGCCCAGCCCTTCGACGTGAAGGAATGGAAAAAGGGCGAGTGCGAGCTGATCCCCGGCAAGACCGCGCCGCAGATCGCGGTGGTCGAGCGCGACTACCCCAATCTCTACAAGCGCTTCACCGCGCTGGGCCCTTTGATGAACAAGGCCGGCAACGGCGGCAAGGGCATTGGCTGGGATACCAAGACCGAGGTCGAGCAGCTCGGCGAGCTCAACGGCCTGGTGCGCGAGGAGGGTGTGACCTACGGCATGCCCAAGATAGAGAGCGATATCGACGCCACCGAGGTGGTGCTGCAGCTGGCGCCCGAGACCAACGGCCATGTGGCGGTCAAGGCCTGGGAAGCCCTGGGCAAGCAGACCGGCCGTGACCACACTCACCTGGCCCTGCACCGCGAGGACGAGAAGATCCGCTTCCGCGACATCCAGGCCCAGCCGCGCAAGATCATCTCCAGCCCCACCTGGTCGGGCCTCGAGAGCGAAAAGGTCAGCTACAACGCCGGCTACACCAATGTGCATGAACTGATCCCATGGCGCACACTGACCGGCCGCCAGCAGTTCTACCAGGACCATCCCTGGATGCAGGCCTTCGGCGAGGGCTTCTCCAGCTATCGCCCACCGGTGGACCTGAAGGCGGTGGCCGGCTTCGAAGGCATCAAGCCCAATGGCAACAAGGCCATCGCGCTGAACTTCATCACGCCACACCAGAAATGGGGCATCCACTCGACCTATAGCGACAACCTGATGATGCTGACGCTGAACCGCGGCGGCTCGGTGGTGTGGCTGTCGGAGGACGATGCCAGGAGCGCCGGCATCGAGGACAACGACTGGATCGAACTCTTCAACGCCAATGGCGCGATCGCGGCGCGGGCGGTGGTCAGCCAGCGGGTGAATCCGGGCATGACCCTGATGTACCACTCGCAGGAGAAGATCATCAACACCCCGGGCTCGGAGATCACCGGCACCCGCGGCGGCATCCACAACTCGGTGACCCGCATCGTCACCAAGCCCACCCACATGATCGGTGGCTATGCCCAGCTGAGCTACGGCTTCAACTACTACGGCACCATCGGCACCAACCGCGACGAGTTCGTGCTGGTGCGCAAGATGGCCAAGGTCGACTGGATGGATGAGGAAGGCAACGCTGCCACGCAAGGAGCACACGCATGAAAGTTCGCGCACAAATCGGCATGGTGCTGAATCTGGACAAGTGCATCGGCTGCCACACCTGTTCGGTCACCTGCAAGCATGTCTGGACCAACCGGCCCGGCATGGAATACGCCTGGTTCAACAACGTCGAGTCCAAGCCCGGCATCGGCTATCCCAAGGAATGGGAGAACCAGGACAAATGGCATGGCGGCTGGGTGCGCAAGAGCGACGGCAGCATCGAGCCGCGCCAGGGCGGCAAGTGGAAGCTGCTGATGCGCATCTTCGCCAACCCCAATCTGCCCGAGATCGACGACTACTACGAGCCCTTCACCTTCGACTACGACCATCTGCAGTCGGCGCCCAAGAGCAAGGCCGCGCCCACCGCGCGTCCGCGCAGCCTGATCACCGGCCAGCGCATGGAGAAGATCGAGTGGGGTCCGAACTGGGAGGAGATCCTGGGCGGCGAGTTCAGCAAGCGCAGCAAGGACAAGAACTTCGACCAGGTCCAGAAGGAGATCTACGGCCAGTTCGAGAACACCTTCATGATGTACCTGCCCAGGCTGTGCGAGCACTGCCTGAATCCGGCCTGCGTCGCTTCCTGCCCCTCGGGCTCGATCTACAAGCGCGAGGAAGACGGCATCGTGCTGATCGACCAGGACAAGTGCCGCGGCTGGCGCATGTGCGTCTCGGGCTGCCCCTACAAGAAGATCTACTACAACTGGAGCAGCGGCAAGGCCGAGAAGTGCATCTTCTGCTACCCGCGCATCGAGTCGGGCCAGCCCACCGTCTGCTCGGAAACCTGCGTGGGCCGCATCCGCTATCTGGGCGTGCTGCTCTATGACGCCGACCGCATCCAGGAAGCCGCCTCGGTCAAGGACGACAAGGACCTCTACCAGGCCCAGCTCGACATCTTCCTGGACCCCAGCGACCCCAAGGTGATCGAGCAGGCCCGCCGCGACGGCGTGCCCGAGGCCTGGCTGGAAGCCGCCCGCAAGAGCCCGGTCTACAAGATGGCGGTGGACTGGAAGGTGGCCCTGCCCCTGCACCCCGAGTACCGCACCCTGCCGATGGTCTGGTACGTGCCGCCGCTCTCGCCGATCAGCTCGGCCGCGAACGCCGGCCAGATCGGCGTCAACGGCCAGATCCCCGACGTCAAGCAGCTGCGCATCCCGGTGCAGTACCTGGCGAATATGCTGACCGCCGGCGATGTGAAGCCGGTGGAACGCGCGCTGGAGCGCATGCTGGCGATGCGCGCCTACCAGCGCGGCAAGCATGTGGACGGCATCGAGGACAAGGCGGTGCTGGACCAGGTGGGCCTGATCAAGCACGAGGTCGAGGACATGTACCAGACCATGGCCATCGCCAACTACGAGGACCGCTTCGTGATCCCGACCACCCACCGCGAGTACGCCGAGAACGCCTACGACCTGCGCGGCGGCTGCGGCTTCAGCTTCGGCAACGGCTGCTCCGACGGTCAGACCGAGACCAGCCTGTTCGGTGGCGACAAGCGCCGCACCATCCCCATCAAGGCCACGGTCTGAGGAGCATGCCATGCTGAACCTGAACTCCAAGAAGCCCAAGCCGGCCCTGGCGCTGACGGCACGGGTGCTGGCCCGCTTGCTGGACTACCCCAGCGACGAGATGCTGGCCGCGCTGCCCGAGCTGCGCGCCGCGCTGCACAGCGAGAACAGCCTGAGCGCCGAGCGCATGGACGAGCTCGACGCGCTGATCGCGCTGCTGGCGCGCGGCGAGCGCTTCGCAGTGCAGTCGCGCTACGTCGAGACCTTCGACCGCGGCCGCGCCACCAGCCTGCACCTGTTCGAGCATGTGCATGGCGACTCGCGCGAGCGCGGTCCGGCCCTGGTCGATCTGGCCAAGACCTATGAGAGCGCCGGCGTCTTTTTCGACGCCCAGGAACTGCCCGACTACCTGCCGGTGGTGCTGGAGTTCGCCTCCACCCAGGACAGCGCCACCGCGCGCGCCTTCCTGGGCGAGATGGCGCACATCCTCAACGCCATCCACAGCGCGCTGATCAAGCGCGAGGCCAACCCCTACGCCGCCGCCATCGGTGCGGTGCTGGAGCTGGCCGGCGAGAAGCCGCAGGCCGTGCAGATCACCGTCGACGAGCCGCTTGACGAGGCCTGGGTCGAGCCCCCGGCCTTCGACGGCTGCTCGTCCAAGGGCCAGAGCCGCCCCGGCGCGCCCCAGCCCATCCACATCGTCAAGAAGAACCCCAGCCAGGAAGGAGCCCGCATATGAGCTCTCTAGACTTCGCCCTCTTCGGCCTCTACCCCTATATCTGCCTGACCGTCTTCCTGGTCGGCAGTCTCCTGCGCTTCGACCGCGACCAGTACAGCTGGAAGAGCGATTCCTCGCAGCTGCTGCGCAGCGGCAGCCTGCGCTGGGGCAGCAACCTCTTCCATGTCGGCATCCTGGTGCTGTTCTTCGGCCACACCGTCGGCATGCTGACCCCGCACTTCGTCTACGAGCCCTTTATGAGCGCCGGCGCCAAGCAGCTGATGGCGATGATCGTCGGCGGCGTGGCCGGCCTGCTGGGCTTCATCGGCCTGAGCCTGCTGCTGCACCGCCGCCTGACGGACGAGCGCATCCGCCGCAACAGCAAGACCAGCGATATCGTGCTGCTGATCATCCTCTGGGTGCAGCTGCTGCTGGGCCTGGCGACCATCCCGCTGTCGGCCCAGCATCTGGACGGCGGCATGATGATGGCGCTGGCCGAATGGGCGCAGCGCATCATCACCTTCCGCGGCGGCGCGGTCGAGCTGCTGGCCGAGGCGGGCTGGGTGTTCAAGGCCCATATGTTCCTGGGCATGAGCATCTTCCTGATCTTCCCCTTCACCCGTCTGGTCCATGTCTGGAGCGGCTTCGGCACGCTGGCCTATCTGATGCGCCCCTACCAGCTGGTGCGCAGCCGCCGCATCTCGCTGCCGCCGGGCCACAACGCCCCGCAGCGCTGAAGCCTTTCGAATCAGCCTAGGAGATCATCATCATGGGACAACATGGATGTGGCGGTGGCAGCTGCGGCTGCGGCGGCAGCAGCAAGGGCCTCGGCGATCTGCCGACAACGACAGCCGAGCTGGCGACGGCCGCCGAAGCCGCCGCGGCGGCCCGGGTCAACGGCGTGCCGCTGCACGGGGCGGGCGAATCGCCCGACACCGAGACCCTGCGCCAGCGCGCCTATAGCGAGCTGCTGCGCCAGGCCGCGCAGCGCCAGGGCCTGCTGGCGGTGGGCGATCTGCCCGCCACCGACGGCGTGCTCAGCGAGGCCGCCTCGGCCGCGATCGAGCAGCTGCTGGAACGCGAGCTGCGCCTGCCCGACCCCGACGAGGCCGCCTGCCGCCGCTACCATGCCGCGCATGCCAGCCGTTATTCGGTCGGCGAGCAGGTGCTGGCCAGCCACATCCTGTTCGCGGTCACCCCCGGCGTCGATGTGGCGGCGCTGCGCCAGCGCGCCGAGGGCCTGCTGGTGGGCCTGCGCTGCGCCGAGAGCGCCGAGTTCGCCCGCGCCGCGGCCGAATACTCCAACTGCCCCAGCGGCGGCGAGGGCGGGGCACTGGGCTGGCTGAGCCGCGCGGACCTGGCCCCCGAGCTGGCCAATGCGCTGTTCGGCCAGGACGAGGCCAACAGCCATATCGGCGTGCTGCCGCGCCTGATCAGCAGCCGCTTCGGCTTTCACATCCTGCGCGTCGATGCGCGCAACCCTGGTCAGGCCCAGCCCTTCGAGGCGGTGCAATCGGCCATCGCCCAGACGCTGCGCCAGCAGGCCTATCTGACCGCGATGCGCCAGTACCTCAATCTGCTGGCCGGCGCGGCCCAGATCGAGGGCGTGATGCTGGAGCAGGCCGACAGCCCGCTGCTGCAGTAGCCCGGCGGCCGGAGCCCACACGATGCCTGACGATCTGCTGGCGCGGCTGCGGCGCTTCAACACCGACTACTTCCCGCAGTACCAGACCCAGTTCCAGGATCTGGTGGACCAGGGACAGCATCCGACCACCCTCTTCATCGGCTGCTCGGACTCGCGCCTGGTACCCTATCTGCTGACCGGCGCCGGCCCCGGCGAGCTCTTCCTGGTGCGCAATGTGGCAGCCTTCGTGCCGCCCTACGACGGCACGCTGCGCGAACAGCGCGCTGCCCATGGCGGCGCCGATGTCAGCCAGTGGGTGGGCCTGCACGGCACGGCCGCGGCCATCGAGTACGCGGTGCTGGCGCTCAATGTGCAGCACATCATCGTCTGCGGCCACAGCCATTGCGGCGGCATACGCGCGCTCTATGGTGAGCTGCCCGAGGAGGCGCTCAATCTGAAGGCCTGGCTGGAGCTGGGCCGCGAGGCCACGCTGCCGGTGCAGCCCACGCCCGAGGCGCTGCGCCGCACCGAGGAGCGCTCGGTGGTGCTGCAGCTGGAGCGCCTGATGGACTACCCGATGGTGCGCGCCCGGGTCGAGCGCGGCGAGCTGGCCCTGCACGGCTGGCACTATGTGATCGAGGCCGGCGAGGTCAATGTTTTCGACGTGCACCAGGGCCGTTTCGTGCCCGCCTCCACCGCCGAGCACAGCGGCACCGGGCCCTACAGCCTGGCGCCGGTGGACGCCGGCACCCTGCCCATCTTCAACGAGATCGACGAGGCCTGGGGACCGCAGCGCTGAGGGCCAGGCGCCCGGCGGCCAGCGCCCCGGGCACGCGCCTGCCTCAGAAGTGGATGCCCCGCATCATCTGCTGCATCGCGATCGCCTCGGGCGAGAGCTGGGGCTTGCCGCCCTTGCCGCCGGCATCGCCCTTGGCCGCCTCGCTGTCGGGGAACATGCGGAAGCTGGTGTTCATCACGATCTGGGCCACCCGTGGCATCAGCGCATGCAGCAGCTCGCCGGTGATGCCCAGCCGGGTGGCGATGCGCACCGGCTTGGCGATGCAGGCCTGGGCGATCATGTCGGCCGCCTCCTCGGGCGCCAGGGTCGGCACATTGTTGTAGATCTTGGTGGGCGCGATCATCGGCGTGCGCACCAGGGGCATATTGATGGTGGTGAAGGTGATGCCCAGATCGGCGTACTCGCTGGAAGCGCAACGGGTCCAGGCATCCAGCGCGGCCTTGCTGGCCACATAGGCCGAGAAGCGCGGCGCATTGGTCAGCACGCCGATGCTGGAGATATTGACCACATGGCCTTTTTTCTTGGCCACCATGCCGGGCAGCAGGCCCATGGTGACGCGCAGGCAGCCGAAATAGTTCAGCTGCATCGTGCGCTCGAAGTCGTGGAAGCGGTCGTAGCTGCTCTCGATCGCGCGGCGGATCGAGCGGCCAGCGTTGTTGATCAGGAAATCGACGCCGCCGAACTGCTCGGTGATCCAGGCCACCATCGCGGCGCAGCTCTCCTCGTTGGCGATATCGGCCGAATAGCTGTGGATCTGGGCCTTGGGCCCGGCGAACTCGCGGATCTCGGCCAGAGCCTCGGCCAGCTTGATCTCGTCGCGGGCGCAGATGATGGTGATTGCACCCGCCTCGGCAAATTTCTTGGCCGCCGCCAGGCCGATGCCGGACGAGCCGCCGGTCACCAGTACCACCTTGCCAGCGGTGGCACCTTTCAGGCTGCGGTCGATGAAGAGATCGGGGTCGAGATGGCGCTCCCAGTAGTCCCACAGCCGCCAGGCATAGTCGTGCAGATTGGGGCAGGCGATGCCCGAGCCCTTCAGCGCGGCCTCGGTCTCGCGACAGTCGAAGCGGGTCGGGTAGTTGATGAAGGTCAGCATGTCCTCGGGCAGGCCGAGATCCTTCATCACCGCATGGCGGATGCGCCGCACCGGCGCCAGCGCCATCAGCCCCTTCTTGACGCTCTTCGGGATGAAACCCAGCAGGGCCGCATTGACGAAGAGGTTCATCTTCGGCGCATGGGCGGCCTTGGAGAAGATGTCCAGCACATCGCCGACGCGGTAGCCCACCGGATCGACCAGATGGAAGCAGCCGCCGCTCTTCTTCACATGGTGGCTCAGATGGTCGAGCGCATCGACGACGAAGTCCACCGGCACGATATTGACACGCCCGCCCTCCAGGCCGATCGAGGGCATCCAGGGCGGCAGGATCTGGCGCAGCCGCTGGATCGGCTTGAAGAAATAGTAGGGGCCGTCGACCTTGTCCATCTGGCCGGTCTGCGAGTCGCCCACCACCATGGCCGGGCGGTAGACCGTCCAGGGCTTCTTGCATTCCTTGCGCACGATCTTCTCGCTCTCGTGCTTGGTCATGAAGTAGGGATGATCGAGCCCCTCCGCCTCGTCGAACATGTCCTCGCGGAAAACGCCCTCGTACAGCCCGGCCGCCGCGATCGACGAGACATGGTGCACATGGCCGGCATCGATCGCCTGTGCAAACTCCACCAGTGCGCGCGTGCCTTCGATATTGACGCGCACCTGGCTCTCTTCATCGGCCTTCAGGTCGTAGACCGCGGCCAGATGGTAGACATGGTCGATCTGGCCCTTCAGCGCCTTGATCTGCTCGGCCGCCACGCCCAGCTTCTTGCTGCTCAGATCGCCGAAGACCGGAATCGCCCGCGTCTTGCTGCTGCCCCAGAAGGCCAGCAGCTCGCCCAGCTTGTCGCGGCTTTCCTCGCGCAGCAGGAAGTAGACGGTGCTGCCGCGGCGGGCCAGCAGCTTCTTGACCAGGCGTTTGCCGATGAAGCCGGTGGCTCCGGTGACGAAATACTGCATGTCTTTGTCTCCAGCGTTAGGGTGTGTCACGGTCGATTCTTGACCAAGAAGACAGGGGCGCCGCTGCGCACTTTCCCCAGGGCCCATGGGCCGCCGGCCGCGCCCAGGCATAGAGCGCACACACTAGGAATGCCTGCGCCGGCACGGCGCGGCCGCTCTATAGTGGACACAGGCCGCAGAGATCCGATGTCGGCCATCCCTCTTCCAACAAAGGACTGACGACATGGTCAAGAAGCTTCAGAAAATGGCTGCCAAGAAGAAGGCTGCTCCCAACGGTGCTTTCGCCGCCCTGCCCGCCGGTCTGCTGGACAGCCAGCTGGCGCAAAGCGTGCGTGATTCGGCCCAGCAGATCTGGGCAGCCGGCCTGGGCGCATTCGCCAAGGCCCAGGGCGAAGGCGGCAAGGTCTTCGAGGCCCTGGTCAAGGAAGGCATGAGCCTGCAGAAGAAGACCCAGAGCGCTGCCGAAGAGAAGCTCGGCGCCGTCGCCAGCAAGATGAGCGGCATGGCCGGTGAAGTCGGCGCCAAGGCCGGCCAGCACTGGGACAAGCTGGAGAGCATTTTCGAGACCCGCGTCGAACGTGCCTTGAACCGTCTGGGCGTGCCCACCGCCAAGGAAGTCGAGGCCCTGATCGAGCGCATCGACGCCCTGAGCCAGGCCGTCGGCATCAAGCCGCCGGCCAAGAAGGCCGCGCCCAAGGCTGCTGCCAAGGCCGCCCCCAAGAAGGCCGCGAAACCTGCGGCAAAAGCTGCCGCAAAGCCTGCCGCCAAGGCCGCTGCCAAACCCCTTGCCAAGGCGCCAGCCAAGAAGGCGGCTGCCAAGCCCGCTGCCAAGGCGCCGGTCAAGGCCGCTGCGGCTGCCCCGGTTCAGCCCTTCGCCAAGGCCGCGGCCAAGAAGCGCGCTGCAGGCAAGCCGGCGGCCAAGCCCGCCGTGAAGGCCGCTGCCCCCGCTGCAGCCGCAGCCGAGGCCGCTGCCCAGGCCTGACAGCCGGCAACAGGCTGCTGACCGTCTCGCATGCCCAGCCAGCGCCGCCGCAGCGACCGCAAGCCACGCATAGGCCTGGCCCTGGCCGGCGGCGGCCCGCTGGGCGCGATCTACGAGATCGGCGCGCTGTGTGCGCTGGAAGAGGCGATTGACGGGCTGGACTTCAGCCACTGCCACAGCTATATCGGCGTCAGCGCCGGCGGCTTCATCGCCGCCGGCCTGGTCAACGGCATGCGGCCGCGCCAGATCTGCGCCGCCTTCATCGAAAACAGCGCAGCGCCGCCGGACAGTTTCGATCCGGCCCTGCTGCTGCATCCCGCCTGGGACGAATACTACAGCCGGCTGCGGCGCCTGCCGGCCCTGCTGGGCGAGGCGCTGTGGCAGACCCTGGTCGAGGGCCGCTCGCTGCTGGGCGCCAGCGAGCGCCTGGGCCGGGCCCTGCCCACCGGCGTGCTGTCGGGCGAGTCGCTGGCCGCCCAGGTGCATCAGCTGCTGAGCCAGCCCGGACGCAGCGACGACTTCCGTCAGCTCAAGCACCGCCTGATCCTGGTCGCCACCGATCTGGACAGCGGCCAGTCCATCCCCTTCGGCGCACCGGGCTGGGAGCATGTGCCGATCTCGCGCGCGGTGCAGGCCAGCAGCGCGCTACCGGGCCTGTTTCCGCCGGTGGAGATCGACGGCCGCCACTATGTGGACGGCGCCTTGAAGAAGACCGTCCACGCCTCGCTGCTGCTCAACGAGGGCCTGGACCTGCTGATCTGCCTGAATCCGCTGGTGCCCTACCAGGCCGATGAATCCGGCGCCGCGCCCGAGGGCCGCGGCGGCCGCCCGCCGCGCATACCGCGCCTGGTCGACGGCGGCCTGCCGGTCGTGATGAGCCAGACGCTGCGCTCGCTGATCCATTCGCGGCTGGAACTGGGCATGCGCGGCTATGCCCACAGCCATCCGGATACCGACATCCTGCTGTTCGAGCCCGACTCGCGCGATGCCGAGCTTTTTCTGGCCAATACCTTCAGCTACTCGCAGCGCCGCCATCTGGCCGAGCATGCCTACCAGGCCACCCGCGCCGCGCTGCTGAAGCGCCATATCAGGCTGCAGCAGCAGCTGGCCGCGCAAGACCTGACCCTGCGGCTGGACCGCCTGCAGGACAGCAGCCTGCGCCTGCTGGCCGACACGCCGGCTCCCGAGGGCCGGCTGGCCCAGGCCCTGCAGCAGCTGGACGTCAGCCTGCGCACGCTGGAAGCCCGCCATCTCGGCTAGCGCCCTGCGCCAAAGCGTGTGCTAGTTCACACCTGATGTGCCCAGGCCCGCAGCCAGGGGGATGGCCGCGCGGCGCTGCACCGCAACAATCCATTGCATGCGCCGCCATCGGCGCCCGACTCGCAACAAACGGAGAAAACAAAGCATGCGCAAGATCCTCGCCGCCGCCCTGCTCGCCAGCCCCCTGCTGGCCAGCGCCGCCACCGAACTGGTGAACAACGGCAGCTTTGAAGCCAATGCCCAGGCCAATGGCAGCTGGAGCAACAAGAACAGCCTGGTCGGCTGGAGCGCCGGCACGCTGGGCGTGGAACTGCGCAACGGCATCGCCGGCACCGCGCTGGACGGCCTCAACTATGTGGAGCTGGACACCACCGGCAATAGCTGGATCAGCCAGACGCTGAACACCGTGGCCGGCCAGTGGTACAGCCTGAGCTTTGCCTACAGCAACCGCGCCGGCGTGGCCGCCAACAGCAACGGCCTGGGCTGGAGCTTCGGCGGCAGCAGCGGTGTGGCGGCACCCCAGGCCCAGATCAGCGGCGACCACCAGTGGCAAACCTTCAGCACCCTGGTGCAGGCCAGCGGCAGCAACACCGTGCTGCGCTTCGAGGCCCTGGGGATCAGCGACTCGCTGGGCAGCTCGCTGGACCGGGTCTCGGTCAGTGCGGTGCCCGAGCCCGAGAGCTATGCCCTGCTGCTGGCCGGCCTGGCTGCGGTGGGCTTCATGGTCCGTCGCCGCAAGGTCTGAATCACTGACGCGTACGAGCATAAAGGACGTCGTCCGGGCGGACCGCCAGGTCCGAGAATGCATGAAAAAGGCGCCTCGCGAGGCGCCTTTTCTCATTGCCGGGCCCGTGCTCAGCCGGCCAGGTAGCGGCTCTGCAAATGGGCCTTGAAGTGCGCCGGGTTGAGCGTCTCACCGCTGGCGCGGTGCACCAGCTCGGGCGTCTCCCAGCGGCTGGCCTGCAGCCAGATCTTGTCGCGCAGCCAGTCGAACACCGGCGCCAGATCGCCGGCGGCGATGCGCTCGTCCAGATCGGGCCGGGCGCGGCGCATGCTGGCGAACCACTGGGCGGCATACATAGCGCCCAGCGTGTAGCAGGGGAAGTAGCCGAACAGGCCGGCGCCCCAGTGCACATCCTGCATGGGCCCGTCCTTGTAGTTGCCGCGGGTGTCCAGGCCCAGCAGCTCCATCATCTTGGCATCCCACAGCGCCGGGATGTCCTCGCACTCGATCTGGCCCTCGACCAGCGCACGCTCGATCTCGTAGCGCAGGATCACATGGGCCGGGTAGCTGACCTCGTCGGCGTCGACGCGGATCAGGCCACGCTCGACCCGGGTCAGCATCAGATTCAGATTGACCGGGTGGAAGGCGTCCTGCTCGCCCAGATGTTTGACCACCAGCGGCGCCAGCAGGCGGGCGAAGGCCGGATGGCTGCCCAGCTGCATCTCGAAGGACAGGCTCTGGCTCTCGTGCAGGCCCATCGAGCGTGCCCGCCCGATCGGCAGGCCCAGCCATTCGCGGGGCAGGTTCTGCTCATAGCGCGCATGGCCGGTCTCGTGGATGGTGCCGGTCAGGCTGGGCAGAAAGCTGTCCTCGCGATAGCGGGTGGTCAGGCGCACATCCTCGGGCACGCCGCCACAGAAGGGATGGGCGCTTTCGTCCAGGCGGCCGGCCTCGAAGTCGAAGCCCATCAGCTTCATCGCGTCCAGGCCCAGCGCGCGCTGGGCCGCGCTGCGGAACGGCCCCTGCGGCTGCAGCACCGTCTCGCCGGCCTGCTTGGCCTGCACCTGCTGGATCAGCCCGGGCAACCATTGGCGCAGATCGCCGAAGACGCGGTCGACCTCGGCCGCCCGCATGCCCGGCTCGTACTGGTCCATCAGCGCGTCGTAGCGCGTCAGGCCGCTGTCCTCGGCCAGCAGCTGGGCCTCCTGGCGCGTCAGGCGCAGCACCTCGCGCAGATTCTCCAGATAGCCGGCCCAGTCATTGGCCGGACGCTGGCTGCGCCAGGCATGCTCGCAGCGCGAGATGGCCAGGCTCTTGGCCTCCACCAGGCTTTGCGGCAGCGCGTTGGCGCTGCGCCAGGCGCGGCGCATCTCGCGCAGGTTGGCGCGCTGCACCTCGTCCAGCGCCTCCTGCTCAGCCGCCTCCAGCAGGGGCTTGAGCTGGGGCGCGGTGGCCATCTCGTGCAGCAGGCCGCCGATCTCGGCCAGGGCCAGCGAGCGGGCCTCATTGCCCTTGGGCGGCATATTGGCCGACTGGTCCCAGGACGCGATCGATTGCAGATGGCCCAGGCGGTGCATGCGCTGGTGGCGCTGGCAGAGTTCTTGGTAAGCGGGTGTGCTCATGGCGAAGCTTCTTGGTCTGACCTCAGAAGCAGCCGATTGTCTCAGCCGGCCAGGCGGCCGGGAAAAAGCCATAGCAGGGCGGCCGTCATGGATAGATAGCGGGCGAACTTGCCCAGGGCCATATAGAAGACGCAGGGCCAGAAGGGCAGGCGCAGCCAGCCGGCCACCGCGCACAGCGGATCGCCCACCGCCGGCAGCCAGCTCAGGAGGCAGGCCCTGGGGCCGAAGCGCTGCAGCCATTGCAGCGCGCGGGCCTCGCGCGGCGGGCGCTGCCGGGCACGCTCGTAGGCGCGCTCGGCCCCATAGCCCATGGCCCAGCTGATCGCACCGCCCAGGGTATTGCCGGCGGTGGCCACCAGCACCGCGGGCCAGAACAGGCCCGGGTCCAGCTTGACCAGCGCGAACACCGCCGGCTCCGAGCCCAGCGGCAGCAGCGTGGCCGAGACCAGCGCAACGACAAAGAGCGTGGACAAGCCCACCTGGGGCAGGGCCAGCGCCGTCAGCAGGGACGCCAGCGCGCCATTGAGCCACTCATGCATGTGCGAATTATCGGCCGACCCCAGGATTGTTCGGATCTTCCACAACTTGCCGAGGGTGCATGATGCAAGCACACTGGACTCGCCATTGCCCAGTCAGCCGTCCACAGGATCAGCCACCATGTCCGCCACCGCGTCCATCTTGCGCACCCGCCTGCTGCCCCAACGCCCCGCGCGCGGCGGGCCGCGGCGCCTGCTGCTGGGCGTGGCGCTGGCGCTGACACTGGCCACGCCGGCCCTGCCGCTATGGGCCCAGTCCGGCGCCCAGCCTCCCGCGGCCGAGGGCTGCAAGCAGCTGCTGGCCTCGGGCAATCCGCAGTACCCGCCCTATCTGTGGCGCGATCCGGCCAACGAGGACCAGCTGATCGGCTCCAACGCCGAGCTCATGCAGTGGCTGGCCAAGGAGATCGGCCTGCCCATCGAGACCCGCTACATCGGCCCCTGGGGCCGGGTGCAGGAGGAGGCCAGGGCCGGCCGCATCGACCTGATCGCCGGCGCCTTCTTCACGCTGCCGCGCAGCGAGTACATGGACTACTTCCACCCAGCCCTCCGCGAGACCCGCTCGGTGGTGCTGGTGCGCAACGAGTCCAGGCTCAACTACCGGCGCTGGGGCGATCTGGTGGGCCTGCAGGGCGTCACCGTGATCAACAACAGCTTCGGCGAGGAGTTCGACCGCTACGCCCGCGAGTCGCTGAAGATCACCCAGGTGGCCAGCCTGGAGCAGGCCATACAGATGCTGCAGCGCTCCCGCGCCGACTATCTGGTCTACGAGGACAGCCCGGCCGCGGCCTACCAGGCGCGCATGAATGTCAGCGACATCCGGCCGCTGGCGGTCTCGGTGGCCAACGAGAACCTCTACCTGACCCTCTCGCACCGCTCGGCCTGCAACACGCCCGAGCTGCGCGGCAAGCTGGCGCGCGCCTTGTACAAGCTGCAGCGCCAGAACCTGATGGCGCCCATGGTGGAACGCGCCATCCAGCTCTGGCGACGCCAGAGCCAGTAAGGCCGCGCCGCCGACCGCGGCGCGACTTTCAGCACAGCGGCGCGCGGGCTGGTCTCGGCGGCAGCGCTATACTCCTGCCTCTTTTTTGTGCAACCGCCCTGCCCCTTTCCAGCCTCTTCCCGTCCATGCGCATCGGCCCCCATCTTCTGCCGAATGCCCTGTTTGTCGCGCCCATGGCGGGCGTCACCGACAGGCCGTTCCGCATGCTTTGCAAGCGCCTGGGGGCGGGCTATGCGGTCTCCGAGATGGTGACCTCGCGCAAGGATCTGTGGAACAGCCTGAAGACCTCGCGCCGCGCCAACCACGCGGGCGAGAGCGCGCCGATCGCGGTGCAGATCGCCGGCACCGACGCGGCGATGATGGCCGAGGCCGCCGCCTACAACATCGACCGCGGCGCCCAGATCATCGACATCAATATGGGCTGCCCGGCCAAGAAGGTCTGCAACAAATGGGCCGGCTCGGCCCTGATGCAGGACGAGGCGCTGGCGCTGCAGATCATCGAGGCGGTGGTGGCCGCGGCCGCACCGGCCGGCGTGCCGGTGACGCTGAAGATGCGCACCGGCTGGTGTCAGAGCCGCAAGAACGCGCCGCAGCTGGCGCGCGCCGCCGAGAGCGCCGGCATCGCGATGCTGACCCTGCACGGCCGCACCCGCGAGCAGGGCTATGGCGGCCAGGCCGAGTACGAGACCATCGCCGCGGTCAAGGCCCAGCTGCGCATACCGGTGGTGGCCAACGGCGATATCGACAGCCCCGAGAAGGCCCGCCAGGTGCTGGCGGCCACCGGCGCCGACGCGCTGATGATAGGCCGCGCGGCCCAGGGCCGGCCCTGGATCTTCCGCGAGATCGCCCACTACCTGGCCACCGGCGAGACCCTGCCGCCGCCGCGCGTGGCCGAGGCGCGGCAATGGCTGACCGAGCATCTGCTGGACCATTACTCGCTGTACGGCGAGCTGGCCGGCATGCGCAGCGCGCGCAAGCACATCGGCTGGGCGGTGCGCGCCCTGCCGGGCGGCGAGGCCTTCCGCCAGCGCATGAACCTGCTGCAAAGCTGCGAGGAACAGCTGGCGGCGCTGGACGGCTTCTTTGCCGGTCTGGCCGAGCGGCACGAGCGCCTGCCCTATCTGGCCACCGCCGGCAGTGCGGCCAACGACGAACAACAAGACCTGGAACAGAGGCTGACGGCATGACGCCCAAACCGATTGAAACCTGCATACGCGAGAACCTCGAGCTCTACTTCCGCGACCTCGACGGCGAGACCCCGCATTCGATGCATGAGATGGTGCTCAAGCTGGTCGAGAAGCCGCTGCTGGAGGTGGTGATGCAGCAGTGCGGCGGCAACCAGAGCAAGGCCGCCGAATGGCTGGGCATCAACCGCAACACCTTGCGCCGCAAGCTCAGCGATCACCAGCTGATCTGAGCCCGCCACGCCCCCCACCGAACACCCACTTCAAGAGCCCTCCCATGTCTCAACTCACCGCCCTGATCTCGGTTTCCGACAAGACCGGCATCCTCGAATTCGCCCAGGCCCTGCACGGCCTGGGCGTCAAGCTGCTGTCCACCGGGGGGACCGCCAAGCTGCTGCTTGAGGCCGGCCTGCCGGTAACGGAAGTCGCTCAGCACACCGGCTTCCCCGAGATGCTGGACGGCCGGGTCAAGACCCTGCACCCCAAGATCCACGGCGGCCTGCTGGCGCGCCGCGACCTGCCCGAGCACATGGCCGCGCTGCAGGCCCATGACATCGCCACCATCGACATCCTGGCGGTCAACCTCTATCCCTTCGAAGCCACCGTCGCAAAGGAAGGCTGCACGCTGGAAGACGCGATCGAGAACATCGACATCGGCGGTCCGGCCATGGTGCGCAGCGCCGCCAAGAACTGGAAGGACGTCACCGTGCTGACCGACGCCTCGCAGTACGCCGGCGTGCTGGCCGAACTCAAGAGCGCCGGCAAGACCAGCGACAAGACCCGCTTCGCCTACAGCGTGGCCGCCTTCAACCGCATCGCCCAGTACGACGCCGCGATCAGCAACTACCTCAGCGCCATCGTCGAGCACGACTCGGGGGCCATGAAGATCAGTGCCTTCCCCGGCCAGATGAACAGCAGCTTCGTCAAGGTGCAGGACCTGCGCTACGGCGAGAACAGCCACCAGAGCGCCGCGCTCTACCGCGACCTCTACCCCGCCCCCGGCTCGCTGGTCACGGGCAAGCAGCTGCAGGGCAAGGAGCTGAGCTACAACAATATCGCCGATGCCGACGCGGCCTGGGAATGCGTGAAGTCCTTCCAGGCACCGGCCTGCGTGATCGTCAAGCATGCCAACCCCTGTGGCGTGGCGGTGGCGCCGAGCGCCGCCGAGGCCTATGCCAAGGCCTTCAAGACCGACCCGACCAGCGCCTTCGGCGGCATCATCGCCTTCAACCGCGTGGTGGACAAGGCGGCTGCCGAGCTGGTGATCAAGCAATTCGTCGAGGTGCTGATGGCCCCCGGCTTCAGCGACGAAGCGCTGGCCATCTTCGCGCCCAAGGTCAATGTGCGCCTGCTGCAGATCGCGCTGCCCACCGGCGGTGACACGCCCTGGCAGCAGGGCCGCAACGCGCAGGACAGCAAGCGCGTCGGTTCGGGCCTGCTGATCCAGAGCGCCGACAACCATTTCCTGACCCAGGCCGACCTCAAGGTCGTGACGACCCTGCAACCCACAGCGCAACAACTCGATGACCTGATGTTCGCCTGGACCGTGGCCCAATACGTCAAGAGCAATGCCATCGTCTTCTGCGGCGGCGGCATGACCCTGGGCGTGGGTGCCGGCCAGATGAGCCGCATCGACAGCGCCCGCATCGCCAGCATCAAGGCCGAGAACGCCCAGCTCAGCCTCAAGGGCTCGGTGGTGGCCAGCGACGCCTTCTTCCCCTTCCGCGACGGCCTGGACGTGCTGGCCGATGCCGGCGCCTCTTGCGTGATTCAGCCGGGCGGCTCGATGCGCGACGACGAGGTGATCGCCGCCGCCAACGAGCGCGGCATCGCGATGGTCTTCACCGGCGTCCGGCATTTCCGTCACTGAAGAGGCGCCGAGCCAGCCAGGACCGGGACGGTCCTGGCCTTCAGCGCATCGCCGCCCGCACGCCCCGGTTCTGCGCACCGGCCGCCCAGGCCGCGCCAGCGCCCATGCCAGCGGCATGGGCGGCGTCCACACTGCCGCCACTGCCCTTGAACTCGCTGAGCAGGCGCAACTGCGGCACCTCGACAAAGCCGCTGCCCTGGCTGCTGGCGCCCTTGCCGCGGCCGGCCTCAAGGCGCTGTCGGCTCCGGTCCAGCTCCTGGCATTGCTTGTCCTCATAAGGCGCCCACACCAGATGGGCGCCGGGATAGCGGACCGCCATGGTCTCGGAGATCGGGCGGGACAGGTCGATGGGGGTGCTGGCCGAGCGGTAGATCAGCTCGCCATCGGCCGCATAGATCGTGAAGCAGCTACCGGCCGCCATGGCCATGCCGGCCGACATCAGCAGACCCGCCGCCAGCCCGCTGGCCAGCCGGCGCGCCTGCCGATTCCCCGCAAATTTCCTGACATTCGTTCGCATCGTTCGCCCTCCCAAGGCGCCTGTTCGCTGAGCGCCCGCATGCTAGCAGCGCCCGGTGCCAGGTCTTGCCCCCCTGATGGGGGAGTCCTGCGCGCCCAGGGCCGCCCGGCACCGCGCGGCGGCAGGCGGCAAGACGAATAGAGCCATTCCTCTATCCCAGGTCTTTCACGCTTGGCACCCTGCGGCCGAGGGCTTAGCCTCCAGGGCAGGCCCGCGTGATTTGCGCGCGGCCGCCGCCCACCCAGCCACGAAAGATGCCGGCCCCATGAACCAAAGCCTCAGCGAAAGCCTGCACCTGCTGCTGGAGCAGCAGCGCGCGGCCTTCCGGCGCGAGCCCATGCCCACGCTGGCCCAGCGCCGCGAGCGGCTGGACCGGGTCATCGCGATGACCCGCAAGCACAGCGATGCGCTGGTGACGGCCATCGCCCAGGACTTCGGCCACCGCGCCAGCGAGGAGACCCTGCTGGCCGACATCTTCACCGTGGAGGCCGCGGCCCGCCATGCGCGCCGCCATCTGCCGCGCTGGATGAAGACCCGCCGCATGCCCACCGGCCTGCATTTCCTGCCGGGCCGCAACCGCCTGATGCCCCAGCCCCTGGGCGTGGTGGGCGTGATCGCGCCCTGGAACTACCCCTACCAGCTGGCGCTGAGTCCGGCGCTGGCCGCGCTGGCGGCCGGCAACCGGGTGCTGATCAAGCCCTCGGAGCTGACGCCCGCCACCGCGGCCCTGATGGCCCGCATGGTGGCCGAGTTCTTCGCGCCCGAGGAGATGCAGGTGGTCAACGGCGATGCCGAGGTGGCACGCGCCTTTGCCGCCCTGCCCTTCGACCATCTGTTCTTCACCGGCTCCACCGCGGTGGGACGGGCCGTGGCCAAGGCCGCGGCGCAAAACCTGACCCCGGTGACGCTGGAGCTGGGCGGCAAGTCGCCGGCCCTGATCCATCCCAGCGCCGATCTGGCGCTGGCGGCACGGCGCCTGGCCTTCGGCAAGCTGCTCAACGCCGGCCAGACCTGCATCGCACCGGACTATCTGCTGGTGCCGCGTGCCCTGGTCGAGCCGCTGACGCAGCAGCTGATCGCCGCGGTGCGCCAGCTCTACCCGAGCATCGACGGCAACCCCGACTACAGCAGCATCGCCACCGAGCGCCACCACGCCCGCCTGCAGGGCCTGCTGGACGATGCCCGCGCCAAGGGCGCCCGGGCGCTGCCCAGCCACCCGCAAGCGCAGCCCGCCGATCGCCGCCTCGTGCCCACCCTGCTGCTGGATGTGGACGACAGCATGGCGGTGATGCAGGAGGAGATCTTCGGCCCCTTGCTGCCCATCGTCGCCTACGACAGCGAGCCGCAGGCGCTGGACTACATCCAGCGCCACGAGCGCCCGCTGGCGCTCTACTGGTTCGGCACCGACAGCGCGGCGCGCGCGCGCCTGCTGGCCCAGACCCATGCCGGCGGCGTGACGCTGAACGACTGCATCTGGCATATCGGCCAGGAGGACCAGCCCTTTGGCGGCGTCGGCGCCAGCGGCCAGGGCGCCTACCACGGGGTCTGGGGCTTCAACACCTTCAGCCATCTGAAGCCCATCTTCATGCAGCCGCGCCTGGCCGGCACCGCCCTCTTCTACCCCCCCTACGGCCCGCGCTTCAGGCAGCTGCTGGCCCTGCTCAAGAAGATCGCCTGAGCGCAGGCCGATCAACGGATTCCCTATGCAAAGACGTTCACTTCTGAAGCTGGGCCTGGGTGCGGCCGTGCTGCTGGGCGTGGCCGGCGGCACGCTGGCCCTGCTCAAGCCCGGCCTGGTCGAGGGCGAGCGCCGGCTCAGCGCCGCCAGCCGCAGCCTGATGAAGGCAGTGGCCGCCGCCGTGTTCTCCGGCCTGCTGCCCAGCGAGCCCGCGGCCCGCGAGGCCGCGCTGCAGGCGCAGCTGCAGCGGCTGGATGCCACCATCGCCGCGCTGCCGGCGCCGGTGCGCGCCGAGCTGTCCCAGCTGCTGGCCCTGCTGGGCAGCAGCGGCGGTCGCCTGGCCCTGGTAGGCCTGGGCAGCGACTGGGACAGCGCCAGCGTGGCCGAGGTGCAGGCCATGCTGGAGAGCCTGCGACGCTCCGGCCTGAACACCCGCCAGCAGATCTACCACGCGCTGCGCGACCTCAACAGCATCGCCTTCTTCACCGCCCCGGCCAACTGGCCGCTGGTGGGCTATCCCGGCCCCCGGGCCATGCCCGTCTGAGCCGGCCCCTTTTCAAGTTCCGCCATCCCATGAGCGCAATCCCCGATCCGATCCAAGAAGGCCTGGCCCGCGGCTGGCAGGTGCTGGGCGCCGGCCATGGTCCGCTGCCTGCCACGCTGGAGGCCGATGTGGTGATCATCGGCAGCGGCGCCGGCGCCGGCATCACCGCCGAGCTGCTGGCCAAAGCGGGGCTGCGTCTGGTGATCGTCGAGGAGGGCCCGCTGCGTTCCAGCAGCGCCTTCCGCCAGCTGGAGGGCGAGGCCTATGCCCAGCTCTACCAGGAGGCCGCCGGCCGCAAGACCGCCGACCAGGCGATGAACATCCTGCAGGGCCGCTGCGTCGGCGGCTCGACGACGATCAACTGGACCGGCTGCTTCCGCACCCCGCCGGATGCGCTGGCCGCCTGGGCGCGCGACTTCGGCCTCAGCGACTTCAACGTGGCCGCGATGGCGCCCTGGTTCGCCCAGGTCGAGCAGCGCCTGAACATCAGCCCCTGGCTGACCGATCCCAACGGCAACAACGATGTGTTGGGACGCGGTTGCAAGACGTTAGGCATACCGACCAAGGTGGTGCAGCGCAATGTCAAAGGCTGCTGGAACCTGGGCTCCTGCGGCATGGGCTGCCCCACCAATGCCAAGCAGTCGATGCTGGTCAGCACCCTGCCCGTAGCGCTGGACCTGGGCGCGACGCTGCTGGTGCAGACCCGGGCCGAGGCCTTCGCGCTGCGCGAGGGCCGCATCGAAGCGCTGCGCTGCCAGCCGGTGGCGCTGGACGGCACGCCCGCCGCTGCGCCGCTGACGCTGAAGGCGCGCCACTATGTGCTGGCCGGCGGCGCGATCAATTCGCCGGCCCTGCTCATGCGCTCGCAGGCGCCGGACCCGCATGGGCTGCTGGGCAAGCGGACCTTCCTGCACCCGACCGTGGCCAGCGGCGCGGTGTTCGCGCAGGCCATCGAGGGCTGGAACGGCGCGCCGCTGTCGGTCTTTTCCGACCATTTCCTGCACCAGGGCCCGACCGACGGGCCCATGGGCTTCAAGCTGGAGGTGGCGCCGGTGCATCCGGCCTTCGCCGCCACCAATCTGGGCGGCCTGGGCCCGGACCTGGCCGCGCGGGTGCGCCAGTTGCCCAATACCCAGGTGATGATCGCGCTGCTGCGCGACGGCTTCCATGCCGAGTCGCCGGGCGGCCAGGTCAGGCTGCGCAGCGACGGCAGCGCGCTGCTGGACTATGCGCTGAACGACTATCTGTTCGAGGGCGTGCGGCGCGCCTACCAGGCGATGAGCGAAATCCAGTTCGCTGCCGGCGCGCGCACGGTACGGCCGGTGCACGAGCAGGCGCACGACTATGCCAGCCTGGCCGCGGCCCGGACCGGCATCGCGGCGCTGCCGCTCAAGCCCTTCATCACCACGGTGGGCAGCGCCCATGTGATGGGCGGCTGCGCGCTGGCCGCCGATGCCGGGCGCGGTGTGGTGCGGCCCGATGGCCGGCACTGGCAGATCGCCAATCTCTCGGTGCACGACGGCTCGCTGTTCCCGACCAGCCTGGGCGCCAACCCACAGCTGACCGTCTATGGCCTGGCCGCGCGCCTGAGCACAGGCCTGGCCACGATGCTGACGGGCAAGACGGTCAGCCTGGCCTGAGCCGGTGGGCAGGAGACGGGGGGCAGGAGACGGGACGGGGGCGGAGATAATCCGTCCATGTCTCTTGCCGAACTCACCGGCCTCTTCCTCGCCTCGCTGGCGCGCCTGATCACCGGCGCCCAGGGTCACTGGAAGGGCTGCCCGCCCACCGCCGAGCAGCGCATCTACTTCGCCAACCACCAGAGCCACTTCGACTGGGTGCTGATCTGGGCGGCGCTGCCGGCCGAGCTGCGCGCCCGCACCCGGCCGATCGCGGCACGCGACTACTGGACCAGCTCCAAGCTCAAGGGCTGGCTGACCGCTGCGGTGTTCAACGCCATCTATGTCTCGCGCACCCGCAGCACGCCGGACGAGGACCCGCTGGAGCCGCTGGTGGAGGCGCTTGGCAACGGCGATTCGCTGGTGATCTTTCCAGAGGGCACGCGCTCCAACAAGGGCGATCCGCAGGCCTTCAAGGCCGGGCTCTACCACCTGGCCGAGCAGTTCCCGCAGGTGCAGCTGATTCCGACCTGGATCGACAATGTGCAGCGGGTGATGCCCAAGGGCGAGGTGGTGCCGGTGCCCATTCTGTGCACCGTCACCTTCGGCGAGCCGCTGCAATTGCAGCCCGGCGAGGACAAGCGCGCCTTCCTGGAACGCGCCCGCGCCGCGGTGATGGCCCAGCGCCCGGTGCAGGACGGCAACCACGGAGCGCGCGCCACACCATGAAGCAGCTGCGCCTGATGGATGCCAGCGACCAGATCGCCCTGCTCTTCGTGCTGCTGTTCGGCGCCCTGGTGCTGGTCACGCTGGCCGGCTTTCTGTTCTCGCTGAAGGAGCGCGAGCTCAGCGAGCGGGCCCAGAGCAACTGGCGCCAGTTCCACCGCGACCTGAAGGCGGTGTGGGTCGGCGCCGGCCTGTTCTGGGTGGCCTGGGTGTCGGGGCCGATCGGCTCCACGCTGCTGTTCGGCACCTTCTCCTTCCTGGCGCTGCGCGAGTTCATCACGCTGATGCACACCCGGCGCGCCGACCACCGCAGCCTGATCCTGGCCTTCTTCGTGCTGCTGCCGCTGCAGTATGTGCTGATGGGCCTGCGCCAGTTCGATCTGTTCAGCGTGCTGATCCCGGTCTACGGCTTTCTGGCCATCCCGGTGGTCAGCGCCTTCGCCGACGACCCGGCCCGCTTCCTGGAACGCAATGCCAAGATCCAGTGGGGCATCATGGTCTGCGTCTATGGTCTCTCGCACGGCCCGGCCCTGCTGCTGCTGGACTTCAAGGGCTTCGAGGGCCGCGGCGCCTTCCTGCTGTTCTTCATGGTGATGGTGGTGGGCGTGGGCCAGATCGTGCAGGAGGCCGCCTCGCGCTCGCTGCGGCGCCGGCCGGTGGCGCGCCGCATCAGCCGCAGCTTCTCGCTGCGGGCGCTCTGGCTGGGCCTGCTGGCCGCCGCGCTGACCGGCACGCTGCTGTACTGGATCACCCCCTTCAAGGCCGGCCAGGCCCTGGTGATGGCGGTGATCGCCGCCGCCGCCGGCTCGCTGGGCGGCCTGGTGATGAAGGCGCTGAAGAAGGATGCCGGCGTGATCTACTGGGGCAACCGCAGCTCCATCACCGGCGCGGTGGGCCTGCTGGACCGCATCGCGGTGCTGTGCTTCGCCGCCCCGGTGTTCTTCCATTCGGTACGCTGGTATTTCAAGGTGAACGTCTGATGCGCATCCTGGGCATTGATCCCGGTCTGCAGACCACCGGCTGGGGCCTGATCGACGCCGACGGCCCGCGCCTGGCCTATGTGGCCAGCGGCACCATCAGCACCGCCAAGGTGGCCACCGGCGACCTGCCGGCCCGGCTCAAGGTGATCTTCGACGGTGTGCGGGAAGTGGCCAGCCACTACCAGGCCCAGTGCGCGGCCGTCGAGATCGTCTTCGTCAACGTCAATCCGCAATCGACCCTGCTGCTGGGCCAGGCCCGCGGCGCGGCGCTGACCGCCCTGGTGTCACTGGACCTCGGCGTGTCGGAATACACCGCGCTGCAGATGAAGAAGGCCATCGTCGGCCACGGCCATGCCAAGAAGGAGCAGATCCAGATGATGGTGCAGCGCCTGCTCGCCCTGCCCGGGGAGCCCGGCAAGGACGCAGCCGATGCGCTGGGCCTGGCCATCATGCATGCGCATGCGCGGGTCTCTTTCGAGGCCATGAGCCGCAGCACCACGCTGCAGCGCCGCCAGCACGCGCAGTTCAAGGGCGGCCGCACCTACTAAAACCCGCAGCAAGGAGTACCCCGGATGTTCGGCATTGCAGACTACGGCGCCTTCGTCATCGCCATCATCGTCTTCCTGGCCATCCCCGGCCCCGGCAATCTGGCTCTGATCTCGTCCACCGGCAAGGGCGGCTGGCGTGGCGGCCTGGCCGCCACGCTGGGCGTGATTGCCGGCGACCAGTTGCTGATGTGGCTGGCGGTGGCCGGCGTGGCCGCCCTGCTGGCCACCTCGCCCGCGCTCTTCGCCGCGGTGCAGTGGCTGGGCGCCGCCTATCTGGCCTGGCTGGGCTGGCGCATGCTGCGCGCCAAGCCGGGCGAGGGTCCGGTGCTGCAGATCCGGCCGCGCCAGTATTTCCAGCAGGCCCTGCTGATCACGCTGCTCAATCCCAAGGCCATCGTCTTCTACATGGCCTTCTTCCCGCTCTTCGTCGATCCGGCGCGCCACCAGGGCCTGTTCACCTTCGCGATGATGGCGCTGACGATTGCGCTGCTGACCTTGGCCTATGGCCTGATCGTCACCGGCCTGACGCTGCGCCTGGCCGAGCGCCTGCGCAGCCAGCCGCGCATCGGTCGCTGGCTGGAGAAGCTGGCCGGCACGGTGCTGATCGGCTTCGGCATCAAGCTCGCGCTGTCGCGCTGAGCCGCCTGTCAGCAGCCGGCAGGCGCCGCTTCAGAGCGGGCGGCGTCGCCGCGCCACCAGGCCCACAGCCAGCAAGCCGGCCAGTAGCAGCGCATAGCTCTCGGGCTCGGGCACGGCGCTGATCGTCAGGCTGCCGATGCCGTAGTCGCTGCCAGACTGGAAGACCAGATAGGGGCTGCCAAAGCCGTCGACCAGGGCCAGCTCGCGGTTCGCGTCGACGAAGACCGCCGACAGGCCCAGCAACTGGCCGCCGCTGAAGCTCACCGCGGTGGAACCCGGCTCGGCGCCGGCCAGGGTGTAGCTGCTGCCGCCAAAGCTGAGGTTCAGCCCGGTCAGCGGCAGCCATTCGGTGGCGGCGTCCAGCAGGCTTTCATCGAAGCTGAACTGCCCCGCGAAGCTGCTGCCGACCAGGCTCGTACCGTCCTCGATCTGGCCGCTGAACTGGTAGGTGGCGGCCTGGGCCGCGCCGGCGGCCAGCAGGCCGGCTGCCGCGAGCAAGAGACCGGCCAGCGGCTTGCGCAGGGTATGGGGGGTACTCAGCATGTCTAACTCCTTGATTCCTTGTCTTCGCATCAGAAGCGGAAGCTGCTCGCACCCAGCGCGGCGCAGCTGACGTTCTTCAGCTGCACCAGGGCGCGCGGCTTGGCCGGCCCGGCGCTGCCGTCGGTATCGATGCGGATCTGGGCCGTGCCCAGCGAGCTGGTGCAGCCGATATGGCCGCTGGCCAGCGGATCGGCGCTGGCAATGCCCAGGCCCTGCAGCAGCTCGCTCAGCACCAGCAGATCCTGGCCGGGCACGAAATCGTTGATCAGATCGCCGGCGTCGAGCAGGCTCTTGTAGACGAACTGGTCGGCACCGGCGCCGCCGCTGAGGCTGTCGGCGCCGAAGCCGCCGTAGATCAGGTCGTCGCCGGCCGTGCCGACCAGGGTGTCGCGGCCGCTCGTGCCGTTGACGGCCTTCAGCAGCTGCAGGCCCAGCAGCAGCGGGTCGTGGTCCGAGCTCTTGAAGGGCGTGGGCGTGTAGTAGTCCACCGGCTTGTTCTCGGTGTTGTAGTCCAGCAGCAGCGGCTCGTCGGCATTGATATGCCAGGTGGCGGCAGCGACGATCTTGGGCGTCAGCGAGGCCGTTGCCAGACCATGGTCCAGGCGGCCGGCCCAGGCGTCGAACACATAGGAGTAGTCGGCCGGGTCGAAGCGAGCCAGCTGGTCGATCACAAAGCTGTCCTGGGTCAGCGCATGGATCGGGTCCTCCTGGCCATGGGCGTTGAAGTCGCCCAGCAGCACCACGTCGGGGCTGCCCACCAGGGCTTGCACCTGGCCGACGAAGCTGCGCAGTCGCTCGGCCTGCGCCACCCGCTTGGCATTCCAGCAGCCCTGGCCGTCGCCCTGGTCGGCATCGGCACCGCCGCCGCCGGGGCAGCTGCCCTTGCTCTTCAGATGGTTGACCAGCACCGCGAAGCGCTCGCCATTGGCCATCGCGAAGCCCTGGGCGAAGGTGGGCCGGCTGTTGACAGGATCGGTATCGCTGATCGAGGCCCCGACCAGGCTCAGCTTGGCCGGCTTGTAGATCATCGCGACCCGGATCGCGTCGCTGCCCGTGCCCTGGGCCGGCATCGGCACAGCCGCATAGGTGTTGCCACCCAGCACCGCGTTCAGTTCGCTAACGAGATAGTTCAGCGCCGTATTGCCGTTGTTCTGGATCTCCATCAGGCCCAGCACATCGGCATTCAGATTGACCAGGCTGGCCACGATCTTGGCATGCTGGCGCTGGAACTCGTTCAGATTGTTGGCGCCACGGCAGTTGCTGGCCGAGCTGCTGCCGCCCACGCTGCAGCCCTGACCGCTCTGGCCGAACACGGTCTGGCCATTGGTGAAGGTGGTGAAGTAGTTCAGCACATTGGCGCTGCCCACCCGCAGATTGCCGCCCAGCGCGGGCGGCGTCTGCGCGCGCGGATTGCTGCGCGCGAAGCTCACCGGGCCCACCGGCTGCAGCTTGTACATGGCGGCACCGGCGGCCGAGCTGGTGGCCAGGCCGAAATCGATCACCCCGGTCAGCGCCTCGGCGGTATCGCCGGCGCGCACCGTCTGATCCTCGCCCAGATAGGGCGGCGGATTGGGGTTCTGGCTGGTCTGGTTGTCGTCCAGCAGGATGCTGCGGCGCAGGTTCTCGGCCGCCAGGGCCTGGGCCTCGGCGCCCGGACGCAGGATATTGGTGGGCTGCAGCAGGCGCCCGCCGGCCGCCAGCGTCAGCTGGCCATAGCGGCCCAGGAAGTAGTTCTGCTGCACCATCAGCGGGCCGCGTAGCGTCACCAGCATGCCCTCGTAGGCCTCCAGGCCGCCAGCCGGCAGCGTGACCAGATCGACCTCGGTGGGTGGGATCGCATAGCCGCTGCCCAGCACGGTGATGCCGCTGGGATTGATCAGCTGGGTGATGGGATGGGCCTGCGCCTGGGGGCTGCTGGCGCCGGCGACAAACTCGCTGACCTTGCCCGACAGACGGATCTCCTGCCCCGGCTGCACCGTCGGCAGCGTGCCGGTGTAGACGAAGAGGCCGTCCGAGGTGGCGGCGTCGCCATCGCCCAGCTTGTCCTGCAGATAGAAGCCGGTCGCGACCACGTGGGTGACCACGCCCTGGGTCGTGACCGTCTGGTCCTTCAGCGGGCTCTGGCTGCCGCTGCCCTGGATGCCGGGAATGCCGACCTGCCCGCTGACGTTCAGCGTGAAGCTGCAGCTGGCGCTCTGGGCCTCGTCATTGCTCCACAGCAGGCTCAAGGAATAGCTGCCCGCGGCCAGGCCGGCCGATACCTCGATGGTCTGGCTGGCGCTGCGCCCTTCAGCGGGCGCCGGGCTGAAGGCCCCCAGCGTGATGCCGGCGGCCCAGGCCCCCTGGGCGCTGGCGGCGTTGACGATGCTGTCGGCGTCGCTGGCGCTGACGACGAAGCTCAGGCCCGTGCCCGCGGCGGCCGAGGCGTTGGGGCAGCTGGGCACGATGGGGGCGTCCACCGGCACCCCGCCGCCGCCGCAGACGTTCAGCGGCGCGCTGCTGTTGCGCGGCGCCGGCGCGCCGACCTCGAAGTCGGCGCTGTTGTTGTCGCTGTCCACACAGCCGGCCGTCTTGCGCAGCGCCGCCGTGCTGTTGCTGAGCAGGGGCGTGGGCGCGGTCTCGCTGCCATTGGCGCCACCGAAGCCGACCAGATCGACCAGATCGGCACGCTGCGGCTGGCTGCCGCTGAGCGCGGTGGTGCTGGACACCAGGGCCACCTTGCCGGCCGTGCCGGACATCGCGATCGTGCCCACCACATCCGGGGTCGGCAGACCCGGCTGGCTGCCGGCACCGGCCGCCTGCTGGACCAGCAGATACTGCCCCGGCGTCAGGCTGATACCGGGCAGGGCGGTGATTTGCCAGCTGGTGCCGCTGGCGCTGGCATATTGAACCGACCAACCGGCCAGGCTTTGGCTGCTGCTGCCGGCGTTGAATACCTCGATGAAGTCATTCTTCAGCGGTGCACCGGTATTGCCGCCACCGCCATAAACCTGGCTGATTACCAGACCATTGCTGGATGCCAATACCGCGGGCGCGGCAAATAGCGCGGCCAGCAGGCCGGCCAGGGGTTTGAGCTTCAAGGACATGGTGGGGACCCCGCTAGATATGGACAGGCCGCTGCCGGCCCTGGTTCGTGCATTCATCTGGCGCTGCCGCGTCGATGCCAAACGTTTGGCATCTATTTCGCACGCATTGGCAGGCTGATCGGCGCCGATGCTAGCGGCATTTGATGACAGTTTGAGACACCGCGAACAAGGGGCTGGAAAACCCCAGACGCTTTGCGCAACGGGCGGCACCCGGGTATTTACCAGGACCGGATTCGGGCGCCGGCAAACGCATGCACAAGCCTGGTTCGGCAGCGGACGAAAACGGTGCGGGGCGCGCTGCAGCCTGGTCTTGCCATGCCGGTTTCCGGGCCTTGGCGCCCATCCGCTCGCCGGTGGCGCGCCAGTTTGAGACAGCTGGTAGATACCCTAGGCAAGCGCGCGCCGCGGTTATTGCCGGGCGCCGCATAGGAATGCCCGCCGGCCGTGCCGCTCCGGACAATCGCACGATGTCTCCCACCCTGCTGCTGGGCTTTGTCCTGGCCTATTTCGCCCTGCTGTTGCTGGTCGCCTGGCTGAGTTCGCGCCGGGCCGACAACGAGAGCTTCTTCATCGGCAACCGCAACAGCCACTGGCTGCTGGTGGCCTTCGGCATGATCGGCACCTCGCTGTCCGGTGTCACCTTCATCAGCGTGCCGGGCGCGGTCGGCGGCCAGGGCTTTGCCTATCTGCAGATCGCGCTGGGCCAGCTGATCGGCTATGCGGTGATCGCGCTGGTACTGCTGCCGCTGTACTACCGGCTGCGCCTGACCTCGATCTACGACTATCTGCGCCAGCGCCTGGGCATGGCCAGCTACCGCACCGGCGCGGGCTTTTTCATCCTCTCGCGCACGCTGGGCGCCACCGCCCGGCTCTATCTGGTGGTGCGGGTGCTGCAGGACAGCATCCTCGAGCGCATGGGCCTGCCCTTCTGGCTGAGCGCCGCGGTGGTGCTGCTGATGGTGCTGCTCTACACGCTGGAGGGCGGGGTCAAGACCATTGTCTGGACCGACACGCTGCAGACCAGCGGCATGCTGATCGGGCTCGTGGTCTGCATCGCCTACCTGCTGCAGGCGCTGGAGCTGACGCTGCCGCAAAGCCTGGTCAGCCTGGAGAGGGCCGGTCTGTCGCAGGTCTTCGTGCACGACGCCGACAGCCCGCAGTTCTGGGCCAAGCAGCTGCTGGCCGGCGCCTTCATCGCGATCGCGATGACCGGTATGGATCAGGAGATGATGCAGAAGAACATCTCGGTGCGCCGGCTCGCCGATTCGCAGAAGAACATGCTGCTGCTGAGCGTGGTGATGCTGGGCGTGGTGCTGCTCTTTCTCTTCCTAGGCGGCCTGCTGCAGCTGTTCGCCCAGCAAGCCGGCATGGGCGAGCGCGGCGATGCGCTCTTCCCGGCGGTGGTGCTGCAGCATATGCCGGCCTGGGTGCAGCTGGTCTTCGTGCTGGCCCTGATCTCGGCGCTGTTCCCCAGCGCCGATGGCGCCATCACCGCCTTGACCGCCAGCTTCTGCATCGACATCCTGGACCTGCAGCGCCGCCCCGACTGGGATGCGCGCCGCCAGATGCGCATACGCCGCTATGTTCACCTGGGCTTTGCCTTGCTGTTCCTGCTGCTGGTGCTGCTGTTCCGCTGGCTGGACGACCCCAGCATGATCGGCCTGATCCTGAAGCTGGCCGCCTATACCTACGGGCCGCTGCTGGGCCTGTTCGGCTTCGGCCTGCTGAGCCGGCGTCTGCCGCGCGGACGCTGGGTCGCGCCGGTGGCCATCGCCGCGCCGCTGCTGTGCTGGCTGCTGGAGCAGCAGCAGCATCTGCTGCTGGGCAGCTACCGGCTGGGGCTGGAGATCCTGCTGCTCAACGGCGCGCTGACCTTCGCCGGCCTGTGGCTGATCTCGCGCCCGGCTCAGGCCGGCGCCCCCAGGGCCTGATCCAGCGCCGCCAGGCAGTCGCGCCCATAGGCACGATCCTCGCCGGCCAGCGCGGCCAGATCCATCTGCGCGCGGGCGCTGCGGGCCGCCTCCGGCCGGCCGCTGGCCAGCTGGGCCCAGGCCAGCGCCTCGTAGGCGAAGAAATGCTCGAAGGCATCGGCTCCCTCCGCCTGGCAGCGCGCCAGGCAGGCCTCGGCGGCAGTCAGGGCCAGGGCGCCATCGCCAGCGGCGGCCGCGCACATGGCCAGCTGCCAGTCGGCGCGCTCGGTCTCCAGCCAGCCGCCGGCCTCGGCCCAGGCGCTGCGCGCCAGCCGGGCGCAGCCCAGCATCAGCGCCGCATGGGGCGCATCGCCGCGCCGGTGCTCGGCGCGCAGATCGGCAGCGATATTGTTGGCCTGGGCCGCCAGGGCCTGGCGCGCCGGCAACCCGGCGCCCTGGGCCAGCGCCGCCATCGCGTCGATCAGGCCCTGCATCGCGGCGAAGTCGCGGCGCCGGCTCAGCGCCAGCACCGCACTGCCATGGGCCCGGATGCGCTCGGCCGGGGCCAGGTCTTGCCAATCGGGCTGGCGCCCCTCGGCCAGTGCGATGGCGGCCCGGCCGCGGCCGGCACAGGCCGCCGGCAGCCGGGCCAGCAGGCCCTCCAGCGCCGCGGCATCGGCCTGGTGGCCCAGCAGCACATGCTCGGCCACCCGCGCCAGCAAGGCCTGGGCCGCCGGCTCGGCGGCAGCGGCCAGCGGCAAGGCCTTGTCCAGCAGCAAGGCCCTGGCCTCGGCCAGCCGCTCGCTGTGGATCTGCTGCGCCTCGTTGACCCAGTTCGTCATCGCATCCATGCCCATCCCCGATCTCCCGTCTGATCTTCCGGCCCGCGCATTGTTGGCACAATGCCCTGCCCTCGCCATCCCTCGACCATGACCCTGTCTCAGATGATTGCCGGCTTTGTGCGCCGGCACTGGCCCGCCTATGCCGCCTCGGCCGCGATGCTG
Source organism: Burkholderiaceae bacterium (assembly GCA_041920215.1). Taxonomy (GTDB): domain Bacteria; phylum Pseudomonadota; class Gammaproteobacteria; order Burkholderiales; family Burkholderiaceae_C; genus JAYRSJ01. The sequence goes on along the minus strand of JAYRSJ010000002.1, from coordinate 47,897 downwards.
GCCGCCATCGCGCTGCTGACCGTCTGGATTCCCCGTCAGGTGGGCGCGGTGGTCGACGGCCTGGTGGCCGGCCGCCTGCAGGGCGGTGCCCTGCTGCAGGAGCTGGGCTGGCTGGTGCTGGCGGGTGGTCTGATCTATCTGTTCCGGGTCGGCTGGCGCATCGCGCTGTTCGGTGCGGCCTACCGGCTCGGCCGGCAGCTGCGCAGCCGACTCTATCAACACCTGACCCTGCAGGGGCCGCGCTTCTTCCAGGCCAAGCGCAGCGGCGATCTGATGGCCCTGGCCACCAACGATGTGGACGCCGTCGAGATGGCGGCCGGCGAGGCGCTGCTGGCGGCCTTCGACGGCAGCCTGACGCTGATCCTGGTGCTCGGCATGATGACCCTGGGCATCGATTGGCGCCTGGGCCTGGCCGCGCTCCTGCCTTTTCCTCTGATGGCGCTGGCCTTCTGGCATATCTCCAACCAGGTGCATCTCGCCTGGCGCGCCTCGCTGGACCGCTTCTCGCTGCTCAACCAGCATGCCCAGCAGGGCCTGGCAGGCGTGCGCACGCTGCGTGCGCTGGGCATGAGCGCGCTCAGCGGCCGGCAGTTCCATGCGCTGGCCGACCATGCCGGCGAGGCCAGCTACCGCGCCCAGCGCTGGGAGGCGGCCTACGAGCCTGCGGTGGGCATGACGCTGACCGCCGCCACCGCAATCGCCCTGGGCCTGGGCGGCTGGCTGGTGGCGCGCAACGAGCTCAGCATCGGCCAGCTGACTGCCTTCACCATGTACCTGGGCCAGCTGATCTGGCCGATGTTCGCCGCCGGCTGGGTGCTCTCGCTGCTGGAGCGCGGCCGGGCCGCCTGGGACCGGCTGCAGCCGGTGCTGGAGGCGCCGCTGACCCTGGACGATAGCGGCCGCCAGCCGCTGCCGACGGCCGCAACGCTGGTGGTCGAGAACCTCGGTTTCCGCTATCCCGGCGACGCCGACGCGCCGGCCCCGACGCCGGCGCTGCAGCAGATCAGCCTGCGTCTGCCGCCCGGCCAGACCCTGGGCCTGGTGGGCCCCACCGGCGCCGGCAAGACCAGCCTGCTGCGCCTGCTGCTGCGCCAGTTCGAGCCGGATGCCGGGACGCTGCGCCTGGACGATCTGGACCTGAGCGCCTATCCGCTGGCGGCGCTGCGCCGGCACCTGGCCTGGGTGCCGCAGGAGCCCTTTCTGTTCTCGGCCAGCATTGCCGAGAACATCGCGCTGGCGCGGCCTGAGGCCAGTGCCGCCGAGATCGAGGCGGTGGCCCGGCTGGCGGCGGTGCACGAGGACATCCTGCGCCTGCCCGGCGGCTATGGCTGCGAGGTCGGCGAGCGCGGCGTCGCCCTCTCGGGTGGCCAGCGCCAGCGGGTGGCGATCGCCCGGGCCCTGCTGGCCGATGCGCCGGTGCTGCTGCTGGACGACGCGCTGTCGGCGGTGGACACCGGCACCGAGGCCGAGATCCTCGGCCATCTGCGCGAGCTGCGCCTGGCCCACCCCGAGCGCAGCGCGCTGATCGTCAGCCACCGGCTCAGCGCGGTGATGGAGGCCGACCACATCGTCGTACTCAGGAACGGCCGCATCGCGGAGCAGGGCCGCCACGAGCAGCTGCTGGCCCTGGGCGGCTGGTACGCCACGCAATGGCGCTACCAACAACTGGAGGCCAGCCTCGATGCTGCCTGAGACCGAAGCCAAGCAGGACGAGAAACCCTGGGCCGCCTTCGGCCTGTTGCTGCAGGCGGCGCAGGGCGAAGGCCCGCAGCTGTGGCGCGGCCTGCTGTGGCTGCTGCTGGCCGCTGGGCTGGAGGCCCTGGGCCCCATCATCGGCAAGTACTTCATCGACCACTATCTGCTGCCGCGCCAGTTCGATCTGGCGGCAATGAGCGGCCTGGTGGGGGCGCTGATCCTCAGCGGCTGGGCCGCCAGCTGGATACGCTATGCCCAGCTGGCCCGCATGGCGGGCGTGGCGCGGCGCGCGGTGCTGCGTCTGCGCGAGCAGGTCTATGCCCATGTGCTGGCCCTGCCGATGGCCTTCTTCGACAAGGCCATCACCGGCCAGTTGGTCAGTCGGGTCACCAACGACACCGAGTCGGTCAACCAGCTCTACCGCCAGGTGCTGTACGTGATGCTGGACTCCAGCATCGTGGTACTGGGCTCGCTGATCGCGATGGCCTGGCTGGACTGGCGGCTGATGCTGATTGTCGCGACGCTGATCCCGGCCATGCTGGTGATCGTGACCCTGTACCAGCGCCTCAGCTCGGGCGCGGTGGCGCGTTCGCGCCAGCTGCGCAGCGAGATCAATGCCCAGATGGCCGAGAGCATGGCCGGCATGGCGATGCTGCAGTCGGCCGGTGCCGCCCCGCGCTTCGCCCGCCGCTTCGACCGCAGCAATGACGAGCATCTGCAGGCGCGCCGCCGCGAACTCAGCGCCAATGCCTGGCTGCTGCGCCCGGCCCTGGATCTGCTGAATGTGCTGCTGGTGGTGACGGTGATCTATGGCTTCGGCCAGCGCCAGGTCGGCCTGGGCCAGGGGTTGCTGGAGGTGGGCCTGCTCTATGCCTTCCTCGGTTATATCGCCCGCGTGGTGGAGCCGCTGATCCAGATCACGCTGCAATTCGGCCAGCTGCAGCAGGCCATGATCGCGGCTGCCCGGGTGCGCAGCCTGCTGCAGCAGGCCACACCGGTGGCCCCGCCGGCGCTGCCGCAACGCATCAGCGCTGGCCATATTCGCATCAACGATCTCAGCTTCGGCTACGACCCGGCTCGGCCGGTGCTGCACGATCTGAACCTGGACCTGCCGGCCGGCAGCTTCGTCGGCATCGTCGGCCATACCGGCAGCGGCAAATCCACGCTGCTGTCCCTGCTCTTGCGTTTCTACCGGGCGCAGAGCGGCCGCATCGAGATCGACGGCCTGCCGCTGGAGGGCCTGGCCGACGAGGCCTTCCGCGCGGCGGTGGGACTGGTGCCGCAGGAGCCCTTTTTGTCAGCGGCCAGCGCGCGCGAGAACATCGCGATGGGCCGCGACATCCCGCTGGAACAGATCGTCGAGGCGGCCCGGGCGGCGCGCATCCACGACTTCCTGGCCGGCCTGCCGCAGGGCTACGACACCCTGCTGGGCGAGGGCGGCGCCCGCGTGTCCACCGGCCAGAAGCAGCTGATCGCGATGGCGCGCGCGCTGGCGGGACGGCCCACCATCCTCTTTCTGGACGAGGCCACGGCCAGCATCGACAGCGCGACCGAACGGGTGGTGGGCGAGGCGCTGAGCGCGCTGCACGGCCAGGTCACGGTGGTGGCGATCGCGCACCGGCTCTCGACGATACGCGAGGCCGACCAGATCATCGTGCTCAATCACGGCCATCTGGCCGAGCGCGGCCGGCATGCGGAGCTGATGGCAATCGAGGGCGGCCTGTACCAGCGCCTGGTGCAGCTGCAGGCGCTGAGCGAGTAGGGCGCTACAGCACGCGCGCCAGACGCTCCAGGATCAGCACCGCGAAGAAGCCCAGCGCGGCCAGCACCGTCCATTTGACGATCACCAGGCCGCGGCTGCGCCAGACCGGCTGGCGGGTGCCGATATACATCGCAAAGCACAGCACGGCCGCCACCATCAGCAGGCCGACGACAAGACGGAAGATCAGCATTGCACGCTTCCCTTGCTACCAGGCCGGCGCCAGCTCGGCAAAGCCTTGCGGCGCGGCGCGTTCGTCCTCGAACGTGACGATCTCGTAGGCCTGCTCATCGGCCAGCAGCGCGCGCAGCAGCTTGTTGTTGAGGGCATGCCCGCCCTTGAACGAGGTGTAGGCCGCCAGCAGCGGGTGGCCGACCACCTGCATATCGCCGATCGCGTCGAGGATCTTGTGCTTGACGAACTCGTCGTCGTAGCGCAGACCGTCGGCATTGAGCACCCGGTAGTCGTCGACCACGATGGCGTTGTCCATCGAGCCTCCCAGCGTCAGGCCGCGCGAGCGCATCAGCTCGATATCGCTGGTCATGCCGAAGGTGCGGGCGCGCGCGATCTCGCGCTTGTACTGGCCGCTGCCCATGTCGAAGACGTAGTGCTGGCCGGTGGCGGCCACGGCCGGGTTGTCGAACTCGATCTGGAAGGACAGCGTATAGCCGTGGTGAGGCTCCAGCCGCGCCCACATCAGGCGCTTGCCCTCGCCCTGGCGCACCTCGACCGCCTTCTTGACGCGCAGGAACTTCTTCGGCGCATTCTGCAGTTCGATGCCGGCGCTCTGCAGCAGGTAGACGTAGCTGGCGGCCGAGCCATCGAGGATGGGCACCTCGTCGGCGCTGATGTCCACATAGAGATTGTCCAGGCCCAGGCCGGCGCAGGCCGAGAGCAGATGCTCGATGGTCTGCACCTTGGGCGCGCCGGGATCGCCACCGGGACTGACCGTGGTGGCCATGCGGGTGTCGCAGACGGTCTCGGCCCGCACCGGAATGTCGACCGGCGTGTTCAGGTCGACCCGGCGGAACACGATGCCGGTATCCGGCGCGGCCGGCCGCAGCGTCATCTCGACCTTCTGGCCGCTGTGTATGCCCACGCCAACCGCCCGGGTCAGCGACTTCAGAGTGCGTTGCTTCAGCATGGGCGCAATTGTCGGTGATTACCCTTGCTCCTGCTCGCGCCGCACCGGCAATCGCAGCGATAGCCGCGTTCCATGGCCGGGCCGGGTCTCCAGATGCAGGGTGCCGCCGAGGCGCTGGGCCCGCTTGATCTGGCTGCGCAGACCGCGGCCCTTCTGCGCGGTGGCCAGGTCGAAGCCCTGGCCATCGTCCTCGACCCGGATCTCGACCTTGCTGCCCAGATCGCGGGTGGCGATGCGCACCCGGGTGGCATGGGCATGCTTGAGCACATTGTTGAGCGCCTCCTGCAGCAGGCGCAGCACATGCAGCGCATCCGGCGGCTCCAACCATTCCAGCGGGGGCAGGTCTTGCACATCCCATTCGAGGATCAGGCCGCCGGTCTGCAGGCGCTTGCCCAGGCGGTAGCGCATCGTCGCCAGCAGCGAGACCAGATCGTGCCCCACCGGCTCCAGCGAGTCGATCACCAGGCGCAGATCGTCCACGCATTCGCGCAGCACCTCCACCACCTGCTCCTGCTGCATGCTGCCCTGCTCCACCGCCACCATGGCCGAGAGCAGCGAGGAGCCCAGGCCGTCGTGCATGTCCTGCATCAGGCGCTGGCGCTCCAGCAGCAGGGCCTGCTGGCGTTCGGCCTCGCTGAGCTTCTCGTGCTGGGCCTGCAGCTGGCTGCCCTGCTCGGCCAGGCGCCGGGCCAGCTGGTCATTGGCCTGCTCGACCTGGCACAGCGCGCCGAGAAAGCGCCGCTGCACCGCATAGAGAAAGCTGGCGACGATGACCAGCGTGGCGAAGGGCATCAGATAGATGTGCTCGACCCAGCCCCAGCCGGCCAGCAGGCCCAGATCGTGCACGCCCAGCGCCAGGCCCAGGGCCAGGCAGATCGCGATCAGGCGCAGCTCGCGGCTCTTCTCGCGCCAGGCCACCTGCGCGACGAACAGCGTGCCCACCAGGCCCACCGCCGCATTGACCATATGCTGCAGCACCAGCGGATCCAGCATGTCCATCCAGAAGGGCATGGTCATCAGGCTGCTGGCGATCACGAACAGGCCCACCCAGCGCTCGAAGCGCTCGAAGCGCCGCCGTGCGAAGCGCAGCGCGAACAAGAAGGTCAGCAACATCACCCAGGACATCGAGGCATGGGTGACCCACCAGAACCACTCCAGCCCCAGCCGGGTGCGCGGCAGGTCGACGTGGTAGTGCAGATTGCGCAGCAGCCAGGCCAGGCTGGACAGCGCGAACAGCAGATAGGCCGGCTCGTCGCGGCGCTGCAGCCACAGCGTGAAGGCGAACAGGCCCAGCACCACCAGCATCAGACCGGTGGCCTGGGGCACGCCGATCTGCAGGGCCCAGCGGCGCTTGTACTGGCTGGCCAGATCCTCCTTGGCGCCCAGCCAGGCGCTGGAGACGGCATAGAAGCTGTCCTTCATCACCGGCACCGCCACCACCACCTCCAGCACCCGGCCCTGCTTGGCCTCGGTGTAGGCGCCCGGCAGCACCGCCCACAGCGGTCGCACCCATTGCTCGCGCGCCCCGGCCTGGTTGTCGTACACCGGCCGCCAGCCCTCCTCGGTGCGCAGCAGCACGGCGGCGGCCAGCGTCACCAGGCGTGGCATATAGAGGGCCACGCTGGACGGCCACTGCCCGTCGGACGGCGCATAGCGCAGCCGGTACCAGCGCATCTCGTAGACCTGGTCCGCATCGAAGCGGGCGCCCGGCTCGCGCTGGCGCACATCAGGCAGATGCACGGTGCGCCAGGCCGCTGCGTCGGCCGGCGGCAGCAGCCGGGCGGGCAGCTGGGCATCGCTACCGTCCACGCTGCGCAGCGCGGCCCACCAGTCCTGCAGATCCTGGCGCGACCAGTCGGCCGTCGCCAGCTGCGCACTCTGCGCGCGCTCGCCGGCGCTGCGGGGCGGGCTGTCTGGCACCGGCAGGCGCTGGGCCAGCACCGGCGGCGCCAGCAAGCCCCATAACAGCAGGGCGAGCCACAGCCACAGACGCAGGCGAACGCCAGGCAGCGACGTCCAAGGACGAGCGAGTGAGGGTCCCATACGAGCTTTGTGCGAAAGGCAACCCCGACCACGGTCCGGCTTGGACGGTGGCGGCGGCGCGCCGGACGCAGTCTGCCTGCAGAAGGCCAGTCTGGCTATCCCGCATGCGTCCGAGTGGCAACAAAACGCAAGCAGCGGTAGCCAATGTTGGCGGCGGTAAGCGCCGCCAGACCTAAAAAAACTCACCGGGGACGGCGGGTCCGCGGTGAGTTCATCGGCGGGCGGCGAGGCCCTGGCCTCGCTAGAAGACCGGCTGGCCTCAGTCGGCCTGCTTGCGCAGGAAGGCCGGGATCTCGATTTCGTCCATGCCGTTGGAGGACAGCGCCTCGACCTTGGCCGCGGCGGTGCGGCCATGGCGCCAGACGCTGGGCACGCTCATGCCGGCGAAATCGCTGCCGCCCATGCCGGCCGGCTGGCCGGGCATGCTAACCGGCTGAGTCAGCACCGGCAGATTGTCGGTGCCGGTACGCAGCTGCGGCTGGGCCTGCTGCACCACCGACAGCGGCGCCTGGGCGCGGGCGCGCGAGGAGCTCAGGCCGGTGGCGATCACGGTGACGCGCAGCTGGTCGCCCAGGCTTTCGTCGTAGGCGGTGCCGTAGATGATGTGCGCGTCATCAGCGGCATAGCGCTTGATCGCATTCATCGCATTGCGGCTCTCGGCCAGCTTGAAGGTATTGCGGTTGGCCGCGATCAGCACCAGCACGCCACGCGCGCCGGACAGATCGATGCCCTCCAGCAGCGGGCAGGCCACGGCCGCCTCGGCCGCCTTGGACGCGCGGTCCGGGCCGCCGGCCACGCCCGTGCCCATCATCGCCTTGCCCGGCTCGCTCATCACCGTCTTGACGTCCTCGAAGTCGACGTTCACCAGGCCCGGCATATGGATGATGTCCGAGATGCCGCCGACCGCATTCTTCAGCACGTCGTTGGCATGGGCGAAGGCCTGATCCTGGGTCACATCGTCACCCAGCACATCGAGCAGCTTGTCGTTGAGCACGACGATCAGCGAATCGACATTGGCCTCCAGCTCGGCCAGGCCACCGTCGGCCGCCTTGGAGCGACGGCTGCCCTCGAACTCGAAGGGCTTGGTCACGACACCCACGGTCAGGATGCCCATCTCCTTGGCCACCTTGGCGATCACCGGCGCGGCGCCGGTGCCGGTGCCTCCACCCATGCCGGCGGTGATGAAGAGCATATGGGCGCCCTGGATCGCATCGCGGATGCGCGCCTCGGCCTCCTCGGCCGCCGCCTTGCCCATTTCGGGTTTGGCGCCGGCGCCCAGACCGGTGGAACCCAGCTGCAGCAGCTGATCGGCCTTGGAGCGGTTGAGGGCCTGGGCATCGGTATTGGCGCAGATGAATTCCACGCCCTGCACGCCCTGGGCAATCATGTGGTCGACCGCGTTGCCGCCGCCGCCACCGACCCCGATCACCTTGATTTGGGTGCCTTGGTCAAACTCTTCGATCATCTCGATCGCCATAACGATACCTCCTACTGCAATTGTGCAGTTTTCACGCCCGAAAAACTACAGGGAAGACCCCTTTTTAAGCGTCAGCCGTTGTTTAGCGACCGCGCCCACCCGCTCAGAAATTACCCAGGAACCAATCTTTGGCGCGCCCCAGCATGGTCTTCATCGACCCAGCCTGCTGCGCCGCCTTCAAACCCCTTGTGCGCGACATGCGCGCTTCTTCCAGCAAACCCATCACGGTTGCCGAGCGGGGATTCGAAACCATGTCGAACAAGGCCCCGTTGTAGGTCGGATTGCCGCGGCGCACCGGTTTGAGAAATATGTCCTCGGCCAGTTCGACCATGCCCGGCATCACCGCCGAGCCGCCGCTCAAAACAATGCCCGAGGACAGCAACTCTTCGTAACCACTTTCCCGAATCACCTGGTGAACCAGCGAGAAAATCTCCTCCACCCGTGGTTCGATGACCCCCGCCAAAGCCTGTTTCGACAACATGCGCGGCGCCCGGTCGCCCAAACCCGGGACTTCCACCTGATCGGAGGGGTCGGCCAGCAGCTGCTTGGCCACACCATACTCGACCTTGATTTCCTCGGCATCCTTGGTCGGGGTGCGCAGCGCCATCGCGATATCGCTGGTGATCAGATCGCCGGCGATCGGGATCACCGCGGTATGTCGTATCGATCCGCCGGTAAAGATCGCCACATCGGTCGTTCCTGCGCCGATGTCCACCAGGGCCACGCCCAGATCGCGCTCGTCGGCGGTCAGCGCCGCGGCGCTTGAGGCGCTCGGGTTCAAAACCAGCTGATCCACCTCCAGACCGCAGCGCCGCACGCATTTGACGATGTTTTCGGCCGCACTCTGGGCGCCGGTGACGATATGCACCTTGACCTCCAGACGACCGCCGCTCATGCCTATCGGTTCCTTGACCTCGTGGCCGTCGATGACAAATTCCTGCGGCTCGACCAGCAACAGCCGCTGGTCATTCGGAATATTGATGGCCTTGGCAGTTTCAACCACCCGCGCCACATCCACCGGCGTGACCTCCTTGTCGCGCACGATCACCATGCCGGTGGAATTCTGGCCGCGGATATGGCTGCCGGTAATACCGGTAAAAACCCTCGATATCTTGCAGTCGGCCATCATTTCGGCCTCTTTCAGGGCCTGCTGGATGGACTGCACCGTGGCGTCGATATTGACAACCACCCCGCGCTTCAGGCCATGCGAAGGCGCCACCCCCAGGCCGGCGATGCGTAATTCGCCATTACCCAGCACCTCGGCCACCACCGCCATGATCTTGGCGGTGCCGATATCCAAACCAACGACCAGATCCTTGTATTCCTTGGCCATATGCCCTCACGCTTTTTTTGTGACCTTGCCCTTGACCGGGCCCGGCGTCGTCGATATTCCACGCAGCCGCACTGCATACCCTTCCGGGTGGCGCAGATCGGCGCCCAGCAGCGGCGCTTGATAATGGGCGGTAATCGCCCCTATGGAATGCACAAAAGCCGCATAGCGGGCCAGCACCTCGTCGGCCGTGCCCCGCCCCAGTTCCACCACCGCGCCACGCTCCAGGGTCAGACGCCAGGAGCCGCGACCCGACAGATCGAGGCGCTCCACCGACTCCTGCAGCGGCTGGCTCAGGCGCGCCAGCCCTCGCCACATCGTCAGCATGGCCTCGGCCTTGCCGGCCGGGCCGGCCAGCACCGGCAGGCGCTCGTCCTCGACATCGCCCAGATTGGCCTCGAACACCTCGCCAAAGCTGTTGACCAGCGCCCGCTCGCCGCCGGCCTCGCCGACCGCCTCGCTGTGGGCGTCGGCGCCATCCGGCCGGGTCTCCCAGTAGGCGGCGGCCTGATGCTCCTGCAGCGTGACCCTGATCTGCTGCGGCCAGACCCGCTCCAGCTGCGCCTGGCGCACCCAGGGCACGGCTTCGAAGGCCTTGCGCCCCTGTTGCAGATCCAGGGTCAGGAAGTTGCCGGCCAGCTGCGGCAGCGCATTGGCCCGCAGCGAGGCCACGCTATTGCGGCTGACATCGCCCTCGACCTGGATCAGGCGTATGCCGAACACCGGCAGCCGCAGCAGCTTGTGCAGCAGCAGCCCCACCCCGGCCAGCAGCAGGCCGGCAATCAGCAGCGCCGACACCGCATTCATCAGGCGGATGTCCGGCGGCAGCGAGGGCTGGGTGGCGGTGGCGGCGGCGCTCATGGCGGCTCGGTCGATGGTTCGGTCTTGCGGGCTCAGGCCTTGTCCAGGCGGGCACGCGACAGCAGCCACAGGCAAAGCTGCTCGTAGGAGATGCCGGCAGCCTGGGCCGAGATCGGCACCAGCGAATGCGAGGTCATGCCCGGCGAGGTATTCATCTCCAGCAGAAAGGCCTTGCCGTCGCTCTTGCGCAGCATCAGGTCGGCACGGCCCCAGCCGCGGCAGCCCAGCGAGCGGTAGGCCCGCAGCACCAGGGCGCGCACCGCCTCTTCCTGGCTGCGCTCCAGACTGCCAACGTGGTAGCGGGTGCTGTCGGTGAAGTACTTGTTCTGGTAGTCGTAGTTGCCCTGCAGCGCCTCGATGCGCACCGTGGGCAGCGCGAAGGCCGCGTCACCGTCGCCCAGCACCGGACAGGTCAGCTCCCAGCCCTCGATGAACTCCTCGCACAGCACCTCGGCGTCGTAGCGCCCGGCCAACTCCACCGCCTCGGCCACCTGCGAGTAGCCCATCACCTTGCTGGCGCCTATGCTGGAACCCTCGTGCGGCGGCTTGACGAAGAGCGGCAGACCAAGCTCGTCGGGCAGGCTGCGCAGGCGCTCGCGGTCCTGCTGCTGCGCCCGGTCCAGGCTGACCCAGCGCGGCGTCGGCAGGCCATCGCCCTGCCAGAGCCGCTTGGTCATGATCTTGTCCATCGCGATCGCCGAGGCCATCACGCCGGAGCCGGTGTAGGGAATGCCCAGCAGCTCCAGCGCGCCCTGCACCGTGCCGTCTTCGCCGTGGCGGCCATGCAGCGCGATGAAGGCGCGGGCAAAGCCCTCGCGCCTGAGTTCGTCCAGCGCGCGCTCGGCCGGGTCGAAGGCATGGGCGTCGACACCGCTGGCGCGCAGCGCGGCCAGCACACCGGGGCCGGACATGGTCAGCGAGACCTCGCGCTCGGCCGAGCTGCCGCCCATCAGCACCGCCACCTTGCCCAGCGCGCGCACATCCATCGTCTGCAGATCCAGCTTGATCGTCATCACTGGCCATCCTTCAAGAGTTCGACGGTGCGCGCCGGCACCGCAGCGATGGAGCCCGCCCCCATCACGATCACCACATCACCATCACGGCTCTGGGCGGCCAGCGCCGCCGGCAGGGCCTCGACCGTCTCGACAAACAGCGGCTCCAGCCGGCCGGCGACGCGCAGGGCCCGCGTCAGCGCCCGGCCGTCGGCGGCGACGATGGGTGCCTCGCCGGCCGCATAGACCTCGGTCAGCAGCACCGCATCGGCCTCGCCGATCACGCGCACAAAGTCCTCGAAGCAGTCGCGGGTGCGGGTGTAGCGGTGCGGCTGGAAGGCCAGCACCAGGCGCCGCCCCGGGAAGGCGCCGCGCGCCGCCGCCAGCACCGCCGCCATCTCGACCGGGTGGTGGCCGTAGTCGTCGATCAGCGTGAAGCGGCCGCCGTCGGCGGCGCGCAGCTCGCCCCAGCGCTGGAAGCGTCGGCCCACGCCGCCGAACTTGGCCAGCGCGGCCACGATGGGCTCGTCCGGCAGCTCCAGCTCGGTGGCGATCGCGATCGCCGCCAGCGCGTTCAGCACATTGTGTCGACCGGGCAGGTTCAACGTCACCGCCAGCTCGCTGGCACCCTCGCGCAGCACGCGAAAGCGCATCTGGCCGCCGGCCAGCGCCTCGACATCGACCGCCCGCAGTGCATGACCGGCGCCGAAGCCGTAGCTGATCACCGGCCGCTGCAGACGCGGGATGATGGAGGCCACGCCCGGATCGTCGGCGCACAGCACCGCCGCGCCGTAGAAGGGCATGCGGTGCAGGAAGTCGACGAAGGCCGTCTTCAGCTGCTCGATGTCGTGCCCATAGGTGTCCATATGGTCGGCATCGATATTGGTCACCACCGCCAGCATCGGCAGCAGGTTCAGGAAGGAGGCATCGCTCTCGTCGGCCTCCACCACGATGTAGTCGCCGCTGCCCAGCGCCGAGTTGGCGCCGGCCGCGTTGAGCTTGCCGCCGATCACGAAGGTGGGGGCCAGCCCGGCCTCGGCCAGCACCGTGGTGACCAGCGAGGTGGTGGTGGTCTTGCCATGGGTGCCGGCGATCGCGATGCCCTTCTTCAGGCGCATCAGCTCGGCCAGCATCACCGCCCGCTGCACCACCGGCAGGCCGGCCGCGCGCGCGGCCAGCAGTTCGGGGTTGTCGGCCCGTATCGCGGTGGAGACCACCAGCACCTGGGCGCCGGCGATGTGCGCTGCCGCATGGCCCAGATGGATGACGAGGCCCAGGCCGGCCAGGCGCTCGGTGGTGGCCGAGGCGGCCTGGTCCGAGCCCGAGACCGTGTAGCCCAGCTTGTGCAGGATCTCGGCAATGCCGCTCATGCCGGCACCGCCAATGCCGACGAAATGGATGTGCTTGACCGCGTGTTTCATGTCTGCCCCTCGCCCGACGAGTACGTCGACCGATCCCCCGCGGGGATGGCCACTGGCTTGGGACGGCCCGGCGCTGCGTGGCTCACTTCACCATCTCCTCGATTTCATCGGCCACACGCGCTGCCGCGCGCGGCCGTGCCAGGCCATGCGCCTTGCGGGCCATGACCAGCAGCTGCTCGCGGTCCAGCGCCAGCAGCAGATCGCGCAGGCGCTCTGGAGTCAGCTCGGGCTGGGGCAGATGGACAGCGGCCTCGTGCTGGGCCATGAAGCGGGCGTTGTCGCGCTGGTGCGAGGTGGTGCTGACCACCAGGGGCACCAGCACGCTGGGCACGCCGGCGGCGCAGAGCTCGCTGACCGTCACCGCCCCGGCGCGGCAGATCACCAGATCGGCCTGGGCCAGTTGGGCGGCCATATCGTCGATGAAGGGCCTGAGCTCGATAGCCCCGCCCAGGCTCAGGCCGGCGGCCTGGTAGGCCGCCTGCACGCTGGAGTGGTTGGCCTGGCCGGTCTGGTGCAGCACGCTGGGCCGCTGCGGTGCCGGCAGCAGGGCCAGGGCCTTGGGCAGCACCTCGTTGATCGCGCGGGCCCCCAGCGAGCCGCCCACCACCAGCAGGCGCAAGGGGCCGCTGCGGCCCGCGAAGCGCTGCTCGGGGGCGGCCAGGGCCTCGATGTCCTCACGCACCGGATTGCCGCTGACCAGGGCCTTGGGCGTGGACGCCGCCGCCACACCGTCGAAGCCGAAGGCGATACGCCGGGCCAGCGGCCGCAGCGCGCGGTTGGACAGCAGCAGCGCCGCGTCGGCATTGACCAGCATCAGCGGCTTGCCGCTCAACCAGGCCATCAACCCGCCGGGCAGGCAGACATAGCCGCCCATGCCCAGCACCGCATCGGCGCCGCGGGTGACCAGCACCTGGCGGGCCTGCACAAAGGCCTGGACGAACGTGAACAGGCCCTTGAGCGCATGCAGCGGCCCCTTGCCGCGCAGGCCGGCAAAGGCCAGCGCATCCAGCGGTATGCCGCTGGGCGGCACCAGCTTGTTCTCCATGCCGGTCTCGGTGCCTATCCAGGAGACGCTCCAGCCGCGCCGCCGCATCTCCTCGGCCACGGCCAGGCCGGGAATGATGTGGCCGCCGGTGCCGGCCGCCATGATCACCAGATGCCGGCTCATGTGCGGCCTCCCCGCATCAGTGCGCGGTTCTCCAGGTCCACCCGTATCACGACGGCCAGTGCCACGCAGTTCATCAGGATGGCCGAGCCGCCATAGCTCAGCAGGGGCAGGGTCAGCCCCTTGGTGGGCAGCGCGCCGAGATTGACGCCGATATTGATGAAGGCCTGACCCGCCATCCAGATGCCCACGCCCTGGGCATAGAGCCCGGCGAAGACGCGGTCCAGCGCCACCGCCTGGCGGCCGATGTGGAAGAGCCGGCGCGACAGCCAGAAGAAGGCGCAGATCACCACCGCCACGCCCACCAGGCCTAGCTCCTCGCCGATCACCGCCAGCAGGAAGTCGGTATGGGCCTCGGGCAGGTAGTGCAGCTTCTCGACGCTGCCACCCAGGCCCTGGCCGAAGATCTCGCCACGACCGAAGGCGATCAGCGAATGCGTCAGCTGGTAGGCCTTGCCCTGGGCGTACTTTTCGTCCCAGGGGTTCAGATAGGCAAAGATGCGCTCGCGGCGGAACTCGCTGAAGGTGATCATCAGCACGAAGGCGCCGACCAGCACCAGCACGATCAGCGCGAACATGCGGCCGTTGACGCCGCCCAGGAACAGGATGCCCATCGCGATCGCGGCGATCACCATGAAGGCGCCCATATCGGGCTCGGCCAGCAGCAGCACGCCGACAAAGCCCAGCGAAACCACCATGGGCCAGACGGCGCGGAAGAAGTTCTCCTTCACGTCCATCTTGCGCACCATGTAGTTGGCCGCGTACATCGCGATCGCCAGCTTGGCCAGCTCCGAGGGCTGGAAGTTCATCACCCCCAGCGGCAGCCAGCGGCGTGCGCCGTTGACGCCCTTGCCCACGCCGGGGATCAGCACCACCATCAGCAGCAGCAGCGCGGCCACGAAAAGCCACGGGGCCAGCCGCTCCCAGGTGGCCACCGGAATCTGGGTCACGATCAACCCCAGCAGCAGACCCAGGCCTATCGCCACCGCCTGGCGCAGCACGAAGTAGCTGGGCAGGTAGCGCGAGAACTTGGGGTTGTCCGGCAACGCGATCGAGGCCGAGTAGACCATCAGCAGGCCCAGGCTCAGCAGCGCCAGCACCACCCAGACCAGGGTCACGTCGAAGCCCGCCAGCGTGGTGGGTTGGCCGGAGGAGGTGCGCACCCAGTCGCGCACCGGCACCGCTTCGGCACCGCCGTCCCGGCCGCGCCCCAGCCAGCCGCGCAGCCGGCTGCCCAGGTCCCTGAAGGCGAGTTGGAGGGGGGCCGTGGCGCTCATAGCGTCAGCCCCTCGTCCTGGCCCAGGGCCTGCACCGTGGCCACGAAGACCTCGGCGCGATGGGCGTAGTTGCGGAACATGTCCAGGCTGGCGCAGGCCGGGCTCAGGAGCACGCTGTCGCCGGCCTGAGCCTGGCCGTAGCACCAGCGGGTGGCTTCTTCCAGCGAGGCATGGGCCTGCAGCGGCACACCGGCATCGGCCAGCACCGCCTGCAGGACCGGTGCATCGCGGCCTATCAGGGCCACTGCCCGGGCATGGCGGGCCACCGGCTCGCGCAGCGGGCTGAAGTCCTGGCCCTTGCCGTCGCCGCCCAGAATCAGCAGCAGCTTGGCCGGCGCGCGGTCCGCGCCCAGCCCGCCTAGCGCCGCCACCGTGGCGCCGACATTGGTGCCCTTGGAGTCGTCGTAGAAGTCGATGTCGCGCAGCGTCGCCACATGCTCGACCCGGTGCGGCTCGCCGCGGTACTCGCGCAGGCCATGCAGCATGGGCGCCAGCGGGCAGCCGGCTGCGCTGGCCAGCGCCAGCGCAGCCAGCGCATTGGCAGCGTTGTGACGGCCGCGCACGCGCAGCGCATCGGCCGGCATCAGGCGCTGGATCAGCAAGGCCTCGTCCTCCTCAGCGGCCCCGTCCCGGCTCTTGCGCTTCTTGAGGGTCTCGTCGGCCTCGCGGGCGCGCACCAGCCAGGCCATGCCGCCCTCGTCCAGCAGACCGAAGTCGCCGGGATGGCGCGGCGCGTTCAGGCCGAAACGGCAGACGCGGCGCTGCTGCAACTTGGCCGGCCGGCCGCGGCCCTGGGCCACCTTCAGCGGCGCCGGCACCATGGCCTCGACCAGGGCGTCGTCGCGGTTGATCACCATCAGCGCCTGCTCGCCGAAGATGCGCGCCTTGGCCCGGCCGTAGGCGACCATATCGCCATGCCAATCCAGATGGTCCTGACTCAGGTTCAGCACTGCGGCGGCCGTGGGCTCGAAGCCGCTGACCGCGTCGAGCTGGAAGCTGGACAGCTCCAGCACCCAGACCTCGGGCAGATGCGCGAAGACCGCCGGTCGCGGTGCCGGCGGCTGGATGGGCAGCGGCGCCTCGTCCAGCAGCTCGGCCACCTCGTCCAGCGTGCTGCGCACGGTCCCGGCCTCGTCCTCCACCTCGGCCGGCGCTGGCTCGCCAGTCAGCTGGGACCGCTCATCTGGCGCGGCGGTGGCGTCGACGGGATCAGCCGGCGGCGGCAGATCCGGTTCGGCGTCCAGGGCCTGCGTCAGCGTGTCCAGCAGCGTCGGGCCGATATTGCCGGCCACCGCCACCCGCTTGCCGGCGCGCTCGGCCAGCAAGGCGGTCATGCAGGTGGTGGTGGTCTTGCCATTGGTGCCGGTGATGGCCAGCACCGCCGGCTCATAGCGCCGCGTGGCCTTCAGCTCGGCCAGCGCGGCGGCGAACAGGTCCAGCTCGCCCTGCACCGTGATGTCCTCGGCGCGCGCTCGCTGCAGCAGCGGCTGCAGACGGGCGTCCAGCGGTGACAGGCCCGGACTCTTCAGCACGCGCTGCACATCCTGCAGGCGCTCGGGTTCCAGCGTGCCGCTGAAGAATTCGGCCCGCGGCAGGCGCTCGCGCAGCGCCGCCAGCTGGGGCGGCTGCTCGCGCGAGTCCCAGACCTGGATGCGGGCCGCGCCGCTGCGCTCGGCCCAGGCGGCCATCGCCAGGCCGGAGTCGCCCAGACCCAGCACCAACACCGACCGCCCCTTGAGCCCCTGCAGCGTGATCATGGTGTGCCTTCCGCCCTCTTGCTCAACGCAGCTTCAGGCTGGCCAGGCCGATCAGACACAGCAGCATGGTGATGATCCAGAAGCGCACGACCACCTGGGTCTCCTTCCAACCCGATTTCTCGAAGTGGTGGTGCAGCGGCGCCATCTTGAAGATGCGGCGCCCCTCGCCAAAGCGCTTCTTGGTGAACTTGAACCAGCTGACCTGCAACATCACCGACAGCACCTCGGCGACGAAGATGCCGCCCATGATGCCCAGCACGATCTCCTGGCGGGTGATCACCGCCAGCGTGCCCAGGGCGCCGCCCAGCGACAGCGCGCCCACATCGCCCATGAAGACCTGGGCCGGATGGGCGTTGAACCACAGGAAGGCAAGGCCTGCCCCCGCCATCGCGGCGCAGAAGATCAGCAGCTCGCCGCTGCCCGGGATGTAGGGAAAGAGCAGGTACTTCGAATAGACCGACGAGCCGGTCACATAGGCGAACACGCCCAGGGCCGACCCCACCATCACCACCGGCATGATGGCCAGCCCGTCCAGACCGTCGGTGAAGTTCACCGCATTGCTGGTGCCGACGATGACGAAGTAGGACAGGCCGATGAAGCCGAACACGCCCAGCGGATAGCTGACCGTCTTGAAGAAGGGCACCATCAGATCGGCCTTGGGCGGCAGATCGGTGGAGAAGCCGCTCTGCACCCAGCGGAAGAACAGCTCGATGACGCCCAGGATTGAGGTCTCGGAGACGCTGAAGGCCAGGTAGAGCGCGGCCACCAGGCCGATCAGCGACTGCCAGAAGAATTTCTCGCGGCTGCGCATGCCCTCGGGGTTCTTGTCCACCACCTTGCGCCAGTCATCGACCCAGCCCACCGCGCCGAAGCCCATGGTCACCAGCATCACCACCCAGACAAAGCGGTTGCTCCAGTCGAACCACAGCAGCGTAGAGACGCCGATGCCGATCAGGATCAGCACCCCGCCCATGGTGGGCGTACCGCTCTTGGCCAGATGCTGCTGCACGCCGTACTGGCGGATAGGCTGGCCGATCTTCATCTCGGTCAGGCGGCGTATCACCCAGGGACCGAAGGCCAGGCCGATCAGCAAGGCGGTCAGCGCGGCCATCACCGCCCGGAAGGTCAGGTACTGGAAGACGCGCAGGAAACCCAGATCGGGGTAGAGGCCCTGCAGCCACTGCGCCAGACTAAGCAGCATCGTGCGCTCCTTGCGCGCCGTCGGCCAGCAAGGCCGCGACGACTTGTTCCATGCGCATGAAACGCGACCCCTTGACGAGGATGTTCTTGACCCGTGGCGCCTCGCCCAGCGCCGCGGCCAGCGCCGCGGCATCGGCGAAGTGGCGGGCGGCGGCGCCATAGGCGGCGGCCGTCTCGGCGCAGGCGCTGCCGGCCGTCCACAGCGCGCTGATGCCGCGCTGCGCCGCATAGGCGCCCACCTCGCGATGGAAGGCCGGCCCCTGATCGCCGACTTCGCCCATATCGCCCAGGATCAGCCAGGAGGCACCCGGCAGATCGGCCAGCACATCGATGGCGGCACGCACGCTGTCGGGGTTGGCGTTGTAGCTGTCGTCGATCAGCGTCAGCGCCACGCCCGCACGCACCAGGCGCTTGAGCTGGGAGCGGCCCTTGACCGGCTCGAAGCGCTCCAGGCCGGCGACGATGGCACTCAGCGGTGCGCCCGCTGCCAGCGTGCAGGCCGCGGCCGCCAGCGCGTTGCGCACATTGTGCTGGCCGGCCACCCGCAGCGCCACCGGTGCGGCGCCGGCCGGCGTGTTCAGTTCCAGCGCCCAATGTCCCGCACCGCCGGCCTCGCCACTGCTGTCGGCCCTGTCGCCGCCCTGCACCCAATGGGCACGGCCGGTCACATCGGCCTGGCCCTGCAAGGCAAAGCTCAGCACCGCGCGCTTGCCGGCCTGCTGGTACCACAGCGGCGCGCAGCCGTCCTCGGCCGGGAAGACCGCGACGCCGGCCGGGCCCAGAGCCTCGATCACCGCGCCGTTCTCGCGCGCGGCGGCTTCCACCGTCTGCAGAAACTCCTGGTGCTCGCGCTGGGCGTTGTTGACCAGGGCCACGGTGGGCCGGGCCATCGCCGCCAGCGGCGCGATCTCGCCCGGGTGGTTCATGCCCAGCTCCACCACCGCGGCGCGGTGCCACAGCGCATCGTCCTGGCGCAGGCGCAAGAGCGTCAGCGGCACGCCGATCTCGTTGTTGTAATTGCCCTCGGTGGCCAGCGCCGCCTCGCCCAGCCAGGCGCGCAGGACGCTGGCGATCATCTGGGTCACCGTGGTCTTGCCGTTGCTGCCGGTCACCGCAATCAGCGGCAGATGGCAGTGGGCACGCCAGGCGCTGGCCAGCAGGCCCAGCGCCGCCTTGGCATCGGGCACCTCGATGCCCAGCAGGCCGGCGGCTTCCAGGCCGCGCTCGGCCAGCGCCGCGACCGCGCCGGCGGCGCGGGCCTCGGCAAGGAAGTCATTGGCATCGAAGCGCTCGCCGCGCAGCGCGACGAAGAGATCGCCGCTGCGCAGGCTGCGGGTATCGCTGTGCACCCGCGCGATCTCGGTCTGGCCATCGCCCACCAGGCGCGCGCCGGGCAAGGCCGGCAGCAGCAGATGGTGGGCCTGGGCCAGGGTCATCATCATGGCGGTTTCGCTCACAGACCGGCCCTCCTCAGCAAGGCCGCACGGGCCTCGTCCACATCGGAGAAGGGGCGGCGCTCGCCCGCGATCTCCTGGTAATCCTCATGCCCCTTGCCGGCGATCAGCAGCACGTCGCGGCCCTGGGCGCCCTGCACCGCCGCGGCGATGGCGGCACGGCGGTCGACGATCCGCTGCACGGCGCCGGCATCCGGCATGCCGGCGGCGATATCGGCCAGGATGGCTTCGGGCGCCTCGTGGCGCGGGTTGTCGCTGGTCAGCAGCACCTGGGCGGCCAGGCGGGCGGCGATGGCGCCCATCTGCGCGCGCTTGCTCCGGTCGCGGTTGCCGCCGCAGCCGAACACGCACAGCAGGCGGCCGCCGCGCGCAGCGGCCAGCGGCGCCAGCGCGCTCAGCGCCTTGTCCAGCGCATCGGGGGTATGGGCATAGTCGACCACCACCTGGGGCAGCTCGGCACCATTGCCGATGCGCTGCATGCGGCCCGGCACCGGCGTCACCTGGGCCGCGACGCGCACGCAATCGGTCAGCGCATGGCCCAGCGCCCGCAGACCGCCGATCACCGCCAGCAGATTGGCGACGTTGTAGTCGCCGATCAGGCCGGTCTGCACCGGCAGGCTGGCGCCGCCCTGCTCGCTCAGCGTGAAGGCCAGCCCGTCGGCGCGGTAGTGCAGGCCATGGGCCGAGAGCCGCGCCGCGCGCTCGATGCCGTAGGTCCAGACATCCAGCCGCCCGGCCAGCTCGGCGGCCAGCTCGGCACCCTTGGCATCGTCCAGATTCAGCACCGCGGCGCGCAGGCCCGGCCAGTCGAAGAGCTGGCGCTTGGCGGCCCAGTAGGCAGCCATATCGCCGTGGTAATCGAGATGGTCCTGGCTGAAGTTGGTGAACAAGGCCACCTGGATGGCGGTGCCGGCCAGGCGCTGCTCGACGATGCCGATGGACGAGGCCTCCATCGCGCAGGCCCCGAAGCCCTGCTCGACCATGCCGCGCAGGGCCTGCTGCAGCAGCACCGGGTCCGGCGTGGTCAGGCCGTTGTAGACGATGGCCGCAGGACGCTCGCCCAGCGGCGGCTCGCCGACGCCCAGCGTGCCCACCACACCGCAGCGCTGGCCCAGCAGGCTCAGGGCCTGGGCGATCCACCAGGCGGTGGAGGTCTTGCCATTGGTGCCGGTCGTGGCCACCACGGCCAGCTGCTGGCTGGGCTGCCGGTAGTACTGGGCGGCAATCAGGCCGGCCGCGGCCTTGAGGCCGGGCACCGCCGCGACACGCGCGTCGACAAAGCCGAAGGCCTCGATGCCCTCGGCCTCGACCAGGCAGGTGGCCGCGCCGGCGTCGAGCGCCGCCTGCACGAACTGGCGGCCGTCGCGCGACTGACCGGGCCAGGCGATGAAGGCATCGCCGGCACCGACCAGACGGCTGTCGCTGCGCAGCGCGCCGGTGGTCCATTCCTGCAGCCAGCGGGCCGCGGCATCGGGGGACTTGAGTCGGGTGATGGCCATGTTCAGAAGCTTTCTTCAACCTCGACCATCTGGCGCGCCATGATCTGGGGCTGCACCTCGATGTCGGGCGGCACGCCCAGCAGGCGCAGGCTCTGGGCCACCACCTGGCTGAACACCGGCGCCGCGACCGCGCCGCCGTAATAGACGCCATTGCTGGGCTCGTCGACCATCACCGCGACGACGATGCGCGGCTGGCTGATGGGCGCCAGGCCGACGAACCAGCTGCGGTACTTGTTGCCCGCATAGCCCTTGCCTTCCTGCTTGTGCGCGGTGCCGGACTTGCCGCCCACGCTGTAGCCGCTGACCTGGGCCTTGGGCGCGGTGCCGCCGCTGGCCGCCGCGGCCTGCAGCATCTGCCGCACGACGCGGGCGGTCTCGGGCTTGAAGACGCGGATGCCGGCCACCGGCTGCCCCTCGGGCTGCTTGCTCAGCGTGGTCGGGATCAGCTCGCCGTCACGGGCAAAGACGGTGTAGGCGCGCGCCAGCTGGAACAGCGAGGCCGACAGGCCGTAGCCATAGCTCATCGTCGCCTGCTCGATCGGCCGCCAGCTCTTGTAGGGCCGCAGCCGGCCGGTCACTGCGCCGGGAAAGTCAAGCTGCGGGCGCTGGCCCAGGCCGATCGCGGTGAACATCTCGTGCATCTCGCGCGGCGGCATCTGCATGGCCAGCTTGGCGGTGCCGATATTGCTGGACTTCTGGATCACGCCGGCCACCGTCAGATCGCCGTAGGGATGCACATCGCTGGGTGACCAGCCACTGATCACCAGGCTGCGCGGCGCCACATTGACGATGGTATCGGGCCGCACCCGGCCGCTGTCCAGCGCCTGGGCGGCGATGAAGGGCTTCATCGTCGAGCCCGGCTCGAAGATATCGGTCAGCGCACGGTTGCGCAGCTGCGCGCCGCTGAGGTTCTTGCGCTCGCCGGGGTTGTAGCTGGGGAAGTTGGCCAGGGCCAGCACCTCGCCGGTCCGGGCGTCCAGCACCACCACCGAGCCGGCCTTGGCCTTGTGCTCGGCCACCGCGTCGCGGATGCGCTGGTAGGCGAAGAACTGCACCTTGGAATCGATGGACAGATCGATGTCGCGGCCGTTGTGGGCCGGCACGCGCTCGCCGATGTCCTCCACCACCCGACCCAGACGGTCGCGCACCACCGCGCGGGTGCCGTCGCGGCCCTCGAGCTGCTTCTGGAAGGCCAGCTCTATGCCCTCCTGGCCGCGCTCCTCGATATTGGTGAAGCCCACCACATGGGCGGCGGCCTCGCCTTCCGGGTACTTGCGCTTGTACTCGCGGTCCTGGAACACGCCCTTGAGCTTGAGCGCAGCGATCTGCTGGGCGGTGTCGTCATCGGCCTGGCGGCGCAGCCAGACAAAGCGGCTGGAGGGGTCCAGCTTCTTGTCCAGTTCCTGCGGCTTGAGCCCGAGGATGCGGGCCAGCGCGCGGCGCTTGTCGGGATCGGCGTCGACCTCCTTGGGGATCGCCCAGATCGAGGGCACGGCCACGCTGGAGGCCAGCACCTGGCCATGGCGGTCGACGATGCGACCACGGCTGGCCGGCAGCGCCATGCGGTGGGCATAGCGCGCCTCGCCCTGGCGCTGGAAAAACTCGGTGGCAATCACCTGCACATAGATGGCCCGGCCCAGCAGGCCCATAAAGCCCAGGCCCACCAGGGCCACCAGCAGGCGCGAGCGCCAGGGCGGGGTCTTGGCGGCCAGCAGGGGGCTGCTGCTGTAGCTGACGCTGCGGGTATTGCCCAGCACCGCGCCGCGCTTGCCCACGCCTGCGCCCAGCCAAGGGAAGGGCCACAGCCTCATGGCCTCACCCCCGAGGCCGGCGCTGCGCCGACCGGCGCGGCGCCATGGGTGATGGCGGGACTGATGACCTGCATGCGCAGCCGCTCGCGCGCCACCTGCTCGACGCGCAGATTGGTGGCCTGGGCGTGACGCTCGGCCAGCAGGCGCTGATGGTCGGACTCCAGGCGGCGCGACTCGGCCTGGGCGCGATCCAGGGCGGTGAAGAGCTTGCGCGCGTCATAGGCGGTGTTGACCAGCAGCAGCCCGCTGGCCAGCACCGCCATCAGCAGCAGCAGATTGAGCCGGCTCACCCCGCCCTCCGATAGCGGCCGGCATCGCTGCTGACCGGCAGCGGCGCCGCGGTGCGCTCAGCCACCCGCAGCACGGCCGAACGCGAGCGCGGGTTGGCGGCAATCTCCTCGGCACTGGGCTTGATGCGCCCCAGGGCCGTCAGCAACAGCGGTGGCGGCTCGGCAAACGGAGCGCGGCGGTCGAAGACCGTCTTGCTATGCGCGGCGATGAAGTTCTTGACGATGCGGTCTTCCAGCGAATGGAAGCTGATCACCGCCAGGCGCCCACCGGGCGCCAGCAGGCGCAGTGCGGCGTTCAGGCCTTGCTCGAGCTCCTCAAGCTCGGCGTTGACGTGAATCCGAAGCGCTTGAAATGTGCGCGTTGCAGGGTCCTGGCCCGGCTCGCGGGTTTTGACCGCACCAGCCACGACTTTGGAAAGCTCATCGGTGCTTCGAACAGGGCTCCCGCTCTGCCGGCGAGCAACAAGCGCCTTTGCAATCTGTGCAGCAAACCGTTCTTCTCCATAATTTTTTATCACCTCTGCGATCTGGCGCTCATCGGCGCGGGCCAGGAAATCCGCGGCGCTTTCGCCGCGGGCGGTGTCCATGCGCATGTCCAGCGGCCCGTTGAAGCGGAAGCTGAAACCGCGCGCCGGGTTGTCGATCTGAGGGCTGGAGACGCCCAGGTCCAGCAGCACGCCCTGCACCTGTTCCAAGCCCAGGCCGGCCAGCTGGGCCTGCATATCGGCAAAGCCGCTGTGGCAGATGCAAAAACGCGGGTCATCGACCCGCGTATCGCCCGAGGTAGCGGCCGCAATGGCCTCGAGGTCGCGGTCGATGGCGACCAGCCGACCTCCCGCACCAAGCTTCTGCAGCAGCAAGCGGGAATGTCCGCCGCGGCCGAAGGTGCCATCCACATAGACGCCGTCAGGGTCGTTCAGCACCGCATCGACCGTCTCGTGCAGCAACACGGTGGTGTGAGCGAAGGGGGTAGGAGTGGCCATCGTGCTCATGCTCAGAAGCTGAAGTCCTTCAGCGCATCGGGCATCTCGGACTGCATCACCTGGGCCTCGTGGGCCGCATAGCTGGCGGCATCCCAGAGCTCGAAATGGCTGCCCATGCCCAGCAGCATCACGTCCTTGCTGAGTCCGGCCGCCGCACGCAGCTCGGGCGAGATCAGCACGCGGGCCGCGCTGTCGATCTCGACATCCATCGCATTGCCCAGGAAGACACGCTTCCAGCCGGATGCCGACATGGGCAGCGCGGCAATCTTGTCGCGGAAGGTTTCCCAGGCCGGTCGCGGGAAGACCATCAGACAGCCCTCGGGATGCTTGGTGATGGTCAGCTGCCCGGCACACAGCGCCTGCAGCACCTCGCGGTGGCGTGTCGGGACGGCCATGCGCCCCTTGGCGTCCATCGCCAAGGCTGATGCCCCCTGAAACACAAAATTCGCCACGGCGACCCACTAAATTGCACTTTTCCCCACTTTACTTGCCGAGTTGGCCCAGGTCAAGGCAAATCGGAGTTTTTCCCAATCAAATCAAGCACTTAGAACGGATTGTTGCAAGCAATCCGCAAAGGAAATCGTTCAAAAATAAGGACTTGCAGAGGGGTGTGGAAGTGCTGGATGAGGTTCCAGCCGCCGCCGGGCGCTAGACCTTGTAGGTCGACAGCAGGATGCTGGTCTCGGTGTTGGCGATGCCCTCGATCAGCCGTATGCCGCTGAGCACCCGGTCGAAGGCTTCCAGGCTGTCGGCGCGCAGCTCGGCCACCAGGTCCCAGCGACCGTTGGTGCTGTGCAGGGCGGCCACATTGGGATGGCCGCGCAATTCGCGCAGCACCTCGCCCGCACGGTTGCCCTCCACCGCAATGCTCATCAGCGCGCGGATGCGCTGGGCTTCGGCCGCCGGCTTCAGGCGCACGCTGTAGCCCACGATCACACCGTCGCGCTCGAGCCGGGCGATGCGGTTCTGCACCGTGGCCCGCGACACCCGCAGCTGCTTGGCCAGGGCCACGACCGGGGTACGGGCGTTGTCGCGCAGCAAGGCGATCAACTCGCGGTCGGTATCATCGATATTGGACATAACGCCAATATAAGCGAGCAATTTGCTTTGCAACCAGAACAAATTGAGCGCTTTGCCATCTTTTCGTTAGCCTCACTCCTCTCCAGAATTTGCGCAAAGTGGCCCGCAAGGCCGCCGGACCCGCGATGGAGACCCCGATGACCCGCTTTGTAGACGTTCCCGCCCTGACCCAGCTGCTGCAGCGCAAGGGCGTGGCGCCTTTCATGAAGGATCTGGCCGACTGCCTGCGCGAGGACTTTCTACGCTGGGAGGATTTCGACAAGTCGGCCCGCGTGGCCAGCCACTCCGAGGTTGGCGTGATCGAGCTGATGCCGGTGGCCGATGCATCGCGCTACGCCTTCAAGTACGTCAACGGCCATCCGATCAATACCAGCCGCGGCATGTATACGGTGATGGCCTTCGGCGTGCTGGCCGACGTGGCCAGCGGCTATCCGCTGCTGCTGTCCGAGCTGACCCTGACCACCGCGCTGCGCACCGCCGCGACCTCGGCGATGGCGGCCAAGGCGCTGGCGCGCCCCGACTCGCGCCGCATGGCCCTGATCGGCAACGGCGCACAGAGCGAGTTCCAGGCCCTGGCTTTCCACACCCAGCTGGGCATCGAAGAGATCATGGTCTACGACATCGATCCAGCCGCCACCGACAAGCTGGAACGCAACCTGGCCGGCCTGCCCGGTCTCAAACTGCGCCGCGCCGCCTCGGTGGCTGACGCCGTCCGCGGTGTGGACATCATCACCACGGTGACGGCCGACAAGGCCCGCAACACCATCATCACACCGGAGATGGTCGAGCCGGGCATGCATATCAACGGCGTCGGCGGCGACTGCCCCGGCAAGACCGAGCTGCATGCCGAGGTGCTGCGCGCCGGCCGGATCTTTGTCGAGTTCGAGCCCCAGACCCGCATCGAGGGCGATATCCAGCAGCTGCCGGTCGAGCATCCGGTGGTCGATCTATGGCGGGTGCTGGCGGGCGCCGCCGAAGGTCGCCAGAGCCGCGAGCAGATCACCGTGTTCGATTCGGTGGGCTTTGCGCTCGAGGACTACTCGGCGCTGCGCCTGGTCTACCAGCTGGCCCAGGACATGGGCATAGGCCAGGAGGTAGACCTGGTGCCGCCGGCCGACGACCCCAAGGACCTGTTCCGCCACACCCGCGGCGGCCGCGCCCAGCTGCGCCGCGCCGCCTGAGCACCGACCCGAGACGCCTTCGCCTGTGATCTAGCGCGGTGTTTGTCGCGCTTTGTCGGGCCTGATCGCGGTCTGCATCCGGGCGCCAGAGGTTACAGTGGCTCACCCCTGGCCGCCCCGAGGATGTATTGAGCCGCAAAGCCTCCAGCTCGCTGTTTGTCGCGATCGCGACCGGTGCCTGCATCGGATTGATGCTGCCCGCCCTGATCATCGGCGGCCTGCTGATCGGCCTGCGCGAGCCCCAGGTGGCCGAGCAGGCACAGCAGCGCGAGCTGCAGGCCAAGCTTGATGTGCTGGCCTCCAGCCTGCCCGAGCTGCTGTGGAATCTAGACGCGGTGGCGGCGCGCGAGGTGGTGGCTGCGGTGATGAAGTCGCCCGAGGTGGTGCGGGTGCGGGTCAGCGACGCCTCGCAAGGCGTGCCCTTTATCGAGATGCATCTGCCGGAGCGCCGCCTGGGGCGCAGCTACCAGGGCGAGCGCGACATCTACCGCGGCAGCGCCCATATCGGCCATATACAGATCGAGCTGGACAACCACCTGGCCAACGCCGCGCTATCGCGCCAGCGCTGGCTCTACGGCGCCACGCTGGGCGGCCAGCTGCTGGTCTCGCTGGTGCTGATCCTGCTGCTGATGAATTCGCGGGTGATGCGCCCCCTGCGCGAGCTCGGCAGCTTTGCCAACGATCTGGCCCAGGGCCGCTTCAATGCCCTGCTGCAGCGGGCACGCAATGACGAGATCGGCCAGCTGGGCCAGCATCTGGAACATATGCGTGATGCGCTGCAGCAGCAATTCGAGTCGCAGCGCGATCTGATCAACCGTCTGCGCGGCATGGCCGAGACCGTGCCCGGCGTGGTCTACCAGTTGCGCCTGCGCGGCAGCGGCGAGTTCTCCTTCGCCTATGTCAGCGAGGCGGTGAAGGACTACTTCCGCCTCAGCCCGGCCGAGCTGGCCGACAGCGCCAGCGCCTGGTTCGAGCAGATCCATCCGGACGACCGCCAGAAGGTGCAGGACTCGCTGCTGGCCTCGGCCCGCAATCTCTCGCCCTGGCAGCAGGAATTCCGCACCCGCCATACCGACGGCAGCGAGCGCTGGCTGTGGGGCAATGCGATCGCCCAGCTGGAGCAGGGCCCACAGGAGACCCAGGGCAGCAGCGTGCTGTGGCACGGCTTCCTGACCGACATCTCGCGCCAGCGCCTCGATGCACTCGAGCTGGAGCGCTATCGGCAGAACCTCGAGGAGCTGGTCGAGGCGCGCACCGCCGAGCTGGCCGAGGCCACCAAGGCGGCCGAGGCGGCCAGCCTGGCCAAGAGCGCCTTCCTGGCCAATATGAGCCATGAGATCCGTACGCCGATGAATGCCATCATCGGCCTGACTTATCTGGTGCGCCGCGATGTCACCGAGCCGGAGCAGCAGGCGCGGCTGAAGAAGGTGGCCGATGCGGCCGAGCACCTGCTGTCGGTGATCAACAATGTGCTGGACTTCTCCAAGATCGAGGCCGGCAAGCTGCAACTGGACAAGAGCAGCTTCACCGTCGACCAGGTGCTGGACAGCATCGCCAGCATGCTGGCGCCGCGCGCGGCCGAAAAGCAGCTGAAGGTCGAGATCGAGGTGGCGCCCGTGCTGGCAGCCCGGCCGCTGCTCGGCGACGCCCAGCGCATCTCCGAGGTGCTGCTGAACTTCGCCGGCAATGCGCTGAAGTTCACGGACAGCGGCTATGTGCGTCTGCGCGCGCTGGCGACCCGGGAGACCGGCAAGACGGTGGAGCTGCGCTTCGAGGTGCAGGACAGCGGCATCGGCATCGCCACCGAGGCCCAGCAGCGCCTGTTCCAGGACTTTGAGCAGGCGGACAGCTCCACCACACGACGCTATGGCGGCACCGGCCTGGGTCTGGCCATCTGCCGGCGCCTGGCCGAACTGATGCATGGCCAGGTGGGCGTGCAAAGCGTGCCCGGCGAAGGCAGCCTGTTCTGGTTCACGCTCCAGGTCGAGTCACTGGACGCGGCACCGCACAGCGCCCCCATTGCGCTGAGCCGCAGCCAGGTCGCCCAGGAACTGCAGCAGCAGTTTGGCGGGGCCCGCGTGCTGCTGGCCGAGGACAACGCGGTCAATCAGGAGGTGGCGGTGGCCCTGCTGTCCAGCGCCGGTCTGCAGGTCGATGTGGCCGAAGACGGTCTGCAGGCGGTACAGAAGGTGGCCGGCAATGACTACGCGCTGATCCTGATGGACGTGCAGATGCCGCATATGGACGGGCTCGACGCGACGCGCACGATACGCGCCAGCGAGCGCGGCCGCGACATTCCCATCCTGGCGATGACGGCCAACGCCTTCGCCGAGGAGCGCCAGCGCTGCCTGGACGCCGGCATGAACGACCATGTGGCCAAGCCGGTGGTCGCCGAGCAGCTCTTCAGCACGCTGCAGCGCTGGCTCAGCCAGGCGCAGTGGCAGCGCTGAGCTTCAGCGGCTTTCCTTGATCATGCGCCCGCCGCTGGACTGCAGCGGCCGGGCATTGACCGGGTAGAGGCGGGAAAAGATGCCCACCTGCTCGGGTGAGACCGGCACTGGCTGGCGCATCACCATCCACAGCACGCCCTCGGAGCAGGGCGGCGTGGTCAGCGAGCCCATATAGGTGAAATAGCCGCGGTCCGCCGGCAGCAGCTCGCGCAGATCCATGCTGGCCTGCGCCCGCAGGGCCTCGTTCTTCTCCAGCGGCAGATTGTTCCAGACCAGCTGTACCAGCGGCTGCTCGATGCCGCGCTCCAGCAGCACAGCCACGATGGCCAGCCGCCCATCGGCGTCTTTGTGGACCAGATGGGCCGACATCTCGAACTGCCGCCCCATCAGCCGCTCCTCGCTGGGCCGGTGGAAGTGGAACTGCTGCAGCTCGTAGCGCCGCCCCATCACCTGCAGGAAGTTGCCGGGATCGACATTGACCTGCACCGTGTGGCCGTTGTCTATCACCGCAAAGGCGCTGGGCCGGTAGTCGAACTGGATCGGTTCCAGATCGACGCGGAAGCCGTCGCGCAAATCGATGGGGCTTTGCCGTGTGCCGCTGCCGCACAGCCGGTACTCGGGCTTCAGCTGTGCCCAGCGTTCCGGTGCCCCTTCGCCCGCATAGCTCCAGTGCACAGCGGGCTTGGGCGGTGACTTGGTTGCGGCCCTGACTGCAGCCGTTCCCGCTCGCGCCTTGGGCGGCTTCGGTGGATCGGTGTTGAGCTTCTCCGCGAGGCGCTTGCGCAGCGGATCGGCCTCGCTCGGCGTCGCTTCGGCGGGGGATGCGGCCGCAGCATCGGCCGGGGTGGCCGGCTGCACGGTGATGCGCGGCGGCTTGGTCGAGTAGGCGGCCGGACGCCCCTGCGCCCAGGCACTGCCTACCGCCAGGCACAGCAGACTCAGGCTTAGGATGGACTTGTCACGCCACAGCATCGATGCACTCTCCGGCCCCGGGAAAGCCGGACCGCCACCCCTATCTTCGGTCAGTCCGGCGCCAGCTTGAGGACGGGTGCCGGCCGCACGCTCAGCCCAGCTGGCGCTTGACCTTGAGCCAGGCCAGCAGGCCTATGCTCATCAGGCCCAGAGAGGCCAGCGCCAGGGCCAGGGTCGAGTGCATCACCAGCGGCACCAGCACACCGGCCACCAGGCCGTTGGCCGCGCTGCCTATGCAGGCCTGCAGGGACGAAGCCATGCCGCGCCGCTCCGGATTCTGATCCAGCACCATCAGGGTCACCACCGGCACCATCAGCGACCAGCCGAAGGCAAACAACGCAATCACCGGCAAGGCCCACCAGGCCTGCGGCGGCAACAGCAGGTTCAGCACCACATTGAGCAGCGACATCGCCAGCATGATGCTGAAGCCGTGGCGGATCTGGCGCTTGGGCTTGATCCTGCCGGCCAGCCGGCCGCTGAGCCAGGCCCCGCCCATGATGCCGCCGATGGAAAAGCAGAAGAACCAGAAGAACTGCGTCGGCGCCAGCTGTAGATGCTCACCCAGGAATACCGGTGCCGCCAGCACATAGAGGAACATGCCGTTGAAAGGAATGCCGCTGGCCAGGGCCAGCAGCATGAAGCGCGGGTTGGACACCATCTGCCGGTAGCCGCGCATCAGCGAGCCCACATGGAAGGGCTGCTTCTGGTTCTGATGCAGGGTCTCGGGCAGCAGGCGCCAGTTGGCGACAAAGAGCAGCGCGCCGATCAGCACCAGGAACCAGAAGATCGAATGCCAGTCCGCATGCACGAACAGAAAGCCGCCGATCATCGGCGCGATCGCCGGCGCCACGCCGAAGAAGATGGTCACCTGGGACATCACCCGCTGGGCATCGGCCGGCGGGAACATATCGCGGATGATGGCGCGCGAGACCACGATGCCGGCACCGGCCGACATGCCCTGCACCGTGCGCCAGAACACCAGCTCGCCGATGCTGCTGGCCAGCGCGCAGCCCAGCGAGGCCAGCGTGAAGGCGCCCATGCCGATCAGCACCACCGGCCGGCGGCCGAAGCTGTCGGACAGCGCACCGTGGAACAGGTTCATCACCGCAAAGCCCAGCAGATAGCTGGACAGGGTCTGCTGCATCTCGACCGGCGTCGCGTTCAGCGCGCTGGCGATACCCGCGAAGGCCGGCAGATAGGTGTCGATCGAGAAGGGTCCCACCATGCCCAGGCAGGCAAGCAGAACGGCCAAGGCCCAGCGCGGAGCGCGCCAGAGGGTGCCGGCATCGGGATTCATCGGTGCGATTGGGTGCGCTACGCGCCCGCTCGAACAGCAGGATCCGCGGGCGGGACCGCAGTGTAGCGGCCGGCCCCTACACTGCGCTTCCGACGGGTCTTGATCGCTGAGAAACACTGCGCATGTCTGACATTCTGAATATCGGCCTGATCGGCCTGGGCGTGATGGGCCAGCGCATGCTGGCCCGGCTGGCCGGCCATGGCCGGCTGCGCGCCTGGCGCGTCTGGGATGCCGACCCTGCCGTCCTGGCGCGCACGCTGGCGGCCTACCCCGACCTGCGGACGGCCGATAGCGCCGCCGCGCTGATCGCCGACACCAGCCTGCACAGCCTCTATATCGCCACGCCGCCGGCCGCACATCTGAGCCTGTCGGAGCAGGCCTTCGACGCCGGCCTGGCCGTGCTGTGCGAGAAGCCCTTGACGGTGGACTTCGAGGCGGCACGCCGCAGCAACGCACGCATCGCGCGCGACAAGCTGCGTGCCGCCGTCAACTTCTCGCTGGCCTCCTCGCCGGGCCTGGCCCTGCTGCAGCGCAGTTTCGGCGCGGCCGCCCATCTGCCGCTGGGCGCCCTG
Organism: Burkholderiaceae bacterium; assembly: GCA_041920215.1. GTDB lineage: Bacteria > Pseudomonadota > Gammaproteobacteria > Burkholderiales > Burkholderiaceae_C > JAYRSJ01. The sequence goes on along the minus strand of JAYRSJ010000002.1, from coordinate 16,187 downwards.
CAGTCCATCGAGCTGGAGCTGGCCTTTGCCACCTGGCCGCGCCCCTGGCAGGCCAACGCCGGCGCCTGGCTGTCGGAGCGTGCCGAGGGTGGTTTTGCCCGCGAGGTGCTGTCGCATTTCATCTTCGCGCTGCAAAGGGTGCTGGGGCCGGCACGGGTGCTGCAAAGCCGGGTCGACTACCCCCGCGATGGCCGCAGCGCCGAAACCGCGCTGCAGGCCACGCTGCAGGCCGCCGGGGTCACGATCAGTCTTCAGGGCCGGGTCGGTGGCGAACTGGCCGACTTCAATCGCATGCGCTGGCTGGCCAGCGACGGCGCGCTGGAGCTCAGCGAGTGGTTCGGCCGGCAGCGCCAGTACCGCCAGGGCCTCTGGCAGGACCTCAGCCTCAGCAGCGAGACGCTGCGCCTGAGCGCGCAGCAGGACCAGCTGGACCACTGGGTGGCCCTGATCGAGGGCCGCTCCCATGCGCTGCCCGGTTTCGCCGAAGCGCTGGCCGTGCAGGAAACCATCGAGGCCCTGCTACGGCAGGGGATGGATTGAATAAAGAGTGAAGCAAGCCGATAGGCCGGATTCTGTGCGGGACGGCACTCTTGCGAGCGCCGTCCCGTGACCGCCATTCATCTGGGCCGGGCATCACTGCCCGGCTCGGTGCCACCTACCCGCCAGCTCAGCGAGCCGCCTCAAAGCTGGCCTACTTGGTGTTGCTGCGCGTAGAGATTGCCCGTTTCACCCATTCCGGGCTTCGCCCGCAATGACTCGTCTCTGTTGCTCTGATCCTCGGCTTTCGCCGGGCAGCCGTTAGCTGCTACGCCGCTCTATGCAGTCCGGACCTTCCTCCAGCCCCAGGTTTCCCTGATCGGGCCAGCGGCGGTCTGGCTTGCTTCACGGACGCGATTATCCTTCATCGATTCACCCCGTTCCTGGAGACCCGCATGAAAGCCGACAACGTCCTCGCCACCATTGGCAACACCCCGCATATCCGCCTGCAGCGCCTGTTCGCCGCGACGGCACCGCAGGCCCAGGTTTGGATCAAGTCCGAGCGCAGCAACCCCGGCGGTTCGATCAAGGACCGTATCGCGCTGGCCATGGTCGAGGACGCCGAGGCGCGCGGCCTGCTCAAGCCCGGCGCCACCATCATCGAGCCCACCTCGGGCAATACCGGCGTGGGCCTGGCCATGGTGGCGGCGGTCAAGGGCTACCAGCTGGTGCTGGTGATGCCCGACAGCATGTCGGTGGAGCGCCGCCGCCTGATGCTGGCCTATGGCGCCAGCTTCGACCTGACCCCGCGGGAAAAGGGCATGAAGGGCGCCATCGCCCGCGCCCAGGAGCTGGCGGCGCAGACGCCCGGCGCCTGGATTCCGCAGCAGTTTGAGAACCCGGCCAATATCGAGGTCCATCTGCGCACGACCGCGCGCGAGATCCTGGCCGACTTTCCCGAGGGTCTGGACGCCCTGATCACCGGGGTCGGCACCGGCGGCCATATCAGCGGCTGCGCCCAGCTGCTCAAGCAGCACTGGCCGGCACTGAAGGTGTTCGCGGTCGAGCCCGCGGCCTCGCCGGTGATCAGCGGCGGCACGCCCAGCCCCCATCCGATCCAAGGCATAGGCGCGGGCTTCATTCCGGCCAATCTGCGCACCGAGCTGCTCGACGGCGTGATCCAGGTCGAGGCCGAGGCGGCCCGCGAATACGCCCGCCGCAGCGCCCGCGAGGAGGGCCTGCTGGTCGGCATCTCCAGCGGCGCCACGCTGGCCGCGATCGCCCAGCAGCTGCCGGCGCTGGGCAGCGGGGCGCGGGTGCTGGGCTTCAACTACGACACCGGCGAGCGCTACCTCTCGGTGGAGGGTTTCCTGCCAGCCTGAGGCCGCTCATTGATCGGCTTACTCGGCCGCTTCGTCTTCGGCGGCCGCTTCGTCATCGTCCCGCTTGGCACGTTCAGCCAGCTCGGCCTCCAGCGGCCGCAGCGCCTCGATCAGGGCCTCGGGGGGCTTGGGAGCGGCCAGGCGCCAGGCCGGTGGCGGCAGCGCGCTCACATAGGGCGGACCGAACCAATGCTGCTGCTGCTGGCGCTTGGCCACCACCAGCAAGAGGCCGCTGAGCAGCAGGCCGCCCATCACCCAGGCCAGCGCGCGCCGGCCGCGCGGCCACACCAGCGCCGCATGCCACCACAGCAGAGCCGCCAGACCGGCCGGGAAGGCCAGCGCATCCAGCACCATCAGCCGCGGCTGAGAGAACATATAGGCCAGCAAGGGCAGCACAAAGCCCAGCAGGTGCAGGCCGCTGACACCCACCAGCGCGCGCCACAGATGGGCGACAAAGGGGAAGCGGTGCTGGAAGAGCTGGGTCAGCAAGGCCCACAGCCCGGCCCAGCCCAGCAGCACGGCCAGTGGCGCCAGCACCGGCGCCGCGTAGTCGATCAGCTGCGAGCCCGGGTTCAGCGCCGACCACTGGTCGAACCACAGCAGGCCCAGCCACAGCAGCAACAGCGCCGGCAGGGCCCAGCGGCTTTGCGGCTGCAGGCGGCTGGCGGGTGTCAGCGGCAGCTCGGGCGCCAGCGCGTCGCTGGCGCGGCGCAGGCGCAGCTGCAGCGCGCCCAGCTGCAGCTGCACCGGGCCGGCCGGCAGCAACGTCTCGCTGCCCGCGGCCAGCGTCTGCTCGCCCAGCCGGCCGCCGTTGAGGCTGGGCAGCATCTCCAGGCGGGTCTGCTGCTCGGCATCCAGGCTCAGGCGCGCATGCACACCGGCCAGATGGGCATCGTCCAGCACGATGTCGCAGGCCGGCGAACGGCCCAGCGTGCAGGGCCAGGCCTGGACCTTGTGGACCGCACGCACCTGGCCGTCGCGGCCCAGCACCTCGATCACTGCGGCCGCAACCATGCGAAACCTTTCAGATAGTGGGCGCTGAGGCGCAGCGCATTGTCGAAACTGACGCCGTGGGCATCGAAGCGGCCCAGCGCCCCCTCGGTGGCCGCGTCGACGGTGCTGACCAGCACCGTCAGGTCATGCAGGCCGCTGAGCTTGCGATAGGCGCGCAGGCAGATCACCGCGCGCAGCGGCGGGCCGCTCTGGGCCGCGCCCTGCACAAACTCTTCCTTGCAGTGCGCGGCGGTGCGCTGCTTGTCGTTGCCACCCAGGCGCTCGTTGCGGAAGCTGGCCGAATACTGCTTGGCAAAGCGCAGGCTGCCGAGCCGGCTGCCGTCGTAGGCCTCGTGCACCACCTGCAGATAGCCGGTCTGCAGCTGACCATCGATGAAGACCGCATGCTCCATCCGGCACTGCGAACGCTGGAACTCCAGGCCCTTGCTGTCGGCGGGCGTGCCGCGCCCCCAGCAGCGCATGAAATCCTCCTGCGGCACCGGCAGCGCGTAGCGGGCATGGCCGGCACTGCGCCAGGGCTGGGCCATGAAGCGCTGTGCAAGCTCGTCCTGGTAGACCATCAGCTGCTCGCGCAGTCGCGGCCAGGCCGGTCCCTGCAGCGGCTTGAGCGCAGCACTGCGCTCGAACAGGGCCAGCGCATAGTCGGCCGGCACCAGAAAGCTCATCTGCTGGGCAAAGAACATCGCCGAGACGTTGACGCCCACCACGCGCCCCTCGTCGTCGACCACAGGCCCGCCGCTCATGCCTGAGTTGATGCTGCCCGAGTAGTAGATCAGGGGATCGAAGCTGCGTTCCACCAGGCCGTTGTAGGTGCCCTCCACCACCGCGAACGCCACATCGTGCGGATTGCCCATCGAGTAGATGCGATCGCCCTTGGACAGCGGCAGATCGCGCGGGCGGAAGCGCAGCGGTGTGCGCAGCTCGGCAGCGTCCTTCAGCGGCCCACCGGCCACGCGCAGCAAGGCCAGGTCGCGGCGCACATCGAAGTCCAGCAACTCCAGCTCGCCCTGGCGGCCGTCGGTGCTCGCGTAGCGAAGGCGGTAGCGATCCGGCTCCAGCGCCGCCTGGCTGATCACGTGGTAGTTGCTGATCACATGACCCTGCTCGCTGACGACGAAGCCCGAGCCCACCGAGGCCTGGCTGTCCTGGTTCTGCAAGAGGGTGCGTATCTGCAGCAGCTGGCCGCGCGCCTTCTCGTAGACGCGGCGGGCGGTGGCCGAGACCGGCGGGGCGGGGACGGCCGCCGTGCTGGCGGCCTGGGCCGGCGGCAGCGCCTGGGCGCGGGCCGGGGCGACGGCCGCCAGACCGGCCAGCCAGAGCGCCAGGATCAGAGGAAAGCGCAAGACGGGGCTCCTTGGGGATGGAGCGGCGATGCTAGCCGGTTTGCAGCAGGCCCGCGGCCTCGCGCGCGGGTCTGAACACCTGGCTGTCGGCATAAAACAGCGGATCGGCATTGGCCGCCCACCAGCCGGGCAGGCCCAGCACCGGCAGCGGGTGCCAGGGCTTGCCTGCCAGCACGGCGGCATCGGGCAGCTCGTCCGCGACGCCCGGAGCGCTCTGCAGCAGCACATGGGCGCAGATGGACTTGCGCGGCTGCATCAGCTTCTCCAGCAGCGCATGGCCGATCAGGTGCAGACGGGCCTCGCGCCATAGCGGCCGCAGCTCGACGAACAGGCACTGCCAGTCGCGCGCCGCCAGCGCCTCGCACAGCGCCGGCGGCGCCTGCAGCAGCGCACCGTTCTCGTCCAGCAAGGTCAGCGCATCGCGCAAGGGACCGCGGCGCGCGCCCGGCAGCGGCTGCGCCTGGTCGTGCAGCGCATTCATCCTGGCCTTCAGCGCGCCGTGATGCAGCCAGACCAGGCCGTTGAAGAAGTCGTGCCAGTTGTTGCGGGTGGGCACGCAGGCGCTGCGGCGCACAAAGGCCTCGTAGCCCTCGCCGGGCGGCAGCGCCGCCTGCGGCACGAAACACAGCGCACCGGCGGGCAGCTCGATCGGTGCCTCGGCCAGTGCTGCGTTCAGCGCAGCCGCCAGGCTGCCACCGGCCTGCCAGGCCCGCTGCAAGACCTGGCCCCGGGCTCGGTAGGGCGCCAGCCAGGGTGCGGCCCAGTCAGGGCCGCCGGCGCAGACCGGTGACGGCTGCAAGGCTCAGAGCAGCTGCCAGGACAGGGTCTCGCCGCCGCGCAGCGGCTTGAGCTGGGCGGCGCCGAAGGCCACGCTGTCGGGCAGGGTCCAGTCCTGCTTGCGCAGCGTGACCGTGCCGCGGTTGCGCGGCAGGCGGTAGAAGTCAGGGCCGTTGAAGCTGGCGAAGGCCTCCAGCCGGTCTAGCGCGCCCACCGATTCAAAGGCCTCGGCATACAGCTCCAGCGCCGACAGCGCGGTGAAGCAGCCGGCACCGCAGACCGAGTTCTCCTTCATCACCGAGGCATGGGGGGCGCTGTCGGTGCCCAGGAAGAACTTGCGGCTGCCCGAGGTGGCGGCGGCCAGCAGGGCCAGGCGGTGCGTCTCGCGCTTGAGCACCGGCAGGCAGTAGTAATGCGGCCGCAGCCCACCCATGAAGATGGCGTTGCGGTTGTAGAGCAGATGCTGGGGCGTCAGCGTGGCGGCGGTGTGCTCGCAGGCGCTGGACACATAGTCGGCCGCCTCCTTGGTGGTGATGTGCTCGAAGACCACGCGCAGCTCGGGCAGGTCGCGGCGCAGCGGCTGCATCACCCGGTCGATGAAGACCGCCTCGCGGTCGAACACATCGACCGCCGGATCGGTGACCTCGCCATGCACCAGCAGCGGCATGCCCGCGCGCTGCATCGCCTCCAGGGTCTTGTAAGTCTTGCGGATGTCGGTGACGCCGGCATCGCTGTTGGTGGTGGCGCCGGCCGGATAGAGCTTGAGCGCGACGACGCCCGCGGCCTGGGCGCGCGCGATTTCATCGGGCGGCGTCAGATCCGTCAGATACAGGGTCATCAGCGGCGTGAAATCGGCGCCTTCGGGCAGGGCCGCGACGATGCGCTCGCGGTAGGCCGCCCCCTGCGCGGCGGTGGTGACTGGCGGACGCAGATTGGGCATCACGATGGCCCGCGCGAACTGGCGCGCGGTATAGGGCAGCACGCTGTGCAGCGCCTCGGCATCGCGCAGATGCAAGTGCCAGTCATCGGGCCGGGTCAGGGTCAGTTCTTGGGGGGCGGCGGTACTCATGGGCAGCGATTGTCGCAGCCAGGGCGGGAATTTCCCGCGGTCTGCGCGTCTGTCGACGGACGATCAAGGCCCGGACGGCCAACAATCGCCCTCCATGCCACTGAACAGAGGAAAGCCCGTGCCACGTCAAGCCCTGACCCTCGTCGCCAGCGCGCTGCTGCTGGGCGCCTGCGCCACGACCGAATCCGTCGGCCCGCCAGCCAGGGAGATGATCCATGCGGTGACCGACGGCAACCGGCTGATCCAGTTCAACGCCGGCCAGCCGCAGAGGCTCCTCGCCAGCAGGCCGCTTGCCGGTCTGGCGCCCGGCGAGCGGCTGCTGGGCATCGACTACCGCGTGGCCAAGGGACAGCTGTTCGCGCTGGGTGCAAGCGGCCAGCTCTACCGCATCAACACGGCCGACGCCAGCGCCAGCGCGATCGGCACGCCGGCCGCCCTGCCGCGCGAGGGCGCGAGCGAGTGGGGCGTCGACTTCAACCCGACGGTGGACCGCATCCGCGTCGTCAACGATGCCGGCTTCAATCTGCGCCTGCATCCCGACAGCGGCGCTATCGTCGACGGCCATGCCGATCAGCCGGGCGTGCAGCTCGACGGCCGCCTGGCCTACGACGCGACGGACGCCAACTCTGGCCAGTCGCCCGGTCTCGTCGCGGCTGGCTACAGCTACAACAAGGACAACGACAAGATCACCACCAACTACGCGTTGGACGGCAGGCTGGGCACCCTGGTCCACCAGGGCACGAAGGAAGGCGTGCAGCCGATGGTTTCGCCCAATAGCGGCCGGCTCTACACGGTCGGCTCGCTGGGCATCGGCGCCTTCGAGCGCGCGACGCTGGACATCTCGGACCTCTCGAACACGGCCTATGCGGCCGTGAGTCAGGGCGGCGTGTCGCGCTGGTACCGCATCGACCTGGCCAGCGGCAAGGCCACGCTGGTCGGCACGATCGCCGGTGGCGCGGCGGTGGTGGGCGCAGCGATCGAGCCCTGAGGCCGGCTGCCGCCACAAGGGCGCAGTGTAAAAAAGGGCGCCGCGGGCGCCCTTTTTTCATTGTCAGTGCTGCAGGATCTTCGCGAGAAAGTCCTTGGCACGCGGCGAGCGCTCCTCGGGCTTGCCAAAGAAATCGGCCTTGCTGCAGTCCTCGACGATCTTGCCTGCGTCCATGAAGATGACGCGATGGCTGACCTTCTTGGCGAAGCCCATCTCATGGGTCACGCACATCATGGTCATGCCCTCGTTGGCCAGCTGCACCATCACGTCCAGCACCTCGCCGACCATCTCGGGGTCCAGCGCCGAGGTAGGCTCGTCGAACAGCATCACGATGGGATCCATGGACAGCGCGCGTGCGATCGCCACGCGCTGCTGCTGGCCACCCGAGAGCTGGCCGGGAAACTTGTCTTTGTGCGCCATCAGGCCGACGCGGTCCAGCATCTTCAGGCCGCGCGCCTTGGCATCGTCGGCATTGCGGCCCAGCACCTTGATCTGCGCGATCGTCAGGTTCTCGGTGACCGAGAGATGGGGGAAGAGCTCGAAGTGCTGGAACACCATGCCCACCCGCGAGCGCAGCTTGGGCAGATTGGTCTTGGGGTCAGCGATGGAGATGCCGTCGACCACGATATCGCCCTTCTGGAAGGGCTCCAGCGCGTTGACGGTCTTGATCAACGTGGACTTGCCCGAACCCGAGGGCCCGCAGACCACCACCACCTCGCCCTTGGCGATGGTGGTGGAGCAGTCTGTCAGCACCTGGAAGGGGCCGTACCACTTGGAGATGTTCTTGATGTCGATCATGACTCAGACCTCAACGGATGATGGCGATCTTCTGCTGCAGGCGACGCACCAGCATCGACAGGCTGAAACAGATGACGAAGTAGACGACGGCGGCCACCAGATAGGTCTCGACCGGCCGGTTGAAGTTCTTGCCGGCGACCTCGAAGCCCTTCAGCAGGTCGTAGGCGCCGATGGCGTAGACCAGCGAGGTGTCCTGGAACAGGATGATGGTCTGGGTCAGCAGCACCGGCAGCATATTGCGGAAAGCCTGGGGCAGCACCACCAGCTGCATGGTCTGGCGGTAGTTCATGCCCACCGCGTAGCCGGCGTAGACCTGGCCCTTGGGCACGCTCTGTATGCCGGCGCGCATGATCTCCGAGTAGTAGGCGGCCTCGAACACCGTGAAGGTGATGATGGCCGAGAGCTCGGCGCCCATGGGCTTGCCGATCAGCATCGGGATCAGCAGGAAGAACCACAGGATCACCATCACCAGCGGGATGGAGCGCAGGGTGTTGACGTAGAAGGCGGCCGGCAGCACCAGCCACTTCTTGCCCGACAGGCGCATCAGCGCCAGCACCGTGCCCAGCGCGATGCCGCCGATCATCGCGATCAGCGTCAGCTGGATCGAGAAGATGAAGCCCTTGAGGACGAAGCTGGAAACAACGTTCCAGTCAAGAAAGCTGAAATCGAGATTCATCGTCACTTGCTCCCCAGCAGGCCCGGCACAGCGACGCGGTGCTCGATGAACAGGGCGATCCGGTTCACCAGGAAGGCCGACACAAAGTACAGCCCGGTGACAGCCAGATAGACCTCCACGCCGCGCGAGGTTTCCTCCTGGGCCTGCATCGCGAACATGGTCAGCTCGGTCACGCTGACCGCGAAGGCCACCGAGGAATTCTTGATGATGTTCATGCTCTCGCTGGTGAGCGGCGGGATGACGATGCGGAAGGCCATCGGCAGGATCACGTAGCGGTAGGTCTGCGGCAGCGTGAAGCCCATGGCCAGGCCGGCATAGCGCTGGCCCTTGGGCAGGCTCTGGATGCCGGCCCGCACCTGTTCGGCGATACGCGCCGAGGTGAAGAAGCCCAGGCCCAGCACCACCAGCACAAAGCTGGGCACGCTCTTGAGCGGCGGAATCAGCGCCGGCACCACGTGGTACCAGAGAAAGATCTGTACCAGCAGCGGGATGTTGCGGAACAGCTCGGTCCAGGCATTGCCCAGCCAGACCAGCGGCTTGGAGGGCGTGGTGCGGAAGATGCCCATCAGCGAGCCGACGACCAGGGCGACGATCAGGGCCAGCGAGGCCACGCTGAGCGTCCAGCCCCAGGCCGACAGCATCCAGTCCAGATAGGTGATGTCGCCGCCGCTGCCGAAGCAGCTCGGACGCAGCTCACCATCGATGGTGTCCTTGCAGAACACCTGCCAATCCCATGTCATCGCCACTGCGATCCCCTTCAAAAAACGAGGCCGCCCGAAACAGGCCGGGCGGCCCCGTCATGCACTGCCCAAAGCCCGTGGCTTACTTCTTGGCGTAGGCTTCCATCGGATTGTCGTTGGGGTTGGCAATCGCGGCCTTCAGGTTGTCGCTCATCGCCAGACCGACGCGCGCATTGGCCGGCGGGATCGGCTGCATCAGCCACTTGTCGTACAGCTTGGCGATCTCGCCCGACTTCATCATCGCCTTGATGCTGTCGTCCACCGCCTTCTTGAAGGCCGGGTCGTCCTTGCGCATCATGATGGCGATGGGCTCGACCGACAGCACCTCGCCGACGATCTTGAAATCGGCCGGGTTCTTGGCCTTGGCAATATTGCCGGCCAGCAGCGAGCCGTCCATCACGAAAGCATCGGCACGGCCCGTCTCCAGCAGCAGGAAACTGTCGGCATGGTCCTTGCCGAACACCTCGGTGAAGTTCACGCCGGTCGCGCGCTCATGCTTGCGCAGGGTCTGGACCGAGGTGGTGCCGGTGGTGGTGGCGACGTTCTTGCCATTGAGCTGGGCGATCGAGTTGATGCCCGAGTTGGCCTTGACCGCGATACGCACCTCCTCGACGAAGGTGGTCACCGCAAACGCCACGTCCTTCTGACGGGTCAGGTTGTTGGTGGTGGAGCCGCACTCGATGTCCACCGTGCCGTTCTGCACCAGCGGGATGCGGTTCTGCGAGGTCACCGGCTGGTACTTGATGTCCAGCTTGGCCAGGCCCAGCTGTTTCTGCACATCGGCCAGCACCTTCTGGCAGATCTCGACGTGGTAGCCAACGAACTTGCCGTCGCCCAGCGTGTAGGACAGAGCGCCCGAGCTTTCGCGCACACCCATGGTGACAGCACCGCTGTCCTTGATCTTCTTCAGGGTATCGGCGCCTGCGGCACCGCAAACCGCCGCGAGGGCGAGGACAAGCAAGGTCTTCTTCATGGTGACTCCTGATTCAAGGTCAATGTGACAGCGCGAAGCAGATCATGGGCGCGCGCTCCGCGGTGTACGGAGTTCTACGCATAAGGTCCGCCGGCCACGCCCTGCACGTGCGAGGCGATGCACTCTAGCGGCCTGTGCGGCTGGCGCCCAATGCCGATTCCGGGCCGCATTATGCGGCCCCTGCATGGCGACTAGGGGTTTGCGCTGAGTCGCTGGCTCGCCAGGAAATCCCACAGCGCCAAGGCCACCGGCTTGTTGCGGCGCGCCACCGAGGGGCGCTCGCGGTAGATGCGCAGTTCCATGCTCAGCTCGTAGTCGCCGGGCGCCGCCGCCTGCACCAAGCGGCGGGCCGCCAGCTCCTTCTTGACCGAGCTGGCCGGCAGGAAGGCCAGGCCATGGCCCTCCATGGCCATGGCCTTCAGGCCCTCGGCCATATCGGTCTCATAGATCGCGTCCAGATTCAACGCCATCGGCGCGTTCTTGACGATCAGCTCGACCAGCCGCCCCAGATAGGCCCCCGAGGCATAGCTGAGGAAGGGGATCTTCTGCCCGGCATGGCCGGGCAGGCTGAACAGCGGCCGACCACTGGCGTCGGCCCTGGCGTAGGCGGCCAGCGTCTCCTGGCCTATCGAGGCCATCTCGTAGCGCTCGGGATCCAGTTGCAAGGGCTGGCTGGGATGGTGATAGACCACCAGCAGATCGCAGTTGCCCTCGCTGAGCTGCAGCATCGCGTCATGCACATTGAGGGCGATCAGCCGACTCTTGAGTTCACCGAAGCGCTGCCGCAGATCCATCAGCCAATGCGGGAAGAAGCTGAAGGCCAGCGAATGCGGCACCGCGAACTCGATCATGTCCTGACCGGCCGCCTGGTGGCTGCGCAGCATATTGCGGGTTGATTGCAGGCTGGCCAGTATGTCCACCGCCTGTTCCAGCAGGGTCTGGCCCGCACTGGTCAACCGGGTCGGGTAGGAGGAGCGGTCTACCAGATCGACCCCGGCCCAGGCCTCCAGCGCCTGGATGCGGCGCGAGAACGCCGGCTGGGTCACATGCCTCAGCTGGGCCGAACGCGAGAAGCTGCGCGTCTCCGCCAAGCTGACAAAGTCTTCAAGCCATTTGGTTTCCACTTGGTCAGTGTAGCCGCCGCCGCCTGCCGCTCATCGGCCCCCTCAGTTGCGGCATGCCCCCCCCTGGATGAAGGGGGGCGCGGTAACAAAGCTGGCCGGGGCCTTGATTACAGTCGGGCGCGTCAGGGTCTAACAGCGTGTCGAAGCTGCCAACGCCTTCCAACTACGTCCTTACCGGAGCACCCCATGAGGCTCAAGAACGCCATCGCCAGCTGCACCCTGCTGGCCGCCGCCCTGCCCGCCTTGGCCAGCGTGAACCTGCTGACCTTCGAGGGCCTGGAAGACCAGTCGGATGCCGACTCGCTGAGCATGTTCTATGCCGACAAGGGCATCAGCTTCGCTGGCAGCGCCATGGCCTTCAAGTCGACCCAGGTCGACGCCAACTTTGCCGGCAACTTCTACGGCGCGCCGACGATGCCGACGGCACTGGGTCTGTTCGGCGACGGCCTGCCGGGTGAACCGGCCGGCCTGCTGATCAATGTGGCCGACGGCTTCTCCAACCTGATCGCGCTGCACAGCGTGCTGGACGGCCGCAGCGCCAGCGTCAGCCTCTTCAGCGACATCAACGGCGGTGGCACCTCCTTGGGTGGATTCGACATTGCGGCGCTGGACCAGAGCGGCTGCGACGTCGGCTTCGTCTGCGCCTGGAGCAGCAACAGCTACGAGTTCCAGGGCCTGGCCAAGTCGATCTTCATCAGCGGTTTCGCAGCCAGCGCCTATTTCGACAATATCCAGCTGGGCCGCGACACCACCCAGCCGCCCAATGGCGTGCCTGAGCCGGGCGCCCTGGCCCTGGTGATGGCCGGCTTCGGCGCCGCGCTGTTCGGCCGCCGTCGCAAGGCCGGCAGCAAGGCCTGAGCGCAGCCGCGCCAAGCCTGGCGCCCTCGCAAGATAAGCCCGCCCCGCCGGCGGGCTTTTTCATTGCTCGTGCGTCTCCAGGCCGCCGTCCTGCTGCAGCCGCCACATCTGGGCATAGCGCCCCCCCTTGGCGAGCAGCTCGGCATGGCGGCCGCGCTCGATGATGCGGCCAGCCTCCAGCACCAGGATCTCGTGGGCATCGACCACGGTCGAGAGCCGGTGGGCGATCACCAGCACGGTCTTGTTCTGGCCCACGGCCTCGAGTTCGGCCTGGATCGCCCGCTCATTGCGCGAGTCCAGCGCCGAGGTCGCCTCGTCGAAGATCAGGATGGGCGGGTTCTTCAGCAGGGTACGGGCGATCGCGACGCGCTGCTTCTCACCGCCGCTGAGCTTGAGGCCGCGCTCGCCCACCATGGTCTCGTAGCCCTGGGGCGTTGCCGCGATGAAGTCGTGGATATGGGCGGCACGCGCCGCTGCCTCGATCTCCGCACGGCTGGCGCCGGGCCGTCCGTAGGCGATGTTGTAGGCCACCGTGTCGTTGAACAGCACCGTGTCCTGCGGCACGATGCCGATGGCGCGGCGCAGCGAGGCCTGGCTGACGCGGTCGATGGCCTGGCCGTCGATCAGGATGCGGCCGCGGTCCAGCTCGTAGAAGCGGTAGAGCAGGCGCGCCAGCGTGCTCTTGCCCGAGCCGCTGGGGCCCACCACCGCCAGCTTCCTGCCCGCCGGGATCTCAAAGCTGATGTCGTGCAGGATGGGGCGGGCCGCATCGTAGGCAAAGCTAACCCCCTCGAAGCGCACCGTGCCACCGCTCACCTGCAGCGCGCCGGCATCGGGCGCGTCGGCCACCTCGCGCTCGCGCGCCAGCAGCGCGAACAGCTTGTCCAGGTCGGTCAGGCTCTGCTTGATCTCACGATAAATCACGCCAAGGAAGTTCAGCGGGATGTAGAGCTGGATCATGAAGGCATTGATCATCACCAGATCGCCCAGGCTCATCTGCCCGTCGACCACCGCCTGCGTCGCCCGCCACAGCATCGCCACCAGGGCCGCGGCGATGATCAGCTGCTGGCCGGTGTTGAGCAGCGACAGCGTGCTCTGCGCCTTCAGCTGGGCGCGGCGCAGCTTCTCCAGGCTTTCGTCATAGCGACGGGCCTCGAAGTCCTCGTTGTTGAAGTACTTGACCGTTTCGTAGTTCAGCAGCGAATCGATCGCCTTGCTGTGTGCCACCGAGTCCAGCTCGTTGAGCTGCTTGCGGAACTTGGTGCGCCATTCGGTGACGATGACGGTGAAGGCGATGTAGAAGACCAGGGCAGCGCCGGTGATGGCGGCGAACACCCAGTCGAACTTCAGCGACAGCAGGCCCAGCACCAGCGCCACCTCGATCAGCGTGGGCACGATGCTGTAGAGCGAATAGGAGATCAGCGAGTGCACCGCCCGCGTGCCGCGCTCGATATCGCGCGTCATGCCACCGGTCTGGCGCTCCAGATGGAAGCGCAGGCTCAGCTCGTGCAGATGGCGGAACACCTGTAGCGAGATCGAGCGTGCCGTACCCTCGGTGGCCTTGGCGAAGATCAGCTCTCGGGCCTCGGTGAACAGCGAGGTCGAGAAGCGCAGCGCCCCATAGGCCAGCAGCAGGCCCAGCGGCAGCACCAGCATGGCCTCGGCGCTGCCGGGCTTGAGGCTCAGACTGTCGACCAGCTCTTTCAGCAGCAGCGGCACGCCCACATTGCTGAGCTTGGCGCAGAGCATAAAGCCCAGCGCCAGGCCCACCCGCCAGCGGTAATGCCACAGATAAGGCAGCAGCTTGGCGATCGTGGCCCAGTCGGAGCGCCTGGCCGCCCCGGGCTCGGAGCTGGGGGCGGCAGGCGTGGCGAGGGGACGAGTGGACCGGGAGCTGGCTGACATGGCGGGCGCTTGGGAGAGAATGGGCCGAATTCTCACAGGTATGACCGATGACCGACGCCAGCCACAACGACAGCCCCACCACCCCGAGCCAGCCGCGCGAGCTGGTGTTGCGGGTGATGCCCATGCCGGCCGACGCCAACCACAACGGCGATGTCTTTGGCGGCTGGATCATGGCCCAGGTCGATATCGCCGGCTCCATACTGCCGGCCCGCATCAGCCGCGGCCGCATCGCCACGGTGGCGGTCAACCAGTTCATCTTCAAGCAGCCGGTGTCCATCGGCGACCTGCTGTCCTTCTATGCCCAGGTGGTGCGGGTCGGTCGCACCTCGGTGACGGTGCATGTGGAGGTGTTTGCCGAGCGCAATCCAGCCGATCCGCAGGTGGTCAAGGTTACCGAGGCCAATCTGACCTATGTGGCCATAGACAAGGAGGGCAAGCCGCGCTCCTTCAACACACCGGCCTGAACCATGAGCCAGCCCCGTGTGCTGATCCTGGGCGGCGGCGCCATCGGCTCGGCCGTCGCTGCCCATCTGGCCGCCCGGCCTGGCTGGCAGGGCCAGCAGATTCGCGTGCTGGAGCGCGACTCCAGCTACAGCCGCGCCTCCTCGGCGCTCTCGGCCGCCTCGATACGCCAGCAGTTCAGCACGCCGCTGAACATCGCGCTGTCGCGCTATGGCCTGGAGCAGCTGCGCCAGATGGAGGCCGGGCTGGTTGAGCAGGGCTATCTCTACCTCGCGACAGCCGCCGGCGCCGAGGGCTTGCGCCAGCTGAATGCCCTGCAACGGGAGCAAGGTGCCGACATCGTGTTGATGGAGCCTGAACAGCTGCGCCAGCGCTGGCCCTGGCTGGCGACGCAAGACCTGGCCCTGGGCAGCTGGGGCCGCAGCGGCGAGGGCTGGTTCGACGGCTGGGGGCTGCTGCAGCATTTCCGCAGCCGCGCGCGTGCGCAGGGCGTGGTCTATCTGGAGGACGAAGCCCTGGCGTTGCAGCGCGATGCCGATGGCACGCTGGCGGGCGTGCTGTGCCGCAGCGGTGCGCGCCTGCAGGCCGAACGCTATGTGCTGGCCTGTGGCGCCTGGTCCGGCCAGCTGGCCGCCAGCGCCGGGCTGACGGTGCCGGTCAGCGCCAGGCGCCGCAGTGTCTATGCCTTCAAGAGCCCCGAAGCTGCGCCGCTCTGTCCGCTGGTGATTGACCCCAGCGGGCTCTGGTTCAGGCCCGAAGGCGAGGGTTTGTTCATCTGCGGCGGCACGCCGCTGGACGACCGCCCCGACCTGCCGCTGGACCCGGAAGCCCAGCTATTCGAGGAGCATCTGTGGCCCGCACTGGCCGAACGGGTGCCCGGCTTCGAGAGCCTGCGCCTGCAGCGCGCCTGGGCCGGCTATTACGAGATGAACGAGCTGGATCACAACGGCCTGGTCGGACCGCTGGACGCCTGCCCCAATCTGCTGCTGGCCTGCGGTTTCTCGGGCCACGGCCTGCAGCATGCGCCGGGCATAGGCCGGGGCCTGGCCGAGTGGCTGGCCACCGGCGCCTACCAGAGCCTGGACCTGAGCCCGCTGTCGCCCGCCCGCATCGCCAGCGGCCAGCGCTATCTGGAACTCAACGTGATCTGAGCCCCGGCCATTCCTTGGCGATCCTGTCGGCCAAGGCCTCGGCCCAGAGCGCATAGCCGGCGGGCGCCGGATGGAAGCCGTCCTCGGCCATATAGCGGGCCGCAGCAGCTCCATGCAGATGGGCGGGCAGCGACTGCAGACCGCGCTGAGGCTCGACCAGCAGGGCCCGGCCGAGCGCGCGGTTGAGCCGCAGCGCATGGGCGCCCAAGACCCAGCGCAGCGGCTGCGGCAGTAGCGGGAAGGCATGCATGGGCGGCACCGCGCTGTGCAAGGTGTAGCGCACGCCCGCGCGCTCACGGGCCAGGCGATCCAACTCGGCCAGGACGCGCAGCCAGTCGCGCCGGCGCACCTGGGCCACCACATCATTGACACCCAGGGCCGTCACCAACACATCGGCCGGCTGCAAGGCGCCTGCCTCCAGGCTGGCCAGGGCCTGCAGCGCGTCGGCCG
>JAYRSJ010000001.1:0-405461 GCA_041920215.1 Burkholderiaceae bacterium | reverse complement strand
AGGCCCACGATCAGCGGCGCCAGCAGCAGCATCACCCAGTAGTTGAGGCCCAGGTATTCCAGGCCCATCCAGGCCAGGAAGGCGCCCATCATGTAGAGGGCGCCGTGGGCGAAGTTGATGATGTTGAGCATGCCGAAGATCACGGCCAGGCCCAGCGACAGCATCGCGTAGAACGAGCCGTTCACCAGGCCCAGCAGCAGCTGCCCGAGCAGCGCCGGCAAAGGAATGCCAAAAAGTTCTGTCATGTCTTCAGCTTGCTCAACAAGGGGCGCGGCTCAGCTCACTTCTTGACGAGGGCGCACTTGCTCTCGGCCAGCGGCGTGTAGGCCTGGGCGGCGGGGATGGTCTGGGCCACCTTGTAGTAGTCCCAGGGCTCGGTCGACTCCTTGGGCGACTTCACCTGCATCAGGTACATGTCGTAGCGGTGGCGGCCGTCGGGGCCGATCTCGCCGTTCTTGGCATAGAAGTCGTTGACCTTGGTGGCCTTCATCTGCGCCACCACCTTGTCGGCGTCGTCGGTCTTGGTGGCCTCCACCGCCTTCAGATAGTGCATGGTGGCCGAGTAGTCGGCGGCCTGCAGCATCGAGGGCATGCGCTTCATCTTCTCGAAGAAGCGCTTGCTCCAGGCGCGTGCCTCGGGGCTCTGGTTCCAGTACCAGCCATCGGTCAGGTACATGCCTTGCGTGGCCTGCAGGCCCAGCGAATGGATGTCGTTGATGAACATCAGCAGGCCGGCCAGCTTCATCGTCTTGGTGATGCCGAACTCGTTGGCCGCCTTGATCGCATTGATGGTGTCGCCGCCGGCATTGGCCAGGCCCAGGATCTGGGCCTTGGAGCCCTGTGCCTGCAGCAGGAAGGACGAGAAATCGCTGGCCGACAGCGGGTGCTTGACGCTGCCCACCACCTGGCCGCCGGCCTTCTGCACCACCGCGGTGGTATCGGCCTGCAGGCTGGCGCCGAAGGCATAGTCGGCGGTCAGGAAGTACCAGCTCTTGCCGCCGCTCTTGACCACCGCATTGCCGGTGCCGTTGGCCAGGGCCACGGTGTCGTAGGCGTAGTGGATGTTGTAGGGCGTGCAGTCCTCGTTGGTCAGGCGCGCCGTGGCCGCGCCGACGATCACGAAGGGTTTCTTTTTCTCGGCCGCAATCTTGGACATGGCCAGGTTGGCGCCCGAGTTGGTGCCGCCTATCAGCATGTCCAGGCCCTGGGTGTCTATCCACTCGCGCGCCTTGGAGGCGGCCACATCGGCCTTGTTCTGGTGGTCGGCGAAGATCAGCTCGATCTTCTTGCCCGCCACCATGCCCTTCATATCGGCAATGGCCATCTTGACCGCCTCGACGCCGCCGGCGCCGTCGATGTCGGCGTAGAGGCTGGACATATCGGTGATGATGCCGATCTTGACCACATCGCCGGAAATCTGGGCCTGGGCCGAGAGGCCGCAGGCGGCCAGGCTGGCCAGGGCGAGGGACTTCAGTGCTTGTCGCTGCTTCATGCTTGTCTCCTTGATGGTGGGCATGGTGTGAAACCGTCGTTCAGACGCTGAGCAGATCGTCGAGCAAGGCTCTCTTGGCCTCTAGCTCGGCGGCCGGGAAGGACGCGACCACCTCGCCATGCTCGATCACGACGAAGTGATCGGCCAGCGGGGCGGCAAAGCGGAAGTTCTGCTCCACCATCACGATGGTGAAGCCCTGGGCCTTGAGCGTGCGGATCATGCGCGCCAGGGCCTGGACGATGACCGGGGCCAGGCCCTCGGAGATCTCGTCGAGCAGCAGGATGTCGGCGCCGGTGCGCAGGATGCGGGCCACCGCCAGCATCTGCTGCTCGCCGCCCGAGAGCCGCGTGCCCTGGCTGTGGCGGCGCTCGGCCAGATTGGGGAACATCGCGTAGATGTCGGCCTCGCTCATCGGCGTGCCGCGCCCGCTCTTGAGCAGCGGCGGCAGGCGCAGATTCTCCTCGGTGGTCAGCGAGGCGAAGATGCCGCGCTCCTCCGGGCAGTAGCCCAGGCCCAGATGGGCGATCGCATGGGTGGGCAAGCCTATGGTTTCGCGGCCATGCACGGTGATCGAGCCCCGGCGCTCGCCGGTCAGGCCCATGATGGCGCGCAGCGTGGTCGTGCGGCCGGCACCATTGCGGCCCAGCAGGGTCATGACCTGACCCTTGGGCACGCTCAGATTGATGCCATGCAGGATGTGGCTCTCGCCGTACCAGGTGTGCAGGTCCTTGATCTCGAGCGCGTTTGTCATGTCAGTGAGCACCTTGCAGCTCGGTGGCCTCGCTGCCCATATAGGCCTCGAGCACCGCCGGGTGTCGCGATACCTCGTCATACGTGCCCTCGGCCAGCACCGCGCCGCGCGCCAGCACGGTGATGCGGTCGGCGATCTTGGCGACCACGCGCATGTTGTGCTCCACCATCAGCACGGTGCGGCCCTGCGCAACGCGCTTGATCAGCGCGGTGACCCGCTCCACATCCTCGTGGCCCATGCCCTGGGTGGGCTCGTCCAGCAGCATCAGCTCGGGCTCCATCGCCATCGTGGTGGCGATCTCCAGCGCGCGCTTGCGGCCATAGGGCAGGTCGCCGGCCTTCAGCTGCGCCATGTCCTGCAGATCCACCTGGGCCAGCAGTTCCATCACCCGGCCGTCGAGCTTGCGCAGCTCGGCCAGGCCCTTCCAGAAATGGAAGCTGCTGCCGGTGAAGCGCTGCAGGCCGATGCGCACGTTCTCCAGCACCGTCAGATGCGGGAACACCGCCGAGATCTGGAAGCTGCGGATCACGCCGCGCCGCGCGATCTCGGCCGGCTTCTCGCCGCTGATGTCGATGCCGTTGAAAACGATGCTGCCGCGGGTCGGCTCCAGGAACTTGGTCAGCAGATTGAAGCAGGTGGTCTTGCCCGCGCCGTTCGGGCCTATCAGCGCATGGATATGACCGCGCTGCACCCGCAGGTTCACACGGTCCACGGCGGTGAAGCCCTTGAACTCCTTGGTGAGCCCGCTTGTCTCCAGGATGAGTTCGCTCATCGTCTTTGGGCCGTCACCGGGGAGGGTGCGGCATGCGAGTTGAGGGACCAATGTAGGACAGGATGCTGCCGCCGCTAAGCGTAAAAGCCTGTACGTAGCTTTGCGCAAGGGCTAACCCGCAATCGGGGCCCGGCGGGGCGAGGGGCGATCGCATCAGCCGGCCTGCAGAAAGCGCTCGACCAGGGCGAACTGCTCGGGCACATTGAGCGCCGGCGCATGGCCGCAGCCGGGGATGGTGACCACCACCGCCGCCGGCCCGCGCTCGCGCATGGCCTGGGCGGTCTCGGCCAGCAGCAGGTCCGAGCTCTCGCCGCGCAGGCACAGCACCGGCAAGGTTAGGGTGTCCCAGGCTTCCCACAGCAGATAGTCGTCCGGATGGTGGATGAACTGCTGCACCATGGCCGGGTCGTAGTGCGGCGTGACCCGGCCA
Organism: Burkholderiaceae bacterium; assembly: GCA_041920215.1. Lineage (GTDB taxonomy): Bacteria > Pseudomonadota > Gammaproteobacteria > Burkholderiales > Burkholderiaceae_C > JAYRSJ01. Next base: position 402,016 of record JAYRSJ010000001.1, on the reverse strand, counting down.
TCGGGCAGGCGGCGCACCGAGGTCTCGGTCAGATGCCGCCATTGCGCGTCGCTGAGCCAGCCATAGGGCTGGTAGACCTGGCGGAAATACTGCTCCAGCTCGCTGACGCAGGCGAAGGCCGCCGGATGGCCGGCATAGCTGCGTATGCGCTGCAGCGCGGCCTCGGCCAGCTGCGGGCCGTTGTCGTTCAGCACCAGGCGGCGGATGCGGCCGCGCAGCGCGGTGGCCGCGGCCAGCGTGCCGATGGCGCCGCCCATCGAGGTGCCTACCCAGTGGAAGCTGGCTAGGCCCAGCTGGTCCACCAGCTCAGTGGCCTGGCGCACATAGAAGTCCAGGCAGTACTCGCTGGCCGGCAGCGGGCTCCATTGCGAGAGGCCGCGGCCCAGGGTGTCGGGGCAGATCACCCGGTAGCGACGGGCCAGATGGCGGGCCAGCTCGTCCATATCGCGGCAGGTGCGCGCCAGGCCGTGCCAGGCGATCACCACCTCGGCATTGCCGCTGCCCCATTCGGTGTAGTGCAGCTCGCGGCCGGCGCAGCGGAGGTAGTGCGAGGAAAACTCGGCGCTCATGATGGATGTCTCTCCTGGGCGGCTCGCCCGTCAGCGCGACAGCCGGCGCAGCACGCCGGCGCGCAGCCGGCCGACGATGCCGGTGGGGAAGTGGTAGACCGAGAGCACGAACAGCACGCCCATCCACAGCAGCCAGCGGTCGGGCGAAACCAGCTGCGACAGCACCGGGATGCCGGCCACGGCACCTTCGCCCAGACGCATCAAGTCCTGCAGATAGTTCTGCGCCAGCACGAAGAGCGCGCTGCCTATCACCGCGCCGTAGATCGTGCCCATGCCGCCGATCACGACGATCAGCAGGATGTCCAGCATGATCTCGAAGGACATCGAAGTGTCCGGCCCGCTGTAGCGCAGCCACAGCGCCAGCAGTGCGCCGGCCACGGTGGCGAAGAGCGCGGCCAGCACATTGGACAGTGTGCGGTAGACCACGGTGCGGTAGCCGATGGCCTCGGCGCGGAACTCGTTCTCGCGGATGGCCTGCAGCACGCGGCCGAAGGGCGAGTTGACGATGCGCAGCATCAGCAGCACCAGCAGCAGCACCGCGACGAAGAGCAGGTAGTAGCTGAGGAAGCGGCCGTCGATCATCGCACCCAGCACCGGCTCCTCGAAGTACTCTGTGGCGGGCGACAGCGCCTCCGGCACCTTGAAGCTCAGGCCGTCCTCGCCGCCGGTCAGCTCGGAGAGCTGGGAGGCCAGGGTCAGGAAGGCCGAGGCCACCGCCAGCGTGATCATTGCGAAGAAGATGGCCTTGACGCGCAGCGAAAAGAGGCCGATCAGCAGCGAGAGCGCGAGCGACAGGCCCAGCGCGATGGCGAGGCCTACGCCCACCGCTTCCCAGCCCGGACCTATGCGGGTGGATGTGATCGCGATGCCATAGGCGCCGATGCCGAAGAACATGGTGTGCGCGAAGGACACGATGCCGGTATAGCCGAGCAGCAGGTCGTAGCTGGCCACCAGCACGATGAAGATCATCACCTTGGCGGCGACATTGAGGGCCTTGGTGCTGGGAAAGATGAAGGGCGTTAGCGCCAGGCCGGCGACGGTGAGCACGAGCAGCAGGGCCAGCATGCGGCTGCGCGGCAGGTCGTGCGAGAGCAGGGACTTGAGGGCGTCGATCATGGTGTTCAGCGCTGGCCCACGGGATAGAGACCTTGCGGGCGCCACATCAGGATGGCGACCATCAGGCCGATGTTGGAGAACAGCGCCACCTTGGGCGCGAGGAAGCCGGTGTAGTTGGCCATCAGGCCGACCAGCAGCGCGCCGACGAAGCAGCCCAGCGTCGAGCCCAGGCCGCCGATGATGATGACGATGAAGATCAGCACATTGACCTGCGCGCCGATCTGCGGCGTGACGCCCTGCTGGTACAGGCCCCACATCACGCCGCCCAGGCCGGCCAGCGCCGAGCCGCCGGCGAACACGCCGACGAAGAGACGGCGGATGCGGTAGCCCAGGCTCTCGACCATCTCGCGGTCCTGCACGCCGGCGCGGATCAAGAGGCCCAGCTTGGTCTTGTTCAGCAGCCACAGCAGCGCGAGCAGCACCACCAGACCCAGCACCACGGCGAGCAGGCGGAACTTCTCGATCGCCACATCGCCGCCCAGCAGCAGCGAGCCGCGCAGTCCCTCGGGTAGCGGCAGCGGCACCATCTGCGCGCCCCAGATCACCTTGAGCAGCTCCTCGCCGATGATCATGCCGCCCATGGTGATCAGGATCTGCTTGAGGTGCAGGCCGTAGGCGGGCCGCACCAGCACGCGCTCGAACACCAGACCCACCGCGCCGGCCACCGCCATGCCGACCAGGCAGGCAACGCCGACGGCGAAGAGATTGGCGCCCAGGCTGGCGGTCTCGGTGAAGCCGCCCATCGCGCCCAGCACCGAGGTGGTCATGAAGGCACCCAGAGCGATGAACACGCCGTGGCCGAAGTTCATCACGTCCATCAGGCCGAAGACCAGGGTCAGGCCCGAGGCGATGATGAAGATGATCAGGCCCATGGCCAGGCCGGCCAGGGTCAGCGTGGCCCAGCTGCTGGCGCTGCCCATCAGCGGCAAGGCGATCAGCGGCAGCGCGGCGAGGATCAGCAGCGGGATGGTGTCGAACTGCGCCTTGGGGATGGCGGCGGCGGCGGCCGGGGCGGCCGCGGTGGGGGTGGTGGTGGCGCTCATCGCGGGCCTCATTGATGTGTGGCGAGACTCAGGCCCAAGAGGCGCTGCTGCAGCGCCTCGTCCTCGGCCAGCTCGCGCATGGCGCCGGCATGGACGACGCGGCCGTCGTCCATCACCGCGACATGCTCGCCCAGGGCCTTAGCCATCATGAAGTTCTGCTCGACCAGCAGGATGGTGGTCTGGCTGCTGCGCTTGAGCTCGCGCAGGGCCTCGACCAGGTTGTTGATGATGGCCGGTGCCAGGCCCTTGCTGGGCTCGTCGATCAGCAGCAGGCGGCGCGGCTCGATCATCGCGCGGGCGATCGCCAGCATCTGCTTCTGGCCGCCGCTGAGCTTGCCGGCCGGGTAGAGCCAGAACTTCTTCAGCGCCGGGAACAGGCCGAACAGCCATTCAAGGCGCTGCGTGTCCAGCTCCTTCAGGCCGCGCGCGCCGCGGGCGGCGAGCAGCATGTTCTCGGACACGGTCAGGTCGGTGAAGATGCCCATGCTCTCGGGCACATAGGCGATGCCGCAGCGCTGCGCGATCTCGGGCGTGGGCGCGCCCTGGATCGGCTGGCCGTCGAACAAGACCTGACCCTGGCTGGCGGCCCACAGGCCCATGATGGTGCGCAGCGTCGTGGTCTTGCCGGCGCCGTTGCGGCCCAGCAGCATGGTCAGCTGGCCCTCGGGCACGGCCAGGTCCACGCCGTGCAGGATGTGATACGCGCCGATATGCGTGTGCACGCCCTGCAGCGCCAGCAGATTCTTGGTAGTGCTCATGCGGCAGCCTTTTCTTCATCGTCAGCGATGGCCGTGCCGAGGTAGGCGTCCTGCACCACCTTGGAGGCGATCACCGTGGCCGGTTCGCCGTCGGCGACCAGCTGGCCGTTGTGCAGCACGATGATGCGGTCGGCCAGCTCGCGCACCACGTCCATCTTGTGCTCGACCAGCAGGATGGTGTGCTCGCGCCTGGCCTTCAGCTCGCGGATCAGGTCCAGGATCACCGGCACCTCGTCCACGCTCATGCCGGCGGTGGGCTCGTCGAACATATAGACCTTGGGGTCCAGCGCGATCAGCATCGCCACCTCCAGCTTGCGCTGGTCGCCATGCGGCAGCGAGGCGGCCAGCGCCTGCGCGCGGTCGGCCAGGCGCACGCGCTCGACGATGTGCCGGGCCTCGTCCAGCAGGTCCTTGTGCTGCAGCCAGACCGAGAACATGCGCAGCCCCACGCCGCGCCGCGCCTGCACGGCCAGGCGCACGTTTTCCAGCACCGTGAGGTGCGGGAACAGCTGGGTCAGCTGGAAGGCCCGGCCCAGGCCGCGGCGGGTGCGCAGCGGCGCCGGCAGGCGCGTCAGGTCCGCGCCATCGAGCAAGACCTGCCCCCCGCTCGCGCGCAGCTGGCCCGAGATCAGGTTGAAGTAGGTCGTCTTGCCCGCGCCGTTCGGCCCGACGATGGCCGTCAGCGTGCCGGGCTCAAAGGCGCAGGACACGCGGTCCACCGCCACATGCCCGCCGAAGCGGATGGTGAGATCTTTGGTTTCGAGCACAGCAGTCTCGGAAAAGCGATAGGAAAGCCGCGCAGCCAGAAGCTGCCAGAGCCCGAGGCGTAGCGAGCGGCTGTCTGGCTAGGCGCGGGCGGATCCGCAAACCGGAACGTACTTCCTGTACGTGAGGATTCGCGGAGGGACCCGCAACGACGCCAGGCGGCCGCGCAGTAGCCGAGCGATCAACGCTTGTTGCGGATGGGAACGGCCATTTCCTCAGGCCTGATCTCGCGCACCAGCTCCGGCACGCCCCAGGGGAAGGCCGGATCCACCTTGATCTTGAAGTGATACATCGACTGCATCGCCTGATGGTCCTCGGCGCGGAAGGTCATCTTCCCCTTCGGCGTCTCGAAGCTCATCCCTTCCAGGGTCTTGATCAGCTTGTTCGTCGAGGTGTCGCCGGCGGTCTTCTTCAGCGCCTCGACGATGGCGATCGCGGCGCTCATGCCGCCGGCGGTGAAGAAGTCCGGCGGCGCCTTGTGCTGCTTGTAGTGGTTGGCCACCAGCCATTCATTGGCCGGGTTCTTCGGGATGCCGAAGTAGTAGTAGGCCGCGCCCTCCATGCCGGGGAACTGCTTGTAGGCGCTCATCGCCGGCAGGATGTTGCCGCCGGTGGCAATTTCGATGCCATAACGCTTCAAGTCCATGTCCGCGATCTTGAAGGGATTGCCGGCGCCGGCCCAGATGATGAAGATCACCTTGCGGCCCGGCTGGTCCTTCAGCTTGTCGATCAGGCGCTGGGCACCGGCGGTGAAGTCGGTGGTGGTGGTGGGCAGGTACTCCTCATGCACCAGCCTGGCCTTCTTGATCGCGTCCTTGAAGGCCTTCACGCCGTCGCGGCCGAAGGCGTAGTCCTGGGCCAGCGTCGCGATCACGGTGCCGGGCTTGTCCAGCGCCACCGCATTGGCGATCGCATCCTGCGAGGAGTTGCGGCCGGTGCGGAAGATGTATTTGTTCCATTTGTCGCCGGTGATGGAATCGGCCACCGCCGGCTCCACCATCAGGATCTTCTTGTACTCCTCGGCCACCGGCAGCATGGCCAGCGCCACGCCGGAGCCGGTCGGGCCGACGGCGATATCGGCCTTGTCGTCGCCATAGGCGGTGGCCAGCAGGTTCTTGCCCACGTCGGGCTTGCCCTGGTCGTCTTTCTCGATTACCACCAGCTTCCTGCCGGCCACGGTCATGGTGCCGCCGGTCGCATAGTCCAGGCCCATCATGAAGCCGGTGGCCGTCTGCTTGCCATAGGCCTCCAGCGCGCCGGTCTTGCTGTAGATGTGCGCGATACGGATCTCGCCCTTGGCGGTCTGGGCCCAGGCGCTGCTACCGGCCACGACGGCGGCGGCCAGCAGGCTCAGGCTGAGCAGGCGGCGATGAGGGTTGTGCATGGTCTTGTCTCCGGTGTTGGGCCACCCTGGACGGGCGTGCTGCCCCAATAGGACGCAAAGCCCATGCCCGAATGCCCCATCTTGGTGAAAACCCCTGGATAGACCACGTATCGGGGCCACATTTCCCGCCGATGGGCCGTGGCGTCGGCGCGCGGCGGCTTGCGACTGTCTGATAAAAAAACAATGCCTGAAAATCAGACATTTTTCCGACCGGGTGGCAGCTGAATCCCGTACAGCCTTCGGCCGCTCAGGGGTGCTGGCCGAGCGGTGCCGCGTCTGCGTCGCTCCTGCCCAGCAACTGTCCCAGCTCGGGCCAGCGGGTCAGGCGCTCGTACAGCGAGGCGCGCGATATCTGCAGTAGCCGGGCGGTGGCGACCCGGTTGCCACCGGTCAGGTTCAGGGCCTGGGCGATCGCGTCGCGTTCCAGCTGGGCGATCAGCTCGGGCAGCGGGCGCAGCGGCTGGGCCGGGTCCGCAGCAGCGAGCGGGGGCTGCTGCGTGAGGCCGGCCTCGCTGCGTCGCGGCGCGGTGGGCGTGGGCACGCTGCCGGCCACCGGGCGCAGCGCGGCCTCGAAGTCCGGCGGGCCCAGCAGCGGCTCGTCGCTCATCAGGCTGGCCTGCTCCAGCACATTGCGCAGTTCGCGGATATTGCCGGGCCAGGGCTGGCGGGCCAGCCAGTCCAGCGCCTCGGTGCTGAGCAGCTTGTGCGGCATGCCGCTGCGCCGCGCGATGTCCTCGCCCAGCGCATCGGCCAGGGCCTCGATGTCCTCGCGGCGTTCGCGCAGCGACGGCACCCGTATCGGCAGCACATTGAGGCGGTAGAACAGATCGGCGCGGAACTCGCCGGCCGCCACCATTGCGGTCAGGTCGCGGCTGGTGGCGGCAATCACCCGCACGTCCACCTGCAGCACGGTGTTGCTGCCCAGCGGCTCCAGCTCCTGCTCCTGCAGCACCCGCAGCAGCTTGCTCTGCAGGGCCAGCGGCATATCGCCGATCTCGTCGAGAAACAGCGTGCCGCCGTCGGCCAGCTTGAACTTGCCCTCGCGGCCCTTGCGGTCGGCGCCGGTATAGGCGCCCGGCGCCACACCGAAGAACTCGGCCTCCAGCAAGGTGTCGGGCACGGCCGCGATATTGATGCTGACCAGGGGCTTGGCGGCGCGCGCCGAGGCCGCGTGGATCGCATGGGCCAGCAGCTCCTTGCCGGTGCCGGTCTCGCCCAGCAGCAGCACGGTGGAATCGGTCTGGGCCACGCGCCGGGCCTGGCGCTTGACCTCCAGCGCCGCCGGGCTGGAGCCTATGAAGCTGGCGATGGTGTACTTGGGCCGCCGGTTCTTGACCTGCTCGGCGGCCAGCTCGCGGCGTGCCTCGTCCAGCTCGCGCTGCAGGCGGCCGAATTTGGAGATCAGCGGCTGCATATTGGTCTCGGGATGATCCAGCAGCACCAGGCCTACCGCGCCCACCACCTCGCCCACCGCATTGCGCAGCGGCAGGCGGCTGACCAGGAAGGTGCCGGCTTTGTTGGTCAGCAGATCGACCAGGATGGGTCGGCCGCTGTCGATCACATGGGCCATCATTGAGTTGGGCACCACCTCCTCGACGCGGCGGCCGACGAATTCGCCCTCGTTGCCGAAGCCCAGGGCCGGCAGAAAGCGCTTGTAGCCCTCGCTGATCCAGACGATGCGGTGGTTGCGGTCCACCACCATCATGCCCTCGCTGGCCTGGGCCAGGGTCTCGAACAGCGATTGCGCGGCCATGCGCAGCACGCCGTCGGCGTCGAGCGGAAATTCAGCGGGCAGCAGATCGGCAGCGGGCATGCGGCGGTGCGAGAGCGGGGTACAGCAGGGTCTGCCGCAATGTAGCGTGCCCCCGGGGCGACCGACAGCGGGATGGCCCGCATGTCGGTCGCGGATCGCCCGCCCCCCGCCAGCCGGGCGCGGGCTGTTCCGGCGGGTGGCGCTCAGAAGCGGTAGCTGGCGCTGACGGTGATCTGGCGCGGTGCGCCGTAGTAGCCGCTCAGCACGCCCAGGGCCGGGATGTTGTAGCCATCGGTGCGGTAGGCCTTGTCGGTCAGATTGCTGCCCTGCAAGGCGAAACTCAGCCGTGCGTCGCGCTCCCAGATCAGGCCGGCCGACAGCAGGCTGTAGCTGGGCTGGGCGATGGCCTCGCTGAGGTCGGTGGTCGGGTAGACCTTGGTCCGGTGGCTGATGCCCAGCCGGCTGCGCAGCACGCCGCCGAAGCTGGGTTTGGCGCGGTGCTCGATGTTCAGCGCCGCCTGGGTCTTGGGCGTGTTGGTGAACTTCTTCTGGCTGGCCACATTGACGCCGCGGTCCATGTACTCCTTGTACTTGGCATCGAGCAGCGCGATATTGCCGCTGACGGTCCAGCTGCTGCTGGGGCGCCAGATGAACTCGGCCTCCAGGCCGTCCACCGTGGCCCGGCCGGCATTGGTGAAGTCGCCGAAGAAGCCCGGCTGGCCGTTGGGCTGGGTGTAGGAGGTGAAGACCGAGAGCTGGACGTTCTTGTAGTTGTTGTGGAAGACGGCGGTGTTGAGCTCCAGCCGGCCTTCGTCGAACACCATCTTGGCGCCCAGCTCCAGCGAGTCCAGCACCTCGTCGGCAAAGGGCTTGGCCGAGTCGGGCACCGAAAGCACATTGGCGCGCACGTTGTAGCCGCCCGACTTGAAGCCGCGCGATACGGTGGCATAGAGATTGGTGCTGGCGCTGAGCTTGTAGTCCAGCGCCAGCTTGGGCGCGGTATTGCTGACCGAGATGCTCTTGTCGAAATCACTCAGCGTCAGGATGGGCGTCGTGAAGCTGTCGTTGGCATAGGCCTGGTTCAGCACCACGGCACGCTTGGTCTCCTTGGTGTAGCGCAGGCCGGCGCTGAGGCCGAAGCGCGGCGTCAGGCGCCAGCTCCAGTCGCCGTACAGGGCCTTGCCGGTGGTGTAGACGGTGCCGGCCGTGGTGCCGAAGCTGGCGTTGAAGAAGTTGTTGCGCACCCGGCCGCCGGCCTGGCCGTCGAAATGGTAGAGGCCGAAGACGCCCGAATGCGCGCCGCCCTCGTAGGCGAACTGCAGCTCGTTGCTGCGCGAGTGGTCGGCATAGCTGGCGCGCACATCGGCGATCTTGTTGGGCAGGCCGTCGAAGTCGATCGCGGTGTCGGTGTCGCTGCTGCGGTAGGCGTGGATGTACTTGGCGCTCCAGGCCTCGTTGAGCTGCCAGTTGGCGCTCAGCGCATAGCCGTCGCTATTGGTGTAGTTGTTGTTGGCCATACCGCTGTTGATGTCGTAGCGGCTGCTGGTGGCCGGGGTCTTGGCCGGATCGAAGGGGCTGACCGCCATGCGCTGGAAGCCGCGCATATGGGAGTTGTCGGCGGTGGCATCGGCGCTGAACTGCAGGTCGAAGGGCTGGCCGGCCGGGAAGAAGCCGGCGCTGATGCGGGCGGCCTGGGTGTTCTGGTCGGAGACATCGCTGCCGTCGGCCAGGTTCTTGCCATAGCCGTCGCGCGTCAGACTGGCCAGGGCCACGCGGGCGCGCCACTGGCCGTCGGATGTCGCACCGCCGACGGCGACGCGGCCGTTGACCTGGCCGTGATTGCCCAGGGCCAGCGAGATCGAGCCCTCGGGCTGGGTGCCCAGCTTGCGCGACACATACTTCACCGCGCCGCCTATCGTGTTCTTGCCGTACAGCGTGCCCTGCGGGCCGCGCAGCACCTCGATGCGCTCGGTGTCGAAGACCTCCAGCAGCGCGCCCTGGGGCCGTGCGATATAGACGTCATCCAGATAGATGCCGACGCCGGGATCGACGCCCCACAAGGGATCGGCCTGACCGACGCCGCGTATGAAGGTCGTCAGCGTGGTATTGCTGCCGCGCGCCGCATAGACGGTCAGGCTGGGCACCTGGCCCTGCAGGTCGCCGAGGTTCTTGACGTTGAGCGCCTCCAGCTTCTCGCCCGTCATCGCGGTGACGGCCACCGGCACGTCGCGCAGGCTTTCCTCGCGGCGCCGCGCGGTCACCGTGACCGTCTCCAGCTGGTTGATCTCGCCGGACTGGGCCTCGGCCGGCTTGGCCGCCTCGGTGGCGGGCGCGGTCTGGGCCGCCACCAGACCGCTGGCAAAGGCGGCGGCCAGGGCCAGGCTCAGGCGGCTGGGCAGCAGTGCTGGCTGGGGGCGGTTGCGGTGGCGCTGGGCCGGGGGCGTCGTCAGGGTCATCGTCTTGTCTCCGTTGGGGGGTGTGGTTTTCTTGGGGGCGAGACCATCCAGCCGGCGCGCTGCGGCGCCGGTGTGGCAGCTGGGATGGGGTGGCCGGGCCTGGCTCAGGGCCGGCCGAGTCCGGTCAGCCCGGTGGGGCTGTGGCGCGGTCGGTGGTTCTTGTTTGCATCAACGCATGTCTCCGTCTTGTGCGGGTCCGCCGCTGGGCGCGGCGGGCTGTTTGTCGGCCTTAGGTGCAAAAGCCATGCCTTGTCGCACCGGCAAGGCACCTGACTGGTGCAAACCACTAGAGGGCAGCGGCTTTGAGAGGCATGGCTACCCTCAGCCGGCTGCTCGTGACCTGTTGCGGGGGCGCGGCTGTCTATCTTCAAGACAGCCGCCGCCGGGCGCCTGTCTGAAAGTCAGGCAATGCCTGGGCTTCGTACAGGCCAGCGCCGGGCACCTGGCCCGGCTGTGGCCTTGAGCAGCGCGGGCCGTCGCCGACTCAGGGCTCGGCAAGCCGCCGTGCCGCTTGCTATGCTGCGTCATCCATTGCTTAGGAGCCACTGCCCATGTCCGCACGCCACGCCCTCGCCCCGCTGCTGCTGGCGCTCAGCGCCGTCCTGCTCGCCACCGCGCCGGCCCAGGCGGCCGCCCCGCAGCAGAAGAGCCAGGCACCCGGCTACTACCGGATGATGCTGGGCGACTTCGAGATCACCGCGCTGAACGACGGCACGGTGGACCTGCCGGTCGACAAGCTGCTGACCAACGCCCGGAAGGGTCAGGTCTTGCGGGCGCTGCAGCACGCCTATCTGGGCCTGCCGCTGGAGACCTCGGTGAACGGCTATCTGGTCAATACCGGTGAGAAGCTGGTGCTGATCGACACCGGCGCCGCCACGCTGTTCGGCCCCACGCTGGGCCGGCTGCTGGGCCATCTGAAGGCCGCCGGCTACCAGCCCGAGCAGGTCGACGAGGTCTACATCACCCATCTGCACGGCGATCATGTGGGCGGCCTGCTCAGCGAGGGCCAGCCGGCCTTCCCGAATGCGGTCGTGCGGGTCGATCAGCGCGAGGCCGGCTTCTGGCTCAGCGAGGCCGAGATGGCCAAGGCGCCCGAGGCCGCCAAGGGCTTCTTCAAAGGGGCGATGCTGTCCACCCAGCCCTATGCCGAGGCGGGCCGGCTCAAGACCTTCGACGCCGCTGCCGGTGGCGCCGCAGGCGTGGAACTGGTCAAGGGCATCCGCGCGGTGGCCAGCTACGGCCACACGCCGGGGCATGCGATCTACAAGGTGCAGAGCCAGGGCCAGACCCTGGTGGTCTGGGGCGATCTGATGCATGTGGCGGCGGTGCAGTTCCCCGACCCCAGCGTGACCATCAGCTTCGACAGCGATTCCAAGGCCGCGATGCCGCAGCGCAAGAAGGCCTATGCCGAGGCGGCCAAGCAGGGCCATTACGTGGCCGTGGCCCATGTGTCCTTCCCCGGCATCGGCCGCCTGCGCGCCGACGGCAAGGGCTATGAATGGCTGCCGGTGAACTACAGCACCAAAAAGTAGGCAGGGCGTCGCTCAGGGCCCTGCCGGCCTGAGCCGCAGTACCTGGCCGGGGTTCTCGGTCAGCAGATAGAGCAGGCCGTCCGGGCCCTGGCGCACATCGCGCAGCCGGCCCACATCATCCACCGCCTTGCCGCGCGCCAGCACCTGGGGCGAAAGGGCAGCGCCGTCGACCGCGACCCGCTCCAGATGGCGGAACTTCAGCGAGCCGATGAAGAAACTGCCCTGCCAGGCCGCGCCGTAGCGGGGGCTGGTGAGCTGGGCCAGGCCTGAGGGCGCGATCGAGGGCCGCCAGTAGCTGACCGGCTGCTCCATGCCGGGCTTGGCGCTCAGGCCTTCGCCGATCTTGCCGCCGCCGTAGTTCTCGCCATGGCTGATGACGGGCCAGCCATAGTTGCGGCCCGGCAGCACCAGATTGAGTTCGTCGCCGCCCTGCGGGCCATGCTCATGGACCCAGAGCCGGCCCTGGCTGTCGAGCAGCGCGCCCTGCGGATTGCGGTGGCCGTAGCTCCAGATCTCGGGCAACGCGCCGGCCCGGCCGACAAAGGGGTTGTCGGCCGGCACGCTGCCGTCCTTGGCGATGCGCACCACCTTGCCCAGATGGTTGTCCAGCTGCTGGGCCCGTTGCATCGCGCTGAAGCGCTCGCCCAGGGTCAGGAACAGGCGCTGGCCATCGGCGCTCTCGACGATGCGACAGCCGAAATGGTGGCGGCCCGCCAGTTTGGGGCTCTGGCGGAAGATGATCTGCAGCTGCTCCAGCCGGCTGTCGTCGGCGGCGAGCCGGGCGCGCGCCAGCGCGGTGCCATTGCTGCGTCCGTCGGCGGCGGCCTCGGTGAAGCAGAAGAAGAGCTGGCGGTTGCGGGCAAAGTCGCGATCCAGCAGCACATCCAGCAGGCCGCCCTGGCCGCCGGCATCGATGGCGGGCAGGCCGGCGAGGGCCGGGCCGGGCCTGCCGCCGGGCGCGGCGATGTGCAGGCGGCCGGGGCGCTCGCTGATCAGCAGCCTGCCGTCGGGCAGAAAGGCCAGGGCCCAGGGGGAATCCAGGCCCTGCACCACGGATTCGAGCTGGGGGTGGGCGCTGGGCTGGGCCGCAGCGGCAGCGGCGATCAGGCCGCTGATCAACAGGGTCAGGCTGGGGCGCAGCATGGGGCTTGTCCTTCGCAGGGGCGGCAGCAAGGGTGGCGATCATCGGGCATCGTGGCCGGCCGCGCAGCGGGGTGGAGAAAAGCCCCCGTGGCGGGGCGCTATGCTCGGCGCTGTCCACTGCCACAGGAGCCGCCATGAAGAGGCTGAACCGAGTCCATCGTCGCAACTGGCTGGCGGGCCTGGCGCTGCTGCCGCTGGCGGTGCTGGCCGCACCGCCCGACGAGCGGGGCCAGGGCAGGGGGCAGGGGGCGGGCAAGGGCGGCGGCAAGCCGGACAAGGGCCAGGATGGGGCGCCGCGCGCTACGCAGGGCGATGGTGGGGCGCTGATCGCGGTCAGCTTCAGCCAGCAGCAGGCGCGTGCGCTGGCGCTGCAGGGCGGCTTCACCGGCGCCCAGGGTGGCTACAAACCGCTGCCACCGGGCATACGCAAGAACCTGGCGCGCGGCAAGCGCCTGCCGCCGGGCATCGCCAAGCAGCAGGCGCCCGCCGGCATGCTGCGTGAGCTGCCGCACTACCCCGGCTATGAGTGGCAGGTCTGCGGTACCGATCTGGTGCTGGTGGCCCTGGGCACGCTGCTGATCGCGGCGGTGCTGACATCGGTATTCGACTGAGAGCGCCGCGGTCCTGCCTCAGCCCGGTCGCTGGCAAGCGGCTAGGCCTTCGCCAGGCGCGTCAGCAGGTCCGCAGGGACCTGCCTCGGTCCTGGCTCAGCCATCCAGCCGGTTCTGGAACACCAGGCCGGCATGCTCGCGCAGCGCGTGGAACTTGATCTTGGGCCAGTTGGTCTCGATCGCGCGCAGCTCGGGCGCGTACTCCACCAGCACGGTGGGCGCGTCCACCGCGTCGTAGGCCATGCGGTGGTCGTTGGCGTCGATGAAGCGCTTGAGCTCCTTCTCGTCGTCGCAGGTCACCCAGCGCGCCACCTGGAAGCGGCTGGGCATGATGCGGGCCTTGACGCCGTACTCATGCTCCAGGCGGTGCGCCACCACCTCGAACTGCAGCTGGCCCACCGCGCCCAGCAGCAGCACGCTGCCGGCCACCGGGCGGAAGACCTGGATCGCGCCTTCTTCGCCGAGCTGCTGCAGGCCGGCCTTGAGCTGCTTGGTCTTCAGCGGATCGGCCACCTCGACCGCGCGGAACATTTCCGGTGCGAAGAAGGGCAGGCCGGTGAACTGCAGCGCTTCGCCTTCGGTGATGGTGTCGCCCAGCTGCAGCACGCCGTGGTTGGGGATGCCGATGATGTCGCCGGCAAAGGCCTCGTCCAGCAGCTCGCGGCGCTGGCTGAGGAAGCTCACCACCGTGTTGGGGCGCAGCTCCTTGCCGCTGCGCACCACCTTCAGCCGCATGCCGCGCTCGAAATGGCCCGAGGCCACGCGCAGGAAGGCGATGCGGTCGCGGTGCGCCGGGTCCATATTGGCCTGGATCTTGAACACGACGCCGCTGAACTTGGGCTCTTCGGGCTTGACCACGCGCTGCATCGCGGCGCGCTCGGCTGGCGCCGGCGCCAGCTCCACCAGCGCGTCCAGAATCTCCTGCACGCCGAAGTTGTTGACGGCCGAGCCGAAGAACATCGGCGTCTGCTTGCCCGAAAGGAACTCTGCCAGATTGAACTCGGGCGCGGCCTCGCGCACCAGCTCTATCTCGCCCTGCGCGTTGTCGTACTGCATGCCGAAGCGCTGCGCGTACGCCGGGTTGTCCAGTCCGTCCAGCACTTCCTCGGTGCCGGCCACGCGGTCTTCGCCGGGGGCGAACACGCGCATGCGCTGCTGGCGCAGGTCCATCACGCCGTGGAACTGCTTGCCCATGCCCACCGGCCAGGTGAAGGGCACGACGGTCATGCCCAGCTCGCGCTCGATTTCGTCCATCAGCGCCAGCGGCTCCTGCACCTCGCGGTCCATCTTGTTCACGAAGGTCAGGATCGGCGTGTTGCGCGCGCGGCAGACCTGCAGCAGGCGGCGGGTCTGCGGCTCCACGCCATTGGCCGCGTCGATCACCATCAGTGCCGCGTCCACCGCGGTCAGCACGCGGTAGGTGTCTTCCGAGAAGTCCTGGTGGCCGGGGGTGTCGAGCAGATTGATCACGCAGTCGCGGTACTCCATCTGCATCACCGAGGAGGCCACCGAGATGCCGCGCTGCTTCTCGATCTCCATCCAGTCCGAGGTCGCATGGCGCGAGGCCTTGCGTGCCTTCACCGAGCCGGCGATCTGGATCGCGCCCGAGAACAGCAGCAGCTTCTCGGTCAGCGTGGTCTTGCCCGCGTCGGGGTGGCTGATGATGGCGAAGGTGCGGCGGCGGCGGACTTCGCTGTCGATACGGGTGGGCAGGTCGGCGGACATGGTGCGTGCGGGCTTCCGGAGGCTAACCCGCGATTATCGCTGCTGGCCCGCCCTCAGGCCCGACCCAGGAAGGGGGCCACCCGCGCCAGCAGCCGCTCCACATAGGCCTGCTTCTCCCCCACCGGCGCCACATAGTGCAGCGCCTCGCGGGTGGCAGCCTCGCCGGCGCGCTGCAGCATCACCCAGGTCGCCAGGTACTGCGAAGCCAGGCAGCCGCCGGCGGTGGCGATCGGGCCGCGGGCGTGGAAGGGTTCGTCCAGCACCACAGCGCCGGCCTCGACGACCCAGGGCTTGGTCGTCAGATCGGTGCAGGCGGGGCAGTCGCCCAGCAGGCCCAGGCGGGCCATCAAGAGGGTGCCCGAGCATTGCGCACCGATCAGCTGGCGCACCGGATCGAGCTGCAGCCGGTCCAGCAGCGCGCTGTTCGCGGCGATCGCGCGGGTGTAGAGGCCCGAGCCGAACAGCACCACATCGGCCTCGTTCGCCCACTCCAGCGGCCGCTGCAGCTGCACCGTGACGCCGTTCATCGAGGTGACGGCATGGCCGGGGCCGCAGAGCTCGGCGCTGAAACCCTGCGCTTTTAGACGGTTCAGCAGGCCCAGCGCGACAAAGCTGTCGAGCTCGTTGAAACCGTCGAAGGTGAGGATCGCGATACGGGTCATGGGCCTGGCCTCGGGTCGCTCCGACTGTAGCAGCGCCACCCGGCCGGCTACAGTTCCGCCCTTTCGGCCAGCCCTCGCTGCCGACGAACCCCTCCTCCATCACCATGACAGTTTCCGATTTCACCCAGGCCGGCGCCACGCCCCTGGCCGATACCCGCCGCTGGGCCTGGCTGCCGCCGGTGGGCAGCTGGGGCTACTACGCGCTGCTGGCCGGCGTGGGCATGTTCCTGCTTGGCCCGCTGGGCGGCATCACCGCCTCCTTCATGAACTTCTCGCTGGGTTTCTTTGTCGGCGGGCAGGTGCTGGCGGGCATCCTGGGCTCCATCATCACCTATGGCTACGGGGCCGAGGGCAAGCATGGCGCCAACTATATGCAGACCACCGCGGCCTCGGTCTCGGCCATGATGGCGATGAGCGTGCTGATCCAGGCCATGGCCTGGATGGGCATGCCGCCGGTGCCGACCTGGCAGCTGGTCGTCTACATGCTGTGCATAGGCATGATGGGCGCGGGCGTGGGCATGCTGTACACGCCCATCCTGGTCGAGCGCCTGCAGCTGACCTTTCCCTCAGGCCTGGCGGTGGCCAATATCCTGCGCGCGCTGACCGACCCGGCCCTGCTGCGCCAGTCGGTCGCGCGGCTGTTCGGCGGCATGGCGGCCGGCCTGACCGGCGGCATCGCGGCAGCCAAGGTGGCGATGCTGGGTGCGATCGAGCTCTCGACCTCGACCTTCGGCGTGGGCCTGGTGGTGGGCGCGCGCATCGGCATCCCCGCGCTGATGGGCGGCCTGGTCAGCTGGGCCCTGCTGCCGCGCTTCGTCGAGGCCGGCTGGCTGCAGCCCGGCGAACCCTTCCGCAAGGTCACCTTCCTGCTGGCCCTGGGCATGATTCTGGGCGCCGCGGTGGTGGACCTGAGCCTGATCTTCTGGCGCGCCTTCGCCCGCGCCCGCGCGCTCAGCGGCGGTGCTACGCGCACCGTGGTGCCCGAGGAAAGCCGCACCGGCCCGCGCGCCAGCCTGCCGCGCCTGCTGGCCTGGGTGGGCTTCTGGGCGGTGGCCACCGTGCTGGCCGGCATGCAGTTCTTCAACGAGCCGCTCGGCTATATGCTGATCGCGGTGGGCCTGGTCTTCGTGTTCGGCATGGTCAACGGCATCTCGCTGGGGGTGTCGGACTCCAACCCGATCTCCTCGGCCTTTGTCGTGACGGTGCTGGTGCTGGCCGCGATCGGCCTGAAGGACCCGATGCTGGGACTGATGGCCGCCACCGTGCTGCTGGTGGCCACCAGCGTGGCCTGCGATATGCAGCAGGACCGCTCGACCGGCTGGCGTCTGGGCTCCAACCGCACGCTGCAGTTCCGCTTCCAGGTGGCGGGCCTGGTGGTGGGTGCGGTGCTGGCGGTGGGCATTGCCCAGCTCTTCATGACCGCCTATCCGGTGCTGGCCCTGGACCAGACCACGATGCCGGCCGACCAGCAGCCGGCCCAGTGGACTTCGGCGATGACCTACAAATTCGTCGGCGCGCTGCGCAGCCTGACCGAGCCGCAGCCGCACCAGACTCTGGCCATCTTCATCGGCATGGCGCTGGGCTTCGGCATCGAGCTGCTGCGCAAGCTGATCAAGGCCAGCGCCGCCTACCAGCGTTTTGCAGCGTCCGGCCGCGCCGGCTTCGCCACCGACTTCACGCTGGACGCCATCGTGCTGCCCTCGCCCTATGCCTTCAGCTTCGGCGGCTTCGTCAATCTGCCCACCTCGGCCTGGATGGCGGCCGGCGGCGTGATCTCCAGCGCGATCAACAGCCTGCCCAGGCGCAAGCCCCAGGGCGCCGATCTGCCCTCAGATATGAGCAGCACCTCGCTGGTCGGTGGCGGCCTGATCGCCGGCGACGCGCTGGCTGCGCTGGGCCTGGGCATCGCCGGGCTGATGGCCGTGCTGTAAGCACGCAAGCGCCGGTGCGCGGCGCGGCCCTTGATCCGGGTCGCGCTGCCGCATTGATGCGAGTCAAGCCGGCGCAGGCCTGCGAGGCCTAAGGTTCGTCACCCTACGAAGCCGATTTGCCGGCGTGAGGATGGACGAGCATGAAGCCGCTGATACGAACCGTTTTGTTGGGCGTCCTGCTGCTGGCGGGCGCCGCGCAGGCCCAGATCACCGATATCGAGTCGGCCATCAACAAGGCCGGGCGCGAGCGCATGCTGTCGCAGCGCATGGCCAAGGCCTATTTCCAGATCGGCCAGCAGCTTGAGGTCGAGCGCTCGCAGAAGACCCTGGACGCCTCGGTGGCGCAGTTCGATCGCCAACTGGTGGAGCTGAAGCACTACGCGCCCACCCCGGCCTTGCGCGAGACCTATCAGCGCCTGGAGCAGAGCTGGCTGGCCTACAAGGACCTGCTGGTGGGGCGTGCACCATCCAAGGCCCAGGCCGGCCAGGTGCTGGCCCTGTCGGAGCAGGTGCTGGCGCTGGCGATGGCCGGCACCGACCAGCTGGAGAAACATGCCGGCAGCCAGACCGGCCGGCTCGTCAATCTGGCGGGTCGGCAGCGCATGCTGTCGCAGCGTATGGCCAAGCTCTACCAGGCCCAGGCCTGGGGTGTGGCGGCGCCCAATACCGCGGCCGAACTGACCCAGGCGCGCAAGCAGTTTGCCGCGGCCCAGCAGGAGCTGATGGACGCCGCAGCCGGCCAGCCGCGCCTGCGCGAGGGGCTGGAGCTGGTCAGGCAGCAGTGGCTGTTCTTCGACAGTGCGCTGAACCAACCCCCCAGTCCGGAGGCGCGCAGCGCGCTGCTGGCCGTGGCCAGCACCAGCGAGCGCATCCTGGCCGAGATGGAGGCGGTGGTGACGCTGTTCGAGCGCCAGGGCCGCTAAAGGGGCGGCCCCGGCCTTCAGTCTTCGAGCAGGCTGCGCAGCATCCAGGCGGTCTGCTCGTGCACCGTCAGGCGCTGGGTCAGCAGATCGGCGCTGGGCTCGTCGGCGGCCTTGTCGACCAACGGGAACAGGCTGCGCGCGGTGCGGGCCACCGCCTCATGGCCTTCCATCAGGATGCGCACCATCTCCAGCGCCTTGGGCGGGGTGGCGGGTGCGTCCTTCAGCGAGCTGAGCTTGGCGAACTGCGCATAGGAGCCGGGCGCCACATGGCCCAGCGAGCGGATGCGCTCGGCAATCGGATCCACCGCATTCCACAGCTCGGTGTACTGGGCCATGAACATCGCGTGCAGCGAGTTGAACATCGGCCCGGTCACATTCCAATGGAAGTTGTGGGTGGTCAGGTAAAGCGTGTAGGTATCGGCCAGCAGCTTGGCCAGGCCGTCGGCGATCGCGCTGCGATCCTTGTCGCTGATGCCGATGTTAAGGCTGGCGGCACCGGGCTTGGCGGAGGATTTCTTGGCCATCGAGGGACTCCTGCTGAAGTTGCTGCAGCGCCCACTATAGGGCGGGCGCTGCAGTGGCGCGCTGAGCTGCGACAAGAAGAGGGGGAAGAGAGGGCTGCGTGGGGTCAGGTCTTGCCCGACCCCGCCCGCCTCAGGCCAGATCGAAGCGGTCCAGGTTCATCACCTTGGTCCAGGCGGCGACGAAGTCCTGCACGAACTTGGTCTGCGCATCGCTGGCCGCGTAGACCTCGGCCAGCGCCCGCAGCTGCGAGTTGGAGCCGAACACCAGATCGACCACGGTGCCGGTCCACTTCGGCTCGCCGCTGTGGCGGTCACGGCCCAGCAGCACACCGGCCTGGTCGGCGGCCGGCTCCCAGCGGGTGCCCATGTCCAGCAGATTGACGAAGAAGTCGTTGCTCAGCACCTCGGGCCGCCGGGTGAAGACGCCATGGGCCGTGCCGCCGGTGTTGGCATTGAGCGCGCGCAGCCCGCCCAACAGCACCGTCATCTCGGGGGCGCTCAGGCTCAGCAGCTGGGCCCGGTCGATCAGCAGCTCGGCGGCCGCCGCCTCAAGGCCGGGGCGCACATAGTTGCGGAAGCCGTCGGCGGCGGGCTCCAGATAGGCCATGGACTGCACATCGGTCTGGTCCTGCGAGGCGTCCATGCGGCCCGGCGTGAAGGGCACGCTGACGGTCACGCCGGCCTTGCCGGCTGCGGCCTCGATGGCGGCGCAGCCGCCCAGCACGATCAGGTCGGCCAGCGAGATCTTCTTGCCGCCGCTCTGGGCCTTGTTGAAGCCCTGCTGGATGGCTTCCAGTCGGGCCAGCACCTGGGCCAGCTGCGCGGGCTGGTTGGCGGCCCAGTCCTTCTGCGGCGCCAGGCGGATCCGGGCGCCGTTGGCGCCGCCGCGCTTGTCGCTGTTGCGGAAGCTGGCGGCCGAGGCCCAGGCGGTGGCCACCAGCTGGGCGATGGACAGGCCCGAGTCCAGCAGCTGGCGCTTCAGTGCGGCGATGTCCTGCGCATCGACCAGCGGATGGTCGACAGCCGGGATCGGGTCCTGCCACAGCAGGCTTTCCTTGGGCGCCAGCTTGCCCAGATAGCGGGTGGCCGGCCCCATATCGCGGTGGGTGAGCTTGAACCAGGCGCGCGCGAAGGCGTCGGCGAAGGCCTGCGGGTCCTGGTGGAAGCGGCGCGCGATCTTCTCGTAGGCCGGATCCATGCGCAGCGACAGATCGGCCGTGGTCATCATCGGCGGGTGCTTCTTGGCGGGGTCGTGCGCGTCGGGGATCAGGTGCTCGGGCTTGCAGTTCTTGGGTGTCCACTGATGGGCGCCGGCCGGGCTCTTCGTCAGTTCCCACTCATAGCCGAACAGCATGTCGAAATAGCCGTTGTCCCATTGCGTCGGGTTGGGCTTCCAGGCGCCTTCGATACCGCTGGTGGTGGTGTGCACGCCCTTGCCGCTGCCGAGCTTGTTGATCCAGCCAAAGCCCTGGGCCTCGATGGGCGCGGCCTCGGGCTCCGGCCCCACCAGCGCGGGGTCGCCGGCGCCGTGGGCCTTGCCGAAGGTGTGGCCGCCGGCCACCAGGGCCACGGTTTCCTCGTCGTTCATCGCCATGCGGGCAAAGGTTTCGCGCACATCGCGGCCCGAAGCCACCGGGTCGGGGTTGCCGTCCGGGCCTTCGGGGTTCACATAGATCAGGCCCATCTGCACCGCGGCCAGCGGATTGGCCAGCTGGCGCTCGCCCGAGTAGCGGCTGCCGGGCTTGTCGCTGGTGGCCAGCCACTGGGCTTCCGGGCCCCAGAAGATGTCTTCCTCCGGCGCCCAGATGTCGGGCCGGCCGCCGGCAAAGCCAAAGGTCTTGAAGCCCATCGATTCCAAGGCCACATTGCCGGCCAGTATGAAGAGGTCGGCCCAGGAGAGCTTGCGGCCGTACTTCTGCTTGATCGGCCACAGCAGGCGGCGCGCCTTGTCGAGGTTGCCGTTGTCGGGCCAGCTGTTCAGCGGCGCAAAGCGCTGGTTGCCGGTGCCTGCGCCACCGCGCCCGTCCTGCACCCGGTAGGTGCCGGCCGCATGCCAGGCCATGCGGATCATCAGACCACCGTAATGGCCCCAGTCGGCCGGCCACCAGTCCTGCGAATCCGTCATCAGCGCATGCAGATCCTTCACCACCGCGTCCAGATCCAGGGTCCTGAACTCGGCCGCATAGTCGAAGTCCGCGCCCATCGGGTCGGACACCGGCGTGTGCTGGTGCAGGATGTTGAGCCGGAGCTGGTTGGGCCACCAGTTCTTCTCCGCCCTGCCGCTGGCGGCGGTCTGGTGGAAGGGGCACTGGGTCGGGCTGGACTTGTCGTTGGCGCTCATCGGGCATCTCCTGGTTTGTGGCCGGCAAGGCTGCCGGTGTGCTCGCAAGATTAGTGGCCGCCCAACTATCGGTCTAATTAATTAAACAAAGACTATCAATAGCGAAAATCTAGCTCAACCGGGTGACGCCGGGCAGCTGGCAGTCATAGATCGCATTGCGCAGGGCCGCGATCGCCTCGTAACGGGTGAAGGTGCGGCGCCAGGCCAGCACCACCCGGCGGCTGGGGATGGGTGCCTCGAAGGGGATGAAGCGCAGATGCGACTGCGGCTCCTTGGGCACCGACAGCGCCGGCACCACGGTGACGCCCATGCCCGAGGCCACCATATGCTTGATGGTCTCCAGCGAGCTGCCCTCGAAGCTCTTGCGTATGCCCTCGGCATCGCTGGAGAAGCGCGCGAACTCGGGGCAGACCTCCAGCACATGGTCGCGGAAGCAGTGGCCGTTGCCCAGCAGCAGCATGGTCTCGCTCTTGAGTTCCTGCGCGCTGATGCACGGGCGCTGCGCAAAGGGGTGACTGGCCGGTGCGGCGATCATGAAGGGCTCGTCGTAGAGCGGGGCGATCGCCAGGCCGGTGTCCGGGAAGGGCTCGGCCATGATGGCGCAGTCGAGCTCGCCGGTGCGCAGCATCTCCAAGAGCTTGACGGTGAAGTTCTCCTGCAGCATCAAGGGCATCTGCGGATAGCGGGCGATCACATGGCGCACCAGCTCGGGCAGCAGATAGGGGCCTATCGTGTAGATCAGACCCAGGCGCAGCGCGCCGGCGAGCGGGTCCTTGCCGCGCTTGGCGATCTCCTTGATCGCGCTGGCCTGCTCGATCACCGACTGGGCCTGGCGCACGATCTCCTCGCCCAGCGGCGTTACCGACACCTCGCTGGCGCCGCGCTCGAAGATCTTCACGTCCAGCTCCTCCTCAAGCTTCTTGATCGCGACGCTGAGCGTGGGCTGCGAGACGAAGCAGGCCTCGGCCGCGCGGCCGAAATGGCGCTCGCGGGCGACGGCGACGATGTAGCGCAACTCGGTGAGGGTCATGGCGCGGGCCTGGGCGGCAAGCTAGATGGCTGAGCCTACATTCTGCGCCCCGCCGGCGGGGTCAGGGCTTGCCCCGCTACACTGCGGCCGCCTGATTCACCGGTGCCTAGCCCGCCCTGCACACCATGAGCACAGAACGCAAACCCCTCAGCCTGCACCGCCTGCAGCAGATGCATGCCGACGGCGAGAAGATCGCGATGCTGACCTGCTATGACGCGGCCTTTGCCGGACTGCTGGACGCGGCCGGCGTGGACATCCTGCTGATCGGCGACTCGCTGGGCAATGTGCTGCAGGGCCGCGGCTCCACCGCGCCGGTCAGCCTGGAGGACATGGTCTACCACACCAGCTGCGTGCGCCGCGGCGTCAAGAGCGCCTGGGTGATCGCCGACCTGCCCTTCGACAGCTACCACGCCAGCAAGGAAGAGGCCTGGAAGAGCGCGGCCGCCCTGGTCAAGGCCGGCGCGCATATGGTCAAGATGGAGGGCGGGGGCTGGACACCGGAGACGGTGCGCTTCATCAGCGAGCGCGGCATTCCGGTCTGCGCCCACCTGGGCTTCACGCCGCAGACGGTCAATGCGCTGGGCGGTTTCAAGGTGCAGGGCCGCGACGAGGCCGGCGCCGCGCGCATGAAGCGCGAGACGCAGGAGCTGATAGCCGCCGGCGCCGCGATGCTGCTCTACGAGATGGTGCCGGCCACGCTGGCCGCCGAGATCAGCGCCGCCTCGCCGGTGCCGGTGATCGGCATCGGCGCGGGCGTCGGCACCTCGGGCCAGGTGCTGGTGCTGCACGATATGCTGGATATCACCCCGGGGCGCAAGCCGCGCTTCGTCAAGAACTTCATGGCCGGCGCCGCCTCGGTGCAGGACGCCGTCGGCCGTTATGTGGCCGAGGTCAAGGCCAAGACCTTCCCGGTCAACGAGATCCACGGTTTCTGAAAGCGACGATGAAACTCATCCACAGCATCGCCGAGCTGCGGCAGGCGCTGGGCTCTGCCCCGCGCGGCTTCGTGCCGACGATGGGCAATCTGCACGAAGGCCACCTCTCGCTGGTGCGCCAGGCCAGGGCCGCAATGGCGGCAGATCATGGTGGCGGCCCGGTGGTCGCCAGCATCTTCGTCAACCGACTGCAGTTCGCGCCGCACGAGGACTTCGACACCTACCCTCGCACGCTGGAGCGCGACTGCGCGCTGCTCGAAGCCGCCGGCTGCGATGTCGTCTTCGCGCCCAGCGAGGCCGAGCTCTACCCCGAGCCGCAGGGCTACAAGGTGCTGCCGCCGCCCGAGCTGGCCGACATCCTCGAAGGCCATTTCCGCCCCGGCTTCTTCACCGGCGTCTGCACCGTGGTGCACAAGCTTTTCAACATCGTGCAGCCCACGCTGGCGGCCTTTGGCAAGAAGGACTACCAGCAGCTGATGGTGATACGCCGCATGGTGGCGCAGATGGCGCTACCGGTGCAGATCATTGGCGGCGAGACCTCGCGCAGCGAGGAAGGGCTGGCGCTGTCCTCGCGCAATGGCTACCTCAGCGCGGCGCAGAAGACCGAGGCGCTGCGTCTGTCGCGCACGCTGAAAGCCATGATCGCGCGCTGGCAGGCCGGCGAGCGCGATGTCGCCGCCATCGAGGCTGCGGCGATGCAGGCCCTCGGCGAGGCCGGCTGGGCACCGGACTATATGGTGCTGCGCCGCCAGCGCGACCTCGGCGCGCCTGCCGAGGATGCGCCGCTGGTGGTGCTGGGCGCGGCCAGGCTGGGCACGACCCGGCTGATCGATAACCTCGAGCTGTAGCGCGCGTTCGCCGGCTCAGCCGCCCGCATGGCTTCCGGCCGGCGGCGCTGTTCTTGGCATACTGCCGCCTTTTGCCAATGACCGAGGGAGAGAGCACGGATGAGCAAGCCTGAAAACGCCTTCGCTGCGCGTCGCGCGCTGCTGGGACTGATCGCGGCCAGCGCCGCCATGGCGGCCTGCGGCGGCGGTGGCGACAGCAGCGGCACGCCGGTGGTGACCAACCCGACACCGGTCGATATGGTGATCACGCACCGGCTGCGCGTCACCACCAGCATGGGCCAGTTCGAGCTGGGCCTGGACCGCCAGCATGCACCGATCACGGTGGACAACTTCCTGAAGTATGTGGACGCCGGCTTCTACCCCGGTACCCTGTTCCATCGTGTGATCGCCAACTTCGTGATCCAGGGCGGCGGCGTGATCCGCACGGCCGCCGGCCTGGCCGAGAAGCCGCCGCTGTATGCGCCGATCAAGCTGGAGGCCGACAACGGCCTGCGCAATCTGCGCGGCACGCTCGCGATGGCCCGCACCGGCGTGCTGGACTCGGCGACCAGCCAGTTCTTCATCAATGTGGTCGACAACCCCACCCTCAACTACCCGACCCAGGGCGGCTACGCGGTGTTCGGCCGGGTGACGGCCGGCATGGAGGTGGTGGACGCGATCCGCGCAGTCGCCGTCGGCACGGGCGATGTGCCGGTGAGCGATGTGAGCATCACCAAGATCGAACGCTTGTAAGAGGAGCAGGGCCATCCCTGACAATCCGCTCCTCGCACAACAAACGGAGCGGCAGCGGCCACAGGCCGTTGCGACGAGGATGGTCCGACTTCCCAATCTGCTGGCCAGCCGCCGCGGGCGGCTCTCTGCCTTCTTCTTTCTCTATATGACGGAGGGCATCCCGCTGGGCTTCGCGGCCGTGGCGGTGACCGCCCAGCTGCGCCGCATGGGCGTGGGGCCGGCCGAGATCGGCGCCTTCGTCGCCTCCTTCTACCTGCCCTGGGCCTTCAAATGGGCCTTCGGTCCCTTCGTCGACGTGCTGCGCTCGGCGCGCTTCGGCCATCGCCGTGGCTGGATCCTGCTGACCCAGCTGGTGATGGCCGCCACGCTGCTGGCCCTGGTGGCGGTGCCGCTGCCGCAGGGCCTGGCCCTGTTCACCGCGGTGCTGCTTGTGCACAACACCTTCGCCGCGATGCAGGACGTGGCGATCGACGGTCTGGCCGTCAACACCTTGCAGGACGATGAGCGGGGCCTGGCCAATGGCCTGATGTTTGCCGGCGCGGCGGTGGGTCAGGCGGTGGGCGGCTCGGGCGTGCTCTTCCTGATCGGCTATCTGGGTCTGCAGTCCAGCTTTGTCGCGGTGGCGCTGTCCATCCTGGCGGTCACCACCCTGGTGGTGCTGCCGATGAAGGAGGCCCTGATCGCGCGCAGCGCCGAGGCCATTGCGGCGGCCCAGGCGGCCGGCGGCGGCGTCCGTGCGGCGCTGGCCGAGATGCGCGACTTTGCCCGCCAGAGCTTCCAGTCCTTTCTGGGCACCCGCGGCGCCTATGCCGGCCTGTTCTTTGCGCTGCTGCCGGCCGGCGCGATGTCGCTGGGCCTGGCCCTGCAGTCGAATCTGGCGGTGGAGCTGGGCTTCAGCGACGAGTCGCTGGCCCAGCTGAACCTGGCCAGCTCCATCACCAGCGCGGTCTTCATGGTGGTGGGCGGCTGGCTGTCCGACCGCTTCGGCCGGCGCCGCACGCTGGCCGTCTATCTGGCCGCTATGAGCCTGCCGGTGTTGTGGCTGATGTGGCAACTCCAGCAGCATGGCTATGTGATGCCGCGCACGCCCGGCGGCGCGGTCGAGCCGGCCCTGGTGCAGGCCCTGTGGGTTGCCACCGTCAGCTACAACGTCTGCCTGGGCCTGATGTACGGCACCCGCTCGGCCATCATGATGGACGTCACCAATCCGCGCGTGGCCGGCACCCAGTTCACCGCCTATATGGCGATGATGAACCTGGCCATCGCGATCTCGGCCACCTGGCAGGGCCTGGCCATCGAGGCCTTCGGTTATCCGCTCACGCTGGCGATCGATGCGGCCCTGGGCCTGCTGTGCATCCTGCTGCTGCCCGCGATGGGCCGCACGCCGGCCGCCCAGCTGGAGCAGGGCGACGGTCGCGGCGCACTGCGGGCCCGCAACAGCGCCCTGGGCCTGGCGCTGCTATGCCTGGCCTGGCTGCCCTTCAACCATTTCCAGGACAGCCTGGGCGCGGCCCGGCCTATGCTGGGCACGCTGTTCACCCTGGTCTTCATCGCCTCGGCCCTGTTCCTCTACGCCGGCAGCCTGCAGGGCATGGGGGCCGGCCTGGCGCGTGCCTCGCGCTGGCTGGCCCTGCTGCTGCTGGCCCTGTACGCCCGCTACTTCATCGGCGGCTGGGCGACCCGCCTGGGCCTGGACGCGGCCGCGGTGCAGGCGGCCGCCCGCTGGGGCTTCGATGCGGTTGCGCTCGCGGCCGCCCTGCTGCTGCTGGCGCTGGCGCGGCGCTCCGGCCGGCTCTGAGGGCAGGGTGGCATGCGACGGCTCTTCTTGATTGCGCTGCGCCTCGTCGCGCTGCTGGCGCTGCTGCTGGGCGCCGCCCTGGCGCAGGCACAGAGCCTGGCGGCACAGCGTGCCATGCTGGAAGCGCGCCTGGCCGCATCAGGCGGCGCCACCGCCCTGGTGGTCGCGCGCTGGCAGGGCGATCAGCGCGAGCTGCTGCTGCTGGGTGCGGCCGATCGCGCCGGCACGCCGCTGCGCGCCGAGGCCCGCTTCGAGCTGGGTTCGGTCACCAAGGCCCTCAGCGGCAGCCTGCTGGCCCTGCTGGCGCAGCGTGGCCAGCTCAGCCTGGACGATCGCGTGGCGCGCTGGCTGCCCGAGTTGAGCGGCACCGCTGCGGGTCAGCTGACGCTGCGCAGCCTGGCCACCCATCACAGCGGTCTGCCGCGCATGCCGCTGTCTTGGCCGATGTTCAAGGCCATGCTGCGCGCACCGGACGACCCCTACCGGCACTACAGCCGCGCCGAACTGATGGACTGGTTGCGCGGCTGGGACGGTGCGGGGGACGCCGAGCCGCCCGGCTTCGTCTACTCCAATCTGGGCTTTGCGCTGCTGGGTCAGGTGCTGGAACGGGCCGGTGGTGCGCCGATCGCCACGCTGATGCAGACGCTGATCCTGCAGCCCGCCGGGGCCGGCAGTGCCAGCCTGGACCCGGCCGCCGTGGGCGGCCTGCTACAGGGCCATGACGAGCAGGGGCGCCCTACGGCCGCCTGGCACCTGGGGCCATTTGCGGCCGCCGGCGCCTTGCGTGCCAATGCCGACGAGATGCTGGCCCTGCTGGACGCGGCCCGCCGCCAGCGCCCGCCCTTCGATGCCGGCGCGCTGGCCCAGCAGCGCAACCATGGCCGCCAGGGCGGTGGCGTTGGCCTGGGTTGGCTGCGCAGCCTGCGCCAGGGCGAGACGCTGGTCTGGCACAACGGCGGCACCGGTGGCTTCCGCAGCTTTGCCGGCTTCAGCGAGAACGGCGAGCGCGCGGTGCTGCTGATGGCCAATGGCCCGATGGAGCTGGATGGGCTGGGCATGCATCTGCTGAACCCCGCCAATCCCCTGCCGGCATTGACCGAGACGGCGCAACGGCGCACGGGCTGGAATGTCTGGATCTGCCTGGGTATCGCCGTCATCATGCTGATCAGCCTGGCGCTGCGCGCCTGGCGGCCGCACAGCCGCCTGGAGCAGGGTCTGGAGGCTGTGGTGAGTCTGGCCCTGCTGGGCCTGCTGGCAGGGCGCGCTGCCTGGGCCTCGCCCGTCGGGCCGGTGCTGCTGGGCCTGGCGGTGCTGGCTCTGCTGCTGACCCAGTTCTGGCGCGGCCGGCGCCAGCCCTGGCTGCCCGCGCCACCGCGCCGGCGGCTCTGGGGCGCGCTGATGAACACGGCGCTGGGCCTGGCGGTGGTGGCCTGGCTGTGGTGAGTCAAGCGGGCCGCCGTTCGGCCGTCTGGCGCGCCATTCGTCGGTCCGATTCGCCAGCCGTCGCCGGCCTGTCCTGGCCGGCGCTGCAGTCCGGCACGATGCGAGGCATCAACAAAACCAGGAGACGCTCCGATGAAAGCCCTGCAACGCACCCTGTCCCATCTGCAAGCCGGCCTGACGCTGGCCGCCATCGCCGCGGCGACGCTGATCTTCTCGCCGGCCGCCGGGGCCAGCACCACGGCCCCCATCACGGCAAGCACGACCGAGTTCCGCGACCTGCGCGTCGAGGTGGTCGGCCAGGGCAGGCCGGTGCTGATGATCCCCGGTCTGAACAGTGCCGCGACGACCTGGACCGAGACCTGCGCGGCGCTGCAGCCGGCGGTGCAATGCCATCTGGTGCAGCTGCCCGGCTTTGCCGGCGCGCCGGCCCGCAAGAGCAGTGGCGCGGACGAGCCCTTTCTGGAGCGCATGCGCGAGCAGCTGCTGGCCTATGTGGAGGCCCGCAAGCTGGAGAAGCCGGTGCTGATGGGCCACAGCCTGGGCGGCGTGCTGGCGCTGATGATGGCGGCCGAGCGGCCGCAGCGGGTGGAACGCCTGGTGATTGTCGATTCGCTGCCCTTTCTGGCGGGGCTGCGCGGCATGACGCCGGAGGCGGCCCGTGCGATGGCGGCCGGCATGCGCCAGCAGATGCAGAACTCCAGCCCCGAGCAATGGGAGGCCGGTGCGCGCCAGGGCGCGCGCGGCATGAGCCGCGATCCGGCCAATAACGAGAAGGTGCTGGCCTGGAGCCTGGCCAGCGACAGGCAGACCAGCGCGCAGGCGATGAGCGAGCTGTGGGGCGGCGATCTGCGCCCGCTGCTGCCGCGCATCAGCGCGCCCACCCTGGTGCTGGGCGCCTGGGCCGCCTTCGAACCCATGGGCAGCACCCGCGAGGGTACGCAGCGCCTGTTCGAGCAGCAGTACGCCGGCCTGGCCCAGACCCAGGTGCGCATCAGCGAGCGCGGCTACCACTTCCTGATGTGGGACGACCGCGACTGGCTGGTCGGCGAGGTCAAGGGCTTCCTGGCCCTGCGCTGAATCCATCAGGCCTTGAGGAACTCCGCCTTGCTGCCCAGCCAGCGATCCACCTGCTGTCGGGCGGCGTCGGGGTGGCGGTCCAGCAGCTGGGGGGCCAGCGCGCGGGCGGCCTTCAAGAGTGGCGCGTCTTCCTGCAGGTCGGCGAAACGCAGCAGCTCGGCGCCGCTCTGGCGCGCGCCCATGAACTCGCCGGGGCCGCGGATGTCCAGGTCGCGACGCGCGATCTCGAAGCCGTCGGTGGTCTCGGCCATCGCGCGCAGCCGGTCCTTGCCGGTGATGGACAGCGGCCCGGTGTAGAGCAGCACGCACACACTCGCCACCGCGCCGCGGCCCACCCGGCCGCGCAGCTGGTGCAGCTGCGAGAGCCCGAAGCGCTCGGCATGCTCGATCACCATCAGGCTGGCATTGGGCACGTCCACGCCGACCTCGATCACCGTGGTGGCCACCAGCACGCTCAGCCGGTTGGCGCTGAACTCGGCCATCACCGCGGCCTTCTCGGCCGGCGGCATGCGGCCATGCAAGAGCCCCACGCCATGGCCGGCCAGCGCCGCGCTGAGTTCGGCATGGGTCTCGGTGGCGTTCTTCAGGTCCAGCGTTTCGCTCTCCTCGATCAGAGGGCAGACCCAGTAGACCTGCTGGCCCTGTGCCACCGCGTCGGCGATCTTGGCGATCACCTCCAGGCGCTTGGTGTCGGCGAACACCTTGGTGACGATGGGGCTGCGGCCCGGCGGCAGCTCGTCGATGGTGGAGACGGCCAGGTCGGCGAAATAGGTCATCGCCAGCGTGCGCGGTATCGGCGTGGCGCTCATCATCAGCATATGGGGCTCCATGCTCTGGCCGCGGCCGCGTGAGGCCTGGGCTTCGAGCTTCTTGCGCAGCGCCAGCCGCTGCGCGACGCCGAAGCGGTGCTGCTCGTCGACGATGGCCAGGCCCAGCTGCTTGAACTGCACTTTCTCCTCGATCACCGCATGCGTGCCCACCACCAGGCCGGCGCTGCCATCGGCCACCGCGTCCAGCATCTGCTGGCGTGCCCGGCCCTTGACCGAGCCTGTCAGCCAGGCGACCTTGATGCCCAGCGGCTCCAGCCACTGCACCAGCTTGCGGAAATGCTGCTCGGCCAGGATCTCGGTGGGCGCCATCAGCGCGCACTGCCAGCCGGCGTCCATGCACACCGCCGCGGCCAGCGCGGCCACCACGGTCTTGCCCGAGCCCACATCGCCCTGCAGCAGGCGGTGCATCGGTTGCGGCAGGGCCAGGTCTTGCGCGATCTCCTCGACCACGCGCTGCTGCGCTGCCGTCAGCGCAAAGGGCAGGGCGGCCAGCAGCCGCTCGTGCAGACCGCCGCGCGCGCCGCGCAGCGCCGGCGCCTGCAGCAGGGCCCGCTCGCGCTGGGCCTTGAGCTGGCTGAGCTGCTGGGCCAGCAGCTCCTCGAACTTGAGGCGCTGCCAGGCCGGATGGCTGTGGTCCTCCAGCTGGACCAGGCTGGCGCTGGGCGGCGGGTGGTGCAGAAACTGCAGCGCCTCGCGCAGCGGCGGCAGCCGGGCCGGCACGCTGCCGGGCGGCAGCAGCTCCTCCAGTGGCGCGCGGGCCAGGCCGGCGGCGACAGCCTTGCGCAGATAGCTCTGCGGCAGGCCGGCGCTGGTCGGGTAGACGGGGGTCAGGCTTTGCGCCAGCGGCGTGTGCTCGTCCACCGCCTTGAAGCTGGGATGCACCATCTCGCGGCCGAAGAAGCCGCCGCGCAGCTCGCCGCGCACCCGCAGGCGCTGGCCCAGGGCCATGCTCTTCTGGTGCGAGGGGTAGAAGTGCAGAAAACGCAGCAGCAGCTCGCTGCCGGCATCGTCGACGATCTTGACCAGCAGCTGACGCCGGCCGCGCAGCTCGATGCGGTTGTCGACCACGACGCCCTCGCACTGCACGCTATGACCCTCGCGCGCGCTCGCGATGGGGCTGAGCCGGGTCTCGTCCTCGTAGCGCAGCGGCAGATGCAGGGCCAGATCGATGGGCCGCTTCAGGCCCAGCTTGTCCAGGGCCTTCTGCGGCGCGGACTTGGGCTTGCTGCTGGCGGAAGGGGAAGCGGGTGCGACCTCGGGCATGGCCGGCATTGTGCCGTCCGCGCCCGGCGAGGGGCGCGATCCTCAGGTCGGCGTCGGCACGCCGCTCATCCGGTCATGGCGGAGGAAGAACTGGCGGGCCAGGGCCACGAGCTGCTTGTCGCTGGGGTGGTCCACGGTCTCGTAGCCGACGATGGCCGGGGCCAGTGCGGGGCGGTGCTTCTCCACATAGTGGCGGAAGTCGGCCTGGGCGGTGCTGGAGCCGGTGATCAGGATCTCGTTGATGTCCTTGAGCGCCTCGCAGACGTCGGCGTAGAACTCATGCTCGGTACGCACCGCGCTGCCATGCTGCTTGGTGTGGCGGCTGCTGGCCTTGATCTTCTCGGACTCGACATGCTCGGTGTCGAACTGCAGGATGTTGGCGCTGTGGTGGTCAAGCCAGACGACGGCATGGAACAGACTCATCAGGAAACTCCGTGGTGGGTGGATGAATGAAGAGGCACTGACTAAAGGCTGGCCGGCTGGGCGCCGCCCTGGCGCTTCTCCAGCGCGCTCTGGCAGGCCACGCAGCGCAGCACCTCGGGATGGCGCTGCAGGCGGTCGAAGGGGATGTCGGCATCGCAGTCCGGGCAGCGGCCATAGTCCGGGCTGCGCAGGCGCAGCAGGGCCGCGTTGACCTGGCGCAGCTGCTCCATCAGGCTGTCGCTGCGGGCCAGATCGAGGTCGCGCTCGTCGGCATGCTCGATCGCGTCGTCGGCGTCCTGCAGCAGCTGCTCGCGGGCATGGGCCACGCGGTCGCCGCCTTCGCCGAGCTGGGTCTGCAGCGAGCGCTCCAGCTGCTGCTGCTGTTGCAGCAGAGCGCTCTCCAGCAGGGCGTGCTGGCCGGGGGTCAGGCGGGCTGGGCTCATGGCGACACACTCCTTGGATTGGCTGTCTTGTCTCTGGCTTGTCTTCATGCTCGCACCGGCAGCACCCTGCCGGCTTGAGTTAAGTCAACGGCCATCGACCCAGCTGCCCATGCCACAATCCGCGCCCGCATCAGCATGGAACGGGTCTGTCCGGCCCTCGGCAACAATGAACCAGGACTTTTCCTCGACGCAGGGCAGCGCGCGCGCCTACCAGGTCAGCGACTTCGACTTCGAGCTCCCGCAGGCCTTGATCGCCCAGCATCCTGCCGCCGAGCGCAGCGCCTCGCGACTGCTGGACGGCCGCGCCAGCGCCCCGGTGGACCGGGTCTTCCGCGATGTGCCCGGCCTGCTGGACCCCGGCGATCTGCTGGTGTTCAACAACACCAAGGTGATCAAGGCGCGGCTTTACGGCAAGAAGGCCAGCGGTGGCGCGGTGGAGGCCCTGGTGGAGCGGGTGCTGCCCGGCACGCAAGAGGTCTGGGCCCATCTGCGCGCCAGCAAGAGTCCCAAGCCCGGCACGCGGCTGCGCTTCGCCGAGGCTTTCGATGCCGAGGTGCTGGGCCGCTGCGGCCCGGAGGGCGGTCTGTTCCATCTGCGCTTCCCGGGCGATGCCTTCGCGTTGCTGGAGCAGCACGGCCATGTGCCGCTGCCGCCCTATATCGAGCATGGCGACACCGAGGACGATCAGCGCCGCTACCAGACCGTGTTCGCCAAGGAGCCCGGCGCGGTGGCGGCACCCACCGCCGCGCTGCATTTCGATGCCGGCGTGCTGGAGGCCCTGGCTCAGCGCGGCGTCAACACCGCCCATGTGACCCTGCATGTAGGCGCCGGCACCTTCCAGCCGGTGCGGGTCGAGCAGCTCAGCGAGCACCGCATGCACAGCGAATGGTTCGAGGTCAGCGCCGACACCGTGGCCCGCATCGCCCGCACCCGTGCGGCCGGTGGCCGGGTGGTGGCGGTGGGCACGACCACGCTGCGCGCGCTCGAATCCGCCGCGCTGGGCGGCACGCTTCAGCCAGGCGCTCGCGAGACCGATATCTTCATCACCCCGGGCTTCGAGTTCCGGGTGGTGGACCGTCTGATCACCAACTTCCATCTGCCCAAGAGCACGCTGATGATGCTGGTCAGCGCCTTCGCCGGCTATGAGCACATCATGGGCCTGTACCGCCATGCGATCGCCCAAGGCTACCGCTTCTTCAGCTATGGGGATGCGATGCTGCTGGAGCGGCAGGCCTAGGGCTTATGCCTAGGCCGGCGCCGTTTGCGGCGCTGCCGGCCTGGGGCATCATGAGGACGGTCTGGCTACCGCTCCTCATCTCATGATCGCTCTGAACGATGGTGGCGTGCTGCGGCGGCGGTTCGCCCCGCGGCTGGCCCTGCTGCTGGTATGCGGCGGCTTGCTGGCGCCCGCCGGCGCCCTGGCGGCCGAAGCGGCGGAGGCGGTGATCAGCGAGTTCGCCGCCCGCGGCTATGCCTCGCCGCTGAGCGCGCTGCGGCGCCTGCAGCGGGCGAGCGCTCCCGGCAGCGAAGCCCCGCTGGAACAGCGCTGGCGCTACCAGACCGCGCTATCCGGCCTGGCCCTGCTCAGCGGCGAGCAGGCGCTGGCCCGCACCGCGATGGAGCAGCTGCAGGGCTATGCCGAGCGCGAGGCCTGCGCGCCCTGCGAAGCGGCGCTGCGGGTGCGCCGCTCGCAGCTGGCCGAGATCAGCGATGCCCAGACGCTGCGGCGCGCCCTGAACGAGCTACTCAGCCAGCCGGCACCCCAGGATCCGTCCCTGGCCTTCGAGTGGTTTCTTGCCCGGGCCACCGCCCACTCCCAGCTGTCCGAGCCCGAGGAGGCGATCGCCGATGCGCTGAGCGCCTCGGAGGTCGCCAACCAGCACCAGCGGCAGGCCGATCTGGTCATCGCGCTGGATGTGCTGGGCGTGCTCAATGCCAGCCGCCGCGACCTGCGCAATGCCGAGGACTACGCACGCCGCGGCGCCGCGCTGGCACGCGAGATCGATTTCCGCTACGGGCTGGCGCGCGCTCTGGTCAACCTCAGCTATGCGCTGGCCGCGCGCAAGGAAGACCGCGAGCGTGCCAGCGTGCTCGAGGAGGTGCTGCGCCTGACCCTGCAGGAGCAGGACCTGCGGGTTTTTCACCAGAACGCGCTGATCAATCTGGCGGCCCTGCACAACGACCAGCGCGACTACCGCAAGGCGGCCGGGTATGCTGCCCGCGCCGAGCAGGCCGTCGACCGCGTGGCGGACCCGAACGGCTATGCCTTCGCGCTGGTCAACCGGGGTGTTGCGCTGGTCGGTCTGCAGCGCGCCGAGCAGGGGCTGGCGCTGGTGCAGCAGGCGGTCGAGATCGGCGAGAAGACCGGCGATAAACGTGAGCTGGCCGATCTGCTGGAGCAGCAGGTCAATGCGCTGGAGGCCGCCGGACGCATGCCGCAGGCCCTGGCCACGCTGCGCCGCTGGGTGCAGCTGAACACCGAGCTGACCAACTCGCAGCGCGAGCAGGCCATCGCCCAGCTGCAGGAGCAGGCGGCGGCGCAGCAGCGCCAGCGCGAGATCGAGCGCCTGAAGCTGGAGAAGGCGCGCGGCGATGCCGAACTGGCGCTGCGGGCCTGGCGCGAGCGCGCCTGGGCGGGCGCGGCCCTGCTGGTGGCGCTGCTGGCCTTCATGATCTGGCAGCGCCTGAGCCGCACGCGCCATCTCAATCGGCGCCTGAGCCGTGACGTCGAGCGGCTCAGCGACGAGTCGCAGCACGACGCGCTGACCGGGGCCTGGAACCGCCGCTTCGGCGAGGCGCTGCTGCAGCGCCTGGATGCTGAGAACCGCGTGCTACCAGTGGCGCAGCGCCGCAAGGTGGCGCTGGTGCTGCTGGACATCGACCACTTCAAGCGGGTCAACGACGGCCATGGCCATGCGGCCGGCGATGCGGTGCTGGTTGAGCTGACGCGCCGGCTGCAGGCCATGCTGCGCCAGGGCGATGCGGTGGTGCGCTGGGGTGGCGAGGAGTTCCTGCTGATCCTGGTGGGCACCGACGAGGGCGCGCTGGCGGTGGTGGCCGGCCGCCTGCTGGCGGCGATCGGTGCCCGGCCGGTCGAGCTCCCCCATCAAGGGGCGCTGGCGGTGCGGGCCTCGGCCGGTGGCGTGGTCTGGCAGGCCGGCAGCGGCGCTTGGAACGGCCAGGTGGAGCTGGCCGATGCGGCGCTCTACCGCGCCAAGGCCGAGGGGCGCAACCGTCTGATCATCGCGCTGGCGCCGCAGCCGCTGAGCGAGGCCGAGCTGACGCAGTTCGACGCGCTGCTGGCCGCCGGCCGCCTGCGGCTCAGCACGGTCGAGGGCGTCAGCCTGCCGGCACCGCCTGCGGGGCCGCCGGGCTGAAGTCCATGGTCCAGTTGGTCTCCCAGCTCCGGCCCCCGTCGGCCGAGCAGGCCTGCTCCCAGCGCGGTTGGCCGCTGGCCGCCGCCGGGAACCAGAGGAAACGCAGCTGGATCTGCCGGCCGTCCAGCCGATCATCGGCGTGGAAGCTGCCCAGGCCGTCGCGAAAGCACCCGAGCACCGGAACGTCCAGCGCCTGCGGCCGGCGCCCGTCCAGCCACCAGATCGACCATTGCCGGCTGGCCGGATCGAAGGAGCGCAGCGCCGCCGCACGGTAGCGGTCGTCGGGCAGGTCCAGCAGGTTGTCCTCCAGATTGGCCAGGCCGCCCAGCAGCTTGCGCGTGCTGGAAAGGCCGCTGAACCGCTCCCAGTCGGTGCAGCCGCACAGGCGTCGCTTCAGGCGGCGGTGCTGGACCTGCCAGCTGCCGATGATGAAGTCGAAGTCCGTCGGCGCGCCAGCGCTGGCAGCAAGGAGCTCAAGGGGCAAGGACTGCATGGTCGGCGTGGCCAGTGGCTGGCGTGATGGATCCGGCTGCACAGTGTGCGGCCGGCTGCGGACAGCGTTGTGGCAGTAGCGGGGTGTGACGGTTGGTGGTCCCACCGTATGAAGCTAACAGGCAGTTCGGTGACTTCGTCCCTGGGCCACCCGCTGATTGCGCCACTCGCTCCAACCCGTGTCAGGCCCGCCCATTGGCGGGACTCAGCGGCTCGCGAGTTCTGAGGCCAACAGCGCGCTGGGCACGACCTCTGCGCCGGCGAGGGCCAGTTGGTCGTTCACCTCTGCGCGCAGTTCGGTGGCGCGACGACCACCCCAGTTCCACGTGCTATGCGCATCAGAGGCCAGCAGCACCTGGTAGCCAAGTGCCAGCGCGGCGCGCGCGGTGCTACTGACACACAGCTCGCTTTGCAGGCCGCAGAGCACCAGACGGGCTGCACCATAGGCCCGCAGCTGCTGATCCAGCGAGGTGTTCTCGAAGGCGTCGCAGTCGTGCTTCTCGATCAGCCGTTCGCTGACCCGGCCGGCACGGGGCTGCAGGTCTTCGTGCAGTTGCCAGTGCACGCTGCCCTGCTCGAAAACCTTGCCGGCGGTGGTTTCGCAGTGTTGGATGAAGACGATCAGGGGCGGCGGCACTTGCACGCTGACGCGCGCCGCCACGAGCAGCTGACTGGCGTTGGCAAGCAAGGTGTCGGCGGCGTCGATCACCGGGCAGCGCGCGCCGTCGAAGGCGCCACGCTGCATGTCGATCAGGAGGAGGGCCAGGGCCATGCTGGATCAGGTCTACAACCGGAGCCGCGTCGCGAGCGAGCCGCTGCCTCCCAGTCCCAGCACCAGCTTGTGCGTTGCCCGAGTGGCCGCTACGTAGAAAACCCGCGCTGCCTCCTGTTCGTTGTCGCCGGGTGCTGGCATGTGGCCCACGCCAGGCAGGGCGACTACCGGGAACTCCAAGCCCTTGCTGACTTTCATTGTCATGACTTG
Source organism: Burkholderiaceae bacterium (assembly GCA_041920215.1). GTDB lineage: Bacteria > Pseudomonadota > Gammaproteobacteria > Burkholderiales > Burkholderiaceae_C > JAYRSJ01. Next base: position 365,107 of record JAYRSJ010000001.1, on the reverse strand, counting down.
GATGGCATCGGCATCGGGCTTGTAGTCGCCAGTGCGCTTGCGCAGATTGACCGGCAGCCGGCGCTGCGTCAGGGCAGCGGCGCAGATATCCATGGCCTTCCAGTCGGCGCAGAGCACGGCCATATCGCCCCAGGCATGGCCTTCATGGTGCGCCTGCTTCAGGGCATCGGCAATGGCCTGCGCTTCCTCGCGTGGCGTCGGCAGTCGAATGATCAGCGCTGGCTCACCATCGCGCCCACAGCTGACCGGCTTCAGAAGCGGAATGCCGTCCTCGTCGCTGTCGTCCGGCGTTAGCAGATCGGCGGCTACAGCCGCGGCGATCTGCAGGATCTGTCGCGTGTTGCGGTAGTTGATCTTCAGCACGGTGGTGCGGCCCTGCGCCTGTATGCCCACACTCTTGAAACTGAACTGTTTTGTGCGCCTGCGCTCATAGATGCTCTGTGCATCGTCATAGAGCAACAGAAGGCTGTTGGTAGCCGGATCCACCATCTGCGTCACCAGCTTGAGCCATTCGGGCGCAAAGTCGTGGCCTTCGTCGATCAGCACGGCCTGGTACTGGCCACTGGGAATCTGCCTGCGCTCCACTCCGCGGATCACTCCGTCCACCAAGGCCTGTACATACTGCTGGGCACCCATCTGGCCGGGCAGTGTCTGGCCGAAGGCCACCAGTTGGTCGCGGCACCATTTATGGAAATGTTTCACCTGGACCTGCGCGTCCAAGCCTTTGGCGGCCATCACGCTGGCCAGCTTGACCGCCAGCGGCTCGTTGAAGCACAGCACCAGGATGGGCTTGCTGCCGGGACCGCTAGCACGCGCCAGTGTCTCGGCGCGATAGCCCAGGATCATGGTTTTGCCCGAGCCGGCCACACCGTGGATCACGCGGTGGCCTTCGCCCAGCGAGCGAGCCAGCTGCTCCTGCTGAAGGTCCATCACGCGCATGATGCTGGGCAGTTCAGGCTCTGCATCGGCCCCGGTGTTGAACAGCGATGGTTGGAGCGACAGCCGTACCTGGGGGAACATGATCCAGCGTACCCGCTCGCGCTGTGGCAGGCTCATCACGCCACGCATCAGGTAGGGAAACATATCCCACAGGCGGCTTTGCAAGGCCTCGGCCTCCACTGATTCCAGCATCTCGTCCTGGCAGATCACGCGATGGGGCTCGATGGCGTGCTGCAGCTCGGCGTCCTCGAATTGCTTGCGGCTGATGTTCGGGAACACCACGCCGTAGCTCCAGGGGAAGGCCAGCTTGCCCTGGTTCGGCCCCTCGGCATGCACCAGCTGCGGGTCACGTTCCAGCGCATTGACGACCTGGTGCGCATACTGGCGCGCTTGCTCCAAGGGGTTGATCACGCGCTTTGGCTGGCCTTCGGCCAGGATCTCCCAGGTCTGCTTGTCCACCTTGAGCAGGGTGCTCAGGCGCCAGTCCTTGACCTCCAGCACCAGGATGCCGCGGCGCGGATGCATGACGCAGAAGTCGGGATGCGCGTTGCGAGGACCCATCGGCACGTCGTACCAGAGCAGGTAGTCCTCATCGAGCTTGGCTTCGAGGCGTTCGGCCAGGCGGCGCTCGCCGCTGGTCATGCGCGAGACACAGCTGCCCAGCGCAGGTATCAGAGTAGCCACTTGATGATCCCGTCCCTGAGATATCGGTTCTGTTCGAGCCGCTGATTATGCGAGTGCTGTCAGCGTCCCCGATCGATCGTGGGGCCTGAAGCCGGTCGCAGTTCTCGACAGCGACGCCTCAAGCTGGATTGAGCCAGCCGATACGCCCCTGACCCAGCTCGTCCAGCCTGGCTCTCAATGCCTGCGCCGCCGGCTCGGCCAGGCCCAGCTGCATCTCGACCAGCGCGCCATGCTGCACCGCCAGCAGCTGGCCCTGGGCCAGCTCCAGTTCGCGGCGCACCAGGCCTTCCATCGCATAGGGCAGGGTGCAGCGCAGCGTCAGCTGGCGCAGGCGCGGCACCTTCTCGGCGCCCAGCAGGGCCTGGGCCACCGCATCGGTGTAGGCGCGCACCAGGCCGCCGGCACCCAGCTTGACCCCGCCCCAGTAGCGCACCACGGTGGCCAGCACGCCGTCCAGATCCTGGTGGCGCAGCACCTCCAGCATCGGCCGACCGGCGGTGCCGCCGGGCTCGCCGTCGTCGTTGGCCGCGCTCTGCCCGCCAGCCAGCAGGGCCCAGCAGACGTGAACCGCACCCGGGTGCTGTTCACGAAGTTCTGCGACTCTGGCCAGCGCCGCCGCCCGGTCCGCGCAGGGCTCCACGCAACCGATGAAGCGGCTCTTCTTGATGAGCAGTTCGCTGTGGACGGGGGCGGCAAGGCTCAGGGGCATGGTGGGGCATTGTCCCTCTCCCGCTGCTGCGACAATCTGGCCCATCATGCTGAAGTTCGAACTGCTCAAGACCGAAGGCCGCGCCCGCCGCGGCACGCTCACCCTCAACCACGGCGTCGTGCAGACGCCGATCTTCATGCCGGTGGGTACCTATGGCACGGTCAAGGGCGTGATGCCGCGCTCGCTGGAGGAGATGGGCGCGCAGATCATCCTGGGCAACACCTTCCACCTGTGGATGCGGCCGGGCCTGGACATCATGAAGCAGTTCGGCGGCCTGCATCGGTTCGAAAGCTGGAACAAGCCCATCCTGACCGATAGCGGCGGCTTCCAGGTCTGGTCGCTGGGCGAGATGCGCAAGATCTCGGAAGAGGGCGTCAAGTTCGCCTCGCCGGTGAACGGCGACAAGCTCTTCCTGACGCCCGAGATCTCGATGCAGATCCAGACGATCCTGAACAGCGACATCGTGATGCAGTTCGACGAGTGCACGCCCTACGAGACCAAGGGCCACATCACTACCGAGCTGGAGGCGCGCAAGAGCATGGAGATGAGCCTGCGCTGGGCCAAGCGCTGCCAGACCGAGTTCGCGCGGCTCGCGAACCCCAATGCCTTGTTCGGCATCGTGCAGGGCGGCATGTTCGAGAACCTGCGCAGCGAGTCGCTGGCCGGCCTGGCCGAGCTCGACCTGCCGGGCTATGCGATCGGTGGCCTGTCGGTCGGCGAACCCAAGGCCGATATGCAGCGGGTGCTGGCCCATATCGGCCACCAGCTGCCTGCGCAAAAACCGCGTTATCTGATGGGTGTGGGCACGCCCGAGGACCTGGTCGAAGGCGTCAGCCAGGGCATCGACATGTTCGACTGCGTGATGCCCACCCGCAATGCGCGCAACGGCCATCTGTTCACCCGCTTTGGCGACCTGCGCCTGCGCAATGCGCGCTACAAGACCGACGAGCGGCCGGTGGACGAGACCTGCAGCTGCTACTGCTGCGCCAACTTCAGCCGCGCCTATCTGCACCATCTGGACCGCTGCGGCGAGATGCTGGGCCCGATGCTGACCAGCGTGCACAACCTGCACTACTACCTGAACCTGATGCGTGAGGTGCGCGAGGCGCTGGATGGCGGTGCGTTCGCAGCCTTCCAGCAGCGCTTCGCCGCGGACCGCGCGCGCGGCGTCTAGGGCCGTAGCCTGGCGACGCATCGATGAGCGAGACCCGGCCCCTGACCCTGATCACCGGCGCCAGCCGCGGCATAGGGGCGGCCTGCGCCCGCCTGCTGGCGGCGCAGGGGCATGACCTGGCCCTCAACTATGCGCGCGATGCCGAGGCCGCCGAGGCCCTGGCCGCCGAGTTGCGCGCAGCCCATGGGCGGCAGGTGCTGAGCCTGCGGGCCGATGTGGCCGACGAAGCCCAGGTGCTGGCCATGTTCGACCGCATCGATGCCGAGCTGGGGCCGCTCAGCGGCCTGGTCAACAACGCCGGCATCGTCGCGCCGGCAGCACGGCTGGACCAGATGGACGTGGCGCGCTGGCAGCGCCTGCTGGGCGTCAATGTGATCGGCAGCCTGCTGTGCGCCCGCGAGGCGGTCAAGCGCATGAGTCGGCGCCATGGCGGCGCCGGCGGAGCCATTGTGAACCTGTCGTCGCGGGCCGCGCAGCTGGGTTCGCCGGGCGTCTATGTCGACTATGCGGCCAGCAAGGGCGCGATCGACAGCTTCACCGTGGGCCTGGCGCGCGAGCTGATTGCCGAGGGCATCCGGGTCAACGGCGTGCGGCCGGGCATCGTGGCCACCGAGATCCATGCCAGCGGGGGCATGGGCGCGCTGCTGCCGGCGGCGGTGGCGGGCGTGCCGATCGCGCGCATGGCCGAGGCCGAGGAGATCGCCGCGGCGGTGGTCTGGTTGCTGTCCGATGCGGCCGGCTACTGTGTCGGCACCCTCCTGGACGTGGGGGGCGGGCGCTGAGGGGCGGCGCCGAAACCGGCTAGGCTTGCGCTCTTTGGATCGCAACGACGCGCACCGAGCACGCCATGAGTCTCAGCCCCGCCGCCCTGGCACGCATCATTCCCTTTGCCGCCTTCATGGCCTTGCTGGCCCTGCGCGGCCTGCTGCCCGAGGGCAACGGCCTGGGCCTGGACCCGCGCTGGATCTACGGCCTGGGCGTGCTGCTGGTGGGCGGGCTGCTGGCCTGGTACTGGCGCCAGTACGGCGAGCTGAGCCGGCAGAACCTGCCGGACGCCCGCGAGCTGGGCTGGAGCGTGGGTCTGGGCCTGGGGGTGTTCGTGTTGTGGATACAGCTGGATGCGCCCTGGATGCAGCTGGGCACGCCCACGGCCAGCTTCGTGCCGCTGCGCGGCGACGGCAGCCTGGACTGGCCCCTGGTGCTGCTGCGCTGGTGTGGCGCCGCGCTGCTGGTGCCGGTGATGGAGGAGCTGTTCTGGCGCAGCTTCCTGATGCGCTGGATCGCCAGCCCGCAGTTCCAGACCGTCGCCCCGCAGCGCGTTGGACTCAAGGCCATCGTGCTCTCGACCTTTGTCTTCATGCTGGCGCACACGCTGTGGCTGGCGGCCATCGTGGCCGGCCTGGCCTATGCGTGGCTCTATGCGCGCACCGGCAAGCTCTGGACCGCGGTGATCGCCCATGCGGTGACCAATGGCGCGCTGGGTATCTGGGTGGTGCGCAGCGGCAACTGGCAGTTCTGGTGAGTCGGTCAGCCCGGGCTTTTCAGGCCGCTGCGCTGCAGATGGCGGAAGGCCTCGAACAGCCAGCTGCGCATGCCCATCACCAGCGTGTACTGGCGCTTCTCGGCGTCGGGCAGTTTCTGGTCCAGCAGATGCTGGCGCGCGAAGTCCTGGGCCACGCGCTGCAGCCGCTCAACCAGCTCGCGGGCATGGGCCTGACCGAGGCGGCCATGCACCAGGGTCAGCAGCTCGGCCTCGCCGTCGAAACCGCCTGAGAAATAGTCCAGCATCACCTCCTCGCGGAAGAACTGCATCACCGGCCCATGCGGCCGCCAGCGGAAGGTCTTGGCCAGGCGCAGCTTGTAGCGGTTCAGCGCCTTCAGCTCGATGATGCCCAGCCGGTCGAGCTGGGCCAGGTAGGCGATGGCCTCGGCCTCGCTGAGGCGGTAGGTGGCCAGCACCTGCTCGATGCTCCATTGGCTCAGGCAGCAGATCGCCATCAGCAGCAGCTTGGGGTCGGCCACCACCGCGCGCTCCTGCTCCAGACTCAGCTCCATGCGCAGCGACTGCAGCTGGCCCAGGCGGTGCGAGAGTTCGGCGAAATCGGTCTTCAGCACCCGGCACAGCTGGTCCACCCGCGACAGCGGCATATCGCCGCCGGGCGCGAACATGCGCTTGACGCTGGATTCGGAAAGTTCGAGGGCCTGCGCCACGTCGGCATAGCTGAGGCCCTGGGCCTTGAGCTCGGACTTGATCAGGTCGACAAGGGTCTGTGTGGTGGCCATGGGGTGCAGCAGATGGAACTGCCGGCATCGTGCCATGAGACTGGCGCTGAAAACCGCCGCCGCCACGGCGTCGGCTGGCGAGCATCGCGGCCATCTCAAAGGAGGATGGACGATGCAGAGACGACATTGGCTGTGTTGCGGCGCGGCCGCGGTGGCCGGCCTGTTCACCGGCCTGGAGGCGCCGGCGGCGGCCCAGGGCCTGGTGAACCCCTGCCGGGGCGCGCTGCCCGAGGCCTTGCGTCGACATCCGCGCATCGAACAGCTCTGGCAGGAGCTGGACCTCAGCCAGCTCTGGGATGTGCACTGCCATCTGCTGGGCAGCGGCGATGCCGGCTCGGGCTGCCGCATCCATCCGTCCATGCATCAGTGGTGGCATCCGGTCGAGACGCTGCGCCGCCGCGTCATCATGAACGGCGCCTGCGTGCCGGCCGAGGCGCCGAGCGTCGACCGCGCCTATCTGCAGCGCCTGCAGGCGCTGGCGGCCGACTTCCCGGCGGGTGCGCGCTGGCTGCTCTATGCCTTTGACGAGGCGCTGGACGAGCAGGGCCTGGTCCAGCCCGACTGGACCACCTTCCATGTGCCCGACCGCTATGCCGCCGAGGTGGCCGAGGCGCAGGCGCAGCGCTTTGCCTGGGTGGCCTCCATCCATCCCTACCGCGATGACGCGCTGGCGCGGCTGGAGCAGGCCATTGCCGCTGGTGCGCTGGCGATCAAATGGCTGCCCAGCAGCATGAACATCGATCTGCGCGAGCGTCGGCTGCGGCCCTTCTATGCGCGGCTGGCAGCGGCGCGTCTGCCGCTGATCGTGCATTGCGGCGAAGAGAAGGCGGTACCGGGCGCCGACCGCAACGAGCTGGGCAACCCCTTGCTGGCCCGCGAGCCACTAAGCCAGGGCGTGCGCGTCATCATCGCCCATTGCGCCTCGCTGGGTCAGGCGCTGGATCTGGACCGGCCGCGACCGCGGCCGGTGCCGGCCTTCGAGCTGTTCGCCCGTCTGATGGACGAGCCGGCCTGGGCCGGACTGCTGCTGGGCGACATCTCGGCACTGTTCCAGCTCAATCGCCGGGCCGAGGTCTGGCAGACGGTGCTGGCCAGGCAGGACTGGCATGGGCGGCTGCTGCATGGATCCGACTATCCGCTGCCGGGCGTGGGCCCGCTCTATCGCCTGGGCAGCCTGGTGCGGGCCGGCGTGCTGGAGGAGGCCCATCTGCCCCTGCTGGAGCAGCTGCGCGGCCACAACCCGCTGCTGTTCGACCTGCTGCTCAAGCGCCTGGCGCGCTGGCGCGGCCAGGCCCTGGATCTGGGGGTGTTCGCGACGCGGCGCCACTTCGTCGAGTCGGTAGCATCCGGCGCTACCGCCACGGCCGTGCCGCGCTACCGCGCCAGAACAACAAGCCGCTGAGCGGTCGGCCGGGTAGATCATCCAAGCACCGCATCAACAGGGAGCTACTCGAAATGCATCCGCACACCGTTCGTCGCGACAGCAGTGCCTGGCGCTACCAGGTCTGGATCTCGTTCGGCATCGCCGTCAGCCTCTGCGCCATCGGTCTGGCCTGGCTGCCGGGCGATGACCTGGACCGCGCCTTCATGGTGATGGGCTATGTGTTCTGCCTGTCCGCGGCCTTCGCGCTGGCCAAGTTCGTGCGCGACAACGAGGGCCGGGCCGTCGACACGCCGATGTGGAAGCTGGTCGTCTGGGGCGGCTTCGTGCTGGCGATGACGCTGACCGGCTGGGGTCTGTGGCGCATGGAGATACAGCCGGTCTGGAAGGCCTTTCTGCTGGTCAGCTGGCTGTTCCTGATCTCCACCGTGTTCACCCTGGCCAAGATGCTGCGCGATGCGCACGAGGCCGATCTGCAGCTGGCCCGCATCCAGGGCCGCCGCGAAGCCACCGAGTAAGCAAGGAGCCATGAAGATGAAGAAGATGACGACGATGAAGCGCAGGCTGGGCCCGGTGCTGCTGCTGTGCCTGACCCTGCTGCAGGCGCCTGCCGCCCGCGCCCACAGCACGACCGCCTCCGAGGCCAGCGCGCTGTCGCTGCTGCCGGTGGCGGTTTCGGTGGCGGCGCCGGTGGCGCTGTTCAGCGCCGGCGCGGCGCTGACCGTGGTGGCGGTCGAGGCCAGCGCGCAGGGCACGGTCTGGGTGCTGGAGCGCGCCTCGGACGGGGCGCGCGCCAGCGTCAACTTCAGCGGCAAGGCCACAGCGGCGCTGGGCACGGCGATCGCGGTCACGGCGATCGGCAGCGGCTATGTGCTGTCGGCCGCCGGCGAGGCCATTGCCTTTGTGCCCAATGCCATCGGCACGGCCCTGCTGCACAACGAGCAGCTGACGCGATGAACCCGTCTGCCCTCCTGTTGCTGCTCTTTGTGGCGGGCGTCGCCCAGGCCGGCCGCCCCTGCGAGGAGCAGCCGCTGAGCGTGCTGCAGATCGAGCGCGGCATGAACCTGGCCCAGCGCACCGCCGAGGCCCTGGACGCCAGCGGCGCCGAGGTGCTGCTGCTGGCCCGGGCCGGCCAGGACCTGGCCAAGTACGGGCTGCAATGGTCGCATCTGGGCTTTGCCTACCGCGATCAGGACGCGGCTGGCCGGCCAGTCTGGCGGGTGCTGCACAAGCTCAACCACTGCGGCAGCGCCCGGGCCGACCTGTTCCGCCAGGGCCTGGGCGAGTTCTTCCTGGACCGGCCGCACCGCTATGACGCTGCCTACGCGCCGCTTGCGCCGGCGCTGCAGCGGGCCCTGCTGCCGCTGCTGAAGGACCGGCAGCAGCTCGCGCGCCTGCACGAGCCGCGCTACAGCATGGTCAGCTATGCCTGGGGTCAAACCTACCAGCAGAGCAATCAGTGGGCGCTGGAGACGCTGGCGCTGGCGGCACCGGGGGCGCCGGTGGCCGCGGACCGGCGCTGGGCGCAGGAATGGCTGCGTGCCCAGGGCTACCGGCCCAGTACGATGCGGCTGTCGACGCTGAGCCGGCTTGGCGCGCGCGTCAGCATGGCCCATGTGGCCTTCGATGACCACCCGTCGGCGCGGCGTTTTGCCGGCCAGATCGACACGATCACGGTCGACTCGATGTTCGCCTGGCTGCCCAAAGCCGGCTTGGGCGAGGCAGCCACGGTGGTCAGGCAATGAAAGCAATAGCAACGCAGCGAGGGTGCATGAGCGAGACGCAGGGACACAGCAGTCAATTTGCCTTGTTGGGCCAGCGGCGCTTTGCGCCCTTTTTCTGGACCCAGTTTCTGGGCGCGGCCAACGACAATCTGTTCAAGTTTGCCTTCACCGTGCTGGTGACCTACCAGCTGCAGCTGGACTGGCTGCCGCCGGCCCAGGCCGGCCTGGTGATAGGTGCGCTCTTCATCCTGCCCTTCGTGCTGTTCTCGGCCACCAGCGGCCAGCTGGCCGACAAGCATGACAAGACCCAGCTGATACGCTTCATCAAGCTGCTGGAGATCGCGATCATGGGCCTGGCGGCCTGGGGTTTTCTCGCTGCCCAGGTGCCGCTGCTGCTGGCCTGCATCTTTCTGCTGGGCCTGCACTCCACCTTGTTCGGCCCGGTCAAGTTCGCCTATCTGCCCCAGCAGCTCAGCGAGCGCGAGCTGACCGGCGGCAACGGCATGGTGGAGATGGGCACCTTCGTCGCCATCCTGCTGGGCAATGTGGCCGGCGGCCTGCTGATCGCCACACCCCAGGTAGGCGCCCAGCATGTGGCGATCGCCTGCCTCGCGCTGGCCGTGCTGGGCCGGCTGACGGCCCAGGCCATACCGGCCTGCCCGGCCACCGATCCACAGCTGAAGATCAACTGGAACCCGGTCAGCGAGACCTGGCGCAATCTGCGCCTGGCGCATCAGCAGCTGGCGGTGTTCCGCTCGCTGCTGGGCATCTCCTGGATGTGGTTTTTCGGCGCGGTCTTCCTGGCCAACTTCCCGGCCTTCGCCAAGGAGGTGCTGCATGGCAACGAGCAGGTGGCCTCGCTGCTGCTGGTGGTGTTCTCGGTGGGCATAGGTCTGGGCTCGCTGTCCTGCGAGCTGCTGTCGCGTCGGCATGTCGAGATCGGCCTGGTGCCCATGGGCGCGATCGGCATGAGCGTGTTCGCGATCGATCTGTACTTCGCCTCGCGCGGTCTGCCGCCCACTGCCAGCCAGGGTCTGGGCGCCTTCCTGGCGCAGCCGGCGCATTGGCGGGTGCTGGTCGATCTGTGCCTGCTGGCCGGCTTTGCCGGGCTGTACAGCGTGCCGATGTACGCCCTGATCCAGCTGCGCTCGCAGCCCACGCACCGGGCCCGCATCATCGCGGCCAACAACATCCTCAACGCGCTGTTCATGATCGCCAGCTCGGTGCTGGCCGGTGCCATGCTCGGCGCGGGCCTGAGCATTCCGGAGCTCTTCCTGGTCGTCGGCCTGGCCAATGCGGTGGTGGCCTTCTACATCTTCATGGTGGTGCCGGAGTACCTGCTGCGTTTCGTGGCCTTCATCGCCTCGCGCCTGGTCTACCGCTTCAAGGTGCGCGGTGACGAGCACATCCCGACCCAGGGCCCGGCCCTGCTGGTCTGCAACCATGTGTCCTTCGTCGACGCGGTGCTGCTGATGGCCGCCAGCCCGCGGCCGATACGCTTCATCATGGACCACCGCATCTTCCGGATCCCGGTACTGGGCTGGCTGTTCCGCCTGGCCAAGGCAATACCGATCGCGCCGCAGAAGGACGACCCGGCCACCTACGAGGCGGCCTTCGCCCAGGCCCGCGCGGTGCTGGCCGACGGCGAGCTGCTGGCGATCTTTCCCGAGGGCGGCATCACCCGCGATGGCGCGCTGCAGCCCTTCAAGGGCGGGGTGATGAAGATTCTGGAGGGCCAGCCGGTGCCGGTGGTGCCGCTGGCGCTGCAAAATCTCTGGGGGTCCTTCTTCTCCCGGGTGGAGCGCGGCGAGGCCATGGTGCGGCCCTTCCGCCGCGGCCTGTTCAGCCGCGTGGGCCTGGTGGCCGGTGCGGCGCTGGCGCCCGAGACGGTCAGCCCGGAGCTGCTGCAGCAGCGGGTGGGAGCCTTGCTGAAAGCCTAGCGAGCTAGGCCAGCGCCACCCGGTTGCGGCCCAGATGCTTGGCGCGGTACATCGCGCTGTCGGCGCGGGCGATCAGCAGATCGCCCGCATAGGGTGGCGCACTGGCCAGGCCGATCGAGAGCGTCAGCTCCAGGCCCGGGGCCAGGTCTTGCCAGGGGTAGCTCTCGACGCGCTGGCGCAGCCGTTCGCAGACCTCGAAGGCCCGGTCGGCCACGGTATCGGGCAGCAGCACCAGGAATTCCTCGCCGCCATAGCGCACCAGCAGATCGCTGCCACGGGTGTTCTCCTTGAGCATGCGGGCCAGCAGCTGCAGCACCTGGTCGCCGATCACATGGCCATGGCTGTCGTTGATGGCCTTGAAGCGGTCGGCATCGATCAGGGCCAGGGTCAGCGGCTGGCCGCTTTCCTCGGCCTCGCGCACCATGGCCGGCATGCGGGTCTCCATCAGGCGCCGGTTGCCCAGGCCGGTCAGCGGGTCGCGCAGCACATGCGCTTCCAGCTCGGCGGCGCGGGCCTCGTGCCGGTGGACCTGATCGCGCGCCTGCTCGGCCTCCAGCCGGGTGACGAAGAAGCGCGACTGGGCCATCAGCTGCGCGGTCGAGCGGCGCCGCTCGATGGCCTGGCTGGCCTCCAGATGGCTCAGGGCCACCTCATGCCGCCCTAGCTGCCGGGCCGCGCGGTACAGGGCCTGGTGAGCGCGCAGCAGGGTGGCGGCGGGGGCGTTGCCGGCGGCCTCCTGCAGCAGGCCGGCCAGATCGTCGAAGGCGGCCTGGGGCTGCTGGCGCAGCAGGGCCAGCTCGGCCAGCGAGCAGCGCAGCCGCCAGGCCTGCGCTTGGTAGCCCAGTTGGCGGGCCTGATCCAGCGCGTCGCTGAGCAGGGCCTCGGCCTCGTCGATCGCTCCGTTGTGCAGCAGGGCTTCGCCCAGATTGCCTTCGGTGACGACGCGCGGAAAGGGGTCGCCATGGGCCAGCGACTGCGGGCGAGCCTCGCGCGCATAGCCCAGGGCCCGCTCCAGCGCGGCGCTGCATTCGGCGTCGTTGCCGCTGTCGCGCAGCAGGTAGAAGGCGCCCAGCGTGACGCCGCAGAGATTGTTGTAGCTGACCCAGCGCGCAAAGCTGCTGGCGCTGTCGCGCACCAGGGCGGCCGCTTCGAGCATCAGCCGCTCGGCCTGCCAGGGATCGCCCATGCGCTCGAAGGTGGCGCCCAGCGCATTCAGCGAGAGGGCGATCTGGTCCTGCTCGCCGAGCTCGCGGGCGACCGCGCAGGCCTCGTTGGCGCAGCGCATCGCGGTGTCAAAATCGCCGGTTTCGAAGCCGGCCAGCGCCATCCAGCGCAGCAGCTCGGCCAGCGGTACGCTGGCGCCCTGGGTCCGCAGCAGCGGCAGCACCGCATCGCCGGCGCGTATCAGCGCGGCCAGCGCGCCGCGGCGGTAGAGAAAGAAGGCGCGCAGCCGGCCAGCCTCGATCTGCTCGGCCAGAAAGCCCTGGGCCGAGGCCAGCTCCCAGGCCCGCTGGGCAGCGGCCAGGCCGGCGTCGAGCTGCGAGTCCTGCTGGGCCCGGTGGGCGGCGGCCAGACAGTCGGCGAGCTGTTCCTCATCGACCTCGCTGCGTTGGGCTTCGGACATGGCGCTGGGGGACGGCAGGTGGACGGACAAGCTCGCAAGCGTAGCCTATCCGCGGGACATGCCTCTGCGTCAACGCAACAGCGGCGGCCAGGCTGTGCGCATCGCGCCAGCCCGGGCCTCCGTTTCTACCTACTTGTCGGCATCGCGAACTCGGCGCCCTTGGGCGTGCTGGCCGGCCAGCGCTGCATCACGCTCTTTTGCTTGGTGTAGAAGCGCACGCCTTCCTCGCCATAGGCGTGCATATCGCCGAACAGGCTCTTCTTCCAGCCGCCGAAGCCATGCCAGGCCATCGGCACCGGGATGGGCACATTGATGCCCACCATGCCGACCTGGATGCGGCGGGCGAACTCGCGCGCCACATTGCCGTCGCTGGTGAAGCAGGCCACGCCGTTGCCGTACTCATGCGCGTTGACCAGATCCACCGCCTGCGCGAAATCGGCCACCCGCACGCAGGCCAGCACCGGGCCGAAGATCTCTTCCTTGTAGATGCGCATCGAAGGCGTCACATGGTCGAACAGCGTGCCGCCGGTGAAGAAGCCGGCCTCGCAGCCTGGCACCTTCAGGCCGCGGCCATCGACGACCAGCTGCGCGCCTTCCTCGACGCCCAGGGCCACATAGCCCTCGATGCGATCGCGTGCCTGCGCCGTGACGATGGGGCCCATCTCGGCATCGAGCTCCATGCCGTTCTTGACCTTCAGCGTGCGGGCTCGCTCGGCCAGCTTCGGCATGATCTTGTCGGCCACATCGCCGACCAGCACCGCCACCGAGATCGCCATGCAGCGCTCGCCGGCCGAGCCGTAGGCCGCGCCGATCAGCGCGTCCACGGCCTGATCGATGTCGGCGTCGGGCATCACCACCATATGGTTCTTGGCGCCGCCCAGGGCCTGGACGCGCTTGCCGTTGCGGGCGCCGGTCTCGTAGATGTACTGCGCGATCGGCGTCGAGCCGACGAAGGAGATCGCCTTCACATCCGGGTGGTTCAGCAGCGCATCGACCACCACCTTGTCGCCCTGCACCACGTTGAAGATGCCGTCCGGCAGACCGGCCTGCTTGAACAGTTCGGCCATGAACAGGCTGGGCGAAGGATCGCGCTCGCTGGGCTTCAGGATGAAGGCATTGCCGGTGGCAATGGCCACCGGCGCCATCCACATTGGCACCATGAAGGGGAAGTTGAAGGGCGTGATGCCGGCCACCACGCCCAGCGGCTGGCGCATCGTCCAGTTGTCGATGCCGGTGGAGACCTGCTCGGTGTAGTCGCCCTTGAGCAGCTGCGGCACGCCGCAGGCGAACTCGACGATGTCGATGCCGCGCGTCACCTCGCCCTGCGCATCGGTGAAGACCTTGCCATGCTCGGCGGTGATCATCGCAGCGATGTCGTCGCGGTGCTTGTTGAGCAGCTCCAGAAACTTGAACATCACGCGGGCACGGCGCAGCGGCGGCGCATCGGCCCAAGCCGGGAAGGCGGATTGCGCGCTGGCCACCGCCTTGTCCACGTCTTCGGCGCTGCCGAGCTGCAGCTGGCGGGCGACCGCACCGGTGCTCGGGTTGTAGACCGCCTGCGTGCGGCCCGAGCTGGCTGGCACCGCGGCGCCGCCGATGTAGTGCATCAGGTCCTGGCTGCGGGTGTAGGCGGGTGTGCTGGCGAGGGCCATGGCGGTCTCCGGGATCGAAAGGGATGCGGCCAGTCTAGGGCGGCACCCCAGCGCTGCCAATCCGCTTTCGGCGATTTGATTGTTCGATAATTTGAACAATCATGAGCGCCGCAACCGAACGCCAGCCCGAGCTTCGCAACGACCTGCTGTGGGGCCAGCTGCATGCACTGACCGTGGTGGCCCAGCTCGGCAGCTTCACCAAGGCGGCGCAGCGCCTGTCGCTGTCCAAGGCCGCGATCAGCCAGCGCATTGCCGATCTCGAGCGCGCGATGGGTGCGCAGCTGGTGGCGCGCACCACGCGCTCGGTGCGCCTGACCGAGGCCGGCCAGCGCCTGGTCGAAGACACCGAGGCTTCCTTTGCGCAGATCACCCGCAGCCTGGCCGAGTTGCGCGATGCCGCCGGCCAGCCGCGCGGCCTCTTGCGCATCACCGCGCCGGTGGCGCTGGGACGTCAGCATGTGGCGCCACAGCTGGACGCGTTCCTGCGGCGTTATCCGGAAATCCGCATCGAGCTGGATCTGTCGGACCGCCTGGTGCCGCTGGCGCAGGAAGGCTTTGACTTGGCAATCCGCCACACCAGCGCGCCGCCGGACACGCATGTGGCGCTCAAGCTGTGCGACTCGCGCGCGCTGCTGCTGGCCAGCAGCGCCTATCTGAAGAAGCAGGGCACGCCGATGCATCCCGCCGAACTGGCCGCCCACGCCTGCCTGCCCTATCTGCGGCCCGGGCCGGCGGTGTGGCTGTTCGAGCAGCGCGGCAACGCCGGGCCTGAACGCTTGAAAGTGCCGGTGCAAGGCCCGCTACGAGCCGCCAATAGCGAGGTGCTGCGCGAGGCGGCGCTGGCCGGACTGGGCATTGCGCTGCTGCCCGATTTCAGCGCGGCGCCGGCGGTGCGCGCCGGCCGGCTCAAGGAACTGCTGCCGGACTGGCGGCCGGTGGGCTTTTTCGGTGACGCGATCTATGCGCTGCACCCCTGGAGTTCCAGCACGCCGCGGCCGGTGCGGCTGTTCATCGAGCATCTGAAGCAGACGCTGGGCGGCGGCTTCTAAGCCGTGATCACCGCCGCCTGCCAAGAGAAGCAAGAGAAGCGAAGGAAGCAAAAAAGAACGCCCAGCCGCGAACGGGTGGGCGTTGAAAGTCCTTGAGTCAAGGACGTCGTTGGGACGATTGCATGGCGTCCATGCATGAGGGCGACTGTAGGCAGGGTGCCGGCGGCCGGCTATCCCACCGATTGGGGGTGTCGATGCAACAGAGTGTTCGCTCAAAGGTCCGCCGCGGCGTCAGCCCAGGGCGGACAATAGCGCGATGAGCCCTAGTTCCAAGCCCCGCCCCAACCCTGCCAGGTCGACCCGTGCCACGGCGCCTGCGGCAAGAAAGACGCCGCCCGCCGCGCCCGGCCCCAAGGCCGATCTGCAGCCCCTGAGCCCGGCCGAGATGGAGCGCCTCGAGGTCTTGCTGGACCAGGTACCGGCGCCGCTGGAGCCGCTGGATCTGAGCATGCTGGATGGCTATCTGGTCGGCGTGCTGCTGCAACCCAAGGCCATACAGGCCTTCCAGTGGGGGCCTTATCTGCTGGATAGCGAGGGCCGCAAGCCGCCCGAGAGCTTTGACAGCCGCGAGCTGATGGGTCTGGCCCGGCGTCGCCATCAGCAGCTCAACCGCGCGATCGCCGAGCGCCAGTGGTTCGACCCCTGGGTCTTCGAGATGGAGGATGAGGACGGCGATGAGGCCCAGCCCTCCGAGGTGCTGCTGCCCTGGGTGGCCGGCTTTGCGCTGGCGCTGGAGAGCTTCCCTGAGCTGATGCGGCAGGACGCCGCCGCCCTGCTGGAGCCGCTGGCCGCCATCTACCGCCATCTGGACCCGGACGATCTGGAGGATGCCGAGGAGTTGCTGGAGGAGATCGAGAGCCTGGAGCCACCGGTGGATCTGGAGGAGGCAGTCGAGAGCCTGGTCAGCGCCTGCCTGATGCTGGCCGATGTGTCCCGACCCCAGGCCAGACCCGAAGCTGCGCAGCGCCCACCGGCCCGCCGCGGCCCGCCGCCGCGGGGCCCGCGGCGCAACTACTGAGCAGGCGCGAAGGCTAGCGGGTCGCGCCGGCGAACAGCCGGGCGGCATGCAGACCCAGTCCGGTGGCCACCGAGGCGAAGCGGTCACCCCGCACCGCCTCGGCCGCCGGATAGTCGGTAGCGATGCGGTCGGCCAGCAGGCGCAAGCCGGTGGAGCCGCCGGTGAAATAGAGCGCATCGATCTGCTCGGGCCTGAGCCCGGCCTGGGCCACGGTCTCGCGACCGGCGGCGACGATGCGGCCGACATCGGCATCCAGGGCATCGACCGCCACTGCCTGGTCCAGGGTCAGGGCCAGGCCGGGCTCGACCAGGCCCAGGTCGATCGCGGCATGGCCGCCACCCGAGACCGCAATCTTGGCGTTCTCGGCCCGTGCCGCCAGCTCATGACCCAGGTGCTGCTCGATCACCGTCATCAGGCGCTCGTGGTGCAGGGGCTGGCCGTAGAAGCTGCGCATCGCACGCAGCTCGGCCACCCGGCCGGGGCTGTAGCAGGTATTGATCAGATGCCAGGTGGCGAGGTCGAAGTAGATGCCGCTGGGCACTTCGCGCGGCGGTTGACCGGCTTTCTCCGGGCCCAGCGCGCGGTAGCCCAGCTCGCGCAGGATGCTGGCCAGCTCGATGTGGCGGTCGAAGTCTGTGCCGGCGATGTGCACCCCGTGATTGGCCAGAATGTCCTCGCGCCGGTCCAGGCGCTGCATGCGCTGTGGCCCCACCCGTACCACCGAAAAGTCCGAGGTGCCGCCGCCGATATCGGCGACCAGCACGATGCGCTCGGAGGCGATGCTGCTCTCGTAGTCGAAGGCCGCGGCTATGGGCTCGTACTGGAACTGCACCTCGTGGAAGCCCACCGCATGGGCGGCGGCTTCCAGTGCCGACTGGGCGGCGGCGTCGCGCGCGGGTTCGCCGTCGACGAAAAACACCGGCCGGCCCAGCACCAGCTGGTCCAGCGGTGCGCCCGTGCTGGCCTCGGCCTGCCGGCGCAAGCGCTTCAGATAGCCGGCCAGGATGTCGAAGTAGCGCACGCCGCGGCCCCCGCCCACATCGGTGGTCTGGTCGATCAGGCTGGAGCCCAGGATGCTCTTCATCGAGCGCATCAACCGGCCTTCATGACCTTCGACATAGGCTGCCACCGCGGCGCGGCCGAAGGCGCGCGGCGGACCGTCCGCGTCGTGCTTGCCCTCGACGTAATAGAACACCGCGGTGGGCATGGTGCGGTAGCCGGGCTCCAGCTCCACCAGTTGCATGGCCGCCGCCGACGCAGGGGCGGCCGCGGGAACGGCGATGGCCGAGTTCGAGGTTCCGAAGTCGATGGCGCAGAAACTCGTGCGGGAGGGCATGGCAGCAGGCGGGAACGATGAAGGGGCGCGGATTCTAGGCGCCCTCAGCGCTTCACGCCACGGCCATCTTGCGCGCCTGACCTTGCGTGTCGCCGTAGAAGTTGAATGCCATCTCGGGCCGGCGACCGGCCATCAACTCGGCCAGGGCCAGGCCCGAGCCGGCGCCATGGGTCCAGCCCAGCGTGCCGTGGCCGGCGTTCAGCCAGAGATTGCTGGCCTTCTTGCTGCGGCCGATATAGGGAATGTTGGTCGGGGTGCTGGGGCGCAGGCCGGTCCAGTAGTTGCGCTCGCCCAGGTCGGCGACACCGGGGAACAGCTCTTCATAGCGCCGTACCAGGGCATCGCAGCGCACCCGCGAGGTCGGGCTGTCCAGGCTGGTGTCCATGCCCACCAGCTCGGCCGTGCCGGCGATGCGGACATGGTCGCCCAGACGCGATATCGCGATCTTGCGGGTGTCGTCCAGCAGGCTGACGACGCTGGCGGCCTCGGGCTTCTTGAGCCTCAGCGTGGCCGAATAGCCCTTGGCCGGATAGATATTGAGGCATTCGCCCAGCGGCTTCAGCAGGGCCGGCGTGTAGGAGGCCATCGCGGCCACATAGGCATCGCCCTTGAGCAGCTGGCGCTTGCCGCTGACGCGCGAGGCGATCTGCACGCCGCTGATCTCGCTGCCGGCGCGTTCCAGGCCCAGGATGTCGTGGCTGTAGAGGAAGGTGGCGCCGCGGGCCGCGCACAGCCGGGCCAGCTTCTGGGTGAAGACGCAGGCATCGCCCGACTCGTCGCTGGGGGTGTAGGTGCCGCCAAAGATGTTGGCACCGAAGTTGCGCAGTGCCGGCTCGATCTTCAGCACCTCGCCGCGGCCCAGCACCCGGCGGTCCACGCCATGGCGGCGCATCACCTCGGCACCGGCTGCGCCAGCGTCGAAGTCGGCCTGGCTGGAGAAGAAATGCAGGATGCCGCGCTCCAGGCGGTCGTACTCGATGCCGGTGTCCTTCACCAGGCCTTTCAGCGCCTCGTGGCTGTAGCGGCCCAGCTGCACCAGCTGCTCGACATTGCGCTCGAAGGCTGCGGTGGTGCACTGGGTCAGGAAGCTCAGGCCCCAGCGCCACTGGGCCGGCTCCAGGCGCGGGCGGAACAGCAGCGGTGAATCGTCGCGCAGCAGCCACTTGGCAACCTTGAACGGCGCACCGGCATTGGCCCAGGGCTCGCAGAAGCTGACCGAGATCTGCGCACCATTGGCGAAGCTGGTTTCCATGGCCGCATCGTCCTGGCGATCCACCACCACCACCTCATGGCCCTGCTGCAGCAGATACCAGGCAGTGCTAACGCCGATAATGCCGGCGCCCATCACGACGATTTTCATAGTGGCTCCATCTGCCCCGGCAAGGGGCTGAACAGCAGTTGTAAACCCAGGATCGCCATCAGCAAAGCGACGGCGGCGTCAATACCGCGCCAGACCCAGGGCCGGCGCAGCGGCTCGGCCACGGCGGCAGCACCGAAGCCAAGCAGCGAGAACCACATCAGCGAGGCCAGCGAGGCGCCGAGCGCGAAGGCCCAGCGCAGCCCTGCCGGGTGCTGGGTGCTGAGCGTGCCCAGCAGCACCACGGTGTCCAGATAGACATGCGGATTCAGATAGGTCATGGCCAGGGTGGCGCCGAGGGTGGCCCCGAGGCTGGCCGGTGCGCCCTGGGCCTCAAGGCTGCCGCTGCCTTGCCAGGCGCGCTGGCCTGCTCGCAGCGCGTACAGCAGCAAAAAGGCAGCGCCGCCATAGCGGAACAGGCTCAGCAGCCAGGGCGACGCTGCGATGGCCTGACCCAGGCCGAACACGCCCAGGCAGATCAGCAGCACATCGGAGAGGGCGCAGAGTGCGACCACGGGCGCCACATGGCGGCGCAGCAAGCCCTGGCGCAGCACCAGTGCGTTCTGCGCGCCTATGGCCATGATCAGGCTGGCTCCGGTGAGCCAGCCCTGGCTGAGGGCGTGGAGGCTGGGGCTGCTCATGGCGGTGGCGCTTGGGTGCCGGATTGTCGGCAGGGCCGCGGCTTTCATGAAGCACCATGCATTTTTCTCGCTGTACATTAGCAACGCTTATGAAAGACCTGGACTCCGCCGGACTCGACTGCCTGGCCGCCTTGGCCGACGAGCGCAGCTTCGAGCGCGCTGCACAACGACTGTCCATCACCCAGAGCGCGGTTTCGCAGCGCCTGCGCAGCCTGGAGGCCCAGGTGGGGCAGCTGCTGGTGGTGCGCTCGCGCCCACTGCGCCTGACCGAGCCGGGCAAGGTGCTGTTGCGCTTTGCCCGCCAGCTGCAGGCCCTGCGAACCGATGTAGCCCGCGAGCTGGGCGCCAGCGTGGCGGCCACCGAGCGGATCGCGATCGCGGTCAACGCCGACAGCCTGGCCACCTGGGTGCTGCCGGCATTGGACGGGGTGGTGCAACAGGGCCTCGACGAAGGCTGGGGTCTGGAGTTGATCGTCGATGACCAGGATTTCACCCATGACTGGCTGCGTCAGGGTGAGGTGCTGGGTTGTGTCTCGACGGTCAGCAAGGCCTTGCGCGGCTGCCAGGTTCAGCCGCTGGGGCAGATGCGCTATGTGGCGGTGGCCAGCCCGGCCTTTGTACGCGCGCAGCTGCCGCAGGGACTGCTGGCGAGCAACTTCGCCAGCACGCCCTTCCTGGTTTTCAACCGCAAGGACGATACGCAGTCGCTCTGGGTGGCCCAGGCTTTCGGCCTGCGCTCACCGCGGCTGCGTGAGCGCTATGTGCCGTCTAGCGAAGCCTATGTGCGAGCGGTCTGCATGGGCTGGGGTGTTGGGGTGGCACCCGAGCTGCAGGTGCGGGCCCTGATCGAGGCGGGCGATCTGCTGGCGCTGCGGCCCGAGGTCAGCGTTGAAGTGCAGCTGTACTGGCACCAGTGGAAGCTCAGCAGTGAGCTGCCGGCCGTACCGCTGCGGGTGGCTTTGCTGGATCAGATCGGCCAGGCCCTGGCTACGGGCGCGCGGCGCGCCTTGGCACCGGCCACCTAGATTCTGGAAGAACCCTGGCCGCTGTTCAGCGGCGCTCCGGCGCCAGAAGCAAAGTCTGCGGTGCCGCCGGCGCATTGCCAGAGGCGGTTTGGGCTGCTTGGCTGGTCGAGTTGGACTGCTGAGCGATCTGGCGTACCAGGGGGCGCTCTGGCTGCTGGATGGCGTGGGCCAGCCACAGCGCGCTGCCCGTAACGCCCACCACAAACGATGTGGCGAGGCCATTCAGCAGATGACGGTTCATGACGGTCTTTGGGTTCAAGGGAGGCGAAGCATAAGGGTTTGCCCTAGTTTTTGCCATCCTTCCGGAGGGGGAGATCCGCAGAGGCTCACATTGAGCCAGCGTCAGGCGCTTGCGGGGGTGTCACTTTGTGTCAGCCAGCAATGCGTGAGATTTTCCCAACTGCTGCGGCTTTTCCACCCATCTTGGGGATTCTGGCGTGGGCATTGCGGCGCACACTGGACTTTAACCCTCCCCATCCTAGCCGCAGCGAGGTTCACCATGCGATTTGCCCCGACCTGGCGCTTCTTCCGCAAGAGCCCTGCGCCTGTGCATGAGCCCGATCCGGCGGATCTGGGTACCGCCTTCGGCATGGAGGCCAGCCTGGAGGACGAATACCGCCAGAGCGATGGCGAAGCCTATCTGCTGGAGTCCGAACGCCAGGCGCTCGCGGCGCGGCTGGCGCTTGAATCACCCCTGAGCTGGCTGAGCCGGCGCAACTGAGCGAAGCAAGCGCCCCCGAGTCTTTGGCGGACTCGACGGGCGCGCTGGCGCTTAGCGCACCAGCAGCACCGGCACGGTGCTGTGGGCCATGACCTTGGTGGTGACCGAGCCCATCACCAGATTGCCCAGAGAGCTGTGGCCGTGCGAGCCCATCATCAGCAGGTCGAACTTGCCCTTGCTGGCCGTGCTGGCGATCACGTCCGCAGCCGGGCCTACCTTGCTGACAAACTCGGCCTGGATCTTCTGTTTGTTGAAGAAGGTGCGGATGGTCTTGAGCACCTTCTCGGCCTCGTCTTCGTAATAGCTCTTCAGCACGTCCTTGTCGAGCACGGCGGCAGCGCGCGGCGGCACGGCCGGCACCGAATGGAGCACGGTGTACTGATGTGCGCCGCCCAGCCATTCATCATGGGCGGCCAGATAGGCCAGCATGCGTTTGGTGTAGGCGCTGCCGTCAACCGCGACAAGAATCTTCATCGTTCACTCCTTGAGCTGATGGGTATGGGGGGAAGTCTGACACAAGAGCCGGTCGGAAAATTGATGGCCGTCAATCGCCGTTGGCGAACACCTCGACGATGAAATCGCTGCGCCAGTGCTCGGCCTCACCCTTGTGCTGATGCCCGCGCGCATTGCAGACCACACGGGTGCTGCCAACACGGTAATCGTGGCGGCAGTGCAGATGGCCATGAAGCCATAGCCTGGCGCCGCCGAACAGCGCTTCATCGTTGTTGCAGAAGCTGGCGGTGCCGGGTTGGCGGCCGTAACGCGGGTCGGCGCTTCTCAGGCTGGGCGCGAAGTGGGTGATGGCCACGGTGGCCTCCCAATCCCGTCCGTTTTCTACCCGGCCCAGAGCTGCAGCGAGAAAGTCACGGCAGCGCAGACCCTGCTCGCGCACGGCAGCGGCGTCAAAAGGCGCACCGCCGCGGGTAGCCGCCATCACGCGCTGGAAGTAGCCGGCGGCACGCATCGCGCGCGTCCGCTCCGCGGTACCGAAGAGGTCGAAATCGCTCCAGCGGGTGCTGCCTACAAAGCGCACCCGACGGCCTGCGCTATCGAGCTGCAGGCATTCCTCGTCGTCCAGCAGCACAAAGCCCAGTTCGGCGGCCAGCTCGCGCAGGCCTGCATTCGCGGCGTCGAAATCGCGTCCGTCGTACTCATGATTGCCGGGTACGAAGAGCACGGGTACCGGCCAGTCCGCGAACTGGCGCAGACCACTCCAGCGGCTGTCGATATCGCCGGCCAGTACCAGCAGATCGGCGCCGGTGGCGGGCTCGATCGCCACCGCCTCGGTTTCCAGGTGCAGGTCCGAGATCAGCTGCAGGCGCATCAGCGGACCACCTTGGGCCGAGCGATCAGTTGGCGCCGTGGCACTGCTTGTACTTGCGGCCCGAGCCACAGGGGCAGGGGTCGTTACGGCCGACCTTGGGGCCATCGCGCCTCAGCGTCTCGACGTGGTAGCGATGCTGCTCGGTCAGGTCGCAGAGATCTGCGACGGTGACGACCAGCTCCTCAATGGCGTCATCAAGGTCCTTGAGCGGGTGCTCGCGGTCCAGCGTGGCGATGACTTCCTTTTCCTCGTCCGTTTCGGCAGGCAGGTGGCGGTAGAGACGTGCCAGCGCAGCCATCACCGCGTCGTCGGGCATGTCGGCGAGTTCAGGAAAGCACAGGCAGGCATGCTGGAAACCGGCCACCCAGGGCATCAGGGTGCGAGAAATCGGGCTCATCGCCGCATAGCTGGCACGGGCCGCGGCGGCCTCTGCGTCCTCGCCGGCCGGGGGCACTTCGTCAGCAGGGTTCTCGCTCTCGTCCAAGTCCAGCACCACCGGGTCGAACCAGCCATCTTCCAGCATCGCGCGGTTCAGCGCCTTGTGGCGGCGCTCCACCAGCGCGCGGATGCGAGCCAGCCATTGCGGGTCGACATCGGCAGGCAGCAGGCCGCCGTCGTAGTCGAAGATATTGGGCAGCCACTCGTCGATCTCGATCAGGCGCGGCTGGGCCAGCACGCCGCAGAGATAGCCGTCCAGCATCGAGGCATCGAGGGCCTGCAGCGGGGCGGGGGTGGTGGCAAGCAGTTCGTCGAGTTCGGCGAACTCGGCGTCGGTCAGGTCGGCGATGGTGCTCATGCCTGCATTGTCGCCGCATCGCCGGGATGCGCCAGCCGGGCAGCCTCGAGCAGGCGGGCCCGCATCCAGCGCTGCGCGCTGCGTTCCTCATTGCGAAGATGCCACAGCATGTCCACATGCACCCTGGCCAGGGCCATGGGCAGCGGACGTTCGATCAGCTGGGCCTTGTAGCCGGTGGCCTCGACAAAGGAGGCCGGCAGCACGGTCAGCAGATCGCTCTGCGCGACCACCCGACCGGCGGTGAAGAACTGGTTGACCGTTAGCACGATGCGGCGGCTGCGGTTGAGGGCTGCCAGGGCTTCGTCGACAAAGCCGTGCGGCCGCCCCGAGAAACTGACCAGCAGATGGTGGGCGGTGCAATAGCGCTCAAGATCCATTGGCAGCTCGGCCAGGGGGTGGCCGCGCCGCATCACGCAGACA
Source organism: Burkholderiaceae bacterium (assembly GCA_041920215.1). GTDB lineage: Bacteria > Pseudomonadota > Gammaproteobacteria > Burkholderiales > Burkholderiaceae_C > JAYRSJ01. The sequence continues at coordinate 341,310 of JAYRSJ010000001.1, read as the reverse complement.
TACTCACTCTCATAGAGCCGGTGCTGCCGGATGGCGGCCATCGCACCCTGCGATTGCAGCGCAGCGACCGCCTGCGGAAAGTAGCCCAGTGCGAAATCGGCCTCGCCCTGTTCCAGCAGGCTGCGCGGGTCGCGGGTGGTCAGCGGCAGCACATGCACATTGGCCAGCGCCTGGGCCTGCTCCAGCTGCGCCACCAGCGGCGGCAGGATCAGGGCGGCCGTCGCATCCGCCATGGCGATGCGGAAGGTGTACTCCTGCTGTCCGGGCAGATAGTCGCCCGGGTCCAGCGCGGCGCGCAGCCGGTCCAGGGCCAGCCTGACCTCGGGCCACAAGCCCTCGGCACGCGAGGTCGGCTTCATGCCGAAGGCCTGCCGCACGAACAGCTCCTCACCGGTGGCTTCACGCAGGCGCTTCAGCGCGTGGCTGACAGCCGGCTGGGTCATGGCCAGACGCTCAGCCGCCCGGGTCAGGTTGCGCTCGGCCATGACCGCGTCGAAGACCTTCAGCAGATTCAGATCCAGGGTGCGGAAGTTCATGCGCTGCGCTCAAGATATACAGACTATTTATATCAATGATTCCAAGGATTCATTGGATGAATTCCTAGGGTAAACCCCATAATCCGACCTATCAGCTCCACAAGAGCACTTCAACAGGACATCTGATCATGAGCGTCGCTTCCCATACCTTCGGTCTGCCCCTGCAGCGCAGCGTCCGCCACAGCGGTTCCTTCACCGCGATCGGAGCCCGCCTGTGGCTGCGTCTGATCGAGAGCCTCAAGGCCCAGCGCGCCCTGGCCGCCGAGCGTCGTGCCGAGCGCGAACTGTTGGCTCTGGCTCAGCAGGTTGAGGGCAGCATGCCGTCTTTCGCCGCTGAACTGCGCGCTGCCAACAGCCGCCGGGCCTGAGCGCCCAGCGCGCGACGTCGAGCGCCACAAAGCACAAAGCCCGCCGATCGGCGGGCTTTTTCTTTGCGTGTGCGCCGCTTGGTCTGGAAGCCGCGTGGCAGCTTCCGGGCGCCTTTTCCGGTTTACTCTGCCGCCAGACGGGCTTCGATGCGGGCCTTGGTGGCGGGCAGCTCGGCGGGCAGGTGATAGGCGAGTTGGGCGAAGAGCTCGTCATGCAGCTTCATCTCGGTTGCCCAGTCGGCCTTGTCGATGCGGGTGGCCACCTCGAACTGCTCCTTGCTGAAGGCCAGGCCGGTCCAGTTGATGTCCTCGTAGCGAGGTGTCACGCCGAAAGCATGCTCCTCGCCCTGGCCACTGCCGGTGACGCGGTCGAGCATCCACTTCAGCACGCGCATGTTCTCGCCATAGCCGGGCCAGACGAACTTGCCGTCTGCACCCTTGCGGAACCAGTTGACGCAGAAGATCTTGGGCAGCGTGGCGCCCGAGGCTTTCAGCTTGGCCCCCAGATCCAGCCAATGCTGGAAGTAGTCGGCCATGTTGTAGCCCATGAAGGGCAGCATCGCGAAGGGATCGCGGCGCACCACGCCCTGTTGGCCGGCGGCGGCGGCTGTGGTTTCGCTACCCATGGTGGCGGCCATGTAGACGCCCTCCACCCAGTCGCGTGCCTCGGTGACCAGCGGCACGGTGGTGGAGCGGCGCCCCCCGAAGATGAAGCCGTCGATCGCGACGCCTGCGGGGTTGTTCCAGTCCGGATCCAGCGCCGGGTTGTTGGTCGCGGCGACCGTGAAACGTGCGTTCGGGTGGGCGGCCTTGGCGCCGGTCTGCTTGGCGATCTCGGGGGTCCAGTCCTTGCCCTGCCAGTCAATCAGATGCGCCGGCGGGGTGTCGGTCATCGACTCCCACCACACATCGCCATCGTCGGTCAGCGCGACGTTGGTGAAGATGACATCGCGATGCAGGCTGGCCATGCAGTTGTAATTGGTCAGCGTGTTGGTGCCCGGTGCAACACCGAAGTAGCCGGCCTCCGGATTGATCGCATAGAGGCGGCCATCGGCGCCGGGCTTGATCCAGGCGATATCGTCGCCGACGGTCGTGACCTTCCAGCCCTTCAGCGCCTCGGGCGGGATCAGCATCGAGAAGTTGGTCTTGCCGCAGGCGCTGGGGAAGGCGGCGGCGAAGTGGTATTTCTTGCCCTCGGGCGAGGTCAGGCCGAGGATCAGCATGTGCTCAGCCAGCCAGCCCTGATCGCGGCCCATGGTCGAGGCGATGCGCAGCGCAAAGCATTTCTTGCCCAGCAGTGCATTGCCGCCGTAGCCCGAGCCGTAGGACCAGATCTCACGGGTCTCGGGATAGTGGACGATGTACTTGGTCTTGTTGCAGGGCCATTTGACATCAGCCTGGCCGGCTTCCAGCGGTGCGCCAACCGTATGCACGCAGGGCACGAACACACCGTCAGCACCGAGCACGTCCAGCACGGCGCGGCCCATGCGGGTCATGATGCGCATATTGACGGCCACATAGGGGCTGTCGGACAGCTCGACGCCGATATGGGCGATCGGCGAACCGATCGGGCCCATGCTGAAGGGCACCACGTACAGGGTGCGGCCTTTCATGGCGCCCTTGAACAAGGCGTTTTCGCCGGTCTGCAGCAGGGCGCGCATCTCGGCCGGAGCCATCCAGTTGTTGGTCGGGCCGGCGTCTTCCTTCTGCTGCGAGCAGATGAAGGTGCGGTCTTCCACCCGGGCCACGTCGCTGGGGTCGCTGCAAGCCAGATAGCTGTTGGCGCGCTTGGCCGGATTCAGTTTCTTGAAGGTACCGGCCTCCACCAGCTGCTGGCACAGGCGGTCGTACTCTTCCTGGCTGCCGTCGCACCAGTAGACATCCTTAGCCTGGGTCAGCGCGGCGATCTCGGCGACCCAGGCGATCAGGCGCTGATGCTTCACATAGGCGGGCACGTTCAGGCGCAGCCCTTCCATCACGGGTTGGTTCATGGCAAGTCCCATACAAGTTTGAAAGCAGGATTGGGGCAGGCTCGGAGCGAAGTGACTGCTCGCACGAGCATCAGCTCTGGCCGGGCCTGGCCCAATGCCGCTCATGGCACCGGCTCGGTCGGAGCGCAGCCCAGTTTCTAGAGGCACTTGCCGAGTCTCAGGATGGAGCCCGGCGGGATCGCCGCTGCGCCGGGTGAGGCGGGCGGGAAAGGGATTGTCGCCCCAATGTAATCTCCCCGTAACTCCCTCTGGATGCATGGTTATGCGTTTCCGGAATGGGTTCATGTTGTACCTGTCATGTTCGATGCGGACAGGGTCATCGACGCGACATTTGCCACAATCCCTATTTATGACCCTCAGCCTGATCAGCCTCAACACCGCGGTCGCGACGGCGCTTGTCACCGACGATGGCCGCTCGGTACTCAGCGGCATACGCAAACGGAGCCGGGAGGGCCCGGTGGCGGTGGGGCCGACCGGTCTGGCCGGCGACGAGCAGGCCGACCCGAGCGTGCATGGCGGCCTTTCCAAGGCGGTCTATGCCTATCCGCTCGAGCATTACCCCTTCTGGCAGACGGTACGTGCCCAGGCCCGGGCGGCGGGCTGGGACGAGGCCTTGCCGCATGGCGCGATGGGTGAGAACCTGAGCCTGCAGGGGCTGCTGGAGAGCCAGGTCTGGATTGGCGATGTGCTGCGCTTTCCCGATGCCGAACTGGTGGTCAGCGAGCCACGCTTCCCCTGCTTCAAGTTCAACGCGGTGATGGGCTTCAATCAGGCTGCCAAGCTGATGATGCAGAACGGCTGGTGCGGCTTCTATCTGGCGGTCAAAACGCCCGGCAGTCTGCAAGCCGGGCAGCGCGGCGAACTGCTGCCCGGGCCGCGCGAGGTCGGTATCAATGAACTGTTCCGTGCCAAGGTCAGCAAGCTGAAGGCGCAGGTTTAAGCCAGGGCCGGGTAGTCGGTGTAGCCGCGTGCATCGCCGCCGTAGAAGCTGCTGCGGTCCGGCTCGGCCAGCGCGGCGTTCAGGCGCAGGCGTCGCACCAGATCCGGGTTGCTGATGAAGGCGCGGCCGAAGGCCACCAGATCGGCACGCCCCTCGGCCACGGCGGCCAGGGCCATCTCGCGGCTGTAGCCGTTGTTGGCGATATAGGGCGCCTGGATGCGCCGGCGCAGCGCCTGGTAGTCGAAGGGCGCGATATCGCGCGCGCCGCCGGTCTGCCCTTCGATGACATGGACAAAGGCCAGCTTCAGTGCCGCCAGTTCGCCGGCCAGATGGTCGAACAGGGCTTGCGGATCACTGTCCTGGCCGGCGCCGTTGACCGGCGTCACCGGCGAGAGCCGGATGCCGGCACGACCGCCCCCTATCGCCGCGGCAATGCCCGCCATCACCTCGACTGCGAAGCGGCAGCGATTGGCAATGCCTCCCCCATAGGCATCGCTGCGGTCGTTGATGCTGTCGCGCAGGAACTGGTCGATCAAATAGCCGTTGGCGCCATGCACCTCCACCGCGTCGAAGCCCGCTTCCATGGCACAGCGTGCGCCATGCACGTACTGGGCGACCACGCCGGCAATCTCCTCGCTGCGCAGCGCGCGCGGCTCGGACACCGGCACGAAACCTTCGTGGGTGAAGGTCTTGCCGCCAGCGCTGCGGGCCGTGGACGATACCGGCGCTGCGCCCTCGGGCTGGAACAGGCGATGCGAGACCCGGCCCACATGCCAGAGCTGGGCGGCGATCTTGCCGCCGGCGGCATGCACCGCGTCGGTGACCCGGCGCCAGGCCCGGATCTGTTCGGCGCTGTGGATGCCGGGCGTATCGAGATAGCCCTGGCCCTGGGGCGCCACCTGGGTGCCCTCGCTGATGATCAGGCCGGCGCTGGCGCGCTGGCGGTAGTACTCGATGGCCAGCTCGCCGACCGCCAGGCCGGGCGAGCGGCTGCGTGTCAGCGGCGCCATCACGATGCGGTTGGCGAGCTGGAGCTCACCGATCTGTACAGGGTCGAAGAGGCTGGGCATGGCGGATGGACAGGGCGTGCTTTGAGCGCAAAGTCTCGCAGCGTAGCGAAATGTCGCTGTTCTTGCTGACATCTGGCCGCGGCCGGCTGCGGCTAGACTCGACGCCCACGATGCGCAAAGCCCCTGCCCCTTCATATCGTCGCCGTCTCCTGAGCCTGGCTCTGCTGAGTGGCGCACTGCCGCTGGCGGCCGCGCCGGTCTCTGCGCCTCAGGCCAGGCGGGTGTTGCGTGTGGGGCCGGGCGAGCCGCTTGCAAGCCTGGCCCAGGCCGCGCGCCTGGCCCAGGCCGGCGATCGCATCGAGGTGCTGGCCGGGGACTACCGCGGCGATGTTGCGGTCTGGAAGCGCAATGAGCTGCAGCTGGTCGCGCTGGGCGGGCGTGTGCGCCTGATAGGCGAGGGGGCCGCTGCCGAGGGCAAGGGTATTTTTGTCGTGCGGGCCGAGGGCATGGAGATCAGTGGCTTCGACTTCGAGGATGCGCGCGCGCGGGACACCAATGGCGCTGCCATACGGCTGGAGACGGGCAGCCTGACGGTGCGCGACTGCCGTTTCACCCGCAACGAGACCTGCATACTGGGCAGCAACGATGCCAAGGCCAGGCTGGTGGTGGAAGGCTGCGAGTTCTCGCATGGCCATCGCCACAAGAACTTCAGCCATCTGCTCTATGTGGGCCGTATCGCCAGCCTCAAGGTCAGCCACAGCTACTTCCACCATGCGGAGGGGGGGCATCTGCTCAAGAGCCGGGCCGCCGACAACGAGATCCTCTACAGCCGGCTCACCGACGAGCTGGGCGGCACGGCCAGCTATGAGCTGGAGTTCCCGAACGGCGGCAAGGCGCGGGTGCTGGGCAATGTGCTGGAACAGAGCGCCGGCACCGAGAACCGTCTGATGGTGTCCTACGGCGCCGAGGGCTACCACTGGCCGGTCAACGAGCTCGATCTGTTCCACAACACCCTGATCAACCGCCACTGGATGCCCGTGCCGCTGCTGCATGTGCGCGAAGGCGGCAATGCTCGGGTGCGCATCGTCAACAATCTGATTGCGGGCCGCGGCTGGATCAGCGAGGACAGCCTCTGGCAGGTGCAGAACAATCCGCGCATAGCACAGGACGAGCTCGACGCGGCCAGCGGCTATGCGCTGCCGCCCGACTCGGCCCTGCGGGGCCGGGTCGCGTCGCTGTTCGCGCAGCTGCAGCCCACCCAGCAGTACCAGCACCCGCGCCAGCTGCAGGCCCTGAAGGGCCCGGCGCGCAACCCCGGCGCGATCCAGCAGCCCTGACACACCGAGGCCCTGAGGTCCGGCGCGGGCCGGGCGCAGGCGCTACAGTGCGCACATGCTCGCCTACCGCCACGCCTTTCATGCCGGCAACCATGCCGATGTCCTCAAGCACCTGGTGCTGACCCGTGTGCTTCGCTATATGGCGGAGAAGGACAAGCCCTACACCCTGGTCGACACCCATGCGGGCGCGGGCGGCTATTCCATCGAGGGCCGCTATGCGCAGAAGAACGCCGAGTACGGCCAGGGCATCGCCAGGCTGTACGACCGCAAGGACCTGCCCGAGCCGCTGGCCGACTATGTGGATCTGGTGCGCCAGTTCAATCCGGACGGCCAGCTGCGCCAGTACCCCGGTTCGCCCGCGATCGCCCATCTGCGCATGCGCGAGGCCGACCGCCTGCGCGTCTACGAGCTGCACCCCACCGACCACCGCATCCTCGCCAGCTATCTGGAGGGCCGCCCCAACACCCAGGTCAGCGACAAGGACGGCTTCGCCTCGCTGAAGGGCGAGCTGCCGCCGCCCTCGCGCCGCGCGGTGGTGCTGATGGACCCGCCCTATGAGCTCAAGACCGACTATGGCAAGGTGCTGGCCGCCTTGCGGGAGGGGCTGCAGCGCTTTCCCGAGGGCGTGTTCCTGATCTGGTATCCGCAGCTGGCCCTGCTGGAATCGGCGCAGCTGGCCCAGCGTCTGAAGGCTGCGGCCGACGCCGCCGCCAAAAAGGGCTGGCTGCATGTGCGCCTGACCGTCACCCAGCCCGACGAGCGCGGTTTCGGCATGCTGGGCAGCGGCATGTTCGTCGCCAACCCCCCGTTCACGCTGCACGCGGAGCTGCAGGCCTGCCTGCCCTATCTGGTGGAGCGCCTGGGTCAGTACGAGGGCGCCAACTTCCTGCTGGAGCAGAAGGCCGCCTGAGCGCCCCCCATGCGCGGCGGCGCGTCAGTAGCCGACCGTGAAGCGGCGCTGGATGTGGCGCGGCGTTTCCAGCTCGTCGACGATGGCCACGGCCAGATCGGCCACCGAGATGCGCGCCGGGCCTTTGGCCGGGTCGGTGTCCATCACCGGCGAATCCTCGCCCAGGCGGTAGCTGCCACGGCGCTCGCCAGGCTCCAGGTGCACGGCCGGTGACAGGAAGGTCCAGTCCAGGCTGCTTTCCTGCCGGATCAGGTTCAGCGCCTCGCGCGCGGCCAGCGCGCCGGTCTTCCACTCGGCCGGGAACTGCGGCGTGTCCACCAGCTGCACGCCTGGCGCCGCATACAGGCTGCCGGCGCCGCCCACCACCAGCAGGCGCTTCAGGCCGGCGGCCTTGACGCCGGCGAAGATGGCCTGCGTGCCTTTCAGGAACTCCTTGTAGAGATCCGGGTTGCCCCAGCCCGGGTTATAGGCGCTGACCACGGCGTCGGCGCCGCGCACGGCGGCCGCCAGCTGGGCGGCATCGAGCACATCGGCCTGCACGACGCTCAAGCGTTCCTGCGCCACAAGCTTGGACGGGTTGCGGGTCAGCGCGACCACCGCGTGGCCGCGCGCCAGCAGTTCCTGCAGCACGGCGCTGCCGACAAATCCGGTGGGTCCGATCAGGGCGACTTTCATGGGAAATCCTTCCAGGGTTGCGCTCGGTCTGGCGAGCGGCTGTTGCGATGGACTCAACTCTACGAACTTCACAGTTCCGCGGTAAGTCCTTCAAATCTCCCTACTCTGTTTAGATAAACTACACAAAACTCCCACAAGCCAGAACCGACCCGCCCGATGCTGGACCAGCTCAAGCGCATGGCCGTGCTCGCCACCGTGGTGGAGCAGGGCAGCTTCGTGGCCGCCGCCAAGAAGCTCAAGACCACCACCTCGGCGGTCAGCCAGCAGGTGCGCGCGCTGGAGCGCGATATGGGCGTAACCCTGCTGCACCGCTCCACCCGCCGCCTGGCGCTGACGCCGGCCGGCGCGCGCTTCCATGAAGGCTGCGCCGCGATGCTGGCCGCGGCGCAGCAGGCCCAGCTGCAGCTGCTGCAGCTGCGCGACGCGCCCGAGGGCGAGCTGCGCGTGGCCGCGGCCGTGGGCTTTGCGCGCCACCTGGGGCCGGCGCTGGCGCCGCTGCTCAGCGCCAATCCCGGCCTGCGCCTGCATCTGGAGGTGGACGACGGCTTCAGTGATCTGCTGGCCCTGCGCATCGACCTGGCGGTGCGCTACGGTCGCCTGCCCGACAGCCTCTGGGTGGCACAGAAGATCGGCGAGAAGACCATGGCGCTCTACGCCGCGCCGGCCTATCTGGCACGCCGCGGCGCGCCAGCTTCTCTCGAAGCGCTGGCCGAGCACGACTGGCTGGCCATCGGTGCTGACACCGAGAGTCCGCGCCTGCTGGACCTGCTCGTCGAACGCAGCGCAGCCACCGGCGCCACGCAGCCGCCCGCGCAGAAGCTGCGCATCGCGCCGCGTGTCAGCAGCAACAACCAGTTCAGCCTGCAGCAGCTCTGCGAGGCCGGCCTGGGCTTGGCCGTGCTCAGCCCCAGCGACGTGGACGAGGCCGTGCAGGCCGGCCGCCTGCTGCGGCTGACGACGAGCTGGCAGCTGCCCAGCCTGCCCGTCTGGGCGCTGACGCCGCAGCGCGACGCCCAGCCCGCCAAGGTGCGCCACGCGATCCAGTCCTTGAAGACGCATTTCTCCCAGCTGACCACGCCATGACTGCATTCTCCGCTGCCCCTTCCGACGCTTCAGCCCTGGCCGCCGGACCACTGGCCGGCCTCAAGGTGCTCGAACTTGGCCAGCTGATCGCCGGCCCCTTTGCCGGCAAGACCCTGGCCGACTTCGGCGCCGAGCTCATCAAGGTCGAGCCCCCGGGCACGGGCGACCCGCTGCGCCAGTGGCGGATGCTGCACCAGGGCGAGAGCGTCTGGTGGCAGGTACAGAGCCGCAACAAGAAGAGCGTCACGCTGGACCTGCGCGAGGAGGCCGACCGCGCCATCGCGCGCCAGCTGGCGGCCGAGGCCGATGTGTTGATCGAGAACTTCCGCCCCGGCCTGATGGAAGACTGGGGCATGGGCTACGAAACGCTCGCCGCTGCCAACCCGGGCCTGATCATGCTGCGCATCAGCGGCTACGGTCAGACCGGTCCCTACCGCGACCTGCCCGGCTTCGCCGTGGTGGCCGAGGCGATGGGCGGCTTGCGCCATCTGATGGGCGAGCCCGGCCGGCCGCCGGTGCGCGCCGGCGTCAGCCTGGGCGACACGCTGGCCGCGCTGCACGGCGTGATCGGCGTGCTGCTCGCGCTGCAGGCGCGCCAGCGCACCGGCCGCGGCCAGGTGGTGGACGTGGCGCTGTACGAAGCGGTCTTCAACTGCATGGAATCGCTGCTGCCGGAGTTCAGCGCCTTCGGCGTGGTGCGCGAGCCCGCCGGCTCGGCGCTGCCCGGCATCGCGCCCAGCAATGCCTACCGCTGCGCCGACGGCCAGGTGGTGATAGGCGGCAACGGCGACTCGATCTTCAAGCGCCTGATGACGGCCATAGGCCGCGAGGACCTGGGGCAAGACCCGCTGCTTTCCGGCAATGCCGGCCGCGCTGCGCGCGTGGACGAACTCGATGCCGCGATTACCGCCTGGACCGTGCAGCGCCCGGTGGCCGAGGTGGTCGAGGTCCTGCAGGCAGCGCGCGTGCCGGTGGGGCGCATCTACACCGCGCGTGACATCGCCGAGGACCCGCACTACCGCGCGCGCGGCATGATCGAGCGCATCGTTACCGCCTCGGGGCTAGCGCTTGATGTGCCGGGCATCGTGCCCAAGCTCAGCGACACGCCGGGCGCCATCCGGGCCGTGGCGCCGGGGCTGGGTGAGCACAATGCCGAGCTGCTGCCCGGGGCGCGCAAGGCATGAGCGAGGCCGGCCTGCTGATCGGCGAGCTGGCGCGCCGCACCGGCGCCAGCGCCAAAGCCCTGCGCCTGTATGAAAGCCTGGGCCTGCTCCCGGCGCCGCGCCGCCGTGGCAGCTACCGGGTCTATGAGCCGGCGCATGAGGAAACGGTGCGCTTCATCCGCCAGGCCCAGGCCGTGGGTTTTCGATTGCAGGAGTTGCAACGCCTGTTCTTCGATCACGGGCCGCGGCCCGGGCTGGGCGCGCTGCTGGATGCCGTGCGCCACAAGCGCCAGACCCTGCGGCGCGAACGTGAGCGTCTAGAGCACCAGGAGCGTCTCTTGCTGGACTGCGAGGCCATGCTGCTCAGTGGCAGGCTGGAGCCCCTCTGCGAGGAGCTTGAGCGCGAGGCTTGACCCTGCCCCATGGGTCAAGGTCCAGACTGGGCCCATGAACCATCAAGCCAAACGCATTCTTCTGATTCAGGCCCATCCCCGACGCGACAGCTTCTGCGCTGCCCTGGGCGCGGCCTATGCCGAGGCGGCGCGGGTCGCCGGCCATGAGGTGGAGCAGGTGCAGCTCGCCGCGCTGCAGTTCGCGCCGGACCTGCCCGAGGGCTACGCGAGCCTGCCGCCGCTGGAGCCCGATCTGCAGCGCCTGCAGCAGCAGATCCAGGCCGCCGAGCATCTGGTCTGGGTCTACCCCGTCTGGTGGGGCTCGGTGCCGGCGCTGCTGAAGGGCCTGCTGGACCGCCTGCTGACGCCCGGTTTTGCCTTCCGCTATGTCGCCACGCAGACCTGGCCAGAGCGCCTGCTCAAGGGCCGCAGTGCGCGCCTGCTGGTGAGCCTGGACACGCCCGCCTGGTACTTCCGCTGGCTGCAGGGCGCGCCGGCCCATCGGATGATGAAGGGCGCGGTGCTGGAGTTCTGCGGCATTGCGCCGGTGCGCATCAGCGAATTCAGTCCGGTGATCAAGAGCACGGACGCGCAGCGGGCGCGTTGGCTGGAGCAGGCCGCGCGGCTTGGCGCTCGCGCGGCCTGAGGGCCCTCAGACCACGCCCTGGGCCAGCATCGCGTCCGCCACCTTGACGAAGCCGGCAATATTGGCGCCGTCGACATAGTTGATCGAGCCATCGGCGCGCTTGCCATAGCGCACACAGTTCTCGTGGATGTCCTTCATGATGGCGTGCAGGCGCTCGTCCACCTCGGCATGGCTCCAGGACATGCGCATCGCGTTCTGCGTCATCTCCAGGCCCGAGGTGGCCACGCCGCCGGCGTTGCTGGCCTTGCCGGGCGCGTACAGCGTGCCGGCGGCCAGGAAGACCTCCACCGCCTCCAGCGTGCTGGGCATATTGGCGCCCTCGGCCACGCAGCGCACGCCGTTGGCGACCAGCTGGCGCGCGTCCTGCTCGTCCAGCTCGTTCTGTGTGGCGCAGGGCAGGGCCACGTCCACCGGCACATGCCAGGGCCGGCGCCCTGCCTCGAAGCGCAGGCCATGCTGCTGCGCGAAGGCCGAGAGCCGGCCGCGCTGCAGGTTCTTCCAATCCATCACTGCCGTCAGCTGCGCCTCGCTGAAGCCCTGCTCCAGCACCAGGCAGCCCTCGGAGTCCGACAGGGTCAGCACCCTGGCGCCCAGCTCAATGGCCTTCTCGGCCGCATACTGGGCCACATTGCCGGAGCCCGAGATTGCGACCCGCATGCCCTCCAGGTTCAGGTGCTGGCGGTGCAGCATCTGCTGGGCGAAATAGACCGTGCCGTAGCCGGTGGCCTCGGGGCGCATCAGGCTGCCGCCATAGGCCAGGCCCTTGCCGGTGAAGACGCAGGCGGTGTCGTTGGACAGGCGCTTCATCATGCCGGCCATGAAGCCGACCTCGCGCGCGCCCACGCCGATGTCGCCGGCCGGCACATCGGTGTTGGCGCCCAGGTGGCGGTAGAGCTCGCTGATCAGCGCCTGGCAGAAGCGCATCACCTCGCCGTCGCTCTTGCCCTTGGGGTCGAAATCGGAGCCGCCCTTGCCGCCGCCCATCGGCAGCGTGGTCAGCGCGTTCTTGAAGGTCTGCTCGAAGGCCAGGAACTTCAGGATCGAGAGGTTCACCGAGGGGTGGAAGCGCATGCCGCCCTTGTAGGGGCCGATCGCATTGCTGTGCTGGATGCGCCAGGCGCGGTTGACCTGCACCTGGCCACGGTCGTCCACCCAGCTGACCCGGAACTGGATCACCCGCTCGGGCTCCACCAGGCGCTCCAGCAGGCCCTGCTCGGCATAGCGCGGATGGGCCTGGACAAAGGGCCAGAGGCTGTGCATCACCTCCTTGACCGCCTGCAGGAATTCCGGCTGATGAGGATCGCGCGCCTGCACGGTGTTGAGGAACTCGGCCACGGTCGCGTACTTCATCTGGACTCCAGCTGGGCCCCGTCATGGGGCGTCGGTGATGGATATGCGCCACCGCGGGGCGTGGCCGCACTGCTGGTGGGCATATTAGCCGCGCAGCTGACGAGGCGCTGACCCGACCTGGTGCGTTGGGCGAAGGCTGTTTCAGCGCCGCTCGACCAGCAGCGGGCTGAGGCCGCGCTGGCCGCGCAGGCGTTCGGCCGCCTCGGCCGCCTCGGCGCGGCTGGCGTAGGGGCCTGCATGCAGGCGGTGCAGGGCCTGCTCGCGCACCACGGTCAGCAGCGGTGCTAGCTCGGCGCACTCGCGCGCCAGCTGGCTGCGCAGGGTCTCGGCGCCGCCCAGCTGGCGGAAGGAGCCGAGCTGCAGCCAGAAACCGCTGGGCATGCGGGCCTGGCTGCGCGGCACGCTGCCGGTGTCCTGCGCCGGCGCGGGCTCGGCGCCCGCCAACAGGGCGGCGGGGTCGGGTCTGGTGGTGGCAATGGCCGCCGTGCCCTCGCGTTCCGGCGCACCGCTGGCACTGCTGGCCAGATAGACGGGCGCCGGCTCGGCGGCGGCCGTGGCGGTGGCTGCGGTGTCGCGGCCACGCAGCCAGGCACCGCTGCGTATGTCCTCATAGGTGATGCGTTCGACCTCCACCGGCGCCACGCCGCGCAGCAGATCCAGCTTCAGCGCGGCGGTGTAGCTGAGGTCGATAATGCGGCCGCGGTGGAAGGGCCCGCGGTCGTTGACCCGCACGATCACCTCGCGGCCGTTGGCCGGATTGCGCACCCGTGCATAGCTGGGCAGCGGCATGGTGGGATGGGCGGCGCTCATCGCATACATGTTGTAGACCTCGCCGGTCGAGGTCGGCCGGCCGTGGAACTTGCGGCCATACCAGGAGGCCAGGCCGCGCTCGACCAGCGGCCGGTCCTCGGTGATCGGCTCGTAGCGCTGGCCCAGCACCTCGTAGGGCTTGTTGGGGCCGCCCTTGCGTATGGTCTCCAGCCGCGGGGCGGCATCGGGCACCTGGTGCAGATCGGCCGGGATCTCGCTGCCCGGCCCGTCAGTGGCGTAGGGGAAGGGCGCGGGCGCCGGCGGCAGCGTGCGCGGCGCTGGCGCGCGGCTGGCGCAGCCGCCCAGCAGCAGGGCGGCACCGCTCAGCGCGATCAGGGGCAGCAGGGTAGGGAGGCGGGCGCTCATCGGCGCGATGGTAGCGGCTGTGCGAGGGGCGCGCAGGGCTCGGTAGTCTCCACAGCCCTGGGCGCGCAGCCCGACCCTTATGCTGCTGGCTTCGCCGCCACGGCCTTTCTTCGAGCCAGCCCTCATGAGCGATTCCAGCTACGTCTTTGCGCCGCCCGTTCAGCCCAGCGTCGCGATCCGCGGCAGCCACCAGCGCTATGCGGTCGCCCGCATCTTCTGCGTGGGTCGCAACTATGCGGCCCATGCCCGCGAGATGGGATCGGACCCGACGCGCGAGCCGCCGTTCTACTTCACCAAGCCGGCCGGTGCCCTGCTGCCCTCCGGCAGCGTGATGCCCTATCCGCCCGGCACCAGCAATCTGCACTACGAGATGGAGCTGGTGCTGGCCCTGGGTGCGCCGGTCTACAAGGCCAGCCCCGTGCAGGCCCTGGCCGCGATCTGGGCCACCGCCGCGGGCCTGGACATGACCCGGCGCGATCTGCAGAACGAGGCCAAGTCCAACGGCCGGCCCTGGGACACCGGCAAGAGCTTCGAGCATTCGGCGGTGATCACCGAGCTGCTGCCGGTGGCCCAGCACGGCCTGCCGCAGCAGGGTGCGATCACGCTGGCGCTCAACGGCGTCGAGAAGCAGCGCGGCGACCTGTCCGACATGATCTGGAGCGTGGCCGAGATCGTCGCGAATCTGTCGCAGTACTACCACCTGGGCGCCGGCGATCTGATCTACACCGGCACGCCCGAGGGGGTCGGGGCGGTCAAGCCGGGCGACCGCCTCAGCGGCAGCATCGCCGGCCTGGTCACGCTGAGCCTGACAATAGGCGACCCCGACTGAGTTCAGAGCTTGCAATGTTCGACCACAACGAGACCCTGGAAGAGGCCCTGGCCCGCAATGTGCGCGAGGCCTTGTTCGAGGACATCGGCGTCTGCGACTGGACGGCCCGGCTGGTGCCGGCCGCGCGCCGGGTGCGCGCCCAGCTGCGCGTGCGCGAGGCCGCGGTGCTGTGCGGCCGCCCCTGGTTCGAGGCGGTGTTCGCCGCGCTCGAACCCGCGGCACGGATCAGCTGGCATTACGCCGAGGGCGAGCGCATGTTGGCCGATACCCTGGTCTGCGACATCGAGGCCGATGGCCGCGCCCTGCTGTCGGCCGAGCGGCCGGCGCTGAACTTCCTGCAGCTGCTCTCCGGCACCGCGACGCTGACCCGCGCCCATGCCGACGCGATCGCCGGCGCCAGCCCCAATCCGGGCGGCTGCCAGGTGCTGGACACCCGCAAGACCCTGCCGGGCCTGCGCCTGGCGCAGAAGTACGCGGTGCGGGTGGGCGGTGGCGCCAACCAGCGCCTGGCGCTGTACGACGGCATCCTGATCAAGGAGAACCATATCGCTGCGGCCGGCGGCGTGGCGGCTGCGCTGCGCGCCGCCCAGGCGCTCAATGCCGGCGTCAGCATACAGATCGAGGTGGAGTCGATCGCCGAGCTGGCCGAGGCGCTGGACGCCGGCGCCCGCAGCGTGCTGCTGGACAATTTCAGCGAGGCCCAGATGCGCGAGGCGGTGGCCCTGAACCGGGGCCGGGCGCTGCTGGAGGTGTCGGGGGGCGTGGCGCTGGAGCAGCTGCGCTGGATCGCCGCCACCGGGGTCGACCGCATCTCGGTGGGGCGGCTGACCAAGGATGTGCGGGCGGTGGACTACTCGCTGCGGGTGCTGGGGCCGGCCTGAGCGGACACGGCCCCGGCTCAGCTGAACCAGTCCTCGTCCGGCAGCTTCTCGAAGACCTTGCGCAGCCCCTCGCCCCAGCCACGGCGCAGCTTGTTGAAGTAGGGGTCGTCGGCAGTGACGCGGTGCGGCTCGGCTGCGGCGAAGCTGTCGCGGCGGTACAGCAGCATGTCGATCGGCAGGCCCACCGAGAGATTGCTGCGTATCGTCGAGTCGAAGGAGATCAGCGTGCACTTGGCCGCTTCCTTCAGCGAGGTGCTGGTTTTGATCACCCGGTCGATGATGGGCTTGCCGTACTTGCTCTCGCCGATCTGGAAATAGGGCGTGTCCTCGGTGGCCTCGATGAAGTTGCCCTGGGCATAGACATGGAAGAGCCGCGGTGCCTCGCCGCGGATCTGGCCGCCGACGATGAAATTGCCGCCGAAATCCACGCCCTGGCCCAGGGTCTGGGCATTGGCGTCACGGGCCACGATCTCCTTGACGGTGCGCCCCACCAGCTCGGCCACGTCGTACATCGTCGGCCGGTTGAACAGATGCTCGCGCTCATGCGCCAGGCGCTGGCGCAGCAGGGTCACGACGCTCTGCGTGGTGGCCAGATTGCCGGCGCTCAGCAGCACGATCAGGCGCTCGCCGGGCTGCTCGAACACGCTCATCTTGCGGAAGGTCGAGATATGGTCGACCCCGGCATTGGTGCGCGAGTCGGAGGCGAACAGCAGGCCGGCGTCTAGACGCATGGCAACGCAATAGGTCATGGTGCGTGGGGCGGTAAGCGATGCAGGGGGCGATTATCGATGTCGCACCGGCCTCATTGCTGGTCGGGCGCGCTTGCCAGCGTGATCTGTACCGCGGTGCACAGCGCTTCGCTGCCGCCGCCCAGGCGCATGCCGCGCACCGGGCAGGCGTCCAGGTAGTCGGCGCCTATCGCCAGCTTCACATAGCGGCCATCGGCCAGGCATTGGTTGCTGACATCGAAGCCCAGCCAGCCGCCGTCCGGGCCGGGCAGGCAGACCTCGGCCCAGGCATGGCTGGCCACATGCTCGAAGTCGGCCGCCAGATAGCCCGAGACATAGCGGGCCGGCAGGCCCAGCAGGCGGGCGCAGGTGGCGAAGACCTGAGCGTGGTCCTGGCATACGCCATGGCCGCTGGCAAAAGCCTCGGCGGCCGGCGTGGCGGCGTCGGTGGCGCCGGGGGTGTAGGGCATGCGCTGGCCCAGCGCCAGCATCAGGGCCTGCAGCGCCTCCAGTGCAGGCTGGCCGGCAAAGCCCTGCGCGAAGCTGCGCAAGGCGGCATCGGCCTGGGTCAGCGGCGAGTCGCGCAGAAAGACCTCGGGCGGAAAGGCCGCGTCGGCCACCGGCCGTGGCGCGCCATCGTCGGTCTCCACCACGCCCTGGGCATAGAGATGGATCTCGCCATGGGGCTGGTCAAGCGTCAGCACATGCAGGGTGTTGCCATAGGCATCGCGGCCCAGCGCTGCGCTGGCGGGCAGGCTCAGGCGCCAGCTCAGCACCCGCTGGCGCGGGCCGTCGACCGGGGTCAGGCGCAGATACTGGGTGCTGCGCTTGACCGGGCTGTCGTAGCGGTAGACGGTCTCGTGGCGGATGGCTAGATGCATGGCGGCGCGTCTTCCTTGGCGGGCACTCAGTTGGCTTCCAGATAGGCCTCGCGCACCGCATTTCCCAGACGGGCTGACTCGTCGAGAAAGCCGGTCAGCCAGCGATGCAGGCCGGCATCGAGGATCTCGTCCACCGCACCATACTCCAGCCGCAACGCCAGCTGGCCGGCCAGGCGCTTGACCTCGCGCCCGGCATCCTGCGCGCCGGGCCGGGCCTCGATCTGCGGCAGGATGGCGACGATCTCGTCGCAGCAGGCACGCAGCGAGCGCGGCACATCGGGACGCAGCACCAGCAGCTCGGTGACGCGGCGGCCGTCCAGCGCATCGCGGTAGACCGCGTGATAGGCCTCGAAGGCGGACAGCGAGCGCAGCAGCGCGCTCCAGGCGTAGAAGTCGGGGGCGCTCTGCTGCGGCACATCGACCGGGGCCAGGCTCTCGACCGCCGGCTCGATCAGCTGCGACTTCACATCGAGCAGGCGGGCGGTGTTGTCGGCCCGCTCGACAAAGGTGCCCAGGCGTATGAACCAGTAGGCATCGTTGCGCTGCAGCGTGCCATAGGTGGCGCCGCGGAACAGGTGTGAGCGCTCCTTGACCCAGTCGAAGAAGCTGGAGACGCTGGGGATGCCGCGCTTGGGCAGGCTGCGCCCCTCCAGCCAGGTGGTGTTGATCGCCTCCCACATCTCGGCGGTGATCTGGCCCCGTACCGCATGGGCGTTCTCGCGCGCCTGCTTGATGCAGCTCAGCACCGAGGCCGGGTTGTCCAGGTCCAGCGCCATGAAGTTGAACAGGCGCTCGGCCTCCAGCTGCTGATGGCGCTGGGCGAAGGCATCGAGGGTGCCGGTGACCGCCAGCGGCGCGGCCAGCTCGGTCATCGCGCCGCGGCTCTGCGGCAGCAGCGAAAGCGAATGGGTGACGTCGAGCATGCGCACCAGGTTCTCGGCGCGTTCGACGTAGCGGCTCATCCAGTAGAGCTGGGCGGCGGTACGGGACAGCATGATCAGGACTCCCGCCGGGCCGTCCCAAGGGAGGCCTGCGCCCCCTCGGGGGGCTGTGAATGAAGTGAACCTGGGGGCGCCACGCCCTCCAGAATCCAGGTGTCCTTGGTGCCACCGCCCTGGGAGGAGTTCACCACCAGCGAACCCTCCTTCAGGGCCACGCGGGTCAGGCCGCCAGCCACCATCGAGATCTCGCGGCCGCTCAGCACAAAGGGGCGCAGATCGATGTGGCGTGGCGCGATGCCGCTGTCGACAAAGGTCGGGCAGCTCGACAGGCAAAGCGTTGGCTGGGCGATGTAGTTGCCGGGGTTGGCGCGCACGCGGGTGCGGAAGTCCTCCACCTCGGCGGCCGTGGCGGCCGGCCCCACCAGCATGCCGTAGCCGCCGGCGCCATGCACCTCCTTGACCACCAGCTCGGCCATATGGGCCAGCACATGGTCCAGGTCGGCCGGCTTGCGGCATTGCCAGGTCGGCACATTGTGCAGGATGGGCTCCTCGCCCAGGTAGAAGCGGATCATGTCGGGCACATAGGGGTAGATGGACTTGTCGTCCGCCACGCCGGTGCCGATGGCATTGGCCAGGATCAGATGGCCCTTCTTGTAGACCGAGAGCAGGCCCGGCACGCCCAGCATCGAGTCAGCGCGGAAGGCCAGCGGATCGAGGAAGGCGTCGTCGATGCGGCGGTAGATCACATCCACCCGCTTGGGGCCGACGGTGGTGCGCATATAGAGGAACTCGTCCTTGACGAACAGATCCTGGCCCTCGACCAGCTCCACCCCCATCTGCTGGGCCAGGAAGGCATGCTCGAAGTAGGCGCTGTTGAAGGGGCCCGGGGTCAGCACCACCACGGTGGGGTTGTCGGCCATGCTGGCGTGGCGCAGGGTGTTCAGCAGCAGGGTCGGGTAGTGCGCCACCGGGGCCACGCCGTAGCGGGCGAACAGCTCGGGAAACAGCCGCATCATCATCTTGCGGTTCTCCAGCATGTAGGAGACGCCGCTGGGCACGCGCAGATTGTCCTCCAGCACGTAGTAGCCGCCGTCCGAATGGCGGATCAGGTCCACCCCGGTGATATGGGCGTAGATGCCATGCGGCAGATCCAGACCCTGCATGGCCGGCTGGTACTGAGCATTGGCGAACACCTGCTCGGCCGGGACCAGGCCGGCCTTGACGATCTCGTGCTCGTGGTAAATGTCCCAGAGGAATTTGTTCAGCGCGCTGACCCGCTGGCGCAGTCCCGCCTCCAGCATCCGCCACTCGTCGGCCGGCACAATGCGCGGCACGGTGTCGAAGGGGATCAGACGCTCGGCGCCGGCCTCGTCGCCGTAGACGGCGAAGGTGATGCCCACCTTGTGGAAGAGCAGATCGGCCTCGGCCCGCTTCTTGGCCAGGGTCTCGGGGGTCTGGGCCTGCAGCCAGTGCGCGAAGGACTGGTAGTGCGGGCGTATCGCGCCACTGGCCAGCAGCATCTCGTCATGGTGGCCGGCAGCCGGCAAGGTCAGCGCGTGCATCGATCACTACTCCGTCTAGTCCCAGGGGGCTTTGCAAGCCTTGTGCCCGGCGACCCTGGGCCGCAAGGCCCCGAAGCGGTGCGCGACCCAGAGTGGCGCCGCCTGCGCTCACCGCCATGGTGCAACGCCTCAGTCTGGTGCCTCGCCCAGCAGCGCGCGCAGCTGCTGCGGCGGCATCGCGCGGCCGAACAGCCAGCCCTGGCCCCATGCGCAGCCCAGCTCGCGCAGCACGGCCAGCTGACCCTCGGTCTCTATACCCTCGGCCAGCACCTCCACGCCCAGGTCGCGGCCCAGCTCGACGATCAGCCGTGCCACCCGGCGCGCCCGGCTGTCGCCCTCGATGCCGCGCACCAGCGAGCGGTCCAGCTTGAGCTCCTGCACCTGGATCTCGGCCAGGCGCCCCAGCGAGGACTGGCCGGTGCCGAAGTCATCGATCGAGAGCGCAAAGCCGGCGGCGGCCAGCTCGGCCAGCGCCTGACCGACCCGATCGCCGTCCAGCGCGAAGGCGCTCTCGGTGACCTCTAGCCGCAGGCGCCGGCGGGCCACGCCGGCCGCATCGCAGGCGGCGATCAGCCAGGCGGCGAAGTCGGACTCCTCCAGCTGGCGCACGCTCAAGTTCACCGCGATATGGTGCTCCGGCACTGGCCAGCTGCGCAGCTGGTCCAGGGCCTGCTCCAGCATATAGCGGCCCAGCGCGACCACGCTGCCGGTGTGCTCCAGCAACGGAATGAAGCTGGCTGGCCCGGCCATGCTGCCGTCGGGGCGCAGCCAGCGCGCCAGCGCCTCAGCGCCGATGACGGCCCGGTCTGCGAGGCGCACCTGGGGCTGCAGCCACAGGCTGATGCGGCCCTGGGCCAGCGCGGCGGGTAGATCGGCCAGCAGATCGAGGCGCTCGCGCACCTGGGCCTGCAGCGCGCTGCTGAAGCTGGCGCTGCGCACCTGGCGGCCCGGTGGCAGATGGGCGGCCACCAGGCCCGCCTCGTCGATGGCCTGGTCCAGTGTGTCGGCGCCGCTGGACCAGCCCAGCGCCATCGGCAGCTGCAAGCTCAGCTCACCCACCCGCAGCGGCTGGGCCAGGGTGTGCAGCAGCAGGGGCTCCAGCGCCGACGCGGCGGCCTCGTCCACCGCCAGCACGAAGCGGTCGCCATGGATTCGCGCCACCATGCCGGCCTCGCCCAGGCTCTGGCTGAGGCGCTGGCCCAGATCGCCCAGCGCGCGTGCCGCCACCTGCTCGCCCAGAATGCCGCGTATCTCGTGCAGCTCGCCCACCTCCACCTGGCCGATGCGCTGGCGCGCCGGCTGGCCGACACGGCGCTTCAGGCCGGCGCGGTTGGGCAGGCCGGTCTCGCGGTCGTGATGGGCGTGGTGGTCCAGCTCGTGGAAGACCTTGAGGCTGTCCAGGCCCAGTGACACATTGACCGCGAACAGCTCCAGCAGCCGCTGCAGCACCTGATCGGAACTGGAGCCGGCCTCGAAGAGCAGCAGCAGCGAATCGCCGTCGCTGGCCCTGACCCGCAGCACCGCATGCGGGCCATGGCGCAGCAGGCCGTCCTGCGGTGCCGCGGCCAGCGCCTGCTGCAGCGCCGGTGGCAGCTGGTCCTCGCCCTGGCCAGCCAGGGCGGCATGGCTGCCACTGGCCGCCAGCACCTGGGCGGCGCTGCCGTCGTGATGCAGCAGCACCAGACCCTCGGGCGGATGGTCGAGGATGGTATTGACCTGCTCCAGCACGCCGGCGGCAAAGCCGGCCAGGCTGCCGCGCGAGCGCAGCAGCTGGCCCGAGGCAGCCACCACCTTCTCCAAGCCACGCTGATGCGCCTCGATGCGACGCAGCTGGGCATAGCCGCGCAATGCGACGGTCAGCGAGCTGAGCAGTCGCGTCTGGTTCAGTTCGGACTTGGTCTTGTAGTCGTTGATGTCGTAGCGCTTGATCACCTCCAGCTCGGGCGCATAGCCGGGCTGGCCGGTGCGCAGGATGATGCGCAGCGCCTGGCGGTCGTTCATCGCGCGTATGCGCTCGACCAGGCGCAGGCCGGCGTCGGGGGTCTCCATCACCACGTCGAGCAGCAGCGTGGCGATCTCGGGGTCGCGTGCCACCATCGCCTCGGCCTCGCGTGCCGAGCTGGCCTGCAGCAGGGTCAGCGGCCGGCCGTCGATCTCGGCATTGCCCAGGCCGAAGACGGTGGCGGTGTAGATGTCGGGCTCATCGTCCACCACCAGCACGCGCCAGGGCTGGGTGGCGTCGCTGCTGCCGGTCCCCGCATCCTCGTCGTCGAGAATCTGCAGCAGCTCGTCAGCGTCCGGTGCGTGGCTCATGCGGTGCTCATTGTTTGAGGATGGGGCGCGGCGGGCGTGGCCCCGTTGTGCGGCGCCTCGACGGGCAGGTTTAACACAAAGCGGCTGCCCTGGCCGGGCTGGCTGTTCAGGCTGATGCGCCCGCCCAGCACGCCCATTACCAGATTGCGCACGATGGACAGGCCCAGGCCGCTGCCGCCGCTGCCCAGCCGGGTGGTGTAGAAGGGCTCGAAGACCTTGGCCTGCAGCTCGGGCGCGATGCCGCAGCCATCGTCGCTGACCGCGATCTGCAGCGCCTGCGCGCCGGCGTCCAGCAAGCTGACCTCGATACGGCCGCCGCCGGGCACGCCATGCAGCGCGGCATTGGCGACCAGATTGTTCAGCACCTGGCCCAGCGCGCCCGGATAGCTGTCCAGCTTGTGGCCGGGCGGCACGCTGCTGCTGATCTGCACCGGGCCGCGGCCATAGACCGGCCGCAGCGAGGCCAGCACCTCGTCCACCACCTCGGCCAGGTCGAAGCGACGGCGCTGCATGCTGCTGCGGTCCACCGCCACCTGCTTGAAGCTGCGCACCAGTGCGGCCGCGCGCTGCAGATTGCGCTCCAGCAGATCCATGCCCTGGGCCAGGTCGCTGACGAAGCCGTCCATCGCCGAGCGCTTCAGCGTGCCGGCGGCCACTGCCTTGGCAAAGCCCAGGTTTTTCTCTGCCAGGGTGCTGGCCACGGTGACGGCCACGCCTATCGGTGTGTTCAGCTCATGCGCCACACCGGCCACCAGGCCGCCCAGCGAGGCCAGCTTCTCGGCCTCGACCAGCTCGGCCTGGGTGTTGCGCAGCAGCTCGCTCCGGCGCTGCTCCTGCTGCAGCAGCGCGTCGCGTTCGGCGATGAAGCTGCGCAATGCGCGCAGCTGCTCGCCCACCTCGGCAAAGTCGCCGGCGAGCTGTGGCGGAATGGGCGCCTCCTGTCCGGCGGCCAGCCCGGCGACGCAGCGCGCGGTGGCGCGTATCGGCGCGATCACATGGCGGGCCAGTATCAGGCCGGTTAGTCCCAGCAGGCCTAGGCCCAGGGCCAGCAGTCCCAGGCCCCCGATCCAGCTCAAGCCGCCGACCCGGCGTGCCTGGCTCAGGGTTTCGTCGGCCACCCGCACCTGCAGCTGAGCCAGCGCGGCCAGGCTGCTGTTGAGCGGCATCAGCGCCTGCTGATAGTCGATGCCGCTGCCGCGCAGCCCGCCGCGATCCAGCTGCTGGCGCAGCATCTGCAGCTGGCCGTCGGCATGCTCGGCCAGTGCGGCCTCGTCGTCGGTCAGGCGGGTCTGCAGATAGGCCTGCCACAGCGCCATCACCTTGGACCATTCCTCGTCGACCACCAGCTTGTCGTCATAGCGGCCGCTCAGGATCGCGGGCAGTTCCACATTGATGTGGTGGGCGATGCGCTGCAGCTGCTGCAGCGGCACCACGCGGTCGGCATAGACGGTGGCCAACTGGCCGTTGAGCCAGTGGCTGGAGGCCAGCAGGGACAGGGCCGTCAGCAGCAGCGAGCCCAACAGGGCCAGCACCCCGTTGAGGGTGCGCTGCACCGACTTGTCGAGAGTGCGTTGCAGAGCCACCATTGTCCAGCCTCCCGAGCTTGTCGCACGCCGGCGGCGGCGCAGCTCCGACTGTAAGCGCAGACCGACCCAGCAGCGGCTTTGGGCAGCGGCCCTACCAGCGCCGCACCGGCCCGGTATCCAGATGGACGAACTGCTCGCGCGGGTAATAGCCCACCCCGCCCGCCTGCATCGCCAGCGCCGCCTTGTGCAGCACGCTCAGCGGCACGCCCGGCAGCCGTATATCGATGGCACGGCCCTGCAGATGCAGGCTGCGCTTGGCCACGCCGCCGCCGCGGCTGGACTTCAGCTGGGCGTTGGTGGCCTCGCAACGGTAGGCCGAGATCACCTCGAAGGCTCCGGCGGTGCCGAACAACTGGCGCAGCCGGTGCAGCTGGTCCAGCAGGGACGGGTCCATGCGGCCGACCTCGCCGCTGTAGTGATCGCGCAGCATATGGTTGAGGCGCTGCAGGGCCTCGGGCAGATAGTCGCTGCCCACCGCATAGACCAGGCTGAGCCGCTCACGGGTATGGGTATGCGCCAGCGCCAGGCTGCGCTCGCCCTGGGCCAGCGGCGGGGGCGGTGGATGGGGGGCATAGGCGGCCTGGGCCGGCAGCGCGCCAGCGGCCAGCTTGGCCAGCCCGCCCACCAGGGCCAGGCGACCCCCCTGGCGCATGAAGGCACGGCGGCTCTTGGCATGACTCATGGTTTCGCTCCTTGGGCAGCGGCGGCCGGCGGCAGGCGCAGCGCGCGCGCCAGCTGCCGGTCGTGGCCGTAGACATCGGCGTAGAAATGCAGCAGGCCCTGCTTGACCAGGGTGGTGCCGTAGGCGATCAGCACCGGCACCGGCGTGCTCAGCAGCAGATGGCGGGACTCGCCCTTGTCCATCGCGGCGCGCAGCCGCTCCTCGGTCCACTCGGGCTGGTCCTGCAGCACGAAGCGGGCCAGGGCCAGCGGCTGCTCCAGGCGTATGCAGCCATGGCTGAAGTCGCGCCGCTCGCGCTCGAACAGGCTCACCGCGGGCGTGTGGTGCAGATAGATGTGCTCGCTGTTCGGGAAGACGAACTTGATGCTACCCAGCGCATTGCGCGGCCCGGGGCGCTGGCGCAGGCGCGCCTGGCCGGCCAGCACCGCGGCCAGACCGGCTTCGCTGAGCATGGCGTCCGCCGTGCCGCCGCTGCGCACGAATTCGAAGCCCTCGTCATCCCAGTGGCCGGGGTCCTTGCGCAGCCTGGGTATCAGTTCCTGGCGGGCGATCGAGGGCGGCACATTCCAGAAGGGGCTGAACTCGATGGAGCGCAGGACCTCCTGCAGCAGCGGGGTGCGGCGGTTCATCGCCTTGCCGACGATGACCTTCATCTCGCTGCGCACCGCGAGGCGGCCATTGGCATCGGCCTCGTAGGCGCGCAGTCGGAACTCGGGGATGTTGATCACGATCAGGCGCTGCGCCTGTGGCGGCGGCATCCAGCGCAGGCGCTCCATCATCAGCACGATCTGCTGGCTGCGTTCGGCCGGCGTTACCGCCAGTGCCGCCAGCGTCGAGCGGCCCAGCACGCCGTCATCCAGCAGGCCGTGGCGCCGCTGGAAGCTGCGCAGCGCGCTCAGCAGCGGCTCGCCGTAGCCGCTCGCCGGGTCAGCTTCGTAAGGCAGTTCCAGATCGCCCAGCACGCGCAG
The DNA here is from genome assembly GCA_041920215.1 of Burkholderiaceae bacterium. Taxonomy (GTDB): domain Bacteria; phylum Pseudomonadota; class Gammaproteobacteria; order Burkholderiales; family Burkholderiaceae_C; genus JAYRSJ01. Next base: position 316,362 of record JAYRSJ010000001.1, on the reverse strand, counting down.
GCGCTGGGCCAGGCGGTCCAGCCCGGCATAGGGCTGGCCAGGCTCCAGCTTGCCGCCCTTGGGGCGGGGCAGGGCATGGTCCCAGGCCGGCGGAGCTCCCAGGCTGCGGTAATGAGCCAGCGCGGCGCGCAGCTGACCATACAGCGGCAGGGCTGGCGCGGCGCCGGCCAGGCTCTGGCGCAGATCGGGGGCGTCCAGCGCCTGCTGCAGCCGGGCGGCGGCGTCGAAATCGGGATGGGGGGGCAGCTTCAGCCCGGGGTGCAGGCGCTGCGGATCGACACGGCCCTGGTGCAGATCGTGCAGATAGCGCTGCAGCGCGGCCTCCAGATCGGCCGCATGGCGGGTCTGGGCCGCCGCGTCGGCGCCGCCGGCCTGCAACGCTGCCAGGGCCCGCTGCAGGCCGGCCGCGCCGTAGTGCTCGGGCTGCAGCCCTTCCAGATCGGCGGCGGCAAGCAGCTGCAGGGCCTGTTGCGCGCGCTCCGAGGGCCGGCCCTGGGCATCGAACCAGGGCGTCGTGGCTGCCAGCACGGGCAGGCTCAGCAGCAGGGCGGTCGCGCTGCTCAGCAAGAGGGCGAGAGGGTTCATAGTTTCCATTGTGCGCCGCGCTCCGGCGTCTGCTGGCGCAGGGCGGCCGCGTGCTGCTGCACGGCCTGCTTCTCGGCCTCGCTCAGCCGGGCCAGGTTCCTGACCTGCAGCGCCATGCGCGGGTTGCCGGCCAGCAGCGCCTCGTGGCGCATCAGAAAGTCCCAGTACAGCGTGGTGAAGGGGCAGGCGCGCGCGCCGGTCTTCTGGCCGGGGTCATAAGGGCAGCGCTCGCAATGCGGACTCATGCGCTGGATGTACTTGCCGGTGGCGATATAGGGCTTGCTGCCCATCAGGCCGCCGTCGGCATACTGGCTCATGCCCAGGGTGTTGGGCAGTTCCACCCATTCCACCGCATCCACATAGACGGCCAGGTACCAGGCATGCACCTGCTGCGGCTGCACCCCCAGCATCAGCGCATACAGGCCGGTCACCATCAGGCGCTGGATGTGATTGGCATAGCCGTGGGCCAGGGTCTGGGCCAGGGCGTCGCGCAGGCAGGCCATCTCGGTCTCGCCGGTCCAGTACCAGGCGGGCAGCGGCAGCTGGGCATCGAGCTGATTGTGCTCGGCATAGCCCGGCATGCGGGTCCAGTAGATGCCGCGCACATACTCGCGCCAGCCGAGGATCTGGCGGATGAAGCCCTCGACGCTGGCCAGCGGTGCCTGCCCGCTGTGGTAGGCCTGCTCGGCCGCCGCCACAACCTCGCGCGGGTTCAGCAGCTTCAGATTGAGCGCCGCCGACAGCTGGGAGTGATAGAGCCAGGGGTCGCCCGGCCAGATCGCATCCTGGTAGCGGCCGAACAGCGGCAGCCGCTCGGCGATGAAGGCCTGCAGCGCCTGCAGGGCCTGGGCCCGCGTTAGCGGCCAGGCGAAGCTGTCCAGCTGCCCGGGGTGGTCGGCGAAGCGGCGCCGGACCAGCGCGAGCACCTCGCGCGTCAGGGCATCGGGCGCGAAGCGTGGCGGCAGGGGCAGCCAGCCCGGCCCCTCGGTGCCGAAGGCGGCGCGGTTCTCGCTGTCGAAGTTCCACTGCCCGCCCAGCGGCTCGTCGTCCGCCCCCATCAGCACCCGCTGACGCTTGCGCTGCTCGCGGTAGAAGTACTCCATGCGCAGTGATTTGCGGCCGCGGGCATGGGCGCCGAACTCGCGCACGCTGACGAAGAAATGGCGGTCCTCGCGCAGCTCAAGAGGCAGCCCTCTGGCGGCGGCCAGCGACTTGATCGCCTGCAGCACCCGCCAGTCGCCCGGGGCCGTCATCACCAGCCGGGCCGGCGCCAGCCGTGGGAGGTCGGCTTCGAGCTGCGCGGCCAGGCTGCCGGCGTTGCCCGCGTCGTCGAGCCGGGTGTAATGAAGCCGGCGTCCGGCGGCGCCGAGGGCCAGCGCGAAATGGCGCATGGCGGCCAGGAACAGCGCGATGCGCGGCTGGCTGGACCACACATGGCAGCTCTCCTGCGCCACCTCGGCCATCCAGACCGCATCCTGTGCGGGATCGAAGCCGTCGAAGGCGGCGGCCTCCAGATCGAGCTGATCGCCCAGCACCAGCACCAGCTGGCGCAGGCCGGTGGCCGCGCCAGCGCCGGACTCCATGGGTTCTTGCATGCGGCCATGCTAGGGCAAAGTGCAGGCGCGGCGGGCTTGGGGGTGCATTGCCGGCCAAGCCCCGGCGCGAGCGCCTGGCTGGGCCATGCGCTAGAGTCCGCGCCCATGCTGTCACTGAACTTCATCAAGCAGGGCCAGGGGCCTGTTGTGGTGCTGAGCCATGCGCTCGGCTGCGATCTGGGCATGTGGGACGGGGTGGCCGCCGTGCTGCAGCAGCGCTGCACCGTGCTGCGCTACGACCACCGCGGCCACGGGCGTTCGCCGGCCGGCGACGGTGCCTACGATATCCACACGCTGGCGGACGACGCGGCCGCGCTGATCCGGGCGCAGGCCGCGGGCCAGGCCGTGCATTTCGTCGGCCTGTCCATGGGTGGCATGACAGCGCAGGCGCTGGGCGCGCGGCATCCCGCGCTGCTGCGCAGCCTGGTGATCGCCAACTCGGCCTGCCATTACGATGCCGCGGCGCGTGCGATGTGGCAGACCCGCATCGACACGGTGCTGGCCCAGGGCCTGGCGGCGATCGCCGAGGGTGCGATGCAGCGCTGGTTCACGCCCGAGTTCCGCGCCGACCAGGCCGGCGGCGGTGCGGCCCGGGTCGCCCGCTTGCGGGCGGTGCTGGAGGCAACGCCGGCCGCCCCCTATGCCGATGCCTGCGCCGCCGTCGCCCATATCGATCTGGCGGCCGGCAATGCGCAGATCCGCTGCCCGACCCTGGTGATCGCGGGCAGCCGCGACGAGGCCACGCCGCCGGCGATGTCCGAGGCCATCGCGGCGCAGATTCCCGGCGCCCGGCTGGCGACGCTGGACGCCGCGCATCTCAGCGCGGTCGAGCAGCCGGAGGCCTTCGCGGCGCAGTTGCAGGGCTTTTGGGACACGCTCTAGCCGGAGGCGGAGGGGCCTGTTTAGCCGGCGGCAGCGGCCTGGTGCAGCAGGGCCGCGAAGGCGCGGGCGGCCGCGCTGCGTGAGGTGCCTCGGCGCCACAGAATGCCCGCTCTTCGCGTCAGCGCCGGTGTCAGCGCCACCGCATGCAGCGCCGGCAGCTGGTGCGCCGCGCGCTCCGGCACGATGCTGGCGAGGGTGCCGTGGCGGCACAGGCTCAGCAGCGATTCCACCGGCTCCATCTCGACCTGCACCCGGGGCTTGGCCACGCCGGCCTGCAGCAAGGCCGCGTCGATCTGGCGGCGCATCGCGAAGCTGCGCGGCAGCAGGGCCAGTGCCACGCCGTCCAGCGCCTTCAGCGTCAGGCTGCGCCGGCCGGACAGTGCGTGGCCCGGCCCGACGACCAGCAGCAGGCGCTCGTCGAACAGCGGCTCGGCCTCGATGTCGGCATGCTCGGCCGGATAGGAGGCGATGCCCAGATCCAGCTCGCCGTCCAGCAGCTGCCGCTCAATGGGCGCGGCACGCAGCGAGCGTACCTCGACCGCCACACCGGGATGGGCGGCGTTGAAGGCGGCCACCGTTGCCGCCACGCTGTTCAGAAAGGTCGGAAAGGCGCCCACCGTCAGCCGCCCCGAGCGCAGGCCGTCCAGCTCGCCCAGCGCCATCCGGCCGGCCTCGATTTCCTTGAGCGCTCGCAGCGCATAGGCGCGGAATTCCTCGCCGGCCTGCGAGAGCTTGAGCCCGCGCCCCAGCCGGTCGAACAGCGTCACCCCCAGTTCCTGCTCCAGCTGGCGCAGGCCGTGGGACAGGGTCGACTGCGTCACGAACAGGTTCTGCGCCGATTGCGTCAGGTGCTCGGTGCGGGCGATATCGAGAAAGTAGCGCAGCTGGCGGATCTCCATCGATCGATGTTACCGAACGGTCGATCCTAAATAAATCATTTTTCAAGGTAACGCGTCGGCCCTAGTCTTGCCCTGTTGTCTGCCAATCACGAGGTAAGAACCGATGACGGCTCCCCAGCGGATCGAGCGCATCAGCGCACGCATCCTGGACATTCCGACGATACGCCCGCACAAGCTGGCCTTTGGTGCGATCAGCCACCAGAGCCCGGTGATCGTGCAGCTGTGGCTGGCCGACGGCGCCTGCGGCTTCGGCGAGGCGGCGACGATCGGCGGCCCGTCCTGGAACGAGGAGTCGCCCGAGAGCATCCAGCATGCGATCGAGGCCTATCTGGCCCCGGTGCTGGTCGGTCAGGACGGCCGTCTGCTCGGCGCCGCGCTGGAGCGCATGGATGCGGTCTGCAGGGGCAATGCCTTCGCCAAGAGTGCCGTCGAGATGGCGCTGATCGATGCGCTGGCGCGCACGCTTGGCCTGCCGGCCTGGCAGCTGCTGGGCGGCAAGCGCCATCAGAGCCTGCCGCTGGCCTGGACCCTGGCCAGCGGCGACGTGACGCGCGACCTCGACGAGGCCCAGCTGCGCCTACAGCAGCGGCGGCACCGCATCTTCAAGATGAAGATCGGCGCGCGCGCGCCGGAGCAGGACCTGGCCCATGTGACGCAGATCGCGCGCGGCCTGGCCGGCCAGGCCACGCTGACCGTCGACGTCAACCAGGCCTGGGACGGCCATACCGCGCGGCGCTACCTGCCGCAGCTGATCGATGCCGGCGTCACGCTGATCGAGCAGCCGGTGGCGAAATGGAATGTGGCGGCGCTGAAGACGCTCACCGCCACGCTGGGCGACCGCGCCGCGATCATGGCTGACGAGACTGTCTGCACGCCGCAAGACGCCTTTGTGCTGGCCCGCGAGCAGGCCTGCCAGGTGTTCTCGCTGAAGCTGGCCAAGCATGGTGGCCTCCTGCGCAGCCGCGAAGTGGCGGCGGTGGCCGAGGCTGCCGATATCGGCTGGTACGGCGGCACGATGCTGGAGACCTCGATCGGCAGTGCCGCCTCGGCCCAGCTGTTCTCGACCCTGGGCCCGCGCCACCACGGCTGCGAGCTGTTCGGCCCGCAGCTGCTGGTGGACGACATCGTCACCGCGCGCATGGAGATCAAGGACTTCGAGCTCCAGCTGCCGGACGGACCGGGCCTGGGCGTCGAGGTGGATCCGGCGCAGCTGGACCGATTCGACCGTGCCCGCACCGGCCTGCGGCCGGTGCATATCGACCTCGGCCGAACGGCCGGCCAAGCCTGAACAGGAGACGACGCAATGCTGTTCCTCGTCCGCATGGATGTGCACATCCCCCACGACCTGCCGCCCGCGCAGGTGAACGACATCAAGGCGCGCGAGAAGGCCTATTCGCAGCATCTGCAGCACGACGGCCGCTGGCGCCATCTGTGGCGCGTGGTGGGCGAGTACGCGAACTACAGCGTCTTCGACGTGGCCTCCAACGACGAGCTGCACGAGCTGCTCGCGCAGCTGCCGCTGTTCCCCTATATGAAGCTGCAGGTCACGCCGCTGGCGCAGCACCCCTCGGCCATCGCCTGAACCTCACTCGACGGAGACAAACCCCATGCAAGGACGCCTTCTTCCTCTTCTGTTGCTGGCTGCCCCGCTCGTGCTGCTCGCCGCCGGCCCGGCTGCGGCCCAGGCCACCGACTGGCCGAACAAGCCGGTGCGCTGGGTCGTGCCCTTCCCGCCCGGCGGCGCGATGGACGCGATCGCCCGCATCCTCGGCGACAAGGCCGGCAAGGCCCTGGGCCAGAGCTTCGTGATCGAGAACAAGGCCGGCGCCGGCGGCAATATCGGCGCCGATATGGTGGCCAAGGCCCCGGCCGACGGTTACACGATCATGATCACCTCGATCGGCATGGCCACCAACAAGCCGCTGTACGGCAAGCTTAGCTATGACCCGGTCAAGCACTTCGCGCCGGTGAGCGTGCTGGCCGTGGTGCCCAATGTGCTGGTGACCAACAGCACCCAGCCGGCGGTCAAGAGCGTGGCCGACGTGATCGCCGCCGCGCGCAAGCAGCCGGGCCAGCTCAGCTACGCCTCGGCCGGCAACGGCACCTCGATCCACCTGGCCGGCGAGATGTTCACCTCGCTGGCCAAGATCGACATGATGCATGTGCCCTACAAGGGCAGCGGCCCGGCGGTCAGCGATCTGCTGGGCGGCCAGGTGAACTACATGTTCGACAGCATCAGCTCGGCGCGCAACCACATCCAGTCCGGCAAGCTGCGCCCGCTGGCCGTCACCACCGCCAAACGCTCCAAGGCCCTGCCCCATGTGCCGACCATGGCCGAGGCCGGCGTGGCCGGCTACGACGTCTCGCCCTGGTTCGCGGTGTTCGCGCCGGCCGGAACGCCGGCGGCCGTCATCGCCAAGCTGAACAAGGCGCTGCTCGAGGCGATGAAGCAGCCCGACGTGGTCGAGCGCCTCGACGCGATCGGCGCCGAGACCGTGGGCTCCACGCCCGAGGCCCTGGCCAGCCATCTGGAGCGCGAGACGGCGATGTGGAGCCGGCTGATCAGCGAACGCAACATCAAACTGGACTGACGCTGTCCACCCAGAACCCAGGAGACATCCCACCATGGCCGAATTCAACCAACAGCAGCTGCTCGAACTCGTCAACACCGTGCAGACGGCGCCGGGCAATGCGCGCGTGCGCCAGCTGACCCAGCGCATCGTCGCCGATCTGTTCAAGACCATCGACGAGCTGGACGTGCAGCCCGACGAGTTCTGGCGTGCCATCGACTGGCTGGGCCGCCTGGGCGCCAGCGGCCAGCTGGGCCTGATCACGGCCGGCCTGGGCTTCGACCGCCTGCTCGACATCCGCGCCGACGAGGCCGACCGCCGCGCCGGCCGCGTCGGCGGCACGCCGCGCGCGATCGAGGGGCCGCTGTATGTGCCGGGCGCGCCCAGCGCGGTCGGCGAGGTGCGGCTGGACGAGGGCGAGGTGCCCAAGGGCGAGGTCTTCGTGATGGAGGGCCGCGTGCTGGACCTGCAGGGCCGGCCGGTTGCCGGCGCCTCGGTCGATGTCTGGCATGCCAACGAGCAGGGCGGCTACTCGCACTTCTTCCCCGGCATGAAGGCGCACGAGCTGCGTCGCCGCATCGTCACCGATGCCGAGGGCCGCTACCGCTTCCGCAGCTTCCTGCCGCCCGGCTATGCGATCCCGCCGGGCAGCCCGACCGCGGAGCTGTTCGCGGCCCTGGGCCGGCATGGCCAGCGCCCCGCGCACATCCACTTCCTGGTGGTGGCGCCGGGTCTGCGCACCCTGACTACGCAGATCAACATCCCGGGCGACAGCTTCATCGACGACGACTTTGCCTTCGCCACCCGCGACGGCCTGATCGTCGAGCTGGAGCGCGGCGTCGCACCGGCCGGCTACGAGAGCCTGGGCATTGCCGCGCCCTTTGTGCGCAGCCGCTTCGACTTCGTGCTGCAGCCCGCCGCCAGCGCCGACGAGGCCTCGCCCGCCTCGCGCATGGCCCGCGTGCTCTGAGGGCCCGGCCGTGATCAACAAGATCGCCACCTCGGTGGCCGAGGCCCTGGCCGGCACACCCGACGGCGCCACCGTGCTGATCGGCGGCTTCGGCACCGCCGGCATCCCGACCGAGCTGATCGAGGGCCTGATCGAGCAGGGCGCGCGCGAGCTGACGGTCGTCAACAACAATGCCGGCAACGGCGAGACCGGCCTGGCCGCGCTCCTGAAGACCGGCCGGGTGCGCAAGATCATCTGCAGCTTCCCGCGCCAGGCCGACAGCCAGGTCTTCGACGCGCTCTACCGCGCCGGCAAGATCGAGCTGGAGCTGGTGCCGCAGGGCAATCTGGCCGAGCGCCTGCGCGCCGCCGGCGCCGGCATCGGCGCCTTCTACACGCCCACCGGCTACGGCACCGAGCTCGCCCGCGGCAAGGAGACGCGCGTGATCGACGGCCGGCCGCAGGTGCTGGAGTACCCGATCCGCGGCGATCTGGCCCTGATCAAGGCCGAGCGCGGCGACCGCTGGGGCAATCTGGTCTACCGCAAGGCGGCGCGCAACTTCGGCCCGGTGATGGCCACAGCCGCGCAGCGCACCATCGCCAGCGTGCACGAGATCGCCGAGCTCGGCAGCCTCGATCCCGAAACCATCGTGACGCCAGGCATCCATGTCTCGCGCCTCGTGAAGATCGAACGTACCGCCACCCAGGCCGGCGGCTTTAAGGGGGCAGCATGAGCTATCGCAAGCGCAGCAAGGACGAGCTGGCACGCCGCGTCGCGCAGGACATCCACGACGGCGCCTATGTGAACCTGGGCATCGGCATGCCGACCCTGGTGGCCAACCACCTGCCCGCCGGCATCGAGGTGGTGCTGCACAGCGAGAACGGCGTGCTGGGCATGGGCCCGGCGCCGGCAGCGGGCGAGGAAGACTACGACCTGATCAATGCCGGCAAGCAGCCCGTCACCCTGCTGCCCGGCGGCGCCTATTTCCACCATGCCGACAGCTTCGGCATGATGCGCGGCGGCCATCTGGACATCTGCGTGCTGGGCGCCTTCCAGGTCTCGGCCACCGGCGACCTGGCCAACTGGCATACCGGCGCGCCCGACGCGATCCCCGCGGTCGGCGGCGCGATGGACCTGGCCATCGGCGCCAAGCAGACCTGGGTGATGATGGACCTGCTGGACAAGCAGGGCCGCAGCAAGCTGGTGCGCGAGTGCAGCTATCCGCTGACCGGCATCGGCTGCGTCAAGCGCGTCTACGGCGATCTGGCGACGCTGGCTTGCACGCCCCAGGGGCTGCGCCTGATCGACAGCGTCGAGGGGCTCAGCCATGCCGCGCTGGAGCAACTGCTGGGCCTGCCGGTCAGCCTGGGCTGAACGCCGGCCCCCGGCCTCAGCGCTGCGGCGCGCCGTCCTGCGGCCAGCGTGGCAGGGTGAAGCCGGTGGCGAGTGCCAGCATGCGCAGGCCGGTGGCCAGCAGGGTGGCCGCCAGCAATCCGGCCCAGGCAGGTGCCTGCAGCGTCTGCGCGGCCACCACCACCCAGCCGCCGGCGAAGGCGCACAGCGCATAGGGCCGGTGGTCGCGGAAGGCGCTCGGAATCTCGTTGCAGACGATGTCGCGCAGCACGCCGCCAAACACCGCGGTGATCAGACCCATCAGCACCGCGACGATGGCCGGCAGCCCCAGGGCCAGGGCCATCTGCGTGCCGCCGGCGGTGAAGAGACCGAGCCCGACGGCATCGGGCCACTGCACCGCGCGCGCCGTCGGCTCGAAATGGCGGGCGCGCATGAAGAGCATCGCGACGATGCACAGCAGCAGCAGCACCCACAGCCAGCCGGCGTGGGCCACCCAGAAGAAGGGGCGCCGGTCCAGCAGGATGTCGCGCATCGTGCCGCCGCCGAAGGCCGCTAGGCCGGCCACCATGCAGACGCCGACCGCGTCCAGCCCCTTGCGTGCTGCTTCCAGCAGGCCGGAGATCGCGAAGGCCAGGATGGCCAGCGCCTCGACGGCGAATAGCAGGTCGGTGGCTGATATCCGTGCTTCGTTGAACATGGTCTGGCAAGGCGGCTGCGACGACACCCGATGATGGCATTGCCGGTGGCGCCGCGCACGCCGCGGCGGGCCTTGTGCAAGCGCATTCATAACGGCCGCTAAACTCCGCCGCATGAAGCGAGCAGCAGCGACAAGAAACAATAGAAAGGTCGGCGCCGCTGCGACGGCCGCCGGCGGCGGCAAGGTCACGCTGGGCATGGTGGCCGAGGCCTGTGGCGTGTCGCCCAGCACGGTCTCGCGCATCCTCAACGGCACGGCCGTCGTCAGCGCCGAGAAGCGTGCGGCCGTCGATCGTGCGATTGCCGAGCTCGGCTTCGTGCCCAACCCGATCGCACGCGGCCTGGCCGGCGGCCGCACGATGAGCGTGGGCGTGATCACCCAGGCCATCGACAGCCCCTTCTACGGCACCGCGCTGCGCGGCATCGAGGAAGAGCTGAGCCGCGCCGGCTACAGCCCGCTGTTCGTCTCGGGCCAGTGGAATGCGGCCGAGGAGCAGCGCTGCATCGAGGTGCTGCGCTCGCGCCGTGTCGACGGCATCATCGTGCTGACCGGCCGGCTCAGCGACGAGGCGCTGGTCAAGCTCGCGCAGCAGCTGCCGGTCGTCGTGACCGGCCGCACGCTGGCGGCGCCGAATCTGTTCGCGCTCGACTTCGACAACTTCGAGGGCGCGCGGCTCGCGACCGAGCATCTGCTCGAACTCGGGCATCGCAGGATCGCCTATATCGGCGGCGATCCGGTCCACCCCGACGCGGTCGAGCGCCTGCGCGGCTACAAGACCGCGCTGCAGGCGGCCGGCGTGCGCTTCAATAAGGCCCTGGTGCTGCCCGGCAAGTACCACGAGCAAAGCGGTCTGCTGGCGACCGAGAAGCTGATCGACTCGGGCGAGCCCTTCACGGCGATCTTCGCGGCCAACGACCAGATGGCTTTCGGCGCCGCACTGGCGCTTTACCGTCGGCGTCTGCGGGTGCCGGACGATGTGTCGCTGATCGGTTTCGACGATCTGGCCGGCGCGGCGCATGCGATCCCGCCGCTGAGCACGGTGCACCAGTCGGGTCACGATCTCGGCCGCATGTGCGCGCTGTCGCTGCTGGATCTGCTGGCCGGCAAGGCGCCCGAGGCCACGCTGCCGGCGCCCCGGCTCGTCGTGCGCGATTCGACGCGCCGGCTCTGAGCCTGGGGTCGCATGCCCGCAGCGTGCGTCGACCGCACTTGCGGGCTAACCCTTGATTGACACTGCGCTGCGGCGTCGATACATTGTGAAAGCGCTTTCATAACGGCTGGAAGGGATCCCTCTGGCTGGCGCGAAGCGCAACAATCAAACCAGCACGGAGACAGATCGGCCGCCAGCGCTCGTTCAGCGGGTTCGCGCCGTCCATGAACGAATGACGACTTCTGCGGCCATCGATACCGCGCCTGCCGGAACCGGCGCGCGCCCGGACCGCCGCGCGGCGATGGCGACCCTGCTCGCCGCCGCGGGGGCGGCCACGCTGGGGCGCGGCGCGCGGGCGCAAGCCGCGCGGCGCACGCTGACCGTCGCCGCCTTCCCGGCCGTCGACGCCATCATCGCGGCTGCGATCCCGGCCTGGAACAAGCGCCATCCCGATGTCGAAATCCGCCTGCTGAGCCGCGAGCTGCGCGACCACCACACGGCGATGACGACCGCGCTGTCGACGGCGGCCGGCTTGCCCGATGTGATGGCGCTGGAGGTCGGCTTCCTCGGCCGCTTCGCGCAGGGCAACGGCCTGCTCGATCTGCGCCAGCCACCTTATTCGATCGAGCGCCACCGTGCCAAGCTCGCGCCCTATGCCTACGAACAGGCGCGCAGCCCGCGCGGCGCCATCGTCGCGATGCCGACCGATATCGGCCCCGGCACCCTGCTGTATCGCCAGGATCTGCTGAGCCGCGCCGGGCTGGAGGCCGAGGCGCTGACGCGCTCCTGGGACGGCTATGTGGAGGCCGGTCTGCGCATCAAGGCGGCTACCGGCGCCTATCTGCTTGCCCATGCCCGCGATATGAAGGACATCGGCATACGCACCGGCATTGCGCCGGGCGAGGGTCTGTTCTTCGGCAGCGGGGCGCGCGTGCTGGTCAACACGCCGCGTTTCCAGCGCGCCTTCGAGCTGGCGCGTGCCGTGCGCCGCAACCGGTTGGACGCCAAGGTCAATGCCTGGACCTCCGACTGGATCGAGGGTTTCAAGCGCGGCGGCATCGCGACACAGATGATGGGCGCTTGGCTCGCCGGTCATCTGAACAGCTGGCTGGCGCCAGGCACCCGCGGCCGCTGGCGCGCGGCGCAGCTGCCCGGCGGCGCCTTTGCCGGCTGGGGCGGTACCCATTACGCGCTGCCACGCCAGGCCCACGCTGCCAACCGCGACATCGCCTGGAGCTTCATCGAGATGATGACCCTGGACCGTGCGATGCAGCTCGGCGCGTTCAAGGCGCAGGACGCCTTTCCGGCGCTGCTGGAAACCTATGACGATCCCTTCTTCGACGCGCCCATCGCCTTCCTGGGCGGCCAGCCGGCGCGGCAGCTGTGGCGCGAGGCCGCGCGGCGCATCAGTGCCGTCGAGGTTCATAAGCAGGATGCCTTTGCCGACGAGGTCATCAACACCGAGCTGGACAAGGTGCTGGACCGCGGCAAGGACATCGCCAGCGCGCTCGGCGATGCCGAGCGCCTGCTGCAACGGCGCGCGCGGCGCTGAGGAGCACGCATGAGATTGCCACCCTGGCTACGCTTGTCGCCGCGCTGGACGCCCTATGTGCTGCTCAGTCCCTTTCTGGCCCTGTTCGCGGTCTTCGGCCTGTTCCCGTTGCTGTTCTCGCTGTACCTGGCGTTCCAGAGCTGGGAGCCCACCAGCGGCCTCGGCGCGATGGAGTACGTCGGCCTGGCCAACTTCGCCTTTGCGCTCGAGGACGAGTGGTTCTGGAAGTCGCTGGGCAATACCGGCTGGCTCGCTCTCGCCGCGGGCCTGCCGCAGCATCTGGTCGCGATCCCGCTGGCCTGCTTCATTCACCGCAGCTTCCGGCGCGTGCGCAACGGCGTGATCGGCGCCTACTTCCTGCCCTACATCACCTCCACCGTCGCGATCGCGATCCTGTTCAGCTCGCTGTTCTCGACCGACTACGGCCTGATCAATGCCGGCATCGCGCGGCTGGCTCAGCTGCCGGGCCTGGGCGCGCTGCTGCCCGCGCAGGCCATCGACTGGCTGAACGACCCCGACATGATGAAGCCCGCCATCGCGACGCTGGTGTTCTGGCGCTATGTGGGCTTCAACACCGTGCTCTACCTGGCCGCGCTGCAGACGATTCCGGCCGATCTCTACGAGGCGGCCACGATGGATGGTGCGAGCCGCTGGCAGCAGTTCCGCTACATCACGCTGCCCAGCCTGCAGCCGATGATCTATTTCGGCGTGACGCTGTCGGTCATCGGCGGTCTGCAGCTGTTCGAGGAACCCTTCATCCTGACCCAGGGCCGCGGCGGTTCCGACCAGGCCGGCATGACGACGGCGCTCTACCTCTACCGCATGGCCTTCGACTTCAACGACTTCGGCGCGGCCAGCGCGATGTCCTGGCTGCTCTTCATCGTCGTCGTTGTGCTGACCTGGCTCACGCACAAGCTGTTCAACCGCGGAGGTGGCCCGCGATGAGCAAGCGCCTGAGCCCGCTCGCCGCCCATGCGCTGGTCGGCCTCGGCATGCTCATCATGCTCGCGCCGTTCTGGTTCATGTTCGTGTTCGCGACCCATTCGCGCACCGAGATCTTCAGCCTGCCGCCGCCGCTGTGGTTCGGCGACGATCTGCTGAACAACCTGAGGATCCTGACGTCCAAGCTCCCGTTCTGGCGCAACCTCGGCTGGAGCCTCTATGTGGCGCTGGCGTCGACGGCGCTGACCCTGCTGTTCTGCTCGATGGCCGGCTATGCCTTCGCGATGTTCGAGTTCCGCTTCAAGCGCGCGCTGTTCGGCCTGGTCATGGGCACGATGTTGCTGCCCTCGTTCATGAGCATGATCCCGAGCTTCATGGTGATGGACCTGCTGGGCTGGATCGACCAGCCGCGCGCGCTCTATATCCCGGGCGCTGCCAGTGCCTTCGGCATCTTCCTGATGCGGCAGTTCGTCGCCACGGCGGTACCGCGCGAGCTGATCGAGGCCGCGCGCATGGACGGCTGCGGCGAGCTGGGCATCTACTGGCGCATCGTGCTGCCGCTGCTGAAGCCGGCGCTGGGCACGCTGGGGCTGATCGCCTTCATCGCCTCCTGGAACAACTTCATCGGGCCGCTGGTCGTGATGCGCTCGCCCGATATGTACACCCTGCCGCTGGCGCTGCGCAGCCTGCAAAGCCCGGTCGATACAGAATGGGGCGCGCTGATGGCGGGCTCCGCGATCGCGACCCTGCCGCTGATCGCGCTCTTCCTCCTCAGCTCGCGGCAGCTGATCAACGGCCTGACCGCAGGCGCCGTCAAGTGACCGAAATCCTATGACCGACCTCTCCGCTTCCATACCCATAGAACCCCTGAGCGCCGACGGCTTCCCGGCCGACTTCGTCTGGGGCGTCGCCACCAGCGCCTTCCAGATCGAGGGCGCCGCCAGCGCCGACGGCAAGGGACCGTCGATCTGGGACACCTTCTGCCGCCAGCCCGGCGCCATTGCCGACGCGAGCAACGGCGATATCGCCTGCGAGCACTATCAGCGGCTCGACGCGGACCTCGACCTGATCGCCGGCCTCGGCGTCGACGCCTACCGCTTCTCGGTGTCCTGGCCGCGGGTGCGGCCCAGCGGCGCCGGTGCCTGGAACGAGGCTGGCCTGGCCTTCTACGAGCGCCTGGTCGACGGCCTGATCGCGCGCGGCATCAAGCCCTATCTGACGCTGAATCACTGGGACCTGCCGCAGGCGCTGCAGGATGAGGGTGGCTGGGCGAACCGCGCGACGGTCGAGCGTTTCGTCGAATATGCGCTGGGCATCGCGGCGCGCCTGGGCGACAAGCTGGTCTCGATCACCACGCACAACGAGCCCTGGGTGATGGCCATGCTGGGCCATGAGACGGGCATCTTCGCGCCCGGCGTCAAGGATCGCAAGATTGCGCTGCAGGTGGCGCACCACCTGCTGCTGAGCCATGGCCTGGCGGTGCGCGCCCTGCGTGCGGCCGGCTGCCGGGCCCGGCTCGGCATTGTGCTGAACCTCGCACCCATGCATCCGGCGACCGACTCGGCCGCCGACCGCGCGCGCACGACGCTGGAGGACGGCCGCCTGCTGCGCTGGTATATGGACCCGCTGTTCAAGGGCCGCTACCCGGCCGATGTGCTGGCCGACTACGGCAGCGACGCCCCCCAGGTCGCGGCTGGCGATATGGAGGTGATCGCGACGCCCATCGATTTCCTGGGCGTCAACTACTACTCGCGCTCGGTGGTCAGCGCCGAGGGCAGCTGGGACGTCAAGACCGCCAGCACGCGCGAGATCACCGATATGGGCTGGGAGGTCTATCCCGAGGGGCTGACCGAGCTGCTGGTACGCCTGCATCGCGACTACCGTGTGCCGCCGCTGTTCGTCACCGAGAACGGTGGCGCCTTCAAGGACCTCGTCGAGAACGGCCAGGTCCACGATGCCGACCGCAGCCGCTATATCGCACAGCATATCGCGGCCGTCGCGGCGGCCATGCGCGAGGGCGTGCGCATGGGCGGCTATATGGTCTGGAGCCTGATGGACAACTTTGAATGGGCCTCGGGCTTCGAGAAGCGCTTCGGCATCGTCCATGTGGACTACGCCACCCAGCAGCGCACGCTCAAGGACAGCGCCCACTGGTACCGCCGCTTCCTGGCGGCGCAGCAGCGCAGCCGGAACTCGGCGCGCTGAGCGGAGATCGCATATGGCACAGGTCACGCTGAGCGGCATACGCAAGCGCTACGGCGCCAACGAGGTGATCGCCGGCCTCGACCTCGAGGTTCGCGAGGGCGAGTTCATGGTGTTCGTCGGACCCTCGGGCTGCGGCAAGTCGACGACCCTGCGCATGATCGCGGGGCTGGAGGACATCAGCGACGGCGAGCTGCTGATCGCCGGCCAGCGGGCCAACGAGCAGCGGCCGGCCGAGCGCGGCGCGGCAATGGTGTTCCAGAGCTATGCGCTGTATCCGCATATGACCGTGGCCGAGAACATGGGCTTTGCGCTGAAGATGGCCGGTGTGTCCAAGGCGCAGCGGGCCGAGCAGGTGGGCCGCGCGGCCGAGATCCTGCGCATCACCGAACTGCTGGACCGCTATCCCAAGGCGCTGTCGGGCGGGCAGCGCCAGCGCGTGGCGATCGGCCGTGCCATCGTGCGCAAGCCCAAGGTCTTTCTCTTCGACGAGCCGCTGTCCAATCTCGACGCGGCCCTGCGGGTGAATATGCGCATCGAGCTGACGCGGCTGCACCGCGAGCTCGGCACGACGATGATCTATGTGACCCATGATCAGGTGGAGGCGATGACCATGGGCGACCGGATCGCCGTGTTCAACGGCGGCCGCATCGAGCAGCTCGGCGCGCCGCTGGAACTCTACGAGCGTCCGGCCAACGAGTTCGTCGCCGGCTTTCTCGGCGCGCCCAAGATCAATCTGATCGCCCGCCCCGGGGCCGGCGCCAGCGCCGCGTACCGGCAGCTGTGGCAAGACCTGGCCCCGGCGGAGGCCGCGCAGCGGGTCGGCCTGCGTCCTGAGCATCTGCAGCTGCGGCCGGCGGGGCAGGGCGTGGCTGCCACGGTCGAGCTGGCCGAGCATCTGGGCGACCAGACCATCGTCTATGCGCGCGTCGACGGCCTGCCCGAGCCGCTGAACCTCAAGCTCGGCGCCGCGGCCGAACGCCTGCAGGCCGGCATGGCGATCGCGCTGGCGCCGGAGCGGGCGCAAGCCCATGCCTTCGACGCCAGCGGTCGCCGCATAGGCTGAGTCACGGCGGTGCGCGCCCTCACCCTGGCGATCGCTGCCGCGCTGCTGGCGCCGCTGTCCCTGGCCGCAGCGCCCGTCGTCGTCAGCCTCAGCTATGACGATGCCTTGCCCTCGCAGCTCGATGTCGCATTGCCGGCCCTCGACGCACACGGCTTCAGGGCGACCTTCTTCCTGAGCTTGGCCGCACCGGCCGTCGCCAGCCGTCTGGCGGACTGGCGCGCCGCTGCGGCGCGTGGCCACGAGCTCGGCAACCATACGCTGTTCCACCCCTGCCGCAAGACGCCGGAGCGCGACTGGCTGGCGCCGCACCGTGACCTGGACCGCATCAGCGTGGCGGCGCTGCGCGAGGAGGTGCTGGCCGCCAACGCGCATCTGCAGGCGATCGACGGGCGCAGCCAGCGGACCTTTGCCGCACCCTGCGGCGAGCGCGAGGCCGCCGGCCAGCCCTATCTGCCGGCGCTGAAGCCGCTGTTCGCCGCGCTGCGCGTGCGCAGCGATGGCGGTGCCGGCCCCGGCGACGATCTGGCCGACCTGGCCGCCGTCGATGCGGCCGGGCTAGACGCGCCGGCCCTGATCGCAACGGTCGAGCGTGCGGCGCGGCGCGGCAGCCCGGTGCTGCTGACCTTCCACGGCGTCGGCGGCGACTACCTGGGTGTCTCCGCGTCCGCCCATGCGGCCTTGCTGGCCCATCTGGCCGCCCGGCCGGACCGCTTTCGCGTGCTCACGCTGCTGGAGTTCGCGCGCAGCCACCCGCACTGAGGCGGGTCGGCCGAGGACGCTACGGATGCGCATCAGCGCGGTGCCTGGTAGACCCGCACATGCTCGACCTCCATCTGCACCGGGAAGATCGCATCGTCCACCGGGCCGCCGAGATCGCCGCCGATCGCGATATTGAGGATCAGGAACTGCGGCGCATCGAAGGGCCACTGGGCCTGGCCGCTGCGCGCATTGCTGTAGACATAGTGGACCTTGCCGTCGATGCCAAAGCTGACGCTGTCGCGGGTCCATAGCATCTGGTAGTCGTGGAAGGCGCTGCAGGCATCGGGCAGCTGCGTGGCGCCGCCCTTGCCGTGGGCACCGCTGCCGGCGCTGGTGTGCACGGTGCTGAAGACCTTGCTGGGCTCCTTGCCCACCTGTTCCATGATGTCCAGCTCGCCGCCGGCGGGCCAGCCGCCCTGGGCGCCCAGCATCCAGATGGCCGGCCAGGTGCCGCGTCCGCAGGGCAGCTTGGCGCGGATCTCGAAGAAGCCATAGGTCCATTCGGCCTTGCCGGCGGTGATCAGGCGCGCCGAGCTGTAGGCCTGGCCGCCCCAGTCGGGCGCGCTGCTGAGCTGCTCGCGGCGCGCGGTGATGACGAGCCGGCCATCGCGCACCACCGAGTTCTCGGCGCGCTCGCGGCTGTAGTACTGGAGCTCGCGGTTGTGCCAGCCCTGCCGGTTCATACCGGTGTCGTAGACCCATTTGCCCGGATCGGGCAGGCCCGGCGTCGCAAACTCGTCGGACCAGACCAGGGCATAGCCCTCCGGCACGCGCAGGGTCGTGGCCGGGGTGGGGGCCGGAGTTGGCGCGGGTGCCGCAGCATCGGCGCCGCCGCCGCAGCCGCCCAGCGCCAGCAGAGCGAGCAGCGGTGCGGACCACCAGCGTCGGGCTGGGGGAGGGGCGGGGGTGACGAGGCTCATGTCTTGCTCCATCGATAAGGGAAAGATGCTTGGATTTCAGCGCCGTGCGCGTTTCTGCAGCAGTCGTCGCGCGTCGGCCAGCGCGGTGCCGATGTCCTGGCCGTGCTCGAGCACCTGATCCAGCGCGCTGCCGACGACCTCGTCGGCGAAGCCGCTCTGCTTGTGTACCGGCACGGCCGAGAGGCGTCGGGCGGCGTCGCGCCACAGGCGCCGGGCTGGCTGGCCGCCGAGGAAGGCGACCGGGGCGTCGAAGAAGGGATCGTCATGCGCCGCCAGCAGCGCCGGGAAGGCATCGAAGCGCTTGAACGCGTCGAGCTGGCGCGTGCGATCCAGGGTCATGAACTCGACGAAGGCCCAGGCCAGCGCCTTGCGTGCCGGATCGGCACGCCGCGGCAGGGCATAGAAGGCACCGCCGTAGGCCGCCTCGGCGCCCGCCGGCAGCGGGCTGGCGCGCCACAGCCCCTGGGTGGCGGGCGCGACGAAGCTGCTCATCTGGCCGACCAGCCAGGCCCCTGAGAGCTCGGTCGCGAGGCGTCCGCGCTTCAGCCCTTCGGCCCATTCGTTCGACCAGGCGCGCACCTTGGCGTCCAGCGCGCGTCGGCGTATCGCCCGCGCGATCTCGAACGCGTGGTGGAAGCGCGCTGAGTCGACGAGCACCCGGTCGTGGTCGTCAAAATAGAGCCCCTCGCCCGGCCCCAGGCCGCTGCGGATGATGATGTCCTTGACCTGCTGGGCATGGCCGACCAGATAGGCGCCGGTCTTGGCCCTGAGACGTGAGCCGGCCGCGATATAGCCCTCCCACGAGGCCACCAGCTCGGCGGGCGCCACATCGGCGCGCGCGAGCAGATCGTGCCGGTACAGCAGGCAGCCCGGGCCTATATCGGCCGGCATCGCGACGACGGCACCGCTGCGTGCGACCGCCTGGTCGTAGGCATAGCGGACCAGGCGCCGGCGATGGCGCGCGATCGCATAGGGCGGCCGCGCCAGATCCTCCAGGCCGCTGCCCCGGGCGAAGCGGCCGAGATGGCTGGACTCCAGCGCCATCACATCGGGCAGCGCCACGCCGGTGGCCAGCGCGGTCGCCATCAGCGTGTGGTGGTCGGCGTACTGGCGGCTGACGATATGCACCGCGACGTCCGGATGCAGGGCCTGCCAGGCCGGCAGCGCGGCGCGCGCGATCTCGTCGACGAGCGGAAAGGCCGCCACCGTCAGCGTCTGCGCTGCGCGGGCGCGGCGCGGCAAGGCAAGTGCGGGCATCGCGCTGGCCAGCAGCGCGCGTCGCGAGAGGATCATGTCCGGCCTCGCGTCTTCGCTCAGCCGAGATCGGCCGCGCAATGCCGCGCGATGAACTCGGCATGTGTCGGCAGCGCCTTCGCGCAGCGCGCAACCACCTGCTCGACATTGTCGAGAAAGGCCTGCACCTCGGCCTCGGGCAGCAGGTCGGCAAAGGGGTGATGGCCACGCGCCTGCAGCCCCTGACCGACCATCACCTGCAGCCAGCTGTTCTCGACGAACAGCTCGACGCCGTCGCGGAAGACGCGACCATTGCTCTCGAACAGCGCGATGCGGCGTGCCAGGCTGTCGGGGATCTCCATCGTGCGGCAATGGTTCCAGAACGCCGAGTCCGCGCGCCTCGTCAGCTTGTAGTGGAGGATCAGGAAGTCGCGGATCTTCTCGAACTCCAGCGTCGTGATCGCGTTGTACTCGGCGATGTCGGCGGCGTCGAAGCCATGGCGCGGGAAGAAGTCGAGGATGCGCGCGATCGCCATATGGATCAGGTGGATGCTGGTCGATTCCAACGGTTCCAGAAAGCCGCTGGACAGGCCGACGCCGACGCAGTTGCCTATCCAGAAGCGCTTGGCGCGCCCGGTGCGGAAGCTCAGATGGCGCGGCTCGGCCAGGGGCTGGCCGTCCAGATGGCGCAGCAGGATGGCCTCGGCCTCCTCCTTGTCCATGAAGCGGCTGCTATAGACATGGCCGTTGCCGATGCGGTGCTGCAGCGGGATGCGCCATTGCCAGCCGGCCGCATGGGCGGTCGAGCGGGTGAAGGGTGTCAGGGGATCGACCGAGCTGCAGGGGACGGCGATCGCCCGGTCGCAGGGCAGCCAGTGCGACCAGTCCTCGTAGCCCGAGCTCAGCGCCTGCTGCAGCAGCAGGCCGCGCATGCCCGAGCAGTCGATGAAGAAGTCGCCGGCGATGCGCGTGCCGTCCTCGAGAACGACGGCGGCAATATGGCCGGCCTGCTCGCCCTCGGCCTGCTGCTCGACCCGCGCGATCCTGCCCTCGATGCGCTGCACGCCGCGCTGTTCGGCGAAGCCGCGCAGATAGCGGGCGTAGAGGCCGGCGTCGAAGTGATAGGCATGGGCCAGGTCGGCGAGCGGCGAACCCGGCATGTCGGGACGGCCATGGGCAAAGCGGGCCTGCTCGGCCGCGACGACGTTGAGAGAATAGGCGCCCAGCGGCGCGGCGCGGCTGGCCCGTCGCTGGCGCAGCCAGAAGTGGTGGAAGGGCAGCGCACCGGTCGCCTGGCCAGTGCGGCCGAAGCCGTGGATATAGCGCTCGCCGACGGCGCCCCAGTTGACGAACTCGATGCCGAGCTTGAAGCTGGCGCGGGTCGCGCGCATGAACTCATCCTCGGGGATGCCGACGGCCCGGTTGAACTCGATGATGTTGGGGATCGTCGCCTCACCGACGCCGATGATGCCAATCTCATCGGACTCGACGAGGCGGATGCGGCAGCGTTCGCCTACGCTTCTGGCGAGGGTCTGGGCGAAGGCCGCGGCCGTCATCCAGCCGGCGGTGCCGCCGCCGACGATGACGATGTCCCTGATCGCTGCGCTGGGGCTCATCGCTCAGAACTTGTAGTTCAGGCCGACCAGGGTCTGGCGGCCGAAGTAGCGGATGTAGTTCGGCAGCAGCTGGCTGGCATCGGGCGCGTTGGCGCCGACGCTCTTGAAGTTCATCGTCGGCTTGTCGAGCAGATTGCTGACCTGCAGCAGCAGCGACAGCCCCTTGAGCGCACCCTCGTCGAAGGCGTAGCCCAGCTGTGCGTCGACGATCTTGTCGGCGGCGTACTGCAGGGTGGTCGTGTTGAAGTAGATGTCGCGCGTGGTCGCGGTGAACGGCGAGCGGTAGCGCTGGCTGACGCGGGCCGACAGGCCATGGTTCTCGTAGTAGAAGGTCAGGCTGTTCGAGCGACCCGACATGCCGTTGAGCGGCACGGTCTTGTCGAGCTGGCCCGGCAGCTGCTCGAGGATGGAGCTGCTGAGCTTGGAGCCACTGACGATCAGGCCGAAA
This sequence comes from Burkholderiaceae bacterium, assembly GCA_041920215.1. Lineage (GTDB taxonomy): Bacteria > Pseudomonadota > Gammaproteobacteria > Burkholderiales > Burkholderiaceae_C > JAYRSJ01. The sequence continues at coordinate 294,944 of JAYRSJ010000001.1, read as the reverse complement.
CCGTCGAGCCGCGGATGGATCAGGCCGCCCTCGAGCGCCGCGGCGAACTCCAGGCCCTCGACCTTGCCGCCGCCCAGATTGACCGGCTTGATCAGCGGGCCGAACTGCTTGGGCGTGACGCCGGGCGGCACATTGGACGGCAGGGGCACGTTCGAGTTGTCGATCATCGACTGCTGGTTCTGCACATAGCTCAGCAGGTTCTTGCGGAAGGCGGCGACCGACACATAGCTGCGCTTGCCGAAGTACTTCTCGACCGACAGATCGATGCCGGCGGCACGCCAGGGCTTGAGCTCGGGGTTGCCGGCATAGGTGGGCGTCCAGTTGCCGGCATTGGGCGTGCCGGCCTGGTCCTGCACCACATCGGGGGTGCTCTGGCCGGCGCGCATCTCGTTGATGCCGGGCCGCACGATGGTCGTAGCAAGGCCGAAACGCGCCATCCAGTTGTTCCTGAAGTCGGCGACCAGATTCAGGCTGGGCAGATAGTCGGTATAGCTGGTGCCGCCCGCGAGTTTGCGCAGCAGGCTGGGGTCGGGGAAGTCCTCGTTGCGGCCCAGATAGGCCCAGCCCTCCGAGCTCTGCTTGGCATGGACGATCTGCAGACCCAGATTGCCGCGCAGCGCGACGCCCATCAGCTCGCTGTCGATGTCGAGCTTGCCGTAGCCGGTGCTCACCGTCTCGTCGACGTTGGAGACATTGCCGGCCCATTTGTGGAACTGGCCCTGCTCCAGCGTGACCGCGCCGCTGGCCACCAGTGCCGGCACGTCGACCCTGAGCAGCTGCGGAATGCCGGCCCAGCTCATGTCGAAGGGCGCGCCGACCACCGTTGCCGGTATCGTGCGGATGAAGTTGCCCTGCGCGTCCTTCTTCATCAGGATGCGGTCCTCGTTGCGGGCGACGTCCTTGCCGCGCTGGGTGATGTTGAGGCCCACGGTGGCATTGCTGAAGAAGCCGTCCAGTTCGCGCTTGAGCGTCAGGCGCAGACTGCTGATCTCGTCCTTGACGGTCGGCGTGCGGATCGCACCTATCCAGGCGTCGTTGCCGACCCAGTCCATGCCCTGCACATCGCCAAATGCCATCTGGCCGGGATTGGCGAGGAAGCCGCTGCTGGTGGGCGTGAAGGTCTGGGCGGCGCCCGGCGCGGTCGGCACGTTCCAGCGGAAGGCGCCATAGAGCCAGCGCCCGTTGGCATGGTCATAGGGGCCGCCATAGGCTTCGACGTAGCGCTCGTCACGGTCGTCGCGTGAGTAGCTCAGGTCGGCCTCGCCCTGCCAGCGGTCGGCCAGCTTCAGCGTCGTGTTCCAGCCCAGCGACAGGATGTCGTCGCTGCGGCGCGTGTCCATATTGCCGACATTGGTGACGAGCTGCGAGATGTTGGCGCTGGTCGCGTAGCTGTTGTCGCCGATCTGGCTCGTGCCGACATTGCTCATCACCGGCGCGATGCCGGCGCTCCAGTTGCCGAACAGGCTCTGGGCGAACTTGTGGCCAACCTCATGCGTCTTGAACTTCGAGTAATAGAGGTCCACCGTGCTGTGCAGGGTGTCGTTGGGCTTGTACTCGAGCGTGGCCATCAGACCGTCGCGCACATTCTTCTTGGTCGAGCCCTGGGCCGTCCAGAACATCGGCAGCATGGCCTGACCGTTGCCCACCTGGGACGGCGAGTTGCCGGACAGCGGCAGGCCGAAGGGCGTGTAGTCGCCGTACTCGACAAGCTCGGTCTGCTTGACCTGGCTCGGTGCGTCGAGGCGGGCGAAGCCGAGCGCGATGCCCAGCGTCTTGTTGAAGAACTGATCGACATAAGAAGCGCTGAGGCGCATGCCGGTGGCCCGTGCAACGCCGTCGACCAGATTGCCGTTGGAGTTGCGCTCGGCGCGTGCATTCAGCACCATCTGCCGGCCCGCCAGTGCCAGCGGCCGCAGGCTGCGGATGTCGACGGTGCCCGACAGCGCCTGACCCATCAGCGCAGCGTCGGGCGTCTTGTAGACGACGGCGGCGCCGACCAGCTCGGCCGGGAACTGGTCGAACTCGACGGCCCGGCTGTCGTTGGAGCTGACGAACTCGCGGCCGTTCAGCAGCACGGTTGAGAACTCGGGCGAGAGGCCGCGGATCGAGATCTTGTCGACCCGGCCATCGGCGCCGCGCTGGCCGGTCAGGCCCGGCAGGCGTGCCAGCGATTCGGCGATGCTCGCATCGGGCAGCTTGCCGATGTCCTCGGCGGTGACCGATTCGACGATGGAATCGGCGCCGCGCTTGAGCGCGACCGAGGTTTCGAGGCTGCGGCGTATGCCGGTCACGACGACGGTGTCGAGCTGCTGCACCGCCTGCTGCGCCTCGGCCGCGCTGCACAGGGCGAGAAAGGCGCAGGCCGCCGCAACGGGACTGAACCGGAAGGAGGAAGAGCGATCAGCGCGCAGCGCGCGGCCCGACGGCAAGGAATGCATGGCTTGTCTCCAATTGTTTTCTGGGCTCGGTCACGAAGCAGGGCGATGGCGCCGATGTTGTATTCATCTGCTTTCATGAAAGCGCTTTCATGATCGGCGCAGCCGGCCGGCGCTGTCAACTGCTGGCTAACCCTAGGTGTTGCGCCGGTGACCTCGGCACGGCTGCGTTCAGGCGCAGGCAGCCGCCGTCAGCCACGTGGCGATGGCGCGGGCCGGCAGCTCGGCGACGGACTCGCGCCCGTCGATCGCGATGACGAAGCGCAGCGGTCTCTCGGTTCGGTTCAGCGCGACGGCCGCGATGCTGCCGTCGGGGTTGGCGAAGGCGGTGGCCTCGAGATCGTCGCGCGTCGTCGCGCTGAGCACACGGCGCGCGCCCGGCGCGATGAAGCGCGCGAAATGCCCGAGATAGAAGAAGGAGCTCTGCCGTTCGAGCTCGCCGTCCACCGCCAGCACCGGTGCGCTGCAGAGATTGCCGACATGGTTGGGTCCGCCGTTGGCGTCGAGCAGCAGGTTCCAGTCCAGCCAGCCGGCGGTCCAGCGGTTGAGGTCGCTGATGATGCTGCGCGCATAGCGCTCGCCGAGCAGCCAGGAGCCGCGCTGCGGACCGCCTTCCTGGCAGCCTTCGGTGAACAGCAGACCCTTGGCGGGCCAGGCGTCGTGGAGCAGACGCACATTGTCGAAGCAGTCCTCGCCGTACCAGTGGAAGCCGCAGCCCCAGACGTAGGCGGCAGCCTGCGGGTCGGCGTAGACGGTGCTGGCGCGCTCCACCATCTGGTCGCGGTTGTGATCCCAGACGATGATGCGGATGTGCCCGAGGCCGGCGGCATGCAGGGCCGGGCCCAGATGATCGCGCACGAAATCGCGCTCTTCGGCGGCCGTCCAGAGGCAGGAGTCCCAGCGCTGGCTGGCCTCCGGCTCGTTCTGCACCGTCAGCCCCCAGAGCGGCACGCCCTCGGCGGCATAGGCCTCGATGAAGCGCACATAGCAGCGTGCCCAGGCGTCGCGGTACTCGGGCAGCAGATGGCCGCCGCCGTTCATCGCGGCATTGCTCTTCATCCAGGCCGGTGGGCTCCAGGGCGACATCAGCAGCTTCAGCCCGCGACCGCTGGCGGCGGCCACCGCCTGCGCGGCCTTGATCATCGGCAGCAGAGCGTGGCGGTCGCGCGCGATCGAGAAGCTCGCCAGCTCGACATCGTCGGGCCGTTCGACATGCGCATAGTTGCCCAACGCGAAGTCGCAGCTGTTCATGTGCACACGGCATAGCGCATAGCCGTGGCCGGCCACCGCATCGAAGTGATCTTGCAGAAAGCGCTCGCGCTGCAGCGGCGCCAGCGCCAGCCAGTTCAGGGCGGCCGCCTCGGTGAATGCGCCGCCGAAGCCTTCGAAGGTCTGGAAGCGCCGCCTGCTGTCGACAAACAGGCGCGGCAGGCCGGCGGGGGGGGGGGGGGCGGGCGGGCCCCCCCGCGGCGGGGGCGGCCAGCGCCGGGCGGGCGGGGCAGGCCGGCGGCGCTGGCTGCGCCGGCCGCAGCCAGCGCGAGCGGTGCCTGCTCCTGCAGGCGGGCAGTGCCGTCACGGGCGGTGAGGAAGCTGCGCAAAGGTGTCGTGTTCATCGTGGCGGTCGGGGTTGGCAGGGGAAGGGCGGGGTAAACGAGCGCTCGCGGGACCGGAATCTTGCTTGATTCATGAAAGCGCTTTCATTAGTATTGCAGAAGCCTCGCAATCGATCCAGAGACATATGAACGCCAGCTTCGAATCGACGACCTATCCCCGCCTGCTGGGCGATATCGGTGGCACCAATGCGCGTCTGGCCTGGGTGCCGCGCGCCGGCGAGCCGCTCAGCGATATCGCTAGCTACCGCTGCGCCGACCATGGCTCGCTCGGTGCCGCGATCGCCCGCTATCTGCAGGACCATGGCAAGCAGCCGCCGCGCGCCTGCGCGATCGGCATTGCGAATCCGGTCACCGGCGACGAGGTCCGCATGACCAACCATCACTGGTCGTTCTCGATCTCGCGGCTCAAGGACGAGCTGGCCGTGGCACAGCTGGCGGTCGTCAACGACTTCACCGCGCTGGCGCTGTCGCTGCCGGCCCTGGGGCGGGCCGATTTGCGCCAGATCGGTGGCGGTGTCGGTGTCGACGGCGAGCCGCTGGCCGTGCTGGGCGCCGGCACCGGTCTCGGTGTCTCGGGTCTGCTGCGCCTGCCCGGCGGCGGCGCCAAGGCGGTGGCGGGCGAGGGCGGGCACAGCAGCCTGGCGGCCATCGACGCGGAGGAAGCCGCGGTGATCGCCCATCTGCGCGATCGCTTCGGCCATGTCTCGGCCGAGCGTGCGCTCTCGGGGCCGGGTCTTGCCAATCTGTACGAGGCCGTTGCCGCACTCGATGGCCAGGCGTCCGCCGCGCCAACACCGGCCGAGGTGCTGGAGCGCGCCCGCACTGGCAGCGATCCGAGCGCGCGTCGCGCGGTCGATCTGTTCTGCCGTTTTCTGGGCAGCTTTGCCGGCAATCTGGCGCTGACGCTGGGCGCGCGCGGCGGTGTCTTCATCGGCGGCGGCATCGCGCCGCGGCTGATTCCGGAGCTTGAGGGCTCGCTGTTCCGAGCACGCTTCGAGGGCAAGGGCCGCTTCAAGGACTACCTCGCGCAGATCCCGACCTATGTGATCGACGCCCGCGTCTCGCCGGCCCTGATCGGCGCGTCGCGCGCGCTCGACCTGGAGGCCGCCCGGTGCTGTTGAGGCAATCCACGGGGGCCGGCCACAAACGCAAACGCCACCCGAAGGTGGCGTAAGTCCTTGAATCTCGTGGTGCGCCCGGCTGGGATCGAACCAGCAACCCCTGCCTTCGGAGGGCAGTACTCTATCCATTGAGCTACGGGCGCAGCGCGGCGGATTCTAGCAGGGCTTGACCAGGGGCTGAGCGGTCCCTGCCTTAGGTGGCCGCCGCGCCGATATAATCCGCGAGTTTTGCGCCGCCCATTCCCTGGGCCGCCCAGCCCAACCCACTTATTGCCGACGCCTACGAGGATTTCATGAGCGGAACCCACGACCACGATCACGAAGAAGCCCACGAGGGCCCGATCAAGACGCCCAAGCAGCTGATCTGGGCGGTGCTGTTTGCCTTTGTGGTGCCGGTGATCGTGATCATCATGCTGGCCAACTATGTGTCCAGCGACAGCAAGCCGGCAGCAGGCAGCGAGGCACTGGAGGCTGAGGCCGTGGCTGCGCGCATCCAGCCTATCGGCAGCATCGAGCTGAAGGACCTGTCCAACCCGGCCGCGCTGAAGACCGGCGAGCAGGTCTACCAGGCCCAGTGCGCGGCCTGCCATGCCACCGGCGCAGCTGGCGCTCCCAAACTGGCCGATGCCGCAGCCTGGGGCGCGCGCGTGGCGACCGGTTACGAGGCGCTGCTGAACTCGGCCCTGAAGGGTAAGGGCGCGATGGGCGCCCAGGGCGGCGGCGATCACAGCGATCTGGAGATTGCACGCGCAGTGGTCTATCTGGCCAACCAGGGTGGCGCCAAGTTCGAGGAGCCCAAGGCTCCGGCGGCTGCCGCCTCGGCCGCCCAGTAAGCCAGAGCAGGTGCAGCGCAGGTCGCCGACCTGCGCGGCCGCACAGTGAGAGCCGACCGTGGGTCGGCTTTTTTTCGCCGCCGCGCTGACGCTATGCTCGTGGCAATGACGATGAAACACTGGCCTCCGCTCCAGCCGATGCTGAGCCGCTTGCCTGCTGTGGCTGCGCTCGCGCTGTGCGCCGCCGCCAGCAGCGATGCAGCAGCATCAGCGGCATCGGCATCGGCATCGGCATCGGCATCGGCATCGGCAGAGGCACAGCGCCCCTGGCGGGTCTGCGTCACCGATCTGCAGGTGCCGCCCTATCTGAACAACGACCCGGCACGGCCGGGTGTTTCGGAACGCCTGCTGATCGATGCGGGCCGGCGGGTGGGTCTGACGGTGGAGCTGCTGCGCTACCCCATCCGGCGCTGCCGGCTGTTGTTCGACGGCGGCGCGCTCGAGGCCGTCATTGCGGCACCGATTGCGGCCAATCTGCTGACGGCCCAGTTTCCGATGAAGGAGGGGGTGGTCGATGCCGAGCGGCGGGTCGTGCGACTCGCGGTGGTCTGGGTCAAGCGCAACGACAGCAGCCTGGGCTGGGACGGCCGCCAGATCACCGGCCTCGCGCCTGCCGCAGCGCCACCGCTGGTCGGCGTCCGTGGGTCGGCGCGCTTCACCACCGAAGCGGTGCAGTCCCTGGGGCTGGGCGTTGACGATGCGGCGCTGAACAGCCGGCAGCTGCTGGCCAAGCTGGCGGCCGGCCGGGTCGATCTGGCGATCGGGCTGCGCGAGGACCTGGAGCCGCTGCTGCGCGAGCGTGAGCGCAATGCCGAGCGCCCCGCGCTGCAGATGCTGGCCAAGCCGCTGCTGGTCAGCGACTTTCATGTGGCGCTGCGCCAGGGCGCGAGCGAGGCGGAGCGTCGCCTGGCCGAGGCCTGGTGGACCGAGATCGGCCGCCTGCGCGAGCTGCCCGACTACCGCCCCTGACTGCGCCGCTTGACTACGCCGTCTGAGGGCCGCCGGTCCCGGCTGATGCGGCGGCATCAGCGCGGGGCGCCAGCTGCACCCGGTAGCGCTGCAGCAGCTCGGCATGAAGACAGGGCTGGGGCTGCCAGAGGCCGGCTTCCACCGCATCGGCGGCCGTCTCCATGTCCAGGCTGTGCACCAGGCCAAGGCCCTGCGGGCAGGCGAGAAGCAGCCGGTCCTGCTCGTCCAGCCAGACGGCCTCGACCGGCCCTGCGGCCAGGCCGGTATGGCTGTGGACCAGCGGGGGGCCTTCTGCAGCAGCCGTCAGCCGCCAGATCCAGGGCGCGGCCTCCAGCTGCAGATAGACCCGCTGCGGCCCGTTCTGGAAGAACCAGGCGCCCAGCGCGTCGACGCCATAGTTGCGCTGGATGAAGGCCAGCAGCTTCTCATGCTGGATGCGGCTGCCCTTGATGCGCGGGAAAGGGCCGGCGGCTTGGATGCGCTCGTCGCGCATATACCAGTCGCCACGCGCGTCCAGGGCCAGCCAGCCATAGCAATGCGGCACATTGGGCCATTTCTTCAGCGCGGCTTCGACGATCGGGTCCATGACTGCTTTATAGCGCCTGCGCCAGCCAGTCGCAGACCTGGGCTGGCATGGCCTGCACATGGGCCGGCGGCGCGCCGGCCGGAAAACCCACATGGCCGCCCTGCGCAGGCTGCCAGAGGGTCACATGCGGGCCGGCATCGCGGGCCTGCGGCAGGCAGGCAGCCGGTACGAAGGGGTCGTTCAGCGCATTGAGCAGCAGGGCCGGGATGCGGATCTGGCGCAGATGCGGCTTGGCCGAGGCACGCGCCCAGTAGTCCTCGGTATCGCGGAAGCCATGCAGCGGTGCGGTGAAGAGATTGTCGAACTCGTACAGATCGCGCGCCTGGCGCAGGCGTTCGCCGTCGAAGAGGCCGGGATGCTGCTCCAGCTTGCGCAAGGCCTTGGGCACCATGGTGCGCAGGAACATGCGGGTGTAGACGAGGCGGTTGAAGCCCTGGCCGATGGCCCGCCCGGAGGCCGCCAGGTCGACGGGCGAGCAGATCGCGCAGACCGCGCGGGCGCTGGCTGCCGCGCTGTGGCCCGACTCCTGGGCCCAGCGCAGCAGCGCATTGCCGCCCAGCGAGACACCGGCCGCGATCAGCGGGCCGCCACCCTGGGTGGCCTTGAAGCGCTCCAGCATCCAGCCCACCTCCTCATAGTCGCCCGAGTGGTAGGCCCGCGGTGCCAGGTTCAGCTCGCCGGAGCAGCCGCGGAAATGCGGCAGCGCGAAGGCCCAGCCGCGCTGCCGCGCCACATCGGCAAAGGCTTGCACATACTGGCTCTGCGAGCTGCCCTCCAGGCCGTGGAAGAGCACCAGCAGCGGCTGGCCGGCGTTCGCCGGGGGGCTGAGCAGCCAATCCACATCGACGAAGTCACCGTCCGGCGTCGTCCAGCGCTCGCGCCGGAACTGTGGCGGCGTGCCCTGGTAGCGCCGCGCATACAGCGCCGGCCAGATGGTCTGGGCGTGGCCGCCGGGCAGCCACAGCGGCGCGCGATAGCGCATGCCGTTCATTCAATGCAGCGTGGCCGGTTCCTCGACCACCTCCTGGATATCGTGGGCGGTGCCGGGGCTGGCATGGTGCAGCACCATGCGCCAGCCCAGCGCCGTCTTTAGATAGACATTGGTGGCGATCACCCAGGCGCTTTGCTGGCCCTGCGGGCCTTCGACCTGCACCCGCTCCAGCACCTGGTGGATGGCGGTGTCGCCGGTCTGCAGGCGTCGCACCCGTGCGGGATGAACCGGGATGGCGCCCTGGCCGAACAGGGTCTCGAAGGCAGCGCGTATCGCGCCCAGCCCCACCAGACGCGGCCCGCCGGGGTGCACGCAGGAGACCTCGTCCTCGTCCGCCCAGACCTGCATCAGGCGCTCGAGGTCGGCGCTCTGCAGGGCTTCATAGAACTGCTGCTCGGTGTCCTCGGGCGAGGCGAGCAGGGCGGCGGTCTGGGCGCGTTGATGCTGCATGCTGGCTCAGTGGTGGCTGTGCAGATGCTCGCCGGCCTTGAGCCTGTAGACCGTGCCGCAATAGGGGCACTTGCCGCCGTCCTCGCCATGCGTGATGTCGATGAAGACGCGCGGGTGATTGCTCCACAGCGGCATCTTGGGGTTGGGGCAGGCGACCACGCCGGGGCCTTGCACTTCCTGGGCCGTCACTTCGACGACTGCTTTGGCTTCATTCATGGGTTCTCTTCTTTCCTCAGATCAGGCTCAGCCAGTGGGCGTATTTGGGGTTGCGGCCGTTGACGATGTCAAAGAAGGCAGCCTGGATTTTCTCGGTGATGGGGCCGCGGCGGCCCACATAGTCGGCGCTGCCCAGCTCGATGCGGTCCAGCTCGCGTATCGGCGTCACCTCGGCGGCGGTGCCAGTGAAAAAGGCCTCGTCGCAGATATAGACCTCATCGCGGGTGATGCGCTTCTCCACCAGCTTCAGGCCCAGGTCCTGGCAGATGTGGAAGATGGTGTTGCGGGTGATGCCGTTGAGCGCGCCGGCCGATAGATCGGGTGTGTAGACCACACCGCCCTTGATCACGAAGAGGTTCTCGCCCGCGCCTTCGGAGACGAAGCCCGAGGCGTCCAGCAGCAGGGCCTCGTCATAGCCCTCCTCGGTGGCCTCCATATTTGCCAGGATGCTGTTGGTGTAGTTGCTCACCGCCTTGGCCTGGGTCATCGTGATGTTGACATGGTGGCGGGTGTAGCTGCTGGTCTTGACGCGGATGCCGCGGCGCATGCCCTCCTCGCCCAGATAGGCGCCCCAGGCCCAGGCAGCCACCATCAGGTGGATCTTGTTGCCCTTGGGGCTGACGCCCAGCTTCTCGGAGCCTATCCAGGTCAGTGGCCGCAGATAGCAGCTCTCAAGCTGGTTCTCGCGCACCACGGCCTTCTGCGCCTCCTCGACCTGCTCGATCGAGAAGGGGATCTTCATGCGCAGGATCTTGGCGCTGTTGAACAGGCGCTCGGTGTGCTCGCGCAGGCGGAAGATGGCCGTGCCTTTGTCGGTCTTGTAGGCGCGCACGCCCTCGAAGGCGCCGCAGCCATAGTGCAGCGTGTGGGAGAGCACATGGATCTTGGCATCGCGCCAGTCCACCATCTGGCCATCCATCCAGATCTTGCCGTCGCGATCGTCCATCGACATGGGAACTCCTTGCTGCAGTTTTGTATGAGGGGCGCGAAGCACCGATTTTATGCAGGCCGGGCACATGCCCTCGGGCCGCGCCTTCGCCGTGATGGAAATCACGCCTCGGCCCTTGCGGCGGCTCAAGTTCCCCCCGTCTGCAGGGGGCGCAGGACTGGCGCGTGCTCAGGGTCAACCCTAGAGTCGCTGCTAGTTCAGTTGCAGATGAAGAAGACGCCCCATGAGTATCAAGACCGCCCTGCTGAGTACCGTCCTGATCGCCGGCCTGGGCCTGACGGCCGGCGCCCAAGCCGCCAAGCCTGGTTCGGGGCTGCAGCTCACCGGCGTGTCCTGCGCCAGCGGCAGTACCGAGGCTGCCTTCATCGACTGCGCTGGTGCCTACAGCGGCAATCTGGGCGGCTCGCTGAGTGCCGAGCAGATTGCGCTGCTGAACAGCCGCTTCGGTGACGAGGGCTTCAGCTACGACGCCAGCATGAGCTACAGCATGAGCAATGCGGCAGATCACGGCGTCTTCAGCGATCGGGGCGATGACTTCACGCTGAACTTCGATGTCGGCACCAAGGCCACCGGCCTGTTCGTGATCGGCCTGAAGCAGGCCAATGCCTACAGCTTCTACCTGTTCGACGGCGGCAGCGAGGGCATCAGCCAGATCAGCTTCGATGTCAGAGGCGTGGTCGACAAGCAGGTCAACGGCCTGTCGCATGCCATCTACCTCGGCGCCATGCCCGTCGTCACCGCCGTGCCCGAGCCGCAGAGCTATGCGCTGATGCTGGCCGGGCTGGCCGCGGTGGGCTTCATGGCGGGCCGTCGCCGCCGTTGAGCGCTGCGACCGCTCAGCCGGCCGGCTGGGCGTCGGCCGGCCGCTTCAACTCCCAGCGCGCCAGCCGCGCGTTCTCGATCACCAGCTCGACGCTGGCGCCGCTGTTGTCCGCCCAGCGCCAGGTCTCGGGCGCGTCGGCCAGCTTCTGGCCCAGGCTGCGGGTCAGCGGCAGCACCTCGATCATGCGCATGCCCGGCCTGAGCTTCGCGTTGAGCATCACCGCGCTGTCGACATGGCCCACCGGCGCGCTGCCGGCCATGCGCATCAGGCGCATCAGCCGGGTGAACTGCATCAGCAGCCAGAACACCACGCCCGACAGGGCCAGCAGCACCCCCTGCCAGCCATAGAACACGCCGCCCAGGGTCAGGGCGACCAGGGCCAGTGCCCATCCCATCCATTGATTCATGGGGGCGGATGCTAACCGCCCCAGCCGCTTGCCTGCCTAGAATGGCTCGCAACCGGAGGGCAGCATGGCTGGTGATCGATGGATGAAACAGCGCGTCCTGGTCGTCGCGATGGCGCTTGCGCTGCAGGCCTGCAACAAGCCGTCCGAGGCGCAACTGATCGCCTCGGCGCGCGAGTCCCTGGCCCAGGAAAAGGTGGCGACCGCCGTCTTGCAGCTCAAGTCGGCCCTGCAGCAGGATCCCGACCTTCCTGAAGCACGCCATCTGCTGGGGCTGGCGCTGATGCGCAATGGGGAGTACGCGGCAGCGGCCATCGAACTGGCCAAGGCGCTGGAGCAGGGCCGTCCGGAGGTCGAGGTGCTGCCCGATCTGGCCTTGGCCCAGCTGCAGTCCGGCGCGTTCCAGAAGGTGGTGGAGCGCTATCAAGGGCGCAGTCTGCCCGAGCCGATGGCCGATGCCTCGCTCAAGACCAGTCTGGCCGCTGCGCACGAACGGCTGGGCCGCACGCAAATGGCTGAACGACTGGTCGACGAGGCCTTGCAGGCCGCGCCTGGCATGGCGCGCGCCCTGCATCTGCGTGCCAGGCTGCTGGCGGCGCGCGGGGAGGTGGAGGCGGCGGTGGCGGCGCTTGAGCAGGCGGGCCAGGCGGCCGACGCGGGCTACGAGGTGTGGCTCTACAAGGCGGCTTTGCAGCAGAACGAGTTGCAGGACCCGCTCGCTGCGCTGGCCTCTTTCCGCCAGGCTGTGGCCAAGCGGCTGGATCTGGCGGTGGCGCACCGAGGCATCATAGAAATCCTGCTGGCTCGGGGCGAGCATGCTGCCGCTGCGGCGCATGTGGCTGAAGTGAAGGCCAAGCTGCCCAAACAGGCCTTCACCCATGTGCTGGAGGCCCTGGTGCAGTTCGCCCGCAAGGACTTCCAGGCAGCGCGTGCGACGCTCAAGCCCTTGCTGACCGCGGCGGCCGGCACGGATCCGATACTGCTCGAGCTTGCCGGGGCGACCGAGTACCGTCTTGAGAATCTCGCGGCAGCCCAGCCCCTGCTGGAGCAAAGTCTGGCGCTGGCGCCACAGTCGGCGATGGCCAGGCACACGCTGGCGCAGCTCTACCTGCGTCTGGGGCGCGCTGACTCTGTGCTGACCCTGCTGGGCCCAGAGTTGGAGCGCAAAGAGACGCGGCCCGAGGTGCTGGCGTTGGCGGCCCAGGCCGAGCTTTTGCGTGGGCAGCCCGAGCGGGCCCAGCATCTGTACCAGCGTGCACTGCGGCAGAGCCCGGGTGACAGCCGCCTGCAGGCCGGACTTTCGCTGAGCCAGCTGGGCCGCGCGGAGGGCGACGCCGCTGTCGACAGGCTGGAAACGCTGGCAAAAGGCCCCGAGATGGCAGTGACGGCCAAGCTCGGTCTGGTGGCCGCTCATCTGAGCCAGGGGCATCTGGACAAGGCACAAAAAGCGGTCGCCGAGCTTGAGCTGGCCTTGCCAAATCAGCCCCTGACTGCGCAACTGCGGGGCCGCATCCAACTGGCGCTGGGCAACCCGACGGCGGCGCGTGCCAGTTTTGAACGCGCGCTGGCGCTGACGCCGGGGTACCTGCCGGCCCTGGCCGCGCTGGCGCAGCTGGATATCGGTGACGGCAAGGTCGAGCACGCGCGGATGCGCTATGAAGCCTTGCTGCAGCGTGATCCAGGCAATATTGCGCTGATGTACGCACTGGCTGATGTGCTCGCCTACAGCGGTGCAGCGCCGCAACTGGTGTCGGCACAGTACCGGGCTGCGATCAAGGCCGCGCCCGCAATGGCCGAGCCGAGGTTGCGACTGATCAACAACCACCTCGACAACAAGGACCTGAAATCGGCGCTGGCGGCGGCGGCAGAGGCGGTTGAGGTCTTGCCCAGCGAGCCCGAGATCCTGCATGCGCAGGGCCGCGTGCAGTTGGCCGCCGGAGAGTCGCGCAAGGCGCTCAGCAGCTTCGAGGCCCTGGCACTGCAGCAGCCGCGTCTGCCTGCCGTGCAACTGGGGCTTGCGAATGCGCATATCGCGCTGGGCGATACCGCGAGTGCCGAGCGGCATTTGCGCCGTGCGCTGGAGATGTCACCCAAGCTGCTGGTGGCCCAGTCGGCATTGATCGGCTTGCTGGTCAAGCAGGGCAAGGTGCCGGCGGCGTTGACCGTTGCACGTCAGGTGCAGCAGCAGCGGCCCATGGACGCAGTCGGTTTTCATTTCGAGGGCGAGATTGAGCAGCAGTACGGCAGCAAGGAGCAGGCACTGACCCTGTTTCGCAAGGCCATGCAAGTCAGCCAGTCGCCGGAGGCGGCGGTCAAACTTCACCAGGCCTTGCTGAACCATGGCCGGGATGCCGAGGCGCAGGGCCTGGTGCAGGCGCGACTGGCGTTCCGGCCGGTGGATGCTGCCTTCCGCGCCTATTTAGGTGATCTTGCTCTGGCGCGCCGCGACTGGGCGCAGGCGGAGCGCTGGTACCGGGAGCTGGTAGCGCTTCAGCCAGGCAATGCGGTGGCGCTCAACAACGCAGCCTCGATGCTGCTCAAGCAGGGCAAGACCGGTGCACTGGCACTGGCCCAGCGGGCCATCGCCCTGCGACCCAACGATGGGGCGATCCAGGACACGTTGGCCTTGGCCCTGGCGGCTGAGCGACAGCTGGAGCGTGCTCTGAGCCTGCAGACCGAGTTGGTCAGGCGCCAGCCCGAGGTGCCGTCCTACCGCCTGCACCTGGCTCGCATGTATCTGCAGGCTGGCAACAAGGAACGCGCGCGCGAGGAACTGCAAAAGCTCAAGCAAGTGGGCCAGAACTTCGCCGAAACCGCCGAAGTGGATGTGCTGCTGGCCCGGCTATGAGTGCGATAGGCGTCAGTTTTTTTTACATTTATGCACAAATGATTTGACATTGTTCTTTCAAATCAATGACTTGTTGGGTTGGCACGGCTGATGCATTCGTCGTTTGGCCAACTCAACAAGGAGAGTCTGCAATGAGTAAGCGCTTGAAGAAGTTAGTCGCGCTTGGCGCGGCGACCATGCTGGGAACGGTCGCCCAGGCGGCGACCTTTGTGTCGGTCTGGGACTACGCGGTCACCACCCAATGGGTGGCGCCCACCACATTCACTGCGGGCTCCGGCACGCAGATCGTCAACGCCAGCGAAGTCAGCTGGGGGGGCGACAACAACGGCGGTGCCGCGGGCGTCGGCAACCTCATCGTGGGTGGTGGCGAGCGCAGCGGCCTGTTGATCGAGAACGCACCGCAAGCCGGGTCCATGACGACCGATGTCATGGCGCCTCAACCCACCGCCACCTTCTCGCATGTCAACAACCCCATCAGCGGGGACTTCGCCACACTGCTGTCGGCGACCATTGAGTCGACGCTGACACTGACGCCCAACACCCCCGCAGGCGCATCGCTGCCTGGGCAGACCATCAACTTCCAGATCAAGTTCGCCGAAACGCCCAATAACGGCAGCTGCGTGGTGGGCGCCACCTCCAACTGTGACGATGTCTTTGTCGTGACCTTCGGTTCGCTGAATCAGCAGTTCGACTACGACGGCTACACTTATTTCGCCAGCATCGTGAAGACCAATGGGCCTCTGGACCCGCTGAGTCCCTCGGCCTGCGCAGCGGCTGGAGCGGCCGCGGGCTGCCTGGGCTTCCTGACCCGCGAAGGTGAGAAAACCTCGGTGGACTTTGGCATCGTGATCACCAGTGAGCGCCTCTCGACGGTTCCGGAGCCTGGGGCCCTGAGCCTGGCCGGTCTGGCGCTGCTGGGACTGGCTGTGACCCGGCGTCGCCGCCTGAAGGCCTGATGGCTGCTGGCGTGTACTGCGCAAGACAACGGGCCGCAAGGCCCGTTGCTGTTTCCGCAGAGAGGCGGTGAAGTCAGCGGGCTGACGTATGCTGTGGGTTGGCCGGGGGTATGGGACGCCGGGCGACAGGGGGGGCAATGAAGCTCGTTGGCTACTGGCTACAGCTCATCGTTCTGGCAGGCATCTGCCTCGCGGGTTCGGCTCGTGCAACGGACGCGCCCGACTGCCGACGCCCGTTAAGCCTGGCCCTGCACGACCATGGTCTGCTTTATTCGGCCGAGACCTCCGAGGGCATAGACAAGGACGTCGCCGACGAGCTGATACGGCGCAGCGGCTGCCGCATCCACGTCTCGCTGATGCCGCGCGCCCGCATCTGGCAGCTGATCGAGTCCGGCGCGCTGGACTTCAGCCTCTCCGGTATCAGCAACGAGAAGCGCGAGGCCTTCGCCGCCTTTGCCTGGTACTTCAGCAACAAGTACTACCTGCTGGTGCGTCGCGACGCTGGCGTGGCCCGCATCGAGGACTTCGAACGCAACGAGGCCTTGCGGCTGGGCGTGATACGCAGCTTCCGTTACAGCGAGAGCGCCAACCGCCTGGTCGACCGACTCGCCGCCGCGCAGCGTCTGACCCTGTCGGCCGGCCTGCCGGCCCTGTTCGACGCCCTGGTGGCGGGCCAGATCCAGGGCATGATCATCGAGCCCTTCGACGAACCCACGCTGCAGTCGGCCCGCATCCGGGCCCTGAGCCATATTCTCGAGTTCGGCGATCCGCCGGTGCCGCATGGGCTGATCATGTCCAAGGCCAGCCTCTCGGCCGCCGAGCAGGCGCGCTGGCGGGCGCTGATCGAGGGCCTGCGCAAGGACGGCACGATGCTGCGCATCTTCGAGAAGTACTTCAAACCCGAGTTGGCCCGGGCCATGGTTCAGTTCTGACCCGGCCCGCGTCGGACGAAGCAGGAAGTGGCAGCCATGGTTGGCCAGGGACTTTGGACAAGAGTGCTGCACTGGCGCGGGATTCCGCTGCTGGTGTTGGCGCTCGGCCTGGGGCTGAGCCTTGCCTACTGGCAGCATGAGCGCGAGATCGAACGCCAGCATCTGGCCGACGCCTTCGACGCCAGCCTGCGCTCGGCCAGCTGGCGCATCGAGCAGCGTGTCGCCGCCCATGAACATCTGCTGCAGGGCCTGCAGGGCTTTGTGCGGGCGGCTGGCCAGACCCTAGGCCCCGGCGGCCTGCCCGGCCTGACGCGCTATGTCGATGCCCTGCCGCTGGGGGCCGATTTCGCCGGCCTGCAGGGCCTGGTGCTGGCGGTGCAGGTGGGCGGTCCGCGGGGCGAGCAGGCGCGGGTGCTGCAGGTCGAGCCGGCCGTGCCGCGCAACAGCGTGCTGCTGGGGCATGACCTGCTGGCCGACGCCACCCAGCGCCAGACCCTGGAGCGCGCCCGCGATTCGGGCCGCATGGCGCTCTCACCGCGCCTGGACCTGGGCCAGCTGGGCCTGTCGGCCGAGCCGGGCTTCCTGATGGTCCTGCCGGTCTATGCGGGTGAGCCCGCCTCGGTGCAGCAGCGCCGCGAGCAGCTGCGGGCCTGGGTGCTGGCGCCGGTGCAGATGCACGATCTGATGGCCAGCCTCTATGGCGAGATGCGCAATGGCCTGGCTCTGGCCCTGCATGCTGGCCAGCACTTGGACGATGCCCATCTGCTCTACCGGGCCGGCGCGGTCCGCACGCCGCTGATCCAGGCCGAGGAATACCTGGTGCTGGGCGGCCAGACCTGGACGCTGAGCCTGCAGGCCGGCCCCACTTTCGCCCAGCTCAGTGGTGCGGCAGGTGCCGGCACGGTGCTGGCAGCGGGAGCCGGCTTCTCGCTGCTGCTGGCCCTGCTGGCCTGGCTGCTGGGCACTGCCCGCGAGCGCGCCCAGCATCTGGCCGAGCGCATGACGCAGGCGCTGAGGCTCAGCGAGCAGCGCTGGGCGTTCGCGCTGGAAGGGGCGGGCGATGGGGTCTGGGACTGGCAGACGCAGACCGGTCAGCTGAGCGCCTCGGAGCGCTGGCGGACCATCATGGGCCTGCCGGCCGAGGCTTCCGAGGCCCATATCTCGCAGGTGCTGGCCTGCATCCATGCCGAGGACCTGCCGCGGGTGCATGCCGAGCTGCAGCGCTGCCTGGACGGCAGCGCCCCGAATCTGATCAGCGAACACCGCATTGCCGACGGGAGCGGCGGCTGGCGCTGGGTGCTGGCGCGTGGCACCGTGATCGAACGCGACAGGCAGGGCCGGCCGCTGCGCATGATAGGCACGCTGTCCGACATCACCGCGCGGCGCGATTCCGAGGAGCGGGTGCGCTTCATGGCCCTGCACGATCCGCTCACCGAGCTGGCCAACCGCGCGCATTTCGACGAGCGCATGCATTTCGCGCTGGCCAATGCGCGCCGCTACAACGAGAGTCTGGGCCTGATCCTGCTGGACCTGGACCGCTTCAAGCCGGTCAACGATCAGTTCGGCCATGCGGTCGGCGACCAGCTGCTGCAGACCGTGGCCCGGCGCATCCGGAGTTCGGTGCGCGAGACCGATACCGTGGGACGCATAGGCGGCGACGAGTTCGTCGTGCTGCTGACCGGGCCGGTGACCCGCGAGACCGCCCAGGTGGTGGCCGACAAGATTTTCAACCAGGTGGCGCTGCCGATGGAGCTGGCCGGTCTGCATATCGAGATCACCTGCTCGCTCGGCCTGGCCCTTTACCCAGAGGACGGGCAGGATGAGCTGGCGCTGGCCAAGGCGGCCGATGAGTCCATGTATCGCAACAAGCGCGCCGGCCGGCGCCTGATGGATAACAGCCGCTCGCAGACCCAGGACGAGACCGGCTTCACAGACCCTTGACCAGGGCCATCGCGTCCTCGATGCGCTCGACCGCATGCACGGTCAGGCCCTCCAGCTCCTTCTTCGGCGCTCCCTTGGGCATATTGGCCTTGGGTACCACCGCAACGCTGAAGCCCAGCTTGGCCGCCTCCTTGAGCCGCTCCTGACCGCGCGGCGCCGGCCGCACCTCGCCGGCCAGGCCCACCTCGCCGAAGGCGATGAAGCCCTTGGGCAGCGGCCGTCCGCGCAGCGAACTCTGGATGGCCAGCAGCACGGCCAGATCGGCCGCCGGCTCGCTGATGCGCACGCCACCCACCGCGTTGACGAACACATCCTGGTCCATGGTCGCGACGCCGGCATGGCGGTGCAGCACCGCCAGCAGCATCGCCAGCCGGTCGCGGTCCAGGCCCACGCTCAGGCGGCGCGGGCTGGGGCCGCCGCTGTCGACCAGGGCCTGCAGTTCCACCAGCATGGGCCGGGTGCCCTCCAGCGTCACCAGCACGCAGCTGCCCGGCACCGGCTCGCCATGGGTGGACAGAAAGATCGCGCTGGGGTTGGTCACGCCCTTGAGGCCCTTGTCGGTCATTGCGAAGACGCCGATCTCGTTGACCGCGCCGAAGCGGTTCTTGATCGCCCGCACCAGGCGGAAGCTGCTGTGGGTGTCGCCCTCGAAATACAGCACCGTGTCGACGATGTGCTCCAGCACCCGCGGCCCGGCCAGCTGGCCTTCCTTGGTGACATGGCCCACCAGCACCATCGCGCAGCCGCTGGCCTTGGCCGTACGGGTCAGATGGGCCGCGCATTCGCGCACCTGGGCCACCGAACCGGGCGCCGAGCTGAGCTGCTCGGAGTAGATGGTCTGGATCGAGTCGATCACGCAGAAGGCCGGCTGCTCGGCCTCGATGGTCGCCAGAATCTTCTCCAGGCTGATCTCGGCCAGCACCCGCACCTTGGCCCCGGTCAGGCCCAGCCGGCGCGAGCGCATCGCGATCTGGGCCCCCGATTCCTCACCGGTCACATAGAGCACCGGCATGCGGGTCGACAGATCGTCGATGGCCTGCAGCAGCAGCGTGGACTTGCCGATGCCCGGGTCGCCGCCGATCAGCACCACCCCGCCGGCCACGATGCCGCCGCCCAGCACCCGGTCCAGTTCCTCCTGGCCGGTGGGCGTGCGCTCGAAGTCGCGCGCCTCGATCTCGGACAGCGTGGCCACCGGCTGGCTCTTGGCCAGGGCCTGGAAACGGTTTTTGCCGGCCGCGCCGGTTTCGGTCGGCCCCTCAATCAAGGTGTTCCAGGCGCCGCAGGCCGGGCAGCGACCCAGCCATTTGGCGCTGCTGCCGCCGCAATCCGAGCAGGTGAAGATGGTTTTTTCCTTGGCCATGTGGCGATTGTCGGGGCGGCGGGCTAGCGCTGGCGCAACAGCTCCAGCGCGTGCGGAAGCGAGCGTGCCGCGGGCAGCCAGTGGTCCAGGGCGGCGCCCAGCAGCACGCCCAGCAGCAGCAGCCCCAGCGCGCTGCGCCAGGTATGGCCTAGCGCACGGGCCAGCCAGCCCTCGCGCTGGCGCCGCCAGGCAAAGCCGCCGGCCAGACCGGCCAGCGCCACCTCGATGGCCACCGCCAGCAGCAGCTCCACGCCGAAGAGCATGAAGATGCTGGCGCCCAGCAAGCTGGCCAGCAGCGCGCCCACCGCCAGCACCGCTGCCAATGGCAGCAGCACCACCGCACCCTCGTCGAAGGCGCCCAAGGCCTCGCCACCGCCCTTCAGCGCGCCCTCCGCCAGTTCGCCCAGCACTGCCCCGCCCTCGAAATCGCCGCTGGCGCCGGCACCGCCGAAGTCGCCGCCGCCCCCCGCCTCCAGCACCGTCTCACTCCTGCCGCCGCTGCGCCGGGGCAGTGGCAGCTCGCTGGCCAGATCGGCGAGATCCAGCGCGTCGGCGCTGCCCTCCTCGCGGCTCAACAGCCAGCCGGCCCAGAGGCGCAGCAGGCCCAGATAGAGGCAGTAGGACAGCGGCAGCAGCAGACCGTAGCGCAGGGCCAGCGACTCCACGCCCAGGCCGCCCAGCAGGGCCCCTCCTGCCATCAGGCCGGCCAAGCTGCCCAGCGCGATCAGCAGCACATGCAGGCGCAGCCAGCGCTCGCGCCGCAGGCGCAGACGGGTGTGCTCGATGAAGCGCCGCTCGGCGCGCAGGCTCTTGCTGCTGTCCATGACCGGCCCTCCCCGGGCGGTTCTTTGCGAATCGCACGACTGTAAGGCCTGGGACAGCGCGCTCGCCCGCCGCGTGCTACAACCGCAAGTCGCGTCCCGCCATCCGGGACCACCCTGGTTCTTGTTGGAGTACGGTCATGGAGTTTTCGGTCTGGCTGGCTTTCTTTGCCGCGTCCTGGGCCATCAGCCTGTCGCCTGGTGCAGGCGCCATCGCGGCGATGAGCTCGGGCCTCAACCATGGCTTCCGCCGCGGCTACTTCACCACCTTCGGCCTGGTGCTGGGCATCGTGACCCAGATCGTGCTGGTGGGCGCCGGCCTGGGCGCGCTGATCGCCACCTCCTCGCTGGCCTTTGCCCTGGTCAAGTGGCTGGGCGTGGCCTATCTGGTCTATCTGGGCGTGCAGCAATGGCGTGCCCCGGCGCGGCCGCTGGTGGCCTCCAATGTGGATGCCGCCGTGGTCAGCCGGCGCCAGCTGATGCTGCGCGGCTGGGGCATCAATGCGGTCAACCCCAAGGGCACGGTCTTTCTGCTGGCGGTGGTGCCGCAGTTTCTGGACCTGCAGCAGAGCCTGGTCCAGCAATACCTGGTGATAGGTGCGACGCTGGCCTTCACCGATCTGGTGGTGATGGCGGGCTACACGGTGCTGGCGGCCCGGGTGCTGACGGCGCTGCGCTCGGAGTCGCACCTGAAGGCGCTCAACAAGACCTTCGGCTCGCTCTTCATCGCCGCCGGCGCGCTGCTGGCTACGGTAAAGCGCAGCAGCTGATACGCCCACACCGCGCAACTGAGCGGCCGGCCGCCTTTTTCGGGCGGCCTTTTTCATTCCATCCCTGCCCCCATGCCTTCGTCACGACTCTCCGACCGCTCGCTGTTCTGGGGCCCCACGCTGATCTGGGCCAGCACCTGGTATGTGATCCTGTTCCAGCTCGGCAGCGGCGTGCCGGTGCTGAACTCGGTGGCCTGGCGCTTCGCGCTGGCTGCCGCGATGCTGGTCGGGCTGGCGCTGTGGCAGGGCCAGTCGCTGAAGCTGCCGCTGCCGGCCCATGGCCTGATGCTGGCCACCGGCATCGTGCAGTACAGCGGTAACTATGTGTCGGTCTACGAGGCCGAGCGCCATATCCCCAGCGGCCTGGTCGCGGTGCTGTTCTGCCTGATGGTGTTCGGCAATGCCTTGTCGGGCCGGCTGTTCTTCGGCCAGCGGGTCACGCGGCGCTTTCTCGTCGCCGCCAGCGGCGGGGTGCTGGGTGTGGTGATGATCTTCTGGCCGGAGATCGCAGCCACCGGCGCGCGCCCGACCGCAGCCCTGGGCCTGGGGCTGGGCCTGCTGGCCGTGCTGTGCGCCTGCATAGGCAATGTGCTGACGCTGACGCTGACCCGTCGCGGCCTGGCCCTGGTGCCCATCCTGGCCTGGAGCATGGGCTATGGCGCGGCCTTTCTGCTGCTGGCCTCGCTGGGCAGCGGCCAGGGCCTGCACTTCGCCTGGACCGCGCCCTATCTGCTGAGCCTGCTCTATCTGGCGCTGGCGGGTTCGGTGATCGCCTTCGTGCTGTATTTCAAGCTGGCCCAGCGTCAGGGGCCCGCGCGCGCTGCGCTGACCGGCGTCGTGATCCCGGTGATCGCGCTGGCGATCTCGGCGCTGCTGGAGGGCTGGCAGCCCACCGCGCTCTCGCTGCTGGGCATGGCGCTGTGCCTGGGCAGCATCTATGCGGCGACCCGGCCGCAGCCGTCCTGATCGCGCTCAGTCCTGCACCCGCCCGCGCCCGGCCTTGATGCCGCCGCGCAGCGCCTTGCCGGCCAGGCGGCGCTGCTGCGAGCCATAGGTCGGCTTGGTCGGCTTGCGGGGCTTGGGCGTGTGGGCCACGCTCTCCACCAGCGCCACCAGCCGGGCGATCGCGTCGGCGCGGTTCATCTCCTGGCTGCGGTGCTCCTGGGCCTTGATGACGATGACGCCCTCGCCGCTGATGCGCTGATCGGCCAGGCGCAGCAGGCGCTCCTTGATCAGCGCGGGCAGACTCTGGCAGGCCCGGATGTCGAAGCGCAGATGTACCGCGCTGGAGACCTTGTTGACGTTCTGGCCGCCGGCGCCCTGGGCACGTATGAAGCTCAGCTCGATCTCATGGGCGGCTGGCTGCCAGTCCATCGCGCCACCGGCTCAGTCCTGCACCTGCACCGGCACCCGCAGGGCCAGTGCGCACATCAGCTCATAGCCGATGGTGCCGGCGGCGCGGGCCACCTCGTCGATCGGCAGCTGGCTGCCCTTGGGGCCCTGGCCCCACAGCGTCACCTCGCTGCCGAAGCCGCAGGCGGGCAGGGCGCTGAGGTCCACCGCCAGCATGTCCATCGAGACCCGGCCCACGGTGCGCGTGCGCTGGCCCTCGACCAGGACGGGCGTGCCGCTGGGGCAGTGGCGCGGATAGCCGTCGGCATAGCCGCAGGCGACGATGCCGATGCGCATGGGCTCGGCGGCGGTGAAGCTGCTGCCGTAGCCGACGGTATCGCCGGGCTGCAGGGTCTGGGTGCTGATGATCCGCGAACGCAGCGTCATCGCCGGGCGCAGATCCCAGTGGGCCTGGTCATGCTCGGGGTAGTCCGGCACCCCGCCGTAGCTCATGATGCCGGCGCGCACCCAGTCATTGCCCAGCGCGTCCAGCCGCGGCACATGGCGCAGCGTGGCGGCGCTATTGGCCAGGCTGCGCTCGCCGGGCAGATCGGCGCTGGCGGCCGCGAAGGCGGCCAGCTGGTGGGCGATGCCGTCCTGTCCCGCGCGCAGCGCATCGGCGTCCGAGAAATGTGTCATCAGCGAGATCTCGTCGACCTGGGGCAGGGCGTTGAGGCGCTGCCAGGCGGCCCGGAAGGCGCCGGGCGTGAAGCCGAGCCGGTTCATGCCGCTGTTGAGCTTCAGGAAGACCCGGTGCGGTTCATGCGTCTTGTGCATCGCCAGCCAGTCGATCTGCTGCTCGCAGTGCACCGCATGCCAGAGGCGCAGGCGCGAGCACAGCTCCAGGTCACGGGCCTCGAAGCAGCCCTCCAGCAGCAGGATGGGGCCACGCCAGCCGAGCCGGCGCAGGCGCTCGGCCTCGTCCAGGTCCAGCAGCGCGAAACCGTCGGCGCCGCGCAGGCCCTCGAAGACGCGCTCGATGCCATGGCCATAGGCATTGGCTTTGACAACGGCCCAGACCTTGGCATCGGGCGCCAGCGCACGGGCACGGCCCAGATTGTGGGTCAGGGCTTGGGTATGGATCAGGGCTTCGATGGGGCGTGGCATGGGCCGAATTGTGGCATCGCGCCGCGCCGTCCCGGCGCCGGTGCCGACCGCCCCGCAAGGCGCCCATGCTATAAACCCGCCGCTGCGCTCGTGCCCGATCTGGTGCGGGGCATGCCTCAGCCGCAGACCTCGCGCAGATTCGACGCAGTACCCACCAGGGCCGATGAAAAAAGGTTTCTACACCATCATGTCGGCGCAGTTCTTCAGCTCGCTGGCTGATAACGCGCTGTTTGTCGCCGCCGTGGAACTGCTGCGCACCTCGGGCGAGCCGGAATGGCAGCGCGCCGCCCTGGTGCCGATGTTCGCGCTCTTCTATGTGCTGCTGGCGCCCTTTGTGGGCGCTTTTGCCGACGCCCTGCCCAAGGGGCGGGTGATGTTCGTCTCCAACACCATCAAGGTGGCAGGCTGTCTGATGATGCTGTTCGGCAGCCATCCGCTGCTGTCCTATGCCATCGTCGGCCTGGGCGCCGCGGCCTACTCGCCGGCCAAATACGGCATCCTGACCGAGCTGCTGCCGCCTTCGCAGCTGGTCAAGGCCAATGGCTGGATCGAGGGCCTGACGATTGCCTCCATCATCCTGGGTGTGCTGCTGGGCGGGCAGCTGGTCGGTCCGGCGCTCTCCGGGGTGCTGCTGGCCGTCGATCTGCCGCTGCTCGATCTGGGCATCAGCAGCGCGCCCCAGGCCGCGATCGCCAGCCTGGTGTCGCTGTATGTGATCGCCGCACTGTTCAATCTGCGCATTCCGCGCACCGACGCCGCGCTGCAGCCCATCACCGAAGGCCCGGTGGGCCTGGTGCGCGACTTCATGAGCTGCAACAGCCGGCTCTGGCAGGACAAGCTGGGCCAGATCTCGCTGGCCACCACCACCCTGTTCTGGGGCGTGTCCGGCAATCTGCGCTATATCGTGCTGGCCTGGGCCGCAGCAGCCCTGGGCTATAGCACCACCCAGGCCTCCAGCCTGGTGGGCGTGGTGGCGATTGGCACGGCGGTGGGCGCGGTGGTGGCCTCGGTGGTGATGCGCCTGGACCGCGCCACCGCGGTGATTCCGCTGGGCATCGCGATGGGCCTGCTGGTGATCCTGATGAACGTGATCAGCAATGTCTGGGTGGCCGCGCCCTTTCTGATCATCCTGGGCGCGATCGGCGGCTTCCTGGTCGTGCCGATGAACGCGCTGCTGCAGCACCGCGGCCACAATCTGATGGGCGCCGGCCGCTCGATCGCGGTACAGAACTTCAACGAGCAGGCCTGCATCCTGGGCCTGGGCGCGCTCTATGCCAGCCTGACCAGCGTGGGCCTGTCAGCCTTTGGTGCCATCACCGCCTTCGGCGTGGTGGTGGCCGGCACCATGTGGCTGATCCGGCGCTGGCACCAGAACAACTGCCGCCGCTACCCTGAGGAGCTGGAGCGCCTGCTGGCACTGGCCCGCTCGGACAAGCATTGAGAGGGCCTGAGCCGCCGATCAGCCGGCTGCGGCACCGCGCCGCGAGGGCGGCGGCGGTGGCGGATTGAGCACCGCCTCGATCTGCTCGCTCCAGGCGCGCGAGATCTTGAAGCAGCCGCTGTGGTTCAGATGGATCTCATTGACCCAGTCGCCGCTATTACCGACGGCGCCCGGCGTGGCCAGCGCCAGCGGCACGCTGGTCGAGTCGAACACATGCAGGCCCGGGTAGTTGTCCTTGTCGCTCGCCAGGCGCTTGAAGAGCTGGGCGAGGTGCATGACCATCAGTCGGCTGACCGCCGCCCAGTCGGCGCTGGGGATGGCATAAGCCTTCAGCGTCGGGTACAGCCAGGGGCCGCTGCTGCCGCTGCCGGCCGGGCGTGGCATCGGCACCGCATAGCAATGCAGAAAGACCGGCTTGCCGGCCGAAGGCCCCTGCTCGCGCAGGCTCAGCAGATGGCGCAGATTGGTGCTCAGATAGGCGGCCAGCGTCTCCCAGCCGGGCTCGGAGAAATAGCGTGCCACGCCGGCCGAGGGCGGGCCCCATTCGGTCTGATGGCGCAGCAGGCGCAGGTGCAGGGGGGTCAGGTCTTGCGGCGCGTCCTCGGGATGCGCGGGGCTGCGGGCGGCGGCGATCAGGTCGTTGCCCCCTACCGAGAGCAGGATGCCGTCCCAGACCGGGGCGGCAGCGTCGCAGAGCAGGCGCACGAAGTCGGGCGCCGCTTCCAGATCCACCATATGGGCCAGGGCCTCGCTCTGGCCGGCGCAGTTCACCACCATCGCGGGCTGCTTGAACATCAGCTCCTGCAGCAGATTGGCATGGGCATCCAGCTTGGCGGCTGCGGTCGAGAACCATGAGTCACCCTGGGCCAGCAGACGCCAGCGATAGCGCTGCAGGTCAGGGGCCGCAGCGGACTGCAGATCTTGCGGCGTGAAACAGGCCAGGTGGTCCAAGAATCGCTCCCGATGAATGCGTGTTGAAACTGCTTCCCAGCCGCCGGGCTGGGCTGCGGCATGGCAGGCCGATTGGAATGCCAAGCCCTGGGATTTCGCCATGCTATAAACCCTGGGCATTGTTGGCCGCCACCCCATAGCATTGCCAGTGCTTTTGACCGGGGTGTTGCAGCCTGCCAACCGCTGTCGCTCCCAGGGGTGACGCCTGTTTTTTGTTCCCGCCCGCCGTACCGCCTGGGCGTTACCGCCCATGGCTTATCTGGCCCTTTGTTTCAATGCCCTGATCTGGGGCCTTTCCTGGTGGCCGTTCCGGCAGTTCCAGGGCGCCGGCCTGCATCCCTTGTGGACCACGGTGGCGATCTACGCAGTCGCGCTGCTGTTCATCGGCCTGCGCTACCGCCATGCCTGGGGCGAGCTGGGGCGTCATCCGGCACTCTGGCTGGTGCTGCTGGCGGCCGGCCTGACCAATACCGCCTTCAACTGGGGCGTGGCCCTGGGCGATGTGGTGCGGGTGGTGCTGCTCTTCTATCTGATGCCCCTGTGGGCCGTGCTGCTGGCCCGGCTGCTGCTGGGTGAAGACCTGACCCCGCTGGCCCTGCTGCGCATAGCCCTGGCGCTGGGCGGCGCGCTGGCGGTGCTGTGGCCGGCCAGCGGCGGCTTTCCCTGGCCTGCCGGCCTGGCCGACTGGCTGGGCATTGCCGGCGGCTTCACCTTCGCGCTCAACAATGTGATGCTGCGCCGCGAGGCGGCCCGCAGCGCCGAGGCGCGCGCGCTGGCGATGTTCTGCGGCGGTGTCGCGGTGGCCGGCCTGGCGGCCCTGGCGTTGGGCGGCGCCGGCCTGGTGCCCGGCCCGCAGTTGCCCGGCCCGCTGTGGCTGCTGCCGCTGGCCCTGATGGCCTTGCTGTTTTTCGCCTCCAATATGGCCCTGCAGTACGGCGCCACCCGGCTGCCGGCCAATGTGACCGCCATCGTGATGCTGATCGAGGTGCCGGCGGCTGCGCTGTCGGCGCTGTGGCTGGGCGGTGGCAGCCTGGACCTGAAGACCGCGCTGGGCGGCGCCGCCATTGTCGCGGCCGCGCTGCTGGCGGCGCTGGAGCACAAAACTCGCTAGCATCAGGGCCCCCGCATCAGCAGCCCCGGAGCCCGCCATGGCAAACAGCGTCTACGACTTCAGCGCCGTCTCCATCGACGGCAAGCCCGCCGACCTGGCCAGCCAGCGCGGCAAGGTGCTGCTGATCGTCAACACCGCCAGCGCCTGCGGCTTCACCCCGCAGTTCAAGGGCCTGGAGCAGCTGTGGCAGGACTATCGCGAGCAGGGCCTGGTTGTTGTGGGCTTTCCCAGCAACGAGTTCGGCGGCCAGGACCCCGGCAGCAATGAGGAGATCTCCTCCTTCTGCGAGATCAACTACGGCGTCAGCTTCCCGATGATGGCCAAGGTCAAGGTCAACGGCGCCGAGGCTCACCCGCTGTGGCAATGGCTCAAGGGCGAGAAGCCCGGCATCCTCGGCACCCAGGGCATCAAGTGGAACTTCACCAAGTTCCTGGTCGGCCGCGACGGCCAGGTGCTGAAGCGCTATGCGCCGAACGACGAGCCCGAGAAGCTGCGCGCCGATATCGAGGCGGCGCTACAGGCCTGAGCCCGGGCTGGATTCAAGGGCTGAGCGCGTCGCGCCGCCGTATGCGCGACAGTGCAACATCGGTGATGCCCAGATAGCTGGCGATCTGGCGTTGCGCCAGGCGCGCGGCCAGGGCCGGCTCCTCGGCCATGAAGCGCCGGTAGCGGGTCGGCGCGTCCAGCATCAGCAACTGCTGATTGCGTTCGGTCAGACGCTGGATGTCCAGCGCCAGCGCCCGGGTCAGCAGGCCGGCCAGATCCGGCGCCTCGGTCTGCCAGCGTGCCAGCTCGGCATGGCTGAGCACTAGCAGGCGGCAGGGCTCCAGCGCCTGCAGACCGTAGCGGCTCGCCGCGGCCGGCGGCGGCAGTCCCAGCCAATGCAGCTCGGCATGGAAGCCATGGTTGCGTTCGCGCCCCTCGCCATCGAGGAAGTAGCTGCGCAGCAGGCCCTGCTCGACCAGCCAGACCGCCTCCACCCGCTCGCCCACGCCCAGCAGCCCCTCCCCGCGCCGCAGCTGCAGGCGTGGCAAGGCCTGCCAGCGCTGCCGCAGCGCAGGGGCTTGCTGCTGCAGCCATTGCAGCAGCGGCGGGCCGCAGACGGGGCAGTCGGAAAGGCTGGACATGAACCGAGGTTAATGCATGGCGGGTGGCGCCCAGCCAGCATGGCCACCTCTTCACTGCTCGACGCTGTCCATGCCCGCCCTGCCCACAAGACTGTCCTTGCCCGCGTTGAACTGGCCGCATCTGACCCTGCTGCTGGCTCTTCCACCCTATGCCTGGCTCAGCAGCGACTGGCCGCCGCCGATGATGCTGGGCCTGGCGGTGCTGGCGACGCTGCTGTGGCTGCTGTGGTGCGAGCGGCGCTGGCCGGCGCGCGCCGACTGGCAGGCCAGTGCGGCCGAGCTGCGCCGCGACGCTGCCTTTCTCGGCCTGAACAGCCTCACCGACGCGCTCGGCGGGCTGCTGGTCGCCCAACTCGCCCTGGCGCTGGGCGCGGCCGGCTGGGCAACGGGCTGGGCCGCCGACTGGCCGCCGCTGCTGGCCCTGCCGCTGGCCATCGCGCTGGGCGAGCTGGGGCCTTATGTCCTGCATCGCTGGGCCCACCGGGCCGGGCCGCTGTGGCGCATCCATCGGTTGCACCACCGGCCCACGTCAGTCAATGCCGGCAACAGCGTGCTGGCCCATCCGCTCAATGTGTTGTGGAACCAGCTTGCCCGGGTGCTGCCCTGGCTGCTGCTGGGCTTCGCGCCGCAGATCGTGCTGTGGGCCACGCTGTTCCTGCTGGTCCAGGGCCTGGCGGTGCACGCCAATGTGCGCGGCCGCCTCGGCTGGCTGAATTACCTGATCGGCAGCGCCGAGCTGCACCGCTGGCACCACAGCCTGCGTCTGGACGAGGCGCGCAACTTCGGCACCGCGCTGCCGCTGTGGGACCAGCTGTTCGGCAGCTATCTCTACCGGCCGGGACGGCAGGTGGCGCAGGTCGGCTGCGCTGCCTCGGCCGGCCGGGCGCCGGGCTGGGGCACGCAGTTGCTGGGGCCCTTGCTGCCCTGTTGCTTCAGACCCTGACCCACAGCCGCCGGTAGCCGCTGCGCAGCCGCCCCTCGGCCACAGCCCGGCGCAGCAGCGCGTTGACGCTCTGGCGCGAGAGGTTGGCCAGCGCGGCCAGATCGGCCTGGGTGGCGGTGATGGCCTGCCAGCCCTGGGCGTCGGGCGGACCATCACCGCGCTCGCGAGCCAGCTGGGCCAGGGCCAGCTCGAAGCGCTGGGGCGCGCTGCGGTGGCGAGCGGCTTCCAACAGGCCCAAGGTGCCGGCGTAGCGCTGGGCAAACTCGCTGAGCAGGGCGCGGGCAAAACCTGGCACCTCGTCCATCAGAAGCTGGTAGGCCTGTGGCCCGAACACCCACAGCCGACAGGGCCGGCGGGCCAGTGCCTCGTAGGCCGAGGGCCGGCCGGTGGCAAAGGCAGCGAGGCCGAATAGCTGGGGCGGCTGCACATGCTCCAGCACCGAGACTGCGCCGTCGGCCGCTGTGAAGCGGGTCTCGATCTCGCCCTCGGCCAGCCCGTAGAAGGCAGCGGTCGGCTGCCCCTGCACAAACAGGCTTCGGCCATGCGCCAGCCTGCGCTCGGGCACCAGGCTGCCAAGCTTGATGTGCTGGGCGGGGCTCAGCCGCAAGGCCGGAAAGTTGGCGCCGAGCAAGGTGGACGGATCAGCGAGCATGGTGGCGGGATTGTCGGGTACCCGACAATTGGCATGCCGCAGCGGCCTTAGGCTGCTGCCATGAACGACGACAGCCAGACACTGGATCAATGGGCCGCCCAGTACCGCCACTTTGCCGAGTTTGAATGCCCCGAAGACTCGCTGTATGTGGCGATCTGCCAGGGGGTAGCGGCTTCGTCCGAGCTGCTGGCCCTGATGGCCGAGGCGCCGCCCACCCAGCGCCGACCCAACCTGCTGCTGGCGGCGCTGCACGAGCGGGTGCTGGAGGGTGGGGCCGAGCACCCGTTCGCCCGCTACTACGCCAGCGTTGGCGGCGACCGCGCACCCGATGCCGAGCTGCCGGCCCTGCTGCACGACTTTGTCCGGTGCCACCAGGCGGTGATCGTGGACCATCTGCGTAGCCGCCGCACCCAGACCAACGAGATCGGGCGTTGTGCGGTGCTGTGGCCGGCGCTGTGGCAGGTGGCCTGGCGCAGCGGCCGGCAAGACCTGGCCCTGTTCGACTTCGGTTGCAGCGCCGGCCTGAATCTGGCGGTCGATGCCTACCGCTACGACTACGGACCGGTGCAGCGCGGGGCCGCGGCGGCGGCCGAGGTGCCGCTGATCGGCTGCGAGTGGCGCGGATCAGCGGCGCTGCCACCGGCCGAGCCGGGCTGGCGCCTCGTCGAGCGCCTTGGGGTCGATCTGGCGCCGGTCGATGTGCGTGACCCGGAGGCGCTGCGCTGGCTGCAGGCCTGCCTGTGGCCGCATGACCGGCAGCGCGCCCAGCGCCTGGCCCAGGCCGCCGCGCTGGCGCAGCGCGGTGCCGGCATGCGGCTGCAGCAGGCCGAGGACGGCCTGGCTTTGCTGGAGGCCTGGCTGCGGCAGCTGCCTTCCCAGGTCCAGCCGGTGCTGCTGAACTGCTGGGTGCTGGCCTATTTCGAGGCCGCGCCGCTGACCCGGCACCGCGAGCGGGTGGCGGCGCTGATGCGGGCGCATGGGCTGGTCTGGCTCAGCGCCGAGGTCGCCGGCCTGGCGCCACCGGGCCTGGCCCTGCCTGCTCTGCCCGACAGTCCCGACTATTCGCCCGGTTCCACCAGCTTGTGGACCCTGCAAGACCGTCACGGCAGCCAGGCGCTGGCCTGGTCGCATCCGCATGGGCGCTGGCTGCAGTGGCTGGAATGAGACCCGCCGGCCTGGGTCTTGGGCACGCGCGCGGCACGGCGCCCGCAGTGCGGCTATGCTCGCCCCATCCTAACCAGACTGCTGTACGCAATTGCGCCGCCGCCGCTGCTGTCGTCTGCTCCTGCCCCTGGCCATCGCGCCGCTGCTGCCGGTCGGTCTGGCGCTGGCGCAGCCGGCCGTGCTTCGGGTGGTCGGCAGCGCCGATCCGCCCTTCAGGGTCTATGGCCCGCAAGGCCCCAGCGGGCTGTATTACGAGCTGCTGATCGAGGCCGCACGGCGCCTGGGCTGGACCCTGCAGATCAGCGAAGTGCCCTCGGTGCGGGCGCTCAAGATGATGGAGCTGGGCGATGCCGATCTGATGATGGGGCCGCTGTACACGCCCGAGCGCGAGCGCTTTCTGCGCTACAGCCAGCTGCTGCTGCCGGCCGAGGACAAGGTGTTCTACAGCCGCCCGGGCCTGCCCGCGATCCGCACGCTCGACGATCTGCCGGGCCGCAGCATTGCCGTGCATCGCGGCAAGCGCTATGGCCAGGCCTTCGACGGCGACAACCGCCTGCAGCGCCATGAGCTCAACGACTACCGCAGCGCCATCGAGATGGTGGCGCGCGGCCGGCTCGATCTGGTGGTGATGCCCGAGCGCCAGGGCGATCTGCTGCTGGCCAATCTGGGCGTCAACCTGCTGAAGCAGCCGCTGCGCCTGCCGGGCGAGTCGCCTCATGTGGTGATGTCGCGGGCCTCCCCCTGGGCAACACGCCTGCCCGAGCTGGAGAAGGCGCTGGCGGCCATGCAGGCGGATGGCAGCTGGCGGCGCATCGAGGGGCGCTACTGAAGCCGCGGTCGCCGCAGCGGCGGCGGCGTTTGCGCAAGGCCGATAATGGCCGGCGTTTCTCTTCCGAGCGGAGTTCTTCACCATGTTCCAGCACGTCGACGCCTATGCGGGCGATCCCATCCTGAGCCTCAACGAAGCCTTCCAGAAGGACCCGCGGCCGGGCAAGATCAATCTGTCCATCGGCATCTATTTCGACGACGAGGGCCGCATCCCCATGCTGGACTCGGTGCGCCAGGCCGAGCTGCAGGTGGTGGCCGAGGCCGGCCCGCGGCCCTATCTGCCGATGGAGGGCGCGGCCAATTTCCGCAGCGCGGTGCAGGGCCTGCTGTTCGGCGCCGGGCATCCGGCGATCGAGGCGGGTCGCATCGTCACCATCCAGGGCGTGGGCTCCAGCGGCGGTCTCAAGGTGGGCGCCGATTTCATCAAGCGCTATTTCCCCGATAGTGCCCTCTACGTGTCCGACCCGACCTGGGACAACCACCGCGCGGTGTTCGAGGGATCGGGCCTGCAGGTCAAGACCTATCCCTATTACGACGCCAAGACCGGCGGCCTGCGCTTTGCCGAGCTGCTGGACTTCATGCGCGCGCTGCCCCAGCGCAGCGTGGTGCTGCTGCATGCCTGCTGCCACAACCCCACCGGCGTGGACCTGAGCCCGCTGCAGTGGGACGAGCTGATTCCGGTGCTGAAGGAGCGCGAGCTGCTGCCCTTCCTGGACCTGGCCTACCAGGGCTATGGCGATGGCATCGCCGAGGATGCCTTCGCGCTGCGCGCGCTGCTGGACGCCGGCCTGAGCTTCTTCGTCGCCAACAGCTTCTCCAAGAGCATGGGCTTGTATGGCGAGCGTTGCGGCGCGCTGAGCGTGGTCTGCCCCGATGCGGCCCAGGCCGCCAATGTGCTGGGCCAGCTGAAGTTCATGATCCGCCGCAACTACAGCAATCCGCCGATGCATGGCGGCCAGATCGTCGCCCGTGTGCTCAGCGACCCGAAGCTGCGCACGCTGTGGGAGGGCGAGGTCGAGGCCATGCGCGAGCGCATCCTGGCGATGCGCAATGCGCTGTTCGAGGTGCTGTCGGCCAAGCTGCCGGGCCGCAACTTCGACTACTTCCTGAGCCAGCGCGGCATGTTCAGCTATACCGGCCTGAGTCCGGAGCAGGTCGACCGGCTGAAAAACGAGTTCGGCGTCTACCTGGTGCGCTCGGGCCGCATCTGCGTGGCCGGGCTGAACACCCGCAACGTCGAGGCCACCGCCAACGCGATGGCGGCCGTGCTGGGCTGAGCCTGGGGCCGACGCCGGGTGGGATCAGGGTCTCGCCTGGCATGCTGGAAAGTTATACGAAGCGCTCGCCCATTCATTGGCGCCGGCGCCCCGGCTTCCGTACCGTTGCGACCCATCGGTATGCCAAGAGTCGGAATGAAGCATGTTGTCGTGATTGGGGGCGGGGTCGTGGGCCTGACGACGGCCTGGGCCCTGGCCGAGCAGGGCCACAGGGTCACGCTGCTGGAGCGTGAGCCGGCGCTGGCCAGCGGGGCCAGCCATGCCAATGGCGGCCAGCTCAGCTACCGCTATGTCTCGCCGCTGGCCGACGAGGGCGTGCCGCTGAAGGCCCTGCGCTGGCTGCTGGACCCCGATGGCCCGCTGCGCTTCAAGCCCGAGGCGCGTTGGCACCAATGGGCCTGGATGCTGGCCTTTCTGCGGGCCTGCCGGGCGCCGGTGAACCAACGCATGACCGAACGGCTGCTGGCGCTGGGCGCCTTCAGCCAGCAATGCTTTGCCGAGCTGAGCCGCAGCGCCTCGCTGGACGAGGCGATCGCGCTGCGCGCGCCGGGCAAGCTGGTGCTCTACCGCAAGCCCGCCGAGTTTCAGCGCGTCGCCCAGCGTCTGGCAGCCGGCGGCCCCGAGCAGGCGCTGCGCCCGCAGGACTGCGTGGCGCTGGAGCCGGCGCTGGCGCACAGCGATGCACAGCTCGCCGGCGGCATCTTCACCCCCGGCGAGGCGGTGGCCGATTGCCAGCAGCTGTGCCTGCAGCTGGCGCAGCGCCTGCAGCGCCATGGCGGCTTTGCCGGCCTGGTGCAGGCCGAGGCCCAGGGCTTTGTGCTGGGCCAGGGCCGGGTGCAGGCGCTGCGCACCAGCGCCGGCGAGATCGTGGCGGACGACTATGTGCTGGCTGCCGGCCTGCAAAGCCGCGGCCTGGGCAAGAGCGCCGGCCTGAATCTGCCGATCTATCCGCTCAAGGGCTACAGCCTCACCGCGCCGATCGGCCCGCAGCACCGGGCGCCCGAGGTCAGCGTGACCGATTTCGAGCGCAAGGTGCTGTACGCGCGCATCGGCGATCAGCTGCGGGTGGCGGCGATGGTGGACCTGGTGGGCGACGATGCCCGCATCGATCCGGCCCGTATCGCCTCGCTGCAGCGCGCAGCGCGCGCGATGTTCCCGCGGGCGGCCGACTATGACGGGGCCGCTGACTGGGCCGGTTTGCGCCCCGCCACCCCCAGCGGCGCGCCCATCCTGGGCGCCACCCGCTGGCAGGGGCTGTGGCTCAATGTGGGCCATGGCGCGCTGGGCTTCACCTTTTCCTTTGCCTCGGCCCGCATCCTGGCCGAGCTGATCTCGGGCCGGGCCAGCCCGCTGGCGCTGGACGGCCTGCAGCTGCGGGCGGCCTGAGCGATGGCGGCGGGCTGCAGCGCCGCGGCCTTGGCCGAGGCCTTGTGCCAGGCGGTGCTGGCCCAGGACTTCGGCGCCACGCCCGATGCGCTGCGCGGCGGCGCGCCGCTGGCGCATTTCCCCAGCCTGGATCTGGCGGTGGTGGCCTTCGTGCCCGGCGCGGCGCCGGTCTGGGCCAATGTGCTGTTCTCGCGCGAGCATCCCCAGGGTCTGATCGCCCGCATTCCCGCCACGGGCGGGGCGCTGAGCGATGTGCGCTTCGACGCCGATCTGCAGGATGCGGACGGGCGCTCCATCGCCTGGCTGCCCGACGCCGACTGGGCGACGCTGCGCTGGCGGCCCCTGGCCGGGACGGCCGGGTCTGAGGCCGCGCCGCGCTTTGTCGCCCCCTACCCGGCCTCGCTGATCAAGCTGATGGTGCTGGTGGCGGTGGCGCGGCTGGTCGACCAGGGCCGGGCCGGCTGGGACGAAGCGCTGTGCCATGGGGCGCAGCAGCGCCCGCTGCGCGACTGGGCCTTCGAGATGATGGTGATCAGCTGCAACCGCGCCACCTCGGCCCTGGTGGCCCTGCTGCATCAGCGCGGGGCCATCGTTCGCGCGGGCGCGCATGAGCGGCACAACGAATGGCATGCGGCGATGGCCCGCTATGGCCTGGGGACGCTGCGCCTGGCCAATACCCGCGCCGATGGCGGCTGGGGCAATGCCGCCGGTGCCGGCGTGGGCCAGCTGCAGATGACGGCCTGGGACACGGTGCGCCTGCTCTGGCTGCTGGACGAGCACGCGCCGCCCCCGCCCTGGCTGGCGCCGGGGCTGCCGCCGCTGCTGTCGGCACCCAGCCGGGCTTTCGTGCTGCATTGCCTGGCCGAGCAGGGTCTGCACGAGCTGCTGTCCAGCAGCGCGCTGGCCGGCCTGCCGGGCTGGGTGCCGGGCCTGCCGGCACGCCTGCCGCCGCGCTGGCTGCTGGCCGATGGCGGGGCCCAGGTCGGGCCCGAGCACCGCTTCCCCGGCGATCTGGCCGCCCAGACCCGGGCCGAGCTGCTGTTCGCCCACAAGACCGGCAACACCGAGAACTACAGCGCCGATGCCGGCATCGTGCGCGGCATCGCGCCGGCCGCCCGCCGCCACTACCTGATCGCGCTGACCAGCAACCTGGGCAGCCGCTATGCGCCGCATCCGCTGTGCGCCAGCAGCTGGCGCATCCCCGCCCTGGGTGCGGCGGTGGATGGCTGGCTGCGCGAGCGGCTGGGTTGAGGCCGGTGTGGCCCCCGCCCCCGTGCGCTGAGTGCACCGCTACCGGAGCTCCCCAGAGTTGGGGAGGCCGGCGGGGAGGCGGCTGGCGCAGAATCCGATCCCATTGCGGTCGATGCGACCAGGAGACAAGCCATGCGAATGCCTGCTTTGTTGTTGGGACTGGTGGCCGCGCTTGCCGGCTCGGCCGGCTGGGCCCAGGAGGTCGTGCTGCTGTCGCCGCAGGAGATCCAGCAGACCCTGGTCGGCAAGAAGGCGGTGGCAGTCGTTACCCGCACCGGGGCCATCTCGCATTTCGAGATGCGCGCCGACGGCACGACCCAGATCTTTTTCCCGGGCGGCAATGACAGCGGCACCTGGCGCCTGGACGACACGGGTTACTGCACCACCTGGCGCAAGATCCGCGACGGCAGGGAGACCTGCTTCACGGTGCGGCGCCAGGGCGACAAGCTGGAGGTCCTGAGCGCCGAGGGGGTGGTCACCTCGACCATCACCGAGTTGCGCTGAGAGAAAAAAAAGCCCCACCGGCTGCGGCGCAGCGGGTGGGGCAACTCTCGGAGCGGGTTGTCGGCCGGTGCCGCGGCTGCGCGCTTACTTGAAGTCGTAGCGCAGCGACATCGACAGCGTGCGGCCACGCGGATCGGCCACGCGCGGATCCCAGCCGGCGCCCACCACGTTGTCGGCGTTGTGCCAGGTGAAGGGCGGTGCCTTGTCGGCCAGATTGATCACGCCAGCGCTCAGCGTCAGGTTCTTG
This sequence comes from Burkholderiaceae bacterium, assembly GCA_041920215.1. Lineage (GTDB taxonomy): Bacteria > Pseudomonadota > Gammaproteobacteria > Burkholderiales > Burkholderiaceae_C > JAYRSJ01. The sequence goes on along the minus strand of JAYRSJ010000001.1, from coordinate 258,546 downwards.
AAGCCGGTGTAGGTGGTGAACAGATTGAAGGTGGTGTAGCTGCTGATGTCGCGCTGGGTCGGCTCGTTGGCGGTGTAGCGCGAGCGGTCCTCGTCGTCATAGCCTGACTTGTAGCTGAAGGACAGGGTGCTGTTCCAGTCGCCCTTCTTGAAGCTCACATTGCCGGACACCTTCCAGGGCAGGTAGAGCGTGCCATTGGTCCACTTGCCGACCAGCTGCTCCATCGGTGCGGTTTCGATCAGACGCTCCTTGTGCGAGATCATCTTGGTCGCGTTCAGCGTGCTGGTCAGATTGCCGCCGCCGAAGGCGGTGCTGTGGCTCAGGCCCATGTCCAGGCCCTTGGTCATGCTGGAGGCGGCATTGACCCAGCCGGCCTGGATGTAGAGCAGATTGCCGTTGGCGTCGCGCACGAAGTTGTCCTGGAACAGCGCGCTGTTGGTGACGATGAAGGAGGGCAGCAGCTTGCGGATGCGGTCTTCCAGCTTGACCTGCCAGTAGTCGGCGAACAGCTGGAGGCCGGGCATGGGCTGGGCGACGAAGCCGAAGGTGGCCTGCTTGGAGCTCTCGGGCTTCAGGTCGGGGTTGCCGCCGCTGCGGTAGGCCAGATCGTCGTACTCGCAGGTGGTGGCGCCGGCCGGGCAGAAGGGGTCGGTGACCAAGCCCTGCAACACCGACTCGATCGAGCCCAGATTGAGCTGCTGCGGCGTGGGTGCACGGAAGCCGGTGTTGACCGAGCCGCGGAACAGCAGGTCCTTGTGCGGCGTGTACTTGAAGGCCAGCTTGGGGTTGGTGGTGCTGCCGATCTGCTGGTAGCGGTCATGGCGCAGCGCCAGCTGCAGCTCCAGGTCCTTGGTCACCGGCGCGATGATCTCGCCGAACACCGCATAGATCTCGCGGCTCTGGTCCGGCGAGGACGGGTTGCCGGGGCAGCCCATCACCGAGTTGGGCAGCGCGGCGTTGGCGGCGGTGAAGGTCGAGACGCAGGTGAAGGTCTGCGAGCCGGAGAAGCCGTAGAACTCCTTGCGGGCGTCGAAGCCGACGGCGAAGTCGGCGCGGCCGGCCGGCAGCTCCATCAGCTGGCCCGACAGCGTGCCGTCGAACTGGGTCAGGCTGGTCTTGCCGCCGAACAGGCGGCCGCGCACCTTGGTCGCCTCGATCGCGGCCTTGGCCTCGGCGGTCTGCTCCTGGCCGGGCATCAGGAAGGGGTTGTAGACGCCCGAGGCCAGCAGCGCGATCAGCTTGTTGGTGTCGGCATAGCCGTCGTGCATATAGGACGAGGCCTCGGCCGTGCCCTTGGAGAGGCCCAGCTTGTAGTCGAAGCGGCCCAGCACGCCGTCCACCCCGGCGGCGAGGCGGCGGTTCTCCGAGGTGTTCTCGATGGTGCGGTAGCCCCAGTCCCACATGCGCAGCCGGTAGGCGATGGGCTTGGTCGGGTCGAAGTTGTTGGCGCCGTAATTGGCCAGGTTCAGGTAGTGCGGGCCGTTGACCGGGTAATGGGTCAGGGCATTGGAGGTGGTGCTGAACTGGAAGGGCGTGAACTCGCCCTTGGTGTCGGTGCGGGTGGCCAGCAGCTCGACGAAGGCGGTGTGCTCGTCGCCCAGTGCGAAGGTCGCGCGGGTCATCAGATTGGCGCCCTCGACCGGCGAGCGCAGCATGTACTGGCGGCCGTAGTCGGTGCCGCAGCGGTAGGTGCTGTTGGCCTTGTTGTAGCCGAACTTGTCCCACAGCTGCACATTGGGCGCCAGCGGCACGCCGAAGGGCACGGCGTCGCACTGCCCCTGCATCGCCAGCAGGTTCAGATTGGTGTAGCGGGTCGGGTCGGTGGGGCCTACGGTGGAGCCGCTGCCGTTCAGTGCGGTCGTGCCGGTGCCCGAGCCGATGATGTTGGCATGCGGCGAGCTGGTGGTGTCGGGCGACAGGCCCCAGGCCGGGTTGAAGCCGCTGGCCCAGTCGCGGTCGATGCCGCGCAGGATCTCGTTGCGGTCCACCGTCAGGCTGGCCATCACATTGAAGCCCTGCTGGGCCAGCGAGCCATAGCCGCCCGAGAGCGAGGCGCGCTTGGTGCTGCCACCGCCGGCCTGGTCCGGGTTGGTGAGGCTGGCGCGCAGCGTGGCGCCCTGCCAGTCCTTCTTCAGGATGAAGTTGATCACGCCGCCGATCGCGTCGGTGCCATAGATGGCCGAGGCGCCGTCCTTCAGGATCTCGACCCGCTCGACCAGCTCCATCGGGATCGCGTTCAGGTCCACCGCGCCACCGCTCATGCCGTGGGTGGAGACGCGGCGGCCGTTGAGCAGCACCAGGGTGCCGGTGGGCCCCAGGCCGCGCAGATTGGCGAAGGCGGCGCCGCCGGTCAGGCGGTCGGTCTCGTCGCCGAAGGGGCTGTTGCGCGAGGTGGCGTTGTCGGCATTGGCCGAGTTGGCGCCCAGCTGGTCCAGCAGCTCCTCGGCGGTCTTGATGCCCATCTGGCGGATCTCGTCGGCCGAATAGGTCTGCAGCGGCAGCGCCCCCTCGTCGCGCACCCGCTTGATGCTGGAACCGGTGATCTCGACCCGCTCGACCTTCTTGACCGGCGCAGGCGTGGGCGGCGTGCTTTGGGCCCAGGCCAGACCGGCCAGCCCTGACAGTTGGGCACCGATACCGATCAGTGCGAGGCTGCGTGCGAGTGTGTTCAGTTTCACTTGTGGACTCCTACGTAAGGCTGGCTGCGGCGCCTTGCGCCCCTGACGACCTGGGTTTGTTTTCGTGTGACTGCGGCCATGATCAAGCACAGGCCGATGGCGCGGCCATAGGGCAGCCACCCATTTGTTGCGTTGCACACAATGAATGCTTGTCGGCGCTCCATAACCTGGCGGAATGCGCACGAAAACCGCCCGCGCGGGCGCACAGCGCGCAGCCATTGCCTGCCGCTATTCCCTGCTGTTGTGGCTGCTGCTGCAGAAGTGATGCGCGCGGGCCGCCAAGGGCCGCGGCAGCCTCGCTACAGTGCGCAGCAGCATCGCTCCGAGAAAGCCTCTCCCCCATGCTCGCAAGCAAAGTCTGCACCCTGGGCGTCAGCGCCCTGCTGCTCGCCGGCTGCGCCAGCCTGCCCGACGCGCGCGCGCCCGCCGCGCTGCAGCAGGCGCTGACGCAGGCCGGTCTGCCGGCGTCCAGCCTGGGCCTGGTGGCCTATCCGCTGGAGGGCAGGCCGGCTCAGGGCCTGAGCCTGCAGGGCGAGCGCGTCATGCAAACCGGCTCGACGATGAAGCTGCTGACCGCGATGGTGGCGCTGGACCGCCTGGGGCCCAACAGCCGCGGGCGCAGCGAGCTGCTGGCCGAGGCCCCGCCGCGCGCCGGCGTGCTGGAGGGGCCGCTGTATCTGCGCGGTGGTGCCGATGCCGACCTGGACTGGGGCGCGCTGTGGCTGATGCTGCGCGAGCTGCGCGAGCAGGGGGTGCAGTCGCTGCAGGGCGGCCTGGTGGTGGACCGCAGCCTGTTCGAGCCGGCCCGCATCGACATCGATGCCGCGCCTTTCGACGAATCGCCCGAGTTTCCCTACAACACACCGCCCGATGCGCTGAATCTCAACAACGCGCTGATCACGCTGCAGCTGAGCGCCGATGGCGAGGCGCTCAGCGCCCGGCTGTTCCCGGCCTGGCCGGGCCTGCGGGTCGATGTCAGCGGCCTGCAGCTGGCCGACCGGCCCTGCAGCGACTGGGAGTCAGGCTGGCAGGTGCCGCGCCTGCGCCACGACGCCGAGGCTCAGGTCTTGCTGCTGGGTGGCAGCTTTCCGCGCCACTGCCGCATCGTCCAGGCCTTCAACAGCCTGGAGCGCCAGGGCGTCACCGCGGCCGCGGTACGCCAGATCTGGCAGGAGCTGGGCGGGCAGCTCAGCGGCCCGCTGCGGGAGGGCCGCACGCCGGCCGGCGCGCTGCGCCTGGCCAGACATCAGGACCGTCCGCTGGCCGAGCTGCTGCGCGGCCTGATGAAGCGCTCCGACAATCTGCAGGCGCGCCTGCTCTTTCTGCGCCTGGCGGCGCTGGGGCCGGCCGACCAGCCCAGCGCGGCGGCCGCGGCCCAGGTGGTGCATGACTGGGTGCAGGCCCAGGGCCTGTCCAGCGAAGGGCTGGTGCTGGAGAACGGCTCGGGCCTGTCGCGCCGCGAGGCCCTGCGTCCGGCCCTGCTGGCGGCACTGCTGGCGCGCAGCGGGCGCGGCCCGCATGCGCCCGAGCTGCTCGCCAGCCTGCCGGTGGCCGGCGTCGACGGCACGCTGGCACGGCGCTTCAGGGGCAGTGCGGTGCAGGGCCGGGCCCGTCTCAAGACCGGCACCTTGCGCGATGTGGTGGGCCTGGCCGGCTATGTGCCGGACGCCGACGGCCGGACCTGGGTGCTGGTGGCCCTGATCAACGATCCGCAGGCGGCGGCCCGGGGCCGGCCGGTGCTGGACGCGGCCGTCGAATGGGTGGCGCAGCAGCGCCGCTGAGGCGCGGAATCTTCACGCGCACGAGCCCGGCCGGGGCCGGCCGCGCCGGCCGGCGGCCTGCACCCAGGCTATCCTGCGGGCCAGGTCTTGCCTGCTCTGGAGGTTTGATGGGTCTTGCTGCCGTGATGCGTGCCGGCTGTGTGCTGCTGGCCGGCCTGTGGACGTCCGCAGCGCCGGCCGCCGGGGCGAGCACGCTGCGCTTCGTCACCGAGCCCTTTCCGCCCTATACCTACGAGCAGCAGGGCCGCGCGGCCGGCCCCATGGTCGATGTGCTGCAGGCGCTGTGCGAGATGCTGAAGAAGCGCTGCCGCATCGAGGTGCTGCCCTGGCGGCGCGCGCTGGCCATGGCCCAGCAGGGCGAGGTCGAGGGCATCTTCACCGTGGTCGATGCGCCGGAGCGGCGCATCTACTTCCATGTGAGCGCGCCGGTGATCGATGCGCGCTACACCTTGTTCGGCCGTGCCGGCGACGATTTCCAGCTGGGTGCCGACCGGCGCACGCTGCAGGGCCGCACATTGGCCGCCTACGGCCCCTCGGCCACGGTGCTGGCGCTGGACGAGCTGGTCGAGGGCCTGGAGGGGGTGGAGGCCGTGGTGGAACCCGACAACCGCACCGTGCTGCGCAAGCTGGCCGCCGGCCGCTACGGGCCGCGCGGCCTGGGCCTGGTCAACGAGGCGGTGGCCCTGCACCTGATACGGGCCGAGAACCTGGCCGGCCTGCAGTCGGCCGGCACCGTCAAGCAGTTCGCCTATGCCTTCGGCCTGTCGCGCGCGCGGCTCAGCAGCGCCGAGTTCCGCGCCTTCAACAAGGCCCTGGCCGAGCTGTGCCGCAGTGGCCGCACCGCGGCCCTGCTCAAGCCCTACCAGCTGCCGGCCTCGGCCTGCCCCAGGCCCTGAGTCCGGCGCCGGCTGCGCCTTCAGCGGGCCTGGCGCCGCCGCAGCAGCACCAGCAGCCCCAGGCCGGCGGCGAACAGGGCCCAGCTCTGCGGCTCGGGCACCGCGCTGATCAGGGCCAGGGCGGTGGCCGGGTCGTCGCTGATCAGGCCGGCGATCTGGCCCTCCACCCACTGCCCGCCGATCAGCCGGCGGGACTTGAGCGAGATCAGGTCGGCCATGGTCTCGGCCTCGTTGACCGTCCAGACGAAGACCCGCAGATCGCGGCTGGCGGCCAGCGACAGCAGATCGCCCCACAGCGGTTCGCCGCCGCTGAGCAGGTCAGCGAAGGACAGGGCCAGGCCGTCGACGCCCCGGTCCACCAGGCCGTCGAGGAAGGCACCGCGCGCCTCCAGCCCGCCGGCCGCCTTGAAGCCGCCGAAGAAGCCCAGGTGAAAGACCTCGGCCTCGCCCAGATGCCCCACCAGATCGGCCACCGCCGCATCGTTCCAGCCGAAGGCCACCACCTGATCGGCGCGATAGCCGGTCGCGGCCAGGTCCTGGGCGATCGCGGCGCCGGCATTGTTGACCTTGACGTCGAGCACGATCTTGCTGCCGCCCTGCTTGGCCAGGTCCAGGGTTTCCTGGAGCGTCGGGATGTGCTCGGCGGCATAGCGATCGCCGAAGACATTGGCCATGCCGGCCGAGAGCTGGCCCAGCTCGGCCGCCGTGCTATTGGCCACCGATTTGTTGACGCCGGTGGCGCGCAGCGTGCTGTCGTCATGCGAGAGCACCGCCACGCCGTCCTTGCTGAGGCGCACATCGACCTCGAAGCGCTGCGCGCCCAGCGCCATGGCCTGGCGGTTGGAGGCGTTGGTGTTCTCCGGCGCGAACATCGAGTTGCCGCGGTGTGCGATCACCTCGAAGCCCTGGGCGATGGCCGTGATCTTGGGCGCCGAGGCCGCGAAGCTCTGGCCGCTGCCGAGCTCGTAGTGGCTGCGGATCTGGGCCTCGCTGAGGGCCTGGCCGTAGACCGCCACCTGGTCGATCAGGCCGATGTCCAGCAGGCTCTTGGGACTGCCGTTGTTCCAGTCGGCGCCGATGGCGGCCAGCTGGCCGGCGGCGATGCTCGAATCCAGCTTGACCGCGGTGTGGCGGTCGCGCAGCACGCCGTTGATATAGATCTTGGCGCTGGCGCCGGCGGCATCGTCGGGGTCCAGCATGCCTACCACATGCATCCACTCGCCCTGGCGCTTGTTGACGATGCTGGCGCTGGCGCCGGGCCGTTCGGCATAGCCGTTGGCGCTGGTGACCTTGAAGCGCAGCTCGCCGTTGGCCTTGTCCAGGTACATCACATAGCTGTCCTGGCTGCTGTCGAAGATGCTGCCGTAGGCCTCGCGGGTGCCGGACAGCGGCGCGTCCAGCTTGACCCAGGCTTCCACCGTCAGCGCCTTGCGGCCGCTCATGGCCGGCAGGGCGGGCGCTTGCAGATACTGGCCGCCGCCGGCCGCGGCACCGCCGAACAGGCCGCTGCCCAGCGGGCCGCTGCCCAGCGGCGTGGCATGCATGCCGTTGCCGCTGGCGTCCTGGCCGCTGAGTGCGCCGGCCACCGCGTCCAGCGTCCAGTAGGCCAGCGGGGCGGCGCTCAGCACCGAGCTGCGGTAGCGTTCGGCGGCCTCGGTGCCGGCCGTGGCGTTGAGGCCGCTGGCCAGCAGGCCGGCCAGGGCGAACAGGCGCAGCGGGCGGCTGCGCAGCGAAAGGATTTTCTGCTTCATGACGGGCGTTCGCGTGCTTGGCGCGATAGTGGGTCGACAGGCCCGCCAGCCTAGGCGGCGTCCATGACAGCCCGTGCAGCACCCTTGGTCCGTTCGGACCCGGCACGTCGCTGCCTTGTGCGCTGTGCGGCGCCTGCCTACAGCACCGCCGGCCGCAGGATCTGCAGCGTGCCGGCGTCGGCGTCGATCTCGGCCTCGGCACCCACCGGCAGCGTGAACTTGCGCTTGATGTGGCCGATCATCGCGCCGCGATAGACAGGCACCTGCAGCGGTAGGAAGTAGTCGTCGAAGACCTCGTCCAAGGTCAGCGTGCCGAAGCCGTCGCCGGGCTCGCATTTGGTGAACTTGCCGATCACGACGCCGGCCAGCTGCTCCAGCACGCCGGCCAGGCGCAGCGTCGACAGCATGCGGTCGACCCGGTAGATGTATTCGTTGATCTCTTCGAGGAAGAGGATGGCGCCGCGGCAGTCGGGGAAATAGGGCGTGCCGACCAGGGAGGCCAGCACCGCCAGATTGCCGCCGACCAGGTGGCCGCGCGCGCGGCCGCCGCGCAAGGTCGTGATGCGGTCCTGGGTCTGCACCAGGTGGTCGCCGCGCTCGCCGCTGGGGTTCTTCAGCAGCGGCGCCTCGGCATTCATCACCAGCGCGCGGAAATGCGCGACGCTGAAGGCATTCCATTCCGACACCGCCACCGGCGCATGGAAGGTCACCAGGCCGCTGCGCTGATGGATGGCGTTGACCAGGCTGGTCAGGTCCGAGAAGCCGCCGAAGAACTTGGGCCGGCGCGCGATCAGGCCGTAGTCCAGCCGGTCGACGATGCGGTTGCAGCCCGAGCCGCCGGTCATCGCGAGGATGCCGGCCACCTGCGGGTCGGCGAACTGGGTGTTGATGTCCTCGGCGCGCTGCGCGTCGCTGCCGCCGAACTGGCCGTAGCGGCCGCGCAGATGGGCGCCATGCCTGACCCTGAAGCCCAGGGCCTGCAGCGCCTCGGTGGCGATCGCGATGGGCTCGCGCTCGTAGGTGGCATTGGCCGGGCTGACCAGGGCCAGGGTGTCGCCGGGCTGCAGGCGTTTGGCATAGATCGCCGGGCGGCGGGCCTGGGCCAGCGCCGGTGCGGCGCCCAGGCCGCTGCCGGCTGCCACCATCAGGGTTTGAGCGAACTGGCGGCGGGCGAGGGTCATGGCTGGCCTTACAGAACGCGCGGCAGGTCGCGGCGCACCGCGACCCGGTCGCCGAAGTCGAAATGCCACCATTCGGTGGCGATGCCCTGGAAGCCGGCCGCGCGCATGGCCGCGCGCAGCCAGCCGCGCTCGCTCAGCTGGGCAGCGCTCAGCAGGCCCAGGGCCAGATGCTCGGCCTCGTGGTCGGGGTGCGAGAGCAGGGCCATCTCGTCGAAGCCCGAGCCCATGTCCACCTCGCGGCCCTGCGGATCCAGCAGGGTCAGGTCCACCGCCATGCCCCAGCTGTGGATGGAGCCGCGCTCCGGCGGCGCCAGGTACAGGGTCAGCGGCGTGCCCTGCAGCTCGGCCCACAAGGCCTCCTGCACCCGCTGCGGCCGCAGCGCGTCCAGCACCAGCAGGCGGTAGCCGGGGCGGTGCCGCGTCAGCCAGGCGGCGGCCTGCTCCAGCGCGCCGGCGGCTTCGCGGCGCAGCCAGGCGCAGTCCAGGCCGCCGTAGACGGCGCGGCCGATGAAGTTGTCGGGCGTGGCGTAGCGCAGATCGACCGCGATGCCGCCCGCCAGGCTGGCCAGCGCGCGGAAATCGGGATGGCGGGCGATGTCTTCGCAGGCGATCATCATCAGGCGAGGGATTCCAGATTGGCCGTGGCCGCCTCGCGCAGCAGGCGCACCAGTTTGCGGCCGGTCTGGGCCAGCGGCGCGTTGGCGGCGGTCAGCAGATACAGGGGCACGGCGATGGCGGGCGCCAGCGGGCGCAGCCGCAGGCGCTGGCGGTCGGCGCCGGCGGCGGTGAAGGGGTCGACCACGGTCACGCCCAGGCCGGCCTCCACCAGGCTGCGTGCCAGCTGGTAGGTCTGCACCGTGATGCGGCTGTGCGGCCGCAGGCCCTGGGCCTCGAAGGCATTGGCCAGCTGATTGCCCAGCGGATCGTCGGCAGCCATCGCGATCAACTCGCTGCGTAGCTCGTCCAGCGGCAGCGGCCCGCTGCCGGCGGCCTCGGGGCTGCCCAGCGGGCATAGCGCGGTCAGCGTGCCGCTGGCCAGCACCTCGGCCTTGATGCCGGGATGGCGCGGGTCCTGCAGCGACAGCGCCAGATCGGCCTCGCCCAGCAGCAGGGCCGAGACGATTTCTCGGGTGTGGTTGGTCGAGAGCTGGCAATGGCTGCTGGGGAAGGCGCGCGCCCAGTGCATCATCGCCGCCGGTATCACGCTGGCGGCCAGCGCCGGCGTGGCCACCAGGCGCAGCTGCTCGCTCTCGCCGCCGCGCAGCGAGGCCGCCAGCCGGCGTATAGCGACCAGATCGCGGTTGAGCTTGTCGATCTCGACAAAGAGGCGCTGCGCCTCGGGCGTGGGGTAGAGCTTGCCGCGCACCCGGTCGAACAGCGGCATGCCCAGCTGCAGCTCGCAGTGCTGCAGCACCTTGGTCACCGCCGGCTGCGAGATATGCAGCAGCTGGGCCGCACCGCTGATGGTGCCGGCCTGCATGATGGCGTGGAAGACCTCGATATGGCGGAGTCGCATGGCGGGCAGCGGGGCAGGGCGCCGCCGCATCTTCAAAGCCGCCGGGCGCGCCCGCAAGTGAATCTAGGGCTTTTGACTATAAGTCGAGGTTATGGGGGGCGGCGGACGTGCCGCGCGCAATCCGCCCGCACAGATAGGTCCAGACGAACTGCGCCGCCGCATAGCTGCTCAGCTCGGCATGGTCATAGGGCGGCGCCACTTCCACGCAGTCCATGCCGACGAAGTTCAGATCGGCCAGCTCCTCCAGCAGGCTGAAGACTTGGGCCGTGCTCATGCCGCCCGGCTCGGGCGTGCCGGTGCCGGGCGCGAAGGCCGGGTCCAGGCAGTCGATGTCCAGGCTCAGATAAAGCGGCGGGTGGCCCAGCGCGGCCATGCGCGCGCGTATGGCCTGCAGCACCGGCGCCAGCTGGGCGGGGTTTTCCAGGCCGCGCAGATCGCGGCCGCTGAAGATCAGGCCGCCCTGCTCGCGCACATACTCGCGCGCCGCGCGGCTGCCGGCCGAACGCAGGCCCAGCTGCACCGTGCCCGGCGGCAGCACGAGGCCCTCCTGCAGCGCTTCGTAGACCCAGGTGCCATGGCCGCTGGGCTCGCCGAAATGGTCGCTCCAGGTGTCGCAATGGGCGTCGAAGTGGATCAGCGCCAGCGGCCGGCCGAGCTGGGCCCGGTAGGCACGCAGCAGCGGCAGCGTGATCGAGTGGTCGCCGCCCAGCCAGACCATGTGGCGGGCCGCGATCAGCGGCTGGATCAGCGGCAGCATGGCCGCGCGCATTGCCGCCAGGCTGGTGTTGGGCAGCGGCAGATCGCCATGGTCGCTGCAGGCCGTGGCGAGCGCCACCTCGAAATGCGGATGGATGGCGTCGCACAGCATATGGCTGGCCGCGCGTATGGCCTGCGGCCCGAAGCGGGCGCCGGGGCGGTTGGTCACTGCACCGTCCCAGGCGATGCCGGCCAGGCCGTAGGGGCGGCTGGCATCGCGGGCCGGCAGGCGGGCAAAAGTGGCCTGGCTGAGGAAGGCGAAATCACTCATGGGCGGGGCTGCGCGGCAGCGGTGGGCGGTGCCGGCCAGCTTACCAGCGCGAGGTATAGGGCTTGGCTGCCGCTGCTGCTTCGCTGCTCTGGCTGCGCATCACCATGCCGCCCGCCGTGGTCGCCACGTCCAGCAGCGCGGCGGTCTCGGCATCCATGGCGCCGCTGTAGTCGCTGGGGCGGTACTTCATCTGGAAGGTGCTGATCACCTCCTGGGTCAGCGCGTCCAGCTCGCCGTGACGCGGCACGTTGTAGCCCACCTGGGACAGCCGGGCCTGGAACCAGGCCACATCGGGCAGCGGGCCCAGCGCATAGACGGCGCGCCTGGCCTCCACCTGGGCGGCATCGGGCCAGGCGATCAGGCCGGCCTCGTGCAGGCGGCGCCAGGGGAACTGCGGGCCGGGGTCCTGCTTGCGGCCGGGCGCGATATCGGCATGGCCGACGATGCGCTCGGGCTTGATCTGGTGGCGCGCGACGATGTCGCGGGCCAGCTGCACCACCGCGTCGATCTGGGCCGGCGAAAAGGGCGCATAGACCCGCCCGGTCGGCGTCTCGGTATAGCCGGGGTTGACGATCTCGATGCCGATCGAGGCGGCATTCAGATGGCTGTGGCCGGCCCAGAAGCTGGGGCCGGCATGCCAGGCGCGGCGGTTCTCGTCGACCAGGCGGTAGGTCTCCACCGGCTGGTCGCGCACCAGGTAATGGCTGGAGACCTGGCCGCCGGTGGTCAGCGCCCGCAGCGAGCGCTCGAAATCGCTGACCGTGTAGTGCAGCACCAGGAACTGTGCGCGGCTGTCCTGGTTCTGCGAGACATGGCTGGTGTTGATGCGCAGCGGCGCCGGGCCGCTGGCGCAGGCCGACAGCAGCAGGGCCGTGGCGGCCAGGCTGAGCAGTTTCTTGGAGGCGGTCATGGCATTGTGGGTCATGGACTTCATAGGCGGGCCGCCAGCTGGGCGGCGTTGCGGTGGGCCTGCAATTGTTCAAGGCGCAACTCTAGGCCCTCGGGCAGGGCGGCGCGCAGCCCCTGGGCGATGGCCGGGTGCAGCAGCAGGGCGCGGCCGGCGGCCAGCACCGGGCGGCGGCCATAGCGGCCCTGCAGCGCCAGCACCAGGCGGGCCAGCTCGCCGCCGGCGCGGCTCAGCAGGGCCAGCGCGTCGGCATCGCCGGCCGCGGCCGCCTCACCCACCGCCAGCGCCAGGCGGCCGATGGCGCCGCGTTCGCTGCCATAGACGAAGGCGCGGGTGCTGGCCCAGTCACTGCCGCCCAGGCGCTCGAACAGGGCCTGGGCCAGGCGCGAGCCGCGCCAGGCGCCGGGCTGCTCGTCCTCGCGGCGCCACACCGCGCTCAGCGCCTCGCGGGCGATCCAGTAGCCGCCGCCGGCATCGTCCAGCAGCGCGCCGCGGCCGCCGGCCCGCTGCAGCTGGCCCTGGGCGTCGAGAAAGGCGGCGATGCTGCCGGTGCCGGCATAGAGCAGATAGCCAGCGCCCGGCTCGAAGGCGCAGCGGCAGGCGATCTCCATATCGCTGCCGCAGACCAGGCGTTGCGGCGCCAGCCCCAGCGCCTCGCCCAGCAGGGCCTGCATCTGGGCGGCCGCGGGGGCCTCGGCCAGGCCGGTGATGCCGGCATAGACGGCAGCTGGCCGGCCCCGGGCCAGCACCGCCTCGGCCAGCCGGGCCAGGGTCTGGGCCAGTTGCACCCGGCCGGCGCCGCTGGCCAGCATCAGGCCGCTAAAGCCCGCCAGCGCGCCCTCGGCATGCACCTGACCCTGTGCGTCGGCCAGGGCCCAGCGGGTCTGGGTGCCGCCGACGTCCAGGCCCAGGCCCAGGCCCAGCGGCGGGCTGGGGTGGGGGTCAGGTCTTGCGGCGGCGATCACGCGCGCCAGCTTAGTGGCGGCCGCCTGCGGCCGCCAATGTCAAAGGGCGGGCCAGCCATAACGGGCGGCAATGGCTGGGGCGGCTTGATCATCGGCAGTCCTTTGGCATCAAGTCCCGGCATTTTCCCCCGGAAGCACGCAGGCGGTGGCGTTAGTATCCCTGCCACGGCAGCCGGCGGCAGCAGCCAGCCATTCAAAAGGCGCCGGGCAGAGGGGATGAGGATGAGGGTGCTGACGATGCGCAGGCGGCTGGCCGCGGCGGGCCTGGCCGGTCTGCTGCTGTGGGCCGCTCCGGCTGCGAGCCGGGCCGCTTCGCCGGTGAATCTGCAGGTGCTGGCCGACAGCTTTGCCCCGCTGCAGTATGCGGGCGAGGACGGCAAGCCGGCCGGTTATGTGCATGCCTATGTGCAGGAGCTGCTGCAGCATGCCGGCCGCCAGCTGGAGCTGCGTGGCACCGGGCTGCAGCTGCTGCCGCTGAAGCGGGCCCTGGCGCAGGCGCAGGCGCAGCCCAATGTGCTGGTCCTGAGCCTGGCGCGCACGCCCGAGCGCGAGCATGAGTTCCACTGGCTGGCCGAGGTGGCGCCCTACCAGCTCTGGCTCTACAAGAGCCGGCGTGCGCTGCTGCCGCAGTTGCGCAGCCTGGCCGAGCTGAAGGGCCGCGGTTTGCGCATCGGGGTGCAGGACCGGTCGAACTTCCATGAGTGGCTGCTGGCCCAGGGCCTGGGGCAGGGCGGCGACAACACCGTCATCGATGCTGTGCATGCCAATGCGCGCAACCTGCCCAAGGCCCAGCTGGGCCGCATCGATCTGTTCGCCCACCCTGACATCAGCCTGGCCTACCGGGCCCATGAGCAGGGTCTGCAGGCCGAGGACTTCGTGCCGGTGCTGCCCATCGTCGCGCTGAGCAATCCGCTCTGGCTGGCGGCCAGCCATGGCAGCGATCTGCAGCTGCTGCAGGCGCTGCAGCGCAGCCATGCGGCTTTGCAGGCGCAGGGCCGGCTCGAGGCGCTGCGGCGCCAGGAGCTGGCCAGGTTTCATCAGGGCAGCAGCCGGTAGGCGTGGCGGGCGCCCTCGTTGCCAACCCGGTCCACCGCCGAAACCACGAGGGCGTCGACAACGTCGCTGTTTTCGATCAGCAGCTCGGGCCCGCTGACGCTGAGGAACTGCCAGCGTCCGGCGCGTCGCAGCCAGAGCGCATAGCGGGTCACCGGCTTGCCGGCACCGGCCAGCAGCAGCAGGCGCAGCTGCTGTGGCCCCTCCATCCAGCCGCGCAGCAGCGGTGCGGCCGGTCCGCCGGCCTCCAGCCAGGGGCTGGCCGGCGGCAGCGCGGCCTCGGCATAGGCCTGGCGGGCCAGGCTGTCGGCCAGGCCGCGGCGGTTCTGGCTCAGCGCCACCATGCTGAAGTGCAGATGGCCGCTGCCCGGATAGCGGCTGCGCACGTCGGCGATCTGGGCCTCGATCTCGGCCACCGGCCAGCTGTCGGCCTTGTCGTTGATGCGGCTGGTGAACAGGCCCGGCCAGATGTGGCGGCCCTTGGGGTTTTGCTGATGCCAGTAATCCAGCAGCGGCGCAAAGGCCTGGGCCTTCTGCGCCATCGGCCAGTAGAGCTGGGGCGCCAGATAGTCCAGCCAGCCCTCGGCCAGCCAGCGCTCCACATCGGCATAGAGCTTGTCGTACTGGCTGAAGCCGGCGATTCCGGCGGGCCGCAGTGCCGGCTTGCCGATGCCGAAGGGGCTGATGCCGAAACGTACCCAGGGCTTGCTGCGCCGTATCAGCTCGTGCAGCCGGCGCACCAGCTCGTCGACCTGGGCGCGCCGCCAGTCGGCGCGCGCCAGCGTGCCGCCGGCCAGCAGATAGCGCTGCCAGGGCGCGTCGTCCGGGAAGTCCAGCTCGGGCCCCTTGCCGGCCTCGGCGCCCGGGGCCGGCACCGGATAGGGGTAGAAGTAGTCGTCGATATGGACGCCGTCGATGTCGTAGCGGCGCAGCACATCGGCCACCACCGCCAGCGTGTGGGCGGCAGCCTCGGGCTCGGCGGGGTCGATCCAGAGCTGGTCGCCGTAGCGGCGCACCCAGTCGGGCCGGCTGAGGCTCAGATGGCGCGGCGCCGCGGCCGAGCGCGCCGCGCTTGGGCGCGCGCGGAAGGGGTTGAACCAGGCGTGCAGCTCCAGCCCGCGCTGGTGGGCCTCGCTGATCCACAGCGCCAGCGGGTCGTAGCCGGGCGACTGGCCCTGCTGGCCGCTCAGATACTCGCTCCAGGGCTCCAGCGCCGATTCGTAGAGCGCGTCGGCGCTGCTGCGCACCTGCAGCACGATGGCGTTGAGCCTGAGCTGCTGGGCGCGGTCCAGCAGCGCGCGCATCTCGGCAATCTGCTGCGCCGCGCTGAGCCCGGGCTTGCTGGGCCAGTCGATATTGGCCACCGTGGCCACCCAGGCGGCGCGGAACTCGCGCGGCGCCGGCGGCGCGGCATCGACCAGATCGGGGGCGTCCTGCAGCAGCGCGCCGGCCGAGCCCAGCGGCAGCTGGGGCGTGACGGCACTGCAGCCGGCCAGCGCGGCGGCGCCCAGCAGCAGGCAGCGGCGCTGGTGCTGGTGGCGGCTCATTGCGCGTCCTCCTGCGTGTCGTCCTTCTTGCCGAAGTCGGCCGGCACGCGGATCAGCGCGGTCACCACGAAGGAGGGCAGGGTGGCGATCAGCACCCAGAGGAAGAAGTTCAGATAGCCCAGCTGCTGCTGCAGCCAGCCGCTCCACATGCCGGGCAGCATCATGCCCAGGGCCATGAAGCCGGTGCAGATCGCGTAATGCGCGGTCTTGTGCTCGCCCTCGGCCATGTAGATCATCACCAGCAGATAGGCGGCAAAGCCCAGGCCGTAGCCGAACTGCTCGAAGGCCAGCGCGGCGCTGACCAGCCAGAGGTTCTGGCTGGGCCAGGCGGCCAGCAGCACATAGACGATGTTGGGCACATTGATGGCCAGCACCATGGGCCAGAGCGCCCGGCGCAGGCCGGTGCGCGAGATGATCCAGCCGCCCAGCAGGCCGCCCAGAGTCAGCGCGCTCAGGCCCACCGTGCCGTAGGCGATGCCCAACTGCTTGGTCGTCAGCGCCAGGCCGCCGGCCTCCGGCTTGTCGAGCAGGAAGGGCGCGGCCAGCTTCAGCAGCTGGGCCTCGGGAAAGCGGTACAGCAGCAGGAAGGCCAGGAACAGGCCGATGCCGGGCTTGCGGAAGAAGGCGGCGAAGACCGCGAAGAACTCGCGCAGCCAGCCGTCGCGGGGCGGCGCGCGGCGCTGGTCGGCCACCGGTCGCGGCAGCATCCACTGGTGATAGGCGGCCAGCGCGACGAAGAAGCCGGCCAGCACGAAGAACACCAGGCTCCAGGCCGTCGTCATGCTGCCGGTGCGCTCCTGCAGCTCGCCGGCCAGATAGACCAGGCCGCCCTGGCCGCCGATATTGGCCAGGCGGTAGAAGGTGGAGCGCACGCCGACGAAGGCGGCCTGCTGGTGGGTCTTGAGCGCCAGCATGTAAAAGCCGTCGGCCGCGATGTCGTGCGAGGCCGAGGCGAAGGCCATCAGCCAGAACATCGCCAGCGTCAGCTGGAAGAACTTGGGCGCCGGCACCGACAGCGCCACCAGCGCCAGGCTGGCGCCGACCAGGAACTGCAGCGCGGTGATCCAGCCGCGCTTGCTGCCGAAGATCTCGATCAGCGGTGACCACAGCGGCTTGATCACCCAGGGCAGATAGAGCCAGCTGGTGTAGAGCGCGATCTCGGCATTGGAGACCGCCAGGTTCTTGTACATGACGACCGACAGCGTCATCACGACCAGATAGGGCATGGCCTGGCCGAAATAGAGGGTCGGTATCCAGGCCCAGGGGCTGGGGGTCTTGGGGGCGGCAACAGTCATGCCGCGCATTCTCGTCGCTTGCCCATGCCGAAGCGGGAAGGGCCCGGGCTCAGGCGCCCAGCGCCCGGCGCAGATCGCCGTCCGCGGCCGCCAGTGCCGCGCGCGCCGCCGCGGCCGAGGGCAGGCCCAGCGCCAGCATCAGCACCGCCGGCTTGACCTGCCAGTCGCAGGCCGCCAGCGCGGCCCGGGCCGCGGCCTCGTCGTCACTGCCGGCGGCGTGCAGCGTCAGCGCCACCGCGCGCTGCAGCAGCTTGGCATTGCTGGCGCGCAGATCGACCATCAGATTGCGGTAGACCTTGCCCAGCCTGACCATCAGCGCGCTGGAGAAGCTGTTCAGCGCGATCTTCTGGGCGGTGCCGGCCTTCAGCCGGGTGCTGCCCGAGATCAGCTCGGGGCCGGTGTCCAGCAGCACGGCGATGTCGGCGGCCGCCAGCACCGGCGCGCCGGGATTGTTGGCAAAGCCCACGCACAGGCTGCCGGCCGCGCGAGCCGCGCGCAGCGCGCCCAGCACATAGGGCGTGCCGCCCGAGGCGGCCAGCGCCAGCAGCACATCGTCGGCCTGCGGCGCCAGGGCCTGCAGATCGCGCGCGCCCTGGTCGGCATCGTCCTCGGCGCCCTCCACCGCGACGAACATGGCCGCCGCGCCGCCGGCCAGCAGGGCCTGCGCCCGCTCGCGCGGCCAGGAGAAGGTGGGGCCCAGCTCCACGCTGTCCAGCACGCCCAGCCGGCCCGAGGTGCCGGCCCCGGCATAGAGCAGGCGCCCGCCGGCGCGCAGGCGCGGCAGGGCGGCCTCGACAGCCTGGGTCAGGGCCGGCAGGGCCAGCTGCACCGCCGCCACCGCCTGCAGCTGATCGTCGACCAGCAACTGCAGCAGCTGGCCGCTGTCATAGAGGTCCAGCTCGCTGTGCTCGCTGCGCGGGGTTTCGGTCTTCAGCATGGCGGCACTGTAGGGCCTGGGCCGGCGCTGGCGCATGCCAAGCTGGGCGGCGCCCATAACTCGCCCTCATCAGCTCGCCCGCGCCAGTTACCGCGCGGTTACCGCCGGCCTCGCTATGCTGCGCCCCGATGCCCACCACCCAATCCCGCCCTGCCGCGCCCTCGCCACGCCTGTTCTCGCTGGCCTGGCCGCTGTTCACCGAGCTGCTGCTGGGCATTGCGGTGGGCCTGGTCGGCACGCTGTTGGCGGCGCAGCTGTCCGACACCGCGGGCGCCAGCTTTGCGCTGGCCAACCATGTGTCGGGCACGCTCTTCATCCTGTTTCGCATCATTGGTGCCGGCGTCAGCGTGGTGATCACCCAGGCCCTGGGCGCCGGCCGGCGCGACCGCGCCGACGCGCTGGCGTTGGCGGCCCTGGGCGCCAGCAGCTGGCTGGGCCTGCTGACCGCGCTGGCCGCGGCGGGGGCGGCCGAGCCGCTGCTGCGCCTGATGAAGGCGCCGCCCGAGGTGCTGCCGCTGGCCGTGCCGCTGCTTGTGGCCCTGGCCCCGGCCATGCTGCTGGATGCCTGGAACGCCGTCATGGCCAGCGTGATGCGCGCCCATCTGCGCGCCCGCGACACGCTGGCGGTGCTGGTGGCGATGCAGCTGCTGCAGCTGGGCCTGGCGATTCCGCTGATGCGCTGGCTGGGCCTGCCCGGCTTTGCGCTGGCGCTGGCGGCCAGCCGCGCGCTGGGTCTGGGCCTGCATCTATGGCTGTGGCGCCAGCGCCTGGGCCTGCGCCCGGCGGCGCGGCACTGGGGGGCGCTGCCGCGGCCCGAACTGGCCGCCATCCTGCACATCGGCCTGCCCGGTGCCGGCGAGAACATCGCCTACCGCCTGGCCTTCATGGTCAGCGTGGCGGTGGCCGGTGGCCTGGGTGCCCAGGCCCTGGCCACCCAGGCCTATGCCCAGCAGCTGATGATGTTCGTGCTGCTGTTCGGCCTGGCCACCGGCTTTGCGGTGGAGATCGTCGTGGGCCACCAGATCGGCGCCGGCCGCCTGCACCAGGCCTACCGCCTGGTGCGGCGCTCGCTGGCGCGCGGCCTGGTGGTCAGCGTGGTGGTGGCCCTGGCGGCGGCGCTGGGCGCGCCCTGGCTGCTGCGCCTGTTCAGCAGCGACCCCGCCATCATCGCGGCCGGCAGCACGCTGATGTGGCTGACCGTGCTGCTGGAGCCGGGCCGTACCTTCAATCTGGTGGTGATCAATGCGCTGCGCGCGGCCGGCGACGCGCGCTATCCGGTGCTGGTTGGCGCGGGCTCGATGCTGGTGGTGCTGGCCGGCGGCAGCTGGTTCTTCGGCGTGCAGCTGGGCTGGGGCCTGCCGGGCATCTGGCTGGCCTATGTGCTGGACGAATGGCTGCGCGGCCTGCTGATGTGGCGGCGCTGGGTGCGCCTGGCCTGGGTGCCGCAGGCGCGTGCCGCGCACCGGCGGCTGCGCCGCGCGTCAGCCCCTCAGCGGTAGCGCTCCAGAATCTGCTGCAGCACCCCGCGCTTGAGCAGTTTCTGCTGGGCCTGCTCGAAGTCGGGCAGGGCGAGCCGGGCCGCCGGGGCCAGCACGCAGAACACCGGCTTGCTGGTCAGCACGATATCGCTGGCCTGCAGCCGGGCCGGCGCGGGCTGACCGCGGTTGATCCAGTCCAGATCGAGGCTGCGCATCACGCCGTAGCGGTTCTTGCCCTGCAGCAGCTTGCGCGCCAGCAAGGCCTCGTTGGGGGCGTCGTCGCGGAAGTGGCGGCCGCTGGCGAAGCCCGGGTCCAGCAGCGGGTAGTGGTAGCCCAGCACCGTGCCCAGGGTCTGGCCGTCCAGATCGGCCAGCATGGCCGGCAGCGGCTGGCCCGGTGCGGCGACCAGGCGTTCCTCGATCTGCATAAAAGGCTGGGCCGGCCACTGCATGCGGCCGCGCCCCTCGGCCGAGAGCCAGTCGGGATGCAGCAGGCAGTAGAGGTCGGCGGCATCGTCCAGCAGGCTGGACTCGATGCGCTTGCGCGGCCGCAGCACCCAGCTGACCGGCCGGCCGAGCTCGCGGGCCAGCGCCTCGCCCCAGTGCAGGAGCACGCCGTCGCTGAGCTGCAGCACGCCGCGGCTGCGCTGCAGCTGGGCCAGCGGCATGGCCCAGGCCTCCGAGGCCAGCAGGCGCAGGGGCGGCGGAGTCTGGGCCGGCGCCGACGCCGCCAGCGACGGACCGGTGGCGATCAGCAGGCAGGCGAGCCAGCGGGAAGGGGCGCGGCGTGGCATGGTCGGCCGATTATGGCTGCCGCCCCAGCTCCAGCTGCAGCCAGTCGCGCAGCGCCAGCAGCGGCGGCCAGCTGGCCAGGGCCGGCGGATAGACCAGCTGATAGGCATGGGCCTGCGGATGGACGATGGACAGCGGCGAGAGCTGCACCAGGCGGCGCTGGCGCAGCGCATCGGCCGCCAGGATCTGGCGCGCCAGCGCCAGGCCCAGGTCCTGCTCGGCCGCCTGCAGCAGCAGGCCGGCATCATTGAACACCGCCACCGGGTGGATGCTGGCGCGGCGCAGCCCGGCCTCGGCGAAGAACTGCTCCCACAGCTCGGCATGGCCGAGCAGCGGCTCGTCGCCGAAGTCCGGCGGGCGCGGCTGCTGGCGGGCCTTGGCTGTGGCCAGGCCCAGGCGGCGCGCGGCGGCCGGCGAGCCCACCACGATCAGCGGCATGGCGGTGCCGATCAGCGGCTCGGCCAGCAGGCCCGGCCAGGGGCCGCGGCCCTGGCGTATCGCGGCATGCAGGCCCTCGCGCGACAGATCGGCCAGCGCGGCCGAGCTGCTGATCTCCAGCGCCAGCTCGGGGTGGGCGCGGCGCCAGTTCTGCATGCGCGGCAGCAGCCAGCGCTGCGCGAAGCTGGGCAGCACCGAGATGCGCAGGCCCTCGGGCGTCAGGCCGGCGGCGTTGGCGGCATCGGCCATGCCGCGCTCCAGCTCCTGCAGCGCCCGCTCAACGCTCTCCAGCAGGGCCGCGCCGGCACTGTTGAGCAGCAGGCGGCGGCCGCGGCGCTCGAACAGCGCATGGCCCAGCTGGGTCTCCAGGCTCTTGAGCTGGTGGCTGACCGCGCTATGGGTCAGGTGCAGCTGCTCGGCGGCGGCGCGCAGGTTCTGCAGGCGTGCGACCGTGCGAAAGGTCGGCAAGGTGGCCAGGGGCAGGCGTGCCATCGGGCTTCTATGGTGGGGTAGTTGGTTAGAAAAATCGACCAATCCGGTAGAAATTGATCAATTCCATTGTCCAGCGCCGCTGCCTATTCTGAGGCCAACGTTCGCTGATGAGCAGCGACGCCTCACCCTCCCAGCGATCTATCCAAGGAGTGAACCCGCGATGAATGCCTCGAGCTGCTGCGCCGCCCCTGCCGGCCCTGCGACCTTCCGGTCGCCCACCGTCCATCCCACCCACACGCCCCTGCATCGGCGGCTGGCCCAACAGCTCGGCGCGGCCGGCCGCCCGCGGCGGGACCGCCAGGCCCCCCCGCCGCTGCCGCCGGCCCCGCACCCCGGCCAGCTGCTGGACGCCCGCATGCTGCGCGATATCGGCTACTGCTGCGAGGCGCCGCCGCAGGCGCTGTCCGAGCAGCCGGCCCACCGCCAGCCGCAGTTCTGGTAGGCCCGATCCGCAGCGCCTGACCATCCCGACAATCCAGTACAAAGCCGCGCTGTCTGCGCCGCTATCATCGCGCCGCACTTTGTATCCAAAGTACAGAGAGGCATGGCAGGGGACGGGTAGGGCAAGCGCGCCGCACAAGACAGACAGAGCGCCACCCGGGTATCTCGGGAGTGTGTTTGGTGAGCGAAGCAATCGCCTGGCAGAGCCGGGTGCGTCTGGTCGACGAGGTGGCACGGGTGCTGCGGCAGCGCATTTACAGCGGCGTCTATGCGCCCGGCGTGCTGCTGCGCCAGGTGCAGCTGGCCACCGATCTGCAGGTCAGCCGCACGCCGCTGCGCGAGGCCCTGCGCATGCTGCAGACCGAGGGCCTGGTGGAGGCCGACGGCGTGCGCGGCGTGCGCGTGGCCCGCGCCGACCGCAAGCGCCTGCTCGATGCCTATGCGATGCGCGAGATGCTGGACGGGCTGGCGGCCCGCCAGGCGGCGCAGCGCTGCACGCCCGAGCAGGTGCGGGCGCGGCTGCTGCCGCTGATAGCGGCACACAAGCGCACGCTGGAGCCCTGGTCGGCGGCCGACTACATCCGCGTCAATGTGGAGTTTCATGCCGCCATCATGGCGCTCGCCGACAACGAATTTCTCGACGCCCAGATGGCTCTGGTGCGCAAGACCTCGCAGCTGTTCGCGCCGGCGGTGCTGGTCAACCGCAGCCGCGCGTTGCCGGCCATCGCCGAGCATGAGCGGGTGGTGGAGGCGATCGCAGGCGGCGATGCCGACGAGGCCGAGCGCCTGGGTCGCGCCCATATCCATGCCACCGTGCTGTGCCTGCAGGACGAGGGCCAGCTGCCGGACGAGGTCGCGGCAGCCCCGCCGGCCCGGCACGACAGCGCATGAGCTGGCGCTATCTGCTGCGCCGCCTGGCCAGCTTCGCGCTGACCCTGGGCCTGGCCAGCGTGCTGATCTTCGTCGCGCTGGAGGTGCTGCCCGGCAATGCGGCCCAGCTGCTGATGGGCCCCGATGCCGCGCCCGAGGCGGTGGCGGCCCTGGGCCGCGAGCTGGGCCTGGACGCGCCCGCCTGGCAGCGCTACCGCGACTGGATCGCCGGCCTGCTGCTGCGCGGCGAGATGGGCCTGTCCTATGTCTACCGCGCACCGGTGGCCGAGCTGATCGTCGAGCGCCTCGCGCTGACCCTGCCGCTGGCCCTGCTGGCGATGGCGCTGGCCGCCGTGATCGCGCTGGCCGCCGGCAGCTATGCGGCGGCGCGCCGCGGCCGCCTGGGCGATGCGCTGGTGATGGGGGCCAGCCAGCTGGGCCTGGCCACGCCCAGCTTCTGGTTCGGCATCCTGCTGGTGCTGCTGTTCTCGGTGCAGCTGGGCTGGTTCAGCGCCGGCGGCTTTCCGGGCTGGGACGCGGCACTGGGCGGCGGGCTGTGGCCGGCCCTGCAGGCCCTGCTGCTGCCGGCGCTGGCGCTGGCGCTGAGTCAGGCCGCCATCCTGGCGCGCATCACCCGCTCGGCCCTGCTGGAGGTGCTGGGCGAGGACTATGTGCGCAGCGCCCGTGCGGCCGGCGCCGGCGAGCGCCGCATCCTGCTGCACCATGCGCTGCGCAATGCGCTGATCCCCATCGTCACCGTGATGGGCCTGCAGTTCGCCAATCTGCTGGCCGGCACCATCGTGATCGAGAACGTGTTTCAGCTGCCGGGCCTGGGCCGGCTGCTGTTCCAGTCCATCGCCAACCGCGACCTGATCGTGCTGCGCAACGGCGTGATGGGCCTGGTGGCCCTGGTGCTGCTGCTGAACTTCGTCGTGGACCTGCTCTATCTGTGGCTGGACCCGCGGGTGCGCCTGGAACGCGCGCAAGACGGGGGCCGGGATGACTGACGCGAGCCGCTCCGCCTGGCTGGTCCGTGCGCTGGCCCACCGCGGCTTCTGCCTGGGCGGGCTGCTGGTGCTGGGCGTGCTGGCCACGGCCCTGCTGTCCCTGCTCTGGACGCCCTGGCCGATCGAGCAGATCGCGCTCGAACGACGCCTGCAGGGCCCGAGCAGCGCCCACTGGCTGGGCACCGACGCGCTGGGCCGCGACATCGCCAGCCTGCTGATGGCCGGCGCCCGCAATGCCCTGCTGGCCGGCGGCGGCGCGGTCGGCCTGGGTCTGCTGCTGGGCGCGGCCCTGGGCCTGCTGGCTGCCGCGCGGCGCGGCTGGTGGGACGAGCTGATCATGCGTGGCGCCGATCTGGGCTATGCCTTTCCGGCCCTGCTGCTGGCCCTGCTGCTGGCCGCCACGCTGGGGCCAGGTCTTGCCACCGCGATGCTGGCCATCGCGCTGCACAGCGTGCCGGTCTATGCCCGGCTGGCGCGCGGCGCGGCGCTGGCCCAGTGGGAGCGCGACTATGTGCGCGCCGCGCGCGCCTTCGGCCGCAGCCCGCTGGCCATCGCCCGCCTGCATGTGCTGCCCAATATCGCCCCGCTGCTGATCGTGCAGGCCACGCTGCAGTTCGCGCTGGCGATACTGGCCGAGGCGGCGCTGGCCTTTCTGGGCCTGGGCAGCCAGCCGCCCGAGCCCTCCTGGGGCCGCATGCTGGCCGAGGCCCAGAGCTGGCTCTACCAGGCGCCGCAGCTGGCCGTCTACCCTGGCCTGGCCATCATGCTGACGGTGCTGGGCCTGAATCTGCTGGGTGATGCGCTGCGCGATCTGCTGGATCCGCGGCTGCGGCGCTAGCCAGCCATGTCATGATCGCCGCCGATGAGGGTGGCGCGCGCAGCGCAAGGAGTGGGCATGAGGGTGAAACGGCGTGAACTGCTGGCCGCGGCCGGGGCCGGCCTGGCGCTGGCCGAGCTGGCCCGGGCCCAGGCGGGCCGACGCGACAGCCTGGTGCTGGGCATGACGCTGGAGCCGCCGGGCCTGGACCCGACCGCCGGCGCCGCCTCGGCCATTGCCGAGATCGTGCACTACAACATCTTCGAGACCCTGACCAAGATCGGCCCCGATGGCTCGGTCAGCCCGCTGCTGGCCGAGCGCTGGGAGGTGTCGCCGGACCTGAAGACCTTCACCTTCCAGCTGCGCCGCGGCCTGCGCTTCCACAACGGCGAGCCGCTGGACGCGCAGACGGTCAAGTACGCCTTCGAGCGCGCCGCCAGCGACAAGAGCAGCAACAAGGACCGGCGCCTGTTCGCCAGCATCGCCTTCATCGGCACGCCCGACCCGCTGACGGTGGTGATCGGGCTCAAGACCATCGAGCCGGACTTCCTCTTCCTGATCGGCCAGGCCACCGCCGCCATCGTCGAGCCCAAAAGCGCTGACGGCAATGCGACGCGTCCGGTCGGCAGCGGCCCCTACCGGCTGGAGCACTGGGCCCGCGGCGCGCAGCTGAGCCTGGTGCGCTGGGAGGGCTACCGCCATGCGGCGGCGGTGAAGCTGCGCCGGGTGCAGTTCCGCTTCATCAGCGAACCGGCCGCCCAGGTGGCGGCCCTGCTGGCCGGCGATGTGGATGCCTTCCCGCGCGTGGCCGCAGCGCGCAGCCTGGCGCAGTTCGAGCGCGCCGGCCGGCGCTTCCAGATCATCCGCGCCGGGTCGCGCGCCAAGACCATCGTCGCGATCAACCACCGGCGCAAGCCGCTGGACGATGTGCGGGTGCGTCGCGCGCTGGCCGCGGCCATCGACCGCCAGGCCCTGATCGCCGCCGCGGCCGACGGCCTGGGCGTGGCCATCGGCAGCCATTACGTGCCCGGCGCGCCGGGCTATGTGGACACCACCGCCCTCAATCCCTACAACCCCGAGCGCGCCCGCGCGCTGCTGAAGGAGGCCGGCTACGGCCCCGGCGGCCAGAGCCTGAGCCTGACGCTGAAGCTGCCCCCGCCGCCCTATGCGCGCCAGGGCGGCGAGGTGGTGGCGGCCCAGCTGGCCCAGGTGAGCATCAAGCTGCGCATCGAGAACATCGAGTGGGCGCAGTGGCTGTCGGGCGTCTACGGCAACAAGGACTACGACCTGACGCTGATCTCGCATGTGGAACCCTTCGACCTGGGCAACCATGCCAAGCCCGGCTATTACTGGGGCTATGAGAGCGCCGAGTTCAACAAGCTCTACGAGCGCCTCAGCCAGAGTGCGCGCCAGGATGAGCGCCTGAAGCTGCTGGCCGAGGTGCAGCGCCTGCTGGCCCGCGATGCGGTCAATGTCTACCTCTACCAGCCGCAGTGGCTGACGGTGGCGCGCCAGGGCCTGCGCGGGCTGTGGCGCGAGATGCCGGTCTTCGTCAACGATCTGGCCGCGCTGAGCTGGGAGTGAGGGCATGACAAGCGGCCTGCATGCGCTGAGCGCCCGCCAACTGCTGGACGGCTATGCGGCCGGCAGCTTCACCCCGCTGGATGTGGCCGGGGATCTGCTGGCTCATGTGGCGCGCTGGGAGCCGCGGCTGTGCGCGCTCTATGCCTTCGATGCCGAGGCCGTGCTGGCCCAGGCCCGCGCCAGCACGGCGCGCTGGCAGCGCGGCGCGCCGCTGCGCAATGCGCTGGGCCTGACGCTGGACGGCGTGCCCGCCACGCTGAAGGAGAACATCGCCAGCCGCGGCACGCCGGTGCCGCTGGGGACGGCCGCCACCGAGCTGCTGCCGGCCGCCGAGGACGCGCCGCCCGCCGCCCGGCTGCGCGAGAGCGGCGCGCTGCTGCTGGCCAAGACCACCATGCCCGACTACGGCATGCTCAGCTCCGGCCTCTCGACCTTTCATGCGCTCAGCCGCAATCCCTGGGACCTGAGCAAGAACCCCGGCGGCTCCAGCGCGGGCGCCGCGGCCGCCGCCGCCGCCGGTTACGGGCCGCTGCATGTGGGCACCGATATCGGCGGCTCGCTGCGCCTGCCGGCCGGCTGGTGCGGCATCTTCACGCTCAAGCCCAGCCTGGGCCGCATCCCGATCAAGCCGCCCTTCGCCGGCCGGGTGGCCGGACCCATGACCCGCAGCGTGGCCGATGCGGCCCTGCTGATGGCGGTGCTGAGCCAGCCCGACTGGCGCGACAGCACCAGCCTGCCCGCCGCGCCCGAGCTGCCCTGGCTGGGGGCCGACATCGCCGGCGGCGACCTGCGGCCCGAGACGCTGCGCGGCCTGCGCCTGGGCCTGATGATGGACCCCGGCTGGGGCCTGAGCCTGGACGGCGAGGTGCGCGCCGCGGTGGAGGCCGCGGCCCGCGCCTTCGAGGCGGCCGGCGCCCGCGTGGAGCCGCTGCCGCCGGGCGTCTACCCCTCCAGCCGCGCGATGGTAGACGGCCTGGACCGCTTCTGGCGCATGCGCTCCTGGCTGGACATCTCGGCCCTGCCGCCCGAGCGCCAGGCCCGGGTGCTGCCCTATATCCGCCAGTGGGTGGCCAGCGGCGAGCGCTGCAGCGCGGCCGAGCTCTATCAGGGCTACAGCCAGATGGCGGCGATGCGCGAGGCCGCGGTGGCCGCCACCCAGCCCTACGATTTCCTGCTCTCGCCGGTCAGTCCGGTGCCGGCCTTCCCGGCCGAATGGGCCAGTCCGATCAACGATCCGCAGCGGCCCTTCGAGCACATCGCCTACACGCTGGCCTTCAATATGAGCGAGCAGCCGGCCGCCAGCATCAACTGCGGCTACACCGCCGCCGGCCTGCCCATAGGCCTGCAGATCGTCGGCCACCGCCACGACGATGTGGGCGTGCTGCGCCTGGCCGCGCTCTACGAGCAGGCGCTGCGCGGCCCGCAGCGCGACTGGCCGCAGCCGCCCGCGGAGGACGCCGAGGAGGCCGGCAGCGGCCTGCTGATCCGCCGCTCGGCGCCGCTGGCGAACCGGGGGCGGGCGGGCTATCGCTGAGCGCCTGCGGCTACCATGAAAGGCCGCGCGGGCCGGCACTCGTCCCCATCCCTGTTGCCATGGTTCTTGCATGTTCAGTCTGCTGAGTTCGCTCAAGGTTCGGATCACCGTCGGGGCCATCGCCACGCTGGTGCTGGGCGTGGGCCTGGTGACGGCGGTGCTGATCCGGCGTATCGAGCAGGACACCTTGCGCGACCAGGTCCAGCGCGAGCTCAGCGAAGCTGCGCGCACCGCTACCGTGCTGGCGCGTACCGTCACCGAGCTGCAGCAAGCCCTGGCCGTGGTGGGTGAGCAGTTGGATGCGACGACGCTGAACGACCCTGCGGCCCTCGAACGCTTTGTGGCCGACAAGCTGGTGCTGCGCAGCATGTTCGCCAATGTGTATGCGGCGGCCGCGGACGGGCGCATGCTGGCCTATGCCGACCGCGAGGGCCTGCAGCGGCTGAAGCTGAATCTGCGGGATCGGGCCTTCTTCCGTGCGGCCGTGGCCGAGCAGCGCCCGGTGGTCTCCGCACCGCTGCAGGGCCGGCTGTCGGGCCAGCCGGTGATCGCGCTGGCCCAGCCGCTGCGTGACGCCGGCGGCGTCTATGGCGTGATCGGCGGCGGCCTGCGGCTCAGTAGCGGCGATCTGCTGGCCCGGCTGGTGGCCACCCATGAGGTGGACACGACCGCGCTGGCGGTGGTCACCGATCTGCAAGGCCTTGTGATCGCCCATCCGGATCAGAGCCGCCTGCTCGGCTCGCTGGCCCAGGAGCCACGCCTGGCCGAGGCCTTCGCGGCCTGGAAGGCCGCCGGGCAGCCGGTCGAGCCCGCCGGCCTGCAACTGCCGCAGCGCGGCGAGCTGGTCAGCGCCGCCGGCGTGCCGGGGCCCGGCTGGATGGTGTGGCAGGCTCGGCCCGAGAGCGAGCTGCTCGCGCCGCTGCGCGCGGCGCGGGGCGAGGCCCTGGGCTGGGCCGCAGCCCTGATCGTGCTGGTGTCCACGCTGATCTTCGCGCTGGTGTCGGTGCTGCTGCGGCCGCTGGCCCGGCTGGAGCGCCGGTCCGTCCATCTGTTCGACGCGGCGCTGGCGCCTGCGGCAGGCTGGCCCGAGGTCAGCGGCGAGATCGGCCGCCTCAGCGCGGTGCTGAAGCGGGTGGGGGTGGAGCGCGCGACGCTGGAGGCCTCGAACAACGAGCTGCTGCAGCGCCTGCGCTCGGTGATGAGCGCCTCGCCCATCGGCATCGCCTTCACCCGCGCCCAGCGTTTCGAGCTGGTCAGCGCCGAGTTCTGCCGCCTGTTCCAGCGCCGCGAGGGCGAGCTGGTCAATGCCGAGGCGGCGCTGATCTATGCAAACCCGCAGGACTATGCCCTGCTGGGCCCGGCGGTGGCCCAGGCCTTTGCCGCCGGCCAGCCCTATGTCGGCGAATGGCAGATGCGGCGTGCCGACGGCAGCCTGTTCTGGGCCCAGCTGCGCGGCCGCCCGGTGGATACCGCCGATCCCCGCGCCGGCACGATCTGGAGCGTCGCCGACATCAGCGAGCAGAAGCAGGCGCAGGAGGCGCTGGCCTGGACGGCCGCGCACGATGCGCTGACCGGCCTGGCCAACCGGCGCGAGTTCGAGCGCCGCGCCGCCGGCCTGGTCGCGGCGCTGCCGGGCAGCCTGCCGGCGGCCATCGTCTTTATCGACCTCGATCATTTCAAGCCCGTCAACGACCTGGGCGGCCATGCGGCCGGCGATGCGATGCTGGTGGCGGTGGCCGCCGCGATCGGCGCCGAGCTGCGGGCCAGCGATCTGGTCGCCCGCATCGGCGGCGACGAGTTCGCGGTGCTGCTCGAGCGCTGCCCGGAGCCGATGGCGCTGCGCATCGCCGAAAAGATCCTGCAGGCGATCGCGGCCATTGCCCTGCCCTGGGAGCAGCAGCGTTTCCAGGTCGGGGCCAGCCTGGGAGTGGCCGCGCTGAACGCCGAGGCGGCCTCGCTCGATGCCTGGCTGGCCAGTGCCGACGCCGCCTGCTACGAGGCCAAGGCCGCCGGCCGCGGCCAGGTGCGTTCGGCCAGCGCCGGCGGCTGAGGCGCTGCGACATTGACAGCGTGCACCACATCCACAACGATCGGTCAGGGCGCGAACGATGGCGAGACGAGGCTTCACTCTCAACACTTTCCGCAGCCGCTTGACGCTGCTGATCGGCGGCCTGTCCTTGTTGACGATGCTCAGCGTCGGCATCTATGTTGGTCAGATGGCGACCCAGCAGGTCAGCCGGGCGGCCGCGGCGCAGATTCAATCGACCGCCCAGGCGGCCGCCGGGATACTGGGGACGAATCTGCGCGAACGCGAGCTGGAGATTGCCTTGCTCAGCATGGCACCGCATTTCAGCCGCGGCGATCTGCGCAGCCCGGAACTGCTTGCTTCGCTGAAGCGACGCCAAGGACTGCGGCAGGAGTACGCCTGGTTGGGGGTGGCCGACGCCCAGGGTCAGGTCTTGCAGGCGATCGACGGCATGCTCGAAGGACAGTCGGTGGCGCAGCGGCCCTGGTTCGTGGCGGCCCTGCGCGGCGTCTTCGTCGGCGATGTGCACGAGGCCCTGTTGCTGTCCAAGCTCTTGCCCCAGGCGACTGCTGGCGAGCCCTTGCGCTTCATCGATTTCGCCGCGCCGATTCACGACCGGCAGGGCAAGGTGATCGGCGTGCTGGGCGCTCATGGGCATTGGCGCTGGGTGACTCAGACGGTGCAAGCGGCGCTGGACCAGCGGGGGCTGGGCGAGGCCGTCGAGATCCTGATCGTCGACAAGGCCGGTACGGTGCTGTACCCGCAGGCCCTGGCCGACCGCTTGAAGGTGCCGGCCGGCCTGAACGCGGCCACCACCGCAACGCTGCTGCGCTGGGAGGACGGTGTCGACTACCTGAGCGGTGCGGCGGCGGTCCGCTCCGGCACTCGGAACGAGCTGGGCTGGCGCATCGTGGTGCGCCAGGCGGCCGCGCAGGCGCTGGCGCCGGCCCATCAGCTGCGTGACCGGCTGCTCGTCCTGGGTCTGCTCGCCGGGCTGGTCTTCACTATCGGGGCGCTGTATCTGGCGCGCAGCATCAGCAAGCCGATCGAGCAGCTCGCGGAGGCGGCGCGGCGCATTGAAGCGCGCGATGGCGAGCCGCGTTACCCGGCTGCGGACGGCCTGCTGGAAATCGAGCAGCTCAGCCAGTCCATCCGTTCGATGACCGCGTCCCTGCTCGGCCATGAGCGGGAGCTGGAGCTGCTGAACCAGGGCCTGGAGCAGCAGGTGCAGCAGCGCACTGAGGCGCTGGCCGAGGCCAATCGCGCACTGGAGCGGCTCGCCACGCGCGACGGTCTGACCGGCCTCAGCAACCGCCGGCGTTTCGATGAGCGCCTGGCGGAGTGCTTCCATGCCGCCCGGCGCAGCGGGCGCGGGTTCACGCTGCTGGTGCTGGACGCCGATCACTTCAAGTCGATCAACGACCGACATGGTCATCTGATCGGCGATCAGGTGCTGCAGCAGCTGGCACAGCTGCTGACGCACAGCATCCGCGCCTGCGACTTCGTGGCCCGCTATGGCGGCGAGGAGTTTGTGATCCTGCTGCCTGAGACGCCGGACTGCGATGTCGCGCTGGTGGTGGCCGAGAAGGTGCGGCAGGCCGTCGCCGCGGCCACGTTCCCAGCGGTGGGCCGGCTCACCGTCAGCCTGGGGCTGAGCGCCTGGAGTCCCGCCGATACCGCGCCGGCCGACATCGTCCAGCGTGCCGATCGGGCGCTGTATGCCGCGAAGGCGGCCGGCCGCAACCAGTCCAAGGCCCTGGTTTGAGCGGCCGTGGCCGCGCAGCACCCGGCATGATGGCGGTGTGACGGTGACACCGGGCCGGAGCATGCGCATCGAACTACCCAAGGACCTGCGCCAGCAGGCCACCGCCTCCATCGAGCGCTACTTCGCGGAGGAGTGCGATGAAAACGGTGGCCGATGTGCAGGAGCGGCTGCAGCAGCGGGTGGCCGAGCTCGATCTGGAGGTGCATGCCGATGAGTTCAAGTACTGCCGCAAGCGCAAGATCGCCACCGGTCGGCCGGGCCGGCACGCTGATCCGGCACGAGGTCAAGCGGGCATTAATCCCCGGCCGGCGCGGCGGCGGCGGTGGTAGATTCCCTGGCCTCGGCCCGCCTGACGGGTCAGCCCGCCAGCCCGTGGCCGCCGCCGGCCCTGGCCAGGAAAGAGAGCCTTGCTATGCCTTTTGAAGTGCCCGAACTGCTCAGCCACTATCTGCTGCCGCTGCTGATTGCGGTGCCGCTGGCCATCGTGGTGTTCATCATCAGTTTCCGCAAGGGCGACGACCGGCCGAACGACCGCACCGAGCTGCCGCGCGATTTCGCCGGCCCGGCGGCCCCGCCCGCAGCGGCGGGCGCGCCGACGGTGCGCGGCGCCGTGCCCCTGCCGCCTGGCACGACGCCCGGTTCCGCACCCACGGTGCCGGTGCTTTCGCCCTATCCGCCCAGCGGTTCCGCACCCTCGGGCTTCGCGCCCACCCAGCCGGCCGCGCTGTCCTTCGAGCTGCCGCCGATGGCACCGCGCCCGCCGGCACCGGGTGCCGATGCGCCGGCCCTGCTGCTGGTCGACGATTCGGCCGTGGTGCGGGCCAAGCTGGGCAAGCTGCTGGAGTGCGCCGGCTACCGGGTGACGGTGGCCAAGGACGGTGTCGAGGCGCTGGAGCAGCTCGGCAAGCAGCGCTTTGCGGTGCTGATCACCGACCTCGAGATGCCCAATATGGACGGCTTCGAGCTGATCGCCGCGGTGCAGGGCAGCCTGGAGACCGAGGATCTGCCCATCATCGCGATCACCGGCCATGACGAGCTGCAGGCGCGGGTGCATGCGGTGCAGGGCCTGTTCGGCCTGTTCAAGAAGCCCTGGAATGACCGCGAGCTGCTCAAGCGCGTCGAGACCCTGGCCACGCTGCGCCAGAGCAAGGCCTGAGCCCCGGCCGCGCCGGGCTCGACACCTCAGCCGCGCAGCAGGGCCCAGCCCAGGCCGGCCACCAGCAGGGCCAGCAGGCCGGCATGGCTCCATAGCAGCAGCCGGCTGCGCTGGCGCAGCAACTCCACCGCCTCCACCAGCCGCGCCTGCTGCTCGGCCAGCGATTCCAGCAGCGCCGCGCTCTCGGCCTGGGCCTGCTGCAGTTCGGCAATGCGCGCCTCGCTGTGCTGCAGGCGCTGCAGGGCCTCGTCCAGCGTGGCTGGTGGCGCGGCGCTGGTCGTGCTGCCGGCCTCGGGCACTGCCTCTTCCTGGCTGCGCTTGAGCAGGCGCCGTGCGCCCTTGACCAGGGCCGGCGTGGCCTCGATCACATCGGCCCAGGGAATCACCTTGAGGGCGGCGAGCCAGGGAATGGCCATGGTTGCGGTCTCCTTCTGTGGCTGAGCGGCCGGCCATGATTCCATAAACGCCGCGGCCGGGTGTTTTCCAGCCGGCGGCTGAGCAGGATGTCGCATCTCACACGCGCAGCTGCCTTGTGCTGAGGCCCTGATGGTTTAAGCTGGCCCGTCTCCCTGTCCCCCTGCCATGCAAGACGACGGTATCGATGATCCGCGTCACCATATCAGCGGCCGCACCCAGGCGCCGCTGCATGATGATGACGAGATGAATGCCCTGCCCCCCGGCACCCGTTTCGGGGCGCTGGAGCTGCTGCGCACGCTGGGCGTGGGCGGCTTCGGCATCGTCTATCTGGCCCAGGACCATGCGCTGGACCGCCAGGTGGCGATCAAGGAATACATGCCGGGCCAGCTGGCGCGGCGCATCCAGGGCTCGCAGGTCTCGGTGCGCTCGGGCTCCTACCAGGAGACCTTCGAGCTGGGGCGGCGCTCCTTTGTCAACGAGGCCCGGCTGCTGGCCCGCTTCGATCACCGCTCGATCCTGAAGGTCTACCAGTTCTGGGAGGCCAATGGCACGGCCTATATGGCCATGCCCTTCCTGCAGGGCCAGACCCTGCGCCAGGTGCGCCAGGCGATGAAGAGCGCGCCCGACGAGAGCTGGCTGCTGCGGGTGCTGCTGCCGGTGATGGACGGCCTGGCGGTGCTGCATGCCGAGCAGGTCTACCACCGCGATATCGCGCCCGACAACATCCTGCTGCCCGACGACGGCAGCGATCCCATCCTGCTGGACTTCGGCGCCGCGCGCCGGGTCATCAGCGACCGCACCCAGGCGGTCACCGCCATCCTGAAGCCCAGCTACGCGCCGATCGAGCAGTACGCCGAATCGGCCGGCCTGCGCCAGGGCCCCTGGACCGATATCTATGCGCTGGGCGCGGTGATGCTGTATCTGCTGAGCGGCCGCACCCCGCCGCCCGCCACCGCCCGCGCCATCCATGACGACTACCGGCCGCTGCGCGAGCAGGCGCTGCCCGGCTACAGCCCGGCCCTGCTGGCCGCGGTCGACTGGGCGCTGTGCGTGCGCCCGATGGACCGGCCGCAGAGCATGGCCCAGCTGCGCGCCGCGCTGCTGGGCGAGATCACCGCCCCGCCGCTGCCGGCCCCGGCCCAGCACACGGTGATCGATGCGGCCGCGCCCGGCGCCGCGGCCGATATCGCCATCGATCTGGATTCGACCCGGCTGCAGACCGCAGTGTACGAGCGCACCCAGCAGCAAGTGCCACCGCCGCCCGTTGTGCCGGAACCGGCCCCGGCGACCGCAGCCCAGCCGTCTGTACCGCCTACACCGCCTGCCCCGGCGCCGTCCTCGGCTTCGGCCCCGTCCCCGTCCCCGTTCGCCCCAGGCGCCGAGTCGCCGCGCCGCCGCGGCATGCCGGCCCTGCTGGCCAGCGTGGGCCTGCTGGCCACCGCCTCGGCCGGCTTGCTTTGGTGGTGGCTGGCCGCGGGCACGGCCCCGTCAGCGCTGCCGGACGTGGCGGCATCCTCCTCGGCCGCGGCGGCCTCGGCCCCAGCGGCGGCGGCAGCGCCCGCCGCGTCTGCGCCGCTGGCGGCCGTCTCGGTACCGGCCCAGGCCGCGGTCCTGGCGGCCGCGGTGCCGGCGCTGGCGGACGCAGTGCCGCCCAGCAAGCGTCCGCCCGCGGCGCTGCCGACCCAGGCCGCGCCAGTCCGCTCGGGCGGCAGCCCGGCGCGCGAGGCCGCCGAGGAAGGCAGCAGCGGCTTCGACCCGCTGGTGAAGCGCCGCCCCGATGCGGTGGTGCTCAATGCCGAGGAACGGCGCCAGCGGCCGCTGCGGCGCAATGGTGAGGCCGGAACCCAGCCCTCGACGGGCAGCGTTGCCAAGCCGGCCGCCGAGCCTGCGCGCAGCACCGGCCCCGGCAGCACCGCCCAGGGCCTGAACGCCGAGCCCGCCAGCCGGCCGGCCGCGACCCGCAAGAGCCAGGCCGCGCAGGCCACCGGTCAGGCCACGACAGGGCCGCAGGACCCGCGCGCCGCCTGCGGCCGCCGCGTCTTCCTGGCCATGGCCCTGTGCATCGCACGCCACTGCGAGCAGCCGGCCTATGCCGGCCATGCCGAGTGCAAGAGCGTGCAGAGCGAGCGCGAGCGCAACGGCGGCTACGAGCGCTGAGCCCGCCACCCTGGCGGCAGCGCGCCCTTCAGGGGATGGCCGGGGTTCGGCCGGCGGCCTATGCTGGCCAGGCCTCCGAGGAGCCCTGCATGAGTCAGACCCTGCGCTATATCGCCACCGACACCGCCACGCTGTACCGCGAGGCCAGCGGCAATGCCAAGGCCGGGGTCGAGCTGCTCTGGGGCGACCGCGCGCTGCTGCTGCAGGAGGGCGGCAGCCGCAGCCAGGTGCGCGCCCGCGGCCGCCAGGGCTGGGTCGACAAGCGCAGCCTGGGCGAGCAGTCGCTGCTGGAGATCTATCTGATCGATGTGGGCCAGGGCGACGGCATCCTGATACGCACGCCGGACGGCCGCCATCTGATGATCGACGGCGGCTATGCGCGCAGCAAGCAGCCTAGCGGCAAGAACGCGGCCGATTTCGTCGACTGGAAGTTCGCCAAGGACTATGGCGAGCCCACGATCAAGCTCGACGCGATGATCGCCTCGCACTGCGATGCCGACCATTACGGCGGCCTGGCCGATCTGCTCGATGTGGCCCAGAGCGCCGAGCTCGATGCGCAGCGGGTGCAGGTGGAGGCCTTCTATCACGCCGGCGTGGCCTGGTGGACCAAGCCGGCCGTGGCCGGCCAGGGGGCGCAGCGCTGGCTGGGGCCCACCTCGGCCGACAAGCAGTGCTTGACCCAGCTGATGGGCCACCGCAACCAGGTGCTGGCCGCGTTGAAGCCCGGCGCCCAGCCGGCGCTGCAGGGCGAGTGGGCCGATTTCATGCGCCGGGTCTGCCAGGCCCGCAATGCGGCCGGCCGGCCCACGCCGATACGCCGGCTCAGCCAGGTCGACCGTTTCCTGCCCGGCTTCGAGGGGCAGGGCGGCGGGGTGGCGATACGGGTGCTGGGCCCGGTGGAGCAGCAGCTGGACGGCCAACCGGTGCTGCGCAATCTGGCCGCGGCAAGCAGCCAGAACAGCAATGGCCACAGCGTGCTGCTGCGCCTGGACCATGGCCGCGCCCGCTTTCTGCTGACTGGCGACCTCAATAGCGCGGCCCAGCGCGCGCTGCTGGACGCCTATGCCGGTGCGCGCATCGAGCTGCAATGCGATGTGGCCAAGGCCTGCCACCACGGCAGCGACGAGGTGAGCTATGAATTCCTGGCCGCGATGCGGCCGGCGGTGACGGTGATCTCCTCGGGCGACAGCGAGGGGCACGACCATCCGCGCCCGGCCATCGTGGCCGCCAGCGCCACCACCGGCCATCTGCAGGTCGAGGGCGACCGCCTACTGACGCCGCTGGTCTACTCGACCGAGATCGCGCGCAGCGTGCAGCTGGGCCGGCCGCTGGGCCTGATCACGCCCGAGCACCGGCACGAGCAGGCCGAGCTGGCCAGGATACGCATCGAGGCGGCGGTCACCAAGGCCGGCGATCTGAAGCCCAGCAAGGTCACACGCACGCTGGGCAGCAGCCTGGTGGTGACCGGCCTGGTCTATGGCCTGGTCAATATCCGCAGCGATGGCGAGACGATTCTGTGCGCCACGCTCAACGAGAAGGACCACAGCTGGAGCGTGCGCAAGATCCGCTCGCGCTTCTGAGCGCCGGGCCGCGGCTCAGCCGGGCAGCAGGCCCTGCAGATGTTCGTCCTCGGCCCAGGCCAGGATCTCGAAGCGGCCCGCGGCGCTGACGCGCAGGCGGTTGATGCCGCAGTTGGGGATCGCGCATTCGCGCGGGCCCTGCAGGCTCAGGCCCTTGGCGCTGCGCCACACCATGTCCAGCACCCCGCCATGGCTGACCACCACCAGGCGCTGACCCGCATGCTGCGCGGCCAGCTCGGCCAGCGCGCCCATCACCCGCTGATGGAAGTCGCGCCGGCTCTCGGCGCCGCCGGGCAGCGCGTAATCGGGCTCATGCTTGGCCCAGAGCGCGAACTCGGCCGGGTGCCGGCTGCGGATATCGTCGAAAGTCAGGCCTTCGAGGATGCCGAAGGCCTGCTCGCGCAGCCGCGGTGTGTACAGCGGCTGGGGCGCGGCCGGCCGCGCCGGCGCATGCAGCGGTGCGGCGGTCTGGCGGGTGCGGCTGAGGTCGCTGACGACCAGCGCGTCGAAGCGCTCGGCCGCCAGGCGCTCGCCCAGGCGCCGGGCCTGGGCCAGGCCGCGGGCGTTGAGCGGCACATCGATCTGGCCCTGGAAGCACTGGCGGCGGTTCCAGTCGGTCTCGCCATGGCGGACCAGGATCAGCTCGGTGCTGTTGCTGCTGGTACTGCTGCTACTGCTCATCGCGGGCGTGGATCACATCACACCAGGGGCGCGGGCAGCTGCTCGGCCGCCACCACCTGCTGCACCGCCGGCCGCGCCAGCATGCGCTGCAGATAGGCGCCCAGCTGCGGCAGGCTGCGCGCCGGCCGGGCAAAGCCGCGGGTCCAGCGGCATAGCATGAAGGCCAGCGCATCGGCCGCGCTGTAGTGCTCGCCCAGCAGCCAGGGGCCGCCATGGCTGGCCAGCTGGGCCTCCAGCTGGTCCAGCAGCGGCGCGACGCGTGCCTCGGCCTGGGCCTTGACCTGGGCCGCCCCTGCGGCATTGCCCTCGGCCACCCAGCGCTCGGGGTAGTAGTAGGCAATGATGGTGGGCTGCAGCGTGTTGGTCAGCCAGATCAGCCATTTGTAGAAATGGGCTCGCTCCGCCGTGCCCAGGGGCGGCGCCAGTCGGGCCTCGGGGTGGGTGTCGGCCAGATGCAGCAGGATGGCGGCGCATTCGTACAGCACCAGATCGCCGTCCTGCAGCACCGGAATCAGGCCGTTCGGATTGAGCTTCAGATAGGCCGGCGACTTGTGCGCGTTATTGGCCCGGTCCACCAGGACCAGCTCGAAGGCCGCGCCCAGCTCGCGCAGCAGGATATGGGGCGCCAGGCTGGCGTTGCTGGGGTGGTAGTGGAGCTTCATCGTCGTCATGGGGCGTGATCATCTCAGATTGGCGCGCTGCGAGGCGGGCTGTCGGTCATCGGGCTTGTCGCGGGTTTCTTGCGTGCGCCTGGCTTTGTGGTGGTGAACCGTGGCTCGACTGGGCGAGCCCGCAGGAGGCGCACGGGCAGGCCTGCTGCTGCGTGTCCCCGCGGCCGGGCGAACGCTGGCTCTGCCGGGGCGGGCAGGAACCTCATGCGGAGTGAAGAGCAGGGAGTTGGCGAGCGAGCGGATGAAGGGAGGCGGTCGACCGCCGCTCTCACCCCAGCACGCACCCCGCCTCCGCCCCACCGCTACCGCGTTCCCTGTGCGCATCGCTGCCCACCACGCGCACCCCATGCCGCTCGGCCGTCATATGGGCCAGGATGGAGAGCGCGATCTCGGGGGGGGTGCGGGCGCCGATGTGCAGGCCCACCGGGCCGTGCAGCCGCGCCAACTGGGCCTCGCCGAGGCCGAAATGCTCGGCCAGCCGGGCCTTGCGCTTGGCCTGGTTGACGCGGGAGCCGATGGCGCCCACATAGAAGGCCGGGCTGTTCAGCGCCTCCATCAGGGCCAGATCGTCGAGCTTGGGGTCGTGGGTCAGGGCCACCACGGCGGTGTGGCCGTCGGGGGCCAGGCTCAGCACCACATCGTCGGGCATCTCGCGGGTCAGCTGGGCGCCGGGGATCTCGGGCTGGTACTCGTCGCGGGGATCGCAGACGATGACCTGGTAGTCCAGCGCCAGCGCCATGCCGGCCAGATACTGGCTCAGCTGACCGGCGCCGATGATCAGCAGCCGCCACTGCGGGCCGTGATGGGTGATCAGCGCGGTCGCGCTGAGCTGCACCACATCGGCCCCGGCCTGGGGCTCGTAGAGCTGCACCGCGCCGCTGGCCAGATCGAGATGCCGCTGCACCCGCTCGCCGCGGGCCAGGCGCGCCAGCAGCTCGTCCAGCTGCGAGAGGGCCGGCTGCAACGGCTCCAGCACCAGCTCCAGCGTGCCGCCGCAGGGCAGGCCGAAGCGCTGGGCCGCCTCGGCGCCCACGCCATAGCGGACCAGCTCGGGCTTGGCCAGGCTCAGTGCGCCCTCGCGCACCTTGGCCACCAGATCGTCCTCGATGCAGCCGCCCGAGACCGAGCCGGCGATCAGGCCGTCCTCGCGTATCGCCACCACCGAGCCCACCGGCCGCGGGGCCGAGCCCCAGGTGCGGGTGATGGTGCCCAGCACCACGCGGCGCCCCTCCGCCTGCCAGGCGGCGATCTGACGCATCACTTGCAAGTCAACGTTGTCCATGGTCTCACTCTAGGTCTGCCGCGCGCGGCCGTGCTGCGCCGGGGCTGCCGAACATACCCGATGCGGCGGCGGGGGACAGGGCCCGGGGCTTCTCAGGGTCAACCCGCGCTGGCGGCGCGCTGCGGCACCAGGCTGGAACAGCTGTGCCAGATCGCGCCAGCCCGCCGGGCCCGCGGCCACCCATGGATGGGCATACATGGGGGTAAACGGTAGATGGCGCGGCCCGCAGCCTGCCGCGAGGATAGGCCGCACAGAGTCCGCCTGCGCTGTGCGCGCGGCAAGGACCAGGCACGACAACCGGAGACAAGAGCGATGAAGATCAGCCTGAAGATCAATGGCAGGGCGCTGACGCGCGAGGTCGAACCCGACCGCCTGCTGGTGCAGTTCATCCGCGAGGACCTGGCCCTCACCGGCACCCATGTGGGCTGCGACACCAGCCAGTGCGGCGCCTGCACCGTGCACCTGAACGGCCGCGCGGTGAAGAGCTGCAATGTGCTGGCGGTGCAATGCCAGGGCGCCGAGATCACCACCATCGAGGGCCTGGCGCCGGCCGCTGCCGGTGCCGAGATGCACCCGATGCAGGCCGCCTTCAAGGAATGCCACGGCCTGCAATGCGGCTTCTGCACCCCCGGCATGGTGATGAGCGCGGTGGATCTGGTGCAGCACCACCGCTGCGGCTCCGAGGCCGAGATTCGCGAGGGCCTGGAGGGCAATATCTGCCGCTGCACCGGCTACCAGAACATCGTTCGCGCGGTGCAGCTGGGCGCGCAAGGCATGAACAAGGGAGACGCCGCATGAGCACGAGCAGCAACGCCACCCAGCCCGGCCTGATCGGCCAGAGCGTGCGCCGCCGCGAGGACGGGCGCTTCCTCACCGGCCGCGGCCAGTACACCGACGATATCGTGCTGCCGCGCCAGAGCTACGGCTACTTCCTGCGCTCGCCCTATGCGCATGCGCGCATCCAGCGCATCAGCACCGAGGCCGCGGCGGCGGCCGAGGGCGTGCTGGGCGTCTTCACCGGCGAACATTTCCGCGCGGTCGGCGGCCTGCCCTGCGGCTGGCTGATCAACAGCCTGGACGGCAGCCCGATGAAGGAGCCCAAGCACCCGATCCTGGCCGACGGCAAGGTGCGCTATGTGGGCGATGCCGTCGCCCTGGTGGTGGCCGACAGCTATGCCGAGGCCAAGGCCGCTGCCCAGCTGATCGAAGTGGACTACGAGGAGCTGGTGCCGGTGGTGGACACCGCCGCGGCCCCCGGCGCGCCGGCCAGCGTGCATGAGGAGGCGCCGGACAATGTCTGCTACACCTGGGGCTGCGGCGACAAGGCCGCCACCGATGCCGCCCTGGCGCAGGCCGCGCATGTGACGCGGCTGGAGTTCCGCAACAACCGCCTGATCCCCAACGCGATCGAGCCGCGCGCCGCCAACGCCAGCTACAACGCCTCGGACGACAGCTACACCCTCTATGTGGCCAACCAGAACCCGCATGTGGAGCGGCTGCTGATGTGCGCCTTCGTGCTGGGCATTCCCGAGCACAAGATGCGGGTGGTGGCGCCCGATGTGGGCGGCGGCTTCGGCTCCAAGATCTTTCTCTATGCCGAGGAGACGGCCCTGGTCTGGGCCAGCAAGCAGATCGGCCGACCCATCAAGTGGACCGCCGACCGCAGCGAGGCCTTTCTCAGCGATGCCCACGGCCGCGACCATGCGACGGTGGCCGAGCTGGGCCTGGACGCGGACGGGCGCTTTCTCGCGCTGCGGGTCGCCACCACGGCCAATCTGGGCGCCTACCTCAGCACCTTCGCGTCCAGCGTGCCCACCATCCTCTACGCCACGCTGCTGGCCGGCCAGTACAGCACGCCCAGCATCTATGCCGAGGTCACCGGCGTGTTCACCAACACCGCGCCGGTCGATGCCTACCGCGGCGCCGGCCGGCCCGAGGCCACCTATGTGGTGGAGCGCCTGGTCGAGACCGCGGCCCACCAGCTCAGGATCGACCCGGCCCAGCTTCGCCGCCGCAACTTCATCAAGAGCTTCCCCTATGCCACGCCGGTGGGCCTGACCTATGACACCGGCGACTACGAGGCCACGCTGGCCGCGGTGCAGGAACTGGCCGATGTGGCCGGCTTTGCCGCGCGCCGCGCGGCCAGCGAGGCCAAGGGGCTGAAGCGCGGCCTGGGCTATTCGACCTATATCGAGGCCTGCGGCCTGGCGCCCAGCAACATCGCCGGTGCCCTGGGCGCGCGCGCCGGGCTCTTCGAGGCCGGCGAGGTGCGGGTGCATCCCACCGGCAAGGTCACCATCTTCACCGGCAGCCATTCGCACGGCCAGGG
This sequence comes from Burkholderiaceae bacterium, assembly GCA_041920215.1. Taxonomy (GTDB): domain Bacteria; phylum Pseudomonadota; class Gammaproteobacteria; order Burkholderiales; family Burkholderiaceae_C; genus JAYRSJ01. The sequence goes on along the minus strand of JAYRSJ010000001.1, from coordinate 217,495 downwards.
CCATGAGACCACCTTCGCCCAGGTGGTGGCCGACCGGCTGGGCATCGCGCTGGACGATGTGGTGATCGAGCATGGCGACACCGGCAAGGTGCTGTTCGGCATGGGCACCTATGGCAGCCGCTCGCTGTCGGTGGGCGGCACCGCCATCGTCAAGGCGGTGGACAAGGTGATCGCCAAGGGCAAGAAGATCGCCGCGCATCTGCTGGAGGCGGCGGATGGCGATATCGAGTTCGAGGGCGGCCAGTTCAAGGTGGCCGGCACCGACAAGGCCGTGCCCTTCGCCTCGGTGGCGCTCACCGCCTATGTGCCGCACAACTATCCGCTCGACAAGCTGGAGCCCGGTCTCAACGAGAACGCCTTCTACGACCCGACCAACTTCACCTACCCCGCGGGCAGCTATGTCTGCGAGGTGGAGGTCGATCCGCTGACCGGCGTGGTGCGCGTCGACCGCTTCAGCGCGGTGGACGATTTCGGCAATGTGGTCAATCCGATGATCGTCGAGGGCCAGGTGCATGGCGGTCTGGCCCAGGGCATAGGCCAGGCCCTGCTGGAGCATGGCATCTACGACGAGCACAGCGGCCAGCTGCTGACCGGCAGCTATATGGACTACGCGATGCCGCGGGCCGACGATCTGCCCAGCTTCAATGTCAAGACCGCCAAGGGCACGCCCTGTACCCACAACCCGCTGGGGGTGAAGGGCTGCGGCGAGGCCGGCGCGATCGGCTCGCCGCCGGCGGTGATCAACGCGATCTGCGACGCGCTGGGCATCGCCGATGTGCCCATGCCGGCCACCCCCCACAACGTCTGGCAGGCGATTCAAGCCAATCGCTGAACGCGAGGAGACGAACACCATGACATTCGCATACCAACAGGCCGGCACGCTGGCCGAGGCGGCCCGCGCTGCGGCCGCTGCCGAGGCCAAGATCATCGCCGGGGGTCAGTCCTTGCTCGGTGCGATCAAGCTCGGCCTGTCCGCGCCAGAAGCCCTGATCGACATCTCGGCCCTGGCCGATCTGAAGGGCATACGGGTGGACGGCGGCAAGGTCCATATCGGTGCGATGACGACGCACGCGACGGTCGCCGCCGCCCGGGATGTGCAGCAGGCGATACCGGCGCTGGCCGATCTGGCCGGCCGCATCGGCGACCGCCAGGTGCGCAACCGCGGCACCCTGGGCGGCAGTCTGGCCAATAACGACCCGGCCGCCTGCTACCCCGCCGCGGTGCTGGCGCTGGGCGCCACCGTGCATACCGACCGGCGCTCGATCGCGGCCGACGACTTCTTCAAGGGCCTGTACGAGACCGCGCTGCAGCCGGGCGAGATCATCAGCTCGGTCAGCTTCCCCATCCCCGAGAAGGCGGCCTGGCAGAAGTTCAGGCAGCCGGCCTCGCGCTTCTCCCTCGTCGGGGTCTTCGTCGCCAGGAGCGCGGCCGGCGTGCGGGTGGCAGTCACCGGCGCCGGGCCCTGCGTCTACCGCTGCCGCGAGATCGAGCAGGCGCTCGCCGCCAGCTGGAGCCCGGCCGCCGCGCAGGCGGTGACGCTCAGTGAGGAGGGCCTGAACAGCGATCTGCATGGCTCGGCCCTGTACCGCGCCGCGCTGATCCCGGTGCTGGCCGCGCGCGCGGTGGCCGCGGCCTGATGGCGGGGGCACTGCCGGCCAGCATCGACGCGACGGCGGCCCAGCTGCTGGGCCAGGGCTATGTGGCCGCGCGCGATCTGGCCACCACCGTCTTCCTGGCGCTGCGCCTGCAGCGTCCGCTCTTTCTCGAGGGCGAGCCCGGCACCGGCAAGACCGAGATCGCCAAGGCCCTGGCGGCGCTGCTGGGCCGGCCGCTGCTGCGGCTGCAGTGCTACGAGGGCCTGGACCTGGCCAGCGCCGCCTACGAGTGGAACTATGCGCGCCAGATGCTGGAGATCAGGGCCGGCAGCCTCGGCGGCGAGGACCTGTTCGCGCGCCGCTTCCTGATCGCCCGGCCGCTGCTGCAGGCGCTGGAGCTGCCCGGCCCGCCGGTGCTGCTGATCGACGAGCTGGACCGTGCCGACGAACCTTTCGAGGCCTTCCTGCTCGAGCTGCTGAGCGATTTCCAGATCAGCATTCCCGAGCTGGGCCTGATCAAGGCCAGCGAGCCGCCTATCGTCGTGCTGACCAGCAACCGCACCCGCGAGATCCACGACGCGGTCAAGCGCCGCTGCCTCTACCACTGGGTCGACTTCCCCGACGCGCAGCGCGAGCTGCAGATCCTGCGGCTCAAGTTGCCCGGCATCGAGCCGGCGCTGGCGCAGCAGATCGTCGCCTTCATCCAGAGCCTGCGCCGCCTGGACCTGTACAAGCTGCCCGGCCTGGCCGAGACCCTGGACTGGTCGCGCGCGCTGCTGGAACTCAACGCCCTGGTGCTGGACCCCGAGACGGTCGGCAGCACGCTGGGCGTGCTGCTGAAGTACCAGGACGATATCGCCAAGCTGCAGGGCTCGGAGGCGGCGCGCCTGCTGGAGCAGTTGCGGGCGGCCAGCCATGGCTGAGCCCGCTGCCGCAGGCGCCGCGTCCGAGGCTGGCGCCGGGCTGCCCATGCATCTGGCCGAGAACCTGATGCATTTCGCCCGCGTGCTGCGCCAGGCCGGCATGGCGGTGGGCAGCGACCGGGTGCAGCTCTGCCTGCAGGCGCTGCAGCTGGCCGGGCTCGAATCCAGGGCCGATTTCAAGGCCACGCTGGCCGCCTGCCTGATCGACCGCGCCGCGCACCGGCCGCTGTTCGAGCAGGCCTTCCACCTGTTCTGGCGCGACCCCGATCTGCTCGGCCGGGCGCTGGCCCTGCTGCTGCCGCGCGCGCAGGCCAGGGCCGGCGTGCCGCCGCCGCCGGAGAACCGGCGCCTGGCCGACGCGCTGTTCCCGCAGGGCCTGCAAGAGCCCAGGCCGCCCGCGCCCGAGCAGCGCATCGAGATCGATGCCAGCCTGAGCTGGAGCGCGCAGGAACAGCTGCGCCAGCGCGATTTCGAGACCATGACCGCCTCGGAATGGGCCGCCGCCCGGCAGCTGCTGGCGCGGCTGCGGCCCTTCTTCGAGACCCGGCCCACGCGGCGCTTCCGCAGCGCGCCCAGCGGCCGCTTCGACTGGCGGGCCACGCTGCGCGCGCAGAGCCGCGCCGAGCTGGCGCCGCCGCGCTGGCGGCGGCCGCGCGTCAAGGTCGCGCCGCTGCTGATCCTGGCCGATATCTCCGGCTCGATGAGCCGCTACTCGCGCATGCTGCTGCATCTGGCCCATGGCCTGGCCAACCCGGCCGAGCGCCGCCATGCGCCCCGGGTCACGAGCTTTGCTTTCGGCACCCGGCTGACGCCGATCACCCGGCTGCTGCAGCAGCGCGACCCCGATCTGGCGGTGGCCGCGGTGGCCCGCAGCGTGGCCGACTGGTCGAGCGGCACCCGCATCAGCGCCTGCCTGCACCGCTTCAACCGCGACTGGGCGCGCCGCACGCTGAGCAGCGACACGACCGTGCTGCTGATCACCGACGGGCTGGAGCTGGGCGAGCAGGGTGAGCATGGCGAGGCCCTGGCCTTCGAGGCGCGCCGCCTGCGCCTGGCCTGCCGGCGCCTGATCTGGCTGAACCCGCTGCTGCGCTTCGCGGGCTTCGAGCCCCGGGCCGCCGGCATCAAGGCCTTGCTGCCCGAGGTCACGGCCCATCTTCCCGCCCACAATCTGGCCAGTCTCGAACAACTGGCTGAACTGCTATGCAACTGACCGGACAGGAAAAATTGCCCGTTACCCAGGCCCAGGCCTGGGCCGCGCTGAACGATACCGAGATGCTGAAGGCCGCGATCAGCGGCTGCGAGGCGCTGACGCCGCTGGCCGAGCATGAGTACGAGGCCCTGCTGGCGGTCGCGATCGGACCGGTCAAGGCGCGCTTCAAGGGCAAGCTCAAGCTCTCCGAGCTGCAGCCGCCCAGCAGCTACCAGATCGCCTTCGAGGGCTCGGGCGGCGCGGCCGGCCATGGCAAGGGGCAGGCCCAGGTGCGGCTGGAGCCGCTGGGGCCCAAGGAGACCCTGCTGCATTACACGGTGGTGGCCAGCGTGGGCGGCAAGATCGCCCAGATCGGCTCGCGCCTGGTCGACATGGCGGCGCAGAAGATGGCCGGCGACTTCTTCGCCGCCTTCAATGCGGGCCTGCAGCAGCGCTACCCGCCCGAAGTAGCGGCCGAACCGCCGGCGCCGCCGCAGACGCTGTTCCAGCGCTTCCTGGGCTGGTACCTGGGCTGGCTGGGGCGCATCTTCAAGAGCCGCTGAGGCGGCCGCCAGCGGCGCCAGGAAACCTCTTGCTACAGCCTGGTACAGGCTGGCACAGACCGCGGCAACAGCGCAGGCTAGAGTGCGAGCCCGTTGAGCTGACGTCATTGTGGCGCGGCTGAAAGGGGCATGATGAGCAGGGTCAGCGGCACCGCCTGGGTGCAGGATTTTCCAACCAGCACCTCGACCGCCGACCTGACGGCGGACTTCCGCGGCGCGGTCGACCGCTTCATCGCCGCGCTGCAGGCGGCCGGTGCCAGCGTCAGCATCGCCGCCACGCTGCGGCCGCCCGAGCGGGCCTACCTGATGCACTACGCCTGGCGCATCGCCCAGAGCCAGCTCGATCCGGCCAGCGTGCCGGCCCATGCCAATGTGGACATCGACTGGTGCCATCGCAATGCCCAGGGCGAGACGCAGCTGCGCGCCGCGCGCAATGCCGCCGCCCAGATGGTGACGGCCTACGGCCTGGTGTACCAGCCCTCGCTGAGCTCCCGGCATACTGAGGGCCGGGCCATCGACATGAACATCCGTGACTACCTCAACAAGAACGTGCGCCAGGCCGACGGGACCAACCAGCTGCTGCGGACCGCGGCCCAGCTGCATGCGCTTGGCGCCGGCTACGGCGTGCACAAGCTGGTGTCGGATCCGCCGCACTGGTCCGACGATGGCCGCTGAGCGCCTGTGCCGGCGGCTGCCGGGCCCCCTGCTGGCTGCACTGGCGCTGCTGGCTGCGCTGGCCGCCGCGCCGCTCCAGGCCGCCGAAGGCCTGCAGCGGGTGGGCCCGCTGGATGCCCGCCAGGCCGCGCTGTGGCTGCGCTATCAGGACGGCGCCGGCCGCGCCACGCGGGGTCAGGTCTTGCCGCTGCTGCCCGAGGCCGGCCGGACGCAGTGCTGCTGGCGGGCCCTGCCCGAGCGCGCGGCCGAGGCGCCGCCGGCCGAGCGGCTGGCGATCAATGCGGCCGGCGAGGCGTTGGCGCCGATCGCTGCCGCAGCGGCGGTCGAGGGCGGCGCGGCGCTCGGCCGGCGGCCCTGGCTGGGCCTGTGGCTGGGCGCCGCGGCCCGGGTGCAGGTGCTGGACAGCCGCAGCCTGGTGCTGCACTGGCAGGACGGCGCGGCGCCGGTGCGGGTGCAGCACTGCCTGGCCCAGGAGGGCCTGCAGCTGCGCCTGCAGGATCTGCGCAGCGGTGCCGAGCAGAGCTGGTATCTGCCGCTGGGCTACACGGTCGCGGCCGACGCGGCGCGCCGCTGCCTCTGAAGCCACGCTGGCTGGCCCGAGTGCCGCGGCGTCGCGGGCTTCAGGGCTGCTGGCTCAGCCCCACCAGGCGCAGCGGCTGCGGATGCAGGGCCAGCCGGTAGTGCAGCGCAGCGGCGTGCACGCTGATCTGCCAGGGTGCCAGCGCGCTCAGGGCCAGCGTGCCGCCGCTGGCCGGGCCGGCCTCGAACGCCAGCCGCCACCAGCCCTCGCTCAGACGCTGCAGCAGGCAGGCGGCGGCATGCTGCTGGGCCAGATGGGCCTGCTCCAGCACCGTCATCACCAGCTCGGGCAGATCGCCGACCTGCTCGATGCCGGCACCGGCCAGCGCGCGGTGCTGCTGTTGCTGCCAGGCGCCGGGCAGGCAGAAGCGCAGCAGCTGCTGGCGCTGGGCGGGGCTGAGGCCCGGCTTGGGATGCATGTTCATAGGCCGGTCCGGCTTGGCTTCATTGGATGCGGAACTGGTAGTCGCCGCTGGGCTTGACACCGGCCTTGATGCGCCTGACGCTGCGCCCCTCGGCCATGCGCGCCAGCAGCTGGGTGGCCAGCTCGGGCAGCAGGCTGCTGCCCAGCTGATGATCGATGCTGCGGGCGCCGGTGTCCACCTCGGTGCAGCGCGCCAGCAGCGCCTCGACGAAGGCGTCGTCGAACTGCAGCTCGGCGCGGTGCTGCGCGGCCACCCGCGCGGCGATGCGCTGCAGCTTCAGCCGTATCACCGCGGCCAGCGTGTCGTCATCCAGCGGATAGAAGGGCACGACCTTGCAGCGGCCGATGAAGGCCGGCTTGAAGGCCTTGTAGAGCTGCGGCCGCAGCCCCTCCACCAGCGCCTGCGGGTCGGGACGCTCGCTGGGCGGCTTGTTCAGGCAGGCCTGCATCAGCGCGGCCGAGCCGGTGTTGGAGGTCAGCAGGATCAGGGTGTTGCGGAAGTCGATCTCGCGGCCCTCGGCATCGTCCATCCAGCCCTTGTCGAAGACCTGGTAGAACATCTCCAGCACATCGGGGTGAGCCTTCTCCACCTCGTCGAGCAGCAGCACGCTATAGGGCTTGCGGCGCACCGCCTCGGTCAGCACGCCGCCCTCGCCATAGCCCACATAGCCGGGCGGCGATCCCTTCAGGCCGCTGACGCTGTGGGCCTCCTGGTACTCGCTCATATTGACGGTGATGAGGTTGCGCTCGCCGCCGTAGAGGGCCTCGGCCAGGGCCAGCGCGGTCTCCGTCTTGCCCACGCCCGAGGGGCCGACGAAGAGGAACACGCCCTTGGGCTTGTTCGGATCCTCCAGCTGGGCGCTGGCGGTGCGCACCCGCTGCGCGATCGCCGCCAGCGCATGGTCCTGGCCTATGACCCGCTCGCGCAGGCTGTCCTCCAGCTGCAGCACGGCCTGCAGATCGTCCCGCACCATGCGGCCCAGCGGTATGCCGGTCCAGGCCGAGACGATGTCGGCGACCACCCGGCGGTCCACCTGCAGGGCCAGCAGCGGCTGCTCGCCCTGCAGGCGGTGCAGGGCCTGCTGCAGCTCCTGCAGCTCGGCCTGTTCCGGCGTGGTGGCGGGGGCGGCGGCCCGGCGCCGGCGGCCGCGCGGCTCGTCCGCGGCGGGCTGTGCCGCCGCGCCGGGCGGCGGCAGCGGCGTGCTCTCCAGGCGGCTGCGCAGCGCCTGTATGCGCAGCACCAGATCGCGTTCCTGCTCGAACTGCGTCTGCAGCTGGCGCAGCCGGCCCTGGTCGGTCTCGCGCTGGGCCTGCAGCTCGGCCAGCCGCTCCTGGTGCGGCGCGCCGGCGGCCAGCTCGCGCTGCAGCGCGGCGATGCTGGCATCGGCATGCTCGATCGCGCGCTGCAGCTGCTCCAGCGGCGCCGGCACCGCGCTGGCACCCAGGGCCACCTTGGCACAGGCGGTGTCCAGCACGCTGACCGCCTTGTCGGGCAGCTGGCGGCCGCTGATGTAGCGGCCCGAGAGGCGCACCGCCTCCTCGATCGCCTCGTCCAGCACCCGCACCTGGAAATGCGCCTCCATCAGCGGCGCCATCGCGCGCAGCATCGCGCAGGCCAGGGGCTCGCTGGGCTCGTCGACCTTGACCACCTGGAAGCGCCGGGCCAGCGCCGCATCCTTCTCGAAGTACTTCTTGTACTCGCTCCAGGTGGTGGCGGCGATGGTGCGCAGCTCGCCGCGGGCCAGCGCCGGCTTGAGCAGATTGGCCGCATCGTTCTGGCCCGCCTGGCCGCCGGCGCCAATCATCGTGTGGGCCTCGTCGATGAAGAGCACGATGGGCCGGGGGCTGGCCTTGACCTCGTCGATCACCTGCTTGAGCCGGTTCTCGAACTCGCCCTTGACGCTGGCCCCGGCCTGCAGCAGGCCCAGGTCCAGCACCCGCAGCACCACCGGCTGCAGCGGCGGCGGCACCTCGCCGGCGGCGATGCGCAGTGCCAGGCCCTCCACCACCGCGGTCTTGCCGACACCGGCCTCGCCGGTAAGGATGGGGTTGTTCTGGCGCCGTCGCATCAGGATGTCCAGCAGCTGGCGGATCTCCGGGTCGCGGCCTATCACCGGGTCGATCGCGCCGCTGCGGGCGCGCTCGGTCAGGTCGATGGTGTAACGCTCCAGCGCCGGGGTGGCGCCCTGGCCGGGCGCGCCGGCGGCGGTGTGCGCGTCCGCGGCCCCATCGGCCGCGGCATCAGCAGCGCCGCCGCCGGCCGCTGCCGGGGCCTGCTCGGCCGAGCCGCGGCAGACCTCGTCCAGGCGGTACTTGATCTCGTCGATCTTGAAACGCGCGAACAGCGGGCTGATGCGCTCGGCCAGCTGCGCCAGCGCCGGCGCGCTCAGCAGCGCCAGCAGCAGATGGGCACTGCGCACCCGCGGCGTCTGCACGTCCAGCGAGGCGATCAGCCAGGCATGCTCCAGCCACTGCATCAGGCTCTGCGCAAACACCGGCGTGCGGCTATTGCCCTGGCGCAGCCGGCTCAGCGCCTGCTCCAGCGCGCGGCGCAGCTGCTCGGCATCGATCTCGTGGCGGCGGCACAGCAGCAGCAGATCGCTGCCCGGCTGCTCCAGCAGGCCCAGCAGCAGGTGCTCGATATCGACCTCGTAGTGCCCTTGGGCCATGCACAGATTGGCGGCACGCTCGGCGGCACTGCGGGCCAGCGGGTGCAGCTTGCTGATCAGGGTCTTGAGGTGGGTGGACATGATGGGTTTGCTTCCTCGCCGGGGGCGCGTGCTTGTGGTGGGTCGGGCAGCCGGTAGACCAGATCGTCGCGGTCGCGGCTGGCCTCGCGGGTCTGCAGGCAGCAGTCCCAGCCCAGGCCGGCCGGCTGCTGTGACGCGCCGCCGAGCCGGCAGCCGCGTACATCGGCACGGCGCAGCACCGGCTGCAGCTCGTACTCCAGCGCCGGATCGCACAGCAGCGGCAGCCAGTCGCGCAGCGCGCGTGCCGCGCGGCCGCCGGGCAGAAATTCGCGGTAGCGCGGCCCGGGCAGCGGGCCTATGCGCAGCCGCACCCGCAGATGACGCTGCCAGACCCGCTCGCCCAGCAGCGCATCCACGCCCAGGCGCGTGCCCTGCCGGCCCAGCCGGCCGGCCTGGGCGGCGGGCAGGGCGTACCAGGCACCGATGAAGGGCTGGACCTGCACCGGCACCGCGAAGAACTGGCTCAGCAGCTGAGCCAGTTCCTCCAGGCCGACGCGGCGGCGCTGCAGCGCCGCGGTCTGGAAGGCCAGTGCCTCGTCCGCGACGCCGCCGCTGGCCAGCAGGCGCTCGCGCAGCGCCGGCTCGCCCAGACCGGCCAGGGCCAGCAGCAGCGGCAGGAAATGGCGCTGGCCGTCGCGCTCATGCTGCAGATGCAGGCGATGTTTGGTCCAGGCCTCGTAGAACAGCGCCAGCGCCGGATGGCTGAGCGTGTCGTAGAAGGCGCGCACGCCGCCGTCGCGCTCGCGCTGCTCCAGCGCCAGCAGCTGCTCGGTGTAGCTGCTCGGCAGGCTGCCGCCCAGGCCCAGCAGGCCCATGAAGGTGGGCGTCAGCGTGGCCAGCGGCCGGCCGTCGTCCGGTGCAGCGTCGGGCGCCAGGCGCAGTCCGGCCAGCTCGCTGGCGGGAAAGTCCAGCGACACATGGTTGACGAAGCGCAGCCGCTCGCGCACCGCATCGCGGCGCGTCGCATCCACGCTGCCGCTGGGCGCATGCAGGCGCCGCCGCCGCGGCGCGGCGGCTGTGGTGGCGCGTCTTGCCAGCCAGCGCTCCAGCAGCCGCACCGCCTGGAAGAAGCCGAAGCGGTGCGGCTGGGCGCGCAGCTGCTCGATTACACGAGGGCCTGCCATCCGCTGCGCGCCGGGCATGTGCAGATCGGCTGCTGGCTGCGGTGACCGCGCAGCGTCAGCCGGGTGAAGCTGTTGACATGGGTGAAGAGGCCGAAGAAGCGGTCCAGCACCGCGGCCAGCAGATCGACGCCGCTGCCCACATAGCCGTCCTCGTCGATCAGCAGCTCGATCTCGGTGCCCCGCACAAAGCTGGCAAAGGGCTGGCCGGCCATCCAGGCGGTGGCGCTGCGATGGCGCACCTCGATCAGGGCATCGATCAGGCGCCGGTTGACCGGGCTGCGCGGCAGATCGTAGAGCCGCAGCATGTCCTTCAGCGCCTCCAGCCCGCCCTGGCTCAGCGACAGATGGTTGAGCGACAGATGCGAGATCAGGCGCCACAGCGCGCCCCGGTCAGCCTTGAAGCGATAGCTGGGCGTGGGCCGCATCAGCAGGCGCACGCGGCTGACGGTGCCGCCGCCCTCCAGCAGTAGATCGCCGTCGGCATGGCCTATGGCCAGCTGGCTGGGCCAGTCGCGGTTGGTCGCCAGCAGGTCGATGGACAGGGTCTCGACCTCGACCTGGGCCGGGTCGAAGTCGGGATCGACCAGGCTGATGCGGGTCTCGTGACCGGGGCTGAGCTGGGCCAGCTCGGCATCGCGGCGCAGATGGTAGTAGAGACCGGCGCCCTCGCTGCCGGCGCCGTCGGCATGGTCCAGTCCGTAGAAGGGGCGCAGGGTCTGCACCTGCTCGCCGGCCTCGGTCTTGCGCACCCGCTGTACCTTGCACAGGCTGTGCACCTCGTAGGCGGCAGGGCGGCGGCCGTCAGGCAGCACCGCGTAGTCGCTGCTGCTGTGGTCCACCCGCACCGGGTCGGCATGCTTGGGAAAGAGGTTGACGACCGGCACGCAGCCCAGGCGCAGATTGTCGGCCGAGACCGTCTGCAGCAGACGCGCCGCATCGCCGTCGGCACGCACGCCGCTGAGCAGGTAGTGCAGCGTGAACCGGCGCTGGCCGCCCAGCGCGCGCCAGCAGCGCTGCAGCGGCAGGTCCAGGAACTGGAACTTGGGCGGGAAGCTCAGGTATTCGGTCAGCAGCCGGTAGGCGGCATTGCTGCGCGCATCGGCCGGCAGCAGGGCTTCCTCCTCGCCGAAGCCGGCCAGCTGCGGCTGCCACTGCGCATCGCCCTGCTGGGCCAGCGCCTGCCAGCCGTCCTGGGAGGGGGTCTGCAGGTACAGCGCGCAGCTGTGCTGGCTCAGGGCCTGGCGCAGCGCGCAGACGGTGCTGGTCTCGCCATCCAGATAGAGGCGCAGCTGCTCCGGCGGCGCGGCGTCGGCACCGGGTTCGCCCTCCCACAGCAGGCTCAGGCTCAGCACGCCGCTGACCTGGGGCGGCAGCCGCGTGCCCTGCGGCGCCAGCACGGCGCTGGAGAAGCGCAGCGCCTCGATGCGCAGCGGCGTCAGCTGCAGCGCGGCGCTGGTCCGGAAGTGACAGATCACGCCCTGTACCGGCCGGCTCTGCAGCAGGCTGCCGCGCGGCAGGCAGGCCGCGCTGCCCTGGCCGGGCGCCGGCTCGAACTGCGCGATCGCGCAGGCGGGGAAAGGCCGCAGATAGTGCGGGTACAGCACCTCCAGCAGCGTCTCGGTGAAGAGCGGAAAGTCGTCGTCCAGGCGCTTGTGGGCGCGTGCGCTGAGCAGCGCGAAGGACTGGATCATGCGCTCCACATGCGGATCGTCGCCCAGGTCGCCGGACACGGTCAGCCGGCCGGCCACCCTGGGGTACTGGCGCGCGAAGGCCTCGGACTGGCGGCGCAGAAAGGCCAGTTCCTGTTCGTAGTAGGGCAGCAGTTCTTGCATGGGGGGCGGGTCTGCGGGACTCAGGCGGCGCTGGCGTAGCGCGGCTGCCGGCTGTTGCGCACCGCGTACTGCTGGGTGGTGGTGGTGAGCACCGCGTCGAAATTGACGGGCTCGCGCAGCGTGCGCAGATGCAGCACGCCCTGGATCACGAAGCGCAGCAGATGCGGGGTGGAGCGGTCGACCTCCAGATGCACCTGCACCTGGCGCAGCCGCGGCTCGTGGTCGCGCACCCCGCGCTCGATGGCGCGGCAGATGTTCAGGCGGTCGTGTGGCGACAGCAGGGTCAGCGAGACGAAGTCGTCCAGGCCGAAGCCCAGCACCGAGGCCGCCGCCAGCGGGTAGGGCGCCAGCACCTCGGCCAGCAGGCCGCGCCGGCTGTTCAGCAGCACCTCCAGATCGCGCGCCACGCCCTGGCGCAGGCGCTCGGCGCTGTGCAGATGCTGCTGGGCCTCGGCCACCGTGCTGTGCGTGTCGAGCAGGCGGTCGAGCAGACTCGGGCGTAGCAGGGGCATGGGATGCGGGCGGGCAGCGGGGCGGGGACGAGCCGGGCTCGCCACCCGCGAGCGCGCCCGGGCGGGACCAGCCCGGCGGGCGCGTGTCTATCGGCGTGGCGCTTCAGGCGCTCAGGAGAAGTTGGGCACGTTCTTGGCCAGGTCCCAGGCACCCTGGATATTGACCTTGCCGGACTTCTCGCCCGAGATGTTCAGCTCGTCGTAGGTCCACTTGACCGCCGAATACTTCAGCGAGAAGACCTCGGAGGGGATGCCCTCGGAGGACACAGTGGTCTGCACCGAGGCGACGATCACGTTCTTCAGATCCACCCGCAGGTACTGGTGGCGGCTCTGGGTGGCCGAGGGGCTGCCCACCGAGTTCTTGCCGCCATGGGCGCGGTAGAAGTAGATGGTCACGTCGTTGACGATGGTGCCGGCCGAGCAGGCCTGCAGCAGCTTGGGCGTGGAGCCGTCGATGTCCTTGGTGAAGATCATCTCGCCGTGCTCGCAGCGCTCCGAGGTGTGGCCGCCCGAGGTCGAGGCGGTCGCCGACTTGGGCTGCTTGACCACATGCGACCAGGAGTAAACCTCGACGGTGTCCTTGTGCTTGGTGTCGCGCGAGTCGCCCTTGATATCGCCGCCTTTGCTGTGAAAGTCGACGTAGATGTCTTTTGCCATTCTTGATTCACTCCCGTTCAATGGGTTGATGCAGACTGATCAGGCTCAGCCGCGCGCACCTTGCGGCAGCTCGGCGACGAGACGGAGCGAGACCGAGAGTTCATCCAGCTGGAAATGCGGCCGGACGAAGGACACAGCCCGGTAGACACCAGGCCGCCCCGGCACCTCGGAGACTTGCACCGAGGCTTCGCGGAGGGGGTATTGCGCCTTGGTGGCCTGGGAGGCGGCGTCATCCGAGGTCACGTACTGGGAGATCCAGCGATTCAGGAAGTCCTCGACATTGGCCGCCGAGGCGAAGCTGCCGATCTTGTCGCGCATCATGGCCTTCAGATAGTGGGCGATGCGGCAGACGGCAAACATGTACTGCAGCTGCGCCGACAGCGAGGCATTGGCGTTGGCCGCGTCCAGGTCGTACTTGCGCGGCTTTTGCGCCGACTGCGCGCCGAAGAAGGCCGCGTAGTCGGTGTTCTTGCAATGCACCAGCGGGATGAAGCCCAGGTCGCTCAGCTCCTTCTCGCGCCGGTCGGTGATGGAGATCTCGGTGGGGCACTTGAGCGCCACCTCGCCATCGTCGGTCTTGAAGGTGTGGGTGGGCAGGTCCTCGACCAGGCCGCCGCCCTCGACACCGCGGATCGCGGCGCACCAGCCGTGGTTCTCGAAGGCCTGGGTCAGACGCGCACCGAAGGCGTAACAGGTGTTGACCCATAGATAGCGGCTGTGGTCGCTGCCGTCCACCTGCTCCACGAAGTTGAAGCCCTCGACCGTCGTGCCCTCCAGCGGGTTGTAGGGCAGGCGGCCCAGGAAGCGCGGCAGGGTCAGGCCCACATAGCGGGCGTCCTCGCTCTCGCGGAAGCTGCGCCACTTGGCGTACTCCACCGTGTCGAAGACCTTGGCCAGGTCGCGCGGGCGCGACAGGTCGGAGAAGGTCTCCAGGCCCAGCAGCTCGGGGGAGGCCGCCGAGATGAAGGGCGCATGGGCGGCCGCCGCCACATGCGACATCTGCTCGACGAAGTACATGTCCTCGGGCTGGCGGGTGATGTCGAAGTCGCCAAGCAGCGCGCCGAAGGGTGCGCCGCCGAAGGTGCCGAACTCTTCCTCGTAGACCTTCTTGAACAGCACGCTCTGGTCGAAGTCGATCGCGGTGCGGAAGTCCTTGACCAGCTCCTTCTTCTGCGCGTTGAAGAGCTGGATCTTCATCTGTGCGCTGGTGGAGGTCTGCTGGCACAGGTACTGCAGGCCGCGCCAGCTGCCCTCGAGCTGCTGGAACTCGGGGTGGTGCATCACTTCGCTGAGCTGGCGGGAGATCAGCTCGTCGAGCTCGGCCACGCGGGCGTCCAGCGTGGCGCTGAGGTTGTCGGAGACCAGCACCGTGCCGGCCATCACCTCCTGGACCAGGGCGGTGATGATGTCCTTGGCGCGCTGGTGCTCGGTCTCGGAGCGGGCCACCCGGCTCTGGGTGACGATCTGGTCCAGCAGATCGCTGGCGGCGGCATGGGCGGCGGCCGGGGCTGCCTGCTGTTCCTGTAGGGCGCTGAGCGTCATGGCTTGCCTCACTCCTGCTTGTCGGGGGTCGATCCGGCCTGCAGCCGCTGCAGCTGCTCGGTGCTGCTGAGCACCTCGGCCAGCAGGTCCTCCAGCCTGTCATTGCCGGCCAGCTTGTTGCGCAGGTCGGCCAGCTTGCTGCGCGCCTCCAGCAGGCGCCGCAACGGCTCCACCTGCTCCACCACCGCCTCGGGGCGGAAGTCGTCAATCTGGCGGAACTGCAGGTTGACCGCGAACTCGCCACCCTGCTCGCTCAGCACGTTCTTGACGCGGTAGCTGGCGGCCGGCGCGATGCCCTCCATCACCTCGTCGAAGTTGTCCATGTCCACGCTGACGAACTTGCGGTCCTTGAGCTTGGGCAGGGGCTTGTCCGGGTCGCGCTTGCCGCTGAAGTCGCCCATCACGCCGACGACAAAGGGCAGTTCCTTCTGTTCGATCGCATCGCCGATCTCCACCTCGTAGCTGAGCTGGACACGCGGCGGACGCACTTTCTCCAGACGCTTCTGGACGCTTTCTCTCTTGGCCATGGCGGCACTCCGTTCGGTCAGGTGGACAAGGGCTTCTTACTTGAGGGAGCCGAAGGGGTCGCGGGCCACGGCCGGCTTGGGCGCCGTGCCATTGATGCCGGTGTTGCCGGCGGCCGAGGCCTCCGCGGATCTGGCGGCGGCCGCTGCCGTCGGCGCACGCCGCCGGGGGGCCGGCGGCGCAGGCTTGGCCGCCTGCACCACCGGTGGCGGCACCAGCACCGGCAGGCCCAGCGACTCGCGCAGGCGCTCGGCCAGGGTCTCGGACTCCTGGCGGGCGCTGCCGTGGATGCCGTCGACCCGGCGCAGCAGCGCGATCGCGCTGACCGCCGAGCGCAGGCCGGCGACCGCGATGACGTTGTTGGCGGCGGTGTCGGTGGCGTCGCGTGCCAGCACTTCCTGGGCGGCCACGATGGCGGCGCCGTAGTTGCCGGCGTCGAACTGGATCTGCGCGATCACCGACCAGGGCTGGGCGCTGCCCGGGTGCAGGCGGGCGGCCTCGTGCAGCCGGCTCAGCGCGCCGGCCTGGTCATTGGCGGCCAGGCGGCTGCGCGCGTCCTGGATGCGCACGTCCAGCGGCACCTCGCTGGCCGCAATCAGGGCGGGCTTCTCGTCCTTGGGGGCGGTCTGGCAGGCGGCCAGCGACAGGGCGGCCAGGCCGCAGAGCGCGAGGCGCCCGAGGCGGGCGCGGTGGAACGACATGCTTGGAACTCCCTGGATGCTTCTTCGTAGTCGGCTGCTGCAGGCAGCGCCGGCTGCTAATTCGGCTGTGACCTGCATTGCCAAAGCGATAGCGGGCCGTCAATTGCGCCGTCAATAGCGCCATCAATAACGTATTGGTGGCGCGGTCGGGATTCTGTAAGTGCGGCGGCCGGGCACACAGCGGCGGCGGGGTTACAGATGTAATCGGACGTTGCGGCCGGAGGGCTGCGATCGGCTGATTTTTGTGCGCTTTGTCACGAAGAGGCGCGCTTGGGGCGGTGCTGCGGCTGGTTGCCTTTGGCTACAAATCTGCAGCGCTATGTTGCGAGTTGAGCGTCTTGCCGCCAAGCCTGCCGTCGAGAATCGCGGCCAGGGGCGGACCTGCACGGTCCAAGCCCTGTCCGGGGAGGATCGCTTGAATACATCGAGGCTTTGCGCGGGCCGGCTGCGGGCCCTGGCCGCGGCGCCGCTGCTCGCATTGCTGGCCGGCTGCGCGGCGGTGCCCGCCGCCAACGAGATGCTGGGCACGGCGCTGGAAAGCGTGGGCCTGAAGAAGAAGGCCGACGATGGCTTGCTGCTAGGCGGCAATGGCGCGCCGCCGGTGCCGGTGGCGCTGCGTCTGCACGCCAGCCCCTCGCTCAATCTGGACCCGCAGGGACGGGCGCTGGGCCTGTGGCTGCGCGTCTACAAACTGCGGCAGATCGACGGCTTCCTGGGCGCGCCCTACGAGGTCTTCGGCGACAAGGAGCGCGAGCGCGAGGCCTTCGGCGACCATCTGGCGGCGGCGCGCGATCTGCAGCTGGTGCCGGGCCAGCAGCTGCGCGTCGACGAACAGCTGCCGCGCGACGTGCCCTATGTGGCGGTGGTGGCCCTGTTCCACTCGCCGGCACCGCAGCGCTGGCGTTATGTGTTCAAGGTCAGCGATCTGCCCAAGCAGGGACTGATCCTGGGTGCACACAGCTGCGCGCTGAGTGTGCAGCAGGGCGAGGCGATCGGCCTGCACGCCAGCATCGCGCGCAGCGCGCCGGCCATATGCTCGTGAAGCCGTTCCAGGGTCGTCCGACGACCGTTTCCATCCTCTTCCATCCGCTCCTGCGGGGCGCTACAGCATGTCGGTGAGCAAGCTTTTGTGGGGCGAGGGGCTGTTTCTGCGCCCTCAGCATTTTCAGCAGCAGGACGCTTATCACGAGGCCAGGCTGGTGCAGCTGGGGCGCTCGCTCCACCCCTATGCCTATGGCCTGCAGCAGCTGCAGGTCGACGAGGAGGCGCTGGCCGCCGGCGTGCTGCGCATCGACGCGCTCAGCCTGGTGATGCCCGACGGCGAGTGCGTGGACGCGCCCGGCAGCGACGCGCTGCCCGCCGCGCGCAGCCTGTCCGACTGGCCGGCCAACAGCAGCGAGATGGTCTTCCATCTGGGCCTGGCGCCGCTGCGCGGCCAGGGTAGCAATGCCCTGCCTGCCGAGCAGTTCGGCGGCGAGCAGCGCTATGTGCACGAGCCGCGCATGGTGCGCGATCTCTATACCGAGGCCGCCGACGCCGAGCTGCTGGTGCTGCGCAAATCGTTGCAGCTGCTGGCCGATGCCGATCCGCGCGCGCATCTGGTGCATATGCCGCTGCTGCGGCTGCGGCGCGGCGCCTCGGGCAGCGTGGAGCTGGACCGCAGCTTCATGCCCCCGCTGCTGCAGACCGGCGCCAGCCCGCTGCTGCTGCGCCGGCTGCGCCAGCTGCTGGACATGCTGCAGGCCAAGGTGGATGCGCTTTACGGCTTCCATCGCGAGCCCAGCAAGGACATCATCGAGTTCCGCTCCGGCGATGTGGCCTCGTTCTGGCTGCTGCACACCGCCAGCCGCGCCTATGCCGAGCTGAGCCATCTGCATGCCCATGCGCAGCTGCATCCGGAACGACTGTTCCAGGGCCTGCTGTCGCTGGCCGGCGCGCTGCTGACCTTCAGCAAGAGCTACCGCCTCGCCGATCTGCCCAGCTACGAGCATGCCAGTCCCGGCCCGGGCTTCGAGGCGCTGCATCAGATCATCCAGGCGCTGCTGGAGACGGTCATCTCCAGCCGCTACTTCGCGATCGCGCTGCACGAGGCCCGGCCCAGCCACCACATCGGCCGGCTCGATTCCGAACAGCTGGGTGCGCAGACCCAGCTGGTGCTGGGCGTGCGCGCGGCGCTGCCGCCGCAGGAGCTGGTGCAGACCGTGCCGCTGCGTTTCAAGATCGGTGCGCCCGACGATGTGGAGAAGCTGGTGCTGTCCGCCATGCCCGGCGTGCGGCTGCAGCACCAGCCCCAGGTGCCGGCGGCGGTACCGGTCAAGCCCAATACCTACTACTTCCTGCTGGAGCCGCGCGGCGCGCTCTACGAGCGCATGCTGCAGGCCCGCTCGCTCTGCCTCTATGTGCCCAGCGGCATGAGCGAGCTGCAGCTTGAACTGCTGGCGATCAAGCCATGAATGCAAGCAGCGACTCCGCCCTGCATGGCGCGGCCGAGCCGGCGCGCGCCGCCGCTGCCGCCGCATCCGCTCCCACCGGTGCTGCGCCAGCGCCGGTGCAGCGCCTGTGCGATCTGATGGACGAGGGCTGGCACCTGGTACTGCTGCTGCGCAGCGGCCAGGCTCCCGAATCACCGGCCAGCTTCCGCGCGGCGGTGCTGCGCTTTCTGCAGGACTTCGAGCGGCAGGCGCAGCGCCTGGGCGGCAGCGTCTCGGCCGAGGACATCCACCTCAGCAAGTACGCCTTCTGCGCGCTGCTGGACGAGGTGGTGCTGGGTGCCGATCTGGGGCTGCGCGAGGTCTGGGAGCTGAGGCCGCTGCAGCTGGAATGCTTCGGGGACCAGCTGGCCGGCGACCAGTTCTTTGTGCACCTGGAGACGCTGCGGCGCGAAGGCGAGCGCCGCCTGCCCGCGCTGGAGGTGTTCCAGATGTGCCTGCTGCTGGGTTTCCAGGGCCTGTACCGGCTGGAGGGGCGCGAGAAGCTGGCCTATCTGATCGCCCGCCTGGGCGACGAGGTCCAGCGCCACCAGGGGGGGCGGCGCGAGTTCGCCCCCAACTGGCGTGCACCGGACCGGGTGGTCCATCTGCTGCGCACCGATGTGCCGGTCTGGGCCGTGGCCAGCGTTTTCGCCCTGCTGGGCCTGCTGGGCTATCTGGCGCTGCAGGCCAGCCTCAAGTCGCACACCCGCCAGCAGCTGCAGGCCTACCAGCAGCTGGTGCAGATGCCGCCGCGCACCGGCTATCTGACGATCACCCTGCCTTGAGGTGGCGGCGGCCTCAGCCGCCGAACTTCGCCTTGTCCGGATGGTGGATGCGCTCCCATCGCTAGCCGTCAACGTGTGCGAGATCGCTGCCGCGGCGCAGCGCGCTCGACAGCGTTGACCTACAGCGAGGGATCGAAGACCGATTTCCAGGTGCCGGGCGCGATGAGCTTGATGCGCAGCAGCCGGTTCTCCATATGGCTGTAGAGCACATGCAGGCTGTAGTCACTCAGGTGCCAGACGGCGTGGCCGGTGAGGGTGCTGTCTTGATGCTGCACCGGGGGCTGAGGGACTTTCTGCAGCAACTGCTCGGGGCTGTCGTCAAAGCGCAGACCGCAGGGCAGTTCGCCCAGCCACGGCACGGACTCGCTGTCACGGCTGCTGTGCAGAGCAATCGACTGGAAAGCCAGGTGCTTGGACTTGCCGGCGAAGTTCAGCGTGCAGCCGAAGGTATCGGTGAAGTCGATGCGCTTGTCTTCCCTTGCCTGGTGCACGGCTTCGTGATCCAGCAGCTGGCCCCAGAGCGCTGCAAAGGCGGGGGCATCGGGCGGCTGGCCGAAGTGCTGCGCCAAGGCCTGCAGGGCGGGCGGCTGCAGGCTGCTGTCGTGCGGGAAGGGCGCGGGCATGACGCGACAGGCGATGCGGTCGATGCGCTGGCGGTCGTCGGTGTAGGTGACGGTGAGGCGGTAGCCGGGGATGCCTTCGCTGTGCGGCACGTCCCAGGTGTCGGTGCGGTAGGAGTGGCGCGTGCCTGCGTGGGCGGTGAGCTTGGCACGGGCTTGCTCCGGGGTGTCGGACCAGAGCAGGCCAAAGGGCAAGCCGCCGGTGTAAGGCTTGATGTCGTCGAAGCCAGCGTAGAAATAGGCTTGCACCAGGATCAACGCGCCGGTGCGCCAGCGATAGCTCGGGGCGGCGTTGTGGTATTCGGAATCGACGAAACCGAGTTCAAGGCCTTGGCGGCGGACGAGGACCCAGTCGTAGAAGGAATACTCGCTCTCTTCGTCGAGTTCGAGCCTGGATACGACATTCAAGTCATCCAATACCCGCTGCACTTCGCTGGATTTTTCCGACAGACCGAATAGCGCTACCAGCCGATTGCTGTCCATAATCAAAGCATCTGAAAAGCGATGTTCCTGATGGCGTCCGATTCTCTCCGGGCTGCCGAAATTGCGTGGGCCGAACTTTGTCTTGCTATTTCGCCAAGGAATAGCTTGCTTGCAATAGTTTGCTTTGGCCCTTGTCGAAGCATAGGAGCACTTTTGTTCCTGCCACCACCCATCTGTCGTTGCTTAGAACCGGACTGCTCCACGATGGCAAACCCATATGCTTTCTGCTGTCTGCACGGCTCCAGCCCGGGTCGATATTCAGTGGAAGCATTTTTGATTGAAGCCAAGAGTGATCGCCATCTTCGAATACAAACTGCACGCCGCTGCAATACAACTCATTCTCTTTTCGCTGCGGCATAGAATCATTGTCTTCATAGGGCTCAAACACCAAATAAAGCCGATCCGGCAACATCTCCACATGTGTATAGCCTTCGTCGCGCCTTGGGCGCTTTATCGGGGTCTTCAATTTCAAGTCGGTGAAGAGTTGAGTAATTGAAGAATCCAGCTCTGACTTGCCAATATATTCAAGCGCCTGATCAATATGAAGATTGTGCAATTGGGTCACTTTTTTGCTGCTCCTTCTAGTGTTTCTCCGAGCCATTTGTCGAAATCGGCATTGGATTTTCTGAGCACGCGACGGGAGGCCTTCTGGTAGGCTTTCTTGCAGCCACCGTCTTTGTCGTAGCTCTCGATTTCCTTCAGCATCGCTTCGATATCGCGTCGCGCCGCGCCTGCAAGATCTTCTGCATCTTTTGGAGCAAGCTTGATGTTCTTGGTGCCGTGGGTCGGACTTATATCTATGTGCGCTTGACGAGGGATGGCAACGGCGTCCGCCGCATTGTCAATGGCCTTCATTTCCTTCGGGGTTAGTTTGTCGCCCTTGAGCTCTGCCGCTCTGGCTTTCAACGCCGCCTTGCTCGGAATGTGATCCCGGTCAAACTCCCCATCTCCGGTCTTCTTCTTCAGGTCCCCGTATTTTCCATACTCCCCGCACTTCATCTTCTTCTTGGCCTTGACCTTGCCGCCCGGAGGCTTCTTGCCGCCCGCCCTGCCGGCATCGGTGGCTGCTTCGGCGGCGTTCTCGGCCTTCTTCACCAGCCCGACCGCCTCGCCGCCCTTCTTCGCCAGCTTGAAGGCCTTGCCCACCGGGATCAGCTCCCACAGCGCCGTGGGCGTGAGCAACTCATTGAAGGCCTTGGCCGCAGCGCCGGCCATCATGCTGCCCTGGCTGTAGCCATTGCGCTCGACCCAGGCGTCGACGCTGTCGTCGATGCCGTCCTTGATTTTCTGCAGCCGGCCCTTCTCTTCGGGCTGGTCCCTCTTGGCCGGCGGGTTGGCCTCGTCGGCCCTGGCGCTGGCTGCAGGCGGTTCGCCCACCACCTTGCCGCTGGTGTTCTTCCTGGTGGCCATCGGGTCAGGCGCAGTTCATGTCGAAGTCGTCGTCGTGCCGCACGATGGGCTTCCTGCCCGCCCGCACGCTGCTGCTGTGCGCCTTGGGGTAGCAGGGGCCGCCGACGTTGCCGCTCCTGATGCCCTTGGCGATGCCGGGCTGGTCGCCGAGGGTCCGGGGCACCTTGCTCTTGTCAAACACCACCAGCGGGTCTCCGTTGGCACGCACCTTGGGCACGATGGAGACGGCGTCGCCCAGCTTGGCCATCACGGGGTAGGGGACGGGCGGCGTGGCGCTGCCCATTGGCGTCTTGCAGACATCGGGGGTGGTGCTGATCACCAGCCATTGCCCGTTCTTGCGTGCGGTGTAGTGGTCGGCCATTTCAGACGGTCTCCGGCCTGCGTTCGGGGCCGGGTTGGGCCTTGGCGCCAGCGGCTGTTGTTGCGCCCATGCCGTCCTCCTCATCGTGGTCCTCGGCCCAGCGCAGCAGGGGTGCCTCGGGACGCGTCTCGAAGCGCGCTTCCAAGCGCTTGAGGTGCGTGCCGTCGGGGATGCCGACGCGGTGAGTGAGGCTCACCGTCATGGCGTCGGTGTCGATGACCACGGTGTCGGTTACAAGGGGCTCCACATAGGCGTCGCCCCCCTGCAGGTGCATCAGCACGAAGGGGCGGTGCTGCGGCAGCAGCACGCGCAGCACTCCGCCCGCTTTCAGCGACTTGTCCAGGCTGGGGTCGCACAGGTTCGTGAGCTCGATGCAGGCCTGATGCGGTGCCTGCGGCCATCGGTCGATCTGCTGGTCCTGCGGTGCGCCGTTCCAGTAGGCGTCGTCGAAGTCCTGGGGCGGCAGCGATTCTTCTTGTGCTGCCCAGGCTTCGTCGTAGGTGCCGGCCAGTGCCAGCCGCGGCGCCCAGGCGCGGCCCATGAAACCGAAGTTGTTCGGTGTGTACGGGTAGCCGGCGGCGATGTCGCGCATGGCGCGGGCATCGAGCTGCTGGGCAGGCTTGGGCGCAGCTTCCTCATGCAGCCGTCGCTGCCGCGTACCCACAGCTTCGAGTTGGGGCGCCGGCAGGGTGTCGGGGATCGGCAAGCCTGCCTTGCGCCGGGCGCGCATCCAGCCACGGGCAGCCCAGCCGCAGCCGCTGGGGTTGCTGAAGCAGACTTCGTTGAGCAGAGGTGGCTGCTCCTGCGTGGATGCCGATCTGTCGCGCGGAGTGCCGCGGTCCGCCGGCTGCGCGACATGACTGCTGCCACCGAACGCATGCTCCCAGCGCAGCGCCACGCGCGTCGCGGGCTGCGGCTTCTCGCGCTCGTAGCCGATGAGCAGCAGGCGCAGGAATCGATGCGGCCCACTGACGCGCAGCCGTTTGTCCAGAAGCACATCGCTTGGAGCTGGGCGCTCCTGCACCGCTTTGGTGGCAGCGGCATGCTCTTGCTGGCGCTGCACGCGCGGACGCGTATCCACAGCCAGCACGCGCAGGCCGGCCTCCCATTGGCGAGCGGGCCGGCCCTGAGGCGCATGGCTATGGCCGATGACGACCACGTCGCAGCGGGGCTTGGCGGGGGCCAGGTCGCTCTCCAGGCGCATGCTGGGAGCGCCGGGGCAGGCCGGGCTTGCATCCGCATCGGGCCAGGGTTCGTCGGCGAGCGTCAGGCCCGGCGGCTCGTCGTCGATGACCTGGGCCTGCCAGCCTTGCGCGGTGGACACGAGTCGATAGCTGACCTTCATGACCACCACGCGCCAGGACACGCCGTGCTTGTCCAGCGCAGCGAAGCACAGCGCGGGGAACGGAGTGAGATTGACGAACTGCACGACACCCAATCTCAGTTCAGGTCGATGTCGCCATCGATCTGCACCGCGCCGCTGCAGCTGAAGTGGAACTTCTTGCCGTTGATGAGGACGGTGCCGTCGGACTTGAGCACCAGGCTGGCCGCGCCCACGGTCACGCTGAACTCGTCGCCCGCATCAATGCTGTAGCTCTTGCCCACTCTGGTGCTCTTGCTCATGCCGATCTGGGCGCTCTGGCTCAGGCCCACGAGGGTGTTCATGGCCATGCCGACATTCAGGCTGTACGCCGCGCCCACATTGACCATCTTGCCGAGGCCGACGTTCTGCATGCTGGCCAGCGTGATGGTCTCGGTCTTCGTCTTCCCCACCTTGATCGACCAGCTCTTGCCGATCTTGTCGGTCTCGTTCCTGGCCACCGTCTTCGTGCGGCTGGCGCCGATGCTGATGCTCTCGTTCTCGCCGACGTCTTCCTTGCGGTTCTTGCCTATGCTGATCGTCTCGTTCAGATCGACCCGCTCCTGGCGGTTCTGGTGCACGGTGATGCTTTCGTCCAGGTCCACCGTCTCGGTCCGGTGGCCCTTGACCTGCACCGTCTCATGCCGGTCTATGGTCTTGCTGCGGTCGCGCCCCACCCAGTGGCTCTCGTCGTTCTCGACCTCGATGCGCTGGTCCTTCTCGGCGTGCAGCCAGAGCTCCTCGGCGCCCTTCTTGTCCTCGAAGCGGATCGCGTTGGCATTGGCGGGGCTGCCGCCCTTGGTCGAGCGGCTCAGCAGGCCGGTCTGGGTCTTGTTAGCCGGCAACTCCCAGGGGGGCATGTTCTGCTGGTTGTAGACCCGGCCGGTGATCAGCGGGCGGTCCGGGTTGCCGTCCAGGAACTGCACCAGCACCTCCTGGCCGATGCGCGGCACGGCCATGAAGCCGAAGCCGCTGCCGGCAAAGCTGCTGGCCACCCGTACCCAGGCGCTGCTCCTGTCGTCGTAGCCGCCCTCGCGGTCCCAGTGGAACTGCACCCGCACCCGGCCATGCTCGTCGCAGTGGATCTCCTCGCCCGGCGGGCCCACGACGATGGCGGTCTGCAGGCCGTAGATGCGGGGCTCGGAGCTGTTCATGCCGCGGCCCGGACGCCAGGGGATCTTCTTGCGCAGGCAGTGCAGCTGGCAGTGGTACTCGGCCGGCTGGCCCTGGTGGGTTTCGTAGTTGTTGCTGGCGCTGTGACGCAGCTCGGTGAGCAGGAACTGGGTGTCGTCGGGCTCGGGCCGGCTGCCGCTGGCGAAGCTCAGCGGGTCGCTCATCACATGGCCGGTCAGGGTGAAGAAGCGTCCGGGTTGCAGGCCGCGGTAGTCGGCGCTGGCCACGAAGTGCTTGGCCGCCGCCTCGATCTCCTCCATGCGCAGGCGCACAAAGGCCTGTCCGGCTTCGGCGTTCTTGAAGCCGTAGGCGCCGCTGTACTCGTAGACCTCCAGCATGCCGGGCACATCGCCCTGCTGGTTCAGCGTGGGGGTGTTCTGGTGCAGGGGGCGGGGGGTCTTGAAATCGAAGCTGGCGGCGCTGTAGAGGGTGGAGCTCAGGGCCCGCACCGGGGTCAGGCTTTGCACGCCGAGCCGGCGCACGCCGCTGCCGTGGTGCTCGCCCTGCCAGGGCACCTCGGGGCCGCCCTCGATCGCGGCCGCGCCGGTGGAGTCGCCGCTCAGCACCAGGGTGTGGCCGTCACGACGGTGCTCGTACCAGTAGTGCCAGCCCAGGGCTTCCCAGCGGCGATGCAGGTAGTTGTAGTCGCTCTCGTCGAACTGGCAGGCGTCGGTCATCGCCGGGTCCTCGCCCAGGCGTTCGCAGCGCCAGTCGCGCTCGGCATAGGCGCTCAGCACCTTGTCGCTCTGGGCCTCGACGCTGAGGCCGTGGAAGAGCCGGTTGTCGCGCCGCAGCCGCGCCAAGGCCAGCCAGGGCAGCAGCAGCATGTCGTAGAAGGCGAAGCCGCCCTCGTTGCGCACGAAGCGGAACTCGAAGACGAAGCCGTTGAACCAGCGCGCGGGGCTGCGGCCATCGTCGCGCAGCAGCTCGATGCTGACCATCTTGCCCAGCATGGTCTTGAGCTCGATGTCGGGCTTGTCCGACAGCAGCTCCACCGCGAAGTGGAAGTCGCGCGACAGGCCTTCGCTGGCCTCGAGCCGGTTGGCCAGCAGCAGCGCGGCCGGCCCGTCATCGCGCGGGAAATGCAGCTTGAGCAGGCGCTGCTGCTGGCGTGTGCCCGAGAGCAGGGCGCCGAGCGCGGCGCGGGCGTCTTGCGCAGGTTGCTGGCTCATGCGCAGGCTCCCGCGGCAAGGCGGCGGCGCGGGCGGGCAGAGCCCAGCACGCCGGTCGGCGTCGGCACATCGATGGACAGCATCTGTGGTTTCTCCCTGATTCAGCTCGGGCCCCGGACTTGCGACCGGGTCTGCCTGCGACGGCGGGTGCTGCCGCCAGCGGCAAGACCGGGCCTGATCCCTGTGTGGACCGCGCGTGGATTCTTTCCGCTGTACCGGCCCAGATCCGCAAGAAAGTTTGTCGGATTGCAAGCGAGTGTTGCAAACGCCCAGATTGCGCGGCCTTCATTCCGGGGGGGGGAGGGCGGCCGCACAGCCCTTGGCCGGCCGCGGCTTCAGGGCGGCGATGGGGCGCGCGGCGTGCCGCGGCGAGCGGGCGGGCCGGGCTGCAGCCAGTCGCTGATGCCTGCCTGTCTGGCGATGTCGAGCGCGCTGAGCCCGCGATGGTCGCGCGCCGCGCTGTCGGCGCCATGCTCGCGCAGCACGGCCACGGACGCCCGGTGGCCGAGCTGCAGGGCCAGATGCAGGGCCGTGTCGCCCTGCAGCCGGGCGTCGGCCGGGAAGCCGCGCTGCAGCAGCAGGCGCGCCAGCAAGGCGGCGGCCGCGCCATCGTCCGTCAGCTGGGTGGCCGGCAGCAGGTCCGGGAAACGGACAGGGTCGGGCCACTTCGCGCCATGGCGCAGCAAGGTGCAGACGCTGGCGGCCTGGCCATGGCGCAGGGCGAACATCAGCGGCGTCTCGCCGGCCCGGTCCGCCTTCTCCAGCGAGGCGCCCAGCTCGATCAGGACCGCCACGGCCTGCAGCCGGCCGCCGGCCGCGGCGGCGCTGAGCGGCGTCAGCGCCGGCTTGCCGCGGGCCCGGTCCAGATCCTCGCCGCGCAGTGCGGCCCGCAGGCGGTCCTGGCGGTCTTCCTGCAGGATGAGCTGCAGCAGCGGATCCTGGCCGAGCCCCGCCGACGCGGCAGGGCGGGGCGCAGCCAGGGCCTCGGCCTGTCCGCAGGCGGCGGCGTCGCTGGCGTCCCAGGCGGCCGGCGCCGCTGCCGGGGCCACCGCCAGCTGCAGCAGGAGCAGCAGCCCGGCGAGGACAAGCTTGCAGCGCCTGCTCATGGCCGCTGCTGCCGACGCTGGATGCCGTCCTCGATCAGCCGCTTGAGCTGCTCGTACTCGCCGCGTGCCAGCATGCCGGGGATGGGGTAGGCCTCCTCCTCGCTCAGGATCTGCTTCTCCACCAGCTGCTTGCGCAGCCGCATGCCCTGAATGGCCGAGGCGCCGCGGAATACATCCGGATCCAGGGCCCCCAGCCCCAGGTCCAGCAGCGGGTTGAGCCCGCGGCTGATGGCGGTGCTGCGGGCGCCCCGGTAGGCGGCGCGGGCGGTGTCCAGCTCCTTCGCGGCGGCCTTGGCGGCAGCGGCCTGGCGGGCGTCTTCCTGCTTCAGGTACTGGCCCAGGCGGCTGTTGGAGTAATAGGGGGGCTTGGCGGCCGGCAGGGTGCTGGCCTTGGCGCCCAGCACCTCGGCATAGGGGCCGAAACGGTCGCGCTTCATCATGTCCTTGACGGTGGTTTCCAGCCACTTCTCGGCCGAGCCGGTGAGGCTGCCGGTGGCCAGGCCGATGCCGGCAGCCAGCTGCTTGTCGGCGGCCTTCAGGCCCAGCACGGTATCGCGCAGCGGCCGGAACTGCGGGTATTTCTGCAGCTTCAGCCAGGTTTGCGGGTCGCTGCGCTGCAGCTCGCGCAGCACCCGGTCCAGGCGCTGCGGGCTGTGATGGCGCAGATAGCTGAGGTAGTCCAGATAGTCGATCAGCCGGGGGATGCGCTTCTGCGCCTCCTTGATCAGGCTGCGCGCCTCCTGGTAGGCCTGCTTGCGCTGCTCCTCGTCCTGCGCCGTGCTGCCGCCGGCCCGGCCGGGCTGCACGCGCTCGACCCGGCCCGCGCCCTGGGGCACATCGGTGAACTCCCAGCTGCCGTCGGCGCGCTGGATGCGGTAGACCTCGCTCATGGGCCGCGGCTGGGGCTCAGGGGGGCGCTACCGCCGCCGCTGCCGGCGCCACGGCGCATCGGGCAGGCCGGGTCCACGCCCCAGCGGCCGGCACAGGCCTGGGCCCGGCATTGCGCGGCATCGGCGCCGCGCAGGCTCTTGCAATGCGCGAGGCCCGCGGGGCCGCTGCCCTCGGTCTCATTGAAGTCGCGCGGCGGCGCACGGTCGATATGCTGCACCACGGCCGCCAGCAGCTGGGCGTCGGCGGCCCGTTCTTCCTGGCCGCCGGCCTCGGCCTGGCCGGTATCGGCCTGGGTTGGGGCGGTCTGGCGCTGCGCCTGCTGCCGCGGCGCTTGCTTGTGCAGCTGCGCCTGCCGCTGTGCGCGCCGGCGCTGCGCCTCGCCTGACCTGCGCGGCTTGGCGGCGGCCGCCACCACTGCCGTCGCAGCGCTCACCGCCATCACCGCTGTTGCGGCCGGCACGCTGGCCGCGGGCTGCGCCGGGGCCGGCATGTCGACGATGGCCGCCGGGGCGGCCAGGGTCGGCTGCAGCGGCGGCAGCGGCGGCAGCGTCGATGCGGCGGCAGCGTCGCTGGACAGCGCCGGCGCCGGGGTCTGCGTCAGCGGCTGGGTGGGCAGCGCGGCCGGCGCTGCGCCGGGCCAGGCCAGCACGCTCATCCAGGCCAGCACCAGCAGCCCCACCGCCAGCAGGGCCCACCACATCCAGCGCATCGGGTGGCGGGCCGCCTGCTGGGCGCGCAGATCCTCCAGGCTCAGCACCGACAGCAGGCCGTCGCGCTCGTCGTCATGCGCCTGTCTGGTGGCGGTGTCCGGCCGGCCGGGCTCCGCCGCGGCCTTGGCGCCGGCGGAGCGTAATGAAGGGCGATTCAATCCCCGGTCTCCCTATTTCATTGGCTGTGGTGCTGGCCGCGCAGTATCGCCGTCAGGGGCGGCGCTGCCATCGGTCACCGAAGCGGGTTGCCCGCGCAGCGCCGCCCATGTTTGAATGCGGCCCTTTGCGCGAGCGGCCCGTATTGTCTGTAGCGGCAGCGGTGCGCCCCTGAAGTCTTACTGACGGTTACCCCCGTGACATCTGCCGTACTGATTCTGTGGGCCCTGTTCGCGCTGGCCTGTGCGCTTGCGGCGCTGCTGCTGTTCCCGGCCCTGCGGCCGCAGCTGCGTGCGGCGCTGCGGCGCTGCCGGCCGCGCTGGCCGGGGCTGACGGCGCGGCCGCGCCTGGCCGGACTGGCGCTGCCGGCCTGGGCCTGGGGGGTGATGGCGCTGCTGATCCTGACGCCGCCGCTGCTGCTGTCGCTGAGCGGCTGGCGCCAGTCGCTGGGACTGACTGATCTGCAGGGTGCGGCAGACGCCCGCCTGGCGGCCCTGCTGCAGGGCGAGCAGCTGGTGCCGCCGCCGCCGCTGCCGCCGGCCTTGTTCGAGGCGGCCGAGCGCGAGGGCCTGCGGCCCCGGCTCAGCAGCGCCGACCGCCGCTGGGAGCTGCTGGACGAGGAGTTCCGCGGCCGCCTGCTGCGGGTCTTCAAGCGCATGCGTGACGAGCACGGCTACGAGATGGTGCTGCTCGAGGGCTACCGCAGCCCCCAGCGCCAGGCCATGCTGCAGGCCCTGGGGCCGCACATCACCCATGCGGGCGCCTTCCAGAGCTACCACCAGGCGGGGCTGGCGGCCGACAGCGCCTTTGTGCGCGACGGGCGCATCGTGATCTCGGAGCGCGACGCCTGGGCCTCGCGTGGTTACGATTTGTACGGCGCCGAGGCCGAACGCCTGGGCCTGCGCTGGGGCGGGCGCTGGACCCTGCGGGATCTCGGCCACGTGGAGCTGCCCAGGGCCGGCGCACGCGAGGCTGCGGCCGCAGCCGCGGGCATGACGCGTTAGCTGAAGGTCTGGGGCGGTTACAGCGCCACACAGTGTCTCAATTGGTAAGCGCCTGATTTGTAACAGGCGTCGCTAGACTGCAGCCGCCGGCGAACAGCCCGGTGAGGGAGGTGGCGTGCAGCCGGTGGCCGCATGCCTGCGCCAACAAAGCGAACCAATGCACAGACTCTGGTCATTCATCTTCGATCCGCGCGTGATGGCGGCCCTGGGGCTTGCTGCGCTGCTGGCCTTCCTGCTGTTGGGCGCCGAGGTGCTGAAGATCGCGCTGGTCTGGGTGCTGCTGGCCCTGGTGCTGGCTGTGCTGCTGATGGGTTCGCTGCGCGCCTGGCGCTGGTGGCGGGAGCGCCGGGCGGCGCGGGCGCTGGAGCAGGCGGTGGAGCAGCAGGGCGAGCAGGCCCTGGGCAAGGCGGCCGGCGAGACGCGCAAGGCCGAGGTGCAGGCCTTGCGCGAGCGCATGCGCGCGGCGATACAGACGCTCAAGCGCTCGCGCATCGGACAGCACCGCGGCAGCGCGGCGCTCTACGAGTTGCCCTGGTACATGATCATCGGCAACCCGGCGGCCGGCAAGAGCACGGCGGTAGCACGCTCGGGCCTGCATTTCCCGCTGGGTGACCCCGAGCAGCAGGTGATACAGGGCGTGGGCGGCACCCGCAACTGCGACTGGTTCTTCACCTCGCAGGGCATCCTGCTGGACACCGCGGGGCGCTACTCGGTCTACGAGGAGGACCGCAGCGAGTGGCAGGCCTTTCTCGATCTGCTGCGCCGGCACCGGCCCAAGGCGCCGATCAACGGCATCCTGATTGCGGTCAGCCTGGCCGAGCTGCGCCAGGACGGCGCCGATGCGGTGCTGGATCTGGCCAAGCGCCTGCGCCAGCGGGTGCAGGAGCTCACCGAGCGGCTGGCGGTGGTGGCGCCGGTGTACCTGGTGTTCACCAAGGCGGACCTGGTGGCGGGCTTCGCAGAGTTCTTCGAGGCGCAGACGCCCGAGGAGCGCGAGCGGGTCTGGGGCGCCACGCTGCCCTACGACGACCAGACCAACACCCGGGCACTGGAGCGTTTCCAGCGTCAGTTCGATGTGCTGGTGGACGGGCTCAAGGCCAGCGCGGTCAGCGCCCTGTCGCTGCACCGGGGCGAGGAGCTGCCGGCCGGCCTGCTGAGCTTTCCGAACGAGTTTGCCGCGCTCAAGCCGGCGCTGCGCAGCTTCGTGGCCACGCTGTTCGAGGACAACCCCTACCAGTTCTGCCCGGTGCTGCGCGGCTTCTACTTCACCAGCGCGGTGATGGAGGGCGAGAGCCAGAGCCTCAGCGCGCAGCGGGTGGCCCGGCGCTTCAAGCTGCGCGGTGCGCCGCCGCGCACGCGCACGGTGCAGGGCGCGCAGGGCATGTTCCTGAAGGAGCTGTTCAGCCGCGTGATCTTCGAGGACCGCAATCTGGTGCGCCAGTACACCAGCCGTGCCAAGGTGCGGCTGCGCCTGGCCACCTTCATCGGCGGTGCCCTGCTGCTGGGCGGCCTGCTGTCGGCCTGGACCTGGTCGTATATGGGCAATCGCCAGTGGGTGGCCAGCGTGCAGGCCGATCTGGACAAGGTGCAGCGCCTGCAGCAGGGGCGCACCGATGTGGCCGCGCGGCTGGAGGCGATGGAGCTGCTGGCTGAGCGCCTGGCCCATGCCGAGCAGCTGCAGCGCGAGCGGCCCTGGGGCCTGTCCTTCGGCCTGTTCCAGGGCGAGGCGCTCAGCCAGCAGCTGCGCGCCGAATGGCTGCTGGGCCTGCAGGAGCTGGTGCTCAAGCCGGCGGCCGGCGAGATCGAGAGCTATCTGCAGGAGGTCGGACGGCGCAGCGTGGCCGAGCTGGCGGCCAGCCAGGCCCGCAGCGCGGCTGCGGTGATCGGGGCAGGGGCCGACGCCGCGCAGACCCCGGTGGCCGCAGCGTCGGCGGTGCCGGCCGCGGCCGCGCCGCCCAGCGTCAGGACCGTCAGCGCGCTGTATGCGCAGGCCTCGCCGCACAACGCCGACGATGCCTACAACGCGCTCAAGACCTATCTGATGCTGGGCGAGCCCGCGCGCATCGAGCCCAGCCACTTCAGCGAGCAGATCACGCGCTTCTGGCGGCTGTGGCTGGAGGCCAACCGCGGCTCCATGCCGCGCGAGGACATGGTGCGCTCGGCGGAGAAGCTGCTGGGCTTCATGGGCAGCCAGCTGGCGGCGCCGGGCTTCCCGCGCCTGGAGATCAAGCTCAGCGTGGTGGAGCAGGCGCGCGGCCAGCTGCGCCAGGTGATCAAGGGCATGCCGGCGCGCGAGCGGGTCTATGCCGAGATCCGCGCCCGTGCCGCCACCCGCTTCCCGCATATGACGGTGGCGCGCATCGTCGGCGATGCCGGCCGGCACAGCGTGCAGGGCAGCCATGTGGTCAGCGGGGCCTTCACCCGCGCCGCCTGGGAGGGCTATGTCAAGGCCGCGATCCACGAGGCGGCCAACAAGGAGCTGCAGGCGGAGGACTGGGTGCTTAGGCTGGCCAGCCGCGACGACCTGACACTGGAGGGCAGCCCCGAGCAGGTGGAGCGTGCGCTGGTGCAGCTCTACAAGACCGAGTACGCGGCCGAATGGCGCCGCTTCATGCAGGGCGTGGCGGTGGCCGAGTTCGGCAGCTTCGCCCAGGCGGTGGCGCAGATGAACCAGCTGGGCGATCCGCAGCTCTCGCCGATAGGCAAGCTGCTGCAGGCCTTGTGGGAGCAGACCTCCTGGGACAACCCCGGCCTGCTCAACAAGCGCCTGGCCAAGACCCAGGAGGGCGTGCTGGCCTGGATCAAGCAGCGCCTGCAGTTCGGCGGGCCGGCCCAGATGCAGCTCAAGCTGGACCTGCAGGGCGCGCCGGGCGAGCTGCCGCTGGGGCCGATAGGGCGTGAGTTTGCCGGCCTGGAGCGCCTGATGGTGGCGGGCGATTCGCAGCCGCCGCTGTTCAATCTCTATCTGGAGGCCCTGTCCAAGCTGCGCAGCCGCTTCAACCAGATTCGCAATCTGGGCGACCCCGGCCCGGCGGCACGCCAGCTGCTGCAGCAGACGCTCGAAGGCCAGGGCTCGGAGCTGGCCGATGCGCTGCGCCTTGTCGACGAGCAGATGCTCAGCGGCCTGGCCGACAGCACCCGCGCCGCGCTGCGGCCCCTGCTGGTGCGGCCGCTGCAGCAGGGCTTCGCGGTGATGGTGCCGGCGGCCGAGCAGGAGATCAACCGCGTCTGGACGGCCCAGGTCTACGAGCCCTTCCAGCGCCAGCTGGCCGGCAAATACCCCTTCGCCACCGGCACCCGCATCGAGGCCGCGCCGGCCGATATCGCGCGCATCTTCGGCATGCAGGGAGCCATCGCCAAGTTCGCCGACCAGACCCTGGGCGGCCTGGTGACCCGGCGCGGCGACAGCCTGCAGGCGCGCACCTGGGGCGAAATGGGCGTGCGCCTGATGCCCGAGTTCAGCACCGCCTTCCCGGTCTGGGTTGCGATGCTGGACGGTGGTGGCGGCCAGGCCGGTGGCGGTGCGGCGGTGGCCAGCAGCGAGCAGGCGGTGTTCGAGCTCCAGGCCCTGCCGGCGCCGGGCCTGAGCGAGTACAGCGTGGAGATCGACGGTCAGCAGCTGCGCTACCGCAATACCGCGCCAGCCTGGACCCGCTTCGTGTCGCCCAGCGGCAAGGGCGAGCCGGGTGCGCGCATCAGCGGCCTGGACTTCGAGGGTCGTACCCAGACCTTCTTCGAGTTCGCCGGCAACTCCGGCCTGCAGCGCATGGTCGAGAGCGCGCAGAAGCGCCGGCTGGACGGTGGTGCCCATGAGCTGCGCTGGACCCAGGGCAAGTACAGCGTGGCCCTGATGCTGCGCATCGTGCGCAGCCCCGGCGCGCCCGGCGAGACCAGCGCCGGCGCCAGCCCGCAGCTGGGCGGCACGGCCGCGCTGCGCGGGCTGACCCTGCCGGCCGTGGTGGCCGGGCCCCTGGCCGGCGCGGCGCCGCTGCTGGCCCAGCGGGCCACGCCGGGGGGGCTTTGATGAGCAGCGCCCCCCCGCCGGCCGAGCACTGGCCGCTGGTCTATTTCGGCAAGCTGGCCTGCCGGGGCGACTTTCTGCGCTCGCCGCAGGGGCAGGCGCTGATCCAGCGCCTGGACCCCTGGTTCTCGCAGACGCTGACCCGGCTCGCCAGCGATGTGCGCTGGAAGCTGGCCTGGGACAGCAGCCCGGCGCTGTCCTTCGCGGTGCTGGGCACGCGCAGCGCCATCGGGCTGGCCGGCCAGCTGCGTCCCAGCCAGGACAGCTCGGGGCGCCGCTTTCCCTTTCTGCTGGCGGCCCAGTTCGCCACCGACGAGACGGCTCAATGGCTGGGTCCGGGCCTGCTGCAGCTGGAGAGCGCCTGGCAGCAGCTGGCCGCGCTGGACGCCGGCATCGCTCCGCAGCGCGACTACGAGCCGGTGCAGCGCCTGCTGGCGCAGACGGCCGAGCTGCGCATCGCGCCGCCGCAGGCCGCCACCCGGCTGCGCTGGCAGGCCTTGATGCAGGAATGCAGCCTGGGCGAGCTGGAGGACGCGCTCTGCCTGCCGGGGCGCGAGGTGGATCTGCGCCTGTGCGTGCTGGCGCTGGGCATTCTGCTGCAGACGGTGCACAGCGACGGACCGCAGGCGCTGGACAAGGGCCTCTGCCTGCCGCTGCCCGAGCCGGGGCCGCGCTGCCAGGAGGCGATCGCCTTCTGGACCGCGCTGGTGGCCAGCCAGCTCAGAGGCCATGCGCTGGAGCTGCTGCTGTGCCTGCCGCAGCAAAGCCCGCGCTGGCTGCAGCTGAGTTTCCGCGGCGCGACGCCGCGCGCCTTGTGCGCAGCGCTGCATGCCGGCATGGCCGAGGATGAGCTGATCCGTCTGGCCCGTCCGCACTGGGTGGAGGATTGCCTGGACGAGCTGGCCGGACTGCCCCGCTTTGCCGCCGAGCTGGCCCTTCCGGGCCTGAGCCTGGGCCGCCTGCTGGCCGGCTTCGAGGCCGTATTCACACGAGAAGGAGTGAGGGCATGAAGTCGCTATCCCCGCGCACAGCATGGGTGCTGGCCGGCATGGTGGCCGCGCTGGCGCTGCCGGCCGTGGCGCAGCCGGCCACCGAGGACAGCAGCCGCCCGGTGCTGGCCACCGGCCTGGTGCCGGACGAGGCCACCAAGGCCGCGGTGCTGCAGCGCCTGCGTGAGCAGTACGGGGCCGACCGGGTGCTCAACGAGATCCAGGTCGCGGCCGTGCAGGTGCCGGCCAACTGGACCCAGCATCTGCAGAAGCTGCTGGGCGATCCCCTGCTCAAGCAGGTCAGGCGTGGCCAGCTGATCGTGCGCGGCCAGGAGGTCGAGATCCACGGTGAGGTGGCCAGCGAGGCGCTGCGCCAGGATGTGGCCCAGTCGCTGGCCCGCCAGCTCAACGAGGTCTACAGCCTGAAGAACCATCTGCGCGTGGGCGGGGCCGAGCAGGGCCAGCTGGACCGCGCGCTGGCCGGCCGCATCGTCGAGTTCGAGCCCGGCAGCGCGGTGCTGCGCAGCCAGGGCATGGCGGTGCTGGACGATATGGCCGCGGTGCTGCTGCGCCTGCCGTCCAAGCGGGTGCAGATCGTCGGGCATACCGACGCCTCGGGCGAGCGTGCCGCCAATATCAGCCTGTCGCTGGCGCGCGCCGACGCGGTGCGCCAGTACCTGGTGCAGCGTAGAAGCGTGCCGCAGACCCAGCTGTCCATAGACGGGGTGGGGCCGGACCAGCCGCTGGCCAGCAATGCCAGCGATGAAGGCCGGGCACGCAACCGGCGCATCGAGTTCCGCGCCGGCGTGTAGCTGATCCCAGCCCCTGCGGGGCCGCCGGCTCAGGACTGCGGGTCGGGGCGCTCGGTGCCCAGCAGCTCTTCGAGCTGGCCCAGCGCAGCGCCGTCCTTGACCACCTGGCGCAGCCACTCGTGCAGCGGCATCTCGCCCCAGCGCGCCGCCTTGTCGGCCAGATAGGCCACCGGGCTGTGCGGCTCGGTGCGGCGGAAATAGTCGGCCACCTGGCGCAGCTGTGCCAGGGCCTGCTCGCGGCTGTGCAGGCCGGTGGCGGCGGACGCGACGGCGGCGGCGGCCGCCGGCTCGCCCGCGCCGGCGGGCTGGGCCAGCGGGGCCGCGGCGCCGGCCGGCGGCGGCAGTGCACCGTTGTCGCGCGCCAGCCGCTCCAGCTGGCGCCTGGCCTCGCCCAGCGCATCGCGCGCCCGGGCAAAGCTGGGCGCCTCGCCCTGCATCGCCGGCTCCACCCAGGCCTGCAGACGTTGCAGCTGCGCGTCCAGCCGGTCCAGCGCGGCGAGCTGCTCGCGCAAGCCGGCGGCCGGCGTGTCGCGCAGCGCGCGCGCGATGCGCTCCGGCGTGGGCTGGCGCTCGTCGGCCTGCAGATGCGGATCGCGCTCGAGCTTCTGCGCCCAGTGGCGCGCCTCGGCCATATCGGCCAGGCTGTAGCGCTGCTTGCCCTGGCCCAGCAGCGGGGCGCTGCCCAGGCCCTGCTCCAGCGCCTGCAGCAGCCAGCGCAGCGAGCCGCTGCGCTCGTCCCAGTCGCCGTCGCAGCCCTGCGGATGCAGCTCGGTCCAGAAGGCCTCGCACAGCGAGGCGCTGTCTTCCAGTCCCTGGGCCAGACCGGGCAGGCCCTGCAGATGGCCCAGGGCCTCCAGGCGCCAGCCCGCCAGCCGCAGATCCTTGCTGCGCCTGCCCAACAGGCGCTCGCTCTCGGCCAGCACGCCCGGCCAGTCCGCCACCTTCAGCGCCGTCACCCAGGCGCCCTGGTCCAGGCTTGGGTCATCCTGCTCGCGCAGGCCGCGGATGGTGTCGAACTCGGTCGAGAACGACAGGTCTTCACCGGCTGGCTGGCCGGATGTGATGGGATGGAGCAGGGCCGACATGAGCATGCGGGGCAGGGCTGGTGGGGCGGCCATTGTCCCGGCTGGGCCGGCTCCGGGCCCAGCCGGCTTACAACTGCAAACAGTTGCCGCCGCCCGGACGCTCAGCGACCGGATGAGCCGGCCCCCTACAATCGCGGCCCTGCCATTGCGGTGGCGCGCTCAGCGGCCTCAGCCCTGGATGCCTGGCGCCTCTGCGCCCTGTTCGCCATGCCTTCCCCCCCGTCCCGTCTGCTGCACCTCGATGCCCTCAAGGCTTTGGCCGCACAGCTGATCGTGCTGCACCATCTGGCCGCCTATGGTCCGATCGCCGAGACGCTGGAAACCCTGTGGCCGGCGCTGATGGCCTGGCTCTACAACGAGGCCCGCATGGCGGTGCAGGTCTTTCTGGTGCTGGGCGGTTTCCTGGCAGCCCGCGGTCTGGCGCCGCTGCCGGGGCTGCGGCCGCTGCTGCAGCGGCTGCTGCAACGCTGGCAGCGCCTGGCCCTGCCCTTTATCGCGGCGGTGCTGCTGGTGCTGGGCGTCTCTGCGCTGGTGGCGCCCTGGCTGCCCGAGCTGGTGCCGGCCACCGTCAGCGCAGCGCAGCTGCTCGCGCATGCGCTGCTGCTGCAGGGGGTGCTGGGTCATGAGTCGCTGACGGTGGGGGCCTGGTATGTGGCCATCGATCTGCAGCTCCATGCACTGCTGCTGTTGCTGGCCTGGCTGAGCCAGCGTCTGGCCCGGCCGGGGCTGCCGGGCCTGGTGCTGCTGCTGGTCTGTGCCTCGCTATGGGTCTTCAACCGCGATGCCGGGCTGGACAACTGGGCGATCTACTTCTTCGGCGCCTATGGGCTGGGCGCGCTGGTGCACTGGGCCGGCGCGAACCGCCGGCCGCGCCTGGCGCTGGCCGGGCTGGCGGCGGTGGTGCTGATCGCGCTGCTGCTGGACTGGCGCGCGCGCATCGCGCTGGCCGGTGCCACCGCGCTGCTGCTGGCCTGGCTGCAGGCCCGCCACGACGGCGGCCGGCCGCTGCTGGCGCCGCAGGGGCGTGCGGCGCGCGGCCTGGCCGAGCTGGGCAACCAGAGCTATGCGCTGTTCCTGATCCATTTCCCGGTGCTGCTGCTGGTCAACGCGCTGTTCGATCACAAGGACCCCGAGCATCCGCTGGCCGCGCTGGCCGCCTTTGTGGCGGCCTGGCTGCTCAGCAATGCGGCGGCCCTGCTGTTCCACCGCTGGGTGGAGCTGCCCAGCGCCCGGCTGGGGCTGGCGTCGCTGCGGCTGCGCGGCGCCTGAGCCCGCAGGCTCAGCGGTCCTTCATCGGACAGGTATTGATGCCCAGCAGCGGATAGGCCGGGCAGAAGCGGAACAGGCCGGTCAGCACCGGCACGATGCCGATATAGCCCCACAGGCCCACGGTGCCGGTGGCGGCGGCCGCGATCAGGGCCAGGCCCACGGTGACGCGCAGGATGCGGTCCAGATTGCCTACATTGCTCTTCATAGCGCTCTCCATTCAGTCAAGGAATGGCATCACTGTGGCCGCGCCGCGCCGCGGCGTCTGTGACCTGGGTCACTCAGGCCGGGCGAGCTGGCGCAGGGCCGCCGCATCCAGCAGCTCGATGCGCTCGCGGCCCAGGCGCAGCCAGCCCTCGCGTTCGAAGCGCTTGAGCAGCCGGGTGACGATCTCGCGCACCGTGCCCAGCTCGTCGGCCAGCTGCTGGTGGGTGCGGTGCAGCAGCGGGCCCTGGCCCAGCAGCGCAGCGGCCAGGCGCTGGTCGAGGCGCTGGAAGGCCACCGCCTCGGCCAGGGCCATCAGTTCGGCGAGGCGCTCGGCGAAGATGCCGAACACATAGCGGCGAAAGCCGGCATCGCCGGTCCACTGCGCAAAGCCCTCGGGGCTCAGCAGCACGATCTCGCAGGCCATGGTGCTGAGCCCATGGGCGGCCAGCGGCACCTGGCCGAACAGGCAGGAGGTGGAGGCCACGCAGAGCTCGCTGGCCTGCACCCGGTAGAGCTCCAGCGAGCGGCCGTTGGGCGCGCCGCGCGCCACCCGCACCTCGCCGCTGAGCAGCATCGGGAAGCCGCCGCAGGCCTGGCCCTCGTCGAACAGCAGCGTGCCCGCCGGCACCGTCAGCGCCTGGGCCTGCTGGTCCAGCACCGCATCGCGCAGCGCGGCGGGCAGGGCGGCCACCGCCGGGTAGGCGGCGCAGAGCTGCTGGCGCTGCAGCGCGCTGGGGCGGCTCATGGGCGCTCCTGGCGGTCGGCGGCCTGGCGCTGCATATCGGCCAGGGTCTTGCCGGGCTCGTCGCGGAAGCGCTCGTCCAGCGCCTGCAGGTCCTGGATGCGGTCGACCCGGAAGCTGCGGAAGTCCTCGCGCAGCTGGCACCAGGCGGCCACGGTCCAGACCGGGCCCCAGAAAAAGCAACCCAGCGGCCGCACGCTGCGGGCCGTGGCCGCGCCGTTCTGGTCCAGGTAGCGGAAGCGCAGCTTGCGGCGCTGCTCGGTGGCCTCGCGCAGCTGGATCAGGCGCCGGCTCAGGTCCTCGTCCATGCCCGACAGCGGCGCATACACGGCCAGGCTCTCGGCCGCGGTGCGCGCGGCCAGCGGCAGCACCGCCAGGATCTTGGACAGCGCGGCCTCGGCCGGCGCGGCCAGACCGGCATCCAGCGAGGGGCGCGAGAGCCGCACCACCGCCACCAGGGCCTGGGCCTCGTCCTTGGTGAACATCAGCGGCGGCAGGTCGAAGCCGGCCTTCATCCGGTAGCCGACGCCGGCCTCGCCCTCGATGGGCACGCCCTGCTGCTGCAGGGCCGCCACGTCGCGGTAGACGGTGCGCGGCGACACCTCCAGCCGGCCGGCCAGGAAGTCGGCGGTGGAGAGGCGGCGTCCGCGTATCAGCTGGACGATCTGGAACAGGCGGTCGGCTCGGCGCATGGGCCTGCATTGTGCGGGAGCCGCCGCCCCCGCTGGCGCGCCGCTGCGCTGATCAACTCTTGGCGCGGCGTGCCTCGCGTGCCTCGTCCTCAGCCATGTGCTTGAGGAAGTAGCGCAGATAGAAGCCGCCCATGCCCAGCATGAAGACGATCACGGCCACGCTCATCAGGCCGACATCCGAGCTGAACAGATCTTTCAAGGCATGCATCGCATCACTCCTGTGCGTTCTGGTGGGTTCATCCGATAGGCCGATTGGGCGCCCGCCGGCGCCGGCGGCATTTGCGCTGACTCAAGCGCACCCGCCCGATGCGAACAAAGCTTGATCCAACACAAGCGGGCGCTGTGCGCCCGGCCGGCGGGCTCGGGGGGGCCGAACGGATCAAGGCCTGTCGCGGGGCTTTCAAACGCACTGCCTAGAGTGCGGCCCAACAGCAGCTGCCGGCCTGGCGGCGCGTCCACCCACCTCAATAAAAGGCATGCAGC
Organism: Burkholderiaceae bacterium; assembly: GCA_041920215.1. Taxonomy (GTDB): domain Bacteria; phylum Pseudomonadota; class Gammaproteobacteria; order Burkholderiales; family Burkholderiaceae_C; genus JAYRSJ01. The sequence continues at coordinate 177,902 of JAYRSJ010000001.1, read as the reverse complement.
GATGAGCAGCAATATTTCCCATCCGCGTCGCGGCTTCCTGCGCCAGCTGGCCGGCGGCGCCGCCCTGAGCAGCTTCCCGCCAGCGATACAGCGCGCGCTGGCCATACCGGCCCATTCCCGCAGCGGCACCCTCGAAGACGTCGAGCACATCGTGATCCTGACCCAGGAGAACCGCAGCTTCGACCATTACTTCGGCACGCTGGCAGGCGTGCGCGGCTTCAGCGATCCCTTCCCCATCCCGGTGCTGGACCGCCCCGGCACCTTCAGCCGCAAGACGGTGTTCGTGCAGCCCATAGGCAGCGGCGCGGCCGTGCCGGGCCGGCCGGAATGGGGCAGCGGGCGCAAGGCGATCGCGCCCTTCCATCTGAACACCGAGCAGGACTTCGCGGTGATGCGGGTCAGCGGCACGCCGCACAGCTGGACCGATTCGCAGGCCGCCTGGGATCTGGGCCGTATGAACAACTGGCCCAAGGCCAAGCAGAACCATTCGCTGGGCCATTACGCGCGTGCCGATCTGCCCTTCCAGTTCGCGCTGGCCGAGGCCTTCACGCTGTGCGACCACTACCACTGCGCGACCCAGACCGGCACCAACACCAATCGCCTCTTTCTGTGGAGCGGCCACAACGACCCGCTGGCCCTGGGCGGCGGCCCCTCGACCGACAACAGCCGCGACAACTTCAACCCCGATCCCGCCACCGACTACCGCTGGATCACCTATGCCGAGCGCCTGCAGGACGCGGGCATACGCTGGCAGGTCTACCAGAATATGGCGGACAACTTCACCGACAACCCGCTGGCAGGCTTCCGGCCCTTCCGCAATGCCTGGTACCAGCGCCCCGGCTATTCGCAGGCCCTGCGCGAGCGCGGCGTCAGCACCCGCGACCTCGACCAGCTCAAGGCCGATGTGCTGGCCGGCAGCCTGCCGCAGGTCAGCTGGATCGTCGCCACCGCCGAGGGCTCCGAGCATCCGGGCCCGTCCAGCCCGGCCCAGGGCGCCGACTACACCGCCCGGGTGCTGGACGCGCTGACCGCCAACCCCGAGGTCTGGGCCAAGACCGTGCTGTTCGTCAACTTCGACGAGAACGACGGTTTCTTCGACCATATGCCGCCGCCGGCCGTGCCGGCCTACCTGAGCTACCACGCCGACCCGGCCCAGGCGCGCCTGGCCGGCGACTCGACGGTGGACACCGTCGGCGAGTACCACCACCATCTGAACGGCTCCAGCCCGCTCTACCACCACCGGCCTTACGGCCTGGGTCCGCGGGTGCCTATGTATGTGGTCTCGCCCTGGAGCAAGGGCGGCTGGGTCAACTCCCAGGTGGCCGACCACAGCTCGGTGCTGCGCTTCATCGAGGCCCGCTTCGGCGTGGCTGAGCCGCTGATCAGCCCCTGGCGCCGCGCGGTCAGCGGCGATTTGCTGAGCTGCTTCGACTTCCGCCGGCCCGAGGACCAGCCCTTTGTGCATCTGCTGCCCGCGACCGAGGCCCTGCGCGAGCGCGCCCGTGCGCTGCCGCGCACCACCACGCCGGCCACGCCGCTGAGCCTGGTGGCGCCGTTGCAGGAGGAGGGCGTGCGGCCGGCGCGGCCGCTGCCCTACGAGCTGCAGGTGCAGGCGGTCCATGAGGGTCAGGTCTTGCACCTGCAGTTCGAGAACGCCGGCGAGGCGGGCGCGGTCTTCCATGTCTACGACCGCCTGGCGCTGGCCGAGCCGCCGCGCCGCTACACGGTGGAGGCCGGCAAGCAGCTGCAGGGCCGCTGGAGCCCGCCGGGTGGCAGCTACGACCTCTGGGTGCTGGGCCCCAACGGCTTCCACCGCCATTTCACCGGCTCGCTGAGCACCGCGGCCGGCAAGCCGCTGCCCGAGGTCGAGGCGCACAGCGACCGGGTCAACGGCGATCTGCTGCTGAGCCTGCGCAACCGCGGCACGGCGACCGCCAGCTTCGAGCTGCGGGCGCTGAAGTACTACGACAGCGCCGCCCAGCTGCATCCGGTGGCGGCCGGCGCCACGCTGAATCTGCGCCTGCCGCTGGCCGAGAGCCAGCACTGGTACGACCTGGCGATCAAGGTGCGCGAGCTGCCCGGCTTCAGCCGCCGCCTGGCCGGCCATCTGGAGACCGGCGAGCCCTCGATCAGCGATCCGGCCCTGGGCGGCGCCGCGCTGCTGGACCAGTACCGTCCCTGAAACCCTGCTGAGATGCTAACGATGAAACTCAATACCCTTTGTGCGGCCGCCCTGCTGGGCCTGGCCAGCGTTGCCGCCCAGGCGGCCAGCTATGGCGACAACCTGATCGTCAACGGCGATGCCGAGGCCGGCACCAGCGGCTGGACCCTGTTCGACGACTACGACTTCATCCAGGCCGTCAGCTATGGCGACAACTGGGTCCGGCCCAGCGAACCCGGCCCGCAGGACCGCGGCGGCCGGATGTTCACCGGCCTGGGCGCGCGGGCGGTGGCCTGGCAGCAGCTCGATCTGGGCGCGCTGGCCGGCAGCGGTGGCCGCTACAGCCTCAGCGGTTGGCTGGGCGGCTGGCTGGCCCAGGAGGACAACGCCAAGCTCTATGTGTCCTTCCTGGATGCCGAGGGCCTGGAGATCGGCGCGACCGAGATCGGCCCGGTAGGCCCGGCCGAGCGCGCCAACACCACCGGCCTGTTCTACCGCGAGGCCAGCGGCAGCCTGCCCGTGGCGACCAGCAGCCTGCAGTTCTGGCTCAGCATGGAGCGCCTGGGCGGCGGCGACAACGACGGCTATGCCGACAATCTGTCCTTCGTGATCAGCGCGGTGCCCGAGCCGCAGAGCTGGGTGCTGCTGGGTCTGGGCCTGGCAGGACTGGCCGCCTGGCGCCGCCGCCCGCTGCGCGGCTGAGGCGCGCCCTAGGCCTCGCCCCAGATGGCGGCTTCGGTCCAGCCCAGCTCGGCGAAGTCGGCCGCTCGCAGCTGTGCCTCGCCGGCACAGAAGAACTCGTCCAGCTGGGGTGGCTTGATGCCGGTGCCCGCCAGCATCGCATGGGCCTGGCCGCGGTGGTGGATCTGGTGCTCGAAAAGATGGGCCAGCAGGCGCAGCCGGCTGTCGGTCTGCGGCCGGCCCGGCCGTGCGATCGTCACCGGGCGCTGCAGCTGCCTGTCGCGTTGGGCCGCGCAGTAGGCGAGCAGGCGCCGGTCGGCAGCGGCCTGGGCGGCCTGCAGGCTGGCCGCATCGGCCATGGGCTCGGCCGTGGCGAAGAAGCGGTAGCAGTCGGGGTCGGGCGGCGCGCCGCGCAGCTCGCGCTCCAGCGCCTCCAGATAGAACCAGTCCACCGTCAGCGTGTGGTTGAGGGTGGCACTCAGCGAGGGGAAGAAGCTGATCCGGGGGGCGCGGAACTCGGCCGTACTCAGCTGGACGCAGGCCTTCAGCAGGCGGTGGTTGGCCCAGGCATTGTTGTAGGCCTGGGTCAGCAGGTGGTGGGACAGCGGGTCGGTCGACAGCAGCGACATCGTGGCCTCTCTCATCGGGGCGCCCGCTCAGCCGGCCATCGGCGTGCACAGCTCGACCAGGCTGCCGTCCGGGCAGCGCACATAGGCCACGGTCTGCCCCCAGGGCTTGGTGAGCGGCGCGGCCAGCGGCTGGGCGCCGGCGGCCAGCGCCCGCTCGTAGGCGGCCGGCACATCGGCGCAGGCCAGACCGATCTCCATGCCCAGCGGCAGCAGGCTGGCGGCGGCCGCCACATAGTCGCCGCCCACGCTGTCGCGGGCGGTCGCGTGGTCGACGAAGGCCAGCGCGGTGGCGCCGGTGTCCAGCTCGCCGTAGGCATTGGACTCGTGCAGGAAACGCCGCTGCAGGCCGAAAGCGCGCTCGTAGAAGTCCAGCGAGGCGGGCACGTCGGCGACGTAGACGATGGTGTAGGCGAATTGCATGACGGGGCACTCCCTGTGGATGGGCTTGTTGGATGACAGCAGGGCGCCATGTTGCGCCGGCGCTGCTGACAGCGCTTGTCAGCACGGGGCCGCCGCTATGCTGGCGGGCCTATGCATCATCGCTTCGTCTGCAGCCGTCGCCAATGCCTGGCCACCGGGCTGGCCGCCACGCTGTCGGCCGGCTTGTCTGCCGGGCTCGGGGCGCTGGCCCTGCCGGCCCTGGGGTCGGGTCTTGCCCCGGCCCGCCAGGACTGGACGGCCGGCCTGCGCCAGCGTCGCCTGCGCAACGGGCTGGAACTGCTGAGCCTGCCCGACGCGCCGGGCGTGGCGGCCGAGGGCGGACGCTCGGTGGCGGTGCAGGTCTGGTACCGGGTCGGCGCGCGCGACGATCCGCCGGGTCGCTCCGGCATGGCCCACCTGTTCGAGCACCTGATGTTCCGCCGCACCCGCCATTTGGCCGACGGCGATTTCGATCGCCTCACCGAGGATGTGGGCGGCAGCAACAATGCTTTCACCGCCGAGGACCTGACGGTCTTCCACAGCCAGGTGCCGTCCCAGCATCTGGAGCCCCTGCTGTGGGCCGAGGCCGAACGCATGGCCAATCTGCGGCCCGACCAGGCCCTGCTGGATGCCGAGCGCGCGGTGCTGCTGGAGGAGATCGCCCAGCGCCTGCAGGGCGACCCGCACGCGCCGCTGTTCCATGCGCTGCCGGGCCTGCTGTTCGCCGGCCAGGTTTATGAACGACCGGTGATCGGCGCGCCTGAGGAGCTGGCCGCGATCAGCCTGGTCGAGCTGCAGGACTTTCATGCCCGCCACTACCGGCCCGACAAGGCGCTGCTGGTGGTGAGCGGTCGCTTCGATGAGCACCAGCTGGATCAGGCGGTGGACCACTGGTTCGGCAGCATCGCCCTGCCGCCCGAGCCGCCAGCCCCGCGGCCACCGGCCACGCCTGCGGCGCTTGCCAGCGGGCGCCGGCGCCTGGCAGCGCCGCCCGGCAGCCCGCCGGCCGCCGCCCTGGTCTGGCGTGCGCCGCCGGCGGCCAGCCCCGATACCGCGTTGCTGCGCCTGATCGAGGCCGTGCTGGGCCTGGGCGATTCGGCGCGCCTGCTGGCCAGCCTCGGCTACCAGCAGGGCCTGGCCCAGGGCTGCGGCTTCGAGCTGCTGCAGCATGCCGACGCCGGCATGATGGTGGCCCATGCGATCGCTGCCGGCGGCGGCGGTGCGCGCGCGGCCGAGCAGCTGGCCGGGGCGCTGGAGCGCGAGCTGCAGCGCCTGGCCAGCGAGCCCCTGCTGCACGAGGAGCTGGACAAGGCGCGCGCCCTGCTGCTGGGCCAGACCCTGCTGGCGCGCGAGACGGCCGAGGGCCGCGGTCTGCAGCTGGGCGAGGCCCGGCTGCTGCGCGGCGACGCGGCCGTGCTGGCGCAGGACCTGGGCCGCTGGCAGCAGCTCGGGCCGCAGGAGCTGCAGCGCGGCGTGCGGCGCCTGCTGCTGCAGGCGCCGCGGCTGACCGTGCTCTACGAGCCGGCCCTGCTGGTATGAACGCGAGCGTGCAGACGCCGCCGGCGGGTGCCGCGGCGAGCGGCTTCGAGCGAGCGCCGTCACCCGGTCCGGCGCCGCAGGCCCTGGCAGGCCCGCCGCTGGCCGAGGCCCGCCTGCCCAACGGCCTGCGGCTGCTGCTGGCCGAGCGCCGCGGCCTGCCGCTGCTAAGCCTGCGCCTGCAGCTCGACGCGCTGGGCAGCTGGCGCGACCCGCCCGGCCAGGCCGGCCTGGGCGAGTGGCTGCTGGCGGCCCTGGTCCAGGGGGCCACGCTGCGCACCGAGGCAGGGCCTGAGCGCAGCGATGCGGCCGAGCTGGTCTGGGCCGCCGAACGTCTGGGCGGCGCGCTGGATCGCAGCCAGGGGCTGCTCAACGCCCAGCTGGGCCTGACCCTGCCCAGCAGCGTTGCCGACGAGGGCCTGGCCCTGCTGGCCGATCTGGTGCAGCGGCCGCTGCTGGGCGCGGCCGAGCTGCAGACGGCCCGCGAGGAGCTGCTGGACGGGCACGCCCGTCAGCTGGCCGAGGCGCCGGCCCTGGCGCGGCTGCTGGCGCGGCGCCTGTTCTGGGGCGCGGACGGCCCGGGCCAACTGCCCGATGCGGCCGGCCTCGCGCGCCTGCGCCGCGATGATCTGCTGGCACTGCGCCGACGCGCGCTGCAGCCGGCCGCCTGCACGCTGCTGCTGGCCGGTGATCTGGGGCTGGACGAGGCCCTGCGCCTGGCGGGCGATCATTTCGGCGATTGGCAGCCGGCCGCCGGCATGGCCGCACCGTCGGGCCCGCTGCAGCGCGCCGGCGCAGGCGTCGCGCCGACCTGGGTGCTGGACAGCCCGGGTCTGAGCCAGGCCAGCCTGCTGATGGCGCTGCCTGAAGCCGGGCTGGCGGGGCTGGACCCCGCGGCCCTGCTGGCGCCGGCGCTGCTGGTGCAGGGGCAGGGGGCCAGGCTGACGCGTTCGCTGCGCGGCCAGCGCAGCCTCAGCTATGGCATAGGCGCCGAGCTGCAGCGCCTGCCGGAGGCCGGCTGGCTGCTGCTGGAGGCGCAGACCCGGGCCGCCCAGGGGCTGGAGCTGGCGCAGCTGATGCAGGCCGAGCTGCAGCGCCTGCTGGACCAGCCCCCCCAGGCCGACGAGCTGGAGGCGCGCCGCCAGGCCTGGCTGGGCGCCCAGGAGTTGCGCCTGGAGACCACCGCCGGCCTGGCCGGCTGGCTGGCCGAGGCATCGGCCCTGCCGGAGGGGCCGGCGCAGCTGCGCCGGCTGGGCCAGGCCCTGCAGGCGCTGGCGCCGCAGCCGCTGCAGGACCTGCTGCAGGCCCACTGCCGCCGCTACTGGCAGCCCGAGCGCATGCGCACGGTGCTGGTGCTGGATCTGGCGGCCGCCGGTGGCGCGCAGCGCCTCGCCCAGCTGCTGCCCGGCGCCCGGCTGCTGGCGCGGCGCGGGCTCGATCTGCGGCGCCTGGACCCGCGCCCCCTATAATCGCGGCCGTCATTGGGGAGTAGTCGCCGTGGCCGCTTGCGCACACCGGGTGCAAGCCGCGCGGGCCTTTGTCAACAGACTTGATCCGTGAGGATCATGGCAAGGGCAGTGTGCCGACCCGCACACCTGGCAAGACCTTTGACCCTGTTCCTCGGTTCACGGCCGGAGGCGGCAGGGTCAAAGCCGCTTATTGCTCAGGCCGTGGTTCCTAGCAGGTACTCTTCATGGAAGCTTTCCTCTTTTCCACCGGCGTGGTGGCCCTGGCCGAGATCGGCGACAAGACCCAGCTGCTGGCCTTCTTCCTGGCCGCGCGCTTCCGCAAGCCCTGGCCGATCTGCTGGGGCATCCTGATCGCAACCGCCCTCAACCATGCCGGCGCCGGCGCCCTGGGCGCCTGGCTGACCACGGTGCTGCAGCCGCAATGGCTGCGCTGGGGCCTGGGCCTGGGCTTTGTCGCGATGGCGGCCTGGATGCTGGTGCCCGACAAGCTCGACGAGGAAGAGGCCGGCGGCCAGGGCCTGAAGCTGGGCGTGCTGGGCACCACCATCGTGGCCTTCTTTCTGGCCGAGATGGGCGACAAGACGCAGATCGCGACGGTGGCGATGGCCGCGCGTTTCCAGGACTTCTGGGCGGTCGTGGCCGGTACGACCCTGGGCATGATGATCGCCAATGTGCCGGCCGTGCTGCTGGGCGACCGTATCGCCGGCCGCATCCCGGTGCGCCTGGTGCATGGCATTGCCGCGCTGGTGTTCGCGCTGCTGGGCGTCGCCACGCTGCTGGGCGCGGGCGCGCGCTTCGGCCTTTGAGACCGGTTCGGCAATCAGGACAAACGCTGTCCTATTTTTGTGCTGATGCAGACGCGCAACAGCCAGGGTATGACAGAAGTTCTTGGAGCGCACGGATCAGAAGAATCCTCGCACGAGCCTGGTTGGGATCGGGTCGCAGCCACAGCAAAGCAAGGACAGAGGCTGGGCCCGAGCCAGGTGCGTTTTCACGACTCGAGGAGTGAGCACAATGTTCAAAGCTTCAAGACTGGGCCGCGCCGCGGCCCTGGTCTGCAGTGCCGCGGCGCTGTCCGGCCTGGTCCAGGCGCAGGAATCGCTGGAGCGGGTTACGGTCACCGGTTCGTCGATCAAGCGCCTGGAATCGGAGACGGCGCTGCCGGTGACGGTGATCTCGCGCGAGCAGATCGAGAAGAGCGGTGCCAGCAATGTCGAGGACATCCTGCGCCGTGTCACCGCCAGCAGCGCAATGCTGTCGGATGCGACCCAGGGTGCCGGCTATGCGACCAGCAATGCGAATATGCGCGGCCTGGGCGCGAACTCGACGCTGATCCTGCTGAACGGTCGCCGCCTGGCCGGCCATCCCTTCGGCTCCATCGGCGGCTCGGCCGCGGTGGACCTGAACAGCATTCCCTTCGCAGCCATCGAGCGCATCGAGGTGCTGCGCGATGGCGCCTCGGCCGTCTACGGCACCGATGCGGTCGGCGGCGTGATCAACTTCATCACCCGCAAGGACTACAGCCGGGGTGAGCTGACGCTGCGCTACGGCGCGCCGGAAGAGAGCATCGGCGGCGGCGAGAAGGGCGCCTCGCTGGCCTTTGGCATGGGCGATCTGGGCAAGGACGGCTACAACCTGCTGCTGACCGCCAACTTCAAGGACCAGCAGCGGGTCAAGGCCATCGACCAGGGCCTCTATCTGCGCCATGCCACCGAGGTGCCGGGCTCCTTCCCTCCCACCTCGTTCCGCGGCTTCCCGGGTGCGATCTTCACCGGCGACTACCTGGTCACGCCGGGCCTCTATGCCGGTGCCGGCAGCCAGTTCGCGCCCTGCGATCCGGCGCTGACGGTGGTTTCCAACACCGGCGACTCGCCCAGCGGCCAGCCGGCTCGCTACTGCCGCGCGATCTATGCGGCGATGCTGGACAACCTGCCGGACAGCGAGAAGACCGATGTCTATGCGCGCGGCACCTTCGCGCTGGGCGGCGGACACCAGCTGTTTGTCGAAGGCTCGATCGCCCGCAACGCCACCATCGGCCGCGTGGCGCCGACGCCGCTGGATTCTGGCGCGGCCAAGGTCAACCCGGACGGCACCTATCCGCCGTTCGCGCTGCCGGTCACCAGCCGCTACTTCCCGCAGGCCCTGCTGAGCAGCATGGGCTTCACCGCGGCCGACTGGGACCCCGATGGCGACGGCTTTGCCGAGATCGTCACCCGCTCGCTGGACATGGGCAACCGGGTCAGCGACAACACCAATGAGCAGTACCGCTTCGTCGTCGGCGGCAGCGGCCAGTTCGGCGGCTGGGACTACGATATGGGCCTGAATCTGTCGCAGGCCCGCGGCAAGCTGGTCTATGACGGCTATCTGCTGCAGGCCCCGTATCTGGCGGCCCTGGCCAGCGGCAATATCAACCCCTTCGGCCCCAACGATGCCGCCGGACTGGCCCTGCTGGACGCGGCCTCGCTGCGCGGGGAGGTGCGCCGCTCCAAGGGCACGACGATCGCCTACGACGGCAAGATCAGCCGCGAACTTGGCCAGATGGGCGGTGGCGCGATGGCGCTGGCGCTGGGCGTGGACTTGCGCAAGGAAAAGGCCGAGGACCGCCCGACCAATGCCAGCTACTCCGCCGGCCTGCATGTGGGCGGCGAGGGCTCGGTGCCCACCACGGTGGCCAGCCGCAATATCTATGCACTGTTCGGCGAGCTGGCGCTGCCCTTCAGCAAGGAGCTGGAAGCGACGCTGGCGGCCCGCTACGACCGCTACAGCGATTTCGGCGGCAGCTTCAACCCGATGGCCCGCCTGCGCTACCAGCCCAGCAAGCAGCTGCTGTTGCGTGCCAGCGCCGGCACCGGCTTCCGTGCGCCGACGCTGTGGGACGTCAACAGCCCGGTGGCCAATACCAATACCGCCGATGCGCAGCAGGACTGGGACTGCCCGGCCGGCCAGGAGAACAACCCGCGCTGCCTGACCCAGTTCAATGTGCAGCTCTCGAGCGATCCCAATCTGAAGCCCGAGAAGAGCCGGCAGTTCAGCTTCGGGGCGGTCTTCGAGCCCTCGCGCAACTTCACCGTCGCGCTGGACTACTGGAATATCGAGAAGCGCGACACCATTGGCGTCATCAGCGGCGACACACTGATGGGCGACGAGGCCCTGTACCGCAAGTACATCAACCGGGTGAAGCGCTCGCCGGACGGCCTGCTGTCCTATATCGAGACCCCGGTCGAGAACCTGGGCAAGCTGGAGACCTCGGGCATCGACCTCGATATGCGCGGCGGCTTCAGCTACGACGGTGGCACGCGGGTGGGCCTCAGCTACAGCGGCACCTATGTGCTCAAGTACAAGACCCAGAGCGGCAAGGACGAGCCCATGATCGACTACGTCGGCCAGGCCACCGGCGGCATCGCGCCGGTACCGGCCTGGCAGCACACCTTCGGCATCGACTGGAGCCGCGGCGACCTGAGCGTGGCGCTCGAGCATGTGTTCACCAATGGCTGGACCGAGTCGGCCGCCCAAGTGAACGCCAATCTGGGCGTGGATGCGCCCTACCGGGTCAAGGACACCTCGCGCTGGAATCTGGCCGTGACCTACAAAGGCTTCAAGAACCTGACGCTGCGTGTCGGCGCGCGCAATCTGCTGGACGACGCGGCACCGTTCACCGCCTCCTCCAGCTATGGCTCGCATGCGGCCGGCTTTGCCGGCTCGTTTGCCGACCCGCGCGGCCGCTTCTGGTACGCCAGCGCCAGCTACCAGTTCAAGTAAGCCCGGCCTGAACCCGGCCCTGAAGGCCCGCCGCAGCCGCCCGCTGCGGCGGGCCTTTCTCATCCTGGCCCGGCAGCAGGATGGGATTGCCGCTGGACGAGGGCGCAGGCTATAAGCGGACCATAACAACAGCGCCCGGAGTCCGGCCATGAGCAGCACAGCAGCGTCCAGCCCCTACAAGCCGCCCTATCGGCCGCCCTTCTATCCGATCATCTATGTGCGCGGCTATGCGATGACCGAGGGCGAGCGCAACGAGACGGCAGCCGATCCCTTCTGCGGCTTCAATTTGGGCTCCACCCTCTACCGCGCCAGCCCCGACAAGCGCGAGGGGCCGAAGAAGTTCGTCTTCGAGTCGCCGCTGCTGCGCCTGGCGGCCGAGTTCGAGTACGGCGATGTCTACGAGAACGGCCTGGACATCATGGACCGCGACTGGCAGCCGCGCGCGGGACGCGCCGGCATACCGGCGCGCTCGGTGGTGATCTACCGCTACTACGACAGCGGCTCCAGCCATTTCGGCAGCGGCAAGGCCAGCGATATCGAGACCTACGCGCGCGGCCTCTCGGCGCTGATCCTGCGGGTGCGCGATCTGGTGATGGCCGAGGAGGGCATCGCGCCGACCGATTTCCGCTGCTATCTGGTCGCCCATTCGATGGGCGGCCTGGTGGTGCGCGGCCTGTTGCAGAACCCGCAGCTGGGCGCGGCCGAGGCGCGCCGGGCGGTGGACAAGGTCTTCACCTATGCGACGCCGCACAACGGCATACAGATCGCCGGCATCAAGGTGCCCAGCTGGCTGGGCCTGAACGACATCAATAACTTCAATCATCAGCGCATGGCGGACTACCTGAACCTGCAGGCCGCCTACCAGCGCTACAAGCGGGTGGACTTCGTGCCCGAGAGCGCCTTCCCGGTCGAGCGCATCTTCTGCATGGTGGGCACCAATCGCAACGACTACGACGCGGCCATGGGCATCTCGCGCAGCTTTGCCGGCGACGGCAGCGACGGCCTGGTCAAGGTCGACAACGCCTCGGTCTGGGGCCTGGACGCGCAGAACCAGGTCACCCGCACCGCCGCCACCGCCTATTGCTACCGCAGCCATTCCGGGCCCTTGGGCATCGTCAACAGCGAGGAGGCCTACCAGAACCTGGCCCGCTTCCTGTTCGGTGATGTGCGGGTGGATATCTGGATCGAGGTCGACGAGGTGCGCCTGCCGGCGGCGATCGAGCGGGAGCGCAAGGTGCAGGCGCTCTACCAGTTCGAGCTGCTGGCGCGGCCGCGCGGCAAGCGCTGGTACCTGAGCCGGCGGGTGGCCGAGGAGGATTCGCCGGCCTGCCGCAACCACCAGCAGCTGACCGAGCAGCGCGAGCAGGGCGGCCATCTGGTCTATCTCTCCAGCGTCTTTCTGGCCAACCGCGCCAAGGTCAGCCATCAGGACCGCACGCTGGCCTACGCGATGGACCTCTCGGTGCGGGTGCCCGACTACCAGGTCGACCAGCGCTTCTGGCCCGACCAGCATTTCGAGGGCAGCCATCTGTTCCGCGACAGCCTCTTGATCTCGCTGGAGCCGCCGCTGAAGGCCGGCGGCGACTGGCAGATCAAGAGCAGCTGGGAGAGCCAGCGCGTCGGCCTGGCTACCGAGGCCCTGAGCTATGAGGCGGTCAAGGGCGGGATGATCCAGATCCGGATCCCGCTGCCCAGCTCGAACCTGAAACCGGGCATCGCCGGCCAGCTGCTGCTGCTGGTCTCGGCCTGGAACGCTTGATTGGGGTCAGCCCCATACCCAGCTGACCCCGGGCTCTCCCTGGGGCGCGCCTGGGCCTCGATGCCTTAGGCTAGCGCTGCAGCCAGTGCCGGCCCTACCGGGTCGCGGCCCTGGCCAGGAGTTCGGGCGGGCGGCCCATACGGCCGGCCGGCGAACGTCTTTTTGCAACCAGCAGGGCGTGTCGCGAGCCGCGGCGCGCCGGGAGCCGGCCATGAGCCACTATCCGCCACTGCGTCTGCATGTGCCCGAGCCCACGGGGCGACCGGGCTGTGCCACCGATTTCTCCTACCTCCACCTGTCGCCCGCCGGCGCGGTGCGCCGCCCCGATGTGGATGTGGCGCCGGTGGACACCGCCGACCTGGCCTATGCGCTGGTGCGGGTGCTGGACGAGGAGGGACAGGCCCTCGGGCCCTGGGCGCCGCCGCTGAGCCACGATGTGCTGCGCCGCGGGCTCAAGACCATGATGAAGACCCGCATCTTCGACGCGCGCATGCTGATTGCGCAGCGCCAGAAGAAGCTCTCTTTCTATATGCAGTGCCTGGGCGAGGAGGCCATCGCGGTGGCCCATGCGATGGCGCTCAAGCCCGGCGACATGAACTTCCCGACCTACCGCCAGCAGGGTCTGCTGCTGGCGCGCGACGATGTGTCCATGGTCGAGATGATCTGCCAGCTGCTGTCCAACGAGCGCGACCCGATCAAGGGCCGCCAGCTGCCGGTGATGTACTCCTACAAGCGCGCTGGCTTCTTCTCGATCTCGGGCAATCTGGCCACCCAGTACATCCAGGCGGTGGGCTGGGCCATGGCCTCGGCGATCAAGGGCGATACCCGCATCGCCTCCGGCTGGATCGGCGACGGCTCCACCGCCGAGGCCGACTTCGCGACCGCGCTGACCTTTGCCCATGTCTACAGCGCGCCGGTGATCCTCAATGTGGTCAACAACCAGTGGGCAATCTCCACCTTCCAGGCCATCGCCGGCGGCGAGCACACCACCTTTGCCGCGCGTGGCGTGGGCTCGGGCATCGCCTCGCTGCGGGTGGACGGCAATGACTTCCTCGCCGTCTATGCGGCCTCGCAGTGGGCCGCCGAGCGGGCGCGCCGCAATCTGGGGCCGACGCTGATCGAGTGGGTCAGCTACCGGGCCGGCGCCCACAGCACCTCGGACGATCCGAGCAAGTACCGGCCGGCCGATGAATGGCAGCAGTTCCCGCTGGGCGACCCGATCGCGCGGCTGCGCCTGCACCTGACGCGCCTGGGCGTCTGGAGCGATGCGGAGCACGAGGCCACGCAGAAGTCGCTGGAGGCCGAGGTGATCGCGGCCCAGCGCGAGGCCGAACGCTATGGCTCGCTGCTGGATGGCCACATCCCTAGCGTCGCCAGCATGTTCGAGGATGTCTACAAGGACATGCCCGAGCACCTGCGCCGTCAGCGCCAGCAGCTGGGAGCTTGAACGATGAGCGAGTCCAATAACAGCACCATGGCGCGTCGCCCGATGACCATGATCCAGGCCCTGCGCTCGGCCATGGATGTGATGATGGAGCGCGACCCGAATGTGGTGGTCTTCGGCGAGGACGTGGGCTATTTCGGCGGCGTGTTCCGCTGCACCGAGGGCCTGCAGGCCAAGTACGGCCGCTCGCGGGTCTTCGATGCGCCGATCTCCGAGAGCGGCATCGTCGGCGCGGCGGTGGGCATGGCGGCCTATGGCCTGCGGCCGGTGGTCGAGATCCAGTTCGCCGACTATGTTTACCCGGCCATCGACCAGATCGTCTCCGAGGCGGCGCGGCTGCGCTACCGCTCGGCCGGCGACTTCAGCGCGCCGCTGACCCTGCGCATGCCCTGCGGCGGCGGCATCTACGGCGGCCAGACGCACAGCCAGAGCCCCGAGGCCATGTTCACCCAGGTTTGCGGCCTGCGCACCGTGATGCCGTCCAACCCCTATGACGCCAAGGGCCTGCTGATCGCGGCCATCGAATGCGAGGACCCGGTGATCTTCCTGGAGCCCAAGCGCATCTACAACGGGCCTTTCGACGGTCATCATGACCGGCCGGTCGTGCCCTGGTCCAAGCTGCCCTCGGCCGAGGTGCCCGAAGGCTATTACACCGTGCCGCTGAGCTCGGCCGCGGTGTTCCGGCCCGGCAGCGCGGTGACGGTGCTGGCCTACGGCACCATGGTCTGGGTCTGCGAGGCGGCGGCGCGCGAGAGCGGCATAGACGCCGAGATCATCGACCTGCGCAGCATCTGGCCCATGGACCTGGACACGGTCGTCAACTCGGTGAAGAAGACCGGCCGCTGCGTCGTGGTGCACGAGGCCACCCGCACCAGCAGCTTCGGCGCCGAACTGGTGGCCCTGGTGCAGGAGCATTGCTTCTACCAGCTCGAGGCGCCGATCGAGCGCGTCACCGGCTGGGACACGCCCTATCCCCATGCCCAGGAATGGGCCTACTTTCCCGGCCCGGCCCGCGTCGGCGAGGCCCTGAAGCGCGTGCTGGCGGGAGGGCTCTGAAATGGGTATTCATCTGATCAAGATGCCGGACATCGGCGAGGGCATTGCCGAGGTCGAGCTGGTGGCCTGGCGGGTGCAGCCGGGCGAGACGGTGGCCGAGGACCAGATCCTGGCCGATGTGATGACCGACAAGGCCACGGTGGAGATCCCCTCGCCGGTGGCCGGCCGCGTGCTGGCCCTGGGCGGCGCGGTGGGCCAGGTGCTGGCGGTGGGCGCCGAGCTGATACGGCTGGAGGTCGAGGGCGAGGGCAATCTGAAAGCGGGCCAGGCCCTTGCGCCGCCCGCGCCTGCCCACCTGCCCCCATCCCCACCTTCTCCCCCGCCAGCGCCCGCGCCGGTGCTGGCCGCGCCGTCTTTGGCCCAGCCCGCGCCGGCCGCGCCGCGCCGCGCGCCCGGCGAGAAGCCGCTGGCCTCGCCGGCGGTGCGGCGGCGCGCCTGGGAGCTGGGGCTGGCGCTGCAGTTCGTGCCCGGCAGCGGGCCGGCGGGCCGCATCACCCACGAGGATCTGGAGGCGTTCGCTGCCGCGCAGGGGCAGGTCAGCGGCGGCGCGGCGGCCCCGGTGGATCGCCGCTATGCGCCGCGCCTGAGCGAGGAGGCCGTGCCCGTCATCGGCCTGCGCCGCAAGATCGCGCAGAAGATGCAGCTGGCCAAGCGCCAGATCCCGCACTTCAGCTATGTGGAGGAGCTCGACGTCACCGAGCTGGAGGCGCTGCGCCACAGCCTCAACAAGCAGTGGCAGGGCCGCCGCCCCAAGCTGACCCTGCTGCCCTTCCTGGTGCGTGCGATCGTGCTGGCCCTGCCGGAGTTTCCGCAGATCAATGCCCGCTATGACGACGAAGCCGCGCTGCTGACCCGTTATGGCGCCGTCCATCTGGGCATGGCGGCCCAGACCGAGGCCGGACTGATGGTGCCGGTGCTGCGCCATGCCGAGACCCTGGACCTCTGGGCCTGCGCCGCCGAGATCAGCCGCCTGGCCGAGGCGGCGCGCGCGGGCAAGCTGGCGCGCGAGGAGCTGACGGGCTCCACGATCACCATCACCAGCCTGGGGCCGCTGGGCGGCATCGTCACGACGCCGGTGATCAACCATCCCGAGGTGGCCATCGTCGGCGTCAACCGCATCGTCGAGCGACCCATGTTCGACCGCCAGGGCCGGGTCGTGCCGCGCCTGCTGATGAATCTGTCCTCGTCCTTCGACCACCGGGTGGTCGACGGCATGGTGGCGGCCGAGTTCGTGCAGCGCCTGCGGGCCCTGCTGGAAGCGCCGGCCACGCTCTTCATCGAATGAGCGCAGAAGGGGAAAGCAAGATGCCTCCTGTCTACACCCAAACCCAGCTGCTGATCATCGGCGGCGGCCCCGGCGGTTATGTGGCGGCGTTGCGCGCGGCCCAACTGGGCATCGCCACCACCCTGGTCGAGGGCGCCGCGCTGGGCGGCACCTGCCTGAACATCGGCTGCATCCCGTCCAAGGCCCTGATCCATGCGGCCGATGCCTATGCGGCGGCGCGCCAGCAGGCCGAGGGCGGCTCGGTGCTGGGCATCTCGGTCAGCGGCCTCAATCTTGACCTCGGGCGCACCCAGGCCTGGAAGGCCGGCATCGTCGCCAAACTGACCGGCGGCGTCGCGGCGCTGCTGAAGAAGCGCGGCGTGCGCCTGATCCAGGGCTGGGCCGAGATCGTCGACGGCAAGACGGTCGAGATCCGTGCGGCCGCGGGCGCCGACCCCAGCGCGCCGCAGCGCATCCAGTGCGAGCATCTGCTGCTGGCGGCCGGCTCGCAGGAGCTGGCGCTGCCGGGCCTGCCCTTCGGTGCCGGCGGCGGCCGGGTGGTCTCGTCCACCGAGGCCCTGGGCTGGACCGAGCTGCCGCGCCGCCTGGTGGTGGTGGGCGCCGGCTATATCGGCCTGGAGCTGGGCACGGCCTGGCGCAAGCTGGGCGCCGAGGTGACCGTGGTGGAGGCGCAGGACCGGGTGCTGCCGGCCTACGACGCCGAGCTGGTCAGGCCGGTGGCGCAATCGCTGGAGCGGCTGGGCATCGCGCTGAAGCTGGGCCACCGGGTCGAGGGCCTGAATGCGGCCGGCGATGCGCTGAGCCTGCGCGATCCGCAGGGCCAGCTGCTGGAGCTGCCGGCCGACAAGGTGCTGGTGGCCGTGGGCCGGCGCCCGCGCGTCCAGGGTTGGGGGCTGGAGCGGCTGATGCTGGACATGAACGGCGCCGCCGTGCGCATCGACGCCCAATGCCGCAGCTCGATGAAGAACGTCTGGGCCATCGGCGATCTGGCCGGCGAGCCTCTGCTGGCGCATCGGGCCATGGCCCAGGGCGAGATGGTGGCCGAGTTGATCGCCGGCCAGGCGCGGCGCTTCGAGCCGGCGGCGATACCGGCGGTCTGCTTCACCGATCCCGAGCTGGTGGTGGCGGGCCACACGCCGGCCAGTGCCGAGGCGGCCGGGCACAGCATCGTCCAGGCCAGCTTCCCCTTTGCGGCCAATGGCCGGGCCCTGTCACTGGAGGCGCCCGAGGGCTTTGTGCGGGTGGTGGCCCGGGCCGACAACCATCTGATCCTGGGCTGGCAGGCGGTGGGCGCGGCGGTGTCCGAGCTCAGCGCGGCCTTCGGCCAGAGCCTGGAGATGGGCGCGCGCCTGGAGGATGTGGCCCATACCATCCATGCCCATCCGACCCTGGGCGAGGCGGTGCAGGAGGCCGCGCTGCGGGCGCTGGGGCAGGCCCTGCATGTCTGATGAGCCTGGGTGGCTGCGGCCTAGACCGCCACCGTTTGCCGCACCGCCCGCTCCCAGCGCTCCATCAGCTCGGCCGCGCGCTCGCGCGGCATGCGCGGCTCGAAGACGCGCTCGGCGCGCCACTGGGCGCTGAGCTCGTCGAGGCCGCGATACAGCCCGCTCGCGAGGCCGGCCAGATAGGCGGCGCCCAGCGCGGTGGTCTCGATGACCTGGGGGCGCACGACCGGTATGCCCAGCAGATCGGCCTGGAACTGCATCAGCAGATCGTTGACGCAGGCGCCGCCGTCCACCCGCAGCTCGCTGACCGGCGCGCCGCCGGCCGCCACCGCATCGCGGCTCATGGCCTGCAGCAGCGCGGCGCTCTGGAAGGCGATGCTCTCCAGCGCAGCGCGGGCGATATGGGCGGCGGTGCTGCCGCGGGTCAGGCCGACGATGGCACCGCGTGCCTCGGGCTGCCAGTAGGGCGCGCCCAGGCCGGTGAAGGCGGGCACGAACATCACGCCGCCGGCATCGGACACGCTCCCGGCCAGGGCCTGGACCTCGGAGCTGGACTTGATCGCGTTGAGGCCGTCGCGCAGCCACTGCACCACCGCGCCGCCGATGAAGACGCTGCCCTCCAGCGCGAACTGGGGGCGGGCGGTGTGCTGGGCGGCGCTGGTGGTGATCAGGCCGCTGACCGAGGTCTGGAAGCGTTCGCCGGTGTGCATCAGCATGAAGCAGCCGGTGCCATAGGTGTTCTTGGCCATGCCGGCCTCGAAACAGGCCTGGCCGAACAGTGCGCTCTGCTGGTCGCCGGCGATGCCGCCGATCAGGATCTCGCCGCCCAGATGGGCCGGCGCTGCGCGGCCGAAGGCGTGGGCGCTGGGATGGACCGCCGGCAGCACCGTGGCGGGAATGTCCAGGGCCTGCAGCAGCTCCTCGTCCCACTGGTTGCTGTGCACATTGAACAGCATCGTGCGTGCGGCATTGCTGACATCGGTGGCATGCACCGCGCCCTCGGTCAGGCGCCAGACCAGCCAGCTGTCCACGGTGCCGAAGGCCAGCTCGCCGCGCCAGGCCTGCTCCCGCGCACCGGCAACGTTATCGAGTATCCATTTGAGCTTGCTGCCGGAGAAATAGGCGTCGATCACCAGGCCGGTCTTGCGCTGCACCGTGGGGCTCAGGCCCTGCTCGCGCAAGGCGGCGCAGGTGGGCTCGGCGCGGCGGTCCTGCCAGACGATGGCCGGATGGATGGGCTGGCCGGTCTTGCGGTTCCACACCACGGTGGTCTCGCGCTGGTTGGTGATGCCCAGGGCCTGGATATCGCCGGCCTGCAGCCCGGCCTTGGCCAGGGCCTCGCGGGCCACGGCCAGCTGGCTGTCCCAGATCTCCAGGGCATCGTGCTCCACCCAGCCCGGCTGCGGATAGTGCTGGCGGAATTCGCGCTGGGCCATCGCGACGATGCCGCCCTGGGCGTCGAAGACGATGGCGCGCGAGCTGGACGTGCCCTGGTCGAGGGCGAGCAGATGGGTCATGGTTGTGCTCCCTGGCAGATTCGGGAAGGGCCGGCTCAGGCCGCCACCAGCAGCTCGACGCCGGCGTCCGCCAGCAAGGCCGGGTAGGGCTGGGGCGGCGGCGCGTCGGTGCACAGCAGGTCGATCTGGGGCAGGCGCGCCACCTCGGCCATGGCCGGGCGGTTGAACTTGCTGGCGTCGGCGGCCAGCCAGACTTCGCGTGAGTGCTCGATGATGGTGCGGGCCACCATCACCTCGCGGTAGTCGAAGTCGCGCAGGCTGCCGTCGCTCTCTATGCCCGAGATGCCGATCAGGCCGATGTCGACCTTGAACTGGCGGATGAAGTCCACCGCCGCCTCGCCGACCACGCCGCGGTCGCGGTGCCGCACCGAGCCGCCCACCATCACCAGCTCGCAGTCGGGGTTGTCGCTCAGTATGGTGGCGACATTGAGGTTGTTGGTGATGACGCGCAGGCCCTTGTGCTGCAGCAGCTCGCGGGCCACCGCCTCGGTGGTGGTGCCCAGGTTCAGGATCAGCGAGCAGCCGCTCGGAATGCGCGCGGCGATCGCACGGGCAATGCGGGCCTTGCCGTCGGCCTGCAGGGCCTGGCGCTGGCGGTAGGCGATGTTCTCGGTGGTGCTGGACGGGATGCGCACCCCGCCGTGAAAACGTGTCACCAGGCCGGCCTCGGCCAGGCGCTGCACATCGCGGCGCACCGTCTGCAGCGTGACGCCGAACTTCTCGGCCAGGGCCTCGACGCTGGTCGAGCCGCGGGCGCGCACCTCTTGCAGCAAGTCGTTCTGGCGCGGGTTGGTGGGGATCATGGCCGGGAGTGTAGGGCGCGTTTTCGCAGCGGCAGCGAGCCTAAATGGAAGCAAAACGAAGCGTCACGAGGGATTACCCTCAGTTAAAACGCACCGAAACGCGCTA
The DNA here is from genome assembly GCA_041920215.1 of Burkholderiaceae bacterium. Classification (GTDB taxonomy): domain Bacteria; phylum Pseudomonadota; class Gammaproteobacteria; order Burkholderiales; family Burkholderiaceae_C; genus JAYRSJ01. Next base: position 157,832 of record JAYRSJ010000001.1, on the reverse strand, counting down.
AAAAGAAAAAAGAAGAACAAAATAACGAATCCATCGATTCGTCAGGAGACTCGCTTGAACAGCCCCCACGCCCCCAACGCTGCCGCGAACGCCCAGGCCTGCGACGTGCTCGTCGTCGGCGGCGGCATCAATGGCGCCGGCATCGCCCGCGACCTGGCCGGCCGGGGCTGGCGGGTGCTGCTGGCTGAAGCCTCGGACTTCGCGGCCCACACCTCCTCCTCGTCCACTAAGCTGATCCACGGTGGCCTGCGTTATCTGGAGTACTACGAGTTCTCGCTGGTGCGCAAGGCGCTGCAGGAGCGCGAGGTGCTGCTCAAGAGCGCGCCCCACATCATGTGGCCGCTGCGCTTCGTGATGCCGCATGACCCGGCGATGCGACCGGCCTGGATGATCCGCATGGGTCTGTTCCTCTACGACCATCTGGCGCGTCGCGAGGTGCTGCCGGGCTCGACCGGCGTGCAGCTGCGCGGCTCGCCGCTGGGCCAGCCGCTGAAGGCGCAATACCGTCGCGGCTTCGTCTATTCGGACGGCTGGGTGGACGATGCCCGCCTGGTGCTGCTCAATGCGCTGGACGCGCGCGAGAAGGGCGCCGAGCTGCTGACGCGCTCGCCGGTCACCGCGGTGCAGCGCAGCGCCAGCGGCTGGAGCGCTACCGTCTCGACCCCGCAGGGCGAGCGCCGGGTGCAAGCCCGTGCGCTGGTCAATGCGGCCGGCCCCTGGGCCGAGAGCTTTCTGCGCAGCATCGCCCGGCCGGCCCAGGGTGAGGCACTGGCCACCAAGAGCCTGCGCCTGGTCAAGGGCAGCCACATCATCGTCAGGCGCTGCTTCGCCCATGACCACGCCTACATCTTCCAGAACCCCGACAAGCGCATCATCTTCGCGATCCCCTACGAGCAGGACTACACGCTGATCGGCACCACCGATGTGGAGCTGGCGCCGGATGCGCTGGCCGGCTATGCCAAGGCGCAGATCGACGCGCAGGAGATCGCCTATCTGTGCGAGCAGGCCAGCCGTTACTTCGAGAAGCCGGTGCAGCCCAGCGATGTGGTCTGGAGCTATGCCGGCGTGCGCCCGCTGCTGGACGATGCCTCGGGCGACCCCTCCGCGGTCACCCGCGACTATCTGCTGGAGAGCAATACCCAGGGCGCGCCGCTGCTCTCGGTCTGGGGCGGCAAGATCACCACCTTCCGCAAGCTGGCCGAGGATGCCGCCGACCTGGTGGGTGAGATGCTGGGTGAGCAACGCCAGCCCTGGACCGAGCGGGCCCATCTGCCGGGCGGCGATCTGTCGGCCTGGATCGGTGCGGCCCAGCGGCCCGACACCGATTTCGAGCGCCTGGTGGCCGCCGTGCAGCAGCGCCATGCCTATCTGCCGCCGGCGCTGACGCGCCGGCTGTGCCGCGCCTATGGCGCCCGCATCAGCCGCGTGCTGGGCGCTGCGACCAGCCTGGCCGAGCTGGGCCCGGAGGTGGCGCCGGGGCTGCACGAGATCGAGCTGCGCTATCTGCAGCGCGAGGAATGGGCCTGCAGCGCCGACGATGTGCTGTGGCGCCGCTCCAAGCTGGGCCTGCACTACAGCCCGGCCCAGTGCGCCGCGGTGGCGGCCTGGTTCGGGACCAATACCGTTGGGAAAGACTGAACGATGCAACTCGATATGCAGGGCATCAGCCACCGGGTCGGTGCGGCGACGCATCTCTACCCGCTGGACCTGAAGCTGCAAACCGGCGCGGTCACCGTGTTGCTGGGCGCGACCCAGGCCGGCAAGACCACCCTGATGCGCCTGATGGCGGGCCTGGACCGGCCCAGCGCCGGCCAGGTGCTGGTCGATGGCCGGGACGTCACCGGCATGCCGGTGCGCGAGCGCAATGTCGCGATGGTCTACCAGCAGTTCATCAACTACCCCTCGATGACGGTGCGCGACAACATCGCCTCGCCGCTGAAGCTCAAGGGCGGCCTGGATCGCGCGGCGCTGCAGCGCCGGGTCGACGCGCTGGCCGAGAAGCTGCATATCGAGATGCATCTGGACAAGCTGCCGGCCCAGCTCAGCGGCGGCCAGCAGCAGCGCGTGGCCCTGGCCCGCGCGCTGGCCAAGAACGCGCCGCTGATGCTGCTGGACGAGCCCCTGGTCAATCTCGACTACAAGCTGCGCGAGGAGCTGCGCGAGGAGCTGAGCCAGCTCTTCGCCAGCGGCGATGCCACCGTGGTCTATGCGACGACCGAGCCGGCCGAGGCCCTGCTGCTGGGCGGCTACACGGCGGTGATGGACGCCGGCGAGCTGCTGCAGTACGGGCCTACGGCCGAGGTCTTCCACCGGCCGGCCTCGCTGCGGGTGGCGCGTGCCTTCAGCGATCCGCCGATGAATCTGATGCCTGCGGAAGGTCGCGGCGATCGCATCGAGCTGATGCCCGGTCTGAACCTGGACCTGGCCGCCAGCGGCACGCTGACCGTGGGTGTGCGTGCCAGCAGCCTGCGGGTGCAGACCCGGCCCGGCGATATCGCGATCAAGGGCAGTGTCGAGCTGGCCGATATCTCCGGCTCAGACACCTTCGTCCATGTGCACAGCGAGCTGGGCGAGCTGGTCGCACAGCTCTCGGGCGTGCACTACTTCGAGCTCGGTGCGCCGATCACGCTCTATCTGCATGCGGATCAAGCCTATGTGTTCGACGCGCAGGGCGCCCTGGCCATTGCGCCGGAAAGGCTGGGCCGCTGAGATGGCACGCATTGACCTCGACCTGGCCCATGCCTACCGCCCCAATCCGCAGAGCGATGCGGATTACGCGCTGCTGCCGCTGAAGATGAGCTTCGAGGACGGCGGTGCCTATGCGCTGCTGGGCCCCTCGGGCTGCGGCAAGACGACGATGCTCAACATCATCTCGGGCCTGGTGCGGCCCTCGCAGGGCACGGTGAGCTTCGACGGCCGCGACGTCACCACGCTGTCGCCGCAGGCCCGCAACATTGCCCAGGTGTTCCAGTTCCCGGTGATCTACGACACGATGACGGTGGCCGAGAACCTGGCCTTTCCGCTGAAGAACCGCGGCGTGGCTCCGGCCCGGATCAGGGAGCGGGTCGGCCGGATTGCCGAGATGCTGGAGATGAGCGGCCAGCTCAATCAGCGCGCCGCCGGCCTGACGGCCGACGCCAAGCAGAAGATCTCGCTGGGCCGCGGCCTGGTGCGCGAGGACGTTTCGGCGGTGCTGTTCGATGAGCCGCTGACCGTGATCGACCCGCATCTGAAATGGCAGCTGCGCCGCAAGCTCAAGCAGATTCACCATGAGCTGAAGCTCACGCTGATCTATGTGACCCATGACCAGGTGGAGGCGCTGACCTTCGCCGACCAGATCGTCGTGATGAGTCGCGGCCGCGCGGTGCAGGTGGGCTCGGCCGATGCGCTGTTCGAGCGGCCGCAACATATGTTCGTCGGCAACTTCATCGGCTCGCCGGGCATGAACTTCCTGCCGGGGCGCTTCAAGAAGGGCGGCATGCTGGAGGTCGCCGGGCAGGACCTGGCCGCGCTGGACTTCGGCGTGCTCTACCAGCAGCTGGAGCGTGCCGGCGAGTTCACGCTGGGCGTGCGACCCGAGTATGTGGAGCTGGCCCCGCCCGGCGCGGCCGGCACGCTGCGTGCCGGTGTGGCCAAGGTGCAGGACGTGGGCACCTACTGGCTGGTGACGGCGCGCGCCGGTGACTGCGAGATCAAGCTGCGCCTGGCCGCGCAAGACCTGCCCCCGACGGTGGGCAGCGAGGTAGGCCTGCAACTGCTGGGCAGCCACAGCTGCTTCTATGGCCGCAACGAGGAACTGATCATGAGCCTCAAACAAGAAAGCGTGGGGGCCCCATGAAACCCATCAATCAGAAGGCCTGGTTCCTGGTGCTGCCGGTCTTCCTCTGCGTGGCCTTCTCGGCCATCCTGCCGCTGATGACGGTGGTGAACTACTCGGTGCAGGACATCATCTCGCCCGAGCGCCGCGTCTTCGTCGGCACCGAGTGGTTTGCCGCGGTGATGCGCGACGAGGAGCTGCATGCGGCGCTGTGGCGCCAGCTGGGCTTCTCGCTGGCGGTGCTGGCGGTGGAGATCCCGCTGGGCATCGCGCTGGCGCTCTCGATGCCGGCCCAGGGCTGGAAGTCCTCGGCGGTGCTGGTGATCGTCGCGCTGTCGCTCTTGATCCCCTGGAACGTGGTCGGCACCATCTGGCAGATCTACGGCCGCGCCGACATCGGCCTGCTGGGCGCCGCCCTGCAATGGCTGGGCGTGGACTACAGCTATACCGGCAACTCCACCGATGCCTGGCTGACCGTGCTGGTGATGGATGTCTGGCACTGGACCCCGCTGGTGGCGCTGCTGGCCTTCGCCGGCCTGCGCTCCATCCCCGATGCCTACTACCAGGCGGCGCGCATCGACGGCGCCAGCAAGTTCGCGGTGTTCCGCTACATCCAGCTGCCCAAGATGCGCGGCGTGCTGATGATCGCGGTGCTCTTGCGTTTCATGGACAGCTTCATGATCTATACCGAGCCCTTTGTGCTGACCGGCGGCGGCCCTGGCAACGCCACCACCTTCCTCAGCCAGTATTTGACGCAGAAGGCGGTGGGTCAGTTCGACCTGGGCCCGGCGGCCGCCTTCTCGCTGATCTACTTCCTGATCATCCTGCTGCTGTGCTTCATCCTCTACAACTGGATGCAGGCCCTCGGTCAGGCCGAAAAGACGGAGGCCGCCCATGGATGAGCGCCGTTTCAAGAAGCGGACGATCTTCCTGATCGCCTACCTGGTCTTCGCCCTGCTGCCCATCTACTGGATGGTCAATATGAGCTTCAAGACCAATGAGGAGATCCTGTCCAGCTTCAGCTTCTTCCCGCAGGACTTCACCTGGGCCAATTACCGGACCATCTTCACCGATCCGTCCTGGTACTCCGGCTATATCAACAGCCTGATCTATGTGGGCGTCAACACCGTGATCTCGATCACCGTGGCGCTGCCGGCGGCCTATGCCTTCAGCCGCTACTCCTTCCTGGGCGACAAGCATGTGTTCTTCTGGCTGCTGACCAACCGGATGACGCCGCCCGCGGTCTTCCTCTTGCCCTTCTTCCAGCTCTACACGACCCTGGGGCTCATGGACACCCATATCGCGGTGGCCCTGGCCCACCTGCTGTTCAACGTGCCGCTGGCGGTGTGGATACTGGAAGGTTTCATGAGTGGCATCCCGCGCGAGATCGATGAGACCGCCTATATCGACGGCTACAGCTTCCCGCGCTTCTTCGTCACCATCTTCCTGCCGCTGATCAAGGCCGGCGTCGGCGTGGCGGCCTTCTTTTGCTTCATGTTCAGCTGGGTGGAGCTGCTCTTGGCGCGCACCCTGACCAGCGTCAACGCCAAGCCCATCGTCGCCACCATGACCCGCACGGTCAGCGCCTCCGGCATGGACTGGGCCACGCTGGCCGCGGCCGGCACGCTGACCATCGTGCCGGGCGCCATCGTGATCTGGTTCGTGCGCCATTACATCGCCAAGGGCTTTGCGATGGGTCGCGTCTAAGGAGAGACCGAGATGTTCGATTGGATGTACTGGACCACGCCGGTGGCGGTGTTTTTCGTCTGCATCGTCTTGATGCTGGCCGGCATGACCGTCTGGGAGTTGAAATCGCCCACCGTGCTGCGCAAGGGCTGGTTGCCGCTGCGCACCACCCGCGGCGACCGGCTCTTCATCGGCCTGCTGAGCGCCGCCTATATCAACCTGGCCTTCGTCGGCCTGTCCGGCCGCATGGCCGAGTGGTGGCAGCTGGAGAGCGAGCCCAGCATCTGGATCAGCTTCGTCGTGTCGATGGCCGTGCTGGCGCTGATCATGCGCAAGGGCTGAGCGCGGACTGAGGGCAAGCCCTGCGGCTTGCCCGACGCCGTGCGAAGGATCGGGCGCCTGCAAGCGCCCGAGCCGGACGACTTTCATGGATTCGGCCCGTCATTCCCCCAGGGTCGCATCGCGCTTTTCGGGGGACTATTCAGAGGAGACAAGAGTGCAACACCAGAAGATCAAGTACACCGCGCTCGCCGCGGCGGCCCTGCTGGCCCTGGGCGCCCACAGCGCCTGGGCCGGTGAGGCCGAGGCCAAGAAGTGGATCGATGCCGAGTTCCAGCCCAGCACGCTCAGCAAGGAGCAGCAGCTGGCCGAGATGAAATGGTTCATCGACGCCGCCAAGAAGCTGCAGGCCAAGGGCGTGAAGGAAATCTCGGTGGTGTCCGAGACCATCACCACCCACGAGTACGAGGCCAAGACCCTGGCCAAGGCCTTCAGCGAGATCACCGGCATCACGGTCAAGCATGACCTGATCCAGGAAGGCGATGTGGTCGAGAAGCTGCAGACCTCGATGCAGTCCGGCAAGTCGATTTACGACGGCTGGATCTCCGATTCCGACCTGATCGGCACCCATTACCGCTACGGCAAGGTGATGAACCTGACCGACTATATGAGCGGCGCCGGCAAGGAGTTCACCAACCCCGGTCTGGACCTCAAGGACTTCATCGGCACCAGCTTCACCACGGCGCCCGATGGCAAGCTCTACCAGCTGCCCGACCAGCAGTTCGCCAACCTCTACTGGTTCCGCGCCGACCTGTTCGAGCGCAAGGACCTGAAGGACAAGTTCAAGGCCAAGTACGGCTACGAGCTGGGCGTGCCGCTGAACTGGAGCGCCTACGAGGACATCGCCGAGTTCTTCACCAACGACGTGAAGAACATCGACGGCAAGCCCATCTACGGCCATATGGATTACGGCAAGAAGGACCCGAGCCTGGGCTGGCGCTTCACCGACGCCTGGCTGTCGATGGCCGGCACCGCCGACAAGGGCATCCCCAACGGCATGCCCGTTGATGAGTGGGGCATCCGCGTCGCGGCCGACAAGTGCACGCCGGTGGGCGCCTCGGTGGCCCGCGGCGGCGCCACCAACTCGCCGGCGGCCGTCTATGCGCTGACCAAGTACGTGGACTGGATGAAGAAGTACGCGCCCAAGGAAGCCACCGGCATGACCTTCGGCGAAGCCGGCCCGGTGCCGGCCCAGGGCCAGATCGCCCAGCAGATCTTCTGGTACACCGCCTTCACCGCCGACATGACCAAGCCGGGCCTGCCGGTGGTCAATGCCGACGGCACCCCGAAATGGCGCATGGCCCCCGGCCCCAACGGCCCCTACTGGAAGCAGGGCATGCAGAACGGCTACCAGGACGTCGGCAGCTGGACCTTCTTCGCCAACCATGATGCCAACCGCACGGCGGCTGCCTGGCTGTATGCGCAGTTCGTGACGGCCAAGACCACGTCGCTGAAGAAGACCATCGTCGGCCTCACCCCGATCCGCGAGAGCGACATCCGCTCCAAGGCCATGACCGACATGGCCCCCAAGCTGGGCGGCCTGGTCGAGTTCTACCGCAGCCCGGCGCGCGTGGCCTGGACGCCCACCGGCACCAACGTGCCCGACTACCCCAAGCTGGCCCAGCTGTGGTGGAAGAACGTGGCCCAGGCGGTGACTGGCGAGAAGAGCCCGCAGGCCGCGATGGACAGCCTGGCCGAGGAGATGGACCAGGTCATGGCCCGTCTGGAGCGTGCCGGCATGGCCAAGTGCGCGCCCAAGCTCAACAAGAAGGAGACCAACGCCAAGTGGCTGTCCGACAAGGGTGCGCCCTGGGCCAAGCTGGCCAACGAAAAGCCCAAGGGCGAGACCATCGCCTATGACAAGCTGCTGAACGCCTGGAAGGAAGGCCGCGTGCGCTGAGACCTGGCCGAGGACAGTGTCTGCGCACTGTCCGACGCCTGCCTCAGCCCAGCCCTGTCGCGCAGCCCTGGGCTGAGGCGGGGTCCAGGGCAGGCCAGGCCTGCATGAGCCAAGAAAGAAGGCCGTGCATCCTGCCAAGGGTGCGCGGCCTTTTCTTTTCATCCTGCGCCGCCGCTCATTGACGACGCCGGATCTGCCATTCGCCGCCCGGCGCCCGGCGCAGGCGGGGCGCCGGGCCAGCATGGCGGGCATCCCCAGCACGATGAGGCCGCCTGCCATGCATCTCCACTCAAGACCTGACCCCACGCTCCGGCCGCTGCGCGGCAGCGCCCTGGCCTGGCTGCGCGACAACCGCGGCTTTCTCGTCTTCCTGCTGTGCTTCGGCCTGCTGCGCAGCGCGGTGGCCGACTGGAACCCGGTGCCCACCGGTTCGATGCGCCCGGCCATCCTGGAGGGCGATGTGGTGCTGGTGAACCGCCTGGCCTATGACGCCAAGCTGCCCGTGAGCGACATCAGCCTGCTGGCGACCGGCGAGCCGCAGCGCGGCGATGTGGTGGTGTTCTTCTCTCCGCAGGACGGCCGCCGCCTGATCAAGCGCCTGGTGGCGCTGCCCGGCGACCTGGTCGAGTTCGATGCCGGCCCGCATCCGCCCCAGCGGCAGCGGCGCGGCGGTTTGCGCATCAATGGCGAGGCGGCCGCCTACAGCGAGCCGCGCTCCGTGCTGGAGCCGCTGGGCCAGGGCTGGGTGCTCGGCGCCCGCCGCGCCACCGAGACCGTGGCCGGCCATCGCCGTACGGTGCAATGGCTGGAGGGCCTGCCGGCACAGGCTCGCCTGCCCGACCCGGCCGGCCCGCTGCGCGTGCCGCCGGGTCACTACTACATGTTGGGCGACAACCGCGACAACAGCGCCGATTCGCGCGTGTTCGGCCCGGTGCCGCGCCGGCTGCTGGCCGGTCGTGCGCATCGCATCCTGCTCTCGGTCGATACCGCTGCGGGCTGGCGGCCGCGGCTGGAGCGCTTTGCGGCGCCGCTGCTGTGAGGGCGGCGTCGGTGCGGGAGGACGTGCTAGCCGTTGGGCGGTTTGCCGAATCGCTTGCAGGCCTAGCGCCCCTTGCCGCCGCCCCGTGATGCCGCAGCGGCGGCATCGGCAGCAAAGGCCAGCTCCAGGTACTCGCGCACATTCTTCTTGAACAAGTCACCCGGCTTGTGCAGTTTGATGTGGCGGCGCGGCTTGTCATCCTCGCCGTCCAGCACCTGATGCCGGTCGGTCAGCTCGGCGCCGCGGCTGAACTCCAGTGCCAGATGCTTGTCGTAGGAGAAGATTGCGCAGACCGGCGAGCGGGCCGAGAACAGCAGGCCGCCGTACCTAACCTCCTCGCGCACCCGCGGCCCCGCCGTGTGGATCAGCTGGCGCAGCCGCTCGACCAGCGCCCAGCGCTCGGCATCGCTGCGCTGCAGCCCGTTGAGGAAATCGTCGACGGCTTCGGGGTTCATTCGGGTGGAGCAACGCGGTGCGCTTGGCAAAGAAGCACGTGGTGCGCGAAGGGTTGGCAGGGATCTATTGCAGCACGACAGGGCTCGCCGCATGTCATCATCACCCCACCATGCCCTTCAAGACACTCAAGGATCTGTTCGACCAGCTCTTGCCGCCCGCTGCTGACAGCTCACCCGCGGCGGCCGAGCATGCGCTGCAGCTGGCCACCGCGGTGATGCTGGTCGAGGTGATGCGCGCCGACACCAGCTTTCATCACGATGAGCGCGTGGCGGTGCTAAAGGCCCTGCGCGACAAGTTCGCGCTGGCCGAGGACGAGGCGGACCGGCTGGCCGAGCTGGCCGAGACGACCGCGCGTGGCGCCAGCGATCTGTTCAGCTTCACCTCGCGCATCAACGAGCGCTTCGAGATGCCGCAGAAGCTGCGCATGATCGAGCATATGTGGCGCGTCGCCTATGCCGACGGCCATCTGAGCGCGCATGAGCGCCATGTGCTGTGGCGCATCGCCGATCTGCTGCATGTGCCGCAGGGCGCTTACGTCCATGCGCGCATGCGGGTGGAGGCGGAGCAGGGGCCGCGCAGCGCTTGAGTACGAGGCGCCGCCGTGGTCGGCACGCACGTCAATCTGGACTATGCTCGGTGCCGCCGGCCATCAGCGCCTGCTGCCGCGGATCTGGGTGATGCGGCCGCTGGCACGGTCTGCCCCACGAACGTCACAGGAGAGCAGCATGGGTTTCTTCAGCAAGATCCTCGCGAAACTTGGCATCGGTAGCGACAGCGCAGCGGCCGCCCCCCTGCCGCAGCCCGCCGCAGCCCCGGCCGCCGCCGCACCGGCCGCAGCGACAGTGGCCGCAGCCCCCAAACCGGTGGCGCTGGTCGATGTGGTGGCGCAGCTGGAGCAGCGCGCCGCCGCCAATCCGCAGAAGCTGAACTGGCGGACCTCCATCGTCGACCTGCTCAAGCTGCTGGAGATCGACAGCAGCCTGGCAGCCCGCAAGGAACTGGCCCAGGAACTGGGTTGCCCGGCGGACCTGATGGCGGATTCGGCACGCATGAATATGTGGTTGCACAAGACCGTGCTGGCGCGCATCGCCGCCAACGGCGGCAATGTGCCGGCGGATCTGCTGGACTGAGCCGCCGGCGCGCCCACCCTGATGCAGCAAGGAGAACAATCTATGCAGATCACCGACATGCTGGCCCAGATGGGCGGTCTACAGTCGATGGCGCGGGAACTTGGCGTTAGCGAAGCCCAGGTGGCCAGCGGCGCCGAGGCCCTGGCCCCGGCCCTGCTGGGCGGATTCAAGAAACAGGCGCAGGCGCAGCCGGCCGGTCTGGAAGGGCTGGGTCAGCTGCTCGGCCAGTTCGGCGGCGGCGGCCTGCTCGACCAGCTGCTGGGGCCGCAGGCAACCGATCTGGGCCCTGGCAACCAGGTGCTCGGACAGATATTCGGCTCCAAGGAGGTCAGCCGGACGGTGGCGCAGAACGCGGCCGCGCAGTCAGGCCTGGACCCCGCGCTGCTGAAGAAGCTGCTGCCCATGCTGGCGATGGCGCTCACCGGCCTGATGGCCAGGCAGGGCGGCAGCGGCGCTGCCGCCGCCCCGGCCGGCGAAAGCGGGCTTGGCGGTCTGCTGGGGGGATTGCTGGGCGGCGCCCAGCCTGCTGGAGGGCCGGGCGCTGCCGCCGCGCCGGGTCTGGCCGGCCTGCTCGACATGAACGGCGATGGCAATGCGCTGGACGACGTTCTGCGCATGGCCGGCAAGCTGATGCGTTAGCTCAGCCGCTGCGCGCGACGATGGCTCGCTCGCTGCCGAGCCAGCGCGCGGCCAGCGCCTCCAGGCCCTGGCGCAGCGTCTCTGACTCGGTCGGGGCCAGGTGTTGCCCATGGTGGGCCAGCGTGGCCTGGGCCAGGCTGATGATGCGCGCATTGTGGCTGCGCTGAGCCAGACCCAGCAGGGCCTGCAGCGTGCGGCCATGCTGCTTGCTGACCAGATGGCCCATGGCCTCGCGGGCTTCCTCGTTGACCGTGGCCGCGGTGTCGCGCACCAGGGCTTCGGCGGCCGGCAGCGTGGCGGCCGCCAGCTCCAGCAAGCGGGTGCGCGGATGCGAGATGCAAAAGCGCAGCGCCGCCTGTTCGATCCAGGCCATGGCCTTGGGCAGCGGCAGCTGCTGGGCGGCGCGCACCAGCAGCAGGATCAGATTGCTGGCCATCTCGAAAGTGCACTCCGGCCGCTCCAGCTGGGCCGCCAGCGCGGTCAGGCCGGCGCTGGCGGCCTCGCCGCGGCGCTGGCCCAGGGCCTGGGCGATGTCCAGGCACTGCAGCAGGGTCTGCAGGCGATGGCTGTCGGGGAAGCGCTGCAGCGCGTCGGCTAGGCACTGGCGCGCCCGCCCGCCGGCCTCCTCATGATTGCCGCCCAGGTCCAGCTGGGCGATGGCCAGCGCCACCAGGCCCTGGTAGTCCAGCGCGCGTGAATGCGCCCCCAGGTTCAGCGCCGCCAGCAGATGGCGCTGGGCGGCGTCGGCCTGACCCAGCAGCAGCTGCAGCGAGCCCAGCTTCTGCAGCCGGCCCAGATTGCCCGGCGTGATCTGCACCGCCTTGGCAAACACCTCCACCGCGCCGGCAAAGTCCATCTGCTCCAGCAGCGCACGGCCATAGACATCGTAGGCGTCCACATAGGCAGGGTTCTCGGCCAGCAGGGTTTCCAGCGTGCGGCAGGCGCGCTCGGGCTCGGCGCTGCTGAGCTCGATCTTGGCCAGGCCCAGGCGCGCCCAGGGCACGGCCTTCATCGCCAGCACCGCCTCCAGCATGCGGCGTGCCGCATCGAGCTGGTTGAGGCGCAGATAGAGCTCCGAGCCGATGCGCGCCGCGTAGACGCGGTAGGCGGCGCTGTCGCGAAAGATGCGCTCGCATTCCTGGGCTGCGGCGCCGTAGTCGCCCGCCTCGATCGCCTGGAACACCGCGCGCAGTGCCAGCTTGCGGGCCAGCACCAGGCGCAGGCGCTGCTCGAACTGGGCGGCGGTGAAGGGCTTGATGATGTAGTCGTCCAGCGCGCCTTCCAGCGCATCGGCCACATGCTGATAACGCGCTTCGTCGGTGACCATGATGAAGGCCGTCTGCATCGGCAGGCCGCGGGCCTGGCGCAACTCGTCGAGCAGGTCCTGGCCGCTCATGCTCTCGTCCTGGCCCAGGCGCTCGAAGTGGAACTCGGTGACGATCAGGTCGTAGGGCTGGACGGCCTGCTTGATCAGGCGCCGCGCCTCCTCGGGCCGGCGGGCGGTGTTCGGATGCGTCACCCCGAACTCGCGCAGCATGGCCGAGATCACCGAACGCGAGAGCTCGCTCTCGTCGATGATCAGCGCCCGCAGCCGGCCCGCGTCTATGGCGGCGCTGCCGTTGGCCGGGGGCTTGCCGTTGAGCTCGTGCATGACCTGATGCGTCGTCGGGGCAGGCGACGCTGGGTGGATGGGCCCGCCCGATTATTCCGCAGCCGCGCGCCGCTCGCGTCGTCGGCGCGTCAGCCGGATCGCCTACAGTTCGGGGCTCCGGCGCCATGGCGTCCGTCCCTTGCTCCCATGTCCACAGCCACACCTTCCGCAGCGCCCGCCGCCAAGCGCCCCAACACCCTCGTCGAGCTGGCGGTCACCATCCTGGCACCGTCGCTGGTGCTGATGCAGCTCAGCAGCCCGGAGCGGCTGGGCTCGGTCCGGGCCTTGATCCTGGCGTTGGCCTTCCCGCTGGGCTGGGCGCTGTGGAGCGCGCTGCGCGAACGCCGCTTCAGCTGGATGGCGGCCCTGGGCGTGCTCAGCACCCTGCTGACCGGCGGCATCGGCCTGCTGGCGCTGGACACCGAATGGCTGGCAATCAAGGAGGCGGCGGTGCCCGGCGTGATCGGCCTGGCGGTGCTGGGCTCGGCGCTCAGCAAGAAGCCGCTGGTGCGCCTGCTGGTGTTCAACCCCGATGTGATGGACGTGCCGCGCATCGAGCAGGCCCTGCACGAACATGGCGCCACCGCCATCTTCGAGCGCCGCCTGCGCGTCGGCACGCTGATGCTGGCGGCCAGCTTCGGCTTCTCCAGCCTGATGAACTATGTGCTGGCGCGCTGGATCGTCACCAGCCCGGCCGGCACCGAGGCCTTCAATGCCGAGCTGGGCCGCATGAACCTGCTGTCCTGGCCGATGATCGCCATCCCCTCGATGCTGCTGATGATCGGCATCCTGCTGTACCTTGCCAAGGGCATACGTCAGATGACCGGCCTGACCTTGGAGCAGTGCCTGCGCCATGTCGAGTGAGGCGAGCGTGCAAAACCGCACCGTTGACGCGTCGGACTGCGGGTAGTTCCCGAGCTGGCGGCCCCGGCGCTTGGCTTACCGTGCGCGGGCAAAAAGAACTCGCCGGTGACAATCCGGAACAAGCCATGCACAAGAATGCTCGGACGTCGTGGGCACAGGGTCAGGTCTTGCTGGGCGCCGCCCTGCTGTCGGTGGCGGCCTCGGCGGCCAGCGCCGCCGGGGCGCGCATAGGCGCCATCGTGCCGCAGAGCTGGCCCAGCGTGGACCAGGGCGAGGCCATCCACCAGGGCATGCTGCTGGCGCTCAAGACCATACCGATGAGCCCCACGCCCACCCTGGTGCTGAAGGACAGCGGCTGCGATGCCGCCAAGGCCGAGGCGGCCGCCAAGTCCTTTGCCGCGGCCAAGGTCGACATCGTGCTGGGCGGCTGGTGCGTGGTGGGCTCAGCGCCCGCGGTGCTGGCCAAGGCCGAGATACCGATGGTCTCCAGCAATGCCGAGCGCTTCCAGCTCGGCGAGACCGTGCTGCAGCTGGGCCGGGTCGGCCCGCGGGTGGCCGAGATGACGGCCGCGGCGCTGCGCCGCGAGACCGGTCTGCGGGTCACCGCCGGCAGTGCCTGCTGGATGGATTACGAGGCCGCGCTGTCGCAGAAATACGATGCCGCACTATGCCCCACGCTGGCGATCGACCGGGCGCGCTGGGCCGAGGTGGAGGCGGTCTACACGGCGGCCTTTCGCAAGCCCTTCACGGTCGCCGCGGCGCGCGGCTATGCGGCGATGGAGCTGGGCCTGGCCTATCTGAAGAAGCTGCGCAGCGGCGCCAAGCCGGCCGTGGCCCTGGCCGAGGCGCGTCAGACCAAGACCCTGCTGGGCCCGGTGCCCGAGACGGAGGCCGCCACCCCCCAGCAGGCCATGCAGCTGCTGTTGACCGCCAAGCTGCCGCGCGTATCGCCGCGCGAGACCCAGGCGCTCAACGCGATGCTGAAGGCCAAGGCCTGTGGCGGCAAGGCGCCTGCGGCGGCACCCGCCGAGGCCAAGTGGCGCGAGCTGCCCTTCGAACTGGCCAGCTGCGCGCCGGCCAGGCAGCAGCTGGCGGGGCGTTAGTCCACCAGCGCGCGCCGTTCGGCCTCAATCGCCGGGCGGGAAGCGGCGCTCATCCGGGTAGACCGGGCTGAGGCTGGTGCGCAGCACCCGGCCCTGCTTGAAGTGCACATTGAAGCGCTGGCGCAGGCCGCCGGCCTCGGGCGCCACGGTCCAGTCCCAGACCTCCTCGCCGCTGCGGCGGAAGAACACCCGGCTGCGCTCCAGCCCCAGCAGACGGCTGACCTCGGCCGGGCTCATGCCGGGCTGCACCCGCTCGCGCTCGGCGGGGCTCAGCGTGTCGGTGATGCTCCGCAGGCGGCCGACCGCGTCCAGCCGCACCATATAGCAGGTCTGGCCCATCGGCTGGGACGAGTACTCCAGCATGCGGCCGCCATCGGCTTCCGCCCAGCTGCGCCGGGGCGCGCCGTAGCGGCTGCGCAGCTGGGCCTCGGCATCTGCCAGGCCGGGTCGCAGCGCCGGATCGCGACCCAGGCTGGCGCAGCCGCCCAGCAGGGCCGCCAGCCCCAGCAGGCTTAGCCGGTGCAGGGCCTGGCGGCGCAGGGGTTGCGGTGGGGGGAGGAGGGCTGAGCGCATGATGCGGCGATTATTGGCCAGCGGACCCGTACCATCGGTCCCCTGGCGCAACGAAGGAGATCCTGCCATGGACCTGCTGATCCGACTGCTGCATCTGCTGGCCGCCATCGTCTGGCTGGGCGGCATGGTCTTCATGCTGCTGGCGCTGCGGCCGGCCGCCATCGCGACGCTGGAGCCGCAGCCGCGGGCGCGGCTGATGGGGGCGGTCTGGCAGCGCTTCTTCCGCCTGGTGTGGGCGGCCATCGCCGTGCTGCTGCTTAGCGGCGGCCACCTTTATGCGGCAGCCGCGCGTGCCGCTGCGGTGCCGCTGGGCTGGCAGCTGATGGCGGGCGCCGGTCTGCTGATGACGGCCATCTTCGGCCATCTGTACTTCGCGCCCTACCGGCGCTTCCAGCGCGCGCTGCAAGGCGCCGAATGGCCGGCGGCGGCGCAGGCCGCAGCATTGATCCAGAAGCTGGTCTGGACCAATCTGGGCCTGGGCCTGGCCGCGGTGCTGGCACTGCGGCTGCTGGGCTGAAGCCGACGCTCGCGCGGCGGGCTTGCAGTCTCAGTCGCCGACCTGGTCGGTGGGGAATTTCAGCGCATCGCGCAGCAGGTAGTTCATCGGCACATTGAGCTTCAGTCCCTTCGGGGGGATCGGCGCCTCGAACCATTGCTTGTAGAGCCGGGCCACGTCGCCGCTGTGGATCAGCCGGGCCATCTCGGTGTCGACGAACTTCTTCAGCGCCGGATCCTTCTTGCTCATCATGATGGCCAGCGGCTCGATGGACAGGAAGCGGCCCACCACCGCGAAGTCCTCGGGCTTGGGTGCCTGGGCGCGGAAGCTGTAGAGCAGGATGTCGTCCATCAGATAGACGTCGGCCTGGCGCTTGTCGACCGCGTTGAAGCACTGCTGGTCGTCATCGCATTCCAGCAGCTTGATATTGAGGCCCAGATCATTGTTCTTGGCCTTGATCAGCGGCGCCGAGGTCGTGCCCTTGGTCGTGATGACACGCTTGCCGCCCAGGTCTTCCAGGCGCTGTATGCCCGAGTCGCTGCGTACCAGCATGCGGGTGCCGGCCATGTAGTGGGGGATGGTGAAGGCCATGCCCAGCTTGTCGCGGCGCTCGCGGTTGTTGGTGGTGTTGGCGCACTCCAGATCCACCTGGCCCTCGGCCACGGCTGGAAAGCGCTGCTTGCTGTCGACCGCCTTGTAGCGCAGCGTCAGCTGGCCCAGCTTCAGCTCCTTCTTGAGCGCCTCGCCGAGCAGCTTGCAGATATCGATCGCATAGCCCACCGGCGGCTTGCCGGGAATGTCGTAGGAAAAGGGCAGGGCGTCGCTGCGGTAGCCGATCACCAGCTCGCCGCTGCTGCGTATGCTGTCCAGCGTGCCATTGCCGGCCTGGGCCGCGGTGACGGGCAGCAGGCTGCCCAGGGCAACGGCGCAGAACAGGGCGGGCCAGGTCTTGCGCATGGGGCGACGGAACTGGATCCGGGCCTGGGGGGTACGGGATGTCGTCATTGCGAATGGGGGCGAAAGCAGCGGGGCTGCGGACGTCGGCAGGCAGCGGGTGCGCACCGGTGGGCGGACGATAGCAGAGCGCCGGCCCCCTCAAGGCAAGCTGGCGCAGGCCCCTGATATTGGGCTCGCCAAGGCGTCGTCACGGCGCTACATTGCTGGCCAGAAGCTGCGCTTGCGCAGGGCTGTCGACAACAAAAGCACAGAAGGCGAGACACGATGAACGATGCCGATCAGGGTTTGATGCTGGCCGGAGCCTTGCTGCTGGGTGCATTGATTGCCGGCGGCCTGCTGTTCTGGTGGTTTGGCCGTCAGCTCAAGCTGAGCGCCTTGAAGCTGGAGCGGGTCGAGAAGGCGCGCCAGTTCGCCGCCCAGCAGGCCGCCCAGGCGCGCAAGCAGGTCGAGCAGTTGCAGAAGGAACTGGGCGAGCTGCGTCAGGCCCACGGCATACGCACGCCGCGCACGGCCGCGCATGTGGAACTGGCCCCGGCGGCTTCCGCAGAGCCGCTCAGTGCCGCCCAGGTGGCCGAGGCCCTGCCGCTGGTGGCTGCGCCGCCGCGCCCGCCGGCCGCGCCGGACGGCTTTGCCGACACCCAGATCCAGCTGCCACACCAGCGCTGAAGTTCCTGCTGTGCGGCTGCCGCTATGCTTCATCTGCAGCGGCGGCGAGCCGATAAGAGGGTTGCACGGCCGGCATAGGCCGATCGGAGGGTCTGGCCCATGAGCGATCCACTACGAGCCGACACCGTCGCGGAAGGGCCCGGTGCGCGCCTGGCTGCGCTGGCGCTGTAGCGCTGCGGCCAGGCCGAGCCCGACGCTGCGGCGCTGAGCGCCCTCGATCAGCAGGCCGCAGCCAGCGGCGACAGCGACTGGCTGCTGGCGCGCATCGCTGCGCTGCAGGCGCAGGCGGCCACGGCGGCCGACGACGATGATGATGATGATGTCTGCTGGATGGATCCGCAGCGGCGCCACGGCCCGGCCGAGGCGCTGCGCCGCATCAAGACGATCTGCGCGATCTATCCCGACCTGTACAGCGCGATGCTGGCCGTGCAGCTGAGCCATGGCTCGGTCTCGCGCGAGCTGCTGGCGCAGGCGATCAAGCAGTTTCGCCGCGATGCCGAGGCCCTCAGCCTCGACGATCTGCAGGGCTTGATGACCGCGGCGCTGAACGGCGGCAGCCAGGGCTTCGAGGCCGTGCTGCGTACCCGCAAGGGCAGCGAACGCAAGGCGAGCCCGCTGCCCTGGGGGCGGGACGGCGACTGAGCGCCATGCCCGCCTGGCCCCACTCAGACCGAGCCGTTCTTGATATAGGGGTCGTGCCTGAAGATCTGCTTGCTCTCCTGGTGCTGCACCGACAGCCAGTAGCGGTACTGGCCGGCTTGGTTGCAGACGTCCAGCAGCGCAATCTGCTGCGGACCGATGTACCAGAGCGAGGGGAACTCGTCGATCGCAGGCAGCTGGAAGCTGATCGCGCCCTCGGTCGGGAACTGCCAGCCCGGGGTGGCTAGATTGAAGACCAGCAGCGAGTTCGCGGCATTCACATTGACCGGATCCGGGCTCACCGTGATCGTGGGCAGCGGCGGATTGCCGCTGACGGTGACGGTCAGTACCAGGGCCTGTTGCTCATCCATATTGATGCCTTCCTGAGGTGGGCTTGGGTTGCGGATTCGGACCGCGCGACTTTAACCGTTCAGTGCCTCGGCATAGCGCGGGTGGCGCAGCGCGGAGCCGCGCAATGTCTCGATCAGCAGCCGGCGCTCGCGCTGCTGCCCCAGGCGCTGGTGCAGCAAGGCCTGCAGGGCCAGCCGCTGCGGATCCTGGACGGTTTCCTGCGCCAGCAGGTCGAGGGCCTGCTGCCATTGCGTCTGCGCGCGGTCCGGGCGCCCGGCGGCGGCCAGCGCATCGCCCAGCAGCAGCCGCACATCGGCGATCACCCGCAGGCTCTCGGCGGCCGGCATCTGGCCGGCCGCGGCGAGGCCGGCCAGGTCGGCGACGAAGGCCTCCATGCCAGCGATTGGCGGCTGGCCCGGCGCTGGGCCCAACCGCGCCTGCAGTGCGAGGAACTGGCCGCGCAGATGGACCTGCCAGAGGCTTTTGCCGCTGTCCTTGGCCAGCAGCCGCTCCAGCTGGGGGGCGACCGCCTGTAGCAGCGTCAAGGCCTCGTTGTGCCGGCCCTCATAGAACCGCGCTTCGGCCAGATGTAGCTGGGCGAAGCACCATTTGGACAACCAGTCCAGGTTGTCGGTCTCGGACTGATGCAGGGCCGCATAGACCTCGGCGGCGGTCACGCCATGCGCCGCCGCCGCCTCGCGCCGGTCCAGCGCCAGCTGCAGCTGCGCGGCCTCGTCATGCGCATTGGCGAAGAGATCGCGCAGGGCCGCATTGCTGTCGAAGTCGCTGGCCGATTTGGCCAGCTTCATCTTGGCGAACTGCACCTCCAGCGCGGCGGCATAGTCGCCGACCGACTGGTGCACCTTGGCGCTCCAGCCCAGCGCGGTGGCCAGCGCCGGCAGCACCGAGGCATCGCTGGCCAGCATCGGCTCCCAGAGCTGGCGCGCCCGCTGCAGCGACTGCAGCGCGGCGTCGGACTCGCCGGTCTTGATCAGCAGCACGCCCAGATTGAGATGGGCCGAGGCTTCCTCGCCGCGCCAGCTCTGGTTGTCCGGCGCACTGCGCGTCAGCTGCTGCGCCAGCCGCAGATAGGTCTCGAACATCTGCCGCGCCTCGGGCAGATGGCTGCGCGCCAGCGCGATATAGCCGACCCAGAAGGCGCTTTGCGAGTGATCGAAGATGCGCTGGCTGTTGCCGGGGTCGCGCGC
This sequence comes from Burkholderiaceae bacterium, assembly GCA_041920215.1. Taxonomy (GTDB): domain Bacteria; phylum Pseudomonadota; class Gammaproteobacteria; order Burkholderiales; family Burkholderiaceae_C; genus JAYRSJ01. The sequence continues at coordinate 138,318 of JAYRSJ010000001.1, read as the reverse complement.
CATCAGCTCGGCCGTGCTCTCGGCGGCCTGGCGGAACAGCAGCTGGGCCTCGTCCAGCCGGCCGCGCAGCTCGGCCATCTCGCCCATCAGGTGCAGGGCGCGGGCGCGGCGGCCCAGCGAGTCGGCGTCCAGCCGGTCCGGGGCCTGGGCCCCGTAGTAGCGCAGCGCCTGGCTGCCCACCGCATCCAGCACATCCAGCCGCCCCACCGGCTCCAGCTTCTTGCGCAGATCGCCCAGCATGAATTCGATCAGGCCCTCGGCCTGCTCGCGCTGGGCCTGGGCCTCGCGTTCCTTGAGCAGGGCCAGGCCCAGCCCCCCGGCCAGGGCCAGCGTCACCGCACTGCCGGCCGCCACGCCCAGGCGGTGGCGGCGCAGGAACTTGGCGAACACATAGCGGCGGCTGTCGGGCCGGGCCGCGATGGGCTCGTCGGCCAGCCAGCGGCGCAGCTCGTCGGCCAGTGCGGCGGCGTTCTCGTAGCGCTCGGTCGGGGCCTTCTTCAGCGCCTTGGCGACGATGGTGTCCAGATCGCCGCGCAGCAGCAGCGCGGCCTTCCTGCCCAGGCGGGCGCGGGCGGCGTCCGAGAGCCGGCGCGGCTCGACCTCGACGACGGTGCGCAGCTGCTCCAGCGCCGAGCCGGCGGTCTTGGGATCGCCCTGCAGGCCCAGTGTCGGATGGCTGCCGGCCAGCAGCAGATAGAGCAGCACGCCTAGCGCGTAGACATCGGTGGCGGTGGTCACATCGCCGCCCTGCACCTGTTCGGGCGCGGCGTACTGCGGGGTGAAGGCGCGGCCAGCCTGGCGGGTCAGCTCGGTGGCGGCACCACGGCTGCCGCCGCCGTCCTCGCCGTCTTCATGCAGCAGCTTGGCGATGCCGAAGTCCAGCAGCTTGACCTCGCCGCTCTGGCTGACCAGGATGTTGCTGGGCTTCAGATCGCGATGCAGGATCAGGCGGTTGTGGGCATGGGCCACTGCCGCCAGCACGTCGAGAAAGAGCTGCACCCGCTGGCGCAGATCCAGCGCCTGCTGCTGGCAGTAGCGGTCGATGGGCTCGCCCTGCACATACTCGAGCACCAGATAGGGCTGCTGGCCGGCGCTGTGCCCGTCGATCACGCCGGCGTCCAGCAGGCGCGCGATATGCGGATGGGCCAGGCGGGCCAGGATCTGGCCCTCGCGGGCGAAGCGGCCGGCATCGCCGCGGCCGAACAGGCCGCTGGCCAGGAACTTGATCGCCACCTGGCCGTCGAAGCGGCCATCGGTACGGCGCGCCAGCCAGACGCTGCCCATACCGCCGCGGCCCAGCTCGTGCTCCAGCGTATAGGCGCCCACCTGCTGGCCGGCGGTGGCCAGCTCGCGCGGCAGCACCGGTTCGTTCAGAAAGGGCAGCTCCTGCAGCGCGTCTTGCTCCTGCAGCAGCGCCTCCAGTTCCCCGGCCAGGGTCGGGTCCTGCGCCCGCAGCGCAGCCAGACGGGCAAGACGTGGCCCCGGCTGCAGGTCCAGCAGCTCGTCCAGCAGGGGGCTCAGGCGCAGCCAGCGCGTCTTGTCGATGGCCATCAGTCTTTCAGCGCCATCGCGAGGAAAAGCCTGGCCTTGGCCCAGTCGCGCTGCACGGTGCGCTCGGTGATGTCCAGGGCCTCGGCGATCTCGCTCTCCAGCAGGCCGCCGAAATAGCGCATCTCCACCACCTGGGCCAGGCGCGGCTCCAGCGCGGCCAGCTCCTGCAGGGCCTCGTGCACCTTCAGAACCTCCTCGTCGCGCTGTGGTGCCAGCTCGGCGATGGCGGTGCTGAAGGTCACCTGCTGCAGCGCCCCGCCGTGGCGCTCGGCCCGGCGGCTGCGGATCAGGTCGATGACGATATTGCGCATGGTGCGCGCCGCATAGGCGAGGAAATGCCGGCGGTCGGGAAAGTCCAGCTGGCCGGCGCGCTGCAGATGCAGCCAGCTTTCATGCACCAGCGCGGTGGGGTTCAGCGCGGTGGGCTGGCCGGCCTGGTACAGGCGCTGGCGGGCCAGGCGCTGCAGATCGGCGTAAAGCAGACGCACCACCTGATCGGCGGCCTGTTGGTCGCCGTGACCGGCGGCGCGCAGCAGGGTGGTGATCTCGCTCATCGTGAGGGGGGTGCAGAGGCAGGGCGGACTCTAGCAGGGGATGGGGCCGGCGGATGTCGGGTTCTTGCCCGGCGCTGCGTTTTATCCAGGGAGGGCATGGTGTGCCGATGCAGTAACAGGGGGGGCGCGTCTGCACAAGCCGTAGGCGGCGACTGATGCGGCCGCACCGTGACCCTCACCTACACAGCCAGCGTCAGCCGACCATGCAGAAGATGAACATCGTTGAGGGCAATGAAGGATCACAGGACGGACCGGCGGGCCGGCGCCCGACGGCGGCGCTGCGCACGCTGGCCGATATCGCGGCGCTGGTCCAGCTGCTGGATCGCCAGCTGGGCCAGTGCCGGCGCTATGGCTGCAGCGCCGCGCTGCTGCTGATCGAGATCGAACCGCGCAGGGACGGCACAGCCCTGGGCGATGCGCTGGAGGCCGGCCTGCGCAAGGCGGTGGGGGCGCGTCTGGCGGGACGCCTGCGCGGCAACGATCTGCTGACTCAATGCGGCCCCGGGCTGTTTGGGCTGGTGCTGATGGAGGCCGGGCGCAAGGAGGCCGAGGTGGTGCGCGAGCGCATGCGCAAGGCGCTGGCCGAGCCCTTCGGGCTGGAGGCGCAGCGCGTGCAACTGGAGTTGCGCCTGGGGCTGGCGGTCTATCGCGAGGACGGGATGAGCGGCGCCGATCTGAGCCAGCAGGCCCGCCTGGCGCTGGGCTCGCAGCGGCCGCAGCGACCGCAGCTCAGCCTGGTCGAGCCGCCGCGGCGCTGACCGGGCTGCCCGGCTGCAGGCGCTCAGCGTCCGGTGCCGCCGCCGCGCAGGCCCTGGCGCTGCTCCAGCGTGTCCATCTGCATCTCGTAGCTGAAGAAGCGGTTGCGGCCATGGGCCTTGGCGTTGTAGAGCGCGTCGTCGGCGCGCATCAACAGGCCCTCGGCGGTGGTGCTGGCGTCGGCCAGGCAGGTGGTGATGCCACCCGACAGCGTCACATGTGGAGCGATCTCTGAATCAGGGTGGGGCAGGGCCGCCAGCTCCATCGCGCGGATCAGCGCACGCGCATAGGTCATCGCGCCGGAGCGCGGCGTGTTGGGCAGGATCAGCGCGAACTCTTCGCCGCCATAGCGGCCGACGCAGTCGGTGGGGCGGCGGCAGGCGTCGCGCAGCAGCCCGGCCACCCGCTGCAGGCAGCGGTCACCCTCGATATGGCCCAGGCTGTCGTTGTAGCGCTTGAAATGGTCAACATCGCACAGCACCAGGGTCAGGGGCTGGCCCTCGCGGCGCGACAGCTCGATCTGCTCGTGCAGGCGCTCGTCCAGCGCGCGGCGGTTCATCAGGCCGGTCAGCGCGTCGAGGCTGGAAATCTGCTTCAGCTGGGCATTGGCCTGGCGCAGCTCCTCCGAGAGCTGCACCAGACGCTGGCGCATGCCCAGCAGGCGCTGCATCGCGCGCAGCTTGGCATGCAGGATCATCGGCGAGACCGGCTTGACCAGATAGTCGTCACCGCCGGCCTCGATGCCGCGCCAGACGTCCTGGGCCTGATCGCGCTGCGACAGAAAGATGATGGGCGTCCAGCCTCCCGGCTCGGCGGCGCGGATCTGCTGGGCGGTCCAGTAGCCGTCATGGCTGGGCATCTCGATGTCCAGCAGCACCAGATCGGGCCGGTAGCGTTTGAACAGCTCCAGCGCCCATTCCGCGCTGTCGGCTTCCAGCGCGCGATGGCCGGCGCGGTCCAGCTCGGCCACAACGGCGACGCGGGCGGCGCTCTGGTCGTCGACGACCAGAATCGTGAGCGGACTGGGGGAGGAGGGCAGCATGGGACGCTTGTCGATAACTGGGTGCCAGTATCGTTGCAATCGCGCCGGCTGCGCCGCCTGGCGGATGAGCGATCATGCCGGCCATGCAGTTCGAACATGACAGCGATCAAGCCCGCTACCGGCGCCCCGCCCACCGTGCCGGGGTGGAGCTGTACCAAGCCTCCATCCTGCGCCACCAGTTCGATCCGCACACCCACGAGGCCTATGGCCTGGGGGCCATCACCGCCGGCGTGGGGCGTTTTCGCTGGCGTGGCGGCGAGCATCTGGCACCGCGTGCCAGCCTGATGCTGATGAACCCCGAGGACATCCACACCGGCCGGGCCGGCACGCCCGAGGCCTGGGGCTACCGCATGGTCTACCTGGCGCCGGCACTGCTGGACGAGCTCAGCGGCGAACGCGGCTGGCTCTTCGATGCTGCGGTGGCCGAGGACGCCGCCAGCGCGGCCGAGGCGGCCCGCTTGATGGGGGCGTTGTGGGCCGCGGCGGATCAGCCGCTGGCCTTCGACAGCGCGCTGCTGCAGCTGGTGCAGGGCCTGCGCCGCCATGCGCGGCCCGGCCGCCTGCCCGGCGCGGCGGCGGCGGCGCGTTTCGCGCCGGTGCTCGATTTCATGCGGGCCCATCTGGACCAGGTGCTGACGCTGGAGCAGCTGGCGGCGGTGGCCGGGCTGAGCCCCTTCCACTTCCTGCGCAGCTTCAAGGCCCAGCAGCACGCCACGCCACAGCAGCAGCTGATGGCCCTGCGCCTGCATGAGGCCAAGCGCCGGCTGGCCGCGGGCCAGGCACCGGCCGCAGTGGCCGCGGCCGTGGGCCTGGCCGACCAATCGCATCTGAACCGCGCCTTCCAGCGTCGCTACGGCCTGACGCCGGGCCGCTACCAGCAGCAACTGGGTACAAGACCGCGGCCCGGCCGCTGAGCGACAGTGGGCCATGTTTGCTGGAACCCTGTTCGCCCTGGCGGCTGGCCTGATGTGGGGCCTGGTCTTTGTCGCACCGCTGCTGCTGCCCGACTATCCGGCCGCGCTGCTGACCGTGGGCCGCTACCTGGCCTTCGGCCTGATCGCGCTGCCGCTGGCGGCGATGGACTGGCGCGGCCTGCGCGAGCTGCGGCGGGCCGACTGGCTGGAGGCGGCCAAGCTCAGCGCGATCGGCAATTTCCTCTACTACCTGTGCCTGTCGGCCGCGATCCAGCGCGCTGGGGGGCCCTTGCCCACAGTCATCATCGGCACGCTGCCGGTGGTGATCGCGATCAGCTCGAATCTGCGCGACCACCGGCGTGACGGCCATCTGCCCTGGGGCCGGCTGGCGCCCTCGCTGGCCCTGATCGCCGCCGGCATCGCCTGCGTCAACCAGGTCGAGCTGGCGGCGCTGCTGGCACGGGGCGCCGAGGCAGCGACCCTGCGCCGCTACGCCGAGGGCGCCCTGCTGGCGGTGGCGGCGGTGGTCTGCTGGACCTGGTACCCGATACGCAATGCCGACTGGCTGCGTGCCCACAGCGAGCGCAGCCCGCGTGCCTGGGCCACCGCCCAGGGCCTGGTGACGCTGCCGATGGCGCTGGCCGGGCTGGCGCTGCTGCCGCTGCTGCAGGCCGGCGGCCTGCTGGCGACTGAGTTCGCGCTGCCGCTGGGGCCAAGGCCCTGGGCCTATCTGGGCCTGATGCTGGCGGTGGGCCTGTTGGCCTCCTGGCTGGGCACGCTGTGCTGGAACGAGGCCAGCCAGCGCCTGCCCACCAGCCTGGTGGGCCAGCTGATCGTGTTCGAGACCCTGTCGGCCCTGGCCTATGCCTTTGTGTTGCGGGGCGCCGCACCGCAGGGCCTGACCCTGCTGGGCATCGCGCTGCTGGTGGCCGGCGTGATCTGGGCGCTGCGCATCAAGCCGCGCCAGCGGGGCGGATGAACGGGTAAAGAACGGTAAGCGGGGCGCGGCAGGGTGTACCGCGCGATAACAATCGCCGCATGCAACGCCGCCCTCTTCTTGGTCTGGCCGCTGCGGCGGCCTGGCTGCCGTCCGTCCCTGCGCGGGCTCAGCCGCAGGACCTGCAGTTGTTCGACCCGCGCCGCCAGCGCAGCCTGCCACTGCGGCTGCGCCTGCCTGCGGGCGAGGGCGACTGCCCGCTGATCCTGTTCTCGCATGGGCTGGGCGGCAATCTGGACGCCGGCGAGCTGTGGGCGCGGGCCTGGCAGGCGGCCGGTTTCGCGGTGCTGCAGCTGCAGCATGCCGGCAGCGACAGCGCGCTGCTGCGTCAGGGCCCGCGGGCGCTCAGGCGGGCGGCCAATGGCGAGCAGCTGCAGGCGCGCTGCGCGGATGTGGGCTTTGTGCTGGATACGCTGGCGCAGCGGAGTGGCGAGACACCCTGGCGGCGTCTGCGCCTGGAGGCGGTGGGCATGGCCGGCCACTCCTTTGGCGCGCAGACCACGCTGGCGCTGGCGGGGCGGCTTTTTGCCGACGGTCGCTCGCTGAGCGAGGCACGTTTGCACGCCTTCGCGGCCTTCAGTCCAGCGGTGGGCGAGGCCGGGGCAGCCTCGCTGCGCGCGATCCGGCGCCCGCTGCTGGGCTTGACCGGTAGCCTGGACGGCAATCCCCTGGGTGCGGAGGAGCGCGGCGACTACCGTCGCGAGGTCTTCGATGCGCTGCCGGCCGGCGCCAAGGCCGAACTCTGGCTGGACGGTGCCGACCACAGCACTTTTGGCGGCGCGTCCGAGCGCCGGCCATTGCAGCGCCGGCCCGCTGAGGCGCAGGCGCAGGCGGCGCGCCATCAGGCCCTGATCGCCCAGGTGAGCAGCGCCTGGTGGCGGGCCCGCCTGCTGGGCGACACGATGCGGTCGCCGCAGGGCCTGGGTCCGCGCGACGAATGGCGCGTCGGCTGAGCCGCTAGAGCTTGGGGATGCGGATGCGGCTGATCATCAGCGAACCCGAGACGGCGAACATCAACACCAGCGGGTGCAGATAGAAGCCGGCCAGCTTGAGCTCGCCCCCCCACAGCTGCTCACCGATCGCGCCGTTGGCCGCAGCCACCCACAGCACCAGCACCAGCAGCAAGGAAGTCGGAATGGGGGTGCCCTCGAAGTACTTGACCTTGTCGCTGCCCTCGCTGAGCTTCTCGGCGGTGACGTTGTAGCGCGCCAGGCGCGACACGCCGCAGGCCACGAAGAAGACCAGCACGATGCGGTCATACAGCCCCTGCATGCCGCAGCCGTAGGCAATGGCGGCCGGGGCGACGCCGAAGGAGATCACATCGGCCAGCGAATCCAGCTCACGGCCCAGGCTGGAGCTTTGCTGGCGCCAGCGTGCGATGCGGCCGTCCAGCACATCGAAGACCAGGGCGGCCGGGATCAGCGCGCAGGCGTAGTAGATATGCATCACCTCGCGGGTCTGTAGAAAAGTCATCACCGCAAACAAGGCGCCCATGCCGCAGAAGGCATTGGCCAGGGTGAACCAGTCGGCGAGATGGAACTCGCGAATCATCGAAAAAGGCTTGGGGCGGTTCATAGAGGCGTGAAAACTGGGCTTGCCACGTGATTCACCCCCGATCAAGGGGGGCGGCGGTCATTCCTGGCCAGGGTCTAGTGTGCAACACTCGGTCGAAGCCAAGCTAAACCGAGTTGTCGGTGACGGTATGCTGCCGCCTGTCGGTTTTTCCAGGGATGGTGGCCGCCGGTTCCTGCGGGTGTCAACACCCGGGGCTGCGGCGGAAGAAGACAAGCGCAATGCCTCTGCCAGGCTGCAACAGTGCGGGATCGTGGCAGTCGTTAGATGGAGTTGATGATGAGCCAGCATGACAACAAGCTAGAAACGGGTGCCCCGCTCGTGCCGCCGCCGATGGTCAGGATCGATCGTTCGCGTCGACGCCTGGTGGGTGGCGTTGCTGGCGGTACCGGTGTGCTGTTCGCCGTGTCGGCCAAGACGGCGCTGGGCGCAACCGTCTGCCAAAGCCCGTCGGCCACCATCAGCGGCAATACCAGCCCTCGGCCCGGTCAATCGACGGCTTGTTCCGGCGGACGTTCGCCGGGCTTCTGGAAGCAGCCCCAGCATTTCCCCTATTGGCGCGATGCGGCCTACCCGACCTTCAAGCCCGGCGTGACGATCGAACCCTGTGCGTCCGGTCTGCAAGGGGTCAAGATGACCGATGTGCAGACCCAGGGCACGCTGGCCAGCACTATCCTGCCCGGCGCCCCGGCCAATGTCGGCATGTGGGCCATCATCACCTTCCCCAACCAGTTCAGCGGGGGGCAGCTGATGCGCCACCTGCTGTGCGCCTGGCTCAATGCGGCCTATTTCGACGACTATCCGGTGAGCAAGGATCAGGTTGTCGAGATGTGGAATGCCGTCAAGGCCGGCGGGACCTACTGCCCGTCCTCGCTGCTGAACTGCGGCGCCAATGGCTGGTCGGCCACCCAGGTGATTGCCTATATCGAAGGCCTGTACGACTTCAACGCCGAGCTGGAAGTCAATCTCTGCAAGAAGACCTGAGCGCCCGCTCGGTCAATACGGTCCGGCTTTGAGTCTGCTCGCGATCAAGCGCGGCCGTGCGCTGATCCTGTCGCCTGACTGGGGCGTGGACGAGCCCCAGGTTCTTTTCGATGGCTGTTCCGGCGACTTCTGGCTGCTGGAACCGGCAGCGGTGCGGCTGATTCTGCGGCTGCGCAGCGCGGGCGAACTGCCTCGCGCCGAGGCTCTGGCCCTGCTGCATCCCCTGAACCCCATGCCCGAGTCGCTGATCGCCGAACTGCTGCGTGTCGGCATCCTGCAAGAGCAGGGGCAGGTGGCCGGCGACGCGTCCTCCCAGGGGGGCGGCCACCTTGCGTGAGCAACTGCTTCGGGTCGAGCCCTTCACGATCAGGCTGCGCTCGCCGCTGGATTCGGTCTGGCAGCATATCGAATTCTTCTATGCAGGTTATGCGCGCGAGCCGGCGTCCGCCTTTGCCGATTTCGATATCCAGATCCTGCCCGGCCATGGGCTCAGGCGGTTCTGGCATGCGCAGAGTCGTTTCGTGCTCGACGGCATCGAGCCCTTTTTGCCACTGCCCGCCGACCAGGCAGCACCGCTGTTCGAGTGGGGGCTGAACTGGGGGGTGGCGATGCGGCCGCTGGGCTATCTGGTGATGCATGCCGCGGTGCTGGCCAGACCCGAAGGAGCGGTGATGCTGCCGGGCTTTCCCGGCGCCGGTAAAAGCACGCTGTGCGCCTCGCTGGCCCTGCTGCAGGGCTGGCAGCTGCTGTCCGACGAACTGGCCATTCTGGATCCGGCCAGCGATTGCCTGCTGCCCCACCCCCGCCCGATCAGCCTGAAGAACGAGTCGATCCGGGTGGTCGGTCAGTTCGCGAGCGCCCGTCTGGGCCGCGTCTATCACGACACCCGCAAGGGTGATGTCACTCACGCGGCGGTCCCCGAGGCCTCGGTGGCCCAGGCCGGCCGGCCGGCGCGCTGTGCCTGGGTGGTCTTTCCGCGCTTCCAGGCCGGAGCCGCGCCCAGCTGTGCCGAGATCAGCCGGGCCGAGGCCATGATGCTGATCTCGGAACAGTCCTTCAACAAGGAGCGCATGGGCCAGGCGGGCTTCGAGGCCCTGTGTCGCATGCTCAGCGGCGCGCGCTGTTACCAGATCGTCTATGGTTCGACCGCCGACGGCCTGGCGCTGATCGACACCGTTTGCGGGGACCCAGAGTGAGTGGCGCCGTGCAAACGCTGCTGACGCTGCTGGCCCGGCCCGCCGCAGCCGGCCCGCTGGCTGCGGCTGACTGGCGTCAGCTGGTGGCCGCAGCGCGGGCGCTGAATCTGCTGGGCTTGCTGGCAGAGCGGCTGAGGCAGGCCGGTGTGCAGCCGGCGCCCCAGATCCAGCGGCATCTCGATGGAGCGGCGGCCCTCAGCGCACGCCAGCGCCTCTCGGTTCGCTGGGAGGCCCAATGCCTGCAGGACGCGCTGGGCCCGCTGGGTGTGCCGGTGCTGCTGCTGAAGGGTTCGGCCTATGTGATGGCCGGCCACGCAGTCAGCGTCGGCCGCCTGTTCGGCGATGTGGACATCCTGGTGCCGCGCCAGGCCCTGGCCGAGGTCGAGAGCCGTCTGCTGCTGTCGGGCTGGACGCCGGCCAAGACGGACGACTATGACCAGCGCTATTACCGCCAGTGGATGCACGAGCTGCCGCCGCTGGTGAATGTGCGGCGCGGCACGGTGCTCGATGTGCATCACACCATCCTGCCGCTGACCGCCCGCAACACACCGGACCCGGCCCAGCTCTTGGCCCGCTCGCAGCCACTGGCCGGCTTCGACACGCTGCGCGTGCCCAGCCCCGAGGATCTGGTGCTGCACAGCTTGGTGCACCTGACCCATGAGGGCGAGCTGCATAACGGCCTGCGCGATCTGGCCGATATCGACGGACTGCTGCGCGCCTTCGGCGACGATGCCGGCTTCTGGGAACGTTTGCAGCGGGGCGCGGCCGGCAACGACCTGGCCCGGCCTGCCTGGCTGGGCCTGCTGCTGGCGCGCGAGTGGTTTGCCAGCCCGGTGCCGGAGACGGTGCTGGGGGCTCTGGCGCCGCCGGCTGCAGCACCGCTGCGCCTGCCGCCGCTGCTGGGCTGGGCCTACCGCCTCAGCCTGCCGGCGCCGGCCCTGTCGCGTGCCGGCATGGCCACGCAGCTGGCACAGCTGCTGATCTATTTGCGTGCGCATCAGCTGCGCATGCCGCTGCCGCTGCTGCTGCGCCATCTGGCACGCAAGGGCTGGCGCAGCTGGTTCAGCAAGGCAGAGGCGAAGGCCTGAGCCCGCACTCGTCGCCGGGCGTCGGCGGCATTACCATGGGCGCCAGCCCTTCACACCCGGCGCGCCTTCAGCCCATGCCCCCTGTGCCCCTGCCCCAGCCATTGGCGCAACAGCTGTTCGCGCTGCAGCAGGGCAGCCCGCTGCTGGTGGCGCTCTTCGATCCGCAGGACCGGCTGAGCTATGCCAACCCGGCCTTCCGCCAAGCCTATAAGCTCGCGCCCGAGGCGCTGCCGCTCTGGGCCGACATCATGCGTGCCAACCACGCTGCTTCCGAGGGTGCGCTCATCGAGGCAGCCGATATCGAGGTCTGGCTGCTTTCGGTGCAGTCGCGCCGCGGCAAGCTGCCCTATCGCGCCTTCGAGGCCGACCTTTGGGACGGGCGCTGGCTGTGGGTCACCGAAACCCGCCACCCCGATGGCTGGCTGCTGTGCGTGGCCAGCGACATCACCCATCTGCGTCAGGACAGCCGCGCGCTGCGCCAGGCCCATGACCGGGCGCTGCAGGCGGCCCATACCGATGCGCTCAGCGGCATCAGCAACCGCCGCCACGGCATGCAGCTGCTGCAGCAGGCGCTGGCCGACGGCGAGTCCTGGCCGCTGTGCGTGGCGATGCTGGACATCGACCACTTCAAGCGCATCAACGACGAGCTGGGCCATGCGGCCGGCGACCGGGTGATCCAGGACCTGGCCAGGCAGCTGCAGGCCAGCACCCGGCGCGAGGACGGCTGCGCCCGGCTGGGCGGCGAAGAGTTCCTGCTGGTGTTGCCGGCCGCCGCCCGGGCCCAGGCCGGTGCCATCGTCGAGCGTCTGCTGAGCCAGGTGCGGCTGGCGCGGCCGCTGGCCGAGCACCCCGAGCGCGGCTACACCTGCTCAGCCGGTCTGGCCGAAGCGCAATGGGGTGAATCGGCCGAGGCCTTGCTCAAGCGCGCCGACCAGTCCCTGTACCGGGCCAAGCAGCGCGGGCGCGACCGCCTGGAACTCGATCAGAGCGAGGTCAGCTGAGTGCGCAGCCAGGCCTCGGCCTCGGCCTGGGTCTCGAAGGCGGCGAACAGGCGCTGATGACGGGCGTAGATCGCGGCGTACAGCGGCAGCATCAGGCTGCGGCATTCGATATCCGGTGCCACCACATAGGCCACGACCTTGGGAGCGATCTGGGCGCCGCTCATCGTGCGCAGGAACTCCTCGAAGGCGGCCAGCGCATCGGGCGAGGCCAGCAGGCTGACCCGCATCTCCAGCAGCACAGCAAAGGGCTTGCCCGGCATCACCCCGGCCAGCAGGTCATGCATGGCCCGGCTTACCGCCTGGACCGCCTCGCGGTTGAACGGGCCCTCGGCCACGATGCGCAGCACCGAACCTTCCAGCCACAACTCGACCTGCCCATGCGGGCGAAACAGCCCGTGGGCATAGTCATCGATGCTGCGCCGTTCGGGCGGGGTACTGCTGGGACGATCCACCGAAGCATTTTAGGGGCAGTGGCAGGGAGCTGCCGGTGTACGGTCTGTGCAGAAGTTGACACAGGCCAAGATAATCGCAGGATGCGATCACCGCCGCTCCTCGCTCGTCGCCGCCTGGTCTGCGCGGCTGCCGCCGGCCTGCTCTGGCGGCCGGCGGGCGCGCAGCCGGCGTCACCCAGCCTGCAGGTGCTGATGGAAGAGCTGCCGCCCTACAGTATCCGCTCCGCCGAGGGCCGGCCCAGCGGCTATGCGGTCGAGCTGCTGCGGCTGATGCTGAAGCGCAGCGAGCTGGAGGCGCGCTTCGACTTCAGCTCCTGGCCGCGGGTGCTGGCGCGGGCACGGGCCGAGCCCAATATCCTGCTGCCGGCCATCGTGCGCCTGCCCGAGCGGGAGGCGCAGTTCCTTTGGCTGGGCCAGATTGCGCAACGCCGCAGCATGCTGTACCGGCTGCGTTCGCGCGGTGATGTGCAGCTGCACCGGCTCGATGATGCCAAGGCCTGGCTGACTGCGGTGATTGCCGAGGACGTGGCCGAGCGCGAGCTGGTCGCGCGCGGCTTCGAACCCAGCCGACATCTGGACCGCAGCGGCGACTACGCGGTGCTGCTGCGCAAGTTCTTCGCCGGCCGCAGCCAGCTGCTGGCGCTCAACGAGCATCTGGCGCCCGCCCTGCTGCAGCGCTACGGCTATGAGCCGGACTCGATTGAGCCCGCGCTGGCCTATGCCGAGGCCCGGCCCTCGATGGCGCTGAGCCTGGGCAGCCGGGCCGACTGGCATGAGCGGCTGCGCCAGGCGCTGGCCGAGCTGCGCCGCGACGGCGGCATGGCGGCCGTCGCCGCACGCTACCCGGCGATCGCGCTGCCGCCGCCGGCCTGAGCGGCGGTTTCATTCGCCCAGGAAGCCGCCGCTCTGGTGGGCCCATAGCCGCGCATACAAGCCGCCCTTGGCCAGCAGGCTGGCATGGTCGCCTTGTTCGACGATCTCGCCACCGTCCATCACGATCAAGCGGTCCATCGCGGCGATGGTCGACAGCCGGTGCGCGATGGCCACCACGGTCTTGCCCTCCATCAGCCGGTAGAGGCTGGTCTGAATCGCGGCTTCGACCTCGGAGTCCAGCGCGCTGGTGGCCTCGTCCAGCAGCAGGATGGGCGCGTCCTTGAGCATCACCCGGGCGATCGCGATGCGCTGGCGCTGGCCGCCGCTGAGCTTGACGCCGCGCTCGCCCACATGGGCCTCGTAGCCCTGGCGGCCCTTGGGGTCGCTGAGGGTCTGGATGAAGTCGTGCGCCTCGGCGCGCCGGGCCGCCGCGATCATCTGCCCGTCATCGGCATCGGGCCGGCCATAGAGCAGGTTGTCGCGCACCGAGCGGTGCAGCAGCGAGGTGTCCTGGGTCACCATGCCTATGCTGGCGCGCAGGCTGTCCTGGGTCACGGTGGCGATGTCCTGGCCGTCGATCAGGATGCGCCCCTGCTCGACCTCGTAGAACCGCAGCAGCAGATTGACCAGGGTGCTCTTGCCGGCGCCCGAGCGGCCGACCAGGCCGATCTTCTCGCCCGGCCGTATCTCCAGGCTCAGCCCCTTGAGCACCGGCTTGCTGCCGCCGTAGGCGAAGCTGACCGCTTCGAACCGGATTGCGCCGTGGCTGACCTGCAGCGCTCGGGCGTCGGGCGCGTCCTTGATCGCCACCGGGCGGGCCAACGTCGTGATGCCATCCTGTACCGTCCCTATGTTTTCGAACAGGCTGGCCATCTCCCACATGATCCAGTGCGAGATGCCATTGAGCCGCAGCGCCATCGCTGTGGCGGCGGCCACCGCCCCCACGCCGACCTCGCCGCGCGTCCACAGCCATAGTGTGGCGCCGGCGGTGCTGGCGATCAGGCCCATCGACAGCAGATGGTTGATGACCTCGAAGCCGCTGATCAGGCGCATCTGGCGGTAGGCGGTCTGCAGGAACTCCTGCATCGCACCGCGCGCGAACTGGGCCTCGCGCTGGCTGTGCGAGAACAGCTTGACGGTGCTGATATTGGTGTAGGCGTCGGTGATGCGGCCGCTCATCAGGCTGCGGGCGTCCGCCTGGGCGGCGGCGGCCTTGCCCAGGCGCGGCACGAAGAAGCGCAGCGCCAGCAGATAAAGGGTCAGCCAGGCCAGAAAGGGCAGCAGCAGGCTCAGGTCGAAGCTGCCCACCACCGCCAGCATCGTGACGAAGTAGATCGTGATGAAGACCAGGATGTCGGTGACGATCAGCACGCAGTCGCGCACCGCCAGCGCGGTCTGCATCAGCTTGGCCGAGACCCGGCCGGCGAACTCGTCCTGGTAGAAGGCCATGCTCTGGCCCAGCAGATGGCGGTGGAAGTTCCAGCGCAGCCGCATCGGAAAATTGCTGGACAGGCCCTGGTACTTGCTGAAGGCCTGCAGTGCGATCAGCAGCGGGCTGGCCAGCAGGATGGCCGCGAGCAGCAGCAGATGGGCCTTCTCGCGCTCCCACAACTGGTCCGGCGGCACGGCGGACAGCCAGTCCACCACCGAGCCCAGCATCGAGAACAGCAGGGCCTCGAAGGCGCCTATCGTCGCCGTCAGCAGGATCAGCGCGACGACCAGCGTGCGCATGCCACGGGTCGCGGCCCAGACAAAGGGCAGCAGGCCGGCCGGCGGCTGCGGCGCCGGGCCCTCGGGATAGGGAGAGAGGAGCTTTTCGAACCAAGCCAGCAAGAGACACCCGCCAGAATGAAGACAGCCGGCCAGCGTAATGCAGGCCGGCTGTCAGATCATGTCAGCAGCGTGTTCAACGTGGCAAGGGTTGCGGCAGGGGCAGGGGCCGGCCCTGGCTCTGGGCCGGTGCCGGGATCTGCAGCAGGCCGGCCAGCGTGGGGGCGATGTCGACCACGCCGACGCGGGCCTGGACCTCGCCGCGACCGACCCAGCGCGGGCCCCAGGCCATGATGGGCACATGGCTGTCGTAGGCATAGGGCGTGCCGTGCGAGCTGCCGCCGCCCCGCGAGCTGTACAGCCAGTTCTCCTTGACGACGATCTGCAGCGGGGCGGCCACCTCAGGGTGCCAGCTGCGCCGCATCTGCGCCAGCCAGGGCGTGTGCGCGTCGTCGCTCTCCAGCTGCTCGCGGGTGAAGACGGCAGCCACACCATCCACCTGCAGCAGCAGCTGCTTGGCCGCGGCATGGACCTGGGTCGGCTGCAGTCCCTTGGCGGTGATCAGGGCGTCGTTGAACAGCAGGCCGGAGGCTGAGTAGCCGCGTGTCCAGCGACCCTCGCCGAACTGCTTGGACAGCTCGGTCTCCAGCCAGGCCAGGGTCTGGGAGGGGTTGATGCGATCGGCATCGCGACCCTGGCTCCTGGCCCATTCCGGCGTGTCGGCAAAGCCGTGGTCGGCGCTCAGCACCGCCACATAGTTGTCGGCGCCCAGCCGCGCGTCGAGATCGCGGAAGAAGGCCTGCAGATGGCGGTCCAGATGCAGCAGATGGTCGTGCGAGAGCCGCGACTCGGGGCCGAAGGCATGGTTGACATAGTCGTGGCCCGACAGGCTCACCGACAGGATGTCGGGGATGTCGTCGGCGCCCAGGTTCTCGCCGGCAATGGCCGCGCGCGCGAAGTCCAGCGTCAGCTGGTCGGAGAAGGGGCTGGCGATCAGATTGCCGTAGTAACGCGGGCCCGGCGCGTCCATGCCGGCGCCTATCACGGCCGGCAGCCGGTTGCCGTTGCCGCCGCTGTACTGCCAGGGCTGGCCGTCCGGCACCGAGCGGGCGTAGCTGGCCTCGGGCAGCAGCGGGGTCCAGCTCTTCTTGAAGAAGGCATCGGCCGGCCGGGCGGCATTGAAGCGCTCCACCCAGGCCGGATGTTGCTGCATGTAGTAGCTGCTGGAGGCGAACTGGCCGCTGCTGCCCATATACATATAGGCCTGACCCTTGTGGCCGGCCGGCAGGATGGCGCCGCGGTCCTTGCCCGAGATGCCAATCACCTTGGCCTCGGGCTGGCGGCCGCGCAGCACATCGCCCAGGGCCTCGACCTTCAGATTGCGCGGGCTGGTGCCGGCCAGCGGGGCGGTCGTGTGGCCGATGTACTGATGCGCGCTGTCCGAGGTGCAATAGACCGGCTCGCCGCTCAACGGATCGCGCCACTCATTGCCGATGATGCCGCTGCGCTGCGGATGGGCGCCGGTCAGCATCACCGCATGGCCGGCGGCGGTCACGGTGTGGCCATGGCCGTAATGCGCGTTGGCAAACCAGGCACCCCGGTCCAGGAAGCGGCGCAGCCCGTCTTCGGCCAACTGGTCGCGGTAGGCCAGCACTTGGCGCTGCGGCAGGCCATCGACCACCAGCAGCAGCACCAGGCGCGGCTTGGCGGCGCTGGGCGCAGCGCTGCCGGGGCCGCCGGAACTGGCACAGCCGCCCAGCAGGGCGGCAAGGCACAGGGCGCTGAGACTGAGGGAGAAACGGCGTCGGAGGGAGGGGGGCGGCATCGGCATGGTGGTAGCGAAGCAGGTGTGCAGCCCGCACTGTAAGGGCAGAGCACCTATAGAAAAGCCGGGTGTCCGTCGCTGAACACCCGGCTTTCACTTGGCTTGCCCGAGATCTTGCTATGGGCTGGCGGGTCGCGGCCTGGCAACAAGTCTGGGAATGCTTCCCCTCCTACAGGTTGCCCGATTGTCGGCAACATTTGTTTGCAATCTCTTGTGGGTGACCCTGATTGTGCGCAAAACGCACAGGATGACGGCTGCGGCCAGACGTCAGACCCGCAGCGCCTCATCCAGCAGCTCCACCCAGTGCCGCACTGGCTGCTCGCCGCAACCCGACTGCAGATGCTGGATGCAACCGATATTGGCCGAGACGATGGCCTCGGCCTGCAAGGGCGCCAGCGCAGCCAGCTTGCGGTCGCGCAGCTGCTTGGACAGCGCCGGCTGCAGTACTGAGTAGGTGCCGGCCGAGCCGCAGCACAGATGGCTTTCGCTGGGGGCCAGCGCGATCTCGAAACCCAGCTCGCGCATCAGGCCCTCGACGCCGCCGCGCAGCTGCTGGCCATGTTGCAGCGTGCAGGGTGGGTGGTAGGCCAGCCGGGGTCGGGGCTTGCGCGCCAGACGGCTCTTCAGCGCCGGCACCAGCTCGGGCAGGATCTCGCTGAGGTCGCGGGTCAGCGCGCTGATGCGGCGGGCCTTGTCGGCATAGGCCGGGTCATGGGCCAGGGCCCGGCCATAGTCCTTGACGGTGAGGCCGCAGCCGGAGGCGTTCATCACCAGGGCCTCGACCTTGACCTCGCCCAGGCCTTCCACCAGCGGCCACCAGGCGTCGATATTGCGGCGCATATCGGCCAGCCCGCCCTCGTGGTCGTTCAGATGGCTGCGGATCGCGCCGCAGCAGCCGGCATCGTCGGCTACCAGGGTCTGGATGCCGGCGGCATCCAGCACCCGGGCGGTGGCGCTGTTGATATTGGGCATCATGGCCGGCTGCACGCAGCCCAGCAGCATCAGCATCTTGCGCTTGTGGCTGCGGCGCGGCCAGTCGTGCGCATGGGCCGGCGCCTTGCCGGGCACCTTGTCCTTCAGGCCCGCCGGCACCAGGGGGCGCATCAGCTGGCCGAGCTTCATCGCCGGCTTGAACAGCGGTGAGGTCAGCCCCTCCTTCAGCAGCCAGCGCACGGCGCGCTCCTTGGGCGGGCGCTCCACCTTGGCCTCGACGATGCCGCGGCCGATCTCCAGCAGCTCGCCGTACTGCACGCCCGAGGGGCAGGTCGATTCGCAGTTGCGGCAGCTCAGGCAGCGGTCCAGGTGCAGCTGGGTGGCGGCCGTGGGCGCTGCGCCCTCCAGCACCTGCTTGATCAGATAGATGCGGCCGCGCGGTCCATCCAGCTCGTCGCCCAGCAGCTGGTAGGTCGGGCAGGTGGCGGTGCAGAAGCCGCAGTGCACGCAGCGCCTCAGGATGGCCTCGGCAGCCTGGCCCTCGGGCGTGTTCTGGAATTCGGGAGCGAGCTGGGTTTGCATGGTGGGCTCAGAGCTCGGGGTAGAGGCGGCCGGGATTGATCAGGCCCTGCGGATCGAAACTGGCCTTGAGCTGGCGGTGGATGCGCGCCAGCGGCGCCGACAGCGGGGCGAACACGCCGGCGCTCTTGTCCAGCGCACGGAACAGCGTGGCATGGCCACCGACGGCGGCGGCGGCCTCGCGCACCTGGGTCACCGGCAGCGCGCTGGTGAGCCAACGTTGGGCGCCGCCCCACTCGATCAGCTGTTCGCCCGGCAGGTTCAGCGCCGGCGCGGTCTGCGGCAGCGACAGCCGCCACAGCCGCGCGCCGCCCTGCACCGCTCGCTGCGCGCCCTGGAAGAACTCGTCACTGTGGTCGCGCAGGCCGGTCCAGAAGGGCTGGGCCATTGCGGCCGCGATCGGCTCGCCGCCCAGGCTCTGCATCGCGGCGCGCACCGCCGCCTCGGCGCCGGCCAGGCGCAGGATCAGCGCACCTTCCCAGCAGGCGCTGGCGCTGATGGGCAGGGGCTGGCCGCCCCAGCGGTTGAGCTGGCGCAGCGCGCTGGCCTGGTCCATCTCGAAGCGCAGCGTGGCCTCGGCCACCGGCCGCGGCAGCACCTTCAGCGAGACCTCGGCGATCAGGCCCAGCACGCCCATCGCGCCGGCCATCAGCCGGGCCAGGTCGTAGCCGGCCACGTTCTTCATCACCGTGCCGCCGAAGTTGAGCGCCTCGCCGCGGCCATTGATCAGGGTCAGGCCCAGCAGATGGTCGCGCAGCGAGCCGGCCGTCGCGCGCGCCGGACCCGAGAGCCCGGCTGCCACCATGCCGCCCACCGTGCCCAGGCCTGGCGCGCTGCCGGCAAAGCGGGGCGGCTCGAAGGCCAGCTGCTGGCCCTGCTGGGCCAGCAAGGCCTCCAGCTCGACGATGGGCGTGCCCGCCTTGACCGTCACATAGAGCTCGCTGGGCTCGTAGGCGCTGACGCCCTGCAGCCCAGCGGTGGACAGCAAGACCTGACCCTGCGGCTCACCGCCATAGAAGGCCTTGCTACCGTGGCCGCGTATCTCGATGGTGCTGCCGCGCGCGGCGGCCTCGCGCAGCTGTTCCTGCAGGTCTTGCAGCATGGATCAGAACCTCGGCAGTTCGGGAAAGGCCAGCAGGCCGCGCCTGACATGCATGCGGCCGTATTCGGCGCAGCGGTTCAGCGTCGGGATTACCTTGCCGGGGTTGAGCAGCTCGGTCGGGTCGAAGGCCTTCTTCAGCGCGTGCATCTGGCCCAGCTCCTCGGCACTGAACTGCACGCACATGCTGTTGAGCTTCTCGATGCCCACGCCATGCTCGCCGGTGACGGTGCCGCCCATCGCGACGCTGGTCTCCAGGATCTCGGCGCCAAAGGCCTCGCAGCGCTGCAGCTGGTCGGGGTCGTTGGCATCGAAGAGGATCAGCGGATGCAGATTGCCGTCGCCGGCATGGAAGACATTGGCGCAGCGCAGGCCGTACTTCTGTTCCATCTGCTGGATGGCCAGCAGGATGTCGGCCAGGCGCTTGCGCGGGATGGTCGAGTCCATGCACATATAGTCGGGGCTGATGCGGCCCGAGGCCGGGAAGGCGTTCTTGCGCCCGCTCCAGAAGCGCAGGCGCTGGGCCTCGTTCTCGCTGACCGCGATCTGGGTGGCGCCGCTGTCGCGCAGCACCGTGCTCATGCGCGCCACCTCCTCGGCCACCTCCTCGGGCGTGCCGTCGCTCTCGCACAGCAGGATGGCCTCGGCCGTCAGGTCGTAGCCGGCGTGGACGAAGTCCTCCACCGCGGCGGTCATCGGCTTGTCCATCATCTCCAGCCCGGCCGGGATGATGCCGGCCGCGATGATGGCGGCCACCGCGTCGCCGGCACGGCGTATATCGTCGAAGCTGGCCATGATGCAGCGGGCCAGCTGCGGCTTGGGCACCAGCTTGACCGTCACCTCGGTGATCACCGCCAGCATGCCCTCGCTGCCCACCAGCACCGCCAGCAGGTCCAGCCCCGGCGCATCCAGGGCCTCGCTGCCGAACTCGACCGGATCGCCCTCGATCGTGAAACCGCGCACCCGCAGCACGTTGTGCAGGGTCAGACCGTACTTGAGGCAGTGCACGCCGCCGCTGTTCTCGGCCACATTGCCGCCTATCGTGCAGGCGATCTGGCTGCTGGGGTCGGGCGCGTAATAGAGGCCATGCGGCGCCGCCGCCTCCGAGATGGCCAGATTGCGTACCCCGCACTGCACCCGCGCGGTACGCGCCAGCGGGTCCAGCGCGATGATCTTGTTGAACTTGGCCAGGCCCAGGGTCACGCCCATCTTGTGGGGCAGGGCGCCGCCCGACAGCCCGGTGCCGGCGCCGCGCGCCACCACCGGCACGTCCAGCGCATGGCAGCAGCGCAGCAGCGCGGCCACCTGGTCCTCGGTCTCGGGCAGGGCCACCACCAGCGGGCGCTCGCGGTAGGCCGAGAGGCCGTCGCACTCATAGGGCGTCGTGTCCTCGGCCTGCCACAGCAGCGCATGGGCCGGCAGCAGCGCCGCCAGCGCGGCCACCACCTGCTGCTGGCGCGCAGCGCGCTCGCTCTTGGCATCGGATGTCAGCACAGCATTCACCGCAGGTCTCCTCGAATGGCGCCAACTGTAGCCGCCGATGGCTGAAGCGGCGCTGAACGGCCGGCTGAAGCGCTTTTGACCTGACGCAAGGGAATCGCCGGGGCCGGCCTCAGCCGCCCGGCGGCTGGAACCACAGCGCGCGCTGCTGCAGCGGGGTTTGCGGGCTCAGCAGCGGGTTGGCCAGCCTCAGCACGCGGCGCTGCAGCAGTCCGTGGCGCTGCATCATCGCGCCGAACTGGCGCCGCGCCAGGCGCTCCAGCGTGCCGTCGGCCACCAGGGCCGCCATGCCCTGGCGCAGATCGGCCGCCAGCCGCGGCCGGCCCGGCCGCACGAACAGGTAGAGCGCGGCCGGGTAATGCAACAGCAGTCCTGGCTCGATCACCAGGCTGCCGTGGCCGAAGGCTTCCAGTTCGGCGTCGATCTCCAGCACCGAGCGCGGGAAGTAGTCGAAGCGGCCGCGCGCCAGCATCTCGAACAGACCCTGGTAATGCGAGCTGGTGCTGACCGGCAGGCCGTTGGCCCGCAGGATCTCGGTGTCCGGCCAGTCGGGCATCTGGCCGGCGCTGAAGCGGGCCAGCTCGGCCAGGCTGCGCACCGTCGCGAAGCGGGCGGTGTCACCGGCGCGCACCAGGGCCAGGCGCCAGCCGATCAGGCCGCGCTCCAGCGGCACGCGTATCGGCAGCAGGCGCTGCTCGCGCCGGGCATCGCTCATGGTCCAGAACACATCGATGCTGGGCCGCTGGCCGGCCAGCTCCATCAGGGCCCGGCTCTGCACCATCTCCAGCCGGGTGGGCTGCAGTTCGTAGGCCTGGCCGCTGCGCGCCAGCGCCAGGCGCATCAGTTCCAGGAAGTAGCTGATCTGGCTGTCCTGCGCCGCCAGATGGCGCGGATAGACGATTCGCCGCGGCTCCGGCTGCGCCCGGCTGTTGAGGGCCAGCGCGGCGGCGCCGCAGAAGAACAGCCGCCGCCGCATCGTCAGCGGTCCAGGAAGACGCTCAGGACGCCGGTATAGCCGTAGAGCGAGGCGTGGGCGATCTCGCCGCCGGCAAACAGTCCCACCATAGGCAGCTCGGCGCCCAGGCCGTGCTGAACCCACAGGGCCTCGGCCGAGGGCGCGCCGAAATGCGGCCCGCCCCGCCCGCTGCAGCTGATGTAGACCGCGCCCAGCATGCGGGCGCCGCGCTCCTCGGCCTCGGCGCGTATCTCGGTACAGATGCGCAGCAGATCGCGTCGCGCCGCCTCGGGGTTGCGCTGGCAGAAGCTCAGGCGCTGACCCAGCGCGGGTCGCTCGGCGATTGCCACGCCACGCTGGGCCGGGTCCAGCCCCACCAGATGGCGCACCCGCACCTCGGGCCCGTACTCGCGCCGGCTGCGGTCGGCGGCCTCGGCCGCGCTCAGGCCCACCAGGGTGCGGCGCAGGCGCGGCAGCGCATCGCGCAACTCCTGCGGCTCGGTCAGCACCGGCAGCGCCAGGTCCTGCAGCAGGCAGTCCAGCGCCGGCCGGCCATCCAGGCTCTGCACCAGGCTGCCCTCGCAGGCGGTGATGCGGCGCTCGGGGCCCAGGGCCTGGCAGCCCTGGCTGACGCGCGAGACCACACGGGCCTCGCGCAGCGCAAAGGCCACGCCCGAGAGCCCGCCAGGCCAGACCCCGTCGGCGATCTGCACCGAGCCCTGGCGGCCCACCGCCATGCCGCCGAACAGATAGCCGCTGCGGGTCTGGGCGGCCAGCTCGGCGATCAGCTCCTGCAGCTCCGGCGTGCCCAGGCCCACATGCACCTGGGCCAGCTCGGCCGGCCAGCCGGCCAGCGGCTGGCGCCCATGGAAGAGGCGGAACTGCGCGGGCGGCAGCTCGGCCAGCATCAGGGTCAGGGCCGGCTCGTCGAAATACTCAACCCCGCTGGCGCAGATGCCGGGCCCGGCCGCGCCGACCCAGGCCACGCCGGGCCAGCGCTGGCGCGCCTCGTCCAGCAGGCTGGCGGCGCTGCCGCTGAGCAGATCGCTCAGATAGAGCCAGCCCAGCGTGGGCTGCAAGCCGCTGGCGGCGCGCTGGGCCTCGATCTGCGCCGCCGCCAGCGCCAGCGCCATAGGGCCGTCCGGATGGGTGGCGTGGGCGTGGACGAAGGGCTTGATCATCAAGAGGCCAGGGCCGGCAAGGAGACGGGCGGCTCAGCTCTTGCGACGGCTGGCGGTGCGGGCGGCCGGCTTGGTGGCGGCCCGTGCCGGGGCCTGTGACTTGGCCTTGCCCGACGCCGCGCCGCGCTTGCCGGCCCCCACCGCGCTGGCGGCGGCCTGGGCGGCCACGCCGGCCACCGTGCCGGCCACCGCACCCGGCACCGCAGCGGCCTTGCGCAAGGTGTCGCCGGCAGCGTCGAAGCTCTGCTTGACCAGATTGGTCGCCAGATTCTTGGCCGCGTCGGTGGCGGTGTCCTTCATCGTGTTGGCGGCCAGCTGGGTAAATTGCTGGCTCAGCGCGTTCCACCACTGCATCGGGTCGACGCCGGGCAGGGCCGGCTTGGCGGCCGCCGCCTTGGTGGGCTGCTTGCGTGCGGGCTTGGCGGCCGCCGCCACCGCCGGTGGCACTGGCAGATCGGGCAGCTTGAAGCTCTCCGGCGCGGGCGCCTTCAGGGTTTCGCGCAGCTCGGCCAGCGGCACATTCATCGATTGCAGGGTCGACAGCGTCATGCGCTGCACCTCCAGGGCCTGGATGGTGGCGCCCAGCATGCGGGCGTTCTGCTCCAGCCAGAACTGCACGGTGCGCAGCTCCTCGATGCGCTTCTCCAGCTCCTCGGGGTTGAGGGTGGGGGCCACCCACTGGCCTATGCCCGGCAGCGCTGCACCGGCGTTCTTGACCAGGCCCTGCAGAAAGTCGAAACCGGGGACGAACTTGGTGAAGCTGCTGCTGTCTGCCATGGGGTCTCCTTGATGTCCTGCCGTCTGCCGGCCGCTTTGCGGCGATGGTACGTCAGGGGCGCGGCGCCTCGATGCTCAGTACCCCGTCCTGTTGCACAAAGCGCAGCTTGGACAGCAGGTCCATGCCCAGCAGCGGCGCGCCCAGCTCGGGCAGCACGGTGACGCTCAGACGCTCGGCGCGCACCCCGCCCTGCAGCTCGATGGTGGCGCGGCCGCGCCAGCCCTGGACCACGCCGCCGGCGGTGTGCGAGCGCACCTCGCCCTCGGGCTGCAGCCCGGCCTGCCGCGCCAGGGCCAGCGGCAGCGCGGTGCTGCTGGCGCCGGTATCAACCAGAAAGTCCACCGCGATGCCGTTGATGCGGCCGGGCCAGTGGAAATGACCGTCGCTGCTGCGGTTCAGCAGGATGCGGCCCTCGTGCAGCTCGATGCGACGCTGCTGGCCCTGATGCTCCCAGGCCTTGAAGCCCAGGAAGACGGCCAGGATGATCAGCGACCAGACGGTCACCAGCTTCAGGGTGGAGGGCAGTTCCTTGTGGCTCATGGGCGCAACCATGCCATAGATGGGCGCGCGCTGCGGCAGGCCTCGGGCCTGTCATCCACCTGTCACCGCAGGTCTAGATGATTCGCGCCATTCCATCCAGCCACCGGGGAGCGTCCATGAGCCACGCCGCCATCGAGGTCAGATCGCTGAGCAAGCGTTTCGGCAAACAGCAGGCGCTGCGCCAGGTGTCGCTGAGCGTGCAGCCCGGCGAGATGGTGGCCCTGCTGGGTGCCTCGGGTTCGGGCAAGTCCACGCTGCTGCGTCATCTCAACGGTCTGCACCGGGCCGATGCGGGCTCGCTCTCGGAGGTGCGCCTGCTGGGCCGGCTTTTGCAGTCCGGCGGGCGGCTGAGCCCCGAGGCGCGCCAGCTGCGCCGCGAGGTGGCCAGCATCTTCCAGCAGTTCAATCTGGTCGAGCGCCTGCCGGTGATGAGCAATGTGCTGGTCGGCGCGCTGCACCGGCTGCCGCTGTGGCGCAGCCTGCTGCGCGCCTTTCCGGCCGCCGAGCTGGCGCGCGCCCACGAGGCGCTGGCCCATGTGGGCATCGAGGCTTGCGCCTGGCAGCGCGCCTCGACGCTGTCGGGCGGTCAGCAGCAGCGTGCGGCGATCTCGCGGGCGCTGGTGCAGGGCGCCAAGATCATCCTGGCGGACGAGCCCATCGCCTCGCTGGACCCGGCCTCCAGCCGCCGCGTCATGGACCTGCTGCGCGGCCTGAACCGCGAGCGCGGCAGCACCGTGCTGGTCTCGCTGCACCAGATCGACTATGCGCTGGCCTACTGCCCGCGCACCGTGGCATTGCGCGCCGGCGAGGTGGTCTACGACGGCCCCAGCAGCGCGCTCAGCCAGCAGCGCCTGCAGCAGCTCTACGGCACCCAGCTCGACGAGCTGCTGCCCGAGCGCGCCGCCCGCCCCGAGTCCGACTTCCTGCCCGGTCTGCTGCCGCAGGCCGCCTGAATCCGCCCCGTTTTCACACCCCCGGAGGAGCTTCCACCATGTTTGCACGCATCACCCGCCGCGGCCTGGCGGCCGCACTTGCCCTGGGCGCCCTCGGCGTGCAGGCGGTGCAGGCCCAGGAGATCAATTTCGGCATCATCTCGACCGAGTCCTCGGCCAATCTGAAGAGCGCCTGGCAGCCGCTGCTGGACGATATGCAGAAGGCCACCGGCCTGAAGGTCACGGCCTTCTTCGCGCCCGACTATGCCGGCGTCATCGAGGGCATGCGCTTCAACAAGGTGCAGGTCGGCTGGTTCGGCAACAAGTCGGCGATGGAGGCGGTGGACCGCGCCCAGGGCGAGGTCTTTGCCCGCATGGTGCAGCCCGATGGCGGCATCGGCTACTGGAGCTATCTGATCGCCCGCAAGGACAGCCCGCTGCAGACCCTGGACGATGTGGTCCGGCAGCGGCAAGACCTGACCCTGGGCTTTGGCGACCCCAATTCCACCAGCGGCGCCCTCGTGCCCGGCTACTATGCCTTCGCGCAGAACAAGGTCGACCCGGTCAAGGACTTCAAGCGCATGGTGCGCGCCAACCACGAGACCAACATCCTGGCCGTGCATGGCCGACAGATCGATATCGCCACCGTGGCCAGCGACGCGATGGAGCGCATGAAGCTCAAGCAGCCCGAAAAGCATGCCGAGCTGAAGGTGATCTGGCGCTCGCCGCTGATTGCCAGCGACCCGATGGTCTGGCGCGCCGATCTGGACGCCGGCGCCAAGAAGAAGTTGGCCGACTTCTTCCTCGCCTATGGCCAGCAGCCGCGCGAGAAGGCCATTCTGGCCAAGCTGACGATCGGCGGCTTCATGAAGTCCGACAACAGCCAGCTCAACCCGATACGCCAGCTGGCCCTGGTGGCCGAGCGCGCCAAGATCGCCGCCGATGCCAATCTCGGCGCCGACGACAAGGCGCGCCGCCTGCAGGCCATCGACACGCGTCTGGCCGAGCTGGGCCGCCTGATCAGCAGCAGCCACTGAGCACGGCGATGAGCGCCACCCTCATGCACAAGCCTGCCGCCGCGCCGCCGCCGCGTGCCTCGCTGCCGGCGCTGCTGGGCTGGGGCCTGCTGGTGGCGCTGCTGGCCGCCTCCTGGCAGGGCGCCGACATGCGCCCGCTGGACCTGCTGGCCGACAGCGGCAATATGGCCGAGTACCTGGGCGGCTTCTTCCCGCCCGATTTCCGCGAATGGCGCTACTACCTGCAGGAGCTGATCGTCACGCTGCAGATCGCGCTGTGGGGCTCGGCGCTGGCGGTGCTGTGCTCGGTGCCGCTCGCCCTGCTGGCGGCCGGCAATATCGCGCCGGCCTGGGTTCATCAGCCGGTGCGCCGCCTGCTCGATGCCTTCCGCTCGATCAACGAGATGGTGTTCGCCCTGCTGTTCGTCGTCGCGGTGGGCCTGGGGCCTTTCGCCGGCGTGCTGGCGCTGTGGGGTGCACACCACCGGCACGCTGGCCAAGCTGTTCAGCGAGGCGGTCGAGGCCATCGATCCGCAGCCGGTGGAGGGCATACGCGCCACCGGCGCCCACACGCTGGAGGAGATCGCCTACGGCGTGCTGCCCCAGGTGATGCCCTTGTGGATCTCCTACACCCTCTACCGTTTCGAGGCCAATGTGCGCTCGGCCTCGGTGGTGGGCATGGTGGGCGCGGGTGGCATAGGCATGGTGTTGTGGGAGGTGATACGCGGCTTCCAGTACGGCCAGACCGCCGCCATCCTGATCATGCTGATCGTCGCGGTCTCGCTGATCGACCTGCTCTCGGCCCAGCTGCGCAAGCGGGTGATCTGAAGAAGCCGGCGCCGCCGCTGGCGCGCATTGCGGACATTACCGACCCGGCAGGCTGCCGGGCCTGTTATGGTCTGAGCCCATGCGAGAGGTGGAACCCGATTTCTGGCGCAATCTGCGCCTGGAGCTGGCGGGCGGGCGGCAGTGGCTGGACCGTGCGGTGGTGCTGGGCTATGCGGTCGTCACCGGTCTGCTGGTGGTGGGTTTCGCGCTGCTGGCCGAGGCGGCGCACCATGGCTTCGAGCAGCTGCGCGGCATCGGCCGCTACGGACCCTGGCTGATGCTTTTGTGGACGCCTGCGCTGGCCGTGCTGCTGGTCTGGTGGGCGCGGCGTTTTGCGCCGGGTGCGCTGGGCTCGGGCATTCCGCAGGTGATACGGGTGCTGGACGACTCGGTCACCCCGGCCCAGCGCCAGGGCCTGGTGTCGCTGCGCCTGGCCCTGCACAAGATCTGGCTGGTCTCGGGCGGCCTGCTGGCCGGCCTGTCGATAGGCCGCGAGGGCCCGACGGTGCAGGTCGGCGCGGGCGTGATGCTGCACGCGCGGCGCTGGCTGTCGCCGGCCTCGGGCATCGATGCTCATGACCTGATGGTGGCCGGCGCCGCGGCCGGCATCGCTGCGGCCTTCAACACACCGCTGGGCGGCATCATGTTCGCGCTTGAGAAGCTGTCGCGCCGGCACAGCAGCTCGCACAGCGCGCTGATCATCACCGCCATCGTGCTCTCGGGCCTGGTCGCGATCTCGGTGTTCGGCAACGAAACCTATTTCGGCCGCCTGCGGGTGCAGCAGCTGGGCTGGGGCCTGCTGTGGCCGGGCCTGCTGGTGGCCCTGGTGGCGGGCCTGGCGGGCGGGCTGTTCGGCCGGCTGGTGGTGGTCTCGGCGCGCGGCCTGCCGGACCGCTTCAGCCGCTGGCGCCTGAGCCATCCGCTGCGCTTCGTCGCCGGCTGCGCCTTCGGCGTGGCGCTGATCGGCCTGGTCACCGGCGGCGCCACCGCCGGTGCCGGCTATGCCGCCACCCGAGCGCTGCTGGAGGGCCAGGCCGAGCTGCCGGGCGTCTACACGGTGCTGAAGTTTTGCGCCACCTGGCTGTCGGCCTGGACCGGCACGGCGGCCGGTGTGTTTGCGCCCTCGCTGGCGGTGGGGGCCGGCATCGGGCATGACGTGGCCTTGCTGGCCGGCGTCTCCGGCGATCGCGCGATACCGCTGATCGCGCTGGGCATGGTGGGCTTTCTGGCGGCCACCACCCAGGGCCCGATCACCGCCTTCATCATCGTGATGGAGATGGTGTCGGGCCATGCGATGGTGCTGAGCCTGATGGCCTGCGCGCTGCTGTCCAGCGGCGTGGCCCGCCTGATCTGCCGGCCCATGTACCTGGAGCTGTCGACCCTGCTGCTGCTCAAGCCCGCCGAGCCGGCGCCCGATGCGGAGACGCCGCGCGCATGAGTGCGCTGGACTGGGCCGTCATCGGGGTCTATCTGGCCGCGACCCTCGGCCTGTCGGCCTGGCTGGCACGCAGCCAGCACGATGCCGATGACTACTATGTGGGTGGCCGCGCGATGCCCTGGTGGGCGCTGGCGATCTCCACGCTGGCCACCCAGTCCTCGGCCAACTCCTTTCTGGGCATACCGGCCTATGTGGCCCTGGTGCCGGGCGGCGGCCTGAACTGGCTGCAGTACGAGCTGATGCTGCCGCTGGCCATGGTCTTCGTGATGCTGGTGCTGGCGCCGGTGTTCCGCGGCCTGGCCCTGGTCAGTGTCTACGAGTATCTGGAGCGCCGTTTCGACCGCGCCACCCGGCTCTTCCTCAGCGCCGTCTTCCTGCTCTCGCGCGGCCTGGCCACCGGTGTGGCGCTGTATGCGGCCGGCGTGGTCGTGCAGGTCTGCACCGGGCTGCCGCTGGCCTGGTGCGTGGTGCTGATGGGCGCGGCCACGGTGCTCTACGACACCCTGGGCGGCATGCGCGCGGTGGTGTGGAGCGATGTGCTGCAGATGGCGGTGCTGCTGGGCGGGCTGGCGGTCTGCATGGGGCTTGCGCTGGCGGCGGCGGGCGGCTGGCAGGGCCTGCTGGCGGCCAGCGACCCGGCCCGCCTGGCCCTGGTATCGCCCGGCCACGGCCTGGGCGATGGCGCGCGGGCGCCGCTCTGGGGCTTTGTGGTGGGCGGGCTGATCCTCTACATCGCCTACTACGGCGTCGACCAGAGCCAGGTGCAGCGCCAGCTAGCGGCCCGCGACGTGGCCGGGGCCCAGAAGCTGCTGGTCTTCAACGGCCTGGCCCGCCTGCCGCTGACCCTGCTGTATGCCGGCCTGGGCCTGGCGCTGGCGGCGGTCTATGCCGGCAGCGAGAGCCTGCGCGCCGCGGTGCCGGCGGAACGGCTGGACTATCTGGTGCCGCGCTTCATCGAGCTCTACCTGCCGGCGGGGCTGCGCGGTCTGCTGGTGGCGGCGATCCTGGCGGCCGCGATGTCCAGCCTGGACTCGGCGCTGAACAGCCTGTCCGCCGCCACGCTGCGCGATTTCGTCCAGCCCCGGCTGCGCTCGCCGGCCCAGGCCTTGAGTGCCAGCCGCTGGGTCACGTTCGTCTGGGGCCTGCTGATCATCGGCTTCGGCCTGGCGGTGGGCGACCTGGCCAGCAGCGTGGTCGAGGGCATCAACCGGGTCGGCGCGCTGTTCTACGGGCCGCTGCTGGCGGCCTTTGTCTGCGGCATTCTGGACCGCCGCGCGCGCGGCCCGGCGGTGCTCGCGGGGGTGACGGCCGGCCTGGTGACCAATCTGGCGCTGCTGCAGGGCCTGGGCGCCCAGCTCTTCTGGATGTGGTGGAACCTCAGCGGTCTGCTGCTGGCCGCGCTGGTGACGGCCGGCCTGAGCCGGCTGATGGCGCCGCCCGCGCCGGCCCAGCTGCGCGCCACCACGCTGGACGCGGCTGCGCTGCGCCAGGCCTGGCGCAGCCAGCGCGGGCTGGTGGCGCTGCTATTGGTTTATGGTTTCGGCCTGTTCGCGCTGGTTTTGTGGCTGGAGCTAAGCTGAAGCGCGCTCCGCTGGCTCGCACAAGATGAAGGAGAGACGGCTTGTCACTGCGTCAATTCATGGCCTCGCGGCCGCTGGCCCGCAGCCTGGCTGCGGTCAAGAACTCCATCGTCTACGGTTGGGACGAAGCGGCCCGGCTGCTGGGCCTGCAGCCCGATCTCTACCGTGACCCGCGCCACAAGCCGCTGACGAGGCCGCTGCGCGTCGCGCTGCTGGGGGCCGGGCACCGCGGCTCGATCTATGCCGATTTCGCCGCCAAGAACCCGCGCGAGATGCAGTTGGTGGCGGTGGCCGACCCCAACCACAAGCGCCTGCACAAGCTGGCCTACACCCACCAGATTCCTCTGCAGCACTGCTATGCCAGCTGGGAGCAGTTCTTCGCTCAGCCCAAGCAGGCCGATGCGGTCATCATCGCGATGCCCGACCAGCTGCATACCGAGCCCTGCCTGTGGGCGCTGGACCAGGGCTACGACGTGCTGCTGGAGAAGCCCATCGCGCCCACCGAGGCCGAGTGCCGCCAGATCCTGGCCAAGGCCCAGCAGAGCGGCCGCATCGTGGGCGTCTGCCATGTGTTGCGCTACACGCCCTATTTCCGCGAGCTCAAGGCCCTGATCGACAACCAGATGATCGGCGAGCTGATCAGCATCCAGCATCTGGAGCCCATCGAGCATGTGCATATGAGCCACAGCTATGTGCGCGGCAACTGGCGCAGCAGCAAGACCGCCACGCCCATCATCCTGGCCAAGTCCTGCCACGACACCGACATC
This sequence comes from Burkholderiaceae bacterium, assembly GCA_041920215.1. Lineage (GTDB taxonomy): Bacteria > Pseudomonadota > Gammaproteobacteria > Burkholderiales > Burkholderiaceae_C > JAYRSJ01. The sequence continues at coordinate 107,617 of JAYRSJ010000001.1, read as the reverse complement.
ATCCGCTGGCTGGTGGGCGACTCGGCCGACAATGTGCACTGCTTCGGCAATCTCAAATGGTTCAAGGGTGCGAATGCGCCGGCCGGCAGCACCGAGCGCTGCAGCGACGGCTGCGCGGTCGAGCATGACTGTCCCTATTCGGCCCTGCAGATCTATTTCCGCGACCGCAAGCGACTCTATGTGTTCGACCTGCCCGAGGACGAATCGAAGTGGGACGAACTGATCATGCACGGTCTGCGCACCAGCGACTACGGCCGCTGTGTCTACCGCATGGACAACGACCAGCCCGATCACCTGACCGTCAACATCCTGTTCAAGCAAGGCGTCACCGCGGCTTTCTCGATGGAGGCCTTTGTCTCCTACGAGGGGCGGCGCACCCGCATCATGGGCTCGCTGGGCGATATCACCGGCGATATGGAGAGCTTCACGCTGACCAGCTTCAAGGACGGCAAGCGCCGCAGCTGGAGCATGAAGACCGATGCCCATGGCGGCGGCGACCATCCGATGGTGCGCGACTGGGTGCAGGCGGTGGCCCAGCAAGACGCTAGCCTGCTGAGCTCATCGATCGAAGCCTCGGTCGAAAGCCATCTGATGGCCTTTGCGGCAGAGCGCAGCCGGCTCAACAAGACGATCGAGGATGTGAGGATCTGAGCTTGTCCCTTGCGCTGACCGGCGCCAGCACTAGCGAAATCCCATCCCCCGCCGCTGCCGCACTTCCGGCTTGACCCGGTGCTCGGCTTCCAGCTGGGCCAGGAACTCGTCGGGCTCCAGAGCCTCGCCGAGGATCTCGACCTGCTGGCGCACCGCGGCGAAGTCGCCGGGGGTCAGCTGGTCCAGCGCAGCGAGGCGCTCGCGCTGCTCGGCGCTGAGGGGCCCGGCCAGGCCGGCCTCCTCGGCGAACATCGCCTCGCGCTGCTCGGGGCGCAGCGGCTTGAAGCGGATCTTGAAGGCGAAGCGGCGCAGCGCGGCCTCGTCCAGTTCCTCGAAGAGATTGGTGGTGCAGATGAAGATGCCGGCAAAGCGCTCCATGCCGGCCAGCATCTCATTGACCTCGCTGACCTCGTAATTGCGCTCCGCCATGCGGCGGCTGCGCAGAAAGCTGTCGGCCTCGTCCAGCAGCAGCACCGCGTCTTCCTGGCTGGCCGCCTCGAACATGCGGGCCATGTTCTGCTCGGTCTCGCCGACATACTTGCTGGCCAGATCGCTGGCCAGGCGGATCATCAGCGGCTTGCCGAGCTGCTGCGCGATGTGCTCGGCCAGCGCGGTCTTGCCGCTGCCGGGCGGCCCGTAGAAGCATAGATGGCCGCTGGCGCGGCGGCGCAGCGCCTCGATGATGCGCGGCAGCTCGAAGCGCGACTCGATATGCAGGCGCTCCAGCGCGTACTGGGTGACGATGCGGCGCGGCCCATGCTCGCGTCCGCCGCCATGGCCCAGGGCCTTGTCGGCGCCCTGCAGCTGGCGTTCGATCAGTGCCTCGGCCTGCTCGGGCGTGCCGGCCAGCTGGGCAAAGCGCACCGCGGTGCGGATCTGGGCCGGGGTGAGCGCGCGACGCTCGGCCAGGCGGCTGCTGAACTCGGCGCTCACCTGCACATCGCCCAGCGCCCGGGTCACTAGGGCCTGGCGCGCGCCGGGCGGCGGCGAGCGCAGTTCCAGATGGAACTGGTAGCGGCGCCGGAAGGCCGGGTCGATCTGCTCGATGCGGTTGGTGACCCAGATCACCGGCACCGGATTGGTCTCCAGGATCTGGTTGACCCAGGCCTTGCCGCTGACCGAGCTGCTGGCCGGTGCGTCCAGCGCGGCGTCCAGCCGCGCCATCAGCTGGGCCGTGTCCGATGAGAGCGGCGGGAACACATCCTCCACCTCGTCGAACAGCAGGGCCACCCGCGGACTGGCCTTCAGGAATTGCTGGCTGATCTGCAGCGAGCGGTAGCGGTCGCGGCCCGACAGCGAGTTGCCGTCGCGGTCGGCGTACTCCACCTCGTAGAGATCCAGGCCGGCGGCCTGGGCCGCCACCTTGGCCAGCTCGGTCTTGCCGGTGCCGGGCGGACCATAGAGCAGGATGTTGACGCCCGGCTGCTGGCGCTCCACCGCATGGCGCAGCAGCGTGGCCAGCATGCCAAGGTCCTCGGCCACGAAGGGGAAGTCGGCGCGGCCCAGCTCGCTGCGGGTGGCGGGGCGGGTGAACACCGCCATCAGGTCGGCGGGCTCGGGGTACTCGCGCATCAGCACCGGCGGCAGTTGGTCGCTGACCTTCATCAGATCGGCCAGATCGGTGATGTTGTGCTCGGAGATCAGGTTCTCCACCATGCCGATGCGCTCCAGCCGCGAGCCGGCGCGCAGGGCTTCGGCCACCTCCTGGGCATTGACGTCGGCCACCGCGGCGATGGCGGCAAAGGCCTCCTGGGCGGTGTTGACCTTGAACTCCACCAGCGCGCCGCGCAGCTCGCGCTGATAGCGGGCCAGCGTGCCGTAGAGCAGGATGGCGCGTTCGGCCGGGTTGAGCTGCAGCAGATGACCCAGTGCCGCGATGTTCTTCTCGACCAGGGTGGACTCGCGCTTGAGTTGGCGGTCCAGCCAGTCGCAGGTGGTGGCCAGCAGGGCCATCATGTCCTTGGGCGCGTCCTTGATGTACTCGTCCAGGTAGAAGAACAGCGTGGCCTCGGCGAAAGGACCGCTCCAGACCCCGTGGCGATTCAGAAAGGCCTCGTCGCTGAGGCCCTCATGGCCCAGCCACAGCTCGTTGCCGGCACAGCGCTGCGCCAGATAGCTGCGCAGACGCGTCAGCACCCGCAGCGGCCACACCAGATGGCGGCCGGTGAACGAGAGCAGGCCGTTGAAGTCGCGGCGCAGATTGAAGCGTGCCGCATGCTTGACCGTCAGGGTCAGCACGAAATGCGAACACATGCGGTCCAGCACCGGCGCATCCTTCAGGCCGGGTGTCGTCAGCACGCGCGCTTCCGCTATTCGCTTGACCATGTCTGTCTCCTCGCCGGGCCGCGCGTTGGCAGCGGCCGCAGGCGCCCGATCTTGGCGCAGGCGGCGGGCGAGGACAAGGGGCAGCGTGTTGTTGCTCAGTCCCCCGGCCCCGGTTCGCGCTTCAGTGCATCACCACAGGTTGCTGGCCCAGATTGGCATAGCGTTCGATGAAGTCGTCGATGTCTTCCTCGCTGGGATCCTGTTCCATCAGCGATTCGACGCCCTCCTGGAACTGCTGGGCCAGCGCGCCCTCGATGAAGATCTCGCGACGGGCGAATTTGTCGACGATCTCGAAGCCGCCGCGGCTGAGCAGCAGCTCGGGCGTGGCGGCCTCGTTGACCAGCGGGACCAGGCCGGCGACCGGCACATCGAACTGGACCACGATGAAGCTGCTGGAGTTGTAAAGCGTGTGCATGAAAGACTCCTTTGCTCGCTAGCTGTGGTCGGGCTACGCGCTTTCAAGCGCTGGGGCCAGGTTTTGCGAAAACAGCCGGCCTTGCACAAATACTGGCAGAAAGCGCTGCGCTTCGGGGCATCGCATCCCCCCGGTCTGTGGTGGAAGCGTCACAAGATCACGCTGTGTCAGGGTGGCGTGGCCTCAAGCCTGAGCAGCTCCATGCGCTCCAACCCCTGCCAGCTGTGACGCAGCCGCAGCGGCGGGCCGGCCGTGCCCGGGGCGAGCCAGACCTCGATCTGGCTGTCATAGGGCCCGAGGCCATGGCGCAGCAGCTGCCAGGCCGGCTGCGCGGGTCCGCCGTCGGCCGGCTGGACGCTGACCAGCCCCAGGTTCACAAACACCCAGCGCTGCAGCTCGCCGCGCGCGCCGGCCACCGTCAGCAGCAGCGGGACCAGCTCGGCCGGGTCCGCCGGGTCCAGCTGCAGGCGCAGGCCCAGATGCAGCCACCAGCTGAGCCGGTCCTGCACACCGGGCGCCAGCGCATAGCTCTGGCCATGGGCCGAATGGCTGATCAGGCCCTCGCTGTGGCGGAAGTTGGTGGCCTGGCGTTCGCGCTCGCCGGCCAGCAGCGCAAAGCGTTCGGGCAGCAGGCCGCCCGCCACCAAGCGTCCCTGGCTGCGCCAGCCGGGCAGTGGCCGGCCCTCCAGCTGGCGCTGCAGCGTGAGCCGGTAGCCGCCCTGCTCGTCCAGCTGCCAGCTCAGCAAGGCCTGACCCTCGCGCCCGTCCTGGCGCAGCCGGTAGCGCCATTGGGCGGGCGAGGGCGGCAGCCAGCCGGCGGCCGTGGCGGCGCCGGCCGTTGGTGGCGGCTCGCTGCCGGGGACAGGTCTTGCCCGGCGCCGCGGGGGCGGTGCCGCCCTCGCCGCAGCCTCCGCCTCGCCCGCCCTATCCAGCACCTGCGCTGGCACGGGCGGCGGCACCGGCAGCAGGGGCTGACGAGCTGCCGCGGCCACCGGCATGGCCGGCGCGCGCGCCGGTGGCACCAGCAGGACCTGCAGCAGCAGGCCGTGCAGGGCCAGCACCAGACCGCCGCCGGCCAGCCAGCGCAGCCAGGGGGAGGGTGGGCTGCGGAACATCGGACAATGCTGCCACCGCAGCCGCCCGCCGCCCAGCCCCTGCGGGCTTCCTCATCATCGCACCCATGAAACTCGCCACCTACCAGGACGGATCACGCGACGGCCAGCTGCTGGTCGTCTCGCGCGACCTGAGCAGCGCCCATTTCGCCCACGGCATCGCCGGCCGTCTGCAGCAGCTGCTGGACGACTGGAACTTCATCGCGCCCCAGCTGGAGGAGCTCTACACCGGGCTCAACCACGGGCGGCTGCGCCATGCCTTCAGCTTCGAGCCCAAGCGCTGCATGGCGCCGCTGCCGCGCGCCTACCGCCAGCTCAGCTGCGCGGCCTGGCCGGCGCATGGCGAGCGCCTGGGGCTGGAGCCGGCGGGCAGCGAGCCGCTGCTGCGCGAGGAGGCCGCCGACGACGGCCTGGGCGCTTGCGCGCCGATGCGCCTGGGCAACGCGGCGCTGGGCGCCGATTTCGGCGTGCGGCTGCTGGTCGTCAGCGGCGATGTGGCCCAGGGCAGCAGCGCCGAGGTGGCGCTGGAGGGCGTGCGCCTGCTGGGCCTGGCCAATGCCTGGACGCTGCGCGCGGTCGAGGCGCATGAGCGCAACGCCGGCCTGGCGCCGCTGCTGAGCCGGCCGGCCAGCGCCTTCGCGCCGGTGCTGGTGACGCCCGACGAGGCCGGCGAGGCCTGGCGCGGCGGTCGCCTCGATCTGCCGCTGACGATTCTGTTCAACGGCCGCAAGTTCGCCCAGATAGAGAGCGGCGGCCAGGCCATGCAATGGCATTTCGGCCAGCTGATGGCGCAGGCCTGCCGCACCCGGCGCCTGCGCGCCGGCACGCTGATCAGCGCCGGCCCGGTCAGCGGTTCCGACGCGGCCAAGGGCCTGGGCTGCCTGGCCGAGAAGCGTGTGGGCGAGCCCGACACGCGCTGGGCCGCTTACGGCGACAGCCTGCTGATCGACATCAAGGGTCGCGACGGCCAGAGCCTGTTCGGCGCCATCGACCAGGAGATCGTCGCCCCGCAAGAGGAGGAGGCCCGCTGATGACGAGCAACACCCGACCCCTGCCCATCATCATCGACACCGACCCCGGCCAGGACGATGCCATCGCCATCCTGTTGGCCCTGGCCAGCCCCGAGCTGGAGCTGCTGGGCATCACCACGGTGGCCGGCAATGTGCCGCTGGCGCTGACCAGCCGCAATGCCCGCATGGTCTGCGAGCTGGCCGGCCGGCCCGATGTGCCGGTCTATGCCGGCGCCGACCGCCCGCTGCTCAAGCCCCTGGTGACCGCCGAGCATGTGCACGGCAAGACCGGGCTGGATGGTGCGCTGCTGCCCGAGCCCCGCATGCCGCTGGCCAGCGGCCATGCGGTGGACTTCATCATCGAGACGCTGATGCAAGGCGATAGCGGCACGGTCACGCTCTGCCCGCTGGGGCCGCTGAGCAATATCGCGCTGGCGCTGGCGCGCGAGCCGCGCATCGCCGCGCGCATCCGCCGCATCGTCCTGATGGGCGGGGGCTGCTTCGAGGGCGGCAACATCACGCCGGCGGCCGAGTTCAATCTCTTCGTCGACCCGCAGGCCGCCGATCTGGTGTTCCGCAGCGGCGTGCCCATCACGATGGCGCCGCTGGATGTGACCCACCAGGCCCTCACCAGCCCGGCGCGCATCGCCGCGCTGCGCGCGCTGGGCACCCGGGTGGGCGAGGCGGCGGCCGGCTGGCTGGAGTTCGCCGAGCGCTTCGATGTGCAGAAGTACGGTCATCAGGGCGGTCCGCTGCACGACCCCTGCGTGATCGCCTGGCTGCTGCGGCCCCAGCTCTTCAGCGGCCGCGACTGCCATGTGGCGATAGAGACCGCCAGCCCGCTGACCCAGGGCATGAGCGTGATCGACTGGTGGGGCGTCACCGGCCAGCCGGCCAATGCCCATGTGCTGGGCGGCGTCGACGCCGAGGGCCTCTATGCGCTGATCACCGAGCGGCTCAGCCTGCTGCGCTGAGGGCGTAGCGCCGGTGCAGCTGCAGCGGCAGGCCCGGGGCCAGTTCGACGAACAGGCTGATCGCCTCGCAGCGCAGCGGCTGGGCCAGCGCGGCCGCGAAATGCGCCCGCGCCTCGCGCTGCAGCGTCGCCAGCGCCGGTGCGGCCAGGTTGTCGCTGAGCGTCAGATGGAAGCGCCAGCCGTCCAGCACATGGGCATAGCCCCATTGCTGCAAGCGCTCGGACTGTGCGGCATCCAGGCCGGCGCCGCGGCGCGCCAGCTCGGCGGCATCGGGCGGGGCGCGAAAGGCGTCCAGCTCGCGCACGCAGGCATCGGCCAGGCGCCACAGCGCATGCCCGCGCGCCAGCGGCCGGGCCGGGCGCAGCGCCAGGAAGTCCGCCAGCGGTGCCACCGCCAGCGCTGGCATCTCGAAACACGCGGTGGCCTCGGCCAAGCGCGCTATGGCCGCATGGAGCTGGGCCTCGCCGACGATGGCGCACAGCCGCAGCGGCGGCTTCAGCGTCGCATGGAAGCCGTAGCGCCAGGGCGAGCGGCGCCCGGCCGGCGCCGGACGCTGATCGCTGGCGTCAGCGGGGTCGCGGCCCAGCCAGGCGCAGCCGGCCTGCCACAGCGGATGCTCGGGCGGAGGCGTGTAGTAGAGGGCATAGCGGCTTGGCATGGGGCGGCCGGGCAAGGGTTCAGTGCTCGACCAGCAGCTGCACCGCATCGGCGGCAAACAGCGTGATGCCGGCTTCCACCGGGCTGCCGGCCAGGTCGATATTGCTGTAGCGCACCTCCAGCACCGGTTGGCTGGCCGGGCGGGCCAATGCATCGGCCTCGGCGCTGCTGGGCAGGCGGGCCGAGATGCTGGAGCGCTGGCGGGTGTAGTCGGCCACGCCCAGGCTGGCCAGCGCGGCGGTGACGCTGTGCGTGCGGCCGAAGGCCTCGGCCATGCCGGCCAGGCGCGGGCAGGGAAAGGCCGAGCTGCAGAGGCTGACCGGCCGGCCGCGCACGCTGGAGCGGGTGTAGAGCAGTTCGATCTCGCCCTGCGGCGCCAGCTTCAGCGCCTGGGCCCAGCTGCCGGCCGGGCCGCGCTCGCTGGCCAGCAGCTCGCGCTGGGCGCGCTCGCCGGCCTCGGCCAGGTTCTCGCTGAGCCGGGTGCGGCGCTGCAGCGCGTAGTCCAGCACCAGCTCGCGCACCCAGGTGCCGCTGCCCTGCACCACCTTGACGAAGCCCTCGCGCGCCAGCGCCTGCACCGCCTGGCGCAGTGTGTGGCGGTTGACGCCGAAGCGCTGCGCCAGCTGGCTCTCGTTGGGCAGCCGGGTGCCAGGTGCGAAACGGCCGCTGGTGATGTCGGCGCGCAGCGCCTGGGCGATCTGTTCCCAGCGGGGGGCGGTGCCGCTGTCTGGCAAGGCGCTACGGGTCTCGTTCATCGTGGGCATGGTCAGAAAACTGTCACGGCTTTGGCGCGATACTGCGGCGAGTTTAAGTCGTCTAGATGACAGGATGTCCATGAATCCCTCACCGCACGCCTCTCGCCAGGCCTGGCTGGCCTGCCTGGCCCAGGCGCCGCGCAGCAGCCTGGCGCCGCAGGGCCGGCGGCTGATGGAGGACTACCGCTTCGAGGTGCTGCGCGCCCCCGAGGCGGGCCTGCTGATGCTGCGCGCCCGGGCCAGCAACAGCGGTCAGCGCTTCAACTTCAGCGAGGCCACGCTGAGCCGCTGCGCGCTGCGCTACCGCCCGGCCGTCGGGCCGGTGACGGTGGGCCTGGGCCATCTGCTGGGGCGAGATCTGGAGCGGGTGCAGTGGATCGCCGCCGCCGACGCGCTGCTGCAGCAGCCCGAGCTGGCGCCGCTGCTGCAGCGCGAGCTGATCGCGCCGCTGCAGCAGGCCCTGGCCGCGCAGCGTGCCGCCGAGGCCGCGCGGGTGGCGCCCAGCCGCGTGCAGTTCTACACCTTGCAGGCGGAGGCCGTATGAGCGCCCTGCTCGAGCCCGATCTGCTGGCCCGCCTGGCGCCCGGCTTTGCCGAGCCGGTGCGGCAAAGCCAGGCGGTGTTTCGCGTGCTGCTGGAGGCGCTGGCGCGGCCGGGGCGGCTGCAGAGCCTGACGGGCGCGCTGCAGCCCGGCCTGGGCCAGCCGGCCGATCTGCCGCCGGCCCTGGCGGCAGCGCTGCTGACCCTGCTGGACGCCGACATCCGGCTGTGGATCAGCCCGGGCCTGGACAGCGCCGAGCTGCGCGCCTGGTGCCGCTTCCACAGCGCGCCGCAGTGGGCCGAGGCGCCCGAGACGGCCGACTTCGCCTTGCTGGATGCCGCCGAGGCCCGCCCCGAGCTGTTGCAGCGCCTGCGGGCCGGCAGCGACGAGCGGCCGCAGGACAGCGCCACCGCGCTGATCGCGGTCCGGACCCTGGTCGCTGCCGGGGATCAGTGCTGGCGCGGCCCCGGCATCGAGCATGAGCATCAACCCGGCATCGCGGGGCTGGACGCGGGCTTCTGGGCCTGGCGGCGCAGCCAGCAGGCGCTCTATCCCTGCGGTGTGGACTTTGTCTTCTTTGCCGCGGAGGGGCTGCTGGGCCTGCCGCGCACGACCGAGGTTTGCTGATATGTATGTGGCCGTCAAAGGCGGTGAGTCCGCCATCGCCGCCAGCTTGGCGCTGCTGGAGCAGCAGCGCCGCGGCGATCCCGAACAGCCCGAGATCGGCGTCGAGCAGCTGCTGGCTCAGCAGCGCCTGGCGGTGGGCCGGGTGATGGCGGAGGCCTCGCTCTACGACCCGCAGCTGGCCGCGCTGGCGCTCAAGCAGGCCCAGGGCGATGCGATGGAGGCGGTGTTTCTGCTGCGCGCCTACCGCAGCACCCTGCCGCGCCTGGGCTACAGCCTGCCGCTGGATACCGCGGCGATGCGGGTGCAGCGCCGCATCTCGGCCATCTTCAAGGACCTGCCCGGCGGCCAGCTGCTGGGCTCCAGCTTCGACTACAGCCAGCGCCTGCTGGACTTCGGCCTGCTGCAGCCGGGCGGGCCCGACGCGGCGCGGCCGGCGCAGAGCCCACCCGCGGCTGTGGCCGAGGCCTGGCCCGAGATCCTGCCCCATGCCTTGCAGCAGCTCGATGCGGCCGGCCTGATCGAGCAGGAGCGGGCGCCGGCCGACGAGGCGGCAGCCGAGCCGGCCGACATCACCCGCCAGCCGCCGCTTTATCCGCTGGACCGCGCGGCGCGGCTGCAGATGCTGGCGCGCGGCGACGAGGGCTGGATCCTCGGCCTGGCTTACAGCACCCAGCGTGGCTATGCCAACAGCCATCCCTTTGCCGGCGAGATCCGCCACGGCCGGGTGGTGGTCGAGTTCATGGCCGAGGAACTGGGCTTCGCCGTCGAGCTGGGCGAGGTGGAGCTGACCGAGTGCCAGATGATCACCCAGTTCGTCGGCAGCGACGCGCAGCCGCCGCAGTTCACCCGCGGCTATGGTCTCGTGCTGGGCCATGGCGAGCGCAAGGCCATGGCGATGAGCCTGGTGGACCGGGCGCTGCGCGCCGAGGAGTTCGGCGAGGCGATCACGAGTCCGGCCCAGCAGCAGGAATACGCGCTGGCGCACAGCGACAACGTCGAGGCCTCGGGCTTTGTCCAGCATCTGAAGCTGCCGCATTACGTGACCTTCGAGTCCGAGCTGCAGATGCTCCGGGCGCTGCGCGAGGACCGAGAGGAGCAGCCCGCATGAACGATCTGGCCCAAGGCTACAACTTCGCCTACCTGGACGAGCATGCCAAGCGCATGATCCGGCGCAGCCTGCTGAAGGCGGTGGCGGTGCCCGGCCACCAGGTGCCCTTCGGCTCGCGCGAGCTGCCGCTGGCCTATGGCTGGGGCACCGGCGGCATCCAGCTGACCGCGGCGCTGATCGGCGCCGCCGATGTGCTCAAGGTGATCGACCAGGGCTCGGACGACACCACCAATGCGGTCAATATCCGTCGCTTCTTCGCCCACTGCACCGGCGTGGCCACCACCGAGAGCACCCGCGCGGCCACGCTGATACAGACCCGCCACCGCATCCCCGAGACGCCGCTTGGCGAGGCCCAGATCCTGGTCTACCAGGTGCCGCAGCCCGAGCCGCTGTACAAGCTGGAGCCGCGCCGCGCCGAGGCGGCCAAGGCCCATGCCTTCCAGGAGTACGGCCTGATGCAGGTGAAGCTCTACGAGGACCTGGCGCACTGGGGCCGCATCGACAGCAGCTACGACCATCCGGTGCTGGTCCACGGCCGCCATGTGATGGCGCCCTCGCCGATCCCGGCCTTCGACAATCCCAAGATGGACCGCATGCCGGCGCTGCAGCTCTTCGGCGCCGGGCGCGAGAAGCGGCTCTATGCGGTGCCGCCCTACACCTCGGTCAGGAGCCTGGACTTCACCGACCGGCCCTTCGCGGTGGCCCCGCAGGGCCATGCCTGCGGCCTGTGCGGCAGCCGCGACAGCTATCTGGACGAGGTGCCGCTGGCCGAGGGCGGCACGCTGTGGACCTGCTCCGACACCGACTACTGTCGCGAACGCCAAGCAGAGAGGGCTGCCCCATGATGAGAGATCTGCGCCTGCGACTGGGCCAGGCCGAGGATCTGGCCGGCGTGCTGGAGCTCTTCGTCGCCAGCGGTCTGGACGAGCCCGGCACGCTGACGCTGGAGGGCGCGCAGCAAAGCTGGCAGCGCATGCAGGCCCTGGGCGCGCAGCTGTGGCTGGCCGAGGGCCTGGACGCGCAGGGCCGGCCCCGGCTGCTGGGCTGCCTGACCCTCTACATCCTGCCGCTGCTGGCCCATGGCCAGGCGCCCGAGGCCCTGGTGGAGGATGTGGCGGTGCATCCGCAGGCCCAGGGCGTGGGCCTGGGACGGCTGCTGATGGAGGAGGCGATGGCGGTGGCGCAGGCGGCCGGCTGCTACAAGCTGGCCCTGTCCAGCAACGCCCGGCGCGACGCGGCCCATGCCTTCTACGAGCATCTGGGCTTCGCGCGTCACGGCTACAGCTTTCATATCGCGCTGGGAGCGCAGCGATGAACGGAACGATCAGCATGGGCACGCCTGAAGACGAGGCGCTGCTGCGGGTACAGCGCTTGAGCCACCGCTTTGCCGGCAGCCGCGGCTGGGCGGTGCAGGAGGCCAGCCTGGACCTGCATGCCGGCGAGGTGCTGGCCATCGTCGGCGAATCGGGCTCCGGCAAGAGCACGCTGCTGCGCTGCATTGCCGGCCGCATCGCCTGCGCGCCGGGCCAGGTGGCCTACCGACGCGCGGCCGGCGACTGGGTCGATATGCATGGGCTGGCCGAGCGCGAGCGTCGCCTGCTGGCCCGCAGCGAATGGGGGTTTGTCGAGCAGAACCCGGCCGAGGGCCTGCGCCTGCAGGTCAGCGCCGGCGCCAATATCGGCGAGCGCCTGATGGCCCGCGGCGAGCGCCGCTACGCGCAGCTGCGCAGCAGCGGCAGCGCCTGGATGGAGGCGGTGGAGCTGGACCCGCAGCGTCTGGACGAGCTGCCGCGCGACTTCTCGGGCGGCATGCGCCAGCGCCTGCAGATCGCCCGCAATCTGGTCACCGAGCCGCGCCTGGTGCTGATGGACGAGCCCACCTCGGGCCTGGACGTCTCGGTGCAGGCCCGGCTGCTGGACCTGCTGCGCGGCCTGGTGGCGCGGCTGCGACTGGCGGTCATCATCGTCACCCATGATCTGGGCGTGGCCCGCCTGCTGGCCCAGCGCACCCTGGTGATGCGCCAGGGCCGCATCGTCGAGCAGGGCCTGACCGACCGGGTGCTGGACGATCCCCAGCATCCCTATACCCAGCTGCTGGTCTCCTCGGTGGTGGCACCATGATTGAACCGAACGAACAGCCTTTGTTGAGCGTGCGCGAGCTGAGCAAGAGCTTCACGCTGCATCTGCGCGCGGGCCTGCAGCTGCCGGTGCTGGAGGGGGTGTCGCTGACGCTGCGGCGCGGCGAATGCCTGGCCCTGGTGGGCCCTTCGGGTCAGGGCAAGTCCACGCTGATGAAATGCCTGTACGGCAGCTATGGCGCCGACAGCGGCCAGATCCTGTGGCGCCAGCCCGGTGGCGGCTCGCTGGACCTGGTGCAGGCCGACCCGCAGCAGATCCTGGCGCTGCGGCGTCGCCGCCTGGCCTATGTGAGCCAGTTCCTGCGCGCGCTGCCGCGGGTGGGGGCGCTGCAGCTGGTGGCCGAGCGGGCCATGGAGGCCGGCGAGCGCGATGCCCAGCGCGCCCGCGAGCGGGCGGCCGCGCTGCTGGCGCGGCTCAATCTGCCGCCGGGCCTGTGGGAGCTGCCGCCGGCCACCTTCTCGGGTGGCGAGCAGCAGCGGGTCAACATCGCCCGCGGCTTCGTCGCGCCGGCCGAGCTGCTGCTGCTGGACGAGCCCACCGCCTCGCTGGACGCGGCCAACCGCCGGGTGGTGGTGGCGATGATCCAGGAGGCCAAGGCGGCCGGCTGTGCCGTCGTCGGCATCTTTCACGACGAGGAGGTACGCGAGGCGGTGGCCGACCGCTGCCTCGCGATCAGCCGCCAGCCGGCGCCCCAGGACTTGCAGAAGGAAGCCGCATGAGCCACGCCCCATCATCAGCGGTGCCCGAGCGCCTGATCAGCAATGCCCGCATCGTGCTGGCCGGGGAGACGATACGGGGTCAGGTCTTGCTGCGCGACGGGCGTATCGCCGAGATCGCCTGCGGCAGCAGCGCCCTGCCGCAGGCCGAGGACTGGGGCGGCGACTGGCTGCTGCCCGGCCTGGTGGAGATCCATACCGACAATCTGGAGCGGCATGTGACGCCGCGGCCCAAGACGGTGTTCCCGATGCTGGGCGCGCTGCAGGCCCACGATGCCGAGGTGGCCGCCGCCGGCATCACGACGGTGTTCGACGCGATCGGTGTGGGCGACCCCTATGGCGAGGGCTTTCGCGCCCGCAGCCAGGCCGAGGTGCTGGACGCGATCGCCAAGCTGGAGGCGGCCGATGCGCTGCGGGCCGAGCATCTGATCCATATCCGCTGCGAGCTGCCGGCGCCCAATGCGCGCGAGCTGTTCCAGCCCTTTGCCGGCCATCCGCGCCTGCGCCTGATCTCGCTGATGGACCATACGCCGGGCCAGCGCCAGTGGCGCGATATCGAGCATGCGCGGGTCTACTACACCGGCAAGAAGGGTTGGAGCGACGCGCAGTTCGAGGCCGAGGTGCGCATCGCGCCCGAGCGCCAGGCCCGCCATGCGGCGCCCAACCGCGCCTGGTTCGCCGATTTCGCCCGCCAGCATGGCGTGGCCCTGGCCACCCACGACGACACCACGCTGGACCATGTGGACGAGGCGCTGAGCCTGGGCGCCAGCATCAGCGAGTTCCCCACCACGCTGGCGGCGGCCCGCCATGCCAAGGCCCTGGGCCTGGCCACAGCGGCCGGCGCGCCCAATGTGCTGCGCGGCGGCTCGCACTCGGGCAATGTCTCGGTGCTGGAGCTGGCGCGCGAGGGGGTGCTGGATGTGCTGTCCTCCGACTATGTGCCAACCAGCCTGCTGCAGGCGGCCTGGCGGCTGCAGCACGAGGCCGGTTTCTCGCCCAGCGAGGCCCTGGCCGTGGTGGCCTTGAAGCCGGCACGGGCCTGCGGCCTGGCTGACCGCGGCCAGATCGCGCCGGGCCTGCGCGCCGACCTGCTGCGGGTGGGCGAGCTGGACGGCTTGCCGCTGCTGCGCGAGACGGTGGTACGGGGCCGGCGCGTGGCCTGACAGGGCTGGTGGCAAGATCGGGTCTTGACGCTGCTGCTCCGGAGGCCTTGCGATGCTGAAGAAGAACCGCCATCTTTCCCCCCGCCGTCAGCTGCTGCTGGCCCTGCCCGGCGCCTGGCTGGGCCTGGCATCGGCGGGGCCTGCCTGGGCGCTGAGCGAGACCGACGCCGCCAGTGGCATCCGCGCCGCGCTGGAGCGCGGCGCGGTGGCGGCGGTGGGCCTGCTGGGGCGCAATGATGGCTTTCTGGCCAATGACCGGGTGCGCATCGAGCTGCCCGACAGCCTGCGCGGCGCGGCCAAGCTGCTCAAGGCCACCGGCCAGAGCCGCCGGCTCGACGAGCTGATCCTGGCGATGAACCGCGCCGCCGAGGCCGCGGTGCCGGCCGCCAAGCCCCTGCTGGTGCAGGCGGTGAAGTCCATGAGCGTGGAAGACGGGCTGCAGATCCTGCGCGGCCCCGACGATTCGGCCACCCAGTTCTTCGCTGCCAAGACCCGCGTGCCGCTGACCGAGAAATTCCTGCCCATCGTGACCCAGGCCACCCAGAAGCTGAAGCTGGCCGACAAGTACAACGCGGTGGCCGGCAAGGCCGCCGGCCTGGGCCTGGTCAGGAGCGAGGACGCCAATATCCAGAGCTACGTGACCCGCCGCGCGCTGGACGGGCTGTTTCTGGTGATCGGCGAAGAGGAGCGCAAGATCCGCCAGGACCCGGTGGGCACCGGCAGCGCGCTGCTGAAGAAGGTGTTCGGCAGCCTGCGCTGAGCGAGGGCTGCGCCGGGATGCGGCTGCGCTCTACCGCCGAGGCCCACCTACGCCGCGCCGCTCTGGTCCAATACGGGCCACCATGAATTTCCCCATCACCGACCGCGAAACCGCGCTGGCCGTGCTGAAGCATCTGCAGGAGCGCGCCGCCCGGGCCCAGATCAGCCTGCGTGAATGGCCGCCCGAACCCGATAGCTGCTGCGGCCGCGGCTGCCTGGGCTGTGTCTGGGAGGGCTATTACGAGGCGGTGGCCTACTGGCGCGACGAGGCCCTGCTGATGCTGGAGCCCTGAGCGGGCGGAGGGCTCAGCGGCCGGCGGCGCTGCCGCTGTTGAGCTGCACAAAGGGTGTCGCGCCACCGGTCACCTGGGGCAGCTTGCCGTCCCATTTCTTGATCGCCTCGGTCTCGTTCTCCAGCTGCTTCAGGCGCAGCAGGTCGGGGGTGATCTCCAGGCGCTTGGCCTTCAGCGATTCGGCCTCGCCGCGCGCCTTGGCCAGGGCCTGCTCGGCCTCGACCTTGATGCGTTCCAGGTCGCGCTCGGCGGTGAGCTTCTTCTGCTCGGCCTCGACCTTGGCCTCGATGGCCTTGTCGAAGACGGTGGAGAAGTCGTAGTTGACCGCGGCCAGCGAGTCGACGATGACGCCGTGCCGCTTCAGGCGCTGCTCCAGCGCGTCGCGGATCTTGCCGCTGACCTCGGTGCGCTTGGTCACCAGTTCCTCGGCGGTGTACTGGGCGGCGATGGCCTTGGTGGCCTCCTGGGCGGCCGGCTCGATCACGCGGGCCGCCACCGCATATTCATTGCCAATGCTCTGGAAGGTCTGGGCCACCAGCGCCGGGTCCAGGCGCCAGTTCAGCGCGGCCGAGACGGAAACCTGCTGCAGATCGCGCGAGGCGGCTACGCCCTTGCCCTCGTTCTTCTGCAGGCGCACATCGATCATGTGCACCTTGTTGACCAGGGGCACGACGAAGTGGATGCCCTCGCCCAGCGGCGTGGGATCGACCTTGCCGAAGGTGGTGATGACGCCGCGCGTGCCCGATTGCACGATGCGCACCGGATTGACCAGGCTGACGACGACGATCAGGCCGATGACCAGCGCGGCCGCCTTGCCGACCCAGCGCAGCGCGCCGCTGCCATTGCTATTGCTGCTGAAGCTCATTGTTGGATGACTCACTCATTCCCTGCGCGGCCAGGGCGGCCGCGCCCGAAGGCTAGCAGGCCTGGCGGGCCTGCCGAGGCGCGCCGGGCTCAGGGTTTGCCATGCCGCGGCCGGTGCGGCCTAGCCCACCAGGGCCACCGACTTGGCCAGGGCCCAGACCTGCTGACCCGGCGCCAGGCCCAGCTGGCGCACCGCGCGCAGCGTCACCCGGGCCTGCAGCACGGTGGCGCTGCCGCAGCGCAGGCGCAGCAGCACCTGCGAGGCATGGCCGGCGTCGGGGTCCAGGCGCTCGATCAGCACCGGCCAGTGGTTCTGCACGCTGCTGGCCTGCGGCGGTGCCAGCGCGACGCTGACATCGCGGGCCAGCAGCCGCAGGCGCACCGCGCTGCCCAGAGCCAGGCCGGTATCGCGCAGCCAGAGGCTGCCGCCGTCGAAGGCGATGCGCAGCAGATGGTCGTCCGCCGCCCGCTCCAGAACCTGGCCGCGCAGCAGGCTGGCGGTTTCGTCGCCGAAGAGCTGCTGGGCGGCGCTGTCGCTCATCACCTGAGCCACCGGCCCCTGGGCCAGCACCCGGCCGGCGCGCAGCACCACCAGGGTGTCGGCCAGGCGGGCCACCTCGTCGGCCGCATGGCTGACGTAAAGCATGGGCAGGGCCAGTTCGTCGCGCAGGCGCTCCAGCCAGGGCAGGATGTCCTGGCGGCGCGCGGCATCCAGCGCCGCCATCGGCTCGTCCAGCAGCAGCAGGCGCGGATCGGCCGCCAGCGCGCGGGCGATCGCCACCCGTTGGCGCTCGCCGCCCGACAGCTGCTGCACCCGGCGGCCGCGCAGCGCTGCGATGCCCAGCAGCGTGATGGCCTGCTCCAGCAGCTGCTCGCCGCGCGCGCGCGCCGCGCGATCGCCGGCGCGGCGCAGGCCGTAGCGCAGATTGGCCTCCACATCGAGGTGCTCGAACAGGCTGGCCTCCTGGAACACATAGCCCACCGCGCGCTGCCAGGTCGGTCGGAACAGGGCCTGGGCGTCGTCCTGCCACAGCTGCGCGCCGATCTGCACCCGGCCCGCAGCCCGCTCCAGCCCGGCCACGCAGCGCAGCAGCGTGGTCTTGCCGCAGCCCGAGGGGCCGAACAGCGCGGTGATGCCGCGGAGCGGGAAGCGCAGCGCCTCGATGTCCAGCGCGAAGCCGCTGCCGCGCTGCAGCCGCAGGCTCAGCTGGCAGTCGTCGTCCGGGCCTGTGTGCAGCGCCGGCGTGATCATCGCGCCACCCGCGCATGGCGACGGTCCAGCAGGGCCAGCGCGCACAGCGCGGCAAAGGAGAAGGCCAGCATCAGCGCAGCCAGCGCATGCGCCTGGCCGTATTCCATCGCCTCCACATGGCCGTAGATCTGGGTCGAGACCACCCGGGTCTGGCCGGGGATGTTGCCGCCTATCATCAGCACCACGCCGAACTCACCCACCGTGTGCGCGAAGCTGAGCACCGCGCCGGTCAGCATGCCCGGCCAGGCCAGCGGCAGCGCGACGCTGAAGAAAGCGTCCAGCGGCCGGGCGCGCAAGGTGGCGGCCACCTCCAGCGGGCGGCTGCCCATGGCCTCGAAGGCATGGCGTATCGGCTGCACCGCGAAGGGCAGGGAATAGACCAGCGAGCCCAGCAGCAGGCCGCCGAAGCTGAAAGCCAGCGTGCCCAGGCCCAGGGCCTCGCTCAGCCGGCCCACCCAGCCCTGCGGCCCCAGGGCCAGCAGCAGGTAGAAGCCCAGCACCGTGGGCGGCAGCACCAGGGGCAGGGTGACCAGCGCACTGATCACGGTGCGCCAGCGCGAGCCGCTGAAGGCCAGCCACCAGGCCAGCGGCGTGCTCAGCAGCAGCAGCAGCACGGTGGTGGCGCCGGCCAGCTGCAGGCTCAGCACGATCGCCGGCCAGGCCTCGGGGGCGATGCTCCAGGCGGTGTCCAAGCCTCAGTCCAGCCCGTAGCCGAAGCTGCGGATGGGGGCCCGCGCGCCGTCGGGCTGCAGGTAGTCCAGCAGCGCGCGCGCCGCGGCATTGCGCGCGCCCTTCTTCAGCAGCACCAGGTCCTGGCGTATCGGCGCATGCAGCGACTCGGGCAGCAGCCAGCCCGAGCCCGCGCGCAGCCGGCCCTCGGACCAGACCTGGGACAGCGCGATCAAGCCCAGCTGGGCATTGCCGCTGGCGACGAAGGTCTGGGCCTGGGCTATGCTCTTGGCCTGCACCAGCTTGGGTTTCAGCGCCGCGCTCAGCCCCAGCTTGTCCATGGCCTCGACGGCCGCTGCCCCATAGGGCGCGAGCTTCGGGTCGGCGATGGCCAGGCGCTGGAAGTCGCCGCGCCGCAGCAGCGCCTCGCCCTGCCCGGGCGGGATCGCGTCGGCTTGGGCGCTCCACAGCATCAGCCGGCCGGTCGCATAGCTGCGCCGGGTCTCGCCCAGGGCCAGGCCCTCGGCCACCAGCTTGGCCGGCGTGCTGGCGTCGGCGGCCAGCAAGATCTCGAAGGGCGCGCCGTTGCGGATCTGCGCATAGAAGGCGCCGGTGGCTCCGATCGCCAGCCGCGCCTTGTGGCCGCTGTCGCGCTCGAAGGCGGCGGCAATGGCCCGCATCGGCGCAGCGAAGTTGGCGGCCACCGCCACCTGCACCTCGGCGGCCTGCGCTGCCTGCGTGGCGAGCAGGGCGGGCGTCCAGGCGACCAGCTTTCCGAAGGTCCGCCACAATACCTGCATCACTTCCAGCCTTTTCATGACGCGCTATTCATCAAAGGAATAGCGCGAGTATAGCCACCATGTCCTCTCTTGTTCCGCAGGGCCTGCACCAGGCCCTGGCCCATCCGCTGGCCGACAAGCGCCTGGAGATACTGCGCCTGGCCGGCCTGGGCGGCTCGATCTCGGCGGCGGCCCGCCAGGCCGGGGTCAGCTACAAGGCCGCCTGGCAGGCGCTGGACACGCTGAGCAATCTGGCCGGCACCACGCTGCTGCTGCGCGCTGTGGGCGGCAGCGGCGGCGGCGGCGTGCGCCTGACGCCGGCCGGCGAGCAGTTGCTGCAGGCGGCCGAGCGTCTGGGCCAGGCGCGCCAGCAGTTGCTGGCCGGCCCGATGCCCGGCGCGCTGGCCTTGCGCACCAGCATGCGCAATGCGCTGCCCTGCACCGTGCTGGCGCTGCAGCCGCAGGCCGGCGCGCTGCGGGTGGGTCTGAGCCTGGCCGATGGCCAGGTGCTGCAGGCCCGCATCACTCGCGAGAGCGCCCAGCTGCTGGGCCTGCAGCCGGGCCTGGCGGTGCTGGCCCTGTGCAAGGCCACCGCGGTCGAGGTGCGGGCGCCGGACGCTGCGCCGACAGCGCCGGGCCTCAACCGGCTGCAGGGCCAGGTGAGCCGGCTGAGCCGGGCCCGCGCGGGCGGCGAGGTGGCGCTGCGCCTGGGCGAGCCCGGCGCTGGTGGCGCGGCCCAGACCCTGGTGGGCTTTGGCGGCGGCGCCGCGGACCCGGGTCTGGCGCTGCGCGGGCCGGCGATGGCCTGGCTGGCCGAATCGGCGGTGGTGATCGCGCTGGGCAGCTGAGAGCGGCCGCCCCGGCGCGGCCTACATCTGCTCCCAGGGCAGGCCGTCGTGGCGCCAGCCATTGAGCCGGCCGCGGTGGAAGTTCTCGTCCAGCTCGCCCTCGAAGCCATGCAGCACATTGATGACCTCGCTGAAGCCAGCGGCCTCCAGCGCCTCGCCGGCGGCCAGCGTGCGCTTGCCGGAGCGGCACAGCAGCACCACCGGCCGGTCCAGCGCCTCGCCGGTCTCGCGCCGGACCTGCGCGACGAAGCGCGCGGCGTCGGCGCGCATATCGGGGTATTCGTACCAGGCGATATGCACCACGCCGGGCGGGTGGCCCACATAGAGGTATTCCAGCTCCATGCGCACATCGAGAAAGAGAGCCTCGGGATGCTGGCCGAGGTAGGCATGGGCCTCGCGGGGCAGTAGGTGCTTCATGGCTGGGGGCTTGATCGGATCTCTAGAATGGGGGCATGACTGCTGCCTCTACCCCTGTCGCCTACACGCGCGCGGCGCAACTGCCCCAGATTCTGCAACAACGCATCGCCATCCTCGACGGCGCGATGGGCACGATGATCCAGCGCTACAAGCTCAGCGAGCAGGATTACCGCGGCACGCGCTTCGCCGATCACCCCAAGGATCTGAAGGGCAATAACGATCTGCTGGTGCTGACCAGGCCCGAGGTGATCAGCGAGATCCACGAGCAGTACCTGGCGGCCGGCGCCGACATCATCGAGACCAATACCTTCGGTAGCACCTCGGTGGCGCAGGAAGATTACGGCCTGGCCGAGCATGCCTACGAGATGAATGTGGCGGCGGCCCGGCTGGCGCGCGCCGCCTGCGCCAAGTATTCGAGCGCCGACAAGCCTCGCTTCGCGGCCGGCGCACTCGGCCCCACGCCCCGCACCGCCTCGATCAGCCCCGATGTCAATGACCCTGGCGCCCGCAATATCGATTTCGACACCTTGCGCGCGGCCTACCACGAGCAGGCCCGCGGCCTGCTGGACGGCGGGGTGGACCTGTTCCTGGTCGAGACCATCTTCGACACGCTGAATGCCAAGGCGGCGATCTTCGCGCTGGACGAGCTGATGGACGAGACCGGCGAGCGCCTGCCGGTCATCATCTCCGGCACGGTGACCGACGCCTCCGGCCGCATCCTCTCGGGCCAGACGGTCACGGCCTTCTGGCATTCGGTGCGCCATGCCCGGCCGCTGGCCATCGGGCTGAACTGTGCGCTGGGTGCGACGCTGATGCGGCCTTATATCGAGGAGCTGTCCAGGGCGGCCGGCGAGACCGCGATCAGCTGCTATCCGAACGCCGGCCTGCCCAATCCGATGAGCGATACCGGCTTCGACGAGACGCCCGAGGTCACCGGCCGCCTGGTCGGCGAGTTCGCGGCGGCCGGCTTCCTGAACATCGCCGGCGGCTGCTGCGGCACGACCCCGGCCCATATCGCCGCCATCGCCAAGACGGTGTCGGGCTACCGGCCGCGCGCCAGCGGCGAGAAGTTCCTCAGCGGCCTGGTCGAACAGCCGGCCTGACGCGCGGCGCTTCGGATGCCGGCGGCGTGCCGTCGCGATCCATTCAAGGGTTTTCTCCAATCGGGATAACCGGCGTGTCGGCCCTGCGAGCGCGGGCGATCATCGGGGGCTGGTCGCGCTTCGCGACCGGCCAAAACTAGCCCGAGGAGATGAGCGATGCGCTGTATCCCTGTCCCTGCGCTGTCAACGCTGCGCCGGCTGCTGCCGGCCCTGGCCCTGCTGGTCGGTGCTGCCCAGGTGGCGGCCAGCACGCTGAACCAGAACGTGTCGTGGACCATCGACCGTGCCGGTACCAGCACCAAGTACCGGGTGGTCGCCTACGGCGATTCCATCTATGCCGGCTACAACGGCTCGACCTTCAATGCGGCCAGGTACGCGGCACCCACGGTGGATGCCGAATACCTGTCGGCCCTGTGGGGCGCCGATATCGAGAGCGTGCGGCGCGCCAAGTCGGGAGCGGTGGCCTCGGACGTCTACAACAACAAGATCGTTGCCGAGCGCTCCTATATGCAGAGCAGCAACACGCGGGTCGTCACCTTCGAGATGTGTGGCAACGACGGCCTGCAGGCGCGCTCGGCCTTCAAGAGCCAGACCGGCACCTGCAACTACGCGGTGCTCAGCACGGCCGAGGCCAATTGCAAGACCTATGTGGCCAAGGCAATGGACTACATCAATGCCAATGCCTATCCCGGCACCAAGCTGAAGATCATCAGCAATCTCTACTACCCCGGCTATGCGGCCGACAATGTGCAAAGCAGCTGCAAGGACGCCGGCACCGGCCAGACGGTCAGCCTGCGCGACAAGTTCCTGCCCGCCCTGGTGCGCATGAACTACTGGATGTGCGAGTACGCCCGCCAGAAGGGCTTCCAGTGCGCCGACAGCTTTGCCGAGTACATGGGTGCCGACTACGACAGCAATGGCGACGGCCTGATCGATACCGACGGGCTGCGCTATATCGCCGGCGAGACCGAGTTGAACTATGTGACCCGCCTGACCTCGACGCTGCGCGCCACGCTGCGCGACGCCAATGCGCACTTCGTCTCAGCCAGCAGCAGCTACGACTACATCCAGTCCGACGATGTGCACCCGACCTATACCGGCGGCACCGTCACTGCCGGCCTGTTCGGCGGCAGCAGCGGCTCGGGTGCGCCACGCTACACCTCGTTCAGCGCCGGCAAGAGTCCGATCTGGAACCGCTACGGCCATGAGCGCATGGGCTGGCGTCTGTCCACCTCCAATCCGCTTGCGCCCTGAGCCAGCCATCGAACGCCTGGCGTCCAGACTGGCGCTGGCTGCTGCTGGCCCTGCTGCTCGCGCTGGCCGGTCTCGCCGCCCTCTGGTGGCTGCTGATGCCGGCCGCGGGGCTGCGTGAGGCCGAGCACCAGCCGGTGCAGCTGGCGGCTGCGGCCGCCTCGGCCGCATCTGCCACTTCTGCAACCGTGGCGGCGTCCGGAACCGCGCAGCCAGCCCGCCTGCCAGCCCGGCCGGCGCCGGAACCGTCTGCCGAGGAGGGCGTTGCCGCGGCCGCCGGTACCGATCTGGCCGACCATGTGCCTGCCGGCCAGGCGCCCGGCATGGGCGAGGTGATCCAGCGCCTGCATCAGGCCGGCATACGCAGCGGCCTGGGCGCCTTCAATCCGCCCGGCACCCGGCCGCCGCTGATCGGTCTGGCGGTGCCGCCGGACTTTGCGCTGCCCGAGGGCTATGTGCGTCATCACCAGAGCACCGACGATGGCCAGGACATCGAGCCCATCCTGATGTTCGCGCCCGACCGTGTTCTCTACGATGCCACCGGCCGGACCGTCGAGATGCCCAAGGACCGCGTCGTGCCGCCCGAGCTGGCGCCGCCGGGTCTGCCGCTGCGGCGCATCGTGGTGCCGCCACCGCTGGCGGCGGCCAGCGCCGCCAGGCCCTGAGCCCTTGCGAGTCCCTGCTCAGCCCCTGTTCTGGCCGGCCCTTGTCGGCCTGGGGCTGACTGCGCTGCTGCTGCATGGCTACACCCGCGGCGGCGCTGCCTGGGGGCTGGGCTTTGTCGCGCTGCTGCCGGCCCTGTGGCTGCTGGACCGCTGCCGCAGCTGGCGCGCCGCGCTGCTGGCCGGCTACGGGCTGTGCCTGGTCTATACCGCGGCCGGCTTTGCCTGGTTCGGCTTTGCGATCGGACGCTACACCCAGATCGGCCCCGCCGCCGGCCTGTTGCTCCTGCTGCTGCTGGCCCCGCTTTTCCAGCCGCAGATCCTGGTCTTCGCGCTGCTGCGCCATGCCGTGCGGCAGCGCCACCGCTGGTGGCTAGGCGCGCTGGCCGGGGCCGCGGCCTGGGTGGGTGTCGAATGGCTGCTGCCCAAGGTGCTGGGCGACAGCCTGGGCCATGGGCTCTATCCCTCGAGCTGGCTGCGCCAGGGCGCGGCGCTGGGTGGGGTGGCCGGCCTCAGCGTGCTGCTGCTGCTGAGCAACGAGGCCCTGGGCGCGGCGCTGGCGCGGCGCCGCCAGGGTTGGCGCGCGCTGGCGCCGGCCCTGGGGCTGGCCGTGCTGCCGCCGCTGCTGCTGGCGGCCTACGGCGCGAACGCGCTGGCCGGGCTGCGCAGCGTGCCGACCGATGCACCGATGCTGCGCCTGGGCCTGATACAGGCCAATATCGTCGATATCGAGGCGCGCCGGCGCGCACAGGGCAGCTATGCGGTGGTGCGCGAGCTGCTGGACACGCATTACGCGATGAGCCATGACGCGATCGAGCGCCAGGGTGCCGATGCGGTGCTGTGGTCAGAGACCATCTACCCGACCACCTTCGCCCAGCCCCGCAGCGAGGCCGGCGCCGAGCTGGACCGCGAGATCGTCGCCATCGTCAATGCCGCGGGGGTGCCCTTTGTGTTCGGCACCTACGACCGCGATGGCGAGGGCGAGTACAACGCCGCCGCCTTCGTCGAGCCCGGCCGTGGCCTGCTGGGTTTCTACCGCAAGACCCATCTGTTCCCGCTGACCGAGTTCGTGCCGGCCTGGCTCGACGGCCCGGCGCTGCGGCGCTGGCTGCCCTGGCTGGGCGGCTGGCAGCCCGGCAGCGGTGCGCGGGTGCTGCCGCTGCGCCTGCGCGATGGCCGCGAGCTGCCGGTGCAGGCCCTGATCTGCCGCGACGATGTGATGCCCGGTCTGGCAATCGCCGCGGCCCGCCAGGGTGCCCAGGCCCTGCTGACCATGTCCAACGACAGCTGGTTCAGCGCGCATCCGCTGGGCGCCGAGCTGCACCAGGCGGTGGCGGCCTTTCGCAGCATCGAGACCCGGCTGCCGCAGTTTCGCGTCACCAGCAATGGCTTCAGCGCGCTGATCGACGCCGGCGGCGCGGTGCAGGCCGGCGCCGCGATGAACGAGCGGGCGCTGGTGGTGGGCACGCTGCCCGCACCGGTGCGCGCGCCCACGCTGATGCTGCGCTGGGGCGACTGGGTCGGCCCGACCGCCCTGGGCTTTGTGCTGCTGCTGGGCGGGGTCTCGGCCTGGCCGCGCGGCCTGGGCCAGCTTGCGCCTGCTGTCCCTCCCACCGTGCCGCTACCGCTGCCGGTCGCGCTGCTGCCGCCCGCAGCCCGCTGGACGGCCGCCCTCATGCGCGGCCTGGCGCGCGCCGCCTTGCTGGGCCTGGCCCTGGCCCTGCTGCTGGACGAGGCGCTGCGCAGCCAGACGCTGGCGCAGCTGCGCTGGTTCGTCGCGCTGGTGCTGCTGCCCGAGGCGGTGGCGGCCAGCCTGCTGCGGGCCTACCGCGCGCAGCTGAGCCTGGCGCCGGGTCGGCTGCTGCTGCAGCGCGGCGCACAGCGTCTGGTGCTGGCCGCGAGCGAGCTGCGCGGCGTGGCGCCCTGGCCGTTGCCGCTGCCCGCGGCCGGTGCCACCCTGCAGCTGGCCGATGGCGCGCGCCCGGGGCTGGCCGGCATCGAGCCGGCGCTGCTGGCCGGACTGCTGGCGGAGGCCGGTATCGCGGCCGCCCCCGCGACCCCGTCGGCCTCTGCCTTCGCGCAGGCGCGTGCGGCCATGCAGGCCTGGCGTCTGCGGCGGGGTGGCTGGCTGGGCCGGTTGTACTCGCCCTGGGCCCGCTTCGTGCTGCTGCCGCTGCTGCTGGCACTGCCGGCCTTCTATCTGCACCAGCAGATTGCCTATGGCAGCCCGCTGGGCGAGTACCTCAGCTACGGGCTGCGCGCCTATCTGAGCGCCTTCGCCCTCTGGTGGGCGGCCTGGGCGATCGGGGTTAGTCTGTGGGCGGGGCTGCTGCGTGGCCTGATCGAGCTGGGTAGCGGCCTGAGCGCCCGGCTGCATCCGGCACGGGCGACGGCGCTGCGGCTGGCGCTGGAACTGGCCGGGCTGGGCCTGCTCTATCTGGGCCTGCCGGCCTGGCTGCTGCTGCGCATCGCCGGCGCTTGAGGCCGGCCGCGGCTCAGTACAGCTTCAGCAGCTTTTCCAGGTTGACGAAGAGCTTGAGCTCATGCGGCGCCAGGCTGGCGCTGATCGCATGGGCGGCCAGGCGGGTATCGCGCGGCACAGGCTCGGACAGCGGCGCACCGCTCTTGCCCAGCAGCGAGGCGACCAGGGGTTCGTTGGCGCTGTGGCCGCGCCGCGCGACGATGCCCACCTCGCCATGGGCCAGGCGCACCAGCGAGCCGGGCGGATAGAGCCCCACCGCCTTGATCAGCGCGGCGCCGGCCTCGTCGGGCTTGCCCAGCTCGTCCAGATAGGCGGCACGCGCGGCGGCTGCGGCCGACAAGGCCTTGCGCGCCTTGCGCGGGCTCAGCCGGGCGCCGTAGAGATCGACCCGGCGCAGCAGCCGCGCCATCTGCTCGGCCATGCTGCGCTCGGCCAGCGCACCGGGCCCGGCCTCGTGGTGCAGACGCACCACCTGCAGCCACAGCGAATCTCGCACACCCAGGCGCTGCAGCAGCTCGGCGCTGGCATCGCCGTGGGCGGCGATCTCGCGGCGGTGCAGCTCGCTGGGCCGGTCGGCCAGCGCCGCCAGGCGGTCCTGCAGCGCGCTGATGCTGATGTTCATCGACAGGGCGGCGCGCGCCAGCACCAGGCGGATGTCCTCGGGCCAGCCGAGCTGGCGGGCGCCGAGCTCGCACAGGGCCAGGCTCAGCAGGCCGTGGCGGGCGCTGTAGCTCTGGAAGTCCTGGCTGGCCTCGAAGATCAGCAGCAGCAGGCTCATCTCGGGCTGCTGCTGCAGGCGCTGCAGCATGTCCTGGACGATGGCCTCGAAGCGCGGCTCGAAGTCCTCGGCCCGGGGCTCGCGCAGCAGGGTGTGCGCGCGCAGCTGCAGGTCGGCCCAGGCGGCGAACTGGCTGGCGGGCGTGGCGGGCGCCGCGGCCGCACCCGGCTTGTCCTGGCGGAACTCGGCCTTGACCCGAGCGATATCGCCCAGCGTCGCCCCCTGGTGCATCAAGGTGTCCATCTTGTGCGCCATCGCGCGCTGGTACTCCTTGGTCTCGTGGGCCAGCACCCAGGCGCCACGCTCGATCAGGCCCTGCACCAGCGGCGTGTTCTGCAGCACCTGGCCGCTGGCGATCAGCAGCTTGCCCTCGGCGTCGCGCACCGAGAAGCTCAGCACCTGGCCCAGACGCAGGCTGTGGGGGGGCAGGGGGACTAGGTCCAAGATATCTTTTCCTCTCCTCGGCATTGTCGGCCCAGCCGCAGCCCGGCTTGAGGATTTGCGAAGCCTGGCGCCGGGGCGCGCGTAAAATCCGCCACGTTCGAGGAGCGTTGCGACGGATCATCCGCCAGGCTCGAACCTGATGCCGGTCAAGCCGGCAGCCCAACGACGCTCACCGATCCACAGCATGATGTGGCCGCGGTGAGCCTGCGGCCCCATCCAGCCCTGCTTGATGCCCGAGGCCGCCATGACCGCTAACGCCTGCCAGACCCCGCCCCCGATGAAGCTTTCCGGCCTGGAGCCGGTGCAGATCGGCGCCGGCACGCTCTTCGTCAATATCGGCGAGCGCACCAATGTGACCGGCTCCAAGGCCTTCGCGCGCATGATCCTCAACGGCCAGTTCGAGGAAGCGCTGGCGGTGGCGCGCCAGCAGGTGGAGAACGGCGCCCAGGTCATCGACATCAATATGGACGAGGCCATGCTGGACAGCAAGGCCGCGATGGTGCGCTTCCTGAACCTGATCGCCTCCGAGCCCGAGATCGCCCGCGTGCCCATCATGATCGACAGCTCCAAATGGGAGGTGATCGAGGCCGGCCTCAAGTGCATCCAGGGCAAGGGCATCGTCAATTCGATCTCGCTGAAGGAGGGCGAGACCGAGTTCAAGCGCCAGGCCAAGCTGCTCAAGCGCTATGGCGCGGCCACCGTGGTGATGGCCTTCGACGAGCAGGGCCAGGCCGATACCTACCAGCGCAAGATCGAGATCTGCGCGCGGGCCTACCGCATCCTGGTCGACGAGGTCGGCTTCCCGGCCGAGGACATCATCTTCGACCCCAATATCTTCGCGATCGCCACCGGCATCGAGGAGCATGACAACTACGCGGTGGACTTCATCAACGCCACCCGCTGGATCAAGCAGAACCTGCCCGGGGCCAAGGTGTCGGGCGGCGTCTCCAACGTCTCTTTCAGCTTCCGCGGCAACGACCCGGTACGCGAGGCCATCCACACCGTGTTCCTCTACCACGCCATCCAGGCGGGCATGGACATGGGCATCGTCAACGCCGGCATGGTGGGCGTCTACGACGACCTGGAACCGACGCTGAGGGAGCGCGTCGAGGACGTGGTGCTGAACCGCCGCCCCGATGCTGGGGAACGGCTGATCGAGGTGGCCGAGAGCGCCAAGGGGGCGGCCAAGGATGATTCGGCCCGCCTGGCCTGGCGGGCTGGCGATGTCAATGCGCGGCTCTCGCATGCGCTGGTGCACGGCATCACCGACTTCATCGTCGAGGACACCGAGGAGGCTTGGGCAGCGATCCGGGCCGCTGGCGGCCGGCCGCTGCATGTGATCGAAGGCCCGCTGATGGCCGGCATGAATGTGGTGGGCGATCTGTTCGGCCAGGGCAAGATGTTCCTGCCCCAGGTGGTCAAGAGCGCCCGCGTGATGAAGAGCGCGGTGGCCCATCTGGTGCCCTATATCGAGGAAGAGAAGCGCCAGCTCGCCGCAGCCGGCGGCGATGTGAAGCCCAAGGGCAAGATCGTGATCGCCACCGTCAAGGGCGATGTGCACGATATCGGCAAGAACATCGTCACCGTGGTCCTGCAGTGCAATAACTACGAGGTGGTGAATATGGGCGTGATGGTGCCTTGCCAGGACATCCTGGCCAAGGCCAAGGTCGAGGGCGCCGACATCATCGGCCTCTCCGGCTTGATCACGCCCAGCCTCGAGGAAATGCAACATGTGGCCGCCGAGATGCAGCGCGACGACTACTTCCGCATCAAGAAGATCCCGCTGCTGATCGGCGGCGCCACCTGCAGCCGGGTGCATACCGCCGTCAAGATCTCGCCGCATTACGAGGGCCCGGTGGTCTATGTGCCCGATGCCTCGCGCTCGGTGGGCGTCTGCTCGGACCTGCTGTCGGACGAGCGCGCCAGCCGTTTCATCGCCGAGCTGCGCGCCGACTACGACAAGGTGCGCGAGCTGCATGCCAGCAAGAAGCAGCAGCCCCTGGTGACGCTGGCCCAGGCGCGCGCCAACAAGACGGCCGTGGACTGGTCGCATTATCAGCCGCCGGTTCCCAAGTTCATCGGGCGGCGCGTCTTCAGGAACTACGACCTTGCCGATCTGGCCGCGGCCATAGACTGGGGCCCCTTCTTCCAGACCTGGGACCTGGCCGGTGCCTTCCCGGCCATCCTGAAGGACGAGATCGTAGGCAGCGAGGCGCAGCGCGTGTTCAGCGATGGCAAGCGCATGCTGCAGCGCCTGATCGAGGGGCGCTGGCTGCAGGCCAACGGCGTCATCGGCCTCTACCCGGCGGCCCAGGTCAATGACGACGATATCGAGATCTACAGCGACGAGAGCCGCAGCGAGCTGCTGATGACCTGGCGCGGCCTGCGCATGCAGTCAGAGCGGCCGGTCGTTGACGGTGTGAAGCGTCCGAACCGCTGCCTGGCCGACTACATCGCGGCCAAGGGCACGGTGCCCGACTACATCGGCCTGTTCGCGGTCACCGCCGGTCTGGGCGTGGAAAAGAAGGAAGCCCAGTTCCTGGCCGAGCACGACGACTACTCCGCCATCATGCTCAAGGCCCTGGCCGACCGCCTGGCCGAGGCCTTGGCCGAGCGCCTGCACCAGCGGGTGCGCACTGAGTTCTGGGGCTATGCGGCCGACGAGGCGCTCAGCAACGAGGCCCTGATCGCCGAGCAGTACCGCGGCATACGTCCGGCCCCGGGCTATCCGGCCTGCCCCGACCATCTGGTCAAGCGCGATCTGTTCCGGACCCTCAACCCGGCCGAGATCGGCATGGGGCTGACCGAATCGATGGCGATGACACCGGCGGCCAGCGTGGCCGGCTTCTACTTTGCTCATCCCGAGGCCAGCTACTTCAATGTGGGCCGTATCGGCGCCGACCAACTGCAGGACTGGGCCGCCCGCATGGCGCTGGACGAGGCGGCCGCGCAGCGCGCGCTGGCGCCGCTGCTGGGCTAAGGCATTCACCGCCGCTTACATCTCGCGCCGGCGCTTGCCCCGGCCCGGCCTTGAGCTTGACTAGAGTTCGGGCTGAAGAGGCGCCCCTGGCGGCGCCCGCAGTCGCTGGGGGTGGGTATGGGCAGCATGAGATCGTGGGTGTGGGTGTGGGTGCTGGCGCTGAGCGGGGCGCTGGTTGCCTGCGGTGGTGGTGGCGGCGGTGAGGCCGCAGCGCCCGCCCCGGTGCCGACGCCGCCGGTGGTGGCCAAGCCCGCCAACCGCGAGGAGGCCCGCCGCTTCCTGCTGCAGGCTAGCTTCGGCCCCACCGAGGCCGAGATCGAGCGGGTGATGAGCCTGGGCTACGAGCCCTGGATAGACGCCCAGCTGGCCGCGCCGGCCAGCTCGCACCTGGCCAACTGGGACGCCGCGGACGCCCGCATCAAGGCCGGCAAGCCCGAGGGCAGCGCCGGCAGCCGCGAGGTGCTGGACTCCTTCTACAAGGTCGCCGTCACCGGTGAGGACCAGCTGCGCCAACGCCTGGCCTACGCGCTGTCGCAGATCTTCGTAGTCTCGATGGCTCAGGACAATGTGGCCGACAAGGCGCGCGGCGTGGCCGCCTATCTGGACATGCTGGCCCGCGAGGGCACGGGCAACTACCGCAGCCTGCTGGAGCAGGTGGCCCGCCATCCGGTGATGGGCCTGTATCTCTCGCATCTGAAGAACCAGAAGGAAGACCCGCGGACCGGCCGTGTGCCGGACGAGAACTTCGCCCGCGAGGTGATGCAACTCTTCTCCATCGGGCTGAGCGAGCTCAATGCCGACGGCAGCGTCAAGAACGGCAGCGGCGGCCAGGCCCTGGCCAGCTATGGGGCGGAGGACATCGCCGGCCTGGCCAAGGTCTTCACCGGCTGGAGCTGGGACGGGCCGGACAGCGCCGACGGGCGCTTCTGGGGCTGGTGCCCCGACTACTGCAGCGCCGACCGGCTGACCCGGCCCATGCAGGGCTACAGCCAGTTCCACTCGCTCAGCGAGAAAAAGTTCCTGGGCCAGACCGTGGCGCCGCAGAGCAAGGCCGATCCGAGCGCCAGCCTGCGGGTCGCGCTGGACGTGCTGGCCGGCCATCCGAACGTTGGCCCCTTCATCGGCCGGCAGCTGATCCAGCGCCTGGTCGGCAGCCATCCCAGCCCGGCCTATGTGGAGCGGGTGTCGCGGGCCTTCGGCAGCCAGGGCGATATGCGGGCCATGCTCAAGGCCATCCTGCTGGACCCCGAGGCCCGCGCACCGGCCGGTAGCGCCGGCGGCAAGCTGCAGGAGCCGGTGCTGCGCCTGACGCAAGCGCTGCGCGCCCTGGGCGCCCGCAGCGACAGCGGCAGCTGGCTGATCGGCAGCACCGACGACCCGTCCAGCGCCCTGGGCCAGTCGCCGCTGCGCTCGCCCTCGGTCTTCAACTTCTACCGGCCCGGCTATGTGGCACCGGGCAGCGAGACCGGCGCGCGTCAGCTGACCATGCCGGAGCTGCAGCTGGTGCACGAAACCTCGGTGGCCGGCTATGCCAACTACATGATGGACGGGGTGCGCAGCGGCTTTGGCCAGCGCGGCTACGACTGGAATGCGCCGCGCAAGGACGTGCAGCTCGATCTGGCGACCGAGCTGACCCTGGCCGACAAGCCGGTCGAGCTGGTCGAGCGGGTCAGTCAGCGCCTATTGGGCGCGCGCGCCAACAGCGCGCTGAAGGCCGAGATACAGCAGGCGGTCGAGTCGGTGCGCCTGGACAGCGTGAAGGGCGATGCCTCCAATCTGCAGACGGTGGAGCTGCAGCGCCGCAACCGTGCCCAGCTGGCGGTCTTGCTGGCGCTGGTATCCCCCGAGTATCTGGTTCTGAAGTGAGGAGCGCCGCATGACTGCCACTCTGCTGAGCCGCCGCGGCTTTCTGCAAGGCGGGGCCGCACTGGCCTCGCTGGGCACGGCCGCGCCGCTGGCCCTCAATCTCGCGGCCCTGGGCACGGCCAGTGCACAGAGCGCGGGCGACTACAAGGCCCTGGTCTGCATCTTCTTGTTCGGCGGCAACGACGCCTTCAATATGGTGCTGCCGACCGATGCGCCGTCCTGGACCGCCTACCAGGCGGTGCGCCGGCAGGTGCCGGACTCGATCGCGCTGCTGGCCGCCGGCACCCCGGCCGACGGCGGTGCCGCTGCGGGCTCGCCGGCGCGTCTCGGCGGGGTGCTGCCTATCAGCCCGATCGCGCCCCAGGGCCGCAGCTTCGCATTGCACCCGCTGATGAGCGGGGCGCGTGATCTCTTCGCCGCCGGGCGTCTGGCCGTGCTGCCCAATATCGGCCCCTTGCTGCAGCCCACCAGCAAGGCCCAGTACAAGCAGAACGGCTTTGCCAAGCCGGCGCGCCTGTTTTCGCACAACGACCAGCAGTCGACTTGGCAGGCGCTCAGCGCTGAAGGCGCGACCGCCGGTTGGGGCGGGCGGCTGGCCGACCGGCTGGCCGCGGGCAATCAGCGGGCGCTGTTCACCAGCATCTCCGCCAGCGGCAATGCGGTCTTCCTGAGCGGCCGCCAGACGCTGCAGTACCAGCTCAGCACCCGCGGCGCGATCCGCATAGGCGGCAGCGGCAGCAGCCTGTTCGGCTCCAGCACCGCGCGACAGCACTTGCAGCGGGTGATGCGCGATATGCGCAGCGACGATCTGCTGGGGCGCGACCATGCCGCGGTGGTAGGTCGCTCCATCGACGCCGAGGCCCTGATCAGCGCGGCCCTGCCACCGGCCGAGGCCGGACCGCATGGCACGCCGGGTCTGGCCGCCGGTGCGGCTGATCCGCTGCTGCAGTACCGCCACCCGCTGAGCGGCGCCCTAGCGCTGAATCCGCTGGCCCAGCAGCTGCAGGTGGTGGCGCGCACCATCGCGGCACGCGCGGCGCTGGGTACGCAGCGGCAGGTCTTCTTCGTCAGCATGGGCGGCTTTGACACGCACGATGGCCAGAACCGCGCCCATGCCGATCTGATGGCGCGGCTCTCGCATGCGCTGGCCTATTTCGACGGCACGCTCAATGCGATGGGCGTGGCCCAGCAGGTGACGAGCTTTACCGCCTCGGACTTCGGCCGCACCTTCACCAGCAATGGCGACGGCACCGACCATGGCTGGGGGGGGCATCACTTCGTGCTGGGCGGCGCGGTGCGCGGCCGCGATCTCTATGGCCGCTTTCCGCAGCTGGGCCTCAAGAACAGCAATAACAACGAGTTCGACAGCAGCCCCGACCAGCTGCACAACGGCAGCCTGCTGCCCACGACCTCGGTCGAGCAGCTGGGCGCCACGCTGGGACGCTGGATGGGTGTCAGCGATGGCGCGCTGCTGGACATCTTCCCCAATCTCAGCCGTTTCGACGCCAGCCAGCGCGATCTGGGCTTCATGGTCTGAAGGCGGCCGTGGCATGCTGTCGGCTGTCAACCAGGACTCTCGATGAACCATCTCTCCATGGCCTCTCTTTCCCTCGGCGCCTCACTGGCCGCGCTCGTGCTGTCGGTCGCGGCCGGGCCCGCGCTGGCCCAAGACAGCAAGCCGGCCGCCGGCCCCAGCAGCAAGCAGCTGGCCAGGCTGTGCGAGGAGTGCGCCTGGGTGGCGGGCGTGCGTTCCGAGGAGCGCAAGGGCGAGGGCAGCGGCCTGGGCGCGGTCGGCGGTGCGGTGGTCGGTGGCTTGCTGGGCAGCCAGATCGGCGGCGGCAGCGGCAAGAAGATCGCCACCGTCGGCGGTGCGGTGGCGGGCGGCATGGCCGGTCATGAGATCGAGAAGCGGCACAAGCGCTACCGTGTCTGGATCATTTCCCTGGTCAACAAGGACGGCAGCACCCAGGACCACGAGCAGCGCAGCGACCCCAAGCTCAAGCGCGGCGATACCGTGCTGCTGCGCGACGGCCGCCTGCAGCGCCGCTGAGGCAGGCAGCAGCATGTCGGGCGGTGACTGGAAAGAGATGTACGCGGCGGCCCTGGCCGGCGACGAGGACTTGCTGGGCTACCACCTGCGCAATGGCATAGACCCGAACTACCAGCATCCCGAGTTCATGTGCACCGCCCTGGTCGGCGCCATCCTGGCCGGACAGCACCGTGCGGCCGAGCTGCTGCTGGCCCATGGTGCCGCGCCCGGCCTGGTTTCCGAGACCGATGGCATGACGCCGCTGCAGGCGGCGCAGCGCAGCGGCGATGCGCGTTGGCAGGCACTGCTGCTGCCGCATGCGGGTCAGGCGGCCTGGGATGCGGCGGCCGCACCGGCGCGGGGCTGGCGCGCCTGGCTCCAACGCTGCTGGCCGGTGCGCTGAGCGGCTTCAGACCAGGCCGCGCCGCAGCTGCAGGGCCTCGGCCATATGCGCGGGCTCGATCGCGGCACTGCCGGCCAGATCGGCAATGCTGCGCGCCACCCGCAGCACGCGGTGGTAGCCGCGTCCCGACCAGCCCAGCTGGCCGGCGGCGCGCTGCAGCAGGGTCTGGGCGGCGGCGCCGAGCTGGCTGAGCTGGTCCAGCTGGGCCGGGCTCAGCTGGCTGTTGCAGCAGCCTTGGCGATGCAGCGCCCGCCGCCTTGCCGCGGCCACCCGGCTGGCCACGGCGGCACTGGGCTCGCCATCGGGGGCGGCGGCCAGCTGGGCGGGTGGCAGCAGCGGCACCTCCACCAGCAGGTCCAGCCGGTCCAGCAGGGGGCCGCTGAGCTTGCCCTGGTAGCGCGCCACCTGGTCCGGCGTGCAGCGGCAGCTGCCCTGCGGATTGCCGCGCTGCCCGCAGGGGCAGGGGTTCATGGCGGCCACCAGCAGGAAGCGGGCCGGGAACTCGCTGCTGCGTGCGGCCCGGGCGATATGGATGCGGCCGCTCTCCAGCGGCTCGCGCAGGGCCTCCAGTGCGGCACGCGGGAACTCGGGCAACTCGTCGAGAAAGAGCACCCCATGCTGGGCCAGCGAGATCTCGCCCGGCCGCGGCGGTGATCCGCCGCCCACCAGGGCCACGCTGGAGGCGCTGTGGTGGGGGCTGCGAAGCACGCGCCGGCCCCAGTCGGCGGGCTGGAACTGGCCGGCCAGACTCAGCACGGCGGCTGAGGCCAGGGCTTCGTCCTCGTTCAGCGGCGGCAGCAGGCCGGCCAGGCGCTGGGCCAGCATGGACTTGCCGGTGCCCGGCGGCCCGATCAGCAACAGGCTGTGTTCGCCGGCCGCGGCGATTTCCAGCGCGCGCTTGGCGGCGGCCTGGCCCTTGATATCGCGTAGATCGGGTGCGGCCAGGGCCGGCCCCGGCGGCGGGGCTGCGGCCCGGCTCAGCGGGGCGTCGCTGCCGGGCTGCAGGGCGGCCACCAGGTCCAGCAGATGGCTGGCCTGCCAGACCGTCACGCCCTGCACCAGGGCGGCCTCGGCAGCGCTGGCGGTCGGCAGCACCAGCTGGCGCGGGCTGGCCTCGCGGCGCAGGGCCAGGCTCATCGCCAGCGCGCCGCGCACCGGCCGCAGCTCGCCGGCCAGCGAGAGCTCGCCCGCACATTCCAGCCCGGCCAGGGGGCTGGCATCGATCTGTCCGCTGGCGGCTAGCAGACCCAGCGCAATCGGCAGATCAAAACGCCCGCCTTCCTTGGGCAGCTCGGCCGGGGCCAGGTTGACCACGATGCGCTTGTTGTGGGGGAAGCCCAGGCCGCTGTTGAGCAGGGCCGCGCGCACCCGCTCGCGCGCTTCCTTCACCTCGGTCTCGGCCAGCCCCACCAGGCTGAAGGAGGGCAGGCCATTGGCCAGATGAACCTCGACGCTGACCGGCGCGGCCTGCAGACCATCGAGCGCGCGGCTATGCACTTGGGCCAGGGACATGGCCGGTCCTCCCTTGGACTGCTGTGGCGTGCTGGGAGCGATTGTGCGCCGTGGCGCCCGTTTTTGGGCCATGCACGTATTCGGGGCGTGCGCCCTTGCCGCCCGCTGGGGCTGCCGCGCCAAGCTGGTGCATCGGTGGCTGCACGGGCCTGCGATCGTGGGATGGCGGACCGCTGGCACGGAAGCTGCAAAGCCTCTGGCGAAGTCATCTTCCCCCCCTTCCGCATCCATCCTAGGAGTCCAGTCATGAAGTCGATTCTTGCCGCCGCGCTCGTCAGCACGTTCAGTCTGGCCGCCGCGCTGCCGGCCCAAGCCCAGGTTTCCTTCAACGCCGGCGCGACCAGCGATTACCGCTATCGTGGCATCTCGCAGACCCGCCTGAAGCCGGCCCTGCAAGCTGGCATCGACTATGCCCACGACAGCGGTTTCTACCTGGGCGCCTGGGGCTCCACGATCAAGTGGATCAAGGACGCGGGCGGCGATGCCGGCGTCGAGGTGGATCTCTACGGCGGCTACAAGACCGAGATCAGCAAGGGGCTGAGCCTGGACATTGGCCTGCTGAGCTACCAGTACCCCAGCAACAAGCTCAATCCCAGCGCCAACACCACCGAGCTCTACGGCGCGCTGAGCTACGGCCCGGTGACCGCCAAGTACTCGCACAGCACCAGCAATCTGTTCGGCTTCGCCGACAGCAAGGGCAGCGGCTACCTCGATCTGTCGGCCAGCTTTGATCTGGGTGACGGCCTGATGCTGGCCCCGCATCTCGGCTACCAGCGCGTCAAGCGCAACAGCGCTGCGTCCTACACCGACTACTCGCTGACGCTCAGCAAGGCCTTCGACAACATCACCGTCAGCGGCGCGCTGGTGGGTACCGATACCGACGCCTACGTAGGCCCTGGCAACAAGGACCTGGGCAAGTCCGGTCTGGTGCTGGCGGTCAAGGCCGCCTTCTGACAAGCGAGAAAGAGGAGAACCCACCATGAAACTGATCACCGCCGTCATCAAGCCTTTCAAGCTCGACGAGGTGCGCGAAGCCCTCAGCGCCATCGGCGTGCAGGGCCTGACCGTCACCGAGGTCAAGGGCTTCGGCCGCCAGAAGGGTCATACCGAGCTGTACCGCGGCGCCGAGTATGTGGTCGACTTCCTGCCCAAGGTGAAGATCGAAGCCGCCGTGGCTGACGCGGTGGTTGAGCAGGTGATCGAGGCCATCGAGGGCTCGGCCCGCACCGGCAAGATCGGCGACGGCAAGATTTTTGTCTCGCCGCTGGACCAGGTGGTGCGCATCCGCACCGGCGAGACCGGGGCCGACGCGCTCTGAGCTGCACCGATCACAAGACCGAACAGACAAATTCCCGGAGATTCGTCATGAAGAAACTACTTGCCAGCCTGGCGCTGGCTGCGGCGGTGTTCGCCCCCGCAGCCTGGGCCCAAGACGCGGCTTCCGCGCCTGTCCTCGCCGAGGCCGCCTCGGCGGTCGTCGCTGCGGCCTCCGAAGCGGTCGCTGTGGTTGCCGAAGCCGCCGCGCCGGCCGAGGCCGCCGCCGCACCGGCACCCGTGCCCAATAAGGGCGATACCGCCTGGATGATGGTCTGCACCTTGCTGGTCATCATGATGACGGTGCCAGGTCTTGCGCTGTTCTACGGCGGTCTGGTGCGTAGCAAGAACATGCTCAGCGTGCTGATGCAGGTGATGGTCACCTTCTCGATGATCGTCGTGCTGTGGGTCATCTATGGCTACAGCCTGGCCTTCACCGAGGGCAATGCCTTCATCGGCGGCTTTGACCGTCTCTTCATGAAGGGCATCTGGGACAACGCGGCCGGCACCTTTGCCAACGCGGCCACCTTCAGCAAGGGCGTCTACATCCCCGAGATCGTGTTCGCAGCCTTCCAGGCCACCTTTGCCGGCATCACCGCCTGCCTGATCGTCGGCGCCTTCGCCGAGCGCATCAAGTTCGGCGCCGTGCTGCTGTTCATGGCGATCTGGTTCACCTTCAGCTATCTGCCGATGGCGCATATGGTCTGGTTCTGGATGGGCCCGGATGCCTATGCCTCGGCCGAGGTGGCTGCCGAGATGAGCTCCAAGGCCGGCCTGATCTGGCAATGGGGCGCGCTGGACTTCGCCGGCGGCACGGTGGTGCACATCAACGCGGCCGTGGCCGGTCTGGTCGGTGCCTATATGGTCGGCAAGCGCGTCGGCTACGGCAAGGAGTCATTCACCCCGCACAGCCTGACCCTGACCATGGTCGGCGCCTCGCTGCTGTGGGTGGGCTGGTTCGGCTTCAACGCCGGTTCCGCACTGGAAGCCAATGGCTTCGCCGCGCTGGGCTTCATCAACACGCTGGCCGCCACCGCTGCCGCCGTGCTGGCCTGGTGCATTGGTGAGGCGCTGCTGAAGGGCAAGGCCTCGATGCTGGGCGCAGCCTCCGGCGCGGTGGCCGGCCTGGTGGCCATCACCCCGGCGGCCGGCAATGTCGGCATCGGCGGCGGCATCGTGATCGGCTTCATCGCCGGCTTCGCCTGCCTGTGGGGCGTGACCGGCCTGAAGCGCATGCTTGGCGCGGACGACTCGCTGGACGTGTTCGGCGTCCACGGCGTCGGCGGCATCATCGGCGCGCTGCTGACCGGCGTGTTCAACTCGCCCAACCTGGGCGGCCCCAGCGCCGTCGGCGACTGGGTCACGGTGGCCATGGTGGCACCGGACGCCTACTCGATCGCCAGCCAGGTCTGGATCCAGGCCAAGGGCGTGCTGCTGACCATCGTCTGGTCGGGCGTGGTCTCGGTGATCGCCTTCAAGATCGTCGATCTGGTCATCGGTCTGCGCGTCAGCGAAGAGGAAGAGCGCGAGGGCCTGGACATCAGCTCGCACGGCGAGACGGCTTACCACAAGTAAGCAGCACGGCCCGTCGAGGGACGGGCCGCACGCCCTCGGCACGAACGGAAGCCGCCAGACAGCGATGTCTGGCGGCTTCTTTGCTGCGGTCGGGGCGCTAGCG
Source organism: Burkholderiaceae bacterium (assembly GCA_041920215.1). Classification (GTDB taxonomy): domain Bacteria; phylum Pseudomonadota; class Gammaproteobacteria; order Burkholderiales; family Burkholderiaceae_C; genus JAYRSJ01. The sequence continues at coordinate 69,042 of JAYRSJ010000001.1, read as the reverse complement.
GGCTGCGCCGGCCAGCATGCGCTCGATCAGTTCCTGCAGCTTGACCGGGCTGAAGGGCTTGCCCAGAAAGGCGTCGGCACCGGCCTTCATCGCGTTCTGCCGGTCCTGGGCCGCGGCGCTGGCGCTCAGCACCACCACCTTGATGCGCGCCAGCTCGGCATCGCCCTTGATCTCGCGGCAGACATCCAGCCCGCTGATGCCGCCGGGCATCATCACATCGAGCAGCAGCAGCTCGGGGCGCAGCGTGCGCGCGATCTGCAGCGCGGCCTGGCCGTTGGCGGCCTCGTGGACCAGATAGTCGCCATCTTCCAGCGTCCAGCGGATCAGGCGCCGGATCTCGGCTTGGTCTTCAACGATCAGAATGCGGCGTGCCATGGCCGGCAAGCATAGCCGAGCTGTCGCGTTCAGGGCTTGATGCGCTCGACCTGGTAGCCCTTTGCCCGTAGCAGCTCGGGCAGGGCCTGGGGGCCGGTCATGTGCAGCGCGCCCACCGCCGCGAAGACCCGCTTGCCCTGGCCGTGCAGCGCGTCGATGCGCTCGGCCAGGCCAGGGTTGCGGCCGTCGTTGAGCCGGGCCAAATAGGCGCGTTCGGCCGCGCTGGGCGCGCAGTCGCACCATTGCTCGTAGCGGGCCAGCTCGTCCAGGTCGCCGCGCTCCCAGGCTGCCGCCAGCCGCTTCAGCACCGGCCTGACCTTGCCCTGCTCCAGCTGCTCCAGCATCTGCCGGGTCATCGCCAGACCGCTGGCCTCGTCCTGAGGCAGCAGCAGGGCCAGCTGCTGCTCGGGTGTTTCGAGGGCGGCGACCGGCAGCTGGCTGGCGCGTGCCAGCTCGCCCAGCAGCAGCTCCTGGCCGTAGTTGGGGTCCAGCCCGTCCCAGCGACCGGCCAGCGTGGCCAGGGTCACCGTCTGCAGCACCGGGTGCATGCGGGCGAAGGCCTCGGCCGGCAGGCAGGCCGCGCCCAGCTGCTGCCGCAGCCGCAGGCTCAGCTCGGCATCCAGGGTCGGGCCGGGGCTGGCATAGCCGGCTTGCAGCGCGCGCTGGGTGGCAGGGTCGGCGATGTCCAGCTCCAGCGCCAGCACATCGCTGCTCTGCAGCGCGGCGCGCAGGCGCGGCCCCGGCGCCAGCCACTGCATACGGCCTATGTGCAGGGTGCCGAACAGCCAGGAGACCCGGCCGTCCTTGCTGATGCGCCACAGCGGCCCGCGGTCACGGGCCTGGGCGCGCGCCTGGCTCAGCTGCTCGGCGCTGGGCGGCTGGGCCCGTGGCGGACACTGGGTCGCGGTGCTGGCCACGTCTTGAGCGGCGGCAAGCAGGGTCAGGGTGAGGCCGGCCAGGCCCAGGGCCAGGCTTCTGGCAAGCGCAGTGATCGCAGACATGGGGCGGACTCTAGCAGTGCGGCCTGCGCCCAGCTTCGGTAGGGGGCGGGGCTTGCCTTGCCCGGCAGCGCCCCCATATGCGCCCACTCATAGAATCGACAGGCCCTCCCCATCAAGGCCGCACGCATATGGTTCCCCATCTCATCACCGCACTGACCGGCCCGATCAACGAACTGGAGCAGCGCATCCTCGAATCGATGCCGGCCATCGAGCGCTGGTTCCGGCTCGAATGGATGGAGCACACGCCACCCTTCTACAGCTCGGTGGATCTGCGCAATGCCGGCTTCAAGCTGGCGCCGGTGGACACCAATCTCTTCCCCGGCGGCTTCAACAACCTGACCCCGGCCATGCTGCCGCTGGCGGTGCAGGCGGCAATGGCGGCGATCGAGAAGATCTGCCCCGAGGCCAAGAACCTGCTGCTGATTCCCGAGAGCCATACCCGCAACAGCTTCTATCTCAGCAATATCGCGACGCTCTTGCGCATCTTCACCCAGGCCGGGCTGAATGTGCGCCTGGGCACGCTGGACCCCGAGATCAAGGCCCCCACTGCGCTGAGCCTGGCCGACGGCAGCGAGCTGAGGCTGGAGCCTCTGCTGCGCACCCGCGGGCGTCTGGGCCTGAAGGATTTCGACCCCTGCACCATCCTGCTGAACAACGATCTCTCGGCCGGCATTCCGCCGGTGCTGGAGGGCTTGCACGAGCAGTACCTGCTGCCGCCGCTGCATGCCGGCTGGGCGCTGCGCCGCAAGACTCAGCATTTCCGTGCCTACGAGGAGGTGGCGAAGAAGTTCGCCAAGCTGCTGGGCATGGACCCCTGGCTGATCAATCCGATGTCGGCCGGCTGCGGCGAGCTCGACTTCAGCACCGGCGCCGGCCTGGAGGCCCTGCAGACCCAGGTGGATGCGATGCTGGGCAAGGTGCGCCGCAAGTACAAGGAATACGGCATCAACGAGAAGCCTTTCGTGGTCGTCAAGCCCGATGCCGGCACCTATGGCATGGGCATCATGACGGTGCGCGATGCCAAGGAGCTGGTCGAGCTGAACCGCCGCAGCCGCAACAAGATGAGCGTCATCAAGGATGGCCAGCCGGTCGACGCGGTGATCGTGCAGGAGGGCGTGCCCACCCACGAGCGGGTCAACGAGGCGGTGGCCGAGCCGGTGGTCTACATGATGGACCGCTATGTGGTCGGCGGCTTCTACCGCATCCATGCCGAGCGCGGCAACGACGAGAACCTGAACGCCCCGGGCGCCAGCTATGTGCCGCTGGCCTTTGCCGAGTCGGCCCATCTGGCCCGGCCCGGCGAGCGCCCGGGGGCCAGCGCGCCGAACCGCTTCTATATGTACGGTGTGATTGCCCGCCTGGCGATGCTGGCCGCCAGCTATGAGCTGGAGGTCACCGACCCCGAGGCCGAGGTCTATGCCTGAGCCCATGCCTGCTTGGCATCAGCTCGTGTTGCGCCGCAGCAAGGAAGGCGCACAATAGCGCCCTTCCCGGTACCGGCGGCCTCGCGGCCGCCCGCTCCTTTGTGAGTTCAAACCAAGCTGACCGCAGGCCCTCGGCGCTGGCGGGCCTGACCCTCGGTGCCCTGGGCGTCGTCTACGGCGATATCGGCACCAGCCCGCTTTATGCGCTGAAGGAAGTCTTCCACGGCGGTCATGTGGCGGTGAGCCACGACAACATCCTGGGCGTGCTGTCGCTGCTGTTCTGGACGATGACCGTCATCGTCTCGATCAAGTATGTGCTGCTGATCCTGCGCGCCGACAACAACGGCGAGGGCGGCCTGATCGCGATGCTGGCCCTGGCCACCAATGCGGTCAACCACAAGCCCCTGCTGCGGCGCAGCCTGCTGCTGGTGGGGCTGTTTGGCACCGCCATCTTCTACGGCGATGCGGTGATCACGCCGGCGATGACGGTGCTGGGCGCGGTCGAGGGCATCGACGTCTACGCGCCGCAGTACCACCAAGCCATCCTGCCGCTCACGCTGCTGGTGCTGGCCGGCCTGTTCGCGGTGCAGCGTCTCGGTACCGGCGGCATCGGCAAGGCCTTCGGTCCGCTGATGCTGATCTGGTTCGCCAGCCTGGCCCTGCTGGGCTTGCCGCGGGTGATCGACAACCCCCATGTGCTGCTGGCGCTGAACCCGGTTTATGCACTGAACTTCTGCCTGGCCTATGGCTGGGTGGCTTTTGTCGCGCTGGGCGCGGTGGTGCTGGTGGTGACCGGCGGCGAGGCCCTCTACGCCGACCTGGGCCATTTCGGCAAGAAGCCCATACGCATTGCCTGGTATGGCGTGGTGATGCCGGCCCTGGTGATCAACTACTTCGGCCAGGGCGCGATGCTGCTGGACGATCCGGCCGCGATCAAGAACCCCTTCTTCCTGCTGGCCCCGGACTGGGCCGAGATCCCGCTGTTCCTGCTGGCCACCTGCGCCGCCGTGGTGGCTTCGCAGGCCCTGATCACCGCGGCCTTCTCGGTCACCAAGCAGGCGATACAGCTGGGCATACTGCCGCGCATGCGGGTGCTGCACACCTCGGTCCGCGACACCGGCCAGATCTATGTGCCCTTCGTCAACTGGAGCCTGTTCGGCTTCGTGGTGCTGGCGGTGGTGCTGTTCGGCTCGGCCTCCAAGCTGGCCGGGGCCTATGGCGTGGCGGTGACCATCGACATGACCATCACCACGGTGATGACCTTCTTCGTGATCCGCTTCGGCTGGAAGCTGCCGCTGCTGCTGTGCCTGGCCGCGACCGGTTTCTTCTTCGTGATCGACCTGACCTTCCTGGCCTCCAATCTGCTGAAGATCGCGGCCGGCGGCTGGTTCCCGCTGCTGATCGGCATTGCGATGTTCACCGTGATGCTGACCTGGAAGCAGGGCCGGCGCCTGCTCTCGGCCAAGCTGCGCGAGGACGCGATCGACCTGAAGAGCTTTCTGGAGGCGGTCTTCATCAGCCCGCCGCTGCGGGTGTCCGGCACCGCGGTCTTCCTGGCCGCCGAGCAGGGCGTGACACCGAACGCGCTGCTGCACAACCTCAAGCACAACAAGGTGCTGCACGAGCAGAACCTGTTTGTCAGCGTCCGCCACCACGAGGTGCCCTGGATAGGGCCGGACCGGCGCATCCAGGTCGAGGCCCTGGGCCATGACTGCTGGCAGGTGAGCCTGAACTTCGGTTTCAAGGACGAGCCCGATGTGCCCGAGGCCCTGGGCCTGCTGGCCAAGCAGGGCGTGCTGCTGGAGGAGATGGAGACCAGCTACTTCCTCTCGCGCGATATCGTGATCCCGACGATTGGCTCGGGCATGGCGCTGTGGCGCGAGAAGCTGTTTGCCGGCATGCACCGCAATGCCGCCGCCGCCGCCGACTTCCTGCACCTGCCCACCAACCGCATCGTCGAGCTGGGTTCCAAGGTCGAGCTCTAGCCGCGGCCGGCCCCGGGCGGCCCGCTATGCTGTGCCGCCATGACGCAAGCACGCCATCTCCTCAAGGATCTTTCCGCGCCGGCCGTCGTGGCCGGCTTTGTCGCGGTGCTGGTGGGTTTCACCAGCTCGGTCGCCATCGTCTTTCAGGCCGCCCAGGCCCTGGGCGCGAGCCCGGCTCAGACCAGCTCCTGGATGTGGGCCCTGGGCCTGGGGATGGGCCTCACCAGCCTGGGCCTGTCGCTGTGGACCCGCCAGCCGATACTGACCGCCTGGTCCACCCCCGGCGCCGCGCTGATCGCCGCCACCCAGGGCCTGGGCATGGCCGAGGCGGTGGGCGCCTTCCTGGTCTGCAGCGCGCTGATCCTGCTGTTCGGCCTGACCCGCTGGTTCGAGCGCCTGATGGACCGCATCCCGCTGGCGGTGGCGGCTGCCCTGCTGGCCGGGGTGCTGACCCGTTTCGGCCTGGACGCGGTGGGCGCGGTGCAGGGTGCGCCGCTGCTGGTGGGCGTGATGGCCCTGGCCTATCTGCTGGGCCGGCGCTGGCTGCCCCGCTATGCGGTGCCGGGCGTGCTGCTGGCCGGCATCGCGGTGGCGGCGCTGCAGGGCCAGCTGCGCCTGGGCGCGGTGGACTGGGGCTGGGCCCAGCCGGTCTGGACCACGCCTCGCTTCAGCCTGGCGGCCCTGGTGGGCGTGGCCCTGCCGCTGTTCCTGGTGACCATGGCCTCGCAGAATCTGCCGGGCGTGGCGGCCCAGCGTGCCGCCGGCTATCGCACGCCGGTCTCGGCCAGCATCTCGGTGACCGGCCTGGCCGGCCTGCTGCTGGCGCCCTTCGGCGGCTATGCCTTCAATCTGGCCGCCATCACCGCAGCCATCTGCATGGGGCGCGAGGCCCATGAGGACGCCGACAAGCGCTACAGCGCCGCGGCCATGGCCGGACTCTTCTATATCGCGCTGGGCCTGGCCGGCGGCGCGGTGGTGGGCCTGCTGACGGCCTTCCCGCGCGCCCTGGTGGCGGCGGTGGCAGGTCTTGCGCTGATGGGCACCATCGCCGGTGGCCTGGCCACCGCGCTGAAGGAGGAGCAGCATCGCGACGCCGCCATCCTGACCTTTCTGGTCACGCTGTCCGGCATCAGCCTGGCCGGCATAGGCGCCGCCTTCTGGGGCGTGGTGGCCGGCAGTGCGGCCCTGGCGGTGGCCCGCTTCAGGGCCTGACCGATAATCGTTGCCCCCACCGAAGCCGAGGCTTGCCATGAAGAAGACATTCCAGCTGCAGATCGAAGGCAAGCATCCCGAACGCCTGCTTGAGGCGATCAAGCACGAGATCCGCCAGTACCTGAAGCGCGAGCGCCGCAAGCCCCTGCCGGCGCAGATGGACTTCTGGGATTTCGACTGCCGTTTCGGCCTCAGCGAGGCCTCCGCCGAGGTCTGCCATGTGGGCGCCTTCATGGAGCGCATCAACGAGGCCGCCGCCGCCGGTGCGCCGGCCTTCTACCTGGAGCTGCTGGCCAGGCCGGCGCAGCGCCGCTTCGAGCCGCGCGCCGCCGCCGGCGCGGACGAGCCCGCAGAAGGCTGAGCCCGGCAGCGCGGCGCCAGCCGTGCAACACTGCGGCCCGCTGCAGTCCTTGCTGTGTGATCGAGAAAGAAGAGCGCCGCCATGACGATGAATCTGCTGTTTGTTGCCGATCCCCTGGAGTCCTTCAAGACCTACAAGGACACGACCTTCGCGATGATGCGCGAGGCCGCCAGCCGCGGCCATGCGATCTGGGCCTGCCATCCGGCCGATCTGCTGTGGCTGAGCGGCGGCAAGGTCACGGCGCGCGGCGCGCGGCGCATCGCGCTGAGCGGTGACGCGCACGACTGGTTCAGGACCGAGGAAACGAGCGATCTGGGGCTGGCCGACGGCACGGACGCCATCATCATGCGCAAGGATCCGCCGTTTGATGCCGAGTTCTTCTACGCCACGCATCTGCTCTCGCAGGCCGAGCGCGAGGGCGCCCGCGTCTTCAACAAGCCGGCGGCGCTGCGCGATCATCCGGAGAAGCTGGCCATCCTGGAGTTTCCCGACTACATCTCACCGACCCTGGTGACGCGCAGCAGCGCAGCGATCAAGACCTTCCATGCCGAGCACAGGGACATCATCCTGAAGCCGCTGGACGGCATGGGCGGCATGGGCATCTTCCGTGTCGGCCCCGACGCACTGAATCTGGGCTCCATCATCGAGACGCTCAACAAAGACGGTAGCGAGACGGTGATGGTGCAGCGCTATGTGCCCGAGATCGTCAAGGGCGACAAGCGGGTGCTGGTGATAGGCGGCGAGGTCGTGCCCTTCTGTCTGGCGCGCATCCCGCAGGGCACGGAGATCCGTGGCAATCTGGCCGCCGGCGGCAAGGGCGTGGCCCAACCCATCAGTGCGCGCGACCGCGAGATCGCCGAGGGCGTGGCCGCCAAGCTCAGCGCCCGCGGCCTGCTGCTGATGGGCCTGGACGTGATCGGCGACTTCCTCACCGAGATCAATGTCACCAGCCCCACCGGCTTCCAGGAGATCACGAATCAGAGCGGCTTCGATGTGGCTCGGCTGTTCGTCGATGCGCTGGAGCGGGCGGCGCGCGCCTGAGCCTCTGGCCGCCGGGCGACGCAGCCCGCCGTGCCCGCCTTTTGCCGGACATCGCTACGATGGAGGCTTTCCCCTCCACCCTCTATTCAGGGAGTTCCCAGCCATGATCAAGACCCGTGCCGCGGTTGCCTGGAAGGCCGGCGCCCCGCTCACCATCGAAGAAGTGCAGCTGGACGGCCCGCGCGCCGGCGAGGTGCTGGTGGAGGTCAAGGCCACCGGCATCTGCCACACCGATTACTACACGCTCTCCGGCGCCGATCCCGAGGGCATCTTCCCGGCCATCCTGGGCCACGAGGGCGCGGGCGTCGTGCTGGAGGTGGGCGAGGGCGTCACCTGGCTGAAGCCCGGCGACCATGTGATCCCGCTCTACACGCCGGAATGCCGCCAGTGCAAGTTCTGCCTGTCGCGCAAGACCAATCTTTGCCAGGCCATCCGCTCGACCCAGGGCAAGGGCCTGATGCCCGATGGCAGTGCGCGCTTCTCGATCGACGGCAAGCCCATCTTCCACTACATGGGCACCTCGACCTTTGCCAACCACATCGTCGTGCCCGGCATCGCCCTGGCCAAGATCCGCGCGGACGCGCCCTTCGACAAGGTCTGCTACATCGGCTGCGGCGTGACCACCGGCGTCGGCGCGGTGCTGTTCACCGCCAAGGTGGAGGCGGGTGCCAATGTGGTGGTGTTCGGCCTCGGCGGCATCGGCCTGAACGTGATCCAGGGCGCCAAGATGGTCGGTGCGGACAAGATCATCGGCGTCGACCTGAACCCCAAGCGCGAGGCGCTGGCGCGCCAGTTCGGCATGACCCACTTCGTCAACCCGAAGGACGTGCCCAACCTGGTGGACCACATCGTGCAGCTGACCGACGGCGGCGCCGACTACAGCTTCGAGTGCATCGGCAACACCAAGGTGATGCGCGACGCGCTGGAGTGCACCCACAAGGGCTGGGGCCGCAGCATCATCATCGGCGTGGCCGAGGCCGGCGCGGAGATCTCGACGCGGCCCTTCCAACTGGTGACCGGCCGCAAATGGGAAGGCAGCGCCTTCGGCGGCGCGCGCGGCCGCACCGACGTGCCCAGGATCGTCGACTGGTATATGGACGGCAAGCTCAAGATCGACGAGCTGATCACCCACAAGCTGAAGCTGGAACAGATCAATGAAGGCTTCGAGCTGATGAAGCGCGGCGACTCGATCCGCTCGGTGGTGGAGTTCTGAGGATGGAGCTGCTCAGCGAACATGGCTGCTTCGGCGGCCTGCAGCGCTTTTACCGGCATGCCTCGGCCGAGATCGGCCTGCCCATGCGCTTCGCGCTCTATCTGCCGCCCCAGCCCCGGGCCCTGCTGGTCTATCTGGCCGGCCTGACCTGCAGCGAAGAGACCTTCACGATGAAGGCCGGTGCCCAGCGCCTGGCGGCCGAGCTGGGTCTGGCCCTGCTGATGCCGGACACCAGCCCGCGCGGCGCCGAGCCGGCCGCTCTGCCGGGCGCCAGCGAGAGCTGGGATTTCGGCATCGGCGCCGGTTTCTATCTGGACGCCAGCCAGCCGCCCTGGGCCCGGCACTGGCGCATGGAGAGCTATCTGCTCAATGAGCTGCTGCCGCTGGTGCAGGCCCTGCTGGGCCCGGAGGCGGGTCGCAGTGACCGCAGCGGTCTGTGCGGCCATTCGATGGGCGGTCATGGGGCGCTGAGCCTGGCGCTGCGCCATCCCGGTCGTTTCCGCTCACTGTCGGCGTTCGCGCCCATTGCGGCACCCAGCCGCTGCCCCTGGGGACAGAAGGCCTTCGCCGGCTATCTGGGTGAGGACCGCCGGGCCTGGGCCGCCCATGACGCCAGCCTGCTGATGGCGGCGCAGAGTGCGCCGCCTTTCCCGCAGGGCATTCTGATCGACCAGGGCCTGGATGATCGCTTCCTGGCCGAGCAGCTGCACCCCGAGGCCTTCGAGGCGGCCTGCGCCGCGGTGGGTCAGGCGCTGACGCTGCGCCGCCACGCCGGCTACGACCACGGCTACTACTTCATCGCCAGCTTCATCGACGACCATCTGCGCCATCATGCGGCGCAGCTGCTGCAGCAACGGTAGCCGCCGTCCCCTGAAGGCGCCGGCGGCTGAGCAGCAGCACGCTGCCCAGGCCCAGCAGCATCAGGCCGCTGCTGGCGGGCTCGGGCACGACGGCGGCGAACATCGCGTCGGCCAGCATGCCGTGTGCCACGGTGGTCGGGTGTATGCCGTCATAGAACAGCGCGCTGCCCGGGTCGCAGCCCGCGCTCGGCGCGCCGCAGGCATCGGTCCAGTTGCTGAAGCCCGAGGCCGGACCCTGGGCCACCACGCTGCTGAGCAGGCCGAAGACATCGAAGGTCTGCACCGCCTCGCCGGCCAGCCGCTGACTCAGCGCGGCATTCATCGCGAAGGAGAGCTCGGTGGCGAGCAGCGAGCCCGCGGCGCCCTGGCTACGGGCCAGTGGCGTCAGGCCGAAGTTGGGGGTGTTCCAGACCACGATGTGCTGGGCGCCGCTAGCCTGCAGGCTGTCGACGATGCCGCCGATGTCGTTGACATAGCCCTGCACCAGGGCCTGGGCCGTCAGGCCGGGGTCGGCACCGGCGACGATCGCATCGAGCGCGGCCCGCACATTGTTGCCGCCGCCCGCTACCACATAGAGGGCCTCGGCGTCGGCCACGCCGCCGCGGTCGGCCATGAACATGCCCAGTTGGGTGCTCAGGCTGTAGGGGAAGCCGCCTGGCAGCGGGCCGGGGGCGCTGGTCTCGGCGCCGCCAAAGGCATAGATGCTGCCGCCGGCCAGCGAGGGCGAGGCGGCCAGGCCCAGGCGGGACGCCAGCTGCTGGGCCCAGACCTGGCCATTGCTATAGGTGCCCGAGGCATAGGGCACGATGGCAAAGCTGCTGTTGCTGCCCAGCACCTGGCCGGGGTCCGTGCCCACCACCAGCGCGTTATTGCCGCTGTCCGACAGGCTGTCGCCGAACACGACCAGATTGCTGTATGCCTGGGCGGATTGCAGCGCCGTGAGCAGGCCGAGGCCGATGGCAAGGCGGGCCCAGCGGCGCGCCAGAGACGATGAAGACATGGATAACTCCCTTGGTGGCTTGCTTGTCGTATCTGCCGGCGCCTAGCGCGCCGGTCGGCGCTCAGCTTCCCGACGCGAGCTCCTGCTGTCAATAACGCTTTCACCCCGTTGCACCCGCCAGGGGGCCAGGTCTTGATCGCCCGAACCGGGGGGTACGGGCCACTCAACGACAATCGGCCCCATGGCAGTCCTATCCATTTCCAACGCCCACCTCGCCTACGGCCACGTGCCGCTGCTCGACGGGGCCAACTTCGCGCTTGAAACCGGTGAACGTGTGGGCCTGATCGGCCGCAACGGCACCGGCAAGTCCTCCCTGCTCAAGGTGCTGGCCGGCATCGAGCGGCTGGACGACGGGCTTTTGCAGCTGCAGCAGGGGCTCACCAGCGTCTATGTGCCCCAGGAGCCCGAGCTGCGGCCCGAGGCGACGATCTTCGAGGTGGTCTCCGAGGGCGTGGCCGAGGCCAAGGCCCTGCGCGAGCGCTACGAGCGCCATGACGAGAACGACGATCTGGCCTGGGTGCAGGAGCGCATCGAGCATATCGGCGCCTGGAACTGGGAGCAGCGCGTCGAGGAGACGCTGCAGCGCCTGGGCCTGGACGGCAGCCGCCGGGTCGGCAGCCTGTCCGGCGGCCTGAAGAAGCGGGTGGCCCTGGGCCGCGCTCTGGTGGCCCAGCCCGATGTGCTGCTGCTGGACGAACCCACCAACCATCTGGACCTGAACGCGATCCGCTGGCTGGAGGAGCTGCTGAACGGCTTCAAGGGCTCGCTGCTGCTGATCACCCACGACCGCGCCTTTCTGGACAATGTGGCCAACCGCATCGTCGAGCTGGACCGCGGCCAGCTGCGCGGCTACCCGGGCAATTTCGCCGCCTTCCAGGCCGCCAAGCAGTACGAGCTGGAGAACGAGGCGCTGGCCAATGCCCGCTTCGACAAGCTGCTGGCCCAGGAGGAGGTCTGGATACGCAAGGGCGTCGAGGCCCGTCGCACCCGCAGCGTGGCCCGCATCCAGCGGCTGGAGGCCATGCGTCTGGCTCACGCGGCGCGGCGCGATGTGCAGGGCAAGGTCAGGCTGGACATCGACACCGGCGGCAGCAGCGGCAAGATCGTGGCCGAGCTGGAGAACGTCAGCAAGCGCTACGGCGAGCATGTGGTGGTGCGCGACTTCAGCGCCACCATCCTGCGCGGCGACAAGGTCGGCCTGGTCGGGCCCAACGGTGCCGGCAAGACCACCTTGCTGAAGATGATTCTGGGTGAGCTGGCGCCCGATGCTGGCGAGGTGCGCCAGGGCAGCAAGCTCAGCGTCGCCTATTTCGACCAGATGCGCGATGTGCTGGACCTCGAGGCCACGCTGGCCGACACCATCAGCCCTGGCAGCGAATGGATAGAGATTGGCAACCAGCGCAAGCATGTGAAGAGCTATCTGGGCGACTTCCTGTTCTCGCCGGCGCGCGCCAACTCGCCGGTCAAGAGCCTGTCGGGCGGCGAGCGCAACCGCCTGCTGCTGGCCCGGCTGTTCGCCCGCCCGGCCAATGTGCTGGTGCTGGACGAGCCGACCAATGATCTGGACATCGAGACCCTGGAGCTGCTGGAGGAGCTGCTGACCGAGTACGACGGCACCGTCTTCCTGGTCAGCCACGACCGGCGCTTTCTGGACAATGTCGTCACCTCCACCATCGTCAGCGAGGGCGATGGCCGCTGGCGCGAGTACGAGGGCGGGGTGCAGGACTGGCTGCTGCAGAGCCAGCGCGCCGCCGCGCTGCAGGCCGCCCGTGCGCCCGCACCGGCCCCGGCGCCGGTGGCCACCCCGGCCCCGCCGGCAGCGCCGGCGCCCGCCAGCAAGAAAAAGCTCAGCTACAAGGCGCAGCGCGAGCTGGACGAGCTGCCCGGCCGCATCGCGCAGCTGGAGGCCGAGCAGGCCCAGCTGCAGGCCCTGATCAATGGCAGCGAGCTCTACACCCAGGGCGCAGCCCGCATCGCCGAGGTGACGGAGCGGATGGGCCAGATCGACGCGGAACTGCTGGCGCTGATGGAGCGCTGGGAAGAGCTGGAGAGCCCATGAGCGGGCCGCCCGCGCCCGCTGCCGCCGCCCAGCGCGAATGGCTGCTGCTGCAGGCCCAGCACGAGTCCTACGAATGGGCGGCCCTGGCCCTCAAGGCCCTGGCGGTGGCGGTCTTTGTCTGGGCGCCCAGCGGCGCGCTGGCGGTCGCCGCGCTGCCGCTGCTGTGGCTGCAGGAGGCCATCGTCAAGACCTGGCAGGCGCGGCTGGCCGCGCATCTGCTGCAGCTGGAGCGGCAGATCGCCGCGGCGGAGGACAGCGCCGGTTCGGCGATGCAGCTGCACAGCCGCTGGCAGGCCGGTCGTCCGGGCGGCCTGGCGCTGCTGCGTGGCTACGGCCTGTCCGCATTGCGCCCCACCGTGGCCTTTCCCCATCTGCCCCTGCTGATCCTGCTGCTTTTTGTCTGAGGCGGCGGCGATACTCGGTGCAGGGAGCTGGTTCTGGCATCGAGTGAGCGGAGGCGAGTGAAAGCCTATGGGGCTGCGCGTCAAGCTGCTGGTCTGGGTGGGTCTGCTGTCGGCGGTGTTCGGCGGCGTCAGCCTGCTGCTGCTGCGCGCCAGCGTCGAGCGCAGCTATGCCGAGCTGGAGCGCGAGACGGCGCGCCAGCAGTTCGCCCGGCTGCTGCAGATCCTCGACGAGGAACTGGCCCAGCGTGACCGCGTGCTGCGCGAATGGAGCTTGTGGTCCGACTTCTACCAGTACGCGCTCGATGGCAACCGCGATTTCGAGGTGCGCAACCTGAACCCCGGCTCGGTGGCCGCCTCGGACCTGCTCTGGCTGGGCTTTTATGACGCGCGCCGCCAGCTGCGGGCCAGCGTGGCCGGGCAGGCGCAGGGCGGCCATCTGCCGCACAGCCTGAGCCCCGCGATCCAGGCCCTGCTGGCCGATGCCGAGCAGGCCGGCCGCAATGCCTTGCCCTGCGGCTGGGCGGGCTCGGCCCAGCAACTGCTGATGCTATGCCGCCGACCGCTGCTGGACGGCCTGGCCAAGGACTCGATTCCGCGCGGCACGGTGGCGGTGGCCGAGCTGCTCAGCCCGGCGGGTCTGCAGGCGGTGGCGCAGCGCGCCGGGCTGAGTCTGCGCCTGCAGGCCCTGCCGGCCAGCCTGACCGATCTGCCCGGCGAGGCGCTGACGCTGCAGCAGGCCTCGGCCTCCGGCGCTGGCCCGCTGCATCTGGATCAGCTGGACGGCCAGCTGCAGATGCTCTGGCCCCTGCGCGATCTGGCCGGCACGCCCATCGCCGTGCTGGAGGCCCGGCGGCCGCTGGAGGTGACGGCACGCGGCCAGCAGCTGCTGGCGCGGGTGCAGTGGCTGGTGCTGGTGCTGGCGCTGGCCGTGGCGCTGGGGCTTGGCCTGGTGGTCGACCGTCTGGTGGTGGCACGCCTGGTGGGGCTGCGCCGCGAGCTGGCCCGGATCCGTGAGGCGCGCGACTGGGGGCGGGGCGTCAGCATCAGCGGCGCCGACGAGATCACCGAGCTCGCCAGCGGCGCCAACCACCTGCTGGGCGTCATCAATTCCCAGGTCCATGTGCTGGAGCGGCTCTCGCTGACCGACGCGCTGACCGGCCTGGCCAACCGGCGCAGCTTCGGCGAGCGTCTGAGCCTGGCGATACGCCATCAGCACCGCAGCGGCGCGCCGCTGACCCTGCTGCTGGTCGATGTGGACTTCTTCAAGCTCTACAACGACCGCTACGGCCACAGCCAGGGCGATGTAGCGCTGCAGGCGGTGGCGCGCTGCCTGGCCCAGGCGGCCCGGCGGCCTACCGATCTGGCGGCGCGCATCGGTGGCGAGGAGTTCGCGCTGCTGCTGGAGAACACCGATCTGGCCGGCGCGCGCCAGCGCGCCGAGGAGTTGCGCCAGCTGCTGCGGGCCGCCGCCATCGTCCATGAGGGCGGGGTCGCGGGCAAGGGCGGTCTGCTGACGCTGAGCATGGGCCTGGCCCTGGCCGAGCCGGGCGAAAGCACCGACAGCCTGTACCAGCGCGCCGACGCCGCGCTCTACCGCGCCAAGGCCGCCGGGCGCGACCGGGTTGAGGTCTGAGGGCTGGGCGCCCAGGGCACCGTGCCGGCGCTCAGCCGTGGGCCAACTGCTCGGCGCGCAGCTTCTGCAGCAGGCGCCAGAAGGCGGCGTCCTGGGCGGTGGCGAAGTTGATGCGCATCAGGCTGCCGGGCTGGCGGCTGGCGCTGAACAGCACGCCCGGCGCGGCCAGCCAGCCGGCATCGTGCAGACGCAGCGCCAGCCGCTCGGTATCGGCGCCCACATCGATCCAGCCGAACAGGCCTTGCGGCGGTGTCACGAAGCGGCAGCCGGCGTCCAGTGCCAGCTTGACCGCGCGCTGGCGGGCCGCATCCAGCCGGGTCATCACCCGCTCGGCATGGCGGCGCAGCAGGCCCTGCTCCAGGCACAGGGCCACCGCGCGCTCCAGCAGCGGGCTGGTGGTCAGCGTGGAGAGCAGTTTCTCATCGGTGATCTTGGCCACCGTGTCGCTGCTGCCCGCCAGATAGCCGACGCGCCAGCTGGGCGTCAGGATCTTGGAGAAGCCCGAGACATAGAGGGTGCGGCGCAGGCCGTCCAGCGCGCTAAGCCGCGGCGCATGGTTGGGCGCCAGAAAGGCATAGGTGTCGTCCTCGACGATCATGAAGTCGGCCTGCTCGGCCAGCTGCAGGATGCGGTGCGCGCTGGCCAGCGAGAGCGTGTTGCCGGTGGGGTTGTGCAGCACCGAGACGGTCACATACATGCGCGGCCGGTGCTGGGCCACCAGCTGCTGCATCGCGTCCAGATCGGGACCCTCGGCGCCGCGCGGCACCGCCAGCAGCTTCATGCCCGCCTGGTTGAGGCGGGCGTACTCGATCGCCCAGCCCGGATCGTCCACCAGCACCGCATCGCCGGGCTGCAGCAGCGTGCGGGTGATCAGGTCCAGCGCATGGGTGGCGCCGACGGTGCTGAGCAACTGCTCGGGGCCGGCGACGATGCCCAGGTCCGCCAGGCGCTGGGCCAGCGCGGCGCGCAGGCGCGCATCGCCGCCCGGCTGGCCGTACTGCAGCGCCAGCTGGTCATCGCCGTCGCTGCTGCTGACCACCTTGCGCAGCGCGCTCTGCAGCAGCGGCAAGTCCAGCCAGTCGGCCGGCAGCGTGCCCAGGCCCGGCGCGCTGCGGGCGTCGGCCTGGAACATGCCACGTATCAGCGCGGTCACATCGACCGGCGCATTGCGCGGCGCCTTGCCCGGCCCGACCGGCCGGCGCGGCGATTCGACCCGCGCGCCGGTCTCGCGCACGAAGAAGCCGCGCTGCTTGCGTGCCTCCAGCAGGCCCTGGGCCAGCAGCTGGTCGTAGGCCGCCACCACGGTATGCGGACTGATGCCGTGGTGGCGGGCGCATTCGCGCACCGAGGGCAGGCGCGTGCCGGGTATCAGCAGGCGCTGCTGGATGCGCTCGGCAAAGCGCTGGGCCAGCTGCTGCGCCAGCGGTTGGCTGGCGTCGCGCGACAGGGCAAAGGCATGCGGGCTCATGGACCGAGTGTATCGGTCTGTACCGGCCCTGTACCCAGGCTTTGGCGCGCCGGCTCAGCAGGGCTTGGGCTGCAGCTCGGCCCCGCTGACACGGCTCACCAGCAGCGGGCCCAGCAGCAAGCGGCCGTCCGCGGCGCGCAGCTCGACACGCAGCTGCCCAGCCTCGGCCGCGCTCACCGTCAGCGTTGCCGCGGCCTCGCTGACCATGCTCGGCTGCAGATAGCCGCCAAAGAACTGACTGACGCCCGAGGGCAGCAGGCCCCAGTCGCCGTCGAAGCTCAGCCGCGGACAGCCGCCGAGCAGCTGCATCGCATTGCCCTCGAAGCGCAGCACATAGTCCGGCTGGGGGCCGCCGCTGCTGAACTGCAGCGCGGCGGTGCCGGCGCCGGCGCCACCGGTGCTGACACAGGCCAGGCTCTGCTGGGCCCAGGCGCTGGCGCAGACCGGCGCTGCGCTGGCGCCCGCCAGGGCCAGATAGTCCGCATCGCGTCCGGTGCCGGTTCCGCCAGTGCCGGGGCCGCAGGCCTGCAGCACAAGCAGGGCGGCCATGCTCAGCAGCGCGCGCAACGGGCGTCCTAGGTTGGGGCTCATGCCGGGTCCTCCTGATCCTGTGAGTAGAAGTAGACGCCGAAGCGGGCGCGATGGCAGCGCTGCGGCGGTGGGCTGTGTCGGGCGTCGTGATCGAAGCGGGTCTGCGCTTCCTGCATCACCGTCTTGAAGGCCTGCTTCCAGGCCTTCTTGGCGACCTCATGCAGCTGCGCCGCCGAGTCGGCCGTGATCTCGTCGACGAAGATCGATTGCTCCAGCAGATTGCGCTCGCCCTGAAGATTGGCGGCCGCGGCAGCCAGATGGTCATGCAGGTTGTCGCTGAACAGCCAGGACAGTTCCTCGAAACCCTGCTGCGGCGCAAAGCCCTCGGCCCTGAGGCGGATGCCCGCGTCGCTCTCGTCGACCACGCCCAGACGCAGCATCTCGTCCAGCACCGCACGCGGCCGCACATCGCGACTGACCTCGGCCACCAGCTTGTCGAAGCCGCCCGGGTCGGCGCCGCGTTTCAGGCGGGCGGCAGCACCATCGGCGGCCAGGTACTCGGCCTCGCTGAGCCAGCGGGCCACCACCTGGGCGACCAGGCCCAGCGGTTCGCGGGGGCTGGCGGCACGGGCGTCCGCCGCGCGGCCCAGCGTGCGTACATCGCGCCGGTGCACGCCGGACAGCAAGCTGAGCGCGCTATCGGTACGCGGCATCTCGCGCTGCTGCAACTCCTGCCTGGCAGCCTCCAGGAACACCGTCTTCAGCGCTTGGGCGAAGGCCGGGTAGCTGACGCCATTGCGTATCAGCAGGCGCGCCAGCGGCCGCATCACCCGCAGCACGCAGTCCAGCACAAGATTGGCATGGGTTTTCATGGCGCGCACTGTAGCGATTCGAGGGATGCCTGATCGGCGGTGCTTGACCGCTTTCGGATGTGTGTGGGATATTGTCCCACGTTTCAATCCCGGGGAGTCGAGATGAAGAAAGATCGGACCTATGCGGTGCTGGTGAGGGGAGGCGGGCTGGCCGGCCTGCTGCTGGCCTTGCTGCTCGGTGCCTGCGGTGGCGGGGCGTCGCCGGACTCGCCGCCGCAGGCGCTGAGCCTCAGCGGCACGGCTGCCGTCGGCGCGGCGCTGGCGCAGGCCGAGGTGAGAGCGCGCTGCCTGCAGGGCACGGCCAGCACCCGCAGCGATGGCGAGGGGCGCTACAGCCTCAGCGTGCCGGGCGGGCAACTGCCCTGCGTGCTGCAGGTGGATGGCGGCGACGGGCGGCGCCTGCACGGTCTGGCTGGCCTGGGCAGCGGCAGCGCGGAGGGGGTGGTCGCCAACCTGACCCCGCTGACGGAAATGGTCACCGTGCGGGTGGCGCGCGGCGAGGCCGCGGCTTTCTTCGAGCAGTTCGCCGGCAGTCTTGGCGCACGGCTGACGCGTGAGCGCCTGCAGGCCGCGCAGGCCGATGTGCGCACGGTGCTGGCCGGATCAGTGGACCTCGGCAGCCTGGCCGATCTGCTCGCCACGCCCTTGCAGGCGGCGGCGCCGGGCCGACCGGGCGATGCCCAGGACCGGCTGCTGGATGAGCTGGCCAGCCGGTTGACTCAGGCGCAGCAGGGGCTGCTGCTGGCGGCCTTGGCCAGCGGTGCACCGGCCGAGCCGGGGGGCGGTGTCTTCCTGCCCTGGATCCGGGTGCAGCCGCAGCAGCGGGTGCTGGCGCCCGGCGCAACGGTCTGGCTGATGGCGGACATCAACTACCCGCCCGATCGCGCCTATATCCGCCAGCCCGTCAGCTGGGAGCTGCTGTCGGCCGAAGGGGGCAGTCTGGATGCGCTCAGCGGCCGCTACACCGCGCCGAACCAGCCGGGCCGCTACGAGCTGCGCGCGCGCCGCGACGACTACCCGGCGGTCAGCGCCACCGTCACCATCGTCGTGCCGGCCTACGAGGATCTGGAGCGCAACGCCTTCTCGCGCATCGCTACGGCCGAGCACCACGTGCTGCGTGATCCCCAGGCCTGGGCCCAGCTGTGGGCGCGCCATGCGGCACCCGAGCGGCCCCTGCCGGCGATCGACTTCAGTCAGCGCATGGTGCTGGCGGTCTTTCTCGGTAGCCGGCCCGATGGCTGCCACAGCGTGGAGATCGGCGAGCTGCGCCAGACGGCGCAGCAGATCGAGCTGCGCTACCGCGAGATCCGACCGCTGCCCGGCCAGGTCTGCACGCAGGCGCTGACCACGCCCGCGCATCTGGTCACGCTGCCCGCCAGCAGCCTGCCGGTGATATTCATCGAACAATCCTGAACCAGGACAGGGGGGGGCGCCGCGCTGTACCGGCGCCGGCAGCAGTACAGCGCAGATTTTCCGCCGTAGAACTGTACCGCTACTGTACTGGTGATGGCGCCTAGACTGGGCCCATGTCGCAGCCGTCGCCCCCCGTGTCAGCCCAAGCCCTGCCTGCCGGCCTCAGCCCGGCGGCGCGCGGCCTGTGGCTGGGTCTGCTGGGTGTCTTCATCTTTGCGCTGAGCATTCCGATGACCCGCCTGGCCGGGGGATCGGCCGAGGTGCCGCAGCTGGATCCGGTGTTCGTCGCGCTGGGCCGGGCGGCGCTGGCGGGCCTGCTGTCGGCCGCCTATCTGGCGCTGACGCGCGCGCCGCTGCCGCGCGGCGGCCAATGGGGGCGTTTGGCCGGCACGGCGCTGGGCGTGGTGTTCGGCTGGCCGCTGCTGCTGGGCTGGGCGGTGCGCCATGTGGATGCGGTCCATGCCGCGGTGATTTCGGGCGTGCTGCCGCTGGCCACCGCGGCCATCGCAGCGCTGTGGCTGCGCCAGCGTCCGAGCCTGGGCTTCTGGGCCTGTGCGCTGGCCGGTCTGGTTCTGGTGCTGGGCTTCGCCTGGTGGCGCGGCGCCGGCGACCTGCAGGGCGCCGATCTGCTGCTGCTGGGCGCGGTGCTGGCGGCCTCCAGCGGCTATGTGTCGGGCGCCCGCCTGGCCGGCGAGCTGAGTCCCGAGCAGGTGATCAGCTGGGTGCTGGTGCTGAGCCTGCCGGTCACCGTGCCGGTGGCGGCACTGAGCTGGCCGCAGGCGCCGGTGGCGGCCGCGGCCTGGGGCGGCTTCCTGTATGTCTCGCTGTTCTCGATGTGGCTGGGCTTCTTCGCCTGGTACCGGGCCCTTGCCCTGGGCGGCACCTTGCGGGTCAGTCAGGTGCAGGTGCTGCAGCCCTTTCTGTCCATGCTGCTGGCGGTGCCGCTGCTGGGCGAGCGGCTCGACCCGCTGACCCTGGTCTTCGGCCTGGCCGTGGTGCTGGTGGTGTGGCTGGGCAAGCGCATGCCGGTGGATCAGCCGACAGCGCCAGAGGGGCGGCCATGAGATGCCTGGGTGTGCTGGGCGGCATGAGCTGGGAGTCCAGCGCCCAGCTCTACAAGCAGCTCAACGAGGGCGTGGCAGCGCGTCTGGGCGGCCTGCACAGCGCGCGGCTACTGATGTACAGCGTGGACTTTGCCGAGATCGAGGCCCTGCAGCGAGCTGGCGACTGGGCTGGCGCCGCGGCCTTGCTGGGCCGGGCCGGCGCCGCACTGCGCGCCGGCGGCGCCGAGGCGCTGCTGCTGGCGACCAACACCATGCACAAGGTGGCCGACACGATCGAGGCGGCGGCAGGTCTGCCGCTGCTGCATATCGTCGACGCCACCGCGACGGCGCTGCGTGCGGCCGGCGTGCAGTGCGCCGGCCTGCTGGCCACGCGCTACACGATGGAACAGGACTTCTACCGCGAGCGCATGGCGCGCCATGGCATTGCGCTGCTCATGCCGCCGCTGGACGAGCGCGACGAGGTGCATCGCATCATTTACGAGGAGCTGTGCCGGGGTCTGATCCTGCCCAGCTCGCGGCTGCGCTACCAGGCGGCCGTGCGCGCGCTGGCGGCGGCCGGCGCCCAGGGCGTGATCCTGGGCTGTACCGAGATCGGCCTGCTGCTGGATGCTGCCGACGCGCCCTGGAGTCCGGTGCCCCTCTTTGACAGCACCCGGCTGCAGGCCGGCGCGGCGCTGGACTGGATGCTGCAAGACCCGGCGCCGCGCTAGGCCACAATCGATTCACTTTCGCTGAACCACGAGAACCCACCATGAGCTCCCCCTGGACCCAGGCGCGCCGTGCCGCGCGCATGAACCCTTCGATCATCCGCGAGATCCTCAAGGTCACCGAGAAGCCGGGCATCCTGTCCATGGCTGGCGGCCTGCCCTCGGCGGACACCTTCCCGGTCGACGCGCTGAAGGCCGCCTGCGACGAGGTGCTCAGCAAGAACGCCAGGGAGGCGCTGCAGTACGCGGCCAGCGAGGGTTTCGCGCCGCTGCGCGAATGGGTGGCCGCCCGCGTGGCCCAACTGGGCATGCAGGTGCGGCCCGAGCAGGTGCTGATCACCAGCGGATCGCAGCAGGGCCTGGACCTGGTCGGCAAGGTGCTCTGCGATGCCGGCGCACCGGTGGCGGTGGAGACCCCTACCTATCTGGGTGCGCTGCAGGCCTTCAACCCCTACGAGCCTCTCTACACCAGCCTGGCCAGCGACGAGCAGGGCGTGCGGCCGGAGGCGATCTCGGCGCTGCCGCACGACGCGCCGGGCACCCGTTTCGCCTATCTGCTGCCCAATTACCAGAACCCCACCGGCCGGGTGATGAGCGCGGCGCGCCGCCAGCAGGTGGTGGCAGCCGCCCAGACGGCCGGCGTGCCCATCGTCGAGGACAACCCCTATGGCGATCTGTGGTTCGATGCGCCGCCGCCGCCGGCCCTGAGCTCGCTGTGGCCCGAGGGCTCGGTCTATCTGGGCTCCTTCTCCAAGGTGCTGACGCCGGGCTTCCGCCTGGGCTTCATGATCGCGCCGGACGAGCTCTACCCCAAGCTGCTGCAGGCCAAGCAGGCGGCCGATCTGCACACCCCGGGCTTCAACCAGCGGGTGGTCTACGAGGTGGTGAAGAACGGCTTCCTCGACCAGCATGTGCCGCAGATCCGCGCCCGCTACAAGGCCAACCGCGATGCCATGGCCGCGGGCCTGCGCCAGCACCTGCCCGCAGGCTGTGAATGGCAGAGCCCCGAGGGCGGCATGTTCTTCTGGATACGCCTGCCCGAGGGCTTTGACGCGATGGCTCTGTTGCCGCAGGCGGTGGAGGCCGGCATCGCCTATGTGCCGGGTGCAGCCTTCTACGCGCATCAGCCGGACCCGCGCACGCTGCGCCTGTCCTTTGTGACCCTGACCCCGGATCTGATCACCGAGGGCGTGGAGAAGCTGGGCCGGGTGCTGCGCCATGCGCTGGCGCGCGCCGAGGCGCCCACGCCCTGAGTGGCTGAGGAGCGATCTATGAACCCAGCACAGTTGCGCCGCTTCATGCAGGTGGATGTGTTCACCGCCGAGTCCCTGAAAGGCAACCCGCTGGCGGTGGTGGTGGACGGCGAGGGCCTGGACGAGGCGAGCATGGCAGCGTTCGCCCGCTGGACCAATCTGTCCGAGACCACCTTCCTGCTGCCGCCCACCGATCCGGCCGCCGACTACCGGGTGCGCATCTTCACACCCGGCGGCGAGCTGCCGTTCGCCGGCCATCCGACGTTGGGCTCGGCCCATGCCTGGCTGGCTAGCGGCGGCGACCCGAAGAAGCCGGGGCAGTTGGTGCAGCAATGCGCGATCGGCCTGGTGAACTTGCGCCGCGATGGCGCCCGCCTGGCCTTTGCCGCGCCGCCGCTCAAACGCAGCGGACCGGTCGAGGGCCCCGAGCGCGAGCAGGTGCTGCGGGCGCTGCGCATCACGCCGGACGAGCTGCTGGATCTGCAATGGGTGGACAACGGCCCGGGCTGGATGGCGGCGCGGCTGAAGGACGCGGCGAGCGTGCTGGCGCTGCGGCCTGACTTCGTCGCGATGCGGGGGCTGAAGCTGGGCGTCGTCGGCGCCTATCCCGAGGGCGCGCCGGAGCAGTTCGAGGTGCGCGCCTTCGTGCCGGACCTGGGCGTGCCGGAGGACCCGGTCACCGGTAGCCTGAACGCCGGCATCGCGCTGTGGCTGCAGGGGGCAGGTCTTGCCCCGCCGCGTTATATCGCCGGCCAGGGCGCGGCGCTGGGCCGCGCCGGCAAGGTGCATGTGGCGCGCGAGGGTGATGTCAGCTGGATCGGCGGCGATGTCGCGCCGCTGATCCATGGTCAGGTGAGGCTCTGATGGCGATGGAGCTGGACCATCTGGTCGTCGGCGCCGCCACGCTGGACGAGGGTGTGGCCTGGTGCGAGCGCGTGCTGGGCGTGACGCCTGCGCCCGGCGGCCGGCATGCCCTGATGGGCACGCACAACCGGCTGCTCAACATCTCGACGCCGACCTATCCGCGCGCCTATCTGGAGATCATCGCGATCGATCCCGAGGCGCCGGGGCCGCAGGGTCGCGCCCGCTGGTTCGACCTCGACCAGCCGGCGCTGCAGGCGGCGCTGCGCGAGCGCGGCCCGGGGCTGATCCACTGGGTCTCGCGGGTCGCGAGCCTGGACGCCAGCCTGGCGCAATGGCGCGGCGAGGGCATCGACGGCGGCGAGGCGGTGGCCGCCTCGCGGCAGACGCCCGGCGGCCTGCTGAGCTGGCGCATCGCGCTGCGCGAGGACGGCCGGCGCCTGCGCCGCGAGGGCCTGCCGCTGCTGATCGAATGGGGCGCCGTCCATCCGGCCGACGCGCTGCCGGCCAGCGGCGTGAACCTGCTGGACTTCGAGGCGCGCGACGGGCTGCGGGCGCGCCTGGCGACGCCGCGCGGCGAGCTGACGCTGGAGCTGATCGGATGAGCACCCTCGACCTGTTCCGCGAGGACGCCCAGCTGCGCGAATGCACGGCCCGGCTGCTGCGCGCCGACGAGCGCGGCATCCTGCTGGACCGCACCGTGTTCTACCCGCAGGGCGGCGGCCAGGCCGGCGATGCGGGCGTGCTGGAGCTGGACGACGGGCGGCTGATCGTCATCGCCGACACGAAGAAGGGGGAGGGCGGCGCGATCCTGCACATCCCGGCCGGCGACCAGGCGCTCGACGGTCTGGAACCGGACGCGATCGTGCGCGCACGCATCGACTGGTCGCGTCGCTTCGCGCACATGCGTTTCCACACCGCGACCCATCTGCTGTGCGCGCTGGTGCCGCATCCGGTGGACGGCTGCTCGATCACCGCCGGCTATGCGCGGCTGGACTTCCACATGAGCGAGGCGCTGGACAAGGAGGCGCTGACGGCCGGTATCGCGCGCCTGGTGGCCGGCGCGCATGCGGTGAGCCACAGCTGGATCACCGACGAGGAACTGGACGCCAACCCGGGCCTGGTGCGCAGCATGAGCGTGCAGCCGCCGCGCGGGTCGGGGCGCGTGCGGGTGCTGAAGATCGAGGGCGTGGACCTGCAGCCCTGTGGCGGCACGCATGTGAGCAACACGGCCGAGATCGGGGCCGTTGTGGTGACCAAGATCGAGAAGAAGAGCGCCAAGACCCGGCGCGTCGTGCTGGGGTTCGCGACCTCATGACAGTGGAGATCCTTGGCCGCGCCGGCTCGATCAATGTGCGCAAGGTCCTGTGGACCGGCGCGGAGCTGGGCTGCCCCGTCGAGCGCGAGGCGTGCGATTGGCGCTCGCCCGAGTATCTGGGCCTGTGCGAGACCCGGCTTCATCGTCCACGGACGTGATGCCGGGCCCTGAGGCTCAGGGCAGGGCAGTGCTCACTGCACCCGGAAGTCGTCGTGGCAGGCCTTGCAGCTTTGCGCTGCCGGGCCGAAGGTGGCTTTGAGCTGTTCGACGGTGGTGGGTTTGGCGGCCGCCAGTGCGGCGACTGCGTCCTGCATCTTCTTGGCGCCAGCGTCGAACTTGGCGCGTTCGGTCCAGACATTGGGCTTGGGCGCGCCCTTCTCGGTGCCCGAGGTGCCCTCGACGAAGCCGGCGTAGGGCAGCTTGGACATCGCGGCGACGATATCGGCATTGGCCGCCACAGCGGCGGCGTCGAAGGGGGCGCGGCCCTGGGCCATCGCGCCGATGCGACCGAAATGGGTCGCCATCACGGTGAAGGCCGCTTTGCGGTACTTGACCGCATCCTCGGGCTTCTGAAACTGTGCGGCAGCGGGCAGGGCGCTGAACAGGCCGGCCAGGGTGGCGACGGCGATCACGGCTTTCTTCATGCTGGGGCTTCCTTGCGGTGGCGGGCGGTGAGAGGGGGGGGCGTGGCGCGACCGTGAACCGGTAGCGCCGCCCGAGTGTACGAACTGCCGGCGAATTTTGCAGGGCTGGGCGGGGGCCAGGTCTTGCGGTATCTTTGGCGGCTCAGAACACATCAGGAGCTGGCATGGCCGACGAGGCCTCCGCGCTGCCGCAGGCAGCGGCGTCCCAAAACCCTAGCGTCAGGCTGAGAGTGTGGGATCTGCCCACCCGTGTCTTCCATTGGGCCCTGGCGCTCAGCGTCATCGCTGCGGTGATCAGCGCCAAGATCGGCGGCAACGCCATGGTCTGGCATATGCGGCTGGGCTATGCGGTGCTGGCCCTGATCCTGTTCCGTCTCTGCTGGGGGCTGGTGGGCGGGCGCTGGTCGCGCTTCAGCCGCTTCTTCTACAGCCCCTTGGCCTACGGTCGCTATCTGCGCGGCCGGCCGCGCGCCGACGATTTTTTCGAGGTGGGGCACAACCCGCTGGGTGCGCTGTCGGTGCTGGCGATGCTGGCCTGGCTGCTGCTGCAGGTGGGCTCGGGTCTGATCGCCGATGACGAGATCGCAACCACCGGGCCCCTGGTGCGGCTGGTGTCCATTGATACCAGCCTGGCCTGGACGGCGCATCACAAGAGCTGGGGCCAGTGGGGCGTCTATGGCCTGGTGGGCCTGCACCTGCTGGCGATCGCCTTCTACGCACTGTTCAAACGCCAGCACCTGCTAGCGGCCATGCTGAGCGGCGACAAGGAACTGGCCGCCGGCGTGCCGGCCACGCGCGACAGCCTGGCCACGCGACTGCTGGCCCTGGCCTTGCTGGCGGGCTGCGCGGCCGCTGTGTATGCGCTGGTGCAATGGGGAGCGGGCTGAGGCGATGAGTGGACCCGAGGTGCTTGTGAGCGCGCCGCAGACCGCGGCGGATTGGGAGGCGGCGCGGACGATCCTGCGCGAGTACGCCGCCAGCCTGGCGGTGGATCTGTGCTTCCAGGGCTTCGAGGCCGAGCTGGCGGCCCTGCCCGAGGCCTATGCGCCGCCGCGCTGCCTGATGCTGCTGGCCCTGGTCGATGGCCAGGTGGCCGGCAGCGGCGCCTTCCGCGACCTGCCCGATGCCGACTATCCGAATGCCTGCGAGATGAAGCGGCTCTTCGTGCGCCCGGCGTTCCGGCGCTTCGGCCTGGGGCGCCTGCTGGCCCAGGCCCTGATGGACCGGGCCACCGAGGCGGGCTACTCCTCGATGCTGCTGGACACGCTGGACGAGATGGAGTCGGCGCGCGGGCTTTACGAGAGCCTGGGCTTTGTCGAGGTGCCGCCCTACTACTTCAATCCCATCCCGGGCGCCCATTATCTGAAGGTGGATCTCGGCGAGGCCGGCGGGATGTCGGGTTACGGTCGATTACGCGGCTAGCATGGCCGCATGAACTCTGCCCCCCCTGATCCCCTCATCGAACTGGCCTGTGCCACGCCCGCAGGGCTGGGTGAATCGCCGCTGTGGCATGCGGGTGAGCAGTGCCTCTATTACGTGGACATCGCGGCGCGCCGGGTGCTGCGCCTGGATACCGCGAGCGGCAGCCTGCGGCATTGGCAGCTGGACAGCGAGCCGGGTTGCGTCGCCTTGCTGGAGGGCGGCGGCCTGTTGATTGCACAGCGTGACGGGCTGTGGCGTCTGGATACCCGCAGCGGCGCACGCCAGCTGCTGGCGCCGCCGCCCTATCCGCCGGCCCGGCAGCGCTTCAACGATGGCAAGCCGGATGCAGCCGGGCGCTTCTGGGTCGGCAGCATCGACGATGCGCGAGCGCCCGAGGCGGCCCTGTTCTGCTATCGCGAGGGGGGCTTCCGGGCTATGGCCGGCGGCATCACCACCTCCAACGGTCTGGCCTGGAGCCCGGACCAGCGCCGCATGTACTGGGCGGACACCAAGGCCCATGCGGTCTATTGCTTCCCTTTCGACCCGGCCAGCGGGGCCCTGGGCGAGCGCCAGACTTTCGCCCAGTTTGAGCCGCGCGCCGCGGGGCAGGACTTGAGCGACTATGGCGGCCGACCCGATGGAGCAGCGGTGGATGTCGAGGGCTGCTACTGGGTGGCGATGTACGAGGGCGCACGCCTGCTGCGCCTGCGCCCGGATGGCAGCATCGAACGCGCGCTGCGCCTGCCGGTGCAATGTCCGACCATGCCTGCCTTCGGCGATGCCGATCTGCGCACGCTTTACATCAGCACTGCCCGTGACGGCCGTCCGGCCGAGGAACTGGCGGCGCAGCCCTGGGCCGGTTGCGTGCTGAAACTGCGGGTCGAGGTGCCGGGGCTGCCGGCCGCGCTGGCCAGGATCTAGCCGCCCTCCCTGCCAGAAGTCACGCCGGCTGGCAAGTCATCTGCCGCAGCTGATGCAGGGCTGTCTGTGTCGTACATCAAGGGGCTTGGCAGGAAACCCAGGGTTTCCACATATAATCTTTGGGTTTTGCCGCCCGCCCCTAGCCGCCGTGAACCCAGATGAAACGCGCGCGCTGCCGGCAGCGTCCCGCTCTTCGAGCGAGGGCCGCAAGCCCGCAGTGCCATCCGCCTGGGAACAGGACAGTCAGCTAGATGCGGACGACGAAGCGGCTTTCAAGCCCCTGACGCCGGACGAGGCGCGGGCCTTGAGGGCAGCCAATCCGGCGCTGTCGCCCTGGGCGGTGGTTGCGGCTCAGGCCGTGGTCGGTTTGGTATGTGTTCTGCTCTGGAGCGTTTTTGCCGGGGTGGGGCCGAAAGCGTGGTCGGCGCTGTATGGCGCGATTGCGGTGGTGGCGCCGAATGCCTTGATGGCATGGGGCGCGACCCGGCGAACGGTGACAAATGCGGGAGCGGCCTTGCTCGCGCTGATGTTCTGGGAGCTGATCAAGATTTTGCTGGTCATTGCCATCCTGGTGGCGGTGATCAAACGGGTGCCTGATCTGAGTTGGCCGGCGATGCTGCTCACTTTGATTCTGTGCCTGAAGGTTAATTGGCTGGTTCCGCTCTGGTGGGGCCGTTTCAAGAAAATTAGCGACGGAAACTGAACATGGCAGCCGAAGGACATGGGCCGACCGCCGGTGAGTACATCACTCACCATCTGCAGCATCTGCAGAAGAACTTTGCGTTCGAGAGCGTCAAACAGAAAGACATCGTCGACTTCAGCCTGTTCAATCTGGACTCGGTGTTCTTCTCGCTGCTGCTGGGCGTGATCGGCTGCTTCCTGCTGTGGCGCGCCGCGCGCAAGGCCACGTCGGGCGTGCCGGGCCGCTTCCAGGCAGCCGTCGAGATCCTCTCCGAGATGGTCGAGAACCAGGCCAAGGGCGTGATCCACAACGCTCAGAGCCGCAAGCTGGTGTCGCCGCTGGCGCTGACGGTGTTCGTCTGGATCTTCCTGATGAACTTCATGGACATGCTGCCGGTGGACCTGATCCCGGCGATCTGGCACAGCGCCGGTCCCGCCCTGGGTTTCAAGGACTATATGCGGGTGGTGCCCACCGCCGACCTGTCCACCACCCTGGGCCTGTCGACCAGCGTGCTGCTGATCTGCTTCTTCTACAACATCAAGATCAAGGGCCTGGGCGGCTGGGGTCATGAGCTGATCTCGGCACCTTTCGGTGCCCACCCGGCGCTGTGGCCCTTCAACTTCGCCATGCAGGTGATCGAGTTCGTCGCCAAGACGGTCTCGCACGGCATGCGACTGTTCGGCAATATGTTTGCCGGCGAACTGGTGTTCATGCTGATCGCGCTGATGGGTGGCGCGTTCGCGATGACCGCTACCGGCATCGGTCTGGCCATCGGCCATGTCATTGCCGGTACGGTGTGGACCTTGTTCCACATTCTTGTGATCACGCTGCAGGCCTTCATCTTCATGATGCTGACGCTGATCTACATCGGTCAGGCGCACGACGCGCATTGATCACCCGTTTTACCTTTCTTCCCTTCCTTTTCTTTCTTTCATCTCTCTAGGAGCAATCATGGAAAACATCCTCGGCCTCGTGGCACTGGCTTGCGGCATCATCGTTGGTCTGGGCGCTATCGGCGCTTCCATCGGTATCGCACTGATGGGCGGCAAGTTCCTGGAGTCCTCGGCTCGCCAGCCCGAGCTGATGAACGAACTGCAAACCAAGATGTTCATCTTGGCCGGTCTGATCGACGCTGCCTTCCTGATCGGTGTGGCTATCGCTCTGCTGTTCGCATTCGCCAACCCCTTCGTGCTGGCCTGATACCCCTCGAACCTTTCACGACTGAAAGGATCGTGCCGTGAATATCAACGCAACACTGTTCATCCAGGCGATCGTCTTCGCGATCCTGGTTTGGTTCACGATGCGCTTCATCTGGCCGCCTATCACCAAGGCGCTGGACGAGCGGGCCGAGAAGATCCGCGACGGCCTGGCCGCTGCGGACAAGGCCAAGGCTGAGCTGGCTACCGCCAACAAAAAAGTTGACGAGCAGCTGGCGCAGACGCGCAACGAGACCACCAAGCTGCTGGCCGACGCCGAGAAGCGGGCTGCCGCCATCGTCGACGAAGCCAAGAAGCGCGCCGAGGAAGAGGGCGCCAAGATCCTGGCCGCTGCCAAGGCTGATGCTGACCAGCAATCCGTGCGTGCCCGCGAGGCGCTGCGCGAGCAGGTCGCCGCTCTGGCCGTCAAGGGTGCTGAGCAAATCCTGCAGCGCGAGGTCAATGCCAGCGTGCACGCCGAATTGCTGGGCCGTCTGAAGACGGAGCTGTAATCATGGCTGAGCTCGCAACCATTGCACGCCCGTACGCCGAGGCGCTGTTCCAGGTCGCCAAGAAGCATGATGTGAAGGCCTGGGGCGCAGCGCTGGACGCGCTGGCCCTGGTCGCACAGGATGCCGACCTGCGCCAGTTCGCCGACAACCCCAAGGTCGAGGCCGCCCAGGTCTACGCCGTCATGGCAGCCGCCGTGAAGCAAGACCTGGCCCCCGAGCTGCAGAACTTCCTGCGCGCCGTGATCGAGAACGGCCGTCTGGCAGCGCTGAGCGCCGTCGTGGCCCAGTTCCACGAACTGGCCAATGCGGCTGCGGGTGTGGCTGATGCGCAGATCTTCAGTGCCTATCCCATCGATTCGGCCCAGCTGAACGATGTGGTGGCGCTGCTGTCCAAGCGCTTCGGTCGCAAGCTCGAGGCTCGTGTGCAGATCGAGCCCTCGCTGATCGGCGGCATCCGCGTGGTGGTTGGCGACGAGGTGCTGGACACCTCGGTCAAGGCACGCCTGGAACGCATGAAGGTGGCGCTCACCGCTTGATAACAAGCGCGACGACACTCGACCTATCACCCCTGTGTCTAGCCGCGCTCTGGCAACAGACGCCCGACCAGATGGGAGCAAGCAATGCAACTGAATCCTGCTGAAATTTCCGAACTCATCAAGTCCCGTATCGAGGGTCTGGGTGCATCGACGGACGTCCGTAACCAGGGCACCGTGGTGTCCGTGTCCGACGGCATCTGCCGCATCCATGGTCTGTCCGACGTGATGCAAGGCGAGATGCTGGAGTTCCCGGCTGACGCCAGCGGCCAGCCCTCGTTCGGCCTGGCCCTGAACCTCGAGCGCGACTCCGTCGGTGCCGTGATTCTGGGTGCCTACGAGCACATCTCCGAAGGCGATACCGTCAAGTGCACGGGCCGCATTTTGGAAGTGCCGGTCGGCCCCGAGCTGATCGGCCGCGTGGTGAACGCCCTGGGTCAGCCGATCGACGGCAAGGGCCCGATCAACGCCAAGATGACGGACGTGATCGAGAAGGTCGCTCCCGGCGTGATCGCCCGCAAGTCGGTGGACGAGCCGGTGCAGACCGGCCTGAAGTCGATCGACTCGATGGTGCCCGTCGGCCGTGGCCAGCGCGAGCTGATCATCGGCGACCGCCAGACCGGCAAGACCGCCGTGGCCATCGACGCCATCATCAACCAGAAGGGTCAGAACATGACCTGCGTCTACGTTGCGATCGGCCAGAAGGCTTCGTCGATCAAGAACGTGGTGCGCGCTCTGGAGCAGGCTGGCGCGATGGACTACACCATCGTCGTGGCCGCCAGCGCCTCTGAATCCGCTGCGATGCAGTATGTGTCGGCCTACTCGGGCTGCACGATGGGCGAGTACTTCCGCGATCGCGGCCAGGACGCGCTGATCGTCTATGACGACCTGTCCAAGCAGGCCGTGGCCTACCGTCAGGTCTCGCTGCTGCTGCGCCGTCCCCCGGGCCGCGAAGCCTTCCCCGGCGACGTGTTCTATCTCCACAGCCGCCTGCTGGAGCGTGCCGCTCGCGTGAACGCCGACTATGTCGAAGCGTTCACCAAGGGCGAGGTGAAGGGCAAGACCGGTTCGCTGACCGCGCTGCCCATCATCGAGACCCAAGCCGGTGACGTGTCCGCCTTCGTGCCGACCAATGTGATCTCGATCACCGACGGCCAGATCTTCCTGGAAACCAACCTGTTCAACGCTGGTATCCGCCCCGCGATCAACGCCGGTATCTCGGTGTCGCGCGTCGGTGGCGCTGCACAGACCAAGCTGATCAAGGGCCTGTCCGGCGGTATCCGTACCGACCTGGCACAGTACCGTGAGCTGGCCGCCTTCGCTCAGTTCGCTTCCGACCTGGACGAGTCGACCCGCAAGCAGCTGGACCGCGGTGCCCGCGTGACCGAGCTGCTGAAGCAGGCCCAGTACTCGCCGCTGCCGATCAGCCTGATGGCCGCCACGCTGTATGCGGTGAACAAGGGCTTCATGGACAGCATCGACGTCAAGAAGGTTCTGTCCTTCGAGCACGGCCTGCACCAGTTCCTGAAGACCAGCCACGCTGCCCTGCTGGCCAAGCTGGAGGCCGACAAGGCCTTCGACAAGGAAGGCAAGTCGGAAGCCGAGCTGAACGCTGCGATCACCGCGTTCAAGAAGTCTTTCGCTTAAATGACCATGACCGGGCTGTGATGAAAAGCGCGGCCCGGCCCTAACAGGAGAAATCATGGCATCAAGCAAGGAAATTCGCGGCAAGATCAAGTCGGTCGAGAACACCAAGAAGATCACCAAGGCCATGGAAATGGTCGCCGCTTCCAAGATGCGCAAGGCGCAGGAGCGGATGCGCTCGGCCCGGCCCTATAGCGAGAAGATCGGCAATATCGCTGCCAATCTGTCGCAGGCCAACCCCGAGTACAAGCACCCCTTCCTGATCAGCAACGATCAGGCCAAGTCGGTGGGCTTTGTGGTGGTGACGACCGACAAGGGTCTGTGCGGCGGCCTGAACACCAATTTGTTGCGCGCCACGACCGCCAAGCTCAAGGAGCTGGAGGCCGCGGGGCAGAAGCCTGAGGTCGTTGCCATCGGCAACAAGGGCCTGGGTTTCATGAACCGCATCGGCGCCAAGGTGGTCTCGCAGGTGACGCAGCTGGGTGACCAGCCGCATATCGAGAAGATGATCGGTCCGGTCAAGGTGCTGCTGGACGCCTATGCCGAAGGCAAGCTGTCGGCCGTCTACCTTTGCTACACCCGCTTCATCAACACGATGAAGCAGGAGCCGGTGGTGCAGCAGCTGCTGCCGCTGACGACCGAAGGCATGAAGACCGGCGGTGGCTCGCACTCGTGGGACTACATCTACGAGCCCGATGCCGCCACCGTCATCGACGAACTGCTGCTGCGCTACACCGAGGCCCTGGTCTACCAGGCTGTGGCCGAAAACATGGCGTCCGAGCAGTCGGCACGCATGGTGGCCATGAAGGCCGCGACTGACAACGCCGGCACCCTGATCGGTGAGCTGAAGCTGGTCTACAACAAGACCCGCCAGGCCGCGATCACCAAGGAACTGTCCGAGATCGTCAGTGGCGCTGCCGCCGTGGGCTGATCGCTCAAGCGAACGCTAAAAGTTTTTGGAATTGAAGGAACGAAAAAATGGCTAACACTCAATCGGTGGGCAAGATCGTTCAGTGCATCGGCGCCGTGGTGGACGTGGAATTCCCGCGTGACCAGATGCCGCGTATCTATGACGCGCTGAAGATGGAAGGCTCCGCTCTGACCCTGGAAGTCCAGCAGCAGCTGGGCGACGGCGTCGTGCGTACCATTGCCCTGGGTTCGTCCGACGGCCTGCGCCGCGGCACCGAGGTCTACAACACCGGCGACAACATCAAGGTGCCGGTCGGCAAGGCGACGCTGGGCCGCATCATGGACGTGCTGGGCGCGCCCATCGACGAGCGCGGCCCGGTCGACCAGACCCTGACCGCCTCCATCCACCGCACCGCCCCGGCTTACGACGAGCTGAGCCCGTCGCAAGACCTGCTGGAAACCGGCATCAAGGTGATCGACCTGATCTGCCCCTTCGCCAAGGGCGGCAAGGTGGGTCTGTTCGGCGGCGCCGGCGTCGGCAAGACCGTGAACATGATGGAGCTGATCAACAACATCGCCAAGGCTCACTCGGGTCTGTCGGTGTTCGCTGGTGTGGGCGAGCGTACCCGCGAGGGCAACGACTTCTATCACGAGATGGCCGATTCGGGCGTCGTGAACCTCGAGAAGCTCGAAGACTCCAAGGTCGCGATGGTCTACGGCCAGATGAACGAGCCCCCGGGCAACCGTCTGCGCGTGGCCCTGACCGGCCTGACCATCGCCGAGTCCTTCCGTGACGAAGGCCGTGACGTGCTGTTCTTCGTGGACAACATCTACCGCTACACCCTGGCCGGTACCGAAGTGTCCGCGCTGCTGGGCCGCATGCCGTCCGCCGTGGGCTACCAGCCGACGCTGGCCGAGGAAATGGGCCGTCTGCAGGAGCGCATCACCTCGACCAAGGTCGGCTCGATCACCTCGATCCAGGCCGTCTACGTGCCTGCCGATGACCTGACCGACCCCTCGCCGGCCACGACCTTCGCCCACCTGGATGCCACCGTCGTGCTGTCGCGTGACATCGCTTCGCTGGGTATCTACCCCGCCGTGGATCCGCTGGACTCCACCTCGCGCCAGGTCGACCCGAACGTGGTCGGCGAAGAGCACTACAACACCACCCGCGCCGTGCAGGCCGTGCTGCAGCGCTACAAGGAACTGCGCGACATCATCGCGATCCTGGGCATGGACGAGCTGTCGCCGGAAGACAAGCTGGCCGTGGCCCGTGCCCGCAAAATCCAGCGTTTCCTGTCGCAGCCTTTCCATGTGGCCGAGGTGTTCACCGGCTCGCCCGGCAAGTACGTGCCGCTGAAGGAAACCATCCGCGGCTTCAAGATGATCGTGGGCGGCGAGTGCGACCACCTGCCCGAGCAGGCCTTCTACATGGTCGGCACGATCGACGAGGCGTTTGAGAAGGCGAAGAAGCTGCAGTAAGGCGGGGCGCGCAAGCGCCTTGCCTAGCCAAGCTTTTTCATCATCAACACGCTAAGGAAGATTGAACATGGCAACCATTCATGTCGACGTGGTGTCCGCCGAAGAGCAGATCTTCTCCGGCGAGGCCAAGTTCGTCGCGCTGCCGGGTGAGAACGGTGAGCTGGGCATCCTGCCCCAGCACACGCCGCTGATCACCCGCATCAAGCCGGGTGCCGTGCGCATCGAGAAGGCCGAGGGCGGCGAAGAGTTCGTCTTCGTGGCTGGCGGCATTCTGGAAGTGCAGCCGGGCACGGTGACCGTGCTGGCCGACACCGCCATCCGCGGCAAGGATCTGGACGAGGCCAAGGCGGCCGAAGCCAAGAAGCTGGCCGAGGAAGCGATGAAGAACGCCAAGAGCGATATCGACTTCGCCGCCGCGCAGAGCGAGTTTGTGGCGATGGCCGCCCAGATCGCGGCGCTGCGCAAGTTCCGCAAGAAGTAAGAAGCAAGCGGGAGCGGGACGGCGACGGCCGTCTATCATCCCCAGCGCCCGCCGACGCAAGTCCGCGGGCGCTGTCTTTTTCTCCACCGACCACACAGCCTGCTGTCTTTCCCTATGTCCACGCCGATCGCGCTGAGCCGCTACCAAGGCCTCGATGCTCTCGAACTGCAGGCGCCCGATGGTGCCCGTGCCACCTTGCTGCTGCATGGGGCGCAGCTGCTGTCCTGGCAGCCGGCGGGTGCCGGCGAGCAGCTCTATCTCTCGCCCAAGAACGCCTTCGCCAACGGTCAGGCGGTACGCGGCGGCGTGCCGGTCTGCTTCCCTCAGTTCGCGGCGCGCGGCACGCTGCCGCGCCACGGCTTCGCCCGCAGCCGCCCCTGGCAGCTGATCAGCGCCGAGCGGGGGCAAGACGATGCGCTGGCCGTGCTGCGCCTCAACGACGATGCGGCCACCCGCCTGCTGTGGCCGCATCGCTTTGAGGCCGAGCTGAGCGTGCGCATTGCCGGCAGCGATCTCGAGATCGAGCTGGCGGTCGAACATCGCGGCGAGACCGGCGACGCTCCGCTGCAGTTCAGCGCCGCCCTGCACAGCTATCTGGCCGTGGACGATCTGATGGCCGCCAGCCTGGAAGGCCTGGCCGGCCTGCACTACTGGGACTCGGTCAGCGAACGTCAGGCCCAGCAGCGCAGCCAGCTGTTGCTGCCCGGCAGCCCCGGCTGCGAGGACCTGGACCGCATCTACCACCAGGTGACGCAAGACCTGACCCTGGTCGAGCAGCGCGGCGGCCAGCAGCGCCGCCTGCAGATCCGTCAGCAGGGTTTTGCCGATGCGGTGGTCTGGAATCCCGGCGCGGCCAAGTGCGCGGCCCTCGCCGATATGCCGGCCGACGGCTATCTGAAGATGTTGTGCGTCGAGGCCGCGGCCATCGAACACCCGGTCGTGCTGGCACCCGGCGAGAGCTGGGTGGGGTTGCAGAGCTTCAGCCTGCTGGGCGAGAACCCGGCCGAAACTCTGACCTAGGCGGGAGCCGGGCCGATTAAGCTAGCAGCTCTGCACGAGGAGCTGCGATGGGCAAAAAGAAATCCACGTCGGACGCGCCAGACAAGCTGTCCAAGAGCGACTATCTTGCCCAGCTTGCCGAGCTGCAGCTGGAGCTCAATGCGATGGCGCGCTGGCTGCAGCACAGCGGCCGGCGCCTGCTGGTCATCGTCGAGGGGCGCGACACCGCAGGCAAGGGCGGCGTCATCTCGGCCATCAGCGACACGCTCAATCCGCGCCAATGCCATGTGGTTGCGCTGGGCAAGCCCAGCGAGCGCGAGCAGTCGCAGTGGTATTTCCAGCGCTATGTGCCGCACCTGCCGGCGGCCGGCGAGATCGCGCTGTTCGACCGCAGCTGGTACAACCGGGCCGGCGTCGAGGCGGTGATGGGCTTTTGCAGCCCGGCGCAGACCGAGGACTTTCTGCGCCAGGTGCCGGTGTTCGAGAAGCTGCTGGCCGACGACGGCCTGCTGATCTTCAAGTACTGGCTGAGCATCGATCAGGCCCGCCAGGAGGAGCGCTTCATGGAACGGCTGCAAGATCCGCTGAAGCGCTGGAAGCTCTCGCCCATCGATATCGACGCGCGCCGGCTGTACAAGCAGTACGGCGAGGCCCGCGAGCGCATGCTGGCCGCCACCCACAGCCGCCATGCGCCCTGGACCCTGGTGGACTTCAACGACCAGCGCCGCGGCCGCCTGCGGCTGATACGCCATCTGCTCGATCAGCTGCCCGATGTGGCGGTGCCCGAAACGACGCTGGACTTTCCACCGCTGGGGCACAAGCCGCTGACGGAGAAGTTCAGCGGCAAGCTGCGGCCGATCTGAACGCTCAGAGCAGCACCACCGCGTCCGGCAGCTCGTTGGGGTTGTGCTCGCCCTCGGCCAGCGGGCAATGCTGGCGCAGCAGGCGGTCGACCGCGTCCACCGCCGCCGCCAGGCCCGCCTCGAAGGCATGACGCTGCAGATGCTCGCGCAGCGCGCTCACGATGCCGGCCCATTCGTCGGGGCTGATGCGTTGGTTGAGGCCGCGGTCGGCCACGATCTCGATCGCATGGTCGGCCAGCAGCAGATAGACCAGCACGCCGTTATTGGCCGCCGTGTCCCAGACGCGCAGCTTGCCGAACAGCGTCAGCGCGCGCTGGCGGGCGCTGAGCCGCCGCCACAGATAGGACAGCGGCAGGCCGGCCTCCACGCAGACGCAGATCTCGCCGCTGTGCCGGCCCTCGCTGCGCCGCACCTGCTGCTCCAGCCGGGCCACCGCGGCACCCGGCAGCGCACGGCGCAGATCCCCGGCATCGCTCCAGCGATGGCGCAGCAGCCGCAGCCAGCGGTTCTCGCGCTTGCTCACCACATCTCCCATCACCAATCCCCCGAGGCGCCGCCGCCGCCGAAATCGCCGCCGCCACCGGAGGAGAAACCACCGCCTCCGCCCCCACCGCCGCTGCTCCAGCCGCCACCGCTGCCGCCCCAGATCACCGGGCCGCCGCCACGCCCGCTGCGGCGGCTGCCGCTGCCCCCCATGGCACCCACCATCAGCAAGGCCACGAAGCCGGCGAGCACGGCCACCGGCAAGCTGGCGCTGAGCAGCCAGCCCAGGCCGCCGGTGCCGCCGGCGGTCAGCAGGCTGCCGAGCTTGCGGCCGAAGACGGCGCTGAGCACCGAGCCGACCACCGGCACACCGATCAGCACCAGCATGCCCAGGGTTTCCAGATCCAGCGACGAGCTGGCTGGTGCCGGCCCCTGGCGCGGCTTGCCCTCCGGCATCGGCAGGCCCTCGCCGCGTATGCGCGCCTGCAGCTGGTCGATGCCTTGATTGAGCCCGCCCGCATAGTCGCCGGCCTTGAAGGCGGGGGTGATCGCGTTCTGGATGATCTGCCGCGCGGCCAGATCGGGGATGGCCCCCTCCAGCGCCTTGGCCACCTCGATGCGTATCTTGCGATCGTCCTTGGCCACCAGGATCAGCAGCCCGTCGCCCACCTCGCGCCGGCCTATCTTCCAGGCGTCGGCCACCCGGTGGGCGTAGGCGGCGATATCTTCCGGCGCGGTGCTGGCCACGATCAGCACCACGATCTGCGGACCGGCCTCCTGCTCGAAGGCCGCCAGCTTGGCGCGCAGCGCGCGGTTTTGCTGCGCGTCCAGCGTGCCGGTGTTGTCGACCACCCGGTCGCTCAGCACCGGCACCGGCTGAAGCTCCTGGGCGTGGGCCGCGACGGGCAGGGCGGCGGCCAGCAAGCCGGCCAGCAGCCACAGGAAGCGCAGCAGGGCGGGGCGCAGCGTCATGCCCATGCCCGGCTTACTTGGAGGCTGGCTTGTCGAAGCTGACCGTCGGCGCGGCCTTGATCGCCGCCTCGTTGTCGACGCTGAAGTTGGGCTTGGTCTCGTAGCCGAAGACCATCGCCGTCAGGTTGTTGGGGAAGCTGCGTGCGTGCACGTTGTAGGCCTGCACCGACTGGATGTAGCGGTTGCGCGCCACGGTGATGCGGTTCTCGGTGCCCTCCAGCTGAACGCGCAGATCCTGGAAGCCCTGGTTGGCCTTCAGATTGGGATAGTTCTCGGTGACCATCAGCAGGCGCGACAGTGCACCCGAGAGCTCACCCTGGGCCGCCTGGAACTGCTTGAGCGCCGCCGGGTCGCGGGCCAGCTCGGGCGTCACCTGGATGCTGGTGGCCTTGGCGCGTGCTTCCACCACCCGGGTCAGCGTCTCCTGCTCGAAGCCGGCCTCGCCCTTGACGGTGTTGACGATGTTCGGAATCAGGTCGGCCCGGCGCTGGTACTGGCTCAGCACCTCGCTCCACTGGGCGTTGACCTGTTCGTCGAGCCGCTGGAACTCGTTGTAGCCGCAGCCGCTGAGGCCCAGCGATGCCGTCACGACGAGGGCGGCGAGGCCGCTGCGCTTGATCCAACTCATGAACATCCTCCTTGAATGGTTGAGCGCCCCTTAGGTGGCGCTGGGCTGGCGCGATTCAAGCCAGTATCGCAGCGGATAATGCCGGCATGAGTGCTCCCCTGCAAAACGACACCTTCCTGCGCGCCTGCCTGCGTCAGCCCACCGACTACACGCCCGTCTGGCTGATGCGCCAGGCCGGCCGCTATCTGCCCGAGTACCGCGAGACCCGCGCCAAGGCCGGCAGCTTCATGGGCCTGGCCACCAATACCGACTACGCCACCGAGGTGACGCTGCAGCCGCTGGAGCGCTACAAGCTGGATGCCGCCATCCTGTTCAGCGACATCCTGACCGTGCCGGATGCGATGGGCCTGGGCCTGTCGTTCGCGATCGGCGAGGGACCGAAGTTCGCCAAGGTGGTCCGCGACGAGGCGGCCGTGGCCGCACTCGAAGTGCCGGACATGAACAAGCTGCGTTATGTCTTCGACGCGGTCGCCTCGATCCGCAAGGCGCTGAACGGGCGCGTGCCGCTGATCGGCTTCTCCGGCAGCCCCTGGACCCTGGCCTGCTATATGGTGGAGGGCGGCGGCTCGGACGACTACCGCCAGGTCAAGAGCCTGATGTATGCGCGCCCCGACCTGATGCATCGCATCCTGCAGGTCAATGCCGATGCGGTGGCCCAGTATCTGAACGCCCAGATTGAGGCCGGTGCCCAGGCGGTGATGATTTTCGACTCCTGGGGCGGCGTGCTGGCCGACGGCATGTTCCAGCGCTTCAGCCTCGACTACGCCCGACGCGTGCTGTCCCAGCTCAAGCGTGAGCATGAGGGGGCGCGCATCCCCGCCATCCTGTTCACCAAGGGCGGCGGCCTGTGGCTGGACGAGATCGCCGCCGCCGGCGCCGATGTGGTGGGCCTGGACTGGACCATGAATCTCGGCAAGGCGCGCGCCCAGCTCGACGACAAGGTGGCGCTGCAGGGCAATCTGGACCCGAATGTGCTGTTCGCGCCGCCGGACGCGGTGCGCGCGCAGGTGCGCGCGCTGCTCGACAGCTTCGGCGCGCCGCAGCGGGCCGACGGTCGCTGGGGCGGCCATGTGTTCAATCTGGGCCATGGCATCAGCCAGCACACGCCACCCGAGCATGTGACGGCCCTGGTGGACGAGGTGCACCAATACTCGCGCCAGCTGCGCCAGGCCCGCTGAAGCGGGGGTCGGGTCGGACGTGAAGCCTGCACGCCGGCCCGGACTTATCCCCAAAAATGCGCATGTCGCCCTTAGACGGCTCAGATGCTGCGGCGCAGCTGCTGGTTTTCCCGATTGAAGGCTAAGTGATTGATTTCAAAGGCCGGTATCCGTTTGTGCCGAGATTGACAGTGCGCCGGCACTTGAACGTCAATCGCTGCGTCGACCAGGCTGCCCCAGGTTTTCCCACAAAGTTATCCACAAGCTGTGTGACTTGCGGAAAATGACTTTGAAATCATGCGCTTAGCTCCTCATCCTCAAGTGGGCTATCGATGTCGCTGCTAAGACTCAAGGTGGCCGTCGACGCCCCCCAGCACAGCGGCATCAGTGCGCCGCTGGACTACCAGAGTGAGTGCGCGCTCGCGCCCGGCACCCTGGTCCACGTGCCGCTGGGCCGGCGCGAGCTGCTGGGCATCGTCTGGGATGCAGAGGCGCAAGACGAGGGTCAGGTCTTGCCGGAGGCCCAGCTGCGCCCGGTCGGGCCGGCGCTGGACGCGCTGGCGCCGCTGTCGGCGCGCTGGCGTGCGCTGCTGGACTTTGCCGCCGCCTACTACCAGCGCAGCGTCGGCGAGCTGGCCCTGTCGGTGCTGCCGCCGCAGCTGCGCGATCTGCAGCCGGCCCAGCTGCAGGCCAAGCTGAAGAAGCTGCAGAAATGGCTGGCCGCCCAGGCAAGCCCTGACCCCGCACGACTGGCGGCGGTGGTCAAGCCCGCGCTGAGCCCGGCCCAGGCCGAGGCGCTGGCCCAGATCGACGCGCTGATGACGGCCCCGGAGGGCAGTGCGGCGCCCCGGCCGCTGCTGCTGTACGGCGTCACCGGCAGCGGCAAGACCGAGGTCTATCTGCGCGCCGCCGAGCATGCGCTGGCCGCGGGCCGCCAGGTGCTGGTGCTGGTGCCCGAGATCAATCTGACACCGCAGCTGGAGGCACGCTTCGCCGAGCGCTTTGCCGGCCATGCCATCGTCTCGCTGCACAGCGGCCTGACGCCGGCCCAGCGCCTGCAGAGCTGGCTGGCGGCGCATACCGGCGCAGCCCAGCTGGTGCTGGGCACGCGGCTGGCCGTCTTTGCCTCGCTGCCCAGGCTGGGCCTGATCGCGGTGGACGAGGAGCATGACCCCTCGTACAAGCAGCAGGACGGCGCCCGCTACTCGGCCCGCGATCTGGCCGTCTACCGGGCGCGCCTGGAGGGCGTGCCGGTGATCCTGGGCTCGGCCACGCCCTCGCTGGAGAGCTGGCAGCATGCCAGGCCGGTGGCGGCCGGCGTCAGCCGCTACCAGCTGCTGAGATTGCCCGAGCGCATCGGCGGCGGCGCGCTGCCGCGCGTCAAGCTCTTCGACATGAACACGCTGCCGCGCAACAAGGGCGTCACCACCGCGCTGACGGCGCCGCTGGTCGAGGCGCTGCGCGGCCGGCTGGAGCGTGGCGAGCAGAGCCTGGTGTTCCTGAACCGACGCGGCTATGCACCGGTGCTGCACTGCACCGAGTGCGGCTGGAAGAGCGAATGCCCGCATTGCAGCGCCTACCGGGTCTTCCACAAGGGCGATCGCACGCTGCGCTGCCACCACTGCGGCTTCACCGAGCGGGTGCCGGCCGAATGCCCGGACTGCGGCAACCAGGACATCGCGCCGCTGGGGCGCGGCACCGAGCGCCTGGAGGAGCAGCTGGCCTTGGCCTTGCCGGGCGCGCGGGTGGCGCGCATAGATGCCGACTCCACCCGGCTCAAGGGCGCACTGGAGAGCCAGCTGGATGCGGTCCATGCGGGTGAGGTGGACATCCTGGTCGGCACCCAGATGATCACCAAGGGGCACGACTTCCGCCGCATCACGCTGGTGGCTGCGGTGAATCCGGATGGCGCCTTGTTCAGCAGCGATTTCCGTGCGCCCGAGCGCCTGTTCGCCCTGCTGATGCAGGCGGCCGGCCGTGCCGGCCGCGATGCCAGCCAGGCAGAGCGAAGCCTGATGTGGGTGCAGACCTGGCATCCGCAGCATGCGCTCTACCAGGCCCTGGCCCGGCATGACTTCGAGGCCTTTGCGCAGAGCCAGCTCGAGGAGCGCGAGAGCGCCGGGCTGCCGCCCTTTGCCCATCTGGCCCTGCTGCGCGCCGAGGCCCGCGAGGCCGCCACCGCCCTGGCCTTTCTGAAGCAGGCCGCGCAATGGGCGCAGCAGCAGGACGAGGCCGCTCAGCTGCTGGTCTACCCGCCGGTGCCGATGAGCGTGGCCCGGGTGGCCAATATCGAGCGCATGCAAATGCTGATCGAATCGCCCAGCCGGCTGGCGCTGCAGCGCCTGCTGGCCCGCTGGATACCGGTGCTGCACGAGCTGCGGCGCGGCCACAAGGGCCTGGCGCGCTGGGCGGTGGATGTGGATCCGCTGGCGATCTGAGCGGCGTCTTCAGAAGCTGGTCCAGGCACCCTCGGCAGTGGTGGCGTGCGCTGAGCGGCGGACGGTGCTGATCGGGGTCGCGCGGCCGGTGGTGCGCGGCTGCCGGCCCTCATCCGCCGCGACGGCGCTGCGGCTGATCGGCGCCGCGGCGGCCGCCGACTCCAGGCGGAAGCGCCCGACGATCTGCACCAGGGTCTGGGCCTGGCCGCGCAGGCTCTCGGCAGCGGCAGCGGACTCCTCTACCAGCGCGGCGTTCTGCTGCGTCATCTGATCCATCTGGGCGACGGCTTCGCTGACCTGGCCGACGCCGCTCATCTGCTCGCGGCTGGCGCTGGCAATCTCGCCGACGATGTCGTTGACTCGCTGGATGGACTGCACCACCGCCTGCATCGCCACACCGGCACGATCGGCCTCGTGCGAGCCCTGCTCGACCCGCTCCACACTGGTGTGGATCAAGGTCTTGATCTGCCGGGCCGCCTCGGCGCTGCGCTGCGCCAGGCTGCGCACCTCGGCGGCCACCACCGCGAAGCCGCGGCCCTGGTCGCCGGCGCGCGCGGCCTCGACGGCCGCATTCAATGCCAGGATATTGGTCTGGAAGGCAATGCCGTCGATCACGCCAATGATCTCAACGATCTGGCGCGAGGCCGCGTCGATGGCCTTCATCGTGTGCACCACCGTGTCGACCACGCTGCCGCCGTCGACCGCGGTCTGGCTGGCCTGGGCGGCCAGTTGACGGGCCTGGGCGGCGTTGTC
Source organism: Burkholderiaceae bacterium (assembly GCA_041920215.1). GTDB lineage: Bacteria > Pseudomonadota > Gammaproteobacteria > Burkholderiales > Burkholderiaceae_C > JAYRSJ01. The sequence goes on along the minus strand of JAYRSJ010000001.1, from coordinate 26,268 downwards.
GGCATTGTGGCCGGCGCTGCTGTTGATCTGCTCCATCGAGGCGGCGGTCTGCCGCAGGGCCGAGGCCTGCTGCTCGGTGCGTGCGCTCAGATCGGCATTGCCGGCGGCGATCTGGCTGCTGGCGGTGGAGACGCTCTCGGCATTGCCGCGCACCCGGCCCACCAGCTCGGCCAGCTTGCTCTGCATCTCACCCAGTGCCGCCAGCAGCGGGCTGAACTCATCGCGGCGGGTGTCCAGCACCGGCTGGGTCAGGTCACCGTCGCGCACCCGCATCGCCACCTGGCGCGAGGCGGCGATGCGCTGGCGCAGCAGCCGCCCCACCGACCAGATGGACAGCAGCAGCAGTGCGACGGTGATCACCAGGATTTCCAGCACCCGCAATGTGCTGGAGGCACTGGTCTCGATCGAGTCGATGTCCTGCCTGAGTGTCTGCTCCTGGTACCTGACCAACTCATCCACCGTTGCCAGCAGATCGTCGCGCACGGCCTGACCCTGCTCGGCCAGAAGGGCGAAGGCCTCGGCGCCACGTTCCTCCCGGACCAGGCGGCCAGCCGCGTCACTGAGCTGCCAGAAACGCTCCAGACGTGAGGGCAGCTCAGCGAACAGGGCCTTGCCGCGGGCCGTACTCAAGCCGCGCTCGAAGTCCGCCAGCGTCTGGGTGATCGCGCTGCGCCGGCCGTCGATCGCCCGCAGCGCCTGATCCCGCTCGACGGAGTTGCTGGCCAGCATGGCCTGCCGCAGCTGCAGCGAGACCGTGGTCAAGGCCTGCTCCAGATCGGCCATGCGTGTCAGCTGTGGCATGCGTACGGACTCGGTCCGGTGGGCGGCGGCCGAGATATCGCTGAGCGCAGCGAAGGCATAGAGGGCGACACCGATCAGGGCCGTGGTGAGCAGGGCCGCCATCGCATAGAGGCGCTGAGTCAGGCTCTGAGCATTGAGAAATTTCGTTTTCATCCTCGACTCCGTGCATCCGGCCGGCATGGAGCCGGCACCGGGTAACCATCAAGGCGTCGATTGTAAGTGATGAAAATGATATTTATGAGAAATATAAAGTATCATTTATCACGAAGTATGCGCATAGGGGTGAGCTGCGCTGCCGCCTGTCGGTCTTGCGCCGGGGGGGCTGCGGCGGGTGGCAGAGGCGGGGTTCAGCGCAGCGCGCTAATGCCTTGGTTCAGCTGCTGCCAGGCCCGGCGACGGGCTGGCCAGGCGCTGCCGGCATCGCTGTCGGCGCAGTCCAGCTCCAGCCGGTAGGCCTGCTCGGACAGGGCCTGATGGCCCAGGGTCAGCAGCACGCTCTTGAGGCTGTGGGCCAGGCGTTGCAGGGCCGCCGCATCCTGGGCCTGACAGGCCTGCTCGCCAGCCAAGCCATCCTGCGCGAACTGGCGCAGGCAACTGCCCCGAAATTGCTGGTACAGCTCGGCATTACCGCCAAAGAATTCGGCGATGGCGGTCGCCTGGGCGCCGGACGCTGGGCTGTCCGCCTCTACCGGCACGCCGCCAACTTGCAATGCGTCGCGCACGCAGTCCTCCAGCGCGGCGACGCTGCAGGGCTTGTCCAGCAGGCGCCAGACCGGCAAGGGGGCCAGGCGCTCGCGTACCGCCGGCTGCAGGCCGGCGCTGAACACCGCGATGCGGGCCGAGCCGCGCAGCGCGGGCCGGGCCGCCAGTTCCTCGACCAGCTCCAGGCCGGAGCGGCCCGGCAGCATCAGATCGGTGATCAGCAGCGTGACGCTGCCGGCAGCCAGGGTGCGCAGAGCCTCCTCCACCGAACTGACGCACAGCAGCTCGATCGCCTGCTCATCCAGGGCCAGCTGCACAAAGCGCTGCAGCGAGACATCGTCTTCGACCAGCAGTACGCGGGGCAGCGGCCAGGGCTTCATCGCGCGCCGGCAGCCTCCGCCAGTGCGGCCTTCAGCAGCGGCGGCAGGCCGGTGACCAGCTGCGGCTTGTGCAGCACCGGCAAGCCGCTCAGCGCGAAGGCATAGGGCGCACGCTGGGCCTCGTCCAGCGCGGTCAGCACCAGCAGGCGGCTGCGGGCGAACTGGGGCTTGGAGCGCAGGCTGGTGATCAGGGTGGCACCGTCGATGCCGGGCAGCAGGATGTCGACGATCAGCACGTCGGGCTGCAGCTGTCCGTACATCGCCAGGCCAACAATGCCGTCCGAGGCGATGTGCAGCTCGATCTCGGGGAACTGCTGGCTCAGCAGCAGGCTGACCAGGTTCTGGTAGTGCACCGAATCCTCGATCAGCAGCACGCGCTGGCGCGCGGGCTCGGCGCGCGGCCGTGCCGGCGGCGCAGCGCTGCCGGCCGACTCGCCGCGGCCGCGCCGGGCCAGCCAGTCCTCGATGGACTCACGCGCAATGCGGCGATGCCCGCCCGGTGTCTTCCAGGCCGAGAGCTCGCCCCGGTCCACCATCAGCTGCACCGAGCGCACGGCCATGCCAAGCAGGCGCGCCACCTCCAGCGTACTGAAGTCGGTGCGGGCGGCGTCGTCGAGCAGACTGGTTTCGGACATGGCGCGATTTTGCCGAATATTTCACCGAATGCTGCACAGAGATTGTCTGATTGAAATGATACAAGTGATACCATGCCAAGCAATGCAACGCGGCCAATGCCGCCAACGCCGCGCGAGGCCGCCATGAAGAAGATCCTGATCGTTGATGACCATGCCGATATCCGCAAGCTGATCCGCATGACCCTCGAGTTCGAGGACTACGACGTCTATGAGGCGCAGGACGGCGAGACGGCGCTGCTGATCGCGCAGGCGGTGCAGCCCGAGCTGGTGCTGCTGGATGTGATGATGCCGGGGGCGCTGGACGGCCTGGCGGTCTGCCGGCGCCTGCGCGCGCTGCCGGCCCTGGGCCAGGTGCCGGTGATTCTGCTGACCGCGCGTGGCCAGGCCAGCGACCGCGAGGCCGGCCAGCGTGCGGGGGCCTCGGCCTATCTGGTCAAGCCCTTCAGCCCGCTGCAGCTGATCGACGCCATCGCGGCGATGTGGGAGGCCGCATGAGCAGCCGCAACAGCCTGCACGGTCTTCTGGACCCTGAGCTGACGACGCGCCCGGCCGAGCTGATGTTCGATGCCGGCGCGGCCGCGCAGATGGAGCGCATCGTGGCCGACCTGGGCCGCATGTACCAGGAGCGCAACGAGGCGCTGCGCGAGGTCACCCGCGCCCACCACGAGGCGCTGCTGCGCCTGGCGCTGGCGGCCGATCTGCGCGACGACGATACCGGTGCCCACATCATGCGCATCGGCTATCTGGCCGAGGCCCTGGCGGTGCTGGCCGACCAGTCGGCCGACTACAGCCGCATGCTGCGCCGCGCCGCACCGATGCATGACATCGGCAAGATCGGCGTGCCCGACGGCGTGCTGAAGAAGCCCGGCCGCTACAACGCCGAGGAGCGTCTGGTGATGAACCGGCATCCGCTGATCGGCTCGCAGATTCTGGGGCGCTCGCGGGTGCCGCTGTTCCAGCTGGCCGCCGAGATCGCGCTGACCCACCATGAGCGCTGGGACGGGCAGGGCTATCCGCGCGGTCTGGCTGGCAGCGCCATTCCGCTCAGCGGCCGCCTGGTCGCGCTGGTGGACTTCTTCGACGCGCTGACCATGGACCGTTGCTACCGCAAGGCCTTCGCCGATGATGTGGCCCTGCAGATGCTGGCCGAGCAGCGCGGCGCGGCCTTTGACCCGGAACTGGTCGACTTGTTCCTGGCCCATGCCGAGCAGCTGATCGCGGTGCGCAACTACATCAACAGCCACCCGCCCAGCTTCGAGGTGCTGGTCGATGAGTCCTGAGCGAGCTATGGAGAGAACGCGATGAGGAAACCGTCCACCTGGGTGCTGGCGGCCCTGCTGGCAGCTGCGCTGCTGCTGACCCTGGGTCGCGCGGGCGCCGAACCGGCGCGCGCCCAGCCGGTGCTGGAGCGCCTGGCCTCCGGCGCGCCGCTGCGCGTCTGCATCTGGCCCGACTACTACGGCATCACCTACCGCAACCCGCGCAACCAGAAGCTCAGCGGCATCGACATCGATCTGTCGGCCGAGCTGGCGCGCGACCTGGGAGTCAAGCTGGAGTATGTGGACAGCGCCTTCCCCAGCCTGGTCGACGATCTGAACACCCAGCGCTGCGATGTGGCGATGTTCGCGATCGGCGTGCTGCCGCAGCGCCAGTCCCAGCTGAGCTTCACCCAGCCCTATCTGCAGAGCGATATCTATGCCGTCACCACCCGCTCCAGCCGTGTCGTGCGCCAGTGGTCCGACATCGATCAGCCGGGGGTGGTGGTGGCGGTGCAGGCCGGCACCTTCATGGAGCCGGTGATGCGCAAGGCCCTGAAGCAGGCCGAGATGGCCGTCATCAGTCCGCCGGCCACCCGCGAGCGCGAGCTGGAATCGGGTCGGGTCGATGTCTTCATGACGGACTATCCCTACAGCCGGCGCCTGCTGGATAACGCCGACTGGGCGCGGCTGGTGTCGCCGCCTCAGCCCTTCCATGTGCTGCCCTATGCCTATGCGCTGCGGCGCGGCGACGCCGCCTGGCTGCGGCGCATGGACGATTTCGTCGCCGCCATCAAGCGCGATGGCCGGCTGGCCGCCGCCGCACGCCGCCATGGCCTGGCCGAAATCATGGTCAACTGAGGCACCGCTTCAGCGCCCTGCTGCCGCACCGTCTCTTCATGATCCCAACGCCCACTGCCGCTCCGCCTCCGCTGCTGCCGCCGCGTCTGCGGCGCCGCGATCACCGCCTGGTGCAGCTGGGCGCGGGGCTGGCGGCCCTGCTGCTGGCTCTGGCCCTGCTGGGCATCGCCTGGTGGGAGCGCCGCGAGGCGCTGCGCGATGCCGGCGAGCGCAACGAGCTGCTGGCCCGGGTGCTGGAGGACCAGGCCAGCCGCACGATTGACACCGCCGCGCTGGCCCTGGCGGCGGTGGGCGACAGCGTGCTGGCCACCACCGATGCCGAGAGCGCGCGCGCCTTGTTCGACCAGACCCTGCTGGGCCTGCCCTTTCTGCGCAGCCTGGCGCTGATCGATGCGCAGGGGCAGGTGCTGGCCAGTTCCCGGCCGCGCGAAATCGGCCTGCAGCTGCCGCTGCAGCGCTGGGGCCGGCTGCCGGGTTACGGGGCCGAGGCCCTGCTGCCGTTGATGCCTGGCCGCAGCCTCGTCGACCTGGCGGAGGCGCCGGCGCGCAGCAAGGTCAGCACCCTGCCGCTGATCCGCCGCCTGCGGACCAACACCGCCTACCCCGGTGCGCTGCTGGTGGCGCTGATCAACCCCGACGCGCTGGCCAACTACCAGCAGACCGCACTGGCCGGCAGCGGCAGCGAAGCCATGCTGCTGAGCTATGGCGGCCAGCTGCTGGCATCCACCGACGGGCTGGGTCTGGAGGCGGGCAGTCGGCTCGGCAGGCATCCGGTGCTGGCCGGCCTGCTGGAGCGCCAGGAGCATGGCAGCTACCAGGGCCGCGGCATCGGCGAGGCCCACAAGCTGGTGGCCTGGCGCGCGTCGCGCAGCCGGCCGCTGCTGGTGGTGGTGGAGCAGGAGGTCCCCAATGCGCTCGCCCATTGGCGCAGCTCCATGGGCAATCTGCTGGGCATAGGCGCGGCCGGTCTGCTGCTGATCGCCACCGGCGCGGTGCTGCTCAGCCGCAGCGTCAACGCCCGCGAGCAGGCGCGCGCCGCGGCCGAGCGTGCCCATGCCCAAGTGGCCCTGCGCGAACGCGAGATGGCGGTGGTGCTCAAGAGCGTGCAGGAGCTGATCTTTCGCGCCGCGCTGGACGGCCGGCTCACCTTTGTCAACGCGCGCTGGTCGGCCATCACCGCCGAGCGGGCCGAGAGCGCGATGGGCCGCTGCCTGCAGGATCTGGTCGAGCCGCAGGATCGCGCGCGGGTGGCTGCGCTGTTCAGCCCTGACGAGCGCCAGGGGGTGCGCGGCAGCGCGGCCTTCATGCTTGGCGCCGACGGGGTGCGCCGCCGCTTCGATATCGCGGTCGTGCCGCTGTTCGGGCCCGCCGGCATCAGCGGCTTTGCCGGCAGCGCGGTCGATGTCACCGCCCGCTATGTGGCCGAGCAGCAGCTGCAGCGCCAGCTGGCGCTGACCGGCCTGCTGCTGGAGATGAGTCCGCAGCCGATCTCGCTGGTCGATGCCGGCGGTGTCTACAAGACGGTCAACCGGGCCTGGGAGGCCTTCACCGGCCGCAGCCGCGAGCAGGTGATAGGGCGGGCGGTGGGCAGCTTCCTGCCGCCCAGCGAACGTCGCGTGCACGAGCAGCAGGACGAGCGCCTGCAGCGCGAGGGCGGCACGCTGCGCTACGAGACCCAGCTGCTGGACAGCCAGGGCAAGCCGCGCGACATGCTGGTCACCAAGGTGATGCTGCACGAGGAGGATGGCCGGGTCGCGGGCACGCTGAACACACTGATGGATGTCAGCGAGTTCCGCGAGGCCGAGCGCGCCACCCGCGAGGCCCGTGACGCGGCCGAGGAGGCCTCGCGCGCCAAGTCCGAGTTCATCGCCAACATCAGCCATGAGCTGCGCACGCCGCTGCAGTCCATCCTGGGCTTCTCCGAGCTGGGCGCGACGCGCGGTCGCGATGCCCCCAAGCTGGCGGCGATGTTCGGCGACATCCATGCGGCCGGCCAGCGCATGCTGGCCCTGGTGAACGATCTGCTGGATGTCTCCAAGATCGAGAGCGCGGTAGGGACCTTCGATATGGAGCGCTGCGACCTGCGCCAGCCGCTGCGCAGCGTGCTGCAGGAGCTGGGCCCGCTGCTGCGGCGCAAGCAGCTGCGCCTGCAGACCGCGCTGGGCGAGGAGCCGCTGAGCGCCAAGGCCGACCCGCTGCGCTTCCAGCAGGTGGTGCGCAATGTGGTGGCCAATGCGATCAAGTTCTCGCCCGCGGGCGCGCTGATCGAGGTCGGCGGGCGCATCACGCCGCAGGGCGAGATCCTGCTGAGCGTGGCCGACCAGGGCCCTGGCATTCCGCCGGCCGAGCTGGAGAGCATCTTCGAGGCCTTCGTGCAGTCCAGCACCACCAAGGACGGCTCGGGCGGCACCGGCCTGGGCCTGGCGATCTGCCGCAAGATCCTGGAGGTGCATGGCGGGCGCATCCGCGCGTCGAACCGGCCCGAGGGGGGCGCGCTGTTCGAGATCTTCCTGCCGCTGCGCGGCGCGCAGGACACCCAGGTCGGCGCCGATCTGTGAGGCGCGCTGGACGCTAACGCTCGCGCGGATCGCCCAGGTGGCGCTTCAACCACTGGCTCATCTCCCACTGCGTGTGGCCGATGGATTCGCGTGCGCCATAGGCATGGGCCTCATGCGGCAGGGCCACGTAGCGCACGGTTCCGCCCAGGCCGTTGAGCGCCTGGTAGAGGCGCTCGCTTTGCAGCGGGAAGGTGCCGGAGTTGTTGTCGGCCTCGCCGTGGATCAGCAGCAGCGGCTCCTTGATCTGGTTGGCATAGAGCAGGGGCGAGAGCTTCAGATAGGTCTCGCGCGCATCCCACAGCGAGCGCCGCTCGCTCTGGAAACCGAAGGGTGTCAGCGTCCGGTTGTAGGCGCCGCTGCGGGCGATGCCGGCCTTGAACAGCTGGGTATGGGCCAGCAGATTGACCGCCATGAAGGCGCCGTAGCTGTGGCCGCCTATGGCCATGCGGCGGCTGTCGCTGACGCCCAGGTCCTCGGCCTTGTCGATGATGGCGCGCGCATTCATCGCGATCTGTTCGAGGAAGCCGTCATTGATGCTGCGGATGTCGCCGACCACCGGCATGGTCGCGTCGCTGAGCACCACAAAGCCGTCCAGCGCCAGCAGGGCCGCGCTGAGGCCGGGATAGCTGGCATAGCGGTTGGGCGCAGCGCTGGCCTGACCGGCCAGCGTCGGATCGTCGAACTCCAGCGGGTAGGCCCAGACCAGCGTGGGGCGGCGCTGGCCGGGCTTGTAGTCGGGCGGCAAGTGCAGCCAGAACGACAGGTCCACCCCATCGGCGCGCTTGAAGCGCACCAGCTCGCGGTGGATGCGGCGCAGCTGCGGCTGCGGATCCTTGATGCGGGTCAGCGCGCTGCTGCCGCCGCCGCCCGCCTCGCGCAGGTACAGATTGGGCGGTTCGGCCTGGCCCTCGCGCTGTATCAGCAGGCGGCCGTTGTCCAGCAGGGCCAGCGGCGTCTCGTGATGGCTCTCGACCGACTGGAACTGGCGCTGGCTGGTCAGATCGCGCAGCGAGAGGCGGTCGAGAAAGGGCCGTTCGCCGCGCGCGCTGGCCCCCTGGCCGACCAGGAAGATCTCGCCCTGTGGCGTGCTCTGTATCACCTGATGGCCGTTGGCCAGCGTGCGCATCAACGGCAGGCCAGGATGGCGGAAGCGTTCGCGCAGCGCATGCTCGAACAGCGGCTTGCTCTGGTTGCCGTTGAGCGGCAGCAGATAGCTGCGGGTCCAGGCGCGGCTGCGGTCGGTCTCGGTCAGCAGCGCATGCTGGCCGTCGTCCAGAAAGCGCAGGCGGCTGAAGCGGTGCGGCATGCGCTGCACCTCGCGCGCCTCGCCCTCATAGGGCGGGTCCAGGCGCATCAGGCGGTCGCGGAAGGCCACCCGGCTGGCCGGGTTGCCGCCGTCCAGCGCCTCCACCCAGTAGACCGCCGCATCCTCGCTGGGGCTCGGGTAGAAGATGCGCGGCCCCTGCAGCGCGCCGTCTATCGCCACCCCTTCCTTCATCGGCAGCCGGGCCAGCTCGCGCAGCACCCGGCCGTTGCGGCCGCGCACCTCGATCACCTGGGCGAAATCGTCCCAGGTCAGGTGGTAGCTGAAGGGGCGCACCAGGCGCTCGGTCAACAGGTACTGGCCGGCACCGACACTGCTGATGGTGTGGAACAGGCCGGGCTCGCCGATCTCGCGCACGCTGCCATTGGCCAGGTTCACCAGGCTCATGCGCGAGCGTGCGTGGTACTCGAACAGCGCCTCGTCATGCGGCGAACGCAGCAGATCGGCATAGGTGCGCTCGGGCGAGGCGCGGCCGCTGCTCTGCTGTATCACCGGGCTGATGGCCTGGCGCGGCGGCGGTCCGCGGCGCTCGACGCTCAGCACCACCAGCTCTTGGGGATTGAGCCAGGCGATCTCGCCCTGGCCCAGCACATTGTTGAGGCGCAGACCGCTGATCTGGCGCAGCCGGCCGCTGGCCACCTCGCCCACCCACAGCTCGTTGGCCTGGGCGCTGCGGCGCTCCAGCACGAAGCGGCGGCCGTCCGGCGCCCATTCGAAGCCGTGGAAGGCGCCGCCGGCCGGCAGCTCCACCGTGCGCTCGGTGGTCTCGGGCTCCAGCAGCGCGCGCAGGCGCAGGCGCTGAATCGGCGCCAGCGTCGGCGAGGTGCCGCTGGCCGGGTCGAAGCGCAGGCCGGCCAGATGCAGGGCCGGGCGTTCCAGTTCCTCGATGCTGCTGTAGCGGCGCTGCTCGACCAGGGCCAGGGTCTTTTTGTCGGGCGAGACCAGCAGGCGCGGCAGCGCCGGGGTGTTGAGCGCCTCGCGCACCGCCGCGCTGGGTTGCTGGTAGCCCTGGGCCTGCAGCGCCGGGGTGAAGCTCAGCAGGGCCGACGGGAAGAGAAGGGCAATCAGGAGCAGGCGCGGCTGCATCGGTGTTCCGGCAAAGTGGGTCGCAACGATAGCAGGCCGCGGCCGTGCCGCTTCAGACCGGCTGCGCGCCCAGCAACCAGGCCAGGCCGGTGAAGCTGATGAAGGCCAGGCTGGTCGAGGCCAGGATGATGCGGGCCACCCGACCGTTGTCGGCGCCATAGCGTTCGGCCAGCAGCGAGACATTGCTGGCGCTGGGCAGTGCGGCCGCCAGGGTCAGCACCAGCAGCTGCTCGGCGCTGATCGGTGCGCCCAGATGGCTGGCGGCCGCGCCCAGCGCAAAGACCAGCAGCGGATGGACGATCAGCTTGATCAGCGCCACCGGCAGATACAGGGCCAGCGGCGTGCGGCTATGGGCATGCTGGCCGGCCCGCCACAGCACCGCGCCTATCGTGAACAGGGCCACCGGCGTGGCGGCGTCGGCCAGCATCTTCAGCACCTTGTCCACTGGCCCCGGCAGGCTGAGGCCGCTGACGGAGGCCAGTGCACCCAGCGCGATGGCCCAGGGCAGCGGGTTGGACAGCGCACCGCGCAGGGCCTGGACGGCGGCGCGGCGGCCGGCGCCGGCGTCATGCGCGCGCGCCAGCGCGATGCACAGCGAGCTGGTGACGAAGAGATCGGCCAGGATGGTGCAGATCACCGGGCCGGCGGCTGCCGGCCCCAGCAGGGCTACCAGCAGCGGCACGCCCATGAAGCCGGTATTCGGAAAGGCCGCGACCAGGGCGCCGAAGGCGGCGTCCTTCAGATGGACGCGCTCCGACCAGGTGCTGGCCACGGTGACGAAGACCAGCAGCAAGGCCGCGGCCACATAGACGCCCAGCACCGCGAGATTCAGCAGCTCGCCGATCGGCGTCTGCATGCCGAAGCGGAACAGCATGCAGGGCAGGGCGAAGAACAGCACGAAGCCATTCAGACCCGGGATGGCACTCTCGGCCAGCAGGCCGCGCCGCGCGGCCAGATAGCCGCACAGCACCAGGGCGAAGAAGGGCAGGGTGACGGCAAGAATGGCCTGCATGGTGGCCCGCAGTATCGCAACGCGCGCTTGACAAAGGGCTGAACGGACCGCGGCGGGCGACGGTCTGCGCACAAGTTGGCGCCAAGTGTGAGCGAATCCGCGCGCTCCCCCGTGTTGAAGGGGGGCGCGGCTCGCGGCGCACCTAGGGTCAAGCCTAATATGCCCGCTGTCCCTCACCCCTCCTGGTGACGGGCCAGCCCTGTCGATGATGTCTGCCGCCGCCCGTTTCTCCGCCTCCTTCCCCGCCCCGGTCAGCCTGTCCGGAGCGATGCCGCCCGCCCAGCTGCGGGCGGGTGAGCCCCTGGGTGTCTGGCGCCTGGGCGCCGCCCTGCACGCCTGCGAATCGGGCCGCTGGTACCGGGCCCACCACAGCCTGGCGCCGCAGGAGGCGGCGGTGCTGGTCTACCAGCAGCCGCAGGACGGCATGGCCGCCCTGCTGCGCTTTGCCGAGCAGGCCACGCTGCTGGCCCAGCTGGATCGTCCGGCCCTGGTCGCCCCGCTGGACAGCGGCGTGACGGCCCAGGGCCTGCCTTATCTGGTGTTGCCCTGGCTGGACGGCCAGCCGCTGCTGGCGGCCAGCGCCGAGCTGCCGCTGCGCCAGCGTCTGGCGCTGGCGGTGCAGCTCTGTGACAGCCTGCAGAGCCTGCGTGCCGATGGCCTGGTGCTGCGCGAGCTCGATCCCGGCCTGCTGTGGCTGCTGCCGGGCCAGCAGCTGCGCCTGGTTTGCCTGGGCCTGGCCGATCTGGCCGAGGAGCCCGAGGGGCCCGAGCATTTCAGCGGCGCGGCCCTGCCTTTCGTCAGCCCCGAGCAGCGCACCGGCGCGCTGCCCAGTCTGGGCTCCGAGGCCTATGCGCTGGGCATGCTGAGCTGCTGGCTGGTCAATGGCCGGCCGCTGCGCAGCGAGGGCAATGGTGGACTGCTGCAGTCGCCCGCCGCCGGCAGCGGCCTCAGCGCGGCCGAGCGCATCAGCCTGGAAGCCCTGCTGCAAAAGGCCATCGCCCCGACCAGCGTGCAGCGTCACCCCTCGGTGCGCGAACTGGCCGAGGATCTGCGCGCCTGGCTGGCCGGCGAGAACCACTCGGCCCTCAGCCTGACGCCGATGCCGCCACCCGTGCCCTCGCCGGTGCCGGCTTCCGCCCCGACCAGCTCGATCTTCATGCGGGCTTTCGACGGCTCGGCCGCCGCGGGCAGCGGCGCAGCGTCGGCCCCAGCCCCCGCGCGCAAGCGCCGCAAGGCCTGGCGCGGCCTGGCCGCCGCCCTGCTGCTGGTGGCCGCGGGCCTGGGCGGCTGGGCCCTGTATGCCCATGGGCCTGCCCTGCTGAACGCCGCCAAGGCGGCGCCGGCCGGTGCCGCCTTGGCAAGCCGCTGACGCGGCCGCCAGGTCCCCCTGAACGAGCCCCCTGAACAAGGGGCAAGACCTGACCCTACCGGGTTTGCCAGCTTGTCGCGCAGGCCGGGGCGCTGGCTATCATGCGCGCCAATCAGGCACGATCCATGACCACCCTCAGCCACGCCACCCGTCAACCGCTGGGCTTGGCGCTGGCGCTGCTCAGTGCCGCGATCGGTCTGGGCCTGGTGTCGCACTATCCGCTGCAGGGCCTGCTGGCGGCGGCGCTATGGCTGCTGCTGGCGGCGCTCAGCTACCGGCATTGGCAGGCGATGCCGCTGTTGCCGCTGGCCCTGCTGCCCTGGATAGGCCTGGCACCCTGGACCGGCTGGCTCAGCTTCGAGGAGCTGGATCTGCTGGTGCTGGCGGTGGCCAGCGGCGCCTATGCGGGCTGGGCCCGCAAGGGCGATCAGGACAGCCGGGTGCCGGCCTGGCAAAGGCCGCTGGCCTATGGCGGGCTCGCCAAGCTGCTGCTGCTGCTGTGCGGCGTGTCCACGCTGCTGGCGCTGTGGCGCGGCGTCGCCGATGCCGGCGGCTGGCAGTTCGGCTGGTACCAGGGCTACCACGAGCCGATGAACAGCCTGCGCCAGGCCAAGCCCCTCTTGCTGGTGCTGCTGCTGCTGCCGCTGTGGCGGGCGGCGTCTGCGCGGCAGCCCGCCGCCTTTGCCCGCCGCTTTGCCGCTGCCCTGGTGCTGGCCCTGGCCGGCTGTCTGCTGCCGGCCCTGTGGGAAAGGCTGGCCTATGCCGGTCTGCTGAGCTTCAGCAGCGACTATCGCAGCAGCGCGCTGTTCTGGGAGATGCATGTGGGCGGCGCGGCGCTGGACGCGGCCCTGGTGCTGAGCCTGCCGTTTGCGCTGGCCGGGCTGTGGCAGGCCCATCGACCGAGGCGGCGAGCGGCCTTGCTGGCGCTGCTGGGCTTGGCCGTCTACATCGGCCTGACGAACTTCTCGCGCGGCCTCTACCTGGCCGCGCCGGTGGGCCTGGGGCTGTGCAGTCTGCTGCTGCTGCGGCAGGCCGCCGCTGCGTCGGCGGCGCCTGGCGCACCGGCCGCGGCCGCAGCGCAGCTGCGTCCGGCCCTGAGCCTGGCGCTGATCGCGCTGCACGGTCTGGCGGCCTGGTGGATCTTTCCGGGCGGCGGCTGGCGGGCCCTGCTGGCCCTGAGTGGCAGCGCCCTGCTGCTGCTGAATCTGCCCGCCACCCGACTGCCGGGGCAGTCGGCCGGGCAGCGCCTGCTGCTGGACCTGACGGCCCTGCTGGGGGCGCTGCTGGCGCTGGGTCTGACGGTGCTGTTCGCCACCTGGGTACCCAAGGGCGAATACCTCTTCTATGGCCTGGCCCTGGGCAGCGGCCTGCTGCTGCAGCTGGTCTGGCTGCGCGAGGGCCCGCGGCGCCAGCTGCAGGCCTGCGCGCTGCTGGCCGGCTGGCTGTGGTGTCTTGGCACGGTGGCGGTGGTGGCCGGCAGCTGGGGCGGTGCGCCGGCCTGGGAGGCGGCACTGCTGCCCCTGGCCCTGATTGCACTGGCGGGCTTGGCGACCCAGTGGCTGCCGGCGCCGGCCGGCCAGATGGCGGGCCGCGGCAAGGGTCGCAAGCTGGCGCTGTGGATGCTGACCCTGCTGCTGATCACGCTGGTGGGCACGCTCAGCGGCGGCGACCGCTTCGACGAACGCGGCAGCGACAGCGAGCGTGCATGGGCCGCACGGCTGCAGCACTGGCAGCGCGGGCTGGAACTGCTGCGCACGCCGGCCGACTGGGCCCTGGGCCGCGGCGCGGGCCGCTTCGTCGCCAACTACTACCAGGCCAGCGCCGGCCCGGAGCGGCCGGGCGACTACCGGCTGATCGAGGCGGCGGGCGAGCCCAGCCATCTGCGCCTGAGCGGCGGGCAGGCGGCGATGGATTGGAACGAGCTGCTGCGCGTCGGGCAAAGGGTGCGCGCCCCCCAGGGGCTGCTGAAGCTGACGCTGCGCCTGCGCAGCAGCCAGGCGGCGGCCCTGCATCTGGAGCTGTGCGAGAAGCATCTGCTGGACACCGGCGCCTGCGTCAGTCGCGTGCTGCAGCTCGCGCCGCAGCCGGGCTGGCAGCCGCTGACGCTGGATCTGGGCCTGCCTGGCGATCTGGGCGGTGACTGGTGGGCGCCGCGCCTGCTGATGTTCTCGATGGCGCTGGAGGCGCCCGGTGCCGCGATCGATGTGGCGGCGGTCTCGCTGCAGGACGACGGCGGCGAGCTGCTGGCCAATCACGACTTCAGCGCCGGGCTGGCCCACTGGTTTTTCACCAGCGACCGCCACCACCTGCCCTGGCATATCAAGAGCCTGCCCCTGCATCTGCTGTTTGAGCAGGGCCTGCTGGGCCTGGGCTTGTGGACGGCGCTGTTGCTGGCGGTGCTGTGGCGCTGCATGCTGGGCGCGGCGCGCCGGCATGCGCTGGCAGCGCCGCTGGCCGGCGCGCTGCTGGGCTTTGCGATCCTGGGGCTGTTCGACAGCCTGCTCGATGTGCCGCGCATCGCCTTCCTGTTCCATGCGCTGCTGCTGCTGGGCCTGGGCCTGCGCAGTCCGCCGCGGCCGCCGGCCTGAAGCCTGCGGAGCCTTGCGGTCTGCCCCGGCCGCTATCATGCGCGGCCCTTTGTTCGTCGCTACCAGCCGCCGTGTCGTCCACCCTCAATCCCGCCCAGCTCGCCGCGGTCCACCATCTGGACGGCCCCTGCCTGGTGATTGCCGGCGCGGGTTCGGGCAAGACGCGGGTGATCACGATGAAGATCGCCCGCCTGCTGCAGGCCGGCTATGCGGCCCGCAATATTGCGGCCATCACCTTCACCAACAAGGCCTCGCAGGAGATGCGCGAGCGCGCCAAGGCCTTGATCGGCCCGCGGGCCGCCAAGGATCTGGTGATCTCCACCTTCCACAGCCTGGGCGTGCGCATCCTGCGCAGCGAGGGCTCAAGAGTGGGGCTGAAGGAGCAGTTCTCCATCCTCGACAGCGACGATGTGCTGGCGGTGCTGCGCGATGCCGGCGGCACGGTCGATGCCAACCAGGCCAAGCGCTGGCAATGGACCATCTCGCTGTGGAAGAACCAGGGCCTGACGGCCCGTCAGGCCCTGGCCATTGCCAAGGACGATGAGGAGCGGGCCGCCGCGGTGGTGATGGAGCGTTACCAGGAGCGGCTGGCCGCCTACCAGGCGGTGGACTTCGACGATCTGATCTCGCTGCCGCTGCGCCTGCTGAGCGAGGACGCCGAGGCGCGCGGCAAATGGCAGGAGCAGCTGCGCTATGTGCTGGTGGACGAGTACCAGGACACCAATGCGGTGCAGTACGAGCTGCTGAAAGCCCTGGTGGGCGAGCGTGGCATGTTCACCGCGGTGGGCGACGACGACCAGAGCATCTACGGCTGGCGCGGCGCCACCATCGAGAACCTGAAGCGCCTGCCGCTGGACTACCCGCGCCTCAAGATCATCCCGCTGGAGCAGAACTACCGCTCCACCGGCGCCATCCTGCGCGCCGCCAACAATGTGATTGCCGGCAACCCCAAGATCTTCGAGAAGAAGCTGTGGAGCGAGTTCGGCGACGGCGAGCCCATCAGCCTGATCGAGAGCGATGGCGAGGAGCACGAGGCCGAGCGCGCGGTGGCACGCATCCAGGCGATACGCGCCAACGGCGGCAGCTTCAGCGGTGGCGCGGCGGTGGCCGGGGCGGCGGTGCAGTTCAAGGACTTCGCGATCCTCTACCGCGCCAACCACCAGGCGCGGGTCTTCGAGCAGGCGCTGCGCCGGGCCCAGATCCCCTACAAGGTCTCGGGCGGCCAGAGCTTCTTCGACAAGGCCGAGATCAAGGACCTCTGCGCCTGGCTGCGCCTGCTGGTCAACCAGGACGATGACCCGGCCTTTCTGCGCGCCGTCACCACGCCCAAGCGCGGCATCGGCCACCAGACCCTGGGCTCGCTGAGCGCTTTCTCGGCGCGCTGGAAGTGCAGCATGTTCGAGGCCTTGTTCGCCGAGAGCCTGGGCACGGCGCTGTCGGCCAAGGCGATAGGCTCGCTGCACGAGTTCGGCCGCACCATCAACGATCTGGAGTACCGCGCCCGCCATGCCATCGGTGGCGAGGAGGCCAAGCGCCTGCTGATGGACTGGCTCAAGGACATCGGCTACGAGCAGCACCTCTACGACAACGAGGACAACGAGAAGGTGGCGGCGGCACGCTGGAACAATGTGCTGGACTTCGTCGACTGGGTGGCCAAGCGCTGCGGCGGCCAGATGAGCGAGGAGGGCGGCATCAGCTTCGAGGAGCCCAAGGCCTCGGTGCTGGAGGTGGCCCAGACCATCAGCGTGATCCTCTCGCTGGCCGAGCGCGGCGAGGAGCAGGACCAGGTGGTGTTGACCACCCTGCATGCCTCCAAGGGCCTGGAGTGGCCGCATGTGTTCCTGGCCGGGGTCAACGAGGGCCTGCTGCCCTTCAAGGCCGACGACGAGGACATGACGCCCCAGCGCCTGGAGGAAGAGCGCCGCCTGATGTATGTGGGCATCACCCGCGCCAGAACCACGCTGGCGGTCTCGACCCTGAGGCGGCGCAAGAAGTCGCGCGAGATGGTGATGGGCGTGCCCAGCCGCTTCATTGCCGAGATGCGGCTGCACGAGGGCGGCGCCAAGGAAGACCCGCGCGAGAAGCTCAAGCGCCTGCGCGAGCAGCTGGCGGCCAAGGGCGCGGCCAGCACGGCGGCCCAGCAGGCCGACAAGAACCGCCGCTAGCCCGTCGGCCGCGGGCGGCAGAAGCTTATGGCGAATCGGTATTTGGCGCGTGCGGCCGCTGCGGGCAGCATTCAGGGTTTTCCACGAGTACCGAGCCCGCCATGCGTCCCTACCGACTTCTTGCCACACTGCTGCTGGCCGCCGCCGCCGGCGCGGTTCTGGCCAAACCCCTGCGCTGGGCCAGCCAGGGCGATGTGCAAAGCTTCGACCCGCATGCCTACAACAGCGCGCTGAACAACCAGTTCAACGCCTTTGTCTACGAGGGCCTGGTCGCCTACGACCAGCAGTTCACGATCGAGCCGGCCCTGGCCTCGAAATGGACCCAGGTCGACGCCACGCACTGGCGCTTCGATCTGCGCCCCGGTGTCCGGTTCCACGACGGCACGGCGCTGAGTGCCGACGATGTGGTCTTCTCCTTCGAGCGTGCGCTCTCGCCCAGCTCCAACTTCCGCGTGCTGCTGCAGGGTGTCACCGGGGTCAAGAAGCTCTCGCCCTCCAGCGTCGAGATCAGCCTGGCCGCGCCCAATCCGGTGCTGCTGCGCCAGATCAGCGGGGTGCGCATCATGTCCCGCGACTGGGCGCTGAAGCACCGGGTCGAGAAGCCGCAGAACTTCGCGCAGAAGGAGGAGACCCATGCGGTGCGCCATGCCATGGGCACCGGCCCCTTCATCCTCAAGAGCAGCCAGCCCGGCATCCGGACCGAGCTGGTGCTGAACCCGAACTGGTGGGGCCGGCTGCAGGGCAATCTGAGCGCCATCGTCTACACCCCGATCAGCTCCGACGCCACCCGGCTGGCGGCCCTGCTGTCCGGCGAAATAGACTTCGTGCTCGACCCGGCGCCGCAGGATGTGCCGCGGCTGCGCAGCACGCCCGGCGTCAAGATCGTCGAAGGCCCCGAGTTCCGCACCATCTTCCTGGGTCTGGACCAGGCCAGCGAGGAGCTGGCCGGCAGCAATGTGAAGGGCCGCAACCCCTTCAAGGACCTGCGGGTACGCCAGGCGCTCTACCAGGCCATCGACATCGAGACCTTGAAGCGGGTGACGATGCGGGGCCTGGCCCAGACGGCCGGCTCGCTGGTGGCGCCGCAGGCCGATGGCTGGACCGCTGAGGGCGAGCGTCGTCTGCCCTATGACCCGGCGCGTGCCCGCGCGCTGCTGGCCGAGGCCGGCTATCCGGAGGGCTTCGCGGTGCCGCTGGATTGCCCGAATGACCGCTATGTCAACGACGAGGAGATCTGCAAGGCCCTGACCGCGATGTGGGCCAAGATCGGTGTGCAGGCCAAGCTGCTGAGCCAGGGCTCCAGCCTTTACTTCCCCAAGCTGCAGCGCAAGGAGAGCAGCCTGCATCTGCTGGGCTGGGGGGTGGCCACCTTCGACGCGCTGTACTCGCTGCAGGCCCTGGTGCACAGCCCGGTGGGCGGCGACGGCAGCTGGAACTACGGCCGCTACAGCAATGCCCGGCTGGATGCGCTGATCGACAGTGCCAAGGTCGAGGGCGATGTGGCCAGGCGCCGCAGCCAGCTGGTGCAGGCGCTGAAGATCGTGCAGGACGATGTGGCGGTGATCCCGCTGCACCATCAGGTGATCCCCTGGGTCGCGCGCAGCAATGTGCAGCTGGTGCATCGCGCCAACAACCACATCGATGTGCGCTGGGTGCGGATCGACTGAAAGGCCGGTGCCGCTTGATCTTGCCGGGCCCGGTGCTGGCGCGCCGACACAACAGCGGCGCTCGCGCGGGCGGCAGGTGTTCGCAGTTGTGAGATTTGCAACAGCGCTGCCGCGACGCCCGGCTTAAGCTGGGCGAACCCGGCCCGGGTGCGGCGCAGTCCAGCCGCTTCCGTCGCGCCGGTCTCTGCTGCACGCACGATGAGACCTGCTGATCGCTGCCGCCCCGCGGGGCTGTTGCTGCTTCTTGGCCTGGGTCTTTGTGCCCTGTCGGCCCGGGCCGATGATGATGGCCCCGAGAGCCTGGAGAACCTGCTGCGCCAGGAGGTGCAGGGGCCGTCGCGCTATGCGCAAAGCCTGCTCGATGCGCCGGCCGCGGTCAGCGTGCTGGGTCAGCGCGAGGCCGCCGGCCTGGGGCACCAGACCCTGGGCGATATGCTGCAGCGCCTGCCCGGCATCTATCTGAGCGACTCGCGGCTGTACAGCAGCGTCGGCATGCGCGGCTTCAACCGACCCGGCGACTACAACTCGCGCCTGCTGGTCGCGATCGACGGCTTCCGCGTCAATGACGCGATCTATGACCAGGCCCTGCCCCAGCTGGAGTTCCCGCTGCTGGCCAACTGGATCAAGCGGGTCGAGCTGGTTCAGGGGCCGGGCTCCTCGGTCTATGGCGGCAATGCCCTGCTGGGCGTGGTCAATGTGGTGACGCTGGACGGTGCCGACGCGCCGGGCAGCCGCGGCCTGGCGCTGCTGGGCAGCGCCGGCGAGCGCCGCCTGATGCTGCAGCATGGTCGCGGCGGCGCCGACCCCTCCGATCGATTCATCGGCCTCAATGTGCAGCGCCGCCGCGGCGAGACGCTGGAACTTCCCGAGCTGGGCCTGGCGCCTGGGGCGCTGGCCGGTCTGGACGGCGAGCGCCAGGCCAGCTTGTTCGCCAAGTACCGCAGCGGCCCCTGGCGCCTCAGCGTCGCGGCGATGCAGCGCCTCAAGGAGGCGGCCACCGCGCCCTATGGCACGCTGGCCGGCGTGCCGGGCACCGAGTTCCGCGATGCCTACGGCTACGCCGAGCTGGCCTACGAAGAGGGCTGGAGCAGCGACTGGCGACGCAGCCTGCGCGTCTCGGCGGCGCGCTCGGTCTTCAACGGCCGCTATGTGTACGCGCTGGATCCGGCGCCGCTGATCAACCGCGACCTGGCCGCGGCCGCCTGGATGGGCGCCGAGGCCCGGCTGCAGTGGCGCGGCTGGCTCAACCATGAGCTGCTGCTGGGCGCCGAGGCGCGCCTCGTGCCCAAGGGCGAGCAGCGCAACTTCGATGAGGACCCGGCCCAGACCTATCTGGACAGCCGGCCGCGCCAGCAGGCGCTGGGCCTGTTCGTGCAGGACCTGTGGCGCCTGTCGGAGCGCTGGCAGCTGACCACCGGCCTGCGCCTGGACCATATCCGCAGCTTCGACAGCGCCTGGTCGCCGCGCCTGGCCCTGGTCTACCGCCCCGGCCCCAGCGAATCGCTGAAGCTGCTGCTCTCGCGGGCCTTCCGGGCACCCAATCTGTTCGAACGCTTCTACGACGACAACGGCGCCTCGCAGATCGCCAACCCGGCACTGCGGCCCGAGCGCATCAGCGCCATCGAGCTGGCCTGGGAGCGGGCCCTGGACGAGCGGACGCTGTTCAGCGCCAACCTCTATGCCAACCGCATGCGCCAGCTGATCGAGCTGGTGCCGCTGGACCTGCATGACGACAGTGTTGGGCAGTTCCGCAATGTGTCGGGCCTGCGCATGCGGGGCCTGGACCTGGGCCTGGAGCAGCGCCGCGCCGGCAGCCTGGAGTGGCGCGCCAATCTCAGCCTGATCGCGACGCACCAGGACGGCCGGCGCCTCAGCAATTCACCGCGCTGGCTGTTCAAGGGCCATGCCCTGCTGCCGCTGGGCCAGCGCCTGGGGCTGGGGGCCGAGTGGCTGGCCATGGGCGCGCGCAGCGGCCGCGAGCCGGTCGGGCGCCTGGCCCTGGCCCATGTGCTGCTGCGCTACCGTGGCGACGGCGGCAGCCAGCTGCTGCTGCGGGTGCTGAACCTGGCCGATGCCCGCAGCGCCGACCCGGCCACGCCGGACAACGCGCTGCTGACGGTGCCGCGCCCCGGCCGGGCCTGGCAGCTGGAATGGCAGCAGGCCTTCTGATGCCCATGGCGCGCGCCGCACCCGCTCTGGCCCGCTGCGTCGCGGCCCTGCTGTGCCTGCTGGGTGCCTGGCCGGCCCAGGCGCAGGGGCCGGCGCGCAGCGAGGCCGAGCTCAAGGCCGAGGTGCTCTACCGGGTGCTGATGTTTGTCGAGTGGCCGCTCACCAAGCTGCCCGCCGACCCGGTGCTGAGCCTGTGCCTGTACGAGCCCGGCCCGATGGCACCGGCCCTGCAGGCCCTGGCCGGCCGCAAGGTCCATCAGCGCGCGCTGCTGGTGCGCCAAACGGCGCTGGACAGCCTGGGTGCCTGCCATGCGCTGTGGCTGGGCCAGGCGGCGGACATCGCCGCGCTGGCCACGCCGGGGCGCGGCCTGCTGATGGTGAGCGAGGGCAACGGTCCGCTGGGCGGCGGCCAGATGCTCAGGCTGCAGGTGGAGGACGGCCGCATCGTCTTCGATATCGAACTCAACGAGGTGCGCCGCGCCGGCCTGGACATGAGCGCCAAGCTGCTGCGCCTGGCGCGCTTCGTGCGCAAGGATTGAGCAAGGGGCTGGTCATGCGCTGGCGCGAACTGCTGACGACACCGCTGGAGCAACACCGCGAGGCCATGCTTGCGCTGGCCTCGCTGCTGCTCTTCGCCTTGGTGCTGACCCTGCTGCAGTACGGGCGGCTCAACGAGCGTTTCGAGGACGATCTGCTGACCCAGGCCAATATCGTGGCCCGCAATGCCTCGGCGGCGGTGGTGTTCGAGAACCGCAACGATGCCGGCGAGATCCTGGCGGCGCTGGACTCCTCGCCGGCGGTGCTCAATGCCCAGCTGCTGCTGGACAGCGGGCAGCTGCTGGCGGTCTTCGACCGCAGCGCCGCGCCGCAAGGGCCCTGGCGGCGCTGGGCCGGTGACAGCGTACAGACGGTGCCGGTGCTGCTGGAGCAGCGCCGGGTCGGCAGCCTGCGGCTGCGCGCCAGCCGTGCCGGCATCTGGATCGACCTGGCCGGCTTCGTCGGTACCGCCGCGGTGGTGCTGGCCGGGGCGCTGGGCCTGGCCTGGCTGGCAGCCGGCCGGCTGCGCGCCTCGGTGGCCGAGGCCGAGCGCCGCACCCGCTATCTGGCGCTCAACGATGCGCTGACCGATCTGCCCAACCGTGAGGCCTTGCGCCAGCAGCTGGCGCGGACCCTGCAGCGCTGCGAGCGAGGCGGCCAGAGCGCGGCCCTGCTGATCGTCGACCTGGACAACTTCAAGCAGATCAACGACAACCACGGCCACGCGGCCGGTGACCGGCTGCTGCAGCAGTCGGCGCTGCGCCTGCGCGCGCTGGCCCGGCCCGGCGATACCGCGGCGCGCCTGTCCTCCGACGAGTTCGCGCTGCTGCTGGAGCCGCCTTGCGACGAGGAGCAGCTGCGCCGCCTGGCCGCGGCGATCCAGGCCCAGCTGGCCCAGCCGGTCGAGTTCGACGGCAACTGGCTGCGCGTCAGCGTCTCGCTGGGCGGGGTGATGCTGCCCGAGCATGCCCACCAGGCCGGCGAGGCCCTGCAGAGCGCCGATGCCGCGATGCGCCAGGCCAAGCGCCTGGGCAAGGATGCCTTTCAGATCTTCACCCCCGAGATCGGCCAGGCCCTGCGTGAACGCCTGAGCCTGCAGCAGGATCTGCAGGCCGCGCTGGAGCAGGGCCGGCTTCATCTGGCCTACCAGCCGTTGTTCGACGCCGAGGGGCGGCTGTGCAGCTTCGAGGCGCTGGCGCGCTGGCAGCATCCGCAGCGCGGCGCGGTGTCGCCGGCCGAGTTCATGCCGGTGGCCGAGGCCAGCGGCCTGGTGGTCGAGCTGGGGCTGCTGACCCTGCAGGTGCTGAGACGGGATCTGGACCGCTGGGTGGCTGCCGGGCTGGACTGCCCACCGGTGGCGCTCAATCTGTCCTCGCGCCAGTGCCGGCGCCAGGAGCACCGCCAGCGCCTGCTCAATGCCCTCGCCACCCAGCGCCTCGGGCCGGAGCTGCTGGAGTTCGAGCTGACCGAGGGCTCGGTCTTCGAGGATGTGGACAAGGCCGATTCCATCGTCGCGACGCTGCAGGGCCTGGGCTACAGCCTGGCGATCGACGACTTCGGCACCGGCTACAGCTCGCTGGCCTATCTGCGCCGCATGCGCTGCCGCAAGCTCAAGATCGACCGGCTGTTCGTGCACGGCATGGCCGCCAGCGAATCGGCCCGGCTGCTGGTCAGCTCGATGGTGCAGGTGGCCCATGCGATGCAGATGCAGGTGGTGGCCGAGGGCGTGGAGCGACCCGAGGACTGGGCCTGCCTGGTCGAGATGGGCTGCGACCTGATGCAGGGCTTCGGCCTGGCCCGGCCGCTGACGGTCGAGCAGGTGGACGCGCTGCTGCGCGCCCAGGCTGGCGGCGCGCGGGTGCGGCTGGGCTGAGCCAGCCCGCCGGGTCCCGGGCTTTCCCCCAGGGGCGAGCGGGGAGGCTGCGGCCAGAATGCGCGCCATGCCGATCCAACGCCTGCTGCCCCTGCTGACCCTGATCAGTGCCCTGATCGCGATCGCCGCGCTGAGCGGCACCGCGCTGCCGCGCGAGCTGGCCTATTTGGCCAAGCCGCTGACCACGGTGCTGATCATCCTGTATGCCTGGCCGCGCGGCCTGGATGCACCCAGGCAGGCGCGCTGGCTGCGCCTGGGCCTGCTGTGCTCGCTGGCCGGCGATGTGTTCCTGCTCTGGCCCGAGGCCGGCTTTCTGCCGGGGCTGCTGAGTTTTCTGCTTGCCCACCTGGCCTATATCGCCGGCTATTGCCAGCACAGCCGCCTGGGTCGGCCCTGGTGGCCCTTCGCGCTGTTTGCGCTGATCGCGGCGCTGGTGCTGAGCCGCTTGTGGCCGGGCGTGCCGGGGCCTCTGCAGCTGCCGGTGCTGGTCTATGTGGTCTGCCTGGCCAGCATGTCGGCCCAGGCCTGGAGCTGGTGGCGTGCCAGCCTGGGCGGGGCGCGCGAGGCGCTGGCACGCTGGGCCGCCTGGGGCGGCACGCTGTTCCTGGCCTCGGACGCCCTGCTGGCGATCAACAAGTTTGCCGGCCCGCTGCCCGAGGCCTCGCTCTGGGTGCTGAGCAGCTATTGGGCGGCGCAGTGGTGCATCGCCTCCAGCCTGCGCAAGGCCTGAGGCTCACATGCCCTTGAAGAGGTGGGTGTAGCTGCGGCTGACCTCGAGCTTCTCGGTCAGGCCCTTGACGCCCACCAGCTGGCGGCCGCGGAAGTCGCGGGTGACGCCGGCGATAGCCTTCACATTGACCAGGGTGGAACGATGGATCTGCCAGAACAGCTGCGGGTCCAGTTCGTCGACCAGCTCCTTGATCGGCTTGCGTATCAGGGCCTCCAGCGTGGCGGTCTGCACCCGGGTGTACTTTTCGTCGCTGATGAAGAACAGCACCTCCTCGACCGGGATCATCTGGATGGCCTGGCCCACGGTGGCCTGGATCCATTGCAGATAGCTGGGCGCGCCGCCCGGGTTGAGCTGGGCCGAGAGCTTGTGCAGCAGCTGCTGCAGCGGTGCACCGGGGGCGGCGGTGTCGGCGCCGGGGCTGCCGGCTTCGTCGCCCTGGCGCTGGGCCAGGCGCTTCTTGATGCGGGCCACGGTGACCAGCAGGCGCTCGCGCTCGGCCGGCTTCAGCACATAGTCGGCCACGCCCTGCTCGAAGGCCTCGACCGCATACTGGTCGTAGGCGGTGATGAAGACGATCTCGGGCACCAGCCACTGATCGTCATCGCCGGCATCGGGCAGCTGCACGATCTGGCGGGCCGCATCGACGCCGGTCAGGCCCGGCATGCGGATGTCCAGAAAGACCAGATCGGGCTTGTGCTCGCGCACCAGCTCCACCGCTTCCAGGCCGTTCTTGGCCTCGGCGACGATGTCCAGCTCCGGCCAGACCTCCATCAGCCGGCTGCGCAGCTGCTCGCGCATCATCCGTTCGTCATCTGCCAGCACGGCGCGCACTCGGCTGGTTTGCTTGTCGGTATTCGTCATGGCCGCGATGCTATGTCAATGCGCGCCGTTGGCCTGTCGTGGTTTTGACGGCTTGCGCAGCAGCAGCCATAGCAGCAGCACGAGCAGCAGCAGCGGTGAGAACACGATGGCGCCCACGCCCAGCACGGCCAGCAGCCCCAGGGCCAGCAGACCGCCGATGATCAGCAGCGGCAGGCCCAGGCCGATCAGCAAGCACAGCGGCACGACGATGAACAGCACCAGGCCGGCGACCAGGCTGCCCAGGATCAGGCCGCCGAGACCGCTGGCGCTGCTCATCTCCAGGCCCTGCAGGTCGAAGTCATCGCCATTGATGGTGACGGCGACGTCCGGATGGCTGGCGATCTCCTGCCAGACGAAGAAGCCGCCGAACATCGTCAGCGAGGCCAGTACCAGGGCCAGGATCAGGCTCAGTTGGAAAAAGCGCTTCATGCGGTGGCTCCTTCTTCGGTGGACTTGCGGGTCGTGCTGTAGGGCACGGTGATGGTGACGATGGTGCCGCTGGGCTGGTTCTCGGTGACGGTGACGCTGGCACGGTTGCCGTGCAGCAGCTGCAAGCGCTCGCGGATATTGGCCAGGCCCACGCCGGTGCCGCTGGTGGCGGCGCGGCCGAAGCCCAGACCGGTGTCGGCCACGGTGACGGCCAGCTTGCCGTGCAGGATCTCGGCGCGGACCTTGAGCGTGCCGCCCTCGGCCTTGGGCTCCAGGCCGTGCTTGATCGCGTTCTCGACCAGGCCCTGGATCATCATCGGCGGGAACTCGGCCGACAGCAGGCCCTCGGGCACGTCGATCTCGGTCTGCAGCCGTTCCTCCATGCGCATCTTGAGGATCTCCAGATAGGGCTTGATCACCGCCAGCTCGCGACCCAGATCGCGCGCTGCGCCATTGGCATTGGCCTCGCGCATGGTGGGCATGGAGGCGCGCAGCAGCGCGATCAGATTCTTCTGCATCTGCGAGGCGCGTGGCGGATCGGTCTCGATCAGGTGGTCGATCGAGGCCAGGGTGTTGAACAGGAAGTGCGGTTCCACCTGGGCCTGCATCGCCGCCATGCGGGCCTCGACGACCTGGCGCTTCAGCGACTCGGCCTCGGCGGTCTCGGCCGCCTGGGCCGCCTTGACCTCGGCCTGGATGCGGCCCTTGTAGGTGACCTTGATGATGGCCGAGGCCAGGATGAGCAGCACCGCCAGATCGACCAGGAAGTCACCCAGGCGCACCACCCGCACGCGGGTCCGCGGCGCGTCGGACATCGCATCGTGCAGCGCGCGCTCGGCCTCGCGCCGCGCTTCCTCGGCGCTGTTCTGGGCCTCGCGGGCATCGGCGGCGGCCTCCTGCAGCGCGCGCTTGGCCTCCTCGACCGCCTCGCGAACGTCCGCCGGATCGACCGCCTCGGGGGGCAGCTGCATCTCGAAGCCCGGCACGCGGATGCTGAGGCCGGCTGCACTGGCTGCGGCCGAGGCCGCTGACGCCGCCGAAGCGGCGCCCGAGGCCGCCCTAGCCGGCTCACGCGGCTGGATGCGCACGCCACGCTCGTCGATGGTCACCTCGTAGTGCAGCGGCTTCTTGGCCGCGGCCGGAGTGGGCGCCTCGGCCGGCGCCGGCGCAGCCGGCGGCTCGGCCTCGACCGCCGGCTGCGGCTTGGGCAACTTGGGCAGCCTGGGCAGCGGGGCGGTCTCGATCTCCTCGGTCATGCGCCAGGT